>CAWIES010000004.1:0-1036176 GCA_963835215.1 uncultured Alphaproteobacteria bacterium | reverse complement strand
CCAAAAGAAGAGCTGAGCGGCGGCCCGATCCACTGCGCGCCCGCTAACACCATCATCAAGTCGTAATTCCTCCAGGACGCTGCACAAATTTCCGCGCCACGGTGGCTTGCCCACGTGTACGCTCGGTCATGCCGGCCAAGGCATGGCCTCGCCTCTCGCCGAGGGCAAATGACGATCCTGACGGTCAGACACGTCACGACCTATTCCTATTCGGCGCCCGTGCGGCTGGGCGAGCATCGGATGATGCTCCGGCCGCGCGACAGCAACGACCAACGGCTGCTCAGCGCCAGTCTAACCATCGACCCCGAGCCGCAGCGGCTGCGCTGGATTCACGATGTCTTCGACAATTGCGTCGCCGTCGCGGAATTCAGCGGCATGACGCGGCGCTTGCGGGTCGAAAACAACCTGAGGCTCGAGCACAGTCCGCTGACCGAGCCCGAGGTCCTGCTCGAAGATCGGGCGCGGTTCTATCCGTTTTCCTACGACGCCGACGAAATGCCTGACCTATCCCGCTCGATCGAGCGCCATTATCCCGATCCCCACGGGGAACTGAATCGTTGGGTCCGTAGTTTCATCCATCAAGGTCGACCCACAGAAACGGCGGGGCTTTTGATGACGCTGACTTACGCGATCAAGGAGGGGTTCTTATACGAGCGCCGGATCGAGCGGGGCACCCAGAGCCCGCGGCAAACGTTGGCGTCTCGGCGCGGTTCGTGCCGCGATTTTGCGACCTTGATGATGGAGGCGGCCCGCGCGCTTGGCTTCGCCGCTCGCTTCGTCTCGGGCTACCTATACGTGCCGGATCGCGACGCGGGCGAAGTCAATCTCGGCGGCGGCTCGACCCACGCGTGGTGCCAAGTCTACCTGCCGGGCGCCGGCTGGGTCGAGTTCGATCCGACCAACGGCATCGTCGGCAGTCGGGATTTGATTCGGGTCGCGGTCGCGCGAGACGCCCGCCAGGCCGTTCCGCTCCACGGGTCCTACTTCGGCGAAGCGGTGGATGATGACGGCATGATCGTCTCGGTTGTCGTGCGCGCTCTCCCCGAGATCGAGGCGCCCGCCAGCCTCGCGGGCAGTCGCTCCGAACCGTGACGGCCTCGGACTTGCAAGGGTCTCAATCGGCGCTCGCGCCGCTCGGGCGCACGTCGACATAGGGATGCCGGGAATGCTGATCGAAGCGGGCTTTGCGATCGGTTTTGAATGTACAGCATCGACGCCGATGCTGTTGCAGCTCAACATCCATCCCTCCCGCTGGGGCGACCTGCGCAAGCCGGACTTCATCACTTCGGACCCGCATTTGCCGATGAGCACCTATATCGACGTCTTCGGCAATCGCGTCACCCGCCTGGAGGCGTCGCCGGGCGTCGTCACCTTCCACAACCGGTTCCTGATTGAGGATAGCGGCGAACCCGAACCGACCCCGGCGTACAACGATTTCACCCCAATCGTTCGTCTCCCTGATGATGTGTTGCAGTTCCTGCTGTCGAGCCGCTATTGCGACAGCGACGCGCTGGCGGATTTTGCCTGGGCCAATTTCAGGGGCTTTACCGGCGGCTACGCGCGGGTGAAGGCGATCTGCGACTTCGTTCACAATCATATTCGCTTCAGCTACCCCGAGGCGCGCCCGACGCGAAGCGCCAGCGACGCCATGCGCGAAGGGGTAGGGGTGTGTCGCGACTTCGCCCACCTCGCCATTGCACTGTGTCGCTGCATGAACGTGCCGGCGCGCTACTGCACCGGCTATCTCGGCGACATCGGCGTCCCCGTCGATCCCAACCCGATGGACTTCAGCGCCTGGTTCGAGGCGTTTCTCGATGGCCGCTGGTACGCGATGGACGCGCGCCACAATCACCCGCGGATTGGCCGCATACTGATGGGCCGTGGGCGCGACGCCGCCGATGTCGCCATGTCGACCGCGTTTGGCGTCGCCAAACTGGTGACGTTTGAAGTGACGACCAACGAATGTCGCGAGTAAGGCGTCGCCGTCACTCGAGATTGGTGTGACGCGCGCGCATCGTTTCCGAGGTCTCCTTGAGGAGCGGGCGGAGTTTAAGAATCGCCATCTCGAAGGCGATCATCTGCGCGGTCTCGAACAGCGAGCCCATCGGCAGAACCGAGAGGCTGGCGCCGCGATCGTCGGCCATCGTTTGAGCGGGGATCACGGTCACGATGTCGACGCGCCGGGCGAGTTCGCCGCCGGGCTGCGCAGTGACGAGGGCGGTCTGGCTGCCCGCCCTGACGGCGATGTCGACCAGGGTACGCGCCGTCGCCAGATCGCCAGGGCCGGCCGATACGATCAGCAGATCGTCGGGGCCGACTTCGGGCGTCGTCATGTCGCCCCAGACCGCGACATTGCGGCCCATATGAAATAGCCGCATGGCGAAGCCGCGCATCTGCAGGCCCTCGCGCCCGAGACCAAACACAACGATGCGCTTGGCAGCGACGATCGCCTCTATCAGTCCGTCGAGGGCGTCGTCCGGCATTGCCGCGAACACCCCGGCAAGATCTTTCAAAGCGCCTCTGGACAGTTCACCCAGCGTCTCGCTCAAGCTCGCCTCCCTTGTTTGCTCAGTATTAAAACCGAATTGGCGTTCAAACCGAATTGCGCATGACGATCGGGCACTCGACCTTGATCTGCCGCGTTCGAATTGCCCTGCCGGCCGCCATGTCGATCAGAATTTCGGCGGCGATCGCGCCCATTTCGAAGTGAGGCAGCAGCACCGTCGAGAGCGCCGGATGCACGTGCTGGGCGATTTCCCGGTCGTCGTAGCCGAAGACCGCGATATCGTCGGGAATGCGCAGATCGAGTTGGCGCAACGCTTCATAGCAGCCGACCGCCATGAGGTCGTTGCCGCAGAAGATGGCGGTTGGCGGCGCCGCCAAAGTCATCAGATCGCGCGTCGCCTCGTAACCCGAAAGCGCCTGCCAGTTGCCGTCGCGCACCAGGTCGGGATCGAACGGCAGGTCGGCGGTCGCCAGCGCCTGACGATAGCCGCGCAAGCGAAGCCGCGAGGCTTCCATGCTCGATTCGCCGTTGATGTAGCCGATGCGCCGGTGTCCAGCGCGCAGCAACACGTTGGTCGCGGCGTGTCCGCCCGCAACTTCGCCGGGAACGACCGAGGGCAGGGCGCCATTGGCGACGTGGCAATTCAGCAAAACCGTTGGCAGGCCGGGCGGCGTCGCGGGCGGATCGATGAGACGGGTGTTGATCGTTGCATAGACGAGCCCGAGCAGACGCTGACTGGCAAGTTGCGCAAAGATGGCGCTCTCGACGTCGGCGTCGCCGCGAGTGACCATGACCGTCACCGTATAGCCGTTCTCCCAGGCTTTCTCGCGCACGCCGTCGAAGCCGATTGCCGTCCAGGGGTCAGTTGAGATTTCGTCGCACACGAAGCCGATCGAAGCGGGCAGGGCTGCGTCAGGCGCGCCGCCGCGACGCCCCGGCTGATAGCCCAGTTGCGCCGCCGCCTTCATCACCCGCTGACGGGTGTCGGCGGAGAGGCGCGCCGCGTCTGCATGATTGAGCGCGAGCGAGACCGTCGTCTGCGATACGCGCGCTTCGTTGGCGACGTCGATCATCGTCACACGGCGCGGCGACGCCCCGTGTTTGGCTCCCTTGCGTTTCTTGTTGGTCTCGCCGGCCGCCGGCCCGACCTGCGGCCCCTCAATGCCGTCCACCCGACCCTCGCTGCTCGGTTGCAAATAATATTAGCATATTAGTACGTTGATATTGCTAGCAGATAAATTTATAGCGAGTCTAACGTTCGATTCCGCATTGACAACTATTAGCATAATATTATCATCCATTCGGCTTGGGGTACAAGTGCGAAGAGGCCGCGCGGCGGAGTTTGCAGCGCGAGTTTCGCGACCCCGAAAGGAACGGTTGGGAGACCGTGGGTTGGAGTGCGCCGCGAAGGCGCGCCCTGTGTGGAGGAAATGACATGGTTATAGATCGCCGACATTTGCTTATCGGATCGCTCGGCGGCTTCGCCGCGATGACGATCATCCCGGCCTTCGGCGCCGTCCCGATGCTGAAGAAGAAGGACAGCTACAAGGTCGGCTTCGCGCAGACGGAGAGCAACAATCCGTGGCGTCTGGCGCAGACCGCCAGCATGCAGGATGAGGCCAAGAAGCGTGGCGACCAACTGGTCTACACCGACGCCGCCAGTTCGGCCGCCAAGCAGGTCGCCGACGTCAACAGCATGATCGCCCAGGGCGTCGACTTCATCTTCCTCGCCCCGCGCGAAGAGAAGCCGCTGATTCCCGCCGTCATGGCGGCCAAGAAGGCTGGCATTCCGGTGCTGCTGATCGACCGCAGCGTCGATCCCTCGCTCGCCAAGGCTGGCGAAGACTACCTCGCCTTCGTCGGCTCGAACTTCATCCAGGAAGGCCAGCGCGTCGCCGAATGGACGATCAAGAACACCGGCGGCAAGGGCAAGGTGATCGAGCTCGAAGGCACGATCGGCGCTTCACCCGCTAACGACCGCAAGAAGGGCTTCGACGACGCCATCAAGGCCGGCGCGCCGGGGATCACCATCCTTGCCAGCCAGTCGGGCGATTTCTCGCGCGATAAAGGCCGTCAGGTCGCCGAGACGCTGCTACAGGCGCATCCCGACGCGACCATTATCTACGCTCACAACGACGAAATGGCGCTCGGCGCGATTGCGGCGATCGAGGCGGCCGGCAAAGTGCCGGGCAAGGACATTCTGATCGTCTCGATCGACGGCGAAAAGGATGCGGTGCAGGCGATCATCGACGGCAAGATCGGCGCGACCTGCGAGTGCAGCCCGCGCTTTGGGCCCAAGGCGTTCGACATCATGTATTCCTACGCCGCAGGCGAGAAGATCGATCCGGTCATCATCAATCCGGACCGCTTCTTCGACGCCAGCAACGCCAAAGAAATGCTCGCCACCGCGTTCTGATCACGCAGGGGGTCCCTCCCGCCCTTGCTGAAAGCCCTCCCGCCTGCTTCGATGCAGGCGGGAGGGCGCCACTGCGGCGTGATCGCATTCAAATCAATGTCGAAAGCTCAGATGTCCGCGACGCCTCCGCTTCTCGTGATGCGCGATATCGAAAAGCGCTTCCAAGGCGTGCATGCGTTGTCGTCGGCGACGCTCGAAGTCGCCGCCGGTGAGATCATGGCGCTCGTCGGCCAGAACGGCGCCGGCAAGTCGACGCTGATCAAAGTCCTGACTGGCGCCAACCGCCGCGACGCCGGCTCGATCCTGTTCGATGGCCAGCCGATCGATTTTACTTCGCCGCAGGAAGCCCAGCGAGGCGGCATCAGCACGATTTACCAGGAGATCAATCTCGTTCCGTTTCGCTCGGTCGCCGAGAATATTTTCCTCGGCCGCGAGCAACGTCGCTACGGACTGCTCGACTGGCGCGCGATGAACGAACAAGCGGCGGAGCTGCTGCGGCGTTTTGCGGTCGAGATCGACGTCCGCCAACCCCTGATGAACTTCTCGACCGCGATCCAACAGATGGTCGCCATCGCCCGCGCAGTGTCGTTCAAGTCGCGGCTGGTGATCATGGACGAACCGACCTCGTCGCTCGACGAGCGCGAGGTCGCGGTGCTGTTCGACGTGATGCGGCAATTGCGCGCCGAGGGCGTCGCCGTGATCTTCGTCAGCCATCGGCTCGACGAGCTCTACCAGGTCTGCGACCGGGTGACGGTGATGCGCGACGGGCGCACCGTCTCGGCGAGCCGGATGGCCGACGTCGACAAGCTTCATCTGATCGCGGCGATGCTTGGGCGCGACCTCGACGCCGTTCGCGAACGCTCGACCGGCTTCTCCGACGCCGCGGGCGCGGTCGGCGAGCAGGTGCTCGCGGCCAACGGGCTGCAGATCGGGCGCCGGGTGCGCGACGCCCGCATCGAGGTGCGCGCCGGGGAGATCGTCGGATTGGCCGGGCTGCTCGGCTCGGGCCGCACTGAGGTCGCGCGGGCGATCTTCGGCGCCGATCCCCCTGACGCCGGCGTGATCCAACTGATGGGGCGCGACGTGCGCCCGCGCGAACCGGCCGAGGCGATCGCGCTCGGCGTCGGTTATTGCAGCGAGGATCGCAAGGCGGATGGAATCGTTCCCGACATGTCGGTGCGCGAGAACATTACGCTTGGCATCCTGCCGCGCCTGACCAGCTTCGGCGTCGTCGACGAGGAGCGCCAGCGCGCGATCGTCGATCGCTTCATGACGCGCCTTGGCGTCAAAGCCTCGAGCGTCGAGCAGAAAGTGCGCGAGCTTTCCGGCGGCAATCAGCAGAAGGTGCTGCTCGCCCGCTGGCTGTGCATGAATCCGAAGCTGCTGATCCTGGATGAGCCGACGCGCGGCATCGACGTCGGCGCCAAGGCCGAAATTCAAAAGCTGATCCGCGAACTCGCCGATCAGGGCCTCGGCGTGCTGATGATCTCCTCGGAACTCGAGGAAATCGTCGAGGGCGCCGACCGGGTGTTTGTTCTCAGCGACGGGCGCACCGTCGCCGACCTGCCGCATGTTGCGGTCAACGCCGCCGCGATCATGGCGGCGATGGCCCATAGCGATACCGAGGACGCGAAGTTGGACGCCAATGGCTGACGCGCCGACGATGACAGGGAAGGGGGCCGCGCTCGACTTTGGCGCGCTCTTCAAACGCTATGCCGCAATCGCGGCGCTGATCGTCCTGCTCGCGTTCAATTTCGCGGTGACGCCGCATTTCGCCAGTTGGCAGACCCTGAACGTCAATCTCACCCAGGTCGCGACCATCGTCATCGTCTCCGTCGGCATGACGCTGGTCATCGCAACCGGCGGCATCGATCTTTCCGTCGGCTCGCTGATGGCGATTTCGGGGGCGCTGGCGCCGCTGATCTTCCTCAGCGGATTCGGGCGTGCGCATCCGGTGATCGGCGACGCTCTGGCCTTCGTTGTCCCGGTGGCCGTGGCCGGACTCCTCGGCGCCTTCAATGGCTGGTTCATCACCAGGTTCCGCGTCCAGCCGATCGTTGGCACGCTGGTGCTGTTCATCGCCGGGCGGGGCATCGGCCAGGTGATGACCAACGGCAATCTTCAGCCGTTCAAGAATCCGATCTTTCAGTTCGTCGGCCTCGGGCGGATCTTCGGCGTGCCGTTTCAGGTGCTGATCATGCTGGCGCTCGTCGCCGCGGCCGCCTGGACCTTGCGCCGCACCCTGTTCGGTCGCCAGGTGCTGGCGGTCGGGGGCAATGAACGGGCGGCCCGGCTGGCCGGCGTGCCCGTCGCCTATGTCAAACGCTGGGTCTACGCGATCAGCGGGCTGTGCGCGGGCGTCGCAGGGCTGGTGGTCATCTCGATCAATTCCTCCAGCGACGCCAATCAGGTTGGCCTTGGCATGGAGCTCGACGCGATCGCGGCGGTCGCCGTGGGCGGCACGCCGTTCAGCGGGGGGCAGGCGACGGTGGTCGGCACATTGATAGGCGCGTTGTTGATCCAACTTCTCCGTTACACGCTGCTCGCCAACGGCGTGCCAGACGCTGCGGCGCTGGTGGTCAAGGGTTTGATCATCGCCGGCGCGGTCTGGTCGCAGCAGCGAGGGCGCAAGGCATGAGCGCGCCATCAGCCAATTCGCCCGGCGCGGCGCGCTCAAGCGCCGCGTGGCAAAACGCCTCGGCCTGGATCGCCAGCCAGCGCGCCGCCATTGCGCTGTTCCTGCTCGTCCTCTTCGGCGCGCTGCGCTACGACCATTTTCTCGGCGCCTACAACGTGCTGAGTGTGCTGCGCTACAATTCCATGCTGGCGCTGACCAGCCTTGGCATGGGGTTTGTCATCATGACCGGCGGCATCGACCTCTCGGTCGGAACCACAGCGGCCTGCGCCAGCGTCGTGTCGGCGATGCTCTCGCCGCTAGGGGTCTTCCCAGGGCTGCTCGGCGGCCTTGGCGTCGGTCTCTGCGTCGGCATCATCAACGGCCTGCTCGTCACCAAGGCGAGGATCGTGCCCTTCATCGCGACCCTGTCGGGCATGCTGGTCGCCAGCGGCACGGGGCTGCTGCTGGCGCAAAATCAATCGGTCTCTGTCTCTTACGACACCGATTTCACCTGGCTCGGGCAGGGCGACTTTCTCGGCTTTCCGACGCCGGCCTGGATTGCGCTTGTCGCCTATGTCTACGGCTCGGTCGTGCTGAACTACACCAGCTTCGGGCGTCACATTCTGGCGATCGGCGGCAACGAGGAGGCCTCGCGCCTTATGGGCCTGCCGGTCGATCGGGTGGTGTTCTGGACCTATGTTCAGTCGAGCGTCTTCGCCAGCCTCGCCGGCGTGATCCTGGCCGCGCAGTTCGGCGCGGGTCAGCCGGCCGAAGGCGTCGGCTGGGAATTGTTTTCGATCGCCGCCGTCGTCGTCGGCGGAACCTTGCTGACCGGCGGCGTCGGCTCGGTCGCGACCACTCTGGCCGGCGTCCTGCTACTGGGACTGATCTTCAACGTGCTCAACTTCGAGAACGGCTTGGGCTGGATCAGCCTCAGCGCCTATTGGCAGTCGGTGGTGCGCGGCGTCTTTCTCATGGTCGTGGTGATGTCAGGTTCCGGCTCGGCGCTGCGCGCCGCCAAGCCGTCCTAGCGCGAACGCCGCCGGCGGAGGAAGAGCGTCCGCCGATCTCAGTCCTTGCGTCGCACGCGCGATAACGCCTGCCCGCCGATCCGCTGAATCTCTCGCAGAGGGCCGGTCAGCCGCCAGGACAGCGAGCGCTTCATGCGTTGCCGGAGCGTGCGCTCATAGGCCGCTTCCTTTCGCGCCGTGGCAGCGTCCGCCTGCGATCCTTCCAGTTCGGAGCGCAGTGCGGATTCGCTCTCGCGCATCCGCATGATCTCGCCGACGGGAATTGTGGTCGAGAGCGCATCGATGAAGCGCCGCGTGTCGGCGCTCGAGCGTTCCCACTCGCGCTCGGCCGCCACATTGTGACCGTGGCTCAGAATGCTGTTGCTTCCGTCCGAGCGCTGGAGGTATTCGGCGACCACGGTGCCGACGCTCGCCCAATCCGTTTCGTATTTCGCGGCGATGACGGCGAAGGCGCGATAGTCCTCGTTCTTCGACAGGCTCTCGTCGACGCGCATGTCCGCCGCAGCGACGATCGAGCGATCGAACAGAACCGAATTTGGCGGGCAAAAGTTGCTGACGAAAAAGTCGTAGCGGTTCTGGCCCGCCAGCGGTCGCTTGGCGAAAATGTAGTCGAAGCCGCGCATCGGCGTGCAATCGACGCGAACGGAAGACGCGAACGCCGCGGCAGCGCCAGTGAGCTGGAGCCGGTGGAGCAGGAAGCTGTAGCCGCCGCTATAGACGACGTCGTCAAAATCGCAGAACCCGACATAGCGCGCCTGCGCCGCAGCGAGACCCGCGTTCCACAGCGAAGCGCGATGATCGCCGGTCGGGGGAACCTTCACGTTGATGATCTTGGGGCGGCGACGCGGCCCCGACCAATCGAACGCATCGACGCAGGCTTCGACCGCCGCGCCGCCCGCCGCGTCGAACCCTTGGGTTACGAGGAGAACCTGAACGGGCTGATGCCGCTGCCCGTAAAGCGAAAACAGGCATCGCGAAAGGCGCCCGACCTGATCGGGATCGTGAAAGCGCACGATGACGTCGATCGTGTTGTCGAGATCCGCGCGGCGGGCCACCGTGTGGGCGGGAATATGACCGAGATAGGCCCATCGGTCGGGCGCGAAGCCTCGTCCGTGGTTAAAATCCGTGTGGTGTGATCGCGCCGCCGCCGGCGTCGATTCCGGGAATGGGCTTGGCGTAAAGCCCAACTCCGCCATTTCGCGTTCGACCTCGTTCTGGAAGGCTTCGGCGCCCCATTTCTTCGCGAGGTAGCGTGCGGAGTCCAAATGCGCGCGCATGGTCGCCGCATTGAAGCCAGGCCGAATGTAGCTGTGATTGACGAGGGCCATCGGCGCGTGTTTGACGGCAAAGCCTGCGCCGCGAGCGCGCCAGCTCAGATCGACATCCTCGCAATACAAAAACAGATTCTCGTCAAATCCGCCGATCGCCTGGTAGATCGGCGCGGGCACAAGCAGGCAGCAACCCGACGCCCAGGGCGTATCGAGGGAAAGCGGATTGAAGCCCTTCGGCATCTCTTCGGGGAACTGAGCGCCCTCGACCAGCGCGCGGCTCTCGCTCCAGCGCGCGAGGGCGATCAACTCGATCAGAGCGTCAGGATGAAGCATGGCGTCGGGATTGAGCGCGACGTAGAAGTCCGCGCCGCCGGCGAAGGCATCCGCCATCAGCCGATTGTGGGCGCGGCCAAAGCCGAGGTTGGTCGATGAATTTGTCAGCCTCGCATCGGCGCCAAACGGGGAGCGATCGATCGGCGAGGAGCCGTTGTTGACAAGCAGGATCGAGACGCGGGGTAGGTTCAGCGGATCGGCAAGCGTCTCCGACACCCTCAGCCGCGCGGCCGCGCGGGTCAGACAGCGCGCGAGATCGGCAAGTTGGGCGACGGAATTGTTGAAGATCACGACGCCGATCGCCAGCGACAATGCTCGCGCGCCCGAAGCCTCGCCATCGCGTCGGCCGCCGAGAGCGTCCGCTTGGGTCGCCGCGAAGTCGCTCGGCGGCGGCGCTGGTCCGCTCATGTCATAGCCCCAATACGCCAGACGCGAGCTTCGCGCCTGGCCCCCTTCAACGCTTGGCGCTGAGCGCCAGGGCGGGACGATAACCCAGGACGGGGCGCAGGTGAACCTCAGCGGGGCGGTCTAACCCCATGGGCGGGAAACGGATTGCGGGCGCAGCGGCGATCGGGCGCAAGGGAGAGCTTGCCCAAATTCGCAATTGCGAGGAAACATCGGCTTGCCGCCGCTCGCCCGCGATCGGCGCCTCGGGCCTGAGGAAGCATCTATGTCGACTAGCAGACTCGCATGAGCGCGATCGCGCAAGCCGCCGGCTGACGCATGGCGCCGCCGAATCAAATCAGCGTCTGCATCGCGACGCACCGCCGGCCGGCCGGTCTCGAGCGATTGCTGGAGTTGCTGGTCGCGCAGGAAAGAGCGCCGGTCTTCGACGTCATTGTCGTCGACAATGACAAAGAACGGAGCGGCGAGCCGATTGCCGATCGATTTCGCGGCCCGCTCGATCTTACCTACTTGGTCGAGCCCGTTCGCGGCATCGCCCGCACCCGCAATCGCGCCGTCGCCGCCGCGCGCGCGCCCATGCTTGCCTTCATCGACGACGACGAATGGGCGGCGCCCGATTGGCTTTTGCAGATGAGCGCCGTCGCCTGGCAGAGCAACGCCGACGCGGTGATCGGCCCGGTCGAATGCGAGTTCGCGGCCGAAGTCCCCGACTACATAAGATCCTGCGGGTTGTTCAATCCGCAGCCTAACGCCAATCACGCGGCGGTTCCCTGGTGGCGCACCTATACCGGCAATGCTCTGGTCAGACGCGCTGCGCTGCCCGACGGCGCCGCGCCCTTCTCGACCCGCTTCGACTTGACCGGCGCGGAGGACGTTCATTTGTTCAAGCGAATGATTGAAAACGGCGCGCGCGTGGTCGAAGCCGCCAACGCGCATGTATTCGAACGCCGCCCCGCCGCCCGCGCCAATTTGCGCTGGATCACGATCCGCGCGCTGCGCAATGGCGCGACGATCGCGGAAATCGAATGGAAGTCGGGCACATTCGCGACGCAAGCGGCGCGAATGCTGCGCTCCGGCCGAAACGCGGTCACGAATGCCGCGTCGGCCGCAAGGCATTGGCGCCGCGATCAACGCCTCGCGACGCGCCATTTCGTCAACGGCTGCGACGACATCGGCAAGATGCTCCACCTGATCGGCGTCAGGATCGAGGAATACCGGACGCATCAATGAGCATCCCTGCGCCAGGGCCTGTGCGCTCCGACGTTGGACGCCCGCGATGGTCGATCATGGTGACAATCGACCGCCTCGACATTCGCGGACTTCGCGACCGGGTTTCAGCGGCGCTTGCCGCCGGCCTGACGGCGCACGAGGCGCAGATCGCTTTGCTCGATTGCGCTGACGGACCCAGAAGCGAGGGCGATCTCGAACTATTTCGGAACGAGTGCGCGGCGCGCGGCGTCGAGTTTCACCGTTTCGAGCCTCGCGCGAAGCGCGCCGCCGTCCTGAACCACTGCCTGCAGCTCGCGCGCGGGCACTTGGTGCATATTCTAGGGCAAGATGATCGCGTCCAAGCGGAGTTCTATCGCGCCGCAGCTGGCGCGCTCGAGGCGGCGCCCGACGCGGGGGCCTTTTTCGCGCAGCATTGCGACGCGGGTGGGCCCGCGAAGGCCAGCCGGGGATACCTTCGTCTTCAAGGCGGAGAGGGTCTCTTCTACGAATGGCCGGAGTATCTCGTAGCGGGCCCGGCGATCCCGAGCCTGGCCGTCGCGGTGCGCCGCGCGACATACGAACAATTGGGCGGTTTTGACAGCGCCTATGACGGGTGCGCCGAGCGCGACATGTGGCTGCGCATCGCAGAAGAGCGCGCGCTGTGGTTCGACCCGCGCGTTCTTGTCGAGCATCGCTCGGCTGCGAGCGAAGCCGACCGGGACGTCGGCCGTCAGTTGGCTGAGCGGCGCGAAGCGCGCCGATGGGCGAGCGAAGCGCTTGCGCGCCTCTCGGCGCCCGTGCGCAAGCGGGTCGGCGGCAGCGCTCGGCGCCATTTGACGGGCTTGGCGATCAGCGAGTGCGGGCGCGCCGCGCGGCGTTTTGATCTGCCGACATTCGTCGCGACCCTCGTTGACGCGCTCGCGAACGCCCGCCCGAGCGATTTGGCCGCGATCGCGCGGCGGCGGCAAAAGGCGGCGCTCGTTGGACGCCTGCCGGCGCGCCCGAGGGAAGCGAACGCGCGCCGACTTCCCCGCATCCTCCTACTCACTGAGTTTTATCCGGCCGATCCCAGAACATGCGTTTTCGGCGTCTTTCAGCGCCTGCACACGGCTGTCGAAGCGCTCTCCCAACTCGGGCCGGTGGACGCACTGTTCTTTTGGCCCGCCCACCGGCTGTCGCCGGGGGACGAAACCCTCCATGCCGAAGCCATAAAACAACATTGGCAAATTGCCGGTTTCGTCAGGTTCGTTCAGGCCGGGTCGGGGCCGCGTCGCCTCTCTGCTCAAATCAGCGACGCCTTCTGGGCTCTGCGCGGCGCGGTCGGTTTCTTGAACACTGCGGCGACAATGCGAACCTGCGGACACAAACAGTCCGCCGCCCTGCGAAAGCGCCTTGAGGAATTGCAACCGGATTTGATTTTCGCTCAACACCTCGGCGGCGCTGCGCCGCTGCTACGGGTTGGCTCGGAGCTGCCCCCGATCGTGGTGGACACCGACGATCTTGAGCACGTGAAACTCGCGCGGCTCGCCGACTCGACTCCGGATTTTTGGCGCCGGCTCGGCATTCGCGCTGAAGGCGCCCTCGCGCTCCATGCGCTGAGACGGGTCGCCCGCATAGCGGCGTGCTTGCTCGTCGCATCGGATCTCGATCAGGCCAAGGTGCGAGCCGCGGCGCCGTCCGCTTCCGTTGCGGTGGTGCCCAACACTGGATTTTCCTACGGCGCGCTGCCGAGCGCGGTGGACCCAGTCGCGCTCTTCGTCGGCGTTGCGGCTTACCCACCCAACCGGGAGGCGATGGTTTGGCTGATTAGGGAGATCTGGCCGAGGGTTCGCGACGCCGTTTCTGGGGCGCAACTCGTGCTCGCGGGAGAGGGCACGCGCGAGCTCGCCGAAGCGTGTTCCGACACGAGCGTTCAGGGGCTCGGATTCGTCGACGATTTGGCGCCGCTCTACCGACGCGCGCGCCTCGCCCTATGTCCAATTCGCCGCGGCGGCGGGACGCGGATCAAAATTATCGAGGCCGCGATGAACGCTCGGCCGGTGGTTTCGACGCGGGTTGGCGCCGAGGGTCTGTCGTTGAAGCTCGGCAGCGAGATTCTTATCGAGGACAGCGCCAGCGGATTTGCCGAGGCCTGCATTACGCTCTTGCGCGATCCCGAACGCGCGTCCGCGATCGGCGGCGCGGCGCAACGACAGGTTCAGAGCCGTTACGGGCGCGAGGGCGTGATGCGCCAATTGACGGCGCTGTGCGCCGAACTGCTCAAGCGCGCCGACGCCGCCGCGCTCGCGCCGCAACCCGCCGAATTGGCGGAGGAGCCGCGAACCGCGATCGGCCAGCCGGCGGCCGATCGCGCGTCTGGGTTTTGAGCTCCGGCGAGCAGGACCAGTCAATATCTTGATATTGATGGTGCCCAGGGGCGGAATCGAACCACCGACACTGCGATTTTCAGTCGCATGCTCTACCAACTGAGCTACCTGGGCGCCGGGGCGTCTAAGCGCTGACGGCGGGCGGTTTATATTGGGACCGCGCGGGCTTGGCAAGCACGGCTGGCAAGCGGGTTCGCGGCCCTGCGGCGCGCCGATGGACAAGCCCGGCGGCGCGTGGAAGCATCGCAAACGACCCACTGCGCCGTGAGGACCGCCATGATCCGCTTCGCCCTCTGCCTTGGCGCCTTCGCGCTGGTAACGCCCGCCTTGGTCGAGCCCGCTTTGGCCGAGCCCATGCCCAAACACGTTGGGGATTGCGCGAAGACCGTTGTCCGGCGGCTCGAGACCCGTCTGATGGATGGCGATGGCAAGCCGATCGCCGATTCGGGCAGCGCGATCGTGTTCGTCAACGGGGGCTATCAGGTTTCCTACGACAAGGTCCCGGCGGTCGACGCATCACGCCCTGGAGACGCGGTGCGCATCTGTCTCGCCTCGGTCCCGAAAGACTGCCCGAAGGGCGACCATCGCGGCAAGATTTACAAGACCGTCAATATGCGCACGCATGGCGACTGGACGCTGCCCGACGCGGAACATTCTTGCGGCGGCGCCTGAGGAGCGATCGTTGCGCGCCTCGATCGTCAACGATCCGCGCTCGCGCAACCTTCTCTATCAGGCGTTGCTCGCCGCCGCGCTCGCCGCGCTGATCGCGCTCGCCTGGACCAACGCCGTCGCCAACATGCAGGCGCGCGGCATCCCGATGGGCTTCGGCTTCTGGAACGAGACCGCCGGCTTCGACATCAATCAGACGCTGATCGCCTATTCCGCGCTCTCGACCTATGGCCGGGCGTTCTGGGTCGGGCTGCTCAACACGCTGCTGGTCGGGGCGATCGGCATTGCGCTGGCGACGCCGCTCGGCTTTGCGCATCGGCGTCGCGCGCCTGTCGCCGCAACTGGATCCTGTCGCGCCTCGCGCTGGTCTATGTCGAGCTGATGCGCAACACGCCGCTGCTGCTGCAGCTGCTGTTCTGGTACAACGCGGTGCTGAAATCGCTGCCGGGGCCGCGCCAGTCGCTCAGCCTCGCCGGCGTCGCTTTCCTCAACAACCGCGGCCTCTACCTGCCGCGCCCGATCTTCGGCGAGGGGGCGCTGTGGATCGGCGTGGCGCTTGTCGCGGCGCTGGTCGTCGCGCTCGCGCTATCGCTCCTGCGCGCGCCGCCGACAGGCCGCTGACGCGGAGCGTCAGGCGCCGTCGGCGTGGTCGCCGGCTTTGGCGCTTGTCGTCGGCCTGCCGGCGCTCGCCTATTTCGCCGCCGGACGAGCCGATTGGCGTTCGAGCTCGCGCAGCTCTCCGGCTTCAACCTGCGCGGCGGGCTGCAGATCCATCCCGAATTCGCCGCGCTGGCTTTCGGCCTTGTCGACCTACACCGCCGGCTTCATCGCCGAGATCGTGCGCGCCGGCGTGCTCGCGGTCTCGCACGGGCCAGAGCGAAGCGGCGGCGGCGCTCGGCCTGCATCGCGGCCTCTGACGATGAAGCTTGTCGTCATTCCCCAGGCGATGCGGCTCATCACGCCGCCGCTGACGATCGCAATATCTCAACATCGTCAAGAACTCCTCGCTCGCCGTGTTCATCGGCTATCCCGATCTCGTGCAGATCTTCGCCGGCACGGTGCTCAACCAGACGCACGCGGCGGTGCAGGTGATGGCGATCACCATGGGCGTCTATCTCGTCATCTCGCTCGCCGTCGCGCTTCGCGCTCAACCTCTTCAACGCGCGCTATGCGCTGAAGGAGCGCTGAGCATGACCGGCGCCGTCGCCTATGTGCGCACCGCGCTCCGAGCCGGCGCTGCCGCCGCCGCTGCTCTCGCGCGGCGCGCTCGCCTGGCTGCGCGCCAATCTCTTCTCGTCGCCGGTTCTCGAGCGCGCTCACGCTCGCGCTCGCTCGCGCTTCTGCCTCTGGCTGATGCCGCCGCTGATCGCCTGGGCGACGACGCGCGCGGTCTGGAGCGCGCCGGACGGCGCGCTCTGCCGCGCGCATCAGGACGGCGCCTGCTGGGCGTTCATCGCCGCAGAAGTTGGACTATCTGCGCTACGGCTCCTATCCCGCGCACGAGCGCTGGCGCGTCGATGTCGTCGAAGTCGATCGGCGCGGCGCTGATCGTCTGGCTGCTGTGGCCGCGCGCGCCGCGTCGCGGCCTCGGCGCCGCGCTGTTCTTCCTCGTCTTTCCGATCCTCGGCTTTCGTCCTGCTGCGCGGCGCCGAGTGCGCTCGGCCTGCCGCTCGTCGACACGCTGCTGTGGGGCGGCATTTTCGTTTCGCTGCTGACGGCGCTGGTCGGCATCGTCTTCTCGCTGCCGCTCGGCGTGCTGCTGGCGCTGGGGCGGCGCTCGCGCCTGCCGGTCGTCAGAGCTCGCGAGCGTCGTCTTCATCGAATTCGTGCGCGGCGTGCCGTTCATCACGGTGCTGTTCATGGCCAACAACATGCTGCCGCTGTTCCTGCCGCCAGGCTGGACGCCCGACCGCTTCCTGCGCCCGCTGGTCGGCACGGCGCTGTTCGCCGCCGCCTATATGGCCGAGGAGGTGCGCGGCGGCCTGCAGTCGCTCGACAAGGGCCAGTACGAAGGCGCGATGGCGCTCGGCCTTGACTATCTGGCGCATGATGGGCCTCGTCGTGCTGCCGCAGGCGCTGACGCTGGTCATTCCCGGCATCGTCAACAATTTCATCGGCCTGTTCAAGGACACGACGCTGGTCGCGATCGTCGGCATGATCGATTTCCTCGCGGCGATGGACAATGCGCTTCAAGGACCCGGTCTGGAGCGGGCCGACCATCGCTGCCGACCGGCTATGCGTTCGCCGCGCTGTTCTATTTCGTCTTCTGCTATCGCGATGTCGCGCTATTCCGGCCGCGATGGAGCGCCGGCTGGCGACGGGGCGGCGGCGCTGATGGCGGAGCGACATGCGCGGCGAGCGCGACGATCGCGATCGAATTCGTCGGCGTGCACAAATGGTACGGCGCGTTCCATGTGCTGCGCAACATCGACCTCGACGGTGCGCGCGCGGCGAGCGCATCGTCATCTGCGGGCCGTCGGGCTCCGGCAAGTCGACGCTGATCCGCTGCGTCAATCGCGCTCGAGGAGCATCAGCGCGGCGTCGATCCGCGTCGACGGGATCGAGCTGACCGCCGACGTCAAGCGCATCGACGAGGTGCGGCGCGAGGTCGGCATGGTGTTCCAGCAGTTCAACCTGTTTCCGCATCTGACGATCCTTGAGAATTGCACGCTGGCGCCGATCTGGGTGCGCAAGACGCCGCAAGCGCGAGGCCGAGGCGCTGGCGATGAAATTCCTCGCCACGGGTCAAGATCCCCGAACAGGCGCACAAATATCCCGGCCAGCTCTCCGGCGGCCAGCAGCAGCGCGTCGCGATCGCGCGCGCGCTGTGCATGAACCCGAAGATCATGCTGTTCGACGAGCCGACCTCGGCGCTCGATCCCGAAATGGTCAAGGAAGTGCTCGACACGATGACCGAACTGGCGCAGGACGGCATGACGATGATCGTCGTCACCCACGAGATGGGCTTTGCCCGCAGGTCGCCGACCGCGTCGTGTTCATGGACCAGGGCGAGATCGTCGAGATCAACGCGCCGGCGGAATTCTTCGACCATCCGCAGCACGAGCGGACGAAGCTGTTCCTGAGCCAGATCTTGCGGTGAGAGGACAAATTCCGTGACGGACGCTCCCTTGCATCACGTCGTCGTCATCGGCGCCGGTTTTGGCGGGCTCGAACTCGTCAATCGCCTCGCGGGCGCGCCGGTCCGGGTCACGATCGTTGATCGGCGCAATCATCACTTGTTCCAGCCGCTGCTCTATCAGGTCGCGACGACATCGCTGGCGACGTCCGAAATCGCGTGGCCGATTCGCCACCTGCTGCACAGGCGCAAGGACGTGACGACCTTGCTCGGCGTCGTCACGGGGGTCGACCTCGCCGCGCGCAAGGCCCTGCTCGAGGGCGGGGGCGCGATAGAATTCGACACGCTGGTGGTGGCGACCGGCGTTTGGCACGCCTATTTCGGCCATGACGAATGGGAGCGCTTCGCGCCCGGCCTCAAGACGCTCGAAGACGCGACCACGGTGCGCCGGCGCATTCTGCTGGCGTTCGAGCGTGCCGAACGCGAGAGCGACGCATCGCTGCGCGCGGCGCTGCTGACCTTCGTCGTCGTCGGCGGCGGCCCGACCGGGGTCGAGCTCGCCGGAACGATCGCCGAACTCGCGCATGAAACGCTGCCCGACGACTTTCGGCGCATCGACACGCGCAAGGCGCGCGTCGTGCTGATCGAAGCGGGCCCGCGCGTGCTGCCGGGATTCGCCGAGGATCTGGCGCTCTATGCGCACCGGGCCCTGGAGCGGCTCGGCGTCACCGTCGAGCTCGGACGCGCGGTCTCGCAATGCAGCGAGGAGGGCGTCGTCTTCGGCGGCGAGCCGCTGGCCGCGAGAACCATTCTGTGGGCCGCGGGCGTGCAGGCCTCCGCCGCAGCGCAGTGGCTCGAGGCGCCGTCGGACCGCGCCGGGCGGATCGTCGTCGAGCCCGATCTGCGCGTGCCGGGCCATGACGATATTTTCGCCATCGGCGACACGGTCACCATCAACGGCCCCGATGGCAAGCCCGTTCCCGGCATCGCGCCCGCCGCCAAGCAGCAGGGCGCGCATGTCGCCGCGATCCTTCGCGCCCGTCTCGAGGGACGTCCTTCGCCGGGCGCCTTCCGCTATCGCCACGCCGGCAGTCTCGCGACTATCGGCAAACGCGCGGCGATCATCGATTTTGGCTGGATCAAGCTGCGCGGCAGGATCGCCTGGTGGATATGGGGCCTCGCCCATATCTATTTCTTGATCGGCCTGCGCAATCGGCTGAGCGTGGCGATGAGCTGGCTATGGATCTACGCCAGCGGTCAACGCAGCGCCCGGCTCATCACGCAAGGGAAGGATGCGGGCCGACGATAGGGGGCCGCGTTAGGGAGAGACCAATGAACGAGCGCGCGTTGCTTCACCCCGCCGCTTCCGCCGGCTTCTCAGCGGCCGCCGAAGTCTATCAACGCGGGCGGCCCGACTATCCCGCCGCGCTGGTCGACTGGCTGCGCGAGGCGCTCGGCCTCGCGCCGGGGCGCAGCGTCGTCGATCTTGGCGCCGGCTCGGGCAAGCTCACGCCGTTCCTGCGCGCGACCGGCGCGAAGCTTAACGCCGTCGAGCCAGTCAAGGCGATGCGCGAGCAGCTCGTCGCCGCGCACCCGGATGTCGCGGCGCAAGAGGGGACCGCCGAGCGCATCCCGTTTGCCGACGCCTCGCTCGACGCGATCGTCTGTGCGCAGGCGTTTCATTGGTTCGCCAGCCGCGCCGCGCTCGCCGAAATGCGCCGCGCGCTGAAGGTCGGCGGCGCGCTTGGGCTGGTCTGGAACGTGCGCGACGAAAGCGTCGACTGGGTGGCGTCGCTGACCCGCCTGATGACGCCCTACGAGGGCGACACGCCGCGCTATTCGAGCGAGCGCTGGCGCAAGGTCTTTCCCGCCGATGGCTTCTCGCCGCTCGTCGAGCAGAGCTTCGCCTATCAGCATGTGGGGCCGCCCGAACGGGTGATCGTCGATCGCGTGCTGTCGACCAGTTTCATCGCCGCGCTGCCCGATGACGAGCGCGCGCGCTTCGCCGAGCGGGTGCGGGCGCTGATCGGCGCGACGCCGGCGCTGGCGGGGCGCGCCGAGGTCGCCTTTCCCTACCAGACGCACGCCTATAGCTGCCGCCGACTAGACTGAACCCTTGCGCTTGGCCTTCGCTGCGACTTGCGCCGCCTCTTTCTTGGCGGCGGGCCCATGCAGCGCCTTGTCGAGGCGGCCACGCAGCGCCTTGTCGGCGTGAGCAGGATGGCTGGGGTCGGCGGCGGCCGTATCCATGCGGCGCATCAGATCGTAGTCGTGCTCGTCGCGATAGGGCTTGAGGTCGAGATCGTCGGGCAGTTTGGTCAGCCGTTCGTCGCCCATCCGCTTGACGTAAGTCTGCATGAAGCGGTCGTAGGCGCGCCACGACACGCCGTCGGCGCGCACCGCCGCCTCCTCGGCGCGCGTCGCGATCTGATGGGCGTGCTGATAGTGCAGGTCGAGCTGGTCGATCAGCGTCTTCTCGACCTCTTCGTGCAACAGCAGATAGCGGTCGACCGCGATGTCGCGTCCGCGATAGCGGAAGATCGGCGGCAGATGGCGGTCGATGTAGATCCGTTTGCCGTCGAGGCTGTAGCCGGCGAGATAGGGAATGTCGTGCGTGCGGTCGATCGGTCCGACGCGCCGCGCGATCGCGTTGAGCGCGCGATCGAGCATCAGGCTCGAGACGTAAGTGTCGGGAATGCGCAGGCGCTCGTGCGCGCCCACAGGATGGCAGCAGCTTTCCGGCATGGACCCCTCCCTGCAAACGAAAACGCCGCTCCGCCCGGACAGGAGCGAAGCGGCGTCGAACGCGCTGTGACGGAAAAAATCCGCCGTTCAGCCGATCACTTCGGCGTCTCGTCCTTGGCGGCGACGTTGCCGGCGCCCTTGGCGTCGGTCTCGCACATATAGGCGCCCTTCTTGGTCGTGCCGTAGCTCTTGTTGCCGGAGAAATGATACTTGTGGGACTTGGTGTTGACCCAGACGACGGTGTCGCTCGGGCAATGCGCCTTGGCTTCGGCCTCGGCGGCGAATTCGCCAGCGGCGGGAGCGGCCGGCGCAGCAGAGGTCTTCTTCGGCTTGGGCGTCATCGCAGCGGCCGGAGTCATCGCCGGCGCAGGCGCGGCGGCCGGGGCGGGGGCAGGAGCGGCCATAGGCGCGGCGGCGGGAGCAGCGGCGGGCGCCGCGGTGGCGGCCGACGCCTTACAGGTCGCGTAGAAATCCTTCCAGGTCTGGCCGTTGGTCGTGCCGGCCGCCTTGGCGGCCTTCCACTGGGCGTCGCACTGCTTATACGCACTCTCGGCGTTGGCGACGCCGGTCGTGGCCAAAGCGAAACCGCCGGCGAGCGCCATCGCCGCCAAGGCGATCGTGAAGTTTCTGATCTGCATTTTAGTCCCCTATGTCCGCTCCAGGCGCCGCCGCTTCGCACCGCGCTAGAGTCTTCTACACGCCGCGATCCGCTGCGGCTACGCGATCTACGGCCTCACGCCGCCGAATTGCGAACGAACATGTTTTTAAACTTTTTCAGGCGCGTCGAAAAGCCATGGCGGCCCTGTTCGGCCTCGACCACCGCTTGCGAGGTGACCCAATTGAGCTGAACCGCGCGGCGCGGGCCGGAGGTCGACTTGTGGCCGTGCCAGGAATTGTCGGCGCGGCGGAAGACCAGCAGCGTGCCGCCATAGGGGGGCACCTCGGCGACGTAGTCATCGAGATTGTCGGCGCTGCGCAGCAGGCGCAGCCGCCCCGCGTCCTCCTGCCAGCGTTCGTTCATGTAGAGCAGGACGGTGATGATCTTGGTCTTGGAATCGGTGTGGATCGAACCGTCGCGTTCGCGCACAAAGCCGCGCACCGTGTACATGGTCGGCCGGCCAGTGAGGTCGATGGCGAATTTGCGCTCGATCGCCGCCTGGAATTCCGGGCCGCGCAACTCGTCCATTAGCGCGCGGAAATGGCCTTGGATCGTGAGCTCGCTCGGCGGATGCGAGCCGGGTCCTGGCACTTTCGGATAGTCGGCGAGGATCGGCGCGAACGTCTCGGCTTTGAGGAAATCGGGGACGACGATGAATTCGAAGGGCTCGCGCACGAGCGGCGTGCGCTCCAGTGCGGCGAAATCGCAATAGCTCATCGGCCGCTCCAACCCGGCGCCCGCCCGGCGCTTCCCCATTCTGGGCGAGCCTATACCAGATCGACCCCGCGCCGCCAAGAATTGGGCGCGCAATCGGCTTTGCGGGCGATCGAAAAGCGGGGGCGCCGCGACCAAGGTCGAAGTCCGCTCGTCGCTCGGATCGAGCGGCGCCTCCCAAGTTTCTTCGCTTTGTCAGCGGCCTCGGCGCGCCTTGCATCGCCCGGCCTGTCCCCTCACAATGCCGTGCATGTCCGCCGCCCCCGCCACCCACCGCTTCTTCGACATCATCGTCGCCGGGGGCGGTCCGGCGGGGCTCGCCTTCGCGGCCGCGGTCCGGCAGGCCATGGGGCGGGGGGCCTCGATCGCGCTGGTCGATCCGCGCTCAGGTCAAGGCGAGGGCCGGCTGCGCACGGTCGCGCTCGCAACGGGATCGCGTCGGCTGATCGAGCAGGTGGGCGCCTGGGCGGCGTTGGCGCCGCTCGCCCAGCCGATCCTTCAGATGACCATCGCCGACGGGCGGGTGCGCGACGCGGTGCGGCTCGAGCAATTGCGCTTCGAGGCCGCGGGCGACGAGCCGCTCGCGCATATGGCGTTCAACGATGATGTTTGCGCCGCGCTGAGCGAAGCCGCCGCCTCGCTCGGCGTCGAGACCATCGCCGCCGCAGCGACCGAGTTTACGGCGGGGCGCGACGCGGCTGAAATCGTGCTTTCGACCGGCGAGCGGCTCGGGGCGCGGCTGGTCGTCGCCGCCGACGGCGCGCGCTCGAAGCTGCGCGAGCTCGCCGAGATCGCGACGGTCGGCTGGGACACCGGCATGACCGCCATCGTCGCCACCATCGCCCACGAGCGCGACCACGAGGGCCGCGCCGAACAGCATTTCCTGCCCGCCGGGCCCTTCGCCGTCTTGCCAATGCGCGGGCGCTTTTCCAGCATTGTGTGGAACGAGCGCCGCGCCGACGCCGAGGCGCTTCTGGCGCTGGCGCCCGACGACTTCCTGCGCGAGCTCGAATATCGTTTCACCCTCAAACTCGGCGCGCTGACCCTCGCTTCGCGCGTCGCCGCCTTTCCCTGCAACTTCCGCTTCGCCCGGCGTTTCATCGGCCCACGACTGGCGCTGATCGCCGACGCCGCGCATGTCGTGCATCCGCTGGCCGGGCAGGGGCTCAATCTCGGCCTGCGCGATGTTGCGGCGCTGGCCGAGATCGTCGTCGAGCGCTTGCGGCTCGGCCTCGATCCGGGCGATGCAAGGACGCTTGAGACCTATCAGCGCGCGCGCCGTTTCGATGTCGTGTCCTCGAGCTTCGGCATGGACGCGCTCAACCGCGCCTTTGCCAATGATTTTGGCCCGCTCCGGGCGGCGCGCGATTTCGGGCTCAGGGTCGTCGACGCGCTCCCCGCGGTGAAGCGTCGCTTGATGGCCGAGGCGGCGGGAAGCGGGCGCGACGCGCCGCGGCTTCTGCGGGGCCAGGCGCTGTGAGCGAAGCGAAGGACTGGAGCGGGCGCACGATCGCCGCCCAGGCGCTCGGCCGCATCGACGAGACGACGCGCGGCGTGGTGCCACCGCTCCATGTCACGACGACGTTCCTGCGCGATCCCGACAATTCCTATTCCAGCGGCAACGTCTACGGGCGCGCCGACAACGCTACCGTGCGCGAGGGCGAAGAGATCGTCGGCGCACTCGAAGGCGCGACGGCGACGCTGCTGTTCGGTTCCGGCATGTCGGCCTCGATCGCGCTGCTGCTCAGCTTCGCGCCGGGCGCGCATATCGTCGCGCCCAAGGTGATGTATTGGGCGCTGCGCAATTGGCTGGCCAACGAAGCGCCGGTTTACGGGCTGGAGGTCACGTTCTGCGACGCCGAGGACCTGTCCGCGCTGCGCGCCGCCATGCGGCCGGGGGCGACCAGGCTCGTTTGGCTGGAGACGCCGAGCAATCCGCTCTGGGGCGTCAGCGACATTTCCGGCGCGGCGGAAATCGCCCATGAGGCGGGCGCGGCCCTCGCCGTCGATTCAACCTGCGCGACGCCGGTGCTGACCCAGCCGATTGCGCGCGGCGCCGACTTCGTCATGCATTCGGCGACCAAATATCTCAACGGCCATTCCGACGTGATCGCTGGCGCGCTGTGCTTTGCGCGCGAAGACGAGATCAGCGCGCGGGTGCGAAAAATTCGCGCCAACCACGGCATGATCCTCGGGCCGTTCGAGGCGTTCCTGCTGATCCGCGGCTTGCGCACGCTCGATCTTCGCGTGCGCGCAGCCTGCGTCAACGCGCTGGAGCTCGCGTATCGCTTCTCCAATCATGCGAGCGTCGCCGCCGTGCTCTATCCCGG
Source organism: uncultured Alphaproteobacteria bacterium (assembly GCA_963835215.1). Lineage (GTDB taxonomy): Bacteria > Pseudomonadota > Alphaproteobacteria > Rhizobiales > Beijerinckiaceae > Roseiarcus. The sequence continues at coordinate 1,011,830 of CAWIES010000004.1, read as the reverse complement.
CCTGCCGCTTCATCCCGGCCACGACATCGCCAAGCGCCAGATGCAAGGCGGCTTTGGCGGCATGTTGTCGATCCGCGTGCGCGGCGGCGCCGAGGCGGCGATCGCGGCCGCTGCGCGGGTCAAGCTATGGAAACGCGCGACCTCGCTGGGCGGCGTCGAGTCGCTGATCGAACACCGCGCTTCGGTCGAAGGCCCGAGCTCGCCGTGCCCGCCCGATCTGCTCAGACTGTCGGCGGGGATCGAGGATGTCGAGGATCTGTGGCGCGATCTCGATCAGGCGCTGCGCGAGTAGCTGCGCCGCTTACGACCGCCAGGGGAAGGTCCAGGTCTCCGTCAGCGCCTTGTTGGCGCTGCGCAGGAAGACGCGCACGTCGCAGCTCTGGCCGGGATCGATCGCGATGTCGACGCCAGCGCGAAAGCCGCTGACATAGGCGTTGGTGGCGAGGAAGGTTCTCAGCACTCGCCCCGCCGAAGTCGTCGCCACGACCTGGATCAGCGTCGGATCGGAAAGAAAGTAGCCGAGATCGCCGCCGGAAAAATCGATCAGGAAACGTGTCGCGCCGGGGGGCGGGGGATCGGCGGCGCCGAGCGCCTTGGGTTCGGTGCGGAAGGTATTGATCGCGCGCGCGCTCGGCGTCAGCCGCGAGTCATTGGTCAGCGCAGTGATCCGATAGCCGTAACTCATCGAACGGCCGGCGTCGAAGGTCTCCTTCGGCGTCCAAGCCGCGACGATGTTGTCGTTGCTCTCGTTGTCGGTCGGCAGCTCGAGCAGCTCGATCCCACCCTCGCTCCAGCCCTCGTGCGGCTCGATCCAATAGGTCGGCCTGAGCTGATAGGCGAGGTCGAGGTCCTGGTAGTGGTCGAATACACGGTCGCGCTGCAGCAGGCCAAAGCCGCGCACATTGTTGTCGACGAACGTGGAGACCGCGGGATTGGCCGGATTGCTCAAAGGCCGCCAGATCCATTCGCCGGCGCCCGTGTGCATCAACAGACCGTCGGAATCATGCAGCTCGTCGCGAAAATCGTCGTCGACGCGGTGATCGTTCTTGCCGCGCAGGAACATCGACGAGAGCGGCGCCATGTTGAGCGAGGGGATGGCGCGGCGCGCGAACAGCGTCGCGGTGACGTCGACGCTGGTCTCCAGCGCGGGCACGATCTCGAAGCGCAAGGCGCCGGCGACCAACTCGCTGTCGAGCAGCGCGTTGACGACGATGCGCTCGGCGGTCGGATCGGGCGTCTCGATCCAGAACTCGCGGAAGAATGGGAATTCCTCCTCGGCGTGGGCGCCCGCGCCGATCCCGAGGCCGCGCGCGGACAGGCCGTAGCGTTGGCCGCGGCCGAGGAAGCGGAAGTAGCTCGCGCCGAGAAAGGCGATCACCTCGTCCATCACGTGCGGCGCGTTGAGCGGGTAATGGAGGCGGAAGCCGGCAAAGCCGAGGTTGACCGGCAAGTTGGCGGGCGGCCGGTTGCGGCCCCAGTCGAACATGCCGGTGGTGTAGGGGATGGGCGCGGGAATGCCGTCGCGCAATACGTTGACCACCACGGGGCGGCGATAGAGATGGCCAAGGTGGAACGGTTCGAGGCGGAAGGTCGCGCCGGGCGCGCCGAGCAGCGGCTTGTCGGGTTTGAAGCGAATGTCGCGCCAAGCGTCGTAGTCGAGGCCGGCGATTCCTTCGGGCAATTGCGGGATCGAAGCGTCGAACGGCGCGGCGGCGAGGTCGCGCGCCCGCTTGACGACGTCGGGAAAGCCAAAGGCGGAGGTCTGTTCCTGCGCGTAAGCGGGCGAAAAATCCGCGCTCCCGAGGCGGCGGCGACGCCTGCGAGCAACGTCCGGCGGTTCACAGACAACATGCGATGGCGGCCTTCGCGACGATTACGCTGACGTAACGCGCCAAACTATTGGAGGCAAGTCACTGGAGGCAAGCGATTGGCGCCAAGCCGCGCGCGGAGCCGATCAGTGGCCGATGAGACCGAAGGGGCCGCCATTGTTGACGCGCGCTTCGACGCCGACGGTGACGTTGTTGGTGAGCGCGTAGTCGAAGCCGACGCCGGCTGACCCGACCGCCTGCACCGGGCCGGGGCCGGAGAACAGGCCATTGACGGTCTCGCCCCAGTTGCCGGCGTCGACGCCGTAGTTCGGCCGCGCCAGCCCGACGCCGGCGATGACATAGGGGGTGAGGCGGCCCATTTCGTAGCCGAGTTTGACGTCCGCCTCGCCGAAACTCATGCCCCGGTACGGCCCGCCCGGGAAGGCCCAGGGGCTGTAGCCGGTGTCGAGGCGCACGCCGAGCACGACATTGTTATCGAAGTGGCGGTCGTAGCCGGCGTAGACGTCGCCGCCGAATTGGGCCTTGGCCCCCTTGACGGCGCTAACGTCGACCCCGGCGCCGACGTAGAACCCCTTCCAGTTGGGGGCCTGCGTCATCGGGTCGGCCGCCAGCGAGGGCAGAGTAGACTGATCGACCGATTGGTTCGGCAAATCGGCCCCCCACGCCGGCGCGCCGAGAAGTCCACAAAGGGCGAGAGCGAGCGCGGGCGCGAAGCGGTTCATGGCCCAATCAAGACGCCACGCGAGTAAGGCGTCAAGATGGCGCGCCCAGCCAGTTTTTTGCTCGCGGCGGCGCGGCGGCCGGACCGTCTTGCCGCAATTGGAAAAGACCGGCAGACTTTCGACGGTGCCGGGCATCGCCCGGGCAAACGTCATCCCGAGAAAGTCGGGCGAATTCGATCGGCGAGATTTCTCCGCGATATGCACGAGCGCGCAGGATGAAGACATGACATCGTTGCTGGAATTCGCTGGCGGTGAAGCCGCCATCCATCGCTTGGAGGAGATTTTCTACTCCAGCGTCCTACTCGACCCGCTTCTCGCCCCTCTCTTCGGAAAGGGCAGAGCCGAGCACGTCGACCATCTGACCGCGTTCACGGCGGAGTCGTTCGGCGGCCCAGATAGATTCACGAAGGAACTCGGCTTCCGCCACCTGATCGACGTACACAGGGGGCTGCGCATTACCGAGGCGCAGAGGGCGCGTTTCGTCGAACTCTATTTGCGCGCCCTGGATCTGGCTGACATGCCGAACGACCCCGATTTTCGCGCCGCCATCCGCGAACATGTCGAATTCGGCTCCCGGGTCGCGATGCAGAATTCGCACGCGACGACGGACGCCGAACTCCATCCTCTGCGAGAGGTTCCGCTGTGGCGCTGGAAGGGGGACGCCGGCGCCTAGTGCTAGCTCGCCGTCTCGGCGCTCTTTGCCCGGTCGGCGCGCTTGCGGTCGTTGGGGTCGAGCAGGCCCTTGCGAAGGCGGATCGACTTGGGCGTCACCTCCACCAACTCGTCGTCCTGGATGTAGGCGAGCGCCTTTTCCAGCGTCATCTGCATCGGCGGCGTCAGGCGCACCGCCTCGTCCTTCGAGTGGGTGCGGATGTTGGTCAGCTTCTTGCCCTTGAGCACGTTGACCTCAAGGTCGTTGTCGCGCGTGTGCTGGCCGACGATCATGCCCTGGTAGACCTTCCAGCCGGGCTCGATCATCATCGGGCCGCGGTCCTCTAAGTTCCACATCGCGTAGGCGACCGATTCGCCCGCGTCATTGGAGATCAAGACGCCGTTGCGCCGACCGGGAATCTCGCCTTTCGATTCGCCCCAATTGTGGAACAGGCGGTTCATGATCGCGGTGCCGCGCGTGTCGGTCAGCAATTCGCCGAGGTAGCCGATCAGGCCGCGGGTCGGGGCGAGGAACACGAGGCGCAGGCGGTCGCCGCCGGAGGGGCGCATCTCGATCATCTCGCCTTTGCGTTCGCTCATCTTCTGCACGACGACGCCGGCGTGCTCCTCATCGACGTCGATCACCACCTCTTCGATCGGCTCGAGCGCCTCGCCGGTCTCGGTGCGGCGGAACAGCACCTTCGGGCGCGACACGCCGAGCTCGAAGCCCTCGCGCCGCATCTGCTCGATCAGGATGGCGAGCTGCAATTCGCCGCGGCCCGAAACGATATAGGCGTCGGAATTGGGGGCCGCCTCGACGCGCAGCGCGACATTGCCTTCGGCTTCCTTGAACAGGCGCTCGCGGATGACCCGGCTGGTCACCTTGTCGCCTTCGGTGCCGGCGAGCGGGCTGTCGTTGACCGAGAAGGTCATCGACAGCGTCGGCGGGTCGATCGGCTGGGCATGCAGCGGCTCGACTTCCTCGGGGCTGCACAGGGTGTCGGCGACGTTGAATTTTTCCAGGCCGGCGATGGCGACGATGTCGCCCGCAACCGCCTCGTCGATCGGCGTGCGCTCGATGCCGCGGAAAGCGAGGATCTTCGAGACGCGCCCCTGTTCGACGAAATCGCCATCGTGACCGAGCACCTTGACCGGCGCGTTGGTCTTGATCGAGCCGGAGAAGACGCGGCCGGTGACGATGCGGCCGAGATAGGGATTGGCTTCGAGCAGCGTGCCGAGCATGCGGAAACCGCCGGCGCCGACTTTGGGCGCTTCGACGTGCTTGAGCACGAGGTCGAACAGCGGCGCCATGCCGTCTTTGGGGCCGTCCGGCGAATCCGCCATCCAGCCCTGCTTGGCTGAACCGTAAATGATCGGGAAATCGAGCTGCTCGTCGGTCGCGTCGAGCGCGGCGAACAGATCGAAGCACTCGTTGACGACTTCGCTCGGCCGCGCGTCGGACTTGTCGACCTTGTTGACGCAGACGATCGGCTTGAGGCCGATCTTCAGCGCCTTGCCGACGACGAACTTGGTCTGCGGCATCGGCCCTTCCGAGGCGTCGACCAGCACGATCGCGCCGTCGACCATCGAGAGGATGCGCTCGACTTCGCCGCCGAAATCGGCGTGGCCGGGCGTGTCGACGATGTTGACGCGAATGTCCTTCCAGACGACCGAGGTCGCCTTGGCGAGGATGGTGATGCCGCGCTCTTTCTCGAGGTCGTTCGAATCCATCACCCGCTCGACGACGCGCTGGTTGTCGCGGAAGGCGCCGGACTGCTGCAGCAATCGGTCGACGAGCGTCGTCTTGCCGTGGTCGACGTGGGCGATGATGGCGATGTTTCTGAGCTTCATGGATTTTCCGAAATGGCGACGCGGCGCGAATCGGGCAAGCCGGCCGACAGCCGAGCCTTCCCTCAATGTCCGATGTGACGGGAGTGCGACGAAACGCTAAGCCGACGAAGCCGCGCTTCCGATTTGTGCGGCGCAATACACGAAACGGGCGGGAAAGGGAAGGCCGGCGCAGGCGGTGACGTTTTGGGCGCCGCCCAGCTCGCGGTTAGGCTTAAGAACGGGAGGGGTGGTGAATTGGCGGCGAGCATGCAGCTGAGGCCAAAAGCGGTGGTTGCCGGAATGTTAAGCCTCAGCGGATAAGGCTGGCGGGCGTCTCCTGCAGCCGGTTCGCCATGCGTTTTGCCCGCTCGCTCCCCCTCGCATCCGTCCCCGATCCACGGCAAGGGCGCCGTTTGGCGCTGGCGCTCGCCTCTGCGCGCGGCGCCGCCCCCTTCGTCTTGGCGCTCCTGGTGCTGCTCGTCGCCATCACCATGCAGGCGCGCCTGGGGGCGATAGGCGATGTTTCGTGGATGATCACGATCGCCGAGAAATGGCTCGACGGCGCAGTCCCTTACGTCGACTTCGTCGAGACCAACCCGCCAGCGGCGATCCTCCTCTACCTGCCACCCGTCGCGCTCGCCCGCGCGCTCGGCGCGCATCCCGAATTGATCGTCGCCGCCTGGGGCTTTGCCGCCTGCGGCGCATGCCTCGCCGCCTCGGCGGCGATCCTCAAGCGCGCGGGGCTGCTCGGCGAACTCGGCCTGGCCTCGCTCGGCGCGGCGCTGATCGCGCTGACCCTGCTGCCCGGCAGAGTATTCGACGAGCGCGACTTCTTCATCGCGCTGTTCGCGCTGCCGCCGCTCGCCGCTGTCGCCGCGCGCGCCTCGGGCGCCAAGCTCGGCCCGGGGTCAGTGCTCGTCGCTGGTCTCGGCATGGCGATGGTCGTCGCGGTCAAGCCGCCTTACGCGCTCCTCTTCGCGGCGCCGGCGGCCTTTCTCGTGGCGCGCCAAGGCTGGCGGGCGGCGCTCGGGGCGGGCGAATATTGGCTCGCGGCGGTCGCGCTCTTGGTCGTCGTCGGCCTCGTCGCCTGGCGCTTTCCCAGCTACGGGCGCGAAATCGTGCCTTCGGTGATTGCCGCCTATCTGCCGGTGCGCGAGTCCCTTTTGAGCCTCTTCGCCAACGCGGCCGTGGTCGGCTGGTTGGCGCTGGCGATGGCGACGGCGCTGATCGCCGGGCGCTCGCTGACCCGACCTCTGATCGCGGTCCCGGCGCTGGCGGCGGCCGGGGCGCTGGCGGTCTATTTCATCCAGGGCAAGGGCTGGCTCTATCAGGCCTATCCGGCGCTGGCGCTGCTCGCGCTGGCGCTCGGCGCGGCGCTCGACCGGCGCGGCGCGCCGCTTGGCGGGCGAGCCGTCGCGGCGGCGACGGCGCTCGTCACGGCGCTGGCCGCGGCGCTGCTCCCGGTTTCGCCCTTCGTTTGCGCCGTTCTCGTCACGCTGATCGGCGGCGGCGTGTTTCTCCTTGCCGGCGGAGCGAGGCTCGCCGCCGAGACGCGCGAGTGGCGGCTCGCCGAACTCGCCGCTGCGGCGATGACCGGCGCGCTATGGGCGCTCTATTGCGCGCCGCCGACCGCGCCCGACGCAGACTTCGTGCGCGCTGTCGCCGCGCTGTCTCCCCATCCGCGACTGGCGGCGATCGCCGAAGGATTAGGCATTGGTTTCCCGTTGGTTAGGCGGGTCGATGGCGTCTGGGTTCAACGCACGCAAGGCCTGTTGTTCGCCTCGGGAGCGCGCCGGCTGATCGACGAACGTCCCGGCGACGCGGCGCTGGCGGCGCGCCTGCGGCCGATCATCGAGCGCGACGCCGAAATGGCGGCCGAGGACATCGCCCGCAATCGGCCCGACGGCGTGCTGGTCAACACCGTCAATCCGCGGTTTCACGATTGGGCGATGCATGACCCGGCGCTCGCCGCCGCGCTCGCCGACTACGCGCTGGCGACCTCGAGCCGCGCCGCCGACTGGCCTATCGACCTCTATGTGCGCAAGGATTTGCTCGGGCTGCGCCCGGACGTGATCGAGCTGGCGGCGCCTGCGCGCTGAGCACGGCGGGTGTTGCGCGAGGGCCACGCTCCGCGCTTGTCCACAGTCCGCCACAATGAGTTTGCGATTCTCGGAAGGAGTCGTTTACGGACGCTGCGTAAGGTCACGCCGCCGCCATGCCGAGCGGTTGGAGCTTCCATATGTTTGGAAAACTGGCTCATGTCAGGAGCCGCGGCGACGTCGTGCTTGCGTCGCTGCTCATCACGGCCGTCTCGGTCGCGCTGGCGGTGGTTCTGACAGCCTTGGCGACGGCTTCCCTCAACCTCGATCTCAGACTTCAACGCCGTGCGTGTCGCCGCCGAAGTCGGGGCGGTCGTCGCCTTCGGCGTTTCCTACGCGGTGGTCGATTCGATCCGCCGCATCCTCAAGGCCAAGCGTTCGATCGAGCGCCTCGCCATGACCGACGATCTGACGGGACTTCCCAATCGCCGCGCCTTTGTCGCCGCCGCCGAGCAGGCGATCGAGCGTATGGCGGCAGGCGAGGCTGCGCAGGCGTTGCTGATCGTCGATCTCGATCATTTCAAACGCGTCAACGACGTCTACGGCCATGGCGCCGGCGATCACGCGCTGCAAGCGGCGGCGCAGGCGCTGGTGCGCTCGGTGCGCGCGGACGTCGATTGGGTCGGTCGTCTTGGCGGCGAGGAATTCGTCGTGCTGATCGCGGAGGGCGATGACAAGACGGCGGATCGCGCCGCCGAAAGCGCGCGCACGGCGATCGCGACGCTGCTGGTCGCGATGCCGGTCGGCGAGATCGCCCTCACCGCCAGCATCGGCATGACATCGCTGATCGTCGGCGATAGCGTCGCCTCGGCGCTGCAGCGCGCCGACGAGGCGCTCTATGCCGCCAAGCGAGCGGGGCGCAACCAAGTCGCTTCGCTGGCCGCGCTCGCCGACAATTCCGTTCTCAAGGAAGGCCAGGTCCGGCGGCGGCGCGACGCGGCCGAGCGCTGGCGCTATTCAGCCTGAAGCGACGGCTTCACCGCCTCGGCCAGCGCCCGCCACCAAGCCTGATTGCGCGTCCAGTTCCAGTTCGCCGCCGGCGAGGGCGAGGGCAGGAGCCAGATCCGCGTCGCGCCGATCGTCTCCCGCTGCTCGCCAAAACTCGCGGTGTGGGCGAGATAGCGCCGGCCCGCGGTCAGGCTGGTGAAGGCAAGGAACGTCGGCGCGACCAGGCGAATTTTTGCCGCCATCGCCTCGCATGCGGCGCGCCCCAAGGCGCCGGCGGGCAGCTCGTTGTCCATGCCGCTGACAGTCTTGGCGATGTCGGTGAGGCCGAGGCCGAAACGGGGCAGCAGCGCAAACTCGGTGCAATCGAGCCGGCGATCGGTCAGGCCGACGTCATGCAGCGCGCGCCAGAACTTGTTCTGTGGATGGGCGTAGTAGCAGCCGCGCGCCGCCGACACGCTACCCGCCGCCGTGCCGCAGAAGACGACGCGTAGGTTCGGCGCCAGCACGTCGGGCAGAACGTGCCCTTCGCTCGTCGCGGTTTCAGATCGTCTGGTTATAGGCGCCGACCTCGGGGTTCTCGCGCAGCACGCCGTCGAGCGCCGCGAACATCGCGCGCATGCGCGCTTCCGACACCGGGCTCTCGACGACCACCACCAGCTCGGGCTTGTTCGAGGAGGCGCGCACCAGTCCCCAGGTTCCGTCGGCGACTGTGACGCGCACGCCGTTGACGGTGACGAGGTCGCGGATGCTTTGGCCTGCTACCGGCGTCCCTGCGGCCTGCATCGCCTGGAAGCGGGCGACGACCCGCTCGGCGACGGCGTATTTCGTTTCGTCGGCGCAATGGGGCGACATGGTCGGCGAGCCCCAGGTGCGGGGAAGATCGCGATAGAGATCGGCCATCGATTTTGCCGGGTTGCGCGCGAGCATGTCGAGCACGGCGATCGCGGTGACGAAGCCGTCGTCATAACCGCGCCCGACCGGCGCATTGAAAAAGAAGTGGCCGGATTTCTCGAAGCCGGCGAGCGCCTTGAGGTCGCGCACGCGGCGCTTGATGTGCGAATGGCCGGTTTTCCAATAGTCTGCGGTGACGCCGAGCCGCTTGAGCTCGGGATCTGAGGCAAAGAGCCCGGTCGATTTGACGTCGACGACAAAGGTCGGCTTGGGGTGCAGCTTGGCGAGGTCGCGCGCCAGCATGACGCCAATCTTGTCGGCGAAAATCTCATTGCCCTCGTTGTCGACCACGCCGCAGCGATCGCCGTCGCCGTCGAAGCCGAGCGCCAAATCAGCGCCGCTCTCCTTCACCGCCGCCGCCATCGCGTGCAGCATGTGAAGGTCCTCGGGATTGGGATTGTAGCGCGGGAAGTTGAAGTCGAGGTCGCAATCGAGCGGCACGATCTCGGCGCCGAGCGCGCCGAGCAGTTGCGGCGCGAAGGCGCCCGCGGTGCCGTTGCCGCAGGCGGCGACGACCTTCATCTTGCGCGTCCACTTCGGCCGCGTCGTCAGATCGGCGATGTAGCGGGCGGGAAAGTCGTCGACGAACTCGTAGGCGCCTCCCGGCGCGGGGCTTTAAATCGCCGCCGAGCACGATGTCGCGCAGGCGCGCCATCTCGTCCGGCCCGAAGGTCACAGGCCGCGCCGCGCCCATCTTGACCCCGGTCCAGCCGTTGTCGTTGTGCGAGGCGGTGACCATGGCGACGGCGGGAACGTCGAGCGCGAACTGGGCGAAATAGGCCATCGGCGTTATGGCGAGGCCGATGTCGTGGACCTTGGCCCCGCCCGCCATCAGGCCGACGATCAGCGCGCTCTTGATCGCGCCGGAATAGGCGCGAAAATCATGGCCGACGACGATCTCCTTGCGTACGTCGAGTTCGTCGAGCAGGGCTGCGAGGCCGAGCCCCAGCGCCTGCACGCCCATCAGATTGATTTCGCGCTCGTAGAGCCAGCGCGCGTCATACTCGCGAAAGCCGGTCGGCTTGACCATCGGCCGCGCTTCATAAGCGTAGGTGTTGGGGTCGAGCTTTGGCTGCGGCTTGGGAAACAAGGCGGCTCTCGGCAAAGGATTGCTGCGCCCCTGCCTAGCCGATCGCCGCCGCAAGCAAAAGGGCCAATGGGCCTATTGGCGCAGCACCAGCATGCCGTCGCGCTGCTCGACGCTGACCAGCCGCTTGAGGAAGCTCGCGCCGAGCAGATTGGAGCTCGAAGCGCCCGGCGGCATCACCACCGCCTCAACATCGGGCATGTAGATCGCGCCGAGGCTGACCGCCTTCAGCGTGACGGGATTGGCGAAGACGACGCCATTGGCGGTGGTCATCCGCCAGCGCGGCTGGGACCTGTCGATGGTGACCCCGAGGCGGGCGGCGGTCTCCGCGTTCAGCGCCACCACCGTCGCGCCGGTGTCGACCATCACGTCGACATCCTGGCCTTCGATCAGCACCTTGGTGTGATACTGGCCGCCGGCGTCGGCGGCGATCGTCGCCTCGCGATATTCCGAGGCGGGCTCGGCGTCGGCGACCGTTTGGGCGGCGGCGGATTGGGTGTGGGCGGATTGGGCGGGCGCCAAGGGCGCGCTCGCGGCGGCGCCCGTGACGACATGCGCGCCCCGGTCGCCGATGAAGGAGGGGGCGGCGAAGCCGATCACTAAGGCGCCGATGGCGAAGATGAGAGCGTTCTTGAGCATGGTCGCGATGGTTGTCAGGGTGGCGGCCTGGCGCGCGCCGAGCCGAATTTGGAGGCAGCCTGCGCGCGGCAGGCGAAAGACTGGTTAAGCCGATCGCGCAAGAGCGGTTAATTACGCGCCGCTCCCGCGCCCGCCGCCAAAAAATTGCGTGGCTTCGTAACCAAATCACCAACGACGGCTCGCGCAGGGGCATGCCTGTCGGCGCGGTCGCTGACCGCGCCGGCAAAGTCACGTCCGGTCGAGGGGCGTCGCGAACAGCGGGCGCACGCCCGGAGCGACGGCGTCGTGCGCCGGCGCCGCTTTGCCCTGATCAACGACGCCGGCTTGCGCGGCGAAGGCCTCCAGCCGCGTGATCGCGGCGTCGGGCAGGGACCAGGCGCGCGCCGCCTTGAGCACGTCGGCGATGTACCTGGCCTGCGCGACGCCAGGACCGCCGTTGGCGCCGAAATAGATCAGCGCCCGTTTGGGGCCGCTGGCGGCGATCACCGGCTGGGAGACCTTCACGTAGAGGCCGCCAGCGAGCCCCTCGTGGCGGTCGAGCGCGGTGACGTCGGCGAACGCGACGTCCCACAGCACGCCATGGACCTCGCCGCGCGCGTCGCGGCTCGCCGTCAGCCAGCCCTCACGCATCACCGCCAGCCGGTGGCGAGGCAGGCGGGCGGGGCCGAGCGCCTTCGAGCGCGGGCAACGGCTCGCCATCGCGCCGACGTCCATGTTCGAGCCATAGGCGAAATAGAGCGGCATCAATCGGGTCTCCAACGCTTGCCCAGCGCCCTTGTAGACGCAGGCGCCGACCGGGTCTTCTTTCCGCGCCTACAAGGCTCAGCCGCTCAGTCGCTCGACCTTGGAGACGACCGGCTTGTCGCGCAATTGGGCGATGATCGCGTTGAGGTGCTGGATGTCGAAGACTTGCAGATCGAAGCGCACCTCTTGGAAATCTGGCCCGGTCGGGTTGAAGACGATGTTGTCGATATTGGCCCCGGTCTCGCCGATGGTGGTGGAAATGACGCCGAGCGCGCCTGGCTCGTTGAGCGTCGTCACCTGGATCTGCGTCGGGTAGAGCGCCTTGGCGCCAGTGTCGAGGTCCCAGCGCACGTCGAGCCACAGTTCCGGTTTGTCGTCGAACTCGACCAGCGCGGGCGAATGGATCGGATAGACGGTGATGCCGTTGTCGGACGTGCGAATACCGATGATGCGCTCGCCCGGCACCGCGCCGCCCTTGGGGGCAAAACGCACCGGCGTATCCCATTCCACCCCGCGCAGCGGCAGCGGCTCGCCGTTCTCGCCCTTGCCCGGCACGCGGAAGACGAGATTGGCCGCCTTGGCGAGGCCGAACCAGCCGCTTTCGCCCGGCGCCACGGCGGGGCCGGCTTTGCGGTCCTCTTTGAAGTCGGGATAGATCGCTCGCACCACATCTTCCGAATACAATTCGCCGCGCCCGACGCTGATGAAGACGTCGTCGATCGAAGCGCGCGCGAGACGCGACAGCGCCGCCTTGAGTTTGGCTTCGGAAAACTTGCGCCCCGCGCGCAAGAAGGCGCTCTCGACGATCTTGCGGCCAAGGCCGCCATATTGCGTCTTGGCCGCTTCGCGGGTCGCGCGGCGGATGGCGGCGCGCGCGCGCCCCGTGACCACCAGACTGTCCCAGGCGGCGGGCGGGGCGCGGCTGTCGGAGCGCACGATCAGCACCTCGTCGCCGTTGCGCAAGGTCGAGATCAGCGGCGCGATGCGGCCGTTGATCTTCGCCCCGACCGCCGAATTGCCGACGTCGGTGTGGACGGCGTAGGCAAAGTCGATTGCAGTCGCCCCGCGCGGCAAGGCGATCAGCCGCCCCTTGGGAGTGAAGCAAAACACCTGATCCTGGAACAGCTCGAGCTTGGTGTGCTCGAGGAACTTCTCCGAGTTGTCGCTCGCCAACGCCTCGATCGTCTGGCGGAGGCCGCGATAGGCGCGGCTCTCGCCTGCGTCGATCGGCTCGACGTGGCCGGCGCTGTCCTTATAGAGCGCATGGGCGGCGATGCCGTATTCGGCGATCTCGTGCATGTCGTAGGTGCGGATCTGCAGCTCGACACGCTGGCTGCCGGGGCCGATGACGGTCGTGTGGATCGAGCGATAGTCGTTCTGCTTGGGCGTCGAGATGTAGTCCTTGAAGCGGCCGGGCACAGCGGGCCAGGTGGTGTGCGCGACGCCGACGGCGGCGTAGCAGTCGGCGACCGTGTCGACGAGAATGCGGAAGCCGTAAATATCGGAGAGCTGCTCGAATGCGATCGAGTTGCGCTCCATCTTGCGCCACACGGAGTAAGCCTGCTTCTGGCGGCCCTTGACCTCGACCTTGATGCCGCGCCGCACGAACTGGTCGGTGAGCTCTGCGGCGATGCGGGCGATCAGCGCGCCGTTCTTGCCCTTGAGCTCCTCCAGCCGCGTCATGATCAGCCCATAGGCGTCGGGCGTCAGATAGCGGAAGGCGAGTTCCTCGAGTTCGCTGCGCAGGCCTTGCATGCCCATGCGGCCGGCGAGCGGCGCGTAGATGTCGAGCGTGTCCTGCGCGATGCGGCCGCGCTTGTCCGTCGGCATGAAGCTCAGCGTGCGCATGTTGTGCAGGCGGTCGGCGAGCTTGATCAGCAGCACGCGCGCGTCGTCGGCGATGGCGAGCAGCAATTTGCGAAAATTCTCCGCCTGCTGCGCGTGCTTGGTGGCGAAGTCGAGCCGATTGAGCTTGGTCAGGCCTTCGACCAACCCGCCGATCTCCGGGCCGAAGATGGTGTCGATCTCTTCGCGGGTGGCGTTGGTGTCCTCAATCGTATCGTGCAGCACCGCGGCGACGATCGTCGCCTCGTCGAGCTTGAGATCGGTCAGGATCGCCGCCACTTCGAGCGGATGCGAGAAGAACGGGTCGCCGGAGGCGCGTTTCTGCACGCCGTGCGCCTTCATCGCGAAGACATAAGCGCGGTTAAGCAAGTCTTCGTTGGCGTTCGGATTGTAGCGGCGGACGCGTTCGACCAGTTCATACTGCCGCATCATTGATCGGTTCGGGCCTCGCAAGGGTTTAGATGGGTTAGGCGACGCGCCAGTATCCAGACGCCCGCCGCGCCGCGCAAGCGATTCCTCGCTTTGAGACTGTTAAGGAACGGAGACTGTTAAGAAACGGGCCGCGTCAGCGCGCTGTGAGGGCGGCGAAGGCCTGGCGCGCGGCGACCGAAAGCGGCTCGGGCGGACAATCGAGCGTGAACCAGGCGACTTCGGCGTGTTTTTCCGGCTCGCAATTTTGCGGTTCGCCGGCGGTGAGATGGGCGAGATAGATCGGCGAAACCCAGTGCTGGCCCTCGAGGCCGATGGTCTCGACGACGCCGAGCAGGCGTTCGAGCGCAATCTCGACGCCGATCTCTTCACGGACCTCGCGAACAACCGCGTCGGCCACACGCTCGAGGAATTCGACCTTGCCCCCAGCCAGGCTCCACGCGCCAGCTTCCGGCGGCCGCAGCCGCTTGACCAGCAGCAGGCGACCCTCGCGCACGATCGCCGCGCCGCAGCCGACCGCAGGCGCCCCCGTCCTCACGCGGCGAGCGCGGCGAGAATGCGCGCCCAGGAGCGCGCGCCCTTGTGGAACGAGCTCAGCTCGTATTTCTCGTTGGGCGAGTGGAGGTTGTCGTCGGCGAGGCTGAAGCCGACCATCAGGCTGTCCATGCCGAGTTCGCGCTTGAGCGCGCCGACGACCGGGATCGAGCCGCCCGAGCCGACCAGCACCGCGGGGCGGCCCCATTCGGCTTCCAGCGCGCGCCGCGCACGCAGCACCGCCTCGCCGCGGGCGGGAAGCGAGATCGCCGAGCTGGAGGAATGGGAGCCGAACTCCGCTTTGACGTCGGCGGGCAAGCGCGCTTTGACGAAGGCGCGAAAGCTCTGGACGATCCGCTCCGGGCTCTGCTTGCCGACGAGGCGGAACGACACTTTGGCGCTGGCCTTGGCCGGCAGCACGGTCTTCGCCCCGGCGCCGGTGTAGCCGCCGACGATGCCGTTGACGTCGCAGGTCGGGCGCGACCAGATCATCTCCAGCGTCGAGCGGCCCTTCTCGCCGGCGGGGACCGACAGTCCGACATCGCCGAGGAACTTCTCCTCGTCGAAGTCGAGGCCGCGCCATTGCTCGGCGACCTCCTCGGGCAATTCTTCGACGCCGTCGTAGAAGCCGGGCAGGGTGACGGCGCCATTGGCGTCGTGCAGATCGGCGAGGATGCGCGCCAGCACGCGGATCGGGTTGATCGCGGGGCCGCCGTAAAGGCCAGAATGGAGATCGCGGTTGGCGCCGGTGAGGGTCACCTCCTCGAACGCGAGGCCGCGCAGCATGGTGGTGATCGCCGGGGTTGCGACGTCCCACATGCTGGTGTCGCACACCAGCGCGAGATCGGCCTTTAGCGCCTTGGCGTTGGCGGTGAGGAAGGCGGGAAGCGAGGGCGAACCGGTCTCCTCCTCGCCCTCGAACAGCACGGTGATGTTGCACGGCAGCCCGCCCGTCTTGCGGAAGGCGCGGCAGGCTTCGAGAAAGGTCATCAACTGGCCTTTGTCATCGCAGGCGCCGCGCGCGACGATGCGCTTGCCGTTGGGTCCGTCAGCGAGGCGCGGCTCGTAGGGCGGGGTTGTCCAGAGTTCGAGCGGGTCGGCCGGCTGCACGTCGTAATGGCCGTAAAACAGCAGGCTCGGCGCGTCGCGGGTCTTGGCCTTGGCCGAGCCAACGACCATCGGGCGCCCGGTTGTGTCGTGGCGCGCCGCCTCGAAGCCGAGATCGGTCAGTTCGCGCGTCAGCCAGTCGGCGGCGCGATCGCAATCGGGAAAATGGGCGGGGTCCGCTGAGACCGATGGGATCGACAGCAGCGCGAACACTCGATCGAGCGCTGCGCCCTGTTCGGCGTCGATCGTCGAGAGGACATCCTCGAGCGTGGCCATGGAAACTCCGGCTGGCCGCCCCAAGCGACGTCGGCCGGGCGGCAATCGCCAGTGTGTCTAGCAGGCCCGCGACGCGCCTCCAAATGGAAGCGCGACGCCTGGCTTTTGTAGTGGATAGGCAGGGGCGACGCCAGCGTTTCGCCGGCGTGGGTCAGCTCGCTTCGGCGAGCAGCGACATTTGCAGCACGTCGGCTTCGCCGTTGCGGTCGGTCAGCCGGGTGGGATAGTCGCCGGTGAAGTAATGGTCGGTAAACTGCGGCCGGCGATCGTCGCGGCCGCTATAGCCCATCGCGCGATAGGTTCCATCGATCGACAGGAAGGCAAGGCTGTCGACGCCCATGAAGCGGCGCATGCCTTCGAGGTCCATGCGCGCGGCGAGCAGTTTGTCGCGCTCGGGCATGTCGATGCCGTAGAAATCGGGATGGGTGATCGGGGGCGAGGAAATGCGCAAGTGCACTTCGCGCGCGCCGGCCTCGCGCATCATCCGCACGATCTTGACGCTGGTGGTGCCGCGCACGATCGAATCGTCGATCAGCACGACGCGCTTGCCGGCGACCACGGCGCGGTTGGCGCTGTGTTTCATGCGCACGCCGAGTTCGCGGATCGCCTGGGTCGGCTGGATGAAGGTGCGCCCGACGTAGTGGTTGCGGATGATGCCAATCTCGAAGGGCACGCCGCACGCGGCGGCGTAGCCGAGCGCCGCCGGAACGCCGGAATCGGGAACCGGCACCACGACGTCGGCGTTGGCCGGCGCCTCCTTGGCCAGTTGCGCGCCCATCGCTTTGCGCGCGTCGTAGACCGAACGGCCGTGGACGACGGAATCGGGCCGGGCGAAATAGACGTATTCGAAAATGCACGGCCGCATCGGTTGCGGCGGGAAGGGCTTGAGGCTCTTGACGCCCGTGGCGTCGATGACGACGACTTCGCCGTTCTCGACGTCGCGCACGAACTTGGCGCCGATGATGTCGAGCGCGCAGGTCTCGGAGGCCAGGATCGGACAGCCGTCGAGCTCGCCCAGCACCAGCGGGCGGATGCCGAGCGGATCGCGCGCGCCGATCAGCTTCTTGTTGGTGAGCGCGACCAGCGCGTAGGCGCCCTCGATCTGACCGAGCGCCTCGATGAAACGGTCGACGATCCGCTGCCGGCGCGAGCGCGCCGAAAGCAGCAGCACGACCTCGGTGTCGGACGTCGACTGGCAGATCGCGCCCTCGCGGATCAGCTCGCGCCGAAGCGTCAGCCCGTTGGTCAGGTTGCCGTTGTGGGCGACGGCGAGGCCGCCGGCCTCAAGCTCGGCGAACAGCGGCTGGACGTTGCGCAGAATTGTCTCGCCAGTGGTCGAATAGCGCACATGGCCAACGGCGGCGGAGCCGGGCAGCCGCTCGATGGTCGCGGCGCTGGAGAAATGGTCGCCGACCAGCCCGAGGCGACGCTCGGAGTGGAACCGCTGGCCGTCGAAGGCGACGATGCCCGCCGCCTCCTGGCCGCGATGCTGCAGCGCGTGCAGGCCAAGCGCGGTGATCGCCGCCGCGCTCGGATGGCCGAAAATGCCGAAAACGCCGCATTCCTCGCGCAGACGGTCGCCCTCGGGATCGAAGTCGTCGGTCGCGGCGCTGGCGTTTGCCATCGTCCCTCAGGTCTTGCGCGGCGACGGCATGACGGCCGGCGCAGCTGGCGAGGGCAGGGGCACCCCCTTGTTGATCAGTGTATCGAGTTTCTGCTTGTCAGCCGAATTTGGCGAGGGCGAGGCGGCCGGGGCCGCGGAAGCTGAGGGCGTCGGCGTGGCGGCGGGCGTCGGCGAGGCCGCGGGGACGGTCACGGGCGGGGTCGTCGACTCGTCCGGCGGCTCCTCTGCCGGCGCGGCGGCGGCGTTCTTCGACTTGATCCAACCTTCGAGCGTCGTCGCGGCGTCCTCTGGCAACATTGCGATAATCTTGTCCGCGGTCTCAAGCAGGGCGGGGCGCGTTTTGGCGGTTCGCACCCATTCGGGCTGCTGGGGTTCAGCGACCAGCCAGTTGAATATGGAGAAGGCGATGACCGCCAGCAAGTAGCCGCGCGCCGCCCCGAACAGGAAACCGAGCGAGCGATCGAGCGCGCCGATCTTGCTGTCGAGAATCGCGTCCGAGAGGCGGACGGTGAACAGCGAGACGATGATCAGGGTGACGAAAAAGACCGCCGCCGCCGAGACCGCCTCGGCGACGATCTCCTTGTGGATGTAGGGCGCGGCGTACGGCATCACCTTTGGATAGAAATAATAGGCCGCCGCCGCGGCGGCGCCCCACGAGGCGATGGCGAGCACTTCGCGGGTGAAACCGCGCATCAGCGACAGCAGGGCGGAGACGAGGATGACGCCCAGCACCGCCAGATCAAGATAGGAAGGCATGAACCGAGCCTCGCACCCGCACAGAAAGAATCGGGGTCTCGCGACGGGCGCCCGCCGCTTCATCGCCCGGCCTTATAACCAAGCCGTTTGGGTTCGTCACCCCGCAGCGGAACTCTTAGCCGTGGAAGATTTGGCCATCGAAGCTTTGGCTGCAACTCCGGCTGCTGCAATCTCCGCCACCAGACTGGCGACCGAGCGAACGGAGGCGGTGCGCAGGGGCGCGCCCTCGGCGTCCTTGTGGGCCATCGGCGCGACGGCGCGCGCGAATCCGAGTTTCGCCGCCTCCTTGAGGCGCAGTCCGGTGTGGCCGACCGCCCGCACCGCGCCCGAGAGCGCGATTTCACCGAAATAGACGGCGTCGTGTGGCAGGCTGACGCCGATCAGCGAGGAGACCAGCGCCGCCGCGGCGGCAAGGTCGGCGGCCGGCTCGGAGATGCGCAAGCCGCCGGCGACATTGAGATAGACGTCGTGCTGGCCGAGCTTGAGGCCGCCATGCGCCTCCAAGACCGCGAGAATCATCGCCAGTCGATTCGAATCCCAGCCGACCACCGCGCGGCGCGGGGTGCCAAGGGTCGAGGGGGCGACCAGCGCCTGGATTTCGACCAGCACCGGGCGCGCGCCTTCGACGCCGGCGAACACCGCCGCGCCTGGCGCCGCGCCGTCGCGCCCTGCCAGGAACAGCGCGCTCGGATTGGCGACTTCGGCGAGGCCGAGGTTCGTCATCTCGAAGACCCCGATCTCGTCGGTCGGGCCGAAGCGGTTCTTCTGCGCGCGCAGGATGCGGAAGGCGTGCGCGCCCTCGCCCTCGAACGAGAGCACCGCATCGACCATGTGCTCGACCACCCGGGGACCGGCGATCTGGCCGTCCTTGGTGACATGGCCGACCAGGACCACCGCCGCGCCGCTCGCCTTGGCGAAACGAATCAGCGCCTGGGCGGCGCCGCGCACCTGGCTGACCGTGCCCGGCGCCGATTCGATCGCGTCGCTCCACATGGTCTGGATGGAATCGATGATGACGAAGCGCGGTGCGTCGCCCGAGCCGAGCGTGGCGACAATGTCCTCGATCAGCGTTTGGGCGGCCAGTTGCACCGGGGCTGAAGCGAGGCCGAGCCGGGTCGCCCGCAAGCGCACCTGTTCGGGCGATTCTTCGCCCGAAACATAGACGACACGGCCGCCACGCTTCGCCAGCGCGGCGCAGGCCTGGATCAGCAGCGTCGACTTGCCGATGCCCGGCTCGCCGCCAATCAGCGTCGCTGAGCCGGGAACGAAGCCGCCGCCAGCGACCCGGTCGAGCTCGCCAATGCCGGTGACGATGCGCGGCTGCGACGCGGAGGCGCCCGAGAGATCCTCGAGCGGGAAGGGGCGTCCGGCCGCGCCGCGCCGCACCGCCGCGCCGCCGACCCCGAGCGCCGCCGCCTCCTCAATGATGGTGTTCCACTCGCCGCAGGCTTCGCACTTGCCCTGCCAGCGTTGCGTGATCGCGCCGCAGTTCTGGCAGACATAGGACGAGTGAGCCCGGGCCATGCCGGACTAGTGACAGAATCGGGGCCCGCTTGTCGAGCGGCGCGTGCAGGCGAGGTTTAGGCGACCGCGATCGGCGACGCCGGAGTTCTCGTCTTGCGCCCTGACAATGATCGCGTTGGTGACCCCGCGCACGCCCGCCACCCTGACCACATCGGCCTCGGCCGCGCTGCGCTGATAGGCGCGATCGACCGCGCCGGTCAGCGTCAGCCAACCGTGGTCGCAATGGACGCTGATCCGGTTGCGCGGCACCGCGAGGTCCCAGAAGATCGCGTTGCGCGCCTCGGCGGCCATTTGCTCGCCGCGCGCGTCGGGCGAGGCGCCAAGGTCGGCCGCGCCGCGCCCGAGAGCGTCGGTTTGTTTGGTCAGGTATTGCGTCGCGGCGCGTGCGCCTTCGACCACGCTCCACGGCTCCTGGGCGCCGGCATTTTCGGAAAAAATATCACGATTTCGCTCAGTCATAGTTTCCTCCCAACTATGGCGTCCGCGTTGTCTGGACACGCGGATCGCGCCGCCGACGCAATTGGTCGGCAGGAAAGCGTTCGATTTAAAGCGGTCGATCTAAAGTGGTCGATTTAAGTCAAACAATACGCAACTAAACCTCGACGCACGACGACTACCCAATCGCGGTAGCCCTAGAATATGGCGACATTGCAGCTCGCCGGTCCGCGCATGCAGATTCCCTGTAACGTCTTCGACAACCCGTCAGGGCGCGTGTGGTTCCGCACCGGGAATCGCCACGACGCAGGCGGGAATGACCCCCAGTCGTACGTGCGCTGCTGGGGTCATTCGCGTCGCTTTTGACGTATATCACCGCGCCGTCAGGTCTCGGTGAAAAGATAGTCGCAGGCAATCTTGCCCGCGTCGTCGAGCATCAGAAAGCCGACGCCGGTCGCCGCGATCTCGCCGCTCTCGCGTCTCGCCATGTCCCAACGAAATTTTATGACGCCGGGCAGAGATTGGACGGCGTTTGCCGAGCGAAAGACGTTTTTGCCCTCGACGACGCTTCGCTCATGCGAGGCCTTTACCCTCGCTTCGAGCGCGTCCCACCCGAACGCCTGGTTCGCGCCCATCAGATGACCGCCCTCGCTTGTCCACAGGCTCTCGACCGCGCGTCGTCGCGCCTTGGGTTCGGTTTCGTTCCAGACTTCGATGAAACGCACAACCAGTCGCTCGGCCGCCAATGTCGTCGGGGTTTCATTCATCGAACAGTATCCTCATACGGCCGCGTGCCGCGCCATCTCGGCGCGCCACATCGTCGCCTCCTCGGCGATCGCCGTGGCGACGCTCGGCCGCTTTCGCATGTTCTCGAGATATTTCGCGAGGGCGGGATAGCGGCTGAGTTCGATTGCCGGGAGCACCTGCGACCAGTTGAGGACGGTCGTCAGATAGGCGTCGGCGACGGTGAAGCGGTCGAGCAGAAACTCGCGCCGCGCAAGTTGCGCGTCTAGGAATTCGAGCCGCGAGCGATATTTGCCGAGCACATAGGCTTTGACTTCCGGCGGCGCCTTCTTGTCGAGCAGCGGCACGAACAGCGCCTTGTGCAACTCGGTGCCGATGAAGCACAGCCATTGATGCAACTGGGTGCGCCCGGTGGCATTCGCCGGCGCGAGGCCGCTTTGCGGTCGCTGGTCGGCGACATATTGCAGGATCGCCGCGTTCTCGGAGATGAATTGACCATCGTCCGCGCGCAGGGTCGGCACCAGGCCGAGCGGGTAGATTTCCAGATAGTCGTCGCCGCTGGGAACGAGCCGCTTGGTCGGCGGGTCGACTTCGAGGAAATCCGCGCTCTGCTCCGTTTCGTAGAGCGCGATGCGGGTGGCGAGCGAGCAGGACAGCGGCGAAAAATACACTTCCATCGGCCCCTCCATTGATTTTTGTACCGTAACGCATAAAATAAGGCCGATCAAGGATTTTATGCGTCATGGTACAAAAATCAGGAAACCTGCCAGCGGCGAAGCGCCGTGGCCGTCCGCGTCTGTACGAGCCGGACGAGGCGCTGCTTCGCGCGATGGAGGTTTTCTGGCGGCGGGGCTACGCCGCCGCGTCGCTCGACGAACTCAGCCTCGCCACCGGCATGAATCGGCCCAGCCTCTATGCCGCCTTCGGCGACAAGCGGGACATCTATCAAAAGGCCTACCGGAGATACCGCGAGCGCGTGGGCGAGGAGTTTCGTCCGCTGCTCGAAGCGAAAGGGGACGTTCGCAAGATCCTCGCCGGCATATTCGATGCGAGCGTCGCTCTCTACCTCTCCGGGCCGGAGGGACCGCGCGGCTGTCTGACGGTCGTCACCGTCGCTTCGGAGGCGATCGCCGACCCAGACATTCAGAAGCTCGCGCTCGAGGCGATCGACGCGCTCGACGACACGTTCGCGCTCGTCCTCGCCAGGGCGATCGCGCGCGGCGAGCTGCCGGCCTCGTCCGACGCCACCGCGCTCGCCAGAATCGCCACCGCGACGCTGCACACTTTGGCGATCCGCGCGCGGGCAGGGCGGCCGAAGAGCGAGCTGAGAAAAATCGCGCATGACGCCATCGCGTTGATTTGCGGCGAGCCGGGGCGCGCGCCGGCATCCTGAGTCTCCTGGCGCCGGGCCCAACGCGGCCAATTGCCAAGGCGGACGAACTGGGCGAACCTTGCCTTCGCGCTCTCCGCTGTCAGGAGCCGAGCATGGCCTTTCGCCCATTTTATCTGCTGATCCTGTCGATGGCGCTCGCCTTTGCCGCGCCGGCGCGCGCCGACGACGCCGCTTTCACCATCGGAATCATGAACGATCAGTCGGGGCCTTACGCCGATCTCGCCGGACCGGGCTCGGCCGAGATGGCGCGCATGGCGATCGAGGATTTCGGCGGAACAGTGCTGGGCAAGAAAATCGCGCTGCTGGTCGGCGACCACCAAAACAAAGTCGACGTCGGCCTGGCGATCGCGCGCGAATGGTACGAAGAGCGCGGCGTGCGAACGATTTTCGACATCACCAATTCCGGCGTCGCGCTGGCGCTGCAGGGCCTCGCCAAGTCGCACGACCGGCTGGTCATCTTCGACTCGGCGTCCTCGTCCGACCTCACCGGCAAGGCCTGTTCGAGCAACTCGATGCAGTGGAACGCCGACAATTGGTCGAACGGCGTTTCGCTGATGCGCCTCTTGATTCAGCAGAAGCTCGACAGCTTCTTCTTCATCACCGCCGACTACGCCTTCGGGGCGTCCCTTGAAGCGGATGCGCGCGATGCGATCGCCAAGGCGGGCGGGACGACGGTCGGCAGTGTCCGCGCGCCGCTCAACACCGCCGATTTCAGCTCCTATCTGCTGACCGCGCAGGCCTCGCACGCCAAGGCGATCGTGCTCGCCAACACCGGCGCCGATCTCTCCACCTCGCTCAAGCAGGCGAACGAGTTCGGCATCACGCCGACGCAATATATCGCGACGCCGATCACCTACCTCAGCGACGTCAACGCGCTCGGCCTGCCGATCGCGCACGACCTCGTCTTCATGCAATCCTGGTACTGGGACCTCAACGACGCGACGCGCGCCTTCGCCAAACGCTTTTACGAGCGCACCAAACGGATGCCCAACGACAACCAGGCGGTGCTCTATTCCTCGGTGCGCCACTACCTCGAAGCGGTCGCCAAAGCGGGGACCGACGACGCCGCGACCGTCGCCAAGGCGATGCGCGACGCGCCGATCCACGACGTTTTCACCGACAATGGCCGCATTCGCGAGGACGGCCGGGTGGTCTACGACCGCTATCTGATGAAGGTGAAGAGCGAAGCCGAGTCGAAATACCCCTGGGACTATCTCACCGTCGTCGCCAAGATTCCCGCCGACGAGGCGTTTCGCCCGCCGGGCGCGGGCGGCTGCATGCTGGGGGTGAAGTAGGGCCCGACCGCATGAACGAACATAAGGGCCTCATCGTGCTCACGCTCGCGTGCGAACCGGATTGGCGCGCCTGGTTGAGCGCGCACGGGGGCGAGTCGCCGGGGGTCTGGCTCGCGTTCGCCAAGAAGGGCGCGCGGCTTACGACCCTCGCCAAGGCCGAAGCGATCACGACCGCCATCGCTCACGGTTGGATCGACGGGCAATTGGACAGGGGAGACGAGATCTGCTGGCTGACGCGGTTCACGCCCAGAGGACCGAGAAGCAAATGGTCAGAGAATAATAGGGCGACCGCCGCTCGGCTGATCGAGGAGGGTCGGATGTCGGCGGCGGGACTTCGCGAAGTTGCGCGCGCCAAGACGGATGGCCGATGGGAAGCCGCCTACGCGCCGCAAAGCCGGATCGCAGTTCCCGACGATCTCGCGGCGGCGCTTGGCCTATCGCCCGTGGCGCAAGCCTTCTTCGCAACGTTGACGGGCGCCAATCGCTACGCCGTCCTCTATCGCATCGCGGACGCGAAGACCGCCAAGACCCGCGCGGCCCGCATCGCGAAATTCGTGGCGAT
This sequence comes from uncultured Alphaproteobacteria bacterium, assembly GCA_963835215.1. Classification (GTDB taxonomy): domain Bacteria; phylum Pseudomonadota; class Alphaproteobacteria; order Rhizobiales; family Beijerinckiaceae; genus Roseiarcus. The sequence continues at coordinate 987,806 of CAWIES010000004.1, read as the reverse complement.
GCTCGCTCGCCAAGAAGTCATCCACAAGAAAGAGGCCATTCGCAAGAAGTAAGCCTTTCGCGTTCGACGGATCGAGCGCGTCGGCGGCCGCCGCCTTCGCCTTGCGCGATCCCCCGAAAGCCCCTAGTTCTTTTCATGTCATTGGCGGCCCGGCGCGAGCTGGGCCAAACGGGAACGCGGTGCGGTTCGCTTGTCTGGCGAGCCAATGCCGCGGCTGCCCCCGCAACTGTAAGCGGCGAGCCGCTCTCCACGCATCCACTGGGACCGCCAAGGTTCTGGGAAGGAGGAGAGGGGCGAAGAGCCGTGAGCCAGGAGACCGGCCTTTGATCGATGCAACCTTGAACCGCCGTCGGTGGGACGGCTGGGGGGAACCGTGTTCAAAGCCGTTTCGCGGCCCGCATGTCGGGCCGTATCATTTGTTGTCGCCATCGCCGGCTTAGCCGCGCTCGCGCCGGCCCTTGCCGATGAATTGCCGGAAATCGTCGTCACCGCCGATCGCGTCGAGGAGCCGATCGGCCAGACCGGCGCCTCAGTGACCGTTATTTCCGCCGAGGAAGTGCAGAAGCTCGGAACCAAAGGCCTCGCCGACGTGCTGCGCGGCGTCGCCGGCCTGGACGTCGCCGACGCGGGCGGCGCCGGCTCGGTCACGCAAGTGCGTCTGCGCGCCGCCAACCCCGGCGAGACCTTGGTGCTGATCGACGGCATCCGCATCGGCAACACCACCGCGACCGACGGCTCGGTCGACTTCGGCAATCTCTCCGCCGCCAACATCGATCGCATCGAGGTCCTGCGTGGGCCGCAATCGGCGCTCTACGGCTCGGACGCGATGGGCGGCGTCATCAACATCATCACCCACAAGGGCGGGAAGACGCCACACCGCACGGTGACGGTCGAAGCTGGAAGCTACGGCACGCTATCGACCAGGGCGACGATGTCGGGCGGCGACGACCGATGGACCTATTCGCTCGGCGTGAACGCGCTGCACACCGACGGCTTTCCGCAATACGGCTATCGCATCGATAGGCCGATAACGGTCGGTACGCCCGTCATCGACGGCGGCTTGGGCACCTTCGCCTTGCCGCAACTGCCGGTCGACGATCCAACCGACAAGGGGGGCCTCAGCGGACGCTTCACCTATCGCGCGTCAGACAACGTGACGATCGATTTCGGCTTCTCGGGCTTCGGCAACACGCTGCGCTTCGACAACCCTGGGGCCATGATCCCCGGCGACGTTTTCAATTCCCTCAACCATTCGACCGTCCTGATGGGCGACGCGTTCGTGCGCGCCAACATCGACTCGTTCGGCGGCATGCTGAAGAGCCAGATCACGGCCTACGGCAACATCACCAAGAACGACGTCTGGGAGACGGAGGCCTGCTACGACGGCAATGATCCCTATCCGTTCCCGGCGTTGTTCAATTGCCGCAATTCGTATCTTGGGACCCGCTACGGCGCGGAATATCAGGGCGATCTGAATATCGGGCCGTTCGGGTCGCTGATCTTTGGCGCACGAAGCGAAACCGAAACGGCGAGCGAGACGGAGGACCCCAATCCCAACGACGGCTCGTTCACGCCGGTCTCTGCACAGCAGACCACCAATTCGGTCTACGCCGAGCATCGCATCAACCTGTTCCAGCGCCTCGACGTGACGCTCGGCGGCCGGATCGACGCGGTCGAGAATGGGCGGACATTCGAAACGTGGCGCGCCACCGCCGCCTATCACATCGACGAGACCGGCACGAAGCTGCGCGCCAGCGCCGGCACGGGCGACAGGAACGCGTCGCTCTATCAGCGCTTCAGTATCTATGGGACGACCGATCTCGCGCCCGAGCAAAGCCTTGGCTTTGACGCCGGCGTCGACCAGAAACTGTTCGGCGACCGGCTGACCGCCTCGGCGACGGTCTTCGACACCAAATTCAGCAACCTCATCGCCTATGGCGCCGTGTCATCCTGCACGACCGCACAGATGCTGGGGTTCCTGGGCTGCTACTACAATGTCGGGCGCGCCCAGATGCAGGGGGTCGAGCTTTCCGCGGATGCGGTTCTTTCGCCCGGCATTCTGCGCGCCAGGGCGAGCTACACCTACACCGACGCGCGCGATACCGGCGCGGCGGGCTCGAGCGATCTCGACGCCGGATTGCAATTGTATCGCATCCCGCGCAACAAGGGCGCGTTCTCGCTGATTTACGACGGCGTTCCTAAGCTCGAAATCGAGCCGCGACTGACGCTCGAAGGTCGGTGTCTCGACCAATATTACAACACCGCCACCGCCGTTTCGCAGAATGTGATCCTCGCTCCCTACGCCAAGCTCGACGTGCTCGCCAACTACAAGGTCAACGACAATTTCTCTATGTTCGGCCGGGTCGAGAACCTCACCGACACGCGCTACGAGGAAGTCTACAATTACGGGACCGCCGGACGCTCCTATTATGCTGGGATTTCCTATAGCTGGTGAGGGCGATGTTCTTGTCGCTTGCCCTCACCCCGGCCCTCTCCCGCAAGCGGGAGAGGGGGCGCGCCCTTCTCCCGCCCGCGGGAGAAGGTGGCCGCGAAGCGGTCGGATGAGGGGCGCGCGCGCCTTGTCGATCGCTGTTTTCTTCGTCGCCGCCGCTCTCCTCGCCTCTCCCACGCTCGCCAAGCCCCAGCGCGTCGTCTCGCTCAATCTCTGCGCCGACGAACTGGCGCTCAGGCTTGCTGACCCCGGCGCGCTCGCCTCGGTGAGCTTTTTGTCCCACGACCCGCGCTACGGCAATTTGGCTCCGCTCGCTGCGGCCGTCCCGGCCAATGGCGGCCTTGCCGAGGAGGCGCTGGCCTATCGGCCCGATCTCGTGCTCACCGGCGCGTTCAGCGATCCGGCGACGGTCGCGCTGCTCAAGCGGGTCGGCGCGCCGGTCAGCGGGATCGGCGCGATCGACTCGCTTGACGCCGCCCGCCATCAGATCCGCTTGGTCGCGGCGGCGCTCGGCGAAGCCGCGCGCGGCGAGGCGCTGGTCGCCGAGATGGATCGACAAATCGCCGAAGCCGCTGTCGATCCGCACCTGCCGCGCCTGCGTGCGGTGGTGCTTGAGCCCAATGGCCTCACGGTCGGGCCGGGCTCGCTGATCGACGACATCCTCTCTCACGCCGGCCTCGACAACGTCGGCGCGGCGCTCGCTACCGGCGCCAATCGTCAGGTTCCCCTTGAGGTTCTGGCGGGCTTGGACGCCGACGTGCTGATCCTCGACCGCGACGATGCCGGCGGCCCATCGCTCGCCGGCGCCGTTCTTGAGCATCCGGTGGTGCGGGCGCTGGCGCGGCGCATGACCATCGTCGCGCTGCCCTCGCGCCTGTGGACCTGCGCGGGGCCGCAGCTCGCCGAGGCGGTGCGGCGGCTGGTCACCGCGACCGCGAGTGCGCGCGAGGCGGCGCATTGACGGTGACTAGCCGCGTCTGGCCGCTGATGGCGGCGCTCGCCGTCCTCGCGCTCGCCGCCGCGCTGGTCTCGGTGTGCGTCGGCTATGCGCATCTCGACGTCGTTGCAGCGTTGGGCGACGCGGTCGCGGGGCGCGACACGGTCGGCGCGCTGGTGCTCGAACAATTGCGCCTGCCGCGCGCGGCGCTGGGCGCGATGGTCGGGTTCAGCCTTGGCCTCGCTGGCGCGGCGCTACAGGGGCTGTTGCGCAATCCGCTTGCCGACCCCGGCGTGATCGGCGTTTCGGGCGGCGCGGCGCTCGGCGCGGTCATCGTCTTCTATTCCGGCCTCGCCGGATTGTTCGCGCTGGCGCTGCCGCTCGGCGGCGTCGCCGGGGCGATTCTCGCGGCGCTGGCGCTCTATGCGCTCGCCGGCCGCGGCGCCGGCGTGATGACGCTGATCCTCGCCGGGGTGACGATCAACGCCTTCGCCGGCGCGTTGACCTCGCTGGCGCTCAACCTGTCGCCCAACCCTTACGCCGCCTACGAAATCATGTTCTGGCTGATGGGTTCGCTCGCCGACCGCAGCCTGCCGCAATTGTGGCTGGCGCTGCCGCTGACGCTGGTCGGCTGGGCGCTGCTGCTCGCCAGCGCGCCGGCGCTCGATGCGCTGAGCCTCGGCGAGGACACCGCAGCGAGCCTCGGCTTCAACCTCGCGCGCCTGCGCGCCCAGCTCGTCGCGGGAACCGCGCTCGCGGTCGGCGCGGCGGTCGCGGTCAGCGGCGCGATTGGCTTTGTCGGCCTGGTCGTGCCGCACCTGCTGCGCCCGCTGGTCGGCCATCGTCCCGGGCCGCTGCTGCTCGCCAGCGGTTTCGGCGGCGCGATCGTGCTGACCGCCGCCGACATCGCGGTGCGGCTGATCCCGGTCCATCCCGAGCTCAAGCTCGGGGTCGTCACCGCGCTGATCGGCGCGCCGTTCCTGTTTGGCCTGATCGACCGGCTGCGGAGGGAGGCGTGACGCCCATTTCCGCGCGTGGCGTCACAGTGCTGTACGGCGGGCGCCCCGCGCTTGCCGGCGTCGATTGCGATCTCGTCTCGGGCGAGCTCACCGGCCTGATCGGCCCCAATGGCGCTGGGAAAACAACGCTTTTGCGTGTCCTTGCAGGATTGCAAGCTCCCGATTCTGGCGAGGTTCGCTACGACGGGCGCACCGCGCGCGAGATCGGCCGCGCCGGGCTGGCGCGCCGCGTCGCCTATCTGGCGCAGAGCGGCTTCTCCCATTGGCCGCTCAGCGTCGCCCATGTCGTTTCGCTCGGTCGCCTGCCACATCGGCGCCCGTTCTCGCCACCCTCCGAGGCCGACCGCGCCGCGGTCGAAGCGGCGCTTGTCGCCGCCGAGCTGGGTGACCTGCGCGAGCGCTCGATCGCCACGCTGTCGGGCGGCGAGCGGACGCGGGCGCTGCTCGCCCGCGCGCTGGTGGTCGAAGCCGACATGCTGCTCGCCGACGAGCCGGCGGCGGCGCTCGACCCGCTGCACCAGCTCAGAACCATGACGCTGCTGCGCGAGGCGGCGCGCAAGGGCACGGGGGTCGTCGCGGTGTTGCACGACCTGACGCTCGCGGCGCGGTTCTGCGACCGGCTGATCGTGCTCGCCAAGGGCCGGGTCGTGGCGGACGGCCCGCCGGCGGCGCTGACCGACGCCGTGCTGGCGGAGGCCTACGGCGTCGTCGCGCTGCGCGGCGAGCGCGATGGCGAACCCTTCCTGCTGCCCTGGCGGGCGGCGGCGCCGTAGAAGCGGCGGGCGCGGAGGCCCGCCCCACTTGGGTTGGAGAGTGGGGCGGGCCTCCGCGCCCGCCTCGCCGCCGCAGCATCACTCCCAGCCGAGCGCGCCGCCGTTCTGGTACTCGATGACGCGGGTCTCGAAGAAGTTCTTTTCCTTCTTCAGGTCCATCGCCTCGCTCATCCAGGGAAACGGATTGTCGGCCGCCGCGAAGACCGGCGCGAGACCGAGCTGGGCGCAGCGGCGGTTGGCGATGAAGTGCATGTAGGTTTCGCACAGCGCCGCATTCAGCCCGAGAAAGCCGCGCGGCATGGTGTCGCGGCCATAGGCCGCCTCGAGCTCGGCCCCGTCGACCAGCATGGCGCGCACTTCATCCTGAAACCCCTTGGTCCACAGATGCGGGTTTTCGATCTTGATCTGATTGATGACGTCGATCCCGAAATTCAGATGAATGCTCTCGTCGCGCAGCACGTATTGATATTGCTCGGCGACGCCGACCATCTTGTTGCGCCGGCCAAGCGACAAGATCTGGGCAAAGCCGGTGTAGAACCACATGCCTTCGAACACGACGTAGAAGGCGATGAGATCGCGCAAGAAGGCCTGATCGTTGACCGGCGTTCCGGTCGAGAAGCCGGGGTCTTCGAGGCTTTGCGTGTGTTTCAGCGCCCACGCCGCCTTGTCGGTGATGGCGGGAACCTCGCGATACATGTTGAACAGCTCACCCTCGTCGAGGCCGAGACTCTCGACGATGTACTGGAACGTGTGCGTGTGCACGGCCTCTTCGAACGCCTGGCGCAGCAGATATTGCCGGCACTCGGGGTTGGCGAGCTGGCGATAGATCGCCAGCACGATGTTGTTGGCGACCAGCGACTCGGAGGCGGCGAAGAAGCCGAGATTGCGCTTGACCATGCGCCGCTCGTCCTCGCTCAAGCCGTCGCGCGACTTCCACAGCGCGATATCGGCCTGCATCGAGACTTCGGTCGGCATCCAGTGATTGTTGCAGCCGGCGAGATACTTCTCCCACGCCCATTTGTATTTGAGCGGCAGGATCTGGTTCACGTCGGCGCGCCCGTTGAGCATGCGCTTTTCATCGACGCTGACGCGCGCCGCGCCCCGTTCGATGGCGCCGAGCCCGGTTGCATCGACGCCGCCCGGCTTGACGTCGAAGGCGGGCGGCAGGGTGGAGGGTAGGGTAGGCGCCTGCGTCTCGGACCAGTCGAGCATCGTCGTTTCTCCGATTTGCCGGTTCATTGGCAGGCCTCGCAGTCAGGGTCGTCGATGGCGCAGGCGAGCGGCGCGCCTGACGAGGCGGGCTCGGGAGAGACGACGATCGACGAGACGGCGTTCAGCCGGCCGTCGACACCTTTGAGGGTCGATTTCTCGACATGGCTCGCCGAGCGCGAACGCAGGTAATAGGTGGTCTTCAGGCCGAGCCGCCAGGCGAGGCGGTAGAGCGCATCGAGCTTCTTGCCGGAAGGGTCGGCGATGTAGAGGTTGAGCGATTGCGCCTGGTCGATCCATTTCTGCCGGCGCGCCGCCGCTTCGATCAGCCATGCGGCGTCGATCTCGAACGCGGTCGCGTAGAGCGCCTTGAGATCGTCGGGAACGCGGTCGATCCGGCCGACGATTGCCGTCGAAATATTTGAGATCGGCGACCATCACCTCGTCCCACAGGCCGCGCGCCTTCAAGTCGCGCACCAGGCCTTCGTTGACGACGGTGAAGTCGCCCGACATGTTCGATTTGACGAACAGGTTCTGGTACGCGGGCTCGATCGACTGCGACACGCCGCAGATATTGGAGATGGTCGCGGTCGGCGCGATCGCCATGGTGTTGGAATTGCGCATGCCGATCGTCTTCACCCGTTCGCGCAGCGGCGCCCAATCGAGCGTCGTCGAACGGTCGAGATCGAGCGCGTCGCGCGCCTGCGCCAGCCATTCGATCGAGTCGATCGGCAGCACGCCCTTGGACCACAGCGAACCGTCAAAGCTTGGGTAGCGCCCGCGCTCGGCGGCAAGATCGACCGAAGCGGAGATCGCATGGAAGCTGATCGCCTCCATGCTCTCGTCGGCAAACCGCACCGCTTGGTCGGAGGCGTAGGGAATGCGCAGCGTCTGCAAGCGCGTCCTGAAACCCCATCAGGCCGAGGCCGACCGGGCGATGGCGCAGGTTCGAGCGGCGCGCCTCCGGTATGGTGTAGAAATTGATGTCGATGACATTGTCGAGCATGCGCATCGCCGTCGCCACCGTGCGGGCGAGATGCTGGCGATCGAGGCCGCCAGCCCCGACATGGGCGGCGAGGTTGACCGAGCCGAGGTTGCAGACCGCGACCTGGTCGTTCGAGGTGTTGAGCGTGATCTCCGTGCAGAGGTTCGAGGAATGGACGACGCCGCAATGCTGCTGCGGCGAGCGCAGGTTGCAGGGGTCCTTGAAGGTGATCCACGGGTGGCCGGTCTCGAACACCATGGTCAGCATGCGCCGCCACAGATCGACCGCGCGCACCTGGCGTGAGACTTTCATTTCGCCGCGCACCGCCTTCGCCTCGTAGGCCTCGTAAGCGACCTTGAACGCCGGGCCGTAGAGATCGTGCAGCTCATGCGCCTCGTCGGGCGAGAACAGCGTCCAGTCGCCGTCCTGCTCGACGCGCTCCATGAACAGATCGGGAATCCAGTTGGCGGTGTTCATGTCGTGGGTGCGGCGGCGGTCGTCGCCGGTGTTCTTGCGCAGATCGAGGAATTCCTCGATGTCGATGTGCCAGGTCTCGAGATAGGCGCACACCGCGCCCTTGCGCTTGCCGCCCTGGTTGACCGCGATCGCGGTGTCGTTGGCCACTTTCAGAAAGGGGACCACCCCCTGGCTCTCGCCGTTGGTGCCCTTGATATGGGCGCCGAGGCCCCGCACGCGAGTCCAGTCGTTGCCGAGGCCGCCGGAATATTTGGCGAGCAGCGCGTTGTCGCGGATCGACTTGAAAATGCCGTCGAGATCGTCTGGCACGGTGGTCAGGAAGCAGGACGAGAGTTGCGGGCGCAGCGTGCCGGCGTTGAACAGCGTCGGCGTCGACGCCATGAAATCGAACGAGGACAGCGCCTGGTAGAATTCGATCGCTCTCGCTTCGCGATCAGTCTCGCGCGAAGCGAGGCCCATTGCGACGCGCATGAAGAACGCCTGCGGCAATTCGATGCGGGCGCTGCGCACATGCAGGAAGTAGCGGTCGTAGAGCGTCTGCAGGCCGAGATAGTCGAACTTCAGATCGCGCTCGGGCTGCAGCGCGGCGGCGAGACGCGGCAGGTCGAAGCGCGTCAGCTCGGGATCGAGCAGTTCGGCCGCGACTCCGGCCTTCACGTAGTCAAAGAAATAATCGCCATAACGCGTTGTCATTTCGGCCTGCGTCGCCTGATCGGGGCGGCCGGCAAGGAAGCTGAGAACCTCGCGGCGCAGCTTGTCGAGCAGCAGGCGCGCGCTCACTCGGGAATAGTCAGGCTCGGTTTCGATCAGCGTGCGGGCGGCGAGGATCGGCGCCAGCGCCAGTTCGTCGAGCGAGACGCCGTCGTAGAGGTTGCGCCGCGTTTCGGTCAGGATCGCCTCCGCCGACACTTCGGCAAGGCCGGAGCAGGCTTCGCGCACGACCGCTTCGAGACGCGCCGCATCGAGCGGCAGGAGCGCGCCGTCCACGCCTTTCACGCGCAGCGCAGGCGCGGCGGAGGGAGCGCGATCGGCCTTCGCCAGCGCGCGTTCGTGCGCGCGCGCCTCGCGGTAGAGCACGTAGGCCCGGGCGACCTTGTGATGCTCGCCGCGCATCAGCGACAGTTCGACTTGATCCTGGATGTCCTCGATGTGGAACGTGCGGCCCGCGTCGCTGCGGCGCGTCAGGCCGCTGACGATCTGCTCGGTCAGGGCGGCGACCGTGTCATGCACGCGGCGCGAGGCGGCGGCGCTGGCGCCCTCGACCGCCAGAAACGCCTTGGTCAAGGCGATCGCGATCTTGGTGGCATCGAATGGCGTGACGGCGCCGTTGCGCCGGATGACCTGGCGGCCGGGCTCGCTCGGCGTGACGGGGCTCGCTGCAAGCGGAGGCGCGGCTTTGGCCGCGCGGTCGGTTTCAATCGTGAGAGACATCGGCTTTGCACCCCAATTTTTGAGGCGGAGGCCGAGCAGAGGCGTGGAGAGGGCCGCGGCGAAAAACGCGCGCAGCCGAGCCCAAGCGACCACCTGGGCGCCCCGCCCGTGGACGTTCATCGTGTCGCGGCAGGTCTCCTGGCTCGCGGGTCAACGCCTCTGTCCAGCCTTCCCGAAGCCTTGCGGCTCCAGTGACGTAATTGGACAGCGACTCGCCGCTTACAGTTGCGGGGGCAGCTCCGGCTTTGGCTGATTCTCGAAACGAGAACTTCGCCGCACCGAATTCCCTCTTAGCTCTCAATCTTGCGATTCGAGAGACCGTGACTACAAGATATAGAGTGCGATGCGCTGGGGAATGTCAACATCTGGTGGCTTTCGTTTCCCACAGCATATGGCGCGGCTCAGATCCTATCGCATAAAGATATCTTTATATCGATTGACCGACGTCGCCGTTGGGGCTAGCGTGGCGGTGTCGAGGTTCTTCGAGCCGGGTTGGTCTCGAAGCTAAGAGGGAAGCCGGGGCGCGGTTGCGCGAAGTCCGGCGCTGCCCCCGCAACTGTGAGCGGCGAGCGACTGTCCATCTTGCGTCACTGGAGCCGACGGCTCCGGGAAGGCCGGACAGACGCATTGACCCGTGAGCCAGGAGACCTGCCGCGACGACGAACGTCCTCGGGCGGGGTGTCCCGGTGGAGTGCTTTGGCTCCGCCGGCTCGCGTCGGTCGCAGCTGCAAGCGCGCCGCCACGCCTTTGCCCTCAACATTGGGGTTAAGCCGTGTCAGGTCTTTCACTTCCGGTCGCCACGCTTGGCACGCCACGCATCGGCCCGCGCCGCGAACTCAAGATCGCCCTCGAAAACTATTGGTCGGGCAAGTCCGACGAAGCGAGCCTGCGCGAAGCCGCCGCGGCGCTGCGCATCGCCAATTGGGCGCGCCAGAAGTCGCTCGGCGTCAGCGTCATTCCGTCCAACGATTTCTCGCTTTACGACCACGTGCTCGACACCAGCGTCATGTTCGGCGCCATTCCCGACGGCTATGGCTGGCAGGGCGGCAAGGTCTCGCTGGAAACCTACTTCGCGCTGGCGCGCGGCGCGCAGGGCGAGGCCGACGATCACGATGGCGCCCATCATGATCATGCCCATCACGAGCACGCCCATCACGGCCACGGCGCGCCGGCGCAGGAAATGACCAAGTGGTTCGACACAAACTATCACTACATGGTGCCCGAGTTCGCCAAGGGGCAACGCTTCGCGCTCTCTTCGCTCAAGCCAGTCGATGAATACCGCGAGGCCAAGGCGCTCGGCTATCAAACCCGCCCGGTACTGCTCGGGCCGGTGACCTTTCTGCTGCTCGGCAAGAGCAAGGACCCTTTGCTCGATCCGCTCTCGCTGCTGGGCGAACTGCTTCCCCACTACATCAACGTGCTGCGCCTGCTCGCGGCGAACGGCGCCGAATGGGTTCAACTCGACGAACCGTGCCTCGCGCTCGATCTCAGCGAGGCGGCGCGCGACGCGCTCGCTCGCGCTTACGCCGTGCTCGCGCATGCGTTGCCGCAACTCAAGATCATGCTGACGACCTATTTCGGCGGGCTCGGCGACAATCTCGATCTGGCGCTGTCGCTGCCGGTGGCCGGCCTGCACCTCGATCTCGTGCGCGCGCCCGAACAGCTCGACCTCGTCGCCGCCAAGGCGCCGCGCGGACTGGTGCTTTCGCTCGGCGTCATCGACGGGCGCAACGTCTGGCGCGCCGACCTGCCGCGCCTGCTCGATCGCCTCGAGCCGCTGGTCGCCAAACGCGGGACCGATCACCTCCAGATCGCGCCATCGTGTTCGCTGCTGCATGTGCCGGTCGATCTCGATCAGGAGGCGACGCTCGACCACGACGTCAAAGGCTGGCTTGCCTTCTCGGTGCAGAAAATGCGCGAACTGGCGACGCTTGGCGCCGCGCTCGCAGGCGGGCGCGAGCAAGTGAAGGACGCGCTGGCCGCTTCCGCCGCCGCATCGGCCTCGCGCAAGTCTTCGCCCAAGGTGCATGATAAAGCTGTCGCCGCCCGCATCGGCGCCGTCACGCCCGAGATGACGCAGCGCCAGAACCCCTACGCCGCCCGCGCCGCGAGTCAGCATAAACGCTTCGGCCTGCCCGCCTTCCCGACGACCACCATCGGCTCGTTCCCGCAGACCGCCGAGGTGCGCAAGGCGCGCTCCGCCCACGCTAAGGGCGCGCTCAGCGACGCCGACTACGATCGGTTTCTGCGCGAGGAGACCGCCCGCGCCGTCGCGCTGGCAGGAGGAGATCGGCCTCGACGTGCTGGTCCATGGCGAGTTCGAGCGCAACGACATGGTGCAGTATTTCGGCGAACAGCTCGCCGGCTTCGCCTTCACCCAGCACGGCTGGGTGCAGAGCTACGGCTCGCGCTGCGTGCGCCCGCCGATCCTGTTCGGCGATGTTTCGCGCCCCAAGCCGATGACGGTCGCGTGGTGGAAATACGCGCAGTCGCTGACCACCAAGCCGATGAAGGGCATGCTGACCGGGCCGGTCACCATTCTCAATTGGTCGTTCGTGCGCGACGACATGCCGCGCGGCGCGTCATGCCGACAGATCGCCCTGGCGATCCGCGACGAGGTCGTCGATCTCGAACGGGCGGGCGCGAAGATCATCCAGATCGACGAGGCGGCGCTGCGCGAAGGCTTGCCGCTGCGCAAAGCCGACTGGAGCGGCTATCTGAGCTGGGCGGTCGAGTGCTTCCGCCTGTGCGCCTCGGGCGTTCGCGACGAAACGCAGATCCACACGCATATGTGCTACTCGGAGTTCAACGACATCATCGACGCGATCGGGGCGATGGACGCCGACGTGATCTCGATCGAAACCTCGCGCTCGAAGATGGAATTGCTCGACGCGTTCAAGAGCTACAACTATCCCAACGAGATCGGCCCCGGCGTCTACGACATCCACTCGCCGCGCGTGCCCGAGGTCGAGGAAATGGCCGAGTTGCTCAACTTGGCGCGGCGGCGCTTGCGCGATGGGCAACTCTGGATCAATCCGGACTGCGGCCTGAAAACGCGGAAATGGGAAGAGGTGCGGCCTGCGCTGATCAACATGGTGGAGGCGGCCAAGATCGTGAGGGCGTCCGCGGCTGGGTAGGCGGGCAGGGGAGCGTTGGGCAGGGCGGGCGCGGAGGGCCGCCCCCACTGGGATTGGAGAGTGGGGCATGCCTCCGCGCCCGCCTCTTTGCTTGTCCCATCATTCCGAAGCGGGCAGACTGCGGCAATGAGTTGGAACCCCTTGCTCGAATCCGGCTTTCCCGACGCGGTGGCCGCCGACGCGATCGCGACGCTGATCGTGCCGCGCACCCGCGATCTCGGCGATTTCGAGGTGCGCCGGGCGCTGCCGACGGCGCAGCGCCAGATGGTCGGGCCGTTCATCCTGTTCGACCAGGCCGGGCCGGCCGAAATGATCACCGGCAAGGGGGTCGATGTTCGCCCGCATCCCCACATCGGCCTCGCCACAGTGACCTATCTCTATCGCGGCGAGTTCCAGCATCGCGACAGTCTGGGGACCGACCAGATGATCCTGCCCGGCGCCGTCAATTGGATGGTGGCGGGGCGCGGCGTCACCCATTCCGAGCGCACGAGCGTCGCGACTCGCAAGTCGCCGCACAGCCTCTACGGCGTTCAGACCTGGGTGGCGCTGCCCGAGAGCGTCGAGGACGCGGCGCCGAGCTTCGAGCACCACGCCGAGCAAAGCCTGCCGCTGATCGAGGGCGAGGGCGCGAGCGTGCGCCTGATCCTCGGCGAGGCCTACGGCGAGAAGGCGCCGGCCAAAGTGTTCTCGGAAACGGTCTACGCCGACGCGGTGCTGCGCCCCTTCGCCAGGCTGCCGTTGCCGGACAATCACGAGGATCGCGGCGTCTACATCGTCGAGGGCGCAATCTCGGTGGCCGGCCAGACCTTCGAAGCCGGGCGGATGCTGGTGTTCCGGCCAAAGGACGCGATCAGCGTCGCCGCAGGCCCCAAGGGCGCGCGCCTGATGGTGTTGGGGGGCGCGACGCTGAGCGGGCCGCGCTACATCTGGTGGAATTTCGTCGCCTCGAGCCGCGAGAAGATCGACGCGGCCAGAGAGCAATGGCGCAAGGGCGACTGGGGCCACGGCCAGTTCGACCTGCCGCCCGACGATCGGGGCGAGTTTATCCCGCTGCCTGAGGGGTCGTGAGGCGAAGGGGGTAGGGCGGGCACGAAGGCCCCGCCTTCTATCCGACCGCAGTGGGGCGGGCCTCCGCGCCCGCCTCCCTCAGCCCCGCCAAGCCTTGCCCTCAAAGCCCTGCCTTGCTCCCGCCGCGTCAATTTGCGACAACGCGCGTTCGCCCCATAAACCCCGTTAGGCCTCCTATGCCCGCTCTCCGTTCCCGCACCACCACCCACGGCCGCAACATGGCCGGCGCACGCGGCCTTTGGCGCGCGACCGGCATGAAGGATGGCGACTTCGGCAAGCCGATCGTCGCGGTGGTCAATTCCTTCACCCAGTTCGTGCCCGGCCACGTCCATTTGAAGGATCTCGGCCAGCTCGTCGCGCGCGAGATCGAGGCGGCGGGCGGCGTCGCCAAGGAGTTCAACACGATCGCGGTCGACGACGGCATCGCGATGGGCCACGACGGCATGCTCTATTCGCTCCCCTCGCGCGAGATCATCGCCGACAGCGTCGAGTACATGGTCAACGCCCATTGCGCCGACGCGATGGTGTGCATCTCCAACTGCGACAAGATCACGCCCGGCATGCTGATGGCGGCGATGCGGCTCAACATCCCGGCGGTGTTCGTCTCGGGCGGGCCGATGGAGGCGGGCAAGGTCGTGCTCAAGGGCAAGACCCACAGCATCGATCTGATCGACGCGATGGTCGCCGCCGCCGACAGCAAGGTCAGCGACGCCGACGTCGCGGTGATCGAGCGTTCGGCCTGTCCGACCTGCGGCTCGTGCTCGGGCATGTTCACCGCCAATTCGATGAATTGCCTGACCGAGGCGCTTGGGCTGGCGCTGCCGGGCAACGGCACGGTCCTCGCCACCCATGCCGATCGCAAGCAATTGTTCGTCGAGGCCGGTCATCTGATCGTCGATCTCGCGCGCCGCTACTACGACGAGAACGACGAGAGCGTGCTGCCGCGTTCGATCGCCAGCTTCAAGGCGTTCGAGAACGCGATGAGCCTCGACATCGCGATGGGCGGCTCGACCAATACCGTGCTGCACCTGCTCGCCGCGGCCTATGAGGGCGAGATCCCCTTCACCATGGCCGACATCGACCGCCTGTCGCGCCGCGTGCCGGTGCTGTGCAAGGTCGCGCCCTCGGTCGCCGATGTGCACGTCGAGGACGTTCATCGCGCCGGCGGCATCATGGGCATCCTCGGCGAACTCGACCGCGCCGAGCTGCTCAATCGCGACGTGACGATGGTTCACGCCGAGTCGCTCGAGCACGCGCTGTCGCGCTGGGACATCAAGCGCACCAACTCGAATGCGACGCGCACGTTCTTTTCGGCTGCGCCGGGCGGCGTGCCGACCCAGGTCGCCTTCAGCCAGGCGGCGCGCTGGAACGAACTCGACGACGATCGCGCCAAGGGCGTCATCCGCGAACTCGATCACGCGTTCTCGAAGGATGGCGGCCTCGCCGTGCTCAAGGGCAACCTCGCGCTCGACGGCTGCATCGTCAAAACGGCGGGCGTCGACGCCAGCATCCTCAAGTTCGAGGGGCCGGCCAAGGTCTACGAGAGCCAGGACGACGCTTCGCGCGGCATTCTCAACGGCGAAGTCGTCGCCGGCGACGTGGTCGTCATCCGCTACGAGGGGCCGCGCGGCGGACCGGGCATGCAGGAAATGCTCTATCCGACCAGCTATCTGAAGTCGAAGGGCCTCGGCAAAGCCTGCGCGCTGGTCACCGACGGCCGTTTCTCGGGCGGCACCTCGGGCCTGTCGATCGGCCATGCGTCGCCCGAAGCGGAGGAGGGCGGGGCGATCGGCCTCGTCGTCGAAGGCGACCGCATCGCGATCGACATTCCGGGCCGCTCGATCCAGCTCGTCGTCTCCGACGCGGAGTTGGCCAAGCGCCGCGCTGCGATGGAGGCCAAGGGCAAGGACGCCTGGAGGCCGGCCAACCCCCGCCCGCGCAAGGTGTCGAAGGCGCTGCGCGCCTACGCCGCCTTCGCCACCAGCGCCGCCCGCGGCGCGGTGCGCGAGGTGCCGTGAGCCTTGTCGCTGCGCGCGGCGAGCGCGGCATGACGCGGCCAACGGCCGCGTCTACAACGGCCGATGATCTTCGCGTCGTTCGCCTATGCGGTCGGCGGCTCGTAGGAATGGGACGCGCGACAAATTCCCGCGAACTCGCGCGATTTGACGATCGGAGCCCGCGTTCGATCGCTTCGCCGTAGCGCGTCTCAACGCGGCGTGAGCGTCAGCTCCTTGGCGCCGGCGGCCTTCAGCTCGTCTTCGCTGCCAGCAAGCGTGATCGACTTGCCCGCTAGCCATAGCGGCTCAAGATCGCGGTAATGGGGCGAGAAGATGTGGCCGGATTCGCCGGTCGCGATCATGAAGCGCGAGCGGTCGGGGTCGGCGAGATCGTAAATGCCGCGAAAGCCGCCCCCGTGGGTGCGGGCGAAGGGCTGGTCGGCGGGCGGGCTCGAGCTGCCGCCGCGATCGAGCGTGTAATAGCCGCCGCTCGAGGGCGCCGACAGGTCGCTGACCATGTCGAGCAGCGGAATGTGGCTGTAGACATTGTGCTGCAAGATCGCGACGTGTTCGTGGCCCCATTTCCATTGGCTCATGTCGGCGCCGTCGCGCTGGACCAGCAGCGCCAGCCCTTCGTCGAGCGCGCGCGCCAGCGTCGCGTGGCAATCGGGGTCGGGCTTGCCCGGCGCGTCGCACCATTCGGGATGGTCGCGCAGCAGCGACAGCATCGCGTCGGCGGCGAACGGCCCCTTCTCGCTCAGCGACAGGCCGGTCTTCTCGACCAGCATGATGCGATGCAAGGCGCCGAGGAACGCCGTGTAGATCAGCGGCTCGGCGCGATCCTTGTCCATCACGCCGTCCCAGGCCGCGAGCAGCGCCAGCGCCTGGCGCGCGCGCTCGTCGCTCGGCGCAATCGCTCTTGAGGAACGGCTGCATGTCCTTCGCGTCGAGCGTCACGATGTCGGCCTGCATCGCGGCGGAATCCTCGAGGCTGTGCTTGGCGGTCGCCGCGTCGAAGAATTGCTGGATGCGGCGGGCGCGGAACGCTTCCTCCCAGTCGCGACCATATTTGGCAAATTGGTCAGGGGGTACGATGGCGTTGTTGGCGTTGAAGATGAAGCCGACGTCGGGATTGTGAACCTGCGGCCAC
The DNA here is from genome assembly GCA_963835215.1 of uncultured Alphaproteobacteria bacterium. Lineage (GTDB taxonomy): Bacteria > Pseudomonadota > Alphaproteobacteria > Rhizobiales > Beijerinckiaceae > Roseiarcus. The sequence continues at coordinate 971,171 of CAWIES010000004.1, read as the reverse complement.
TCCTCGAACGGGATCACGCCGGTCCAGTCGCCGGCCCCCGAGGCGCCGTCGGCGGGCAGGCTGCCGTCGCCCGATTTACGGGTCGGCAGCAGGCCAGGACTGATGAAGCCAATGTCGCCATCGACGTCGGCGAAGGCGAAATTCTGGGTTGGCGTCTGGAAGATCTTGAGCGCGTCGAGGAACTCGTCCCAATTCTTGGCGACATTGATGCGCAGCAGCGCCTCGGCGCTGGCGTCGTGGTCGCCTAGGCCGGTGAAGGCGAGGGCGATCGCCTTGCCCGGCCCGGCAAGCGCCGCAAGGCCGCTGTCGATATCGGAAATGACCGGGCCGTGGCGAGTGGCGCGCACATGCAGCGTCACGTCGGGCGCGCTTTTGACGTGGATGACCTCGTCGTGGGTTACGAACGGCTGCGGCCCGTCGGGCGTCAGATAGCGGGTCGGATCGGTCGGATCGACGGTCTCGACGAACAGGTCCTGGGCGTCGGTGTCGGAGGTGGTCAGGCCCCAGGCGATGTGATCGGTCTGGCCGAGCAACACGAGCGGCAGGCCGGGCACGGTCGCGCCCTTGACCCAGCCCTGCGGCGTGACGATGCGCGCGAGATACCAGAGGATCGGCGCGCCGAGGTCGAGATGCGGATCGTTGGCGAGGATCGGCTTGCCGGTCGTGGTGCGCGAGCCGGCGACGATCCATTCGTTCGAAGCGCCTCGGCCGAGCCCGAGCAGCGCGCCGAGCCGGTCGAACGGATGGTCGTTTTGCGCATGATTGACGCGCGCGACCGGCTCGGTGGTGATCGGCGAGTCGGGCCCGAGCGCCGGAAAGAGCCAGGACGCCTGGTCGGCCGGCAGCTTCTGGGCGAGGCGCGCGCGCAAGGCGTCCATCGCGTAGTCGCCGCTGAGCTGTAGCGACATCAGCTTGCCCCACACCAGCGAGTTGGCCGGAGTCCAGGGTTCAGGCTTATCGCCGAGGATCAGGAACTCGGGGGGCAACGCATTGCGATGGCTGTCGAGGAAGGCGTTGACGCCGTCGCTATAGGCCTGAAGACGCGCCTGCGCCCAGGGCGACAGCGTGGCGAGACTGCTCTGGGCGAGCTGGTAGAGGCCGAGGGTGCGGATGAAGCGATCGATGCTGACCAGGTCGGCGCCGCCGATCTCGGCAAGGCGCCCCTGTCCGGCGCGGCGGTTCACCTCCATCTCGTAGAGGCGCTCGCTGGCGTGGAGGTAGCCGAGCGCGCGCGCCGCGTCGTCGAGATTGGGCGCGAAAATGTGCGGCGCGCCATAGGCGTCGCGCCACACCCGCGTTTCGCCGCTGAGGCCGGGCAGAACGGCCGAGCCGGAATAGGCTGGCATGGCGCGATAGAAGACATAGGCGGTGGTGGCGAGCGAAAGGACAATCAGCGCGGCGACGAACTTGAACGCCATCTTCACAAGGCGAAACTTCATGCCCAAAGTCCTCCCCGGCGCGGCCGCGTGCGCCGACGCCCGCCGCCAGTCAACCGACTTCGCCTGCGCTTGTCCATGGGCCGCGCCGAGCGCCCCATTCTTCGAGACGCGTCGCTTTGCGCCGCTCCTCAGGATGAGGGAGATTAGCGAGTTCCAAAATGACTTCCTCATCCTGAGGAGCCTGCGCAGCAGGCGTCTCGAAGGACGAGGAAGTCTGGATAGCAGGCGCCGCTACAGGTCGAGCTCCACCACCACCGGCACGTGGTCGGACGGGCGCTCCCACCCGCGCGCGTCGCGCAGAACGCGCATCGATTTCACCGCGTCGCCGAGCGCCTGGCTCACCCAGACGTGATCGAGCCGGCGCCCCTTGTTGGCCTTGTCCCAGTCGGGCGCGCGGTAGCTCCACCACGTGTAGAGCTTGTCCTGCGGGGGCACGAATTTGCGTAGGGCGTCGACCCAGGGCCCCGCCGCCTGCGCGCGATTGAGTTTCTCGACCTCGATCGGCGTGTGGCTGACGACCTTGAGCAGCGCCTTGTGGCTCCACACGTCGTTTTCGAGCGGTGCGATGTTGAGATCGCCGACGAGAATGGCGCGGCCGGCGGCGATCCGCGCGGCGGCGAACCATTCCGTCATCTCGTCGACGAAGGCGAGCTTGTGGGCGAACTTGTCGTTGATCGTTGGATCGGGCTCATCACCGCCCGCGGGCACGTAGAAATTGTGGATTTCGAGCCCGTCAGCCGCGCCGCCGAGCGTGACATGCAGGTGGCGAGAATCGCCCTTGGCGCAGAAATCGCGCGGGGTGAAGGCGGCGATCGGCAAGCGCGAGACCACCGCGACGCCGTGGTAGCCCTTCTGGCCGTTGAGCGCGATGTGCTCGTAACCGAGCTTGCGGAACTCGCCGAGCGGGAATTGCTCGTCGCGGCACTTGGTCTCTTGCAGGCACAAGACGTCGGGGCGCTGCTCGGTGAGGAAGCGGGCGACCAGCTCGATGCGCAGCCGCACCGAGTTGATGTTCCAGGTGGCGATGGAAAAGCGCACTGCGGGCCTCGGTTCTGGGGAGGCCGGGACAATGGCGGATCGGCGCGCCGCGGCAAACCCGCCGCCGCGACTTGCCCACAGGAGCAGTTGGGCGCCAGGCGTTTGAGACGATCCATGAGACCAGCTCGGAGATCGGGCTGACGCGCCGCCCCTCAAGCCGCCGGGCTTTTCGCGATCAAGCTGCGCAGGCTCTCGTTGACGTAGGAGTCCCACGCGCCGGAGCAGCCGCCGTAGCACTCGATCGTCGGGACAAGACCGACATGCGTGAAGCGCAGTTCGGTCCGATCGCCCTTCTTGGCGATGTCAAAGACGATGTCGCTGCCGTTCCACTCGCTCTTGTCCTTGACGAAATTGATGCTGGCCTCGCTCGTATGCCAAACGACCCGCTTGCCGGGCGTGAGTTCGGTGATCTTGTGGGTGCTGCGATGAAAGGTCTGGTAGCGATAGGTGAATTCGGCGCCGAGCTGATCCGTGCGTCCTTCGATTTCGCCCGGCCACCACGCGCGAACGTCGTTGATGGCCTTGAACACGTCGTCGGGCGATTGGTCGACCGTGAAGGACGTGGTGTATCCCGTGCTATCCATGACTTGATCTCCCTGCTTGGCGTTGGCGGGTTGTCGGGCGCTACGCAGTTTGCGCGGCGTTCTGCGGCGTGAAAGCCATGAACTCGCGCTCGAGCGCTTTGGCGGCGCCGTTGCGCCAGCCTTCCGCGATCGGCCGAGAGGCGGAATCGGGGAAGATTTCCTCTTCGCCGTTTTTCAACCCGTCGAGGATGGCCGCCGCTACCGATTCGGGCGAGGTCTTGGGAATGTCGAAGCCGCGAATCATGTCGGTGTCGACCGGCCCCATGATGACGCCGTGGACACTCACGCCCTGGCCGGCAAGGTATGCGCGAAGCGTCTGCGTCAGGTTGAGCTCGGCCGCCTTCGAGATCGAATAGGCGGGCATGAACGGCACTGAGGCGAGCGCCGCCAGGGATAGATGATTGACGAGCGCGCCTTTTGAACGCCGCAGATGCGGCAAGAACGCTCGGGTGACGTTGAGCGTGCCGAACAGGTTCACCGCCAGGTGCTGTTCGACCAGGTCGAGGTTGGCGAAATCGCCGTAGATTGCGATGCCGGCGTTGTTGATCAGGACATCGAGCGCGCCGACCGCCTGCGCGGCGTGGGCGATCTGCGCGGCGTCGGTCACATCCAACGCAAGCGGCGTCACGCGCTCATCGGCGATATTAAGGGCGCCGCGCGTTCCCGCGTAGACGCGCTTTGCGCCGCGCTTCAGTGCTTCGTGGACGAGCGCGTAACCGATGCCGCGGTTTGCCCCGGTAATTAGGATTGTTTTTTGCGTGATGTTCATGGCCCGGTCCTTTTGCCTCTGAGCGGAGCCACGGCCCAATCGGCGTGGCGGCGACAGAACTGACAGATAGGGGCGCCTTGACCATAAGAGAAATTCATAGTGTGTATGTCGATCATGCACGATTTGAATTTAGCTTCCGTCGATCTGAACCTGCTGACCGCGCTTGAAGCCTTGCTGCGTCGACGTCACGTGACGCGCGCCGCCGAGGATGTCGGCCTCAGTCAGCCGGCCATGAGTCATGTCCTGGCGCGGCTACGCCAGGTTCTGGGCGATGAACTCTTGGTGCGCGGCCCCTCGGGCCTCGCGTTGACATCGCGCTCGCAGGAGATCGCGCCGCGTGTCGCCGCCGTTCTCAACGCGGCGAGGGCGATTTATCGACCGCCGATTTTCGAACCGTCAAAAGTTCGCCGGGTTCTGAATATCGTCGGGGCTGATCTGCATTCGATCCTGTTTGTCCCCGAGTTGATGGACCGCGTTCGCAAGGAGGCGCCTGGGGTTCAGGTGTCGATCCAGAACTACACGCGCGATCTCTTCAAGCGGCTCGAGGACGGATCGATCGATCTCGTTTTCGCCGATGCGCAGACGCCTTTGCCGCCCGGCGCCGTCTCGACCGTGATCGGCGAAGATCGCTACGCGCTGGTGATGCGCGAGAAACACCCGGCCGCGGCGAAGAAGTGGACGGTTGCCGAATACGCCAATTGGGAAAGCGTCGTCGTCTCGATCTTCGGCGATGGCGTCAGCGACGTTGACGCCCGCCTCGCCAAAGCCGGCGTCGCGCGCCGCGTCGGCCTATCGACGCCCCATTTCATGGCGTCGCTCGCCGCGGTCTCTGCGACCGACATGATCGCGACGACGTCGCGCCTGTTTGCGACCAAATACGCCAAGGCCTATCGGCTGGTCGTTCGCGAGCCGCCATTCCCCGAAATCCGCCTCACCTCGACGATCGTCGGCTCGGCGCTGAGAATGAACGATCCGGCCATTCGTTGGTTCTGCGCGCTCGTCAAAGAGGTTTCCGAAACCGTGCGAGACAAGGCGACACGCGGCCGAGCGCCGCGTTGACGAGCGCCAAACGTCAGACTCGGGCCGCTAGCGGTGCGGGGTGGCGCCGCCGTTGGTCGTGGTCTGGTCGATGTGGAACAGGTTGGGGTCGGGCTTGGTCGTCAGGTCGATGTTGAATAGCGAGACGACCGTCTGGAAGCCCTGCGCGTCGATCACCGTCCATTGCTTGAGCGCGAAACTGTCGGGATCGAACACCAGCGCGATCTCGGCCGAGCCGCCGAACGTCGCCTTGTCCTCGATCTCGATCGTCGCCGCATTGTCGTCGATCGTAACGCCCTTGATTGTGGTGTCCTTGGCGAGGTCGATGTGGTCGTTGAGCAGGAATTTCAGCGGCGTCTGGGCGATGAAATAGAGGTCCTGGGTGTCGAGCTTCTGGTCTCGCACCGCAACCGAGCGCCCGTCGGCGACGATCTCGAGCTTGGCCGGCGGGTCGAAGTGGAACAGCATACGCCCGGGCCGCTCGACATAGAGCTGGCCTTCCGAGCGCTGGCCGTCAGGGCCGATCTGTACGAAATCGGCGGTCATCGTCCGCGCTGACTCGAGATAGGCGTTGGCGCGCTCCACCGCTTCGTCGGACGTGATCTCCGGCTTGTCGGTCGCGGGCGCGGCGTCCTTGGACTTGACGACGTCTTTGGCCGGCGCCGCATCCTTGTCCTTCGGCGCGCCCAGATCTGCTGGCCGGGAGGGGGGCGTCGGCGGCGGGGCGTCGCTCGGCGGATCGCCAGCGAACGCGACGGGGACCGCCAGCAGCGTCGTCAGGAGGAGGGCGGTCGCCGACCAGGAAAGGGGTCGAAATGGGGTCATCGGGGCCGGCTTTCGGGCGGGACGCGGCGCCGCGCGCGCGGCGCTGCATGGCAGGGCCTTGTGATCGCATTGTGGCGGCTGGGTCAAGGCGCGGCAGGCGCGGCGTGCGCGCCAGTGGGCGGCGACGCGAAGCATAAACAAAGCATAGAATTGTAGTTACATTGTAATATTTCAGACTGTGCAGATAAATGCCAACTGCGAATTAAATACAGTGTTTATATTACCGAAGTCTTCTAAAGTGTTCATGTTGACATCAACTTTCCGTTGGGGCAACACTGGCCGTGCAGGGTTAACAAGAGGAGAATAGAGATGACTAAGATTTGGTTGGCGTCGGCGACCTCGTTTCGCACACTCAATGCGGCGCTCGCCCCCCGTCCGCTTCCCACCCAGGACAATTTGCAGCGCCGGATGGATCGTTTCGGCTCACGCAGCGAAGCTGCCCGCGCCGGCGCCGTGAACGCCGCGCCGCAGGCGCTCGACGCCCAGCTCATCGAAGATGGCGCGGCGCTGGAAGCGGCCTGGCAGGGAGAATTGCGCTCGATGATCGCCGCCCGTCGCGGCGGCGCCGAGGACAAGGCGGCGGCGCGCGCGGTCCGCGCGGCGAGCGAAGCGATCGTGCGGCGCATCGAGGCGGCGCGTGCGCTGACCCTCGACGGCCTCAAGGTTAAGGCTCGCGCTGAATCCTGGCGGCGCGACGGCGAGCCGCTCGGGCTGGCGGCCGATGAAAGTGAAGAGGGCGATAGCTGGAGCGAAATGGGCGAAATGCCGCAATACGACGCGCCGGCGCGTAGCCGCAACGACATCCATGCCTGAGCGGGTCAGGGCGCGCGCCGGCCGGCGAAACCCGTCGGTTCGCCGCGCGCGCCGCCGCTCAGGCGAGTCGTTTCAACGCGCCAAGGACCCACTCGAAGCGCTTGCCGTAGGGCGGGCGCAGTAGCGGGAAGCCGCTCCAGTTGGACTGGTGGAACACCGGCTTCATCTGGCTGAAGGTGGTGAAGCCCCATTCGCCGTGATAGGCGCCCATGCCGCTCGCGCCGACCCCGCCGTAGGGTTGGTTCTCCTGGGCGATGTGGAGCAGACAATCGTTGACCGTGACGCCGCCGGCGGTCGTCTCGCGCAGCACGCGATCGCGCCTCGCCGCGTCGCGCCCGAACCAGTAGAGCGCCAGCGGCCGTTCGCCGCGATTGACATAGGCGATTGCGTCGCCGACGTCGTTGTATTCGACGATCGGCAGCAGCGGCCCGAAAATTTCTTCGCGCATCAGCCGCGTCGTCGCCGGTGCGCCAATCGCAATGGTTGGCGGCAGTTTGCGGCTGCCCGCAAAGCTTTCTCCCGCCGGGTTGATCTCTTGAATGCGCGCGCCTGCTTGCCGCGCCTCCTCGACGAGTTCAACCAGGCGTTGGCGATGATGATCGCCGACGATGGCGGTGTAATCGGGATTGGCGACGAGTTTTGGATAGAGGCGGGCGACCGCCGCGCCAAACGCCGCCGCCGCGGCGTCCGCCTGGCCGCGCGGAACCAGCAAATAGTCGGGCGCGATGCAGGTCTGGCCGGCGTTGAGCAGCTTGCCGGCGGCGAGACGCGCGACGGCTTGCGTCAAATCGCACGAGGCGTCGAAGATCGCCGGCGATTTGCCGCCAAGCTCAAGCGTTGTTGGCGTCAGATTGGCCGCCGCCGCCAGCGCGACCTGCCGACCGACCGCGGTCGAGCCGGTGAATAGCAGATGGTCGAAGGGCAGGCCGACGAAGGCCTTGCCGATCTCGGCGCCGCCGGTGGCGATGCTCACCACGTCGGGATCGAAATATTTGGCCGTCAGTTCGGCGAGCAGCGCCGCAACCCGCGGCGCGTGCTCCGAAGGCTTGATCAGCGCGCAATTGCCCGCGGCGAGCACGCCGACCAGCGGGCTGAGCGACAGAAGGATCGGGTAGTTCCACGGCGAGACGATGCCAACGACGCCGAGCGGCTGCGGCTCCAGCCGATTGCGCCCCGGGAGAAAGTGCAGTTGCGTCGCGACGCGGCGCGCGCGCATCCAGCGCCCGACGCGCCGGCGCGCGCCGACGACGCCGTTGCGGGTGATGAAGAGTTCGGCGAGCCGCGTCTCCTGCGCGGCCCGGCCGCCGAAATCGGCGTCGACCGCGGCGACGAACGCCTGCTCGTTGTCGGCGACGAGCGCCAGAAGCGCATCGAGACGCTTGCGCCTGACGGCGAGGGCGGGAAAAGGATCGGCGGCGAAGGCGCGCCGCTGCGCGGCGAAGCGCGCGGCAAGCTCGGGAAAAGCGGGCGGGGCGGCGGTCACTGCGGTCCTCCCTCTCGCGCGGCGCCAATGCGGGCGCAGCGCCTTTGGGGCGAACATAGCCAATCGGGCTTAGGCTGTCTCGCCGCGACGCCGGCTTATCCGGACGGCTCGAACGGATTCGCGGGCAGGGCAGGGCGCAGCGTCGCCATTGGCTCAATCTCAAGGCGCGGTCGGCGTTTTGCGCCGCGCCCACGCCATCGCAAGGCGCCGCTCAAAAGCGATAGTTGACGCCGCCCTTCACGAGATTCTCGGCATTGGTGATTCGCGACGAATAGTCGTCGAACGGGCGCGCGGGATCGCCGATGAATACGGAGCGCGCGTAGTCGATATAGTCGTATTCCGCTTTGACGCTCCAATGGGCGTCGAACGCGTATTCGACGCCGACGCCGAGCAGCAGACCGGCGTAGGTCGCGCTGCCTTTGTCGGACAGGAATCCCGCTCCCGTGTCCTGGAACGTGTAGTTCGCCTCGGCGACGCCGACCTTTCCGTAAAGCAACGTGCGACCGAACGCATAGCCGGCGCGCAACGCGGCGTCGCCACCCAGGTGGCTTTGAAACGCATAGCGATCGCCGGCGTTTGCGGCGACGACCGTCGCGCCCGAAAGGCTGGAAGCCCAAATTTCCCCTTCGGCGCCGAGCACGAAGCTGTCGATCTGATAGTTGCAGCCGACCTGGCCGCCGCCGATCACGCCGCTCGCGTTGATCGCGAACGGATTGACCAGCATCCCGTTGCCGCTGGCGCCCCAGGCCGACCGGTCAAAATCTCCCCCGACATGAACGCCGACGTAGCAACCCGTCCAGGTGAATGCCGGAGCGGGCGCGGGAGGAGGCGCCTTGTAGGTCGGCAAATCGGCCGCGCGGGCCCCGGCCGTCAGCGCCGCCAGCATGACCACCGAAGTTGCAAGCGGCATCATTCCGCTCATCGTTAGGCCGACATTCTTCAAGACGACGCCCCCACTCGCAATGATGCGATTCGTTCATGGCTTAGAAATGCAGGTTGATCCCCGCCTTCGCCACGTTGACGTTCTGGTCGACATGAAAGCTCCAGGGCTGCGAGCCTTCGTACAGCCACCAGACGTCGTGCTTGCCGAAGCCCAAATAGTCGTAGCTGACATTCACCGAGAGATTGTTCGTCAGCGCATATTCGACGCCCAACCCGATGTCGAAACCTGTCCGAGTGATCGTGTCGGAATAGTTCTCTCCGTCATACGCCATCTTGTAGGCGCCGCGATCCCAGGCGGCGCCGCCATCGACGTAGAGGAGCGCGCGATCCACCGCGTAGCCGACCCGGCCCGTGGCCGTGCCGATCCAATCGAGTTTGGTGCTCTGGCCGTAGCCGTCGAAGCTGTGACTGCCGGTCATATCGGCAAAGTCGAAATCGGCTTTGGCGCCAACGACCCACATGCCCATCTGATAGTCGCAACCGATCTGGCCGCCGATCAGACCGCCGGACGTGGTGTGAGACCCCCAAGCCTCATTGTAGTCCGTGCCGTCGTAATAGCCGTAACGCCAATTTTCCGGCGCCCAAGCGTAACCCGCGTTGGCGCCGACATAGCAGCCGGTCCAGGAATAGGGCATCGGCGCGGGGGCCTTCGTCGCGCCTGGGCTGTTCGACAGGCTGTCGGCAAGGGCAGGGGTCCCGCACAGCAGCGCGGCGGCCGCGCAGGCGGAAAAAACTCTTTTCATCCGACTTTCCCCTCTCGCGTCACAGCAAGCGTCGGCGCCCGCCGAATCGATCAAGAAGCCCAAGCGCGGGCGAAGCCTAAGAAAATCCGCCGCCGCGGTCGTCGCAATCCGCGCTGGGCGGACTCTCATCGTGCGCAGCAACCGCCGAACGCGCGGCCTGCGCTGGAGCCAACTAGCGCGGCTCGCGCTGTGCGGCGCGAAAGTCGGACGCGGTCATCGCGAAGGCGGTCTTGAAGGCGCGATAGAAGGTCGCAAGATTGTCGAAGCCGCAGCGATAGGCGACTTCGGTGATCGGCAGATCGGGAAGATCGATCAGCAGACGCTTGGCGGCGGCGAGGCGGTGGGCGAGAATGCGCCTCGCGACGCTGACGCCGGTCGGCTCGAACAGCGCGTGCAGCCGGCGCAGCGAAATCTCGAGCTTGGCCGCGACGAGCGCGGGGGAGAGTGCGGCGCGGTGAAGCGTGTGGGCGATGAACCGCTCGGCGGCGGCGCGCTGGGCCGCCGCGAGCGCCTCGCGCGAGCGTTCGCTCAGCGGCTCGGCGACGTCGTGGGCGAGCGCGGCGAGATGGGCGAGGGTCTGCGCCGCCAGATCGAAGGCTTCGCCCTCGAGCGTCGCGACTTCGCGGCTCCACGCCTCGAAGTAGCTCATCAGCAGCGACCCGACGCCGGCGTCGGTCGCGATGGCTCGGGGCGGCGCATGAGAACGCCCGCGCCGAAACGCGCCGACCAGCCTCGCTGGCAGGCTGGCGAGCACGCAGCGATAGTCGACGCCGTCGGCCGGCGCGTGCGAGAACGGCGTGTCGGCGTAACCGATGACGAGCGCGTTTGGCGGGGCGACGAATTCGTCGCCCGCATGCGTACGGAACCACGAAGACGTCGTCGGCGCCGCGTAGATCAGCAGATTGTCGCTGGCAAATCGCGCGATGTCCTCCGCGCTGCGGTGAACGAGCGTGCCGGCGCGCTCGAACCTCAGCAGCGTGACGCCGGCGTGGCGGGCGCCGGTGAGGCGGGCGAAGAAGCGCTCGCGCTCCCCCTTGGGGCATTCGAGCGACATGCCGGTGATCGGGCGCGACACCGCCTCGCGCCAATAGGCGAAGCGCTCGCGCTTGGCCACGCGATCGGTAGAGATCGACAGAATAGTCGACAATCCATCCCCCAGGATCGACCCGGCGCGACGTCGCGCTAGGGGTCGAGAGCAGGGTTACGGGATGGCGCAGCCCCAATGGCTGCGAGAAGCCCGCTGCGCTACGTCGCCTGCACGCGCGGCGGGCGGCGCCGCCGGTCGGCGGCCCACAACCCTCCGAGCAACGCGGTTCCTAGCGCCATAACCGCGGCCGCCAGATAAACGCCGGCGTCGTAGCCGCCGAAGGAGGCCGCCGCAGCGCCGGTGAGCGCCGGCGCGATGACCTGCGCGGCGCCGTAAGACAGCGTCATCTTTCCCATCATCTTGGCCGGCGCGGTCGGATAGAAGCGGCCCGCCATCGTCAAAACGAGGCTCACCAGTCCGACCACTGTCGCGCCGAACATCAGCGCTCCGCACAGCGCAAGAATAAGGCTATGCGAAATGACCGGCAGCAGAATGCCGACGGTCTGCAGGGCGCCGGCCAGAGTGATCGCGGGGAGTTCGCCGATCCGCCGCGCAATGACATCCCAGAGCGCCGACGCCGGCGTTGCGCCAAGACCAATCGCCAGGAAAACCAGCGTGCCGCTTCCCGCGAAGCCGGGCAGGCGGTCGACGATTGCGACAATAAACGTTGCGCTGACGACGTAGCCGAAGCCGGCGCAGAAATAGGCCGCCATGAAGACGGCGAGGAAGAGATGTCCGGGCGGATGGTCAAGCAATGGCTGGCCCGATAGCGTCACCGAACTGCGGTCGGAGCGCGGCATCCACGCCAGAGAGGGAATGCTGAGAACGAACGCGACGGCGGTGAGCGCCCACCATTGCGCGCTCCAACTGAGACCCAAAACGTTCATCGCCATCACTGCGGCGGCGGCCCCCGCGACGCCGAGGCCAAGGCCAGTGAAGGCGACGCCGAGTTCGCCGCGATAATCATGGCGAATCAGCCAATTGAGGATCAGCCCGGTGCCAAACAGCATGCCGGCCGATGCACTCAGTCCCGCAAAGAAGCGGGAGACCGCCCAGACCCAGACATTGTCGCTCGCGCCCATCATCGCCGTCGTGACGACAGCGGCGACAACCCCGATGCGCCAAAGCCGGTCCTTAAGCGCGGGGTCGCTGATCAACGAGGCGATGAGCGCGCCGCTGAGATAGCCGACATAGTTGATCGAAGCGAGCCATCCCGCCTCGTTGACGCCGAGCCCCGCCTCGCGCTGCATCAGCGGCAGCAAAGGCGTGTAGGCGAAGCGCGCCACGCCCAGCATCAAGACGATGCTCAGCACGCCGGCGGCAAGAACCTTGCGGCGCTCGTTCGCGCGCGTCATTCCCCGAAGCTCCCTTGGCCGGCCGCGCGGCGACGCGCGCTCGCGCTGGCGAGTTTTCACTGCGGGAAAGGATTCGCCGCCGGACTAGGCCTTCAATACCGCGATGTCGCGGCGGCGTGCAAAGTCGGGAGGCTCACTCCTCCGGCGACTGTGCTGGCGTCACCGTAAAGCCTCAGCCGCAATTCGGATGGTGGTTACATCCGGTCATCGATCCTCTCGCCCTTCGCCGCCCGGCCGGAGCTTCGGCCTTCAATAGCGATGTCGCGGCGGCGCGCAAAGTCGGGAGGCTCACTCCTCCGGCGACTGTGCTGGCGTCACCGTAAAGCCTCAGCCGCAATTCGGATGGTGGTTACATCCGGTCATCGATCCTCTCGCCCTTCGCCGCCCGGCCGGAGCTGCGGCTATCCCTTGAACACGTTTTCCCGATGCCAGCGCAGAAATAGCGGATGAGGGGCATACTCTGGCCGAGCCGGCGCAACCGCGCGCATTTCGGGGCGCAACAGGCGCTCCACTTGATCGGGTACTCGGCCCCCCGCAAGGAGAAGATCCAAATCGTCACTGATCGAAATGAGCCCGCGGTCGAACATCCAATGGGCGGTGCTGCACAGCGCGATGCCGTTGCGCATTGAGTCAGGGCCGGAGGCGGCGACGGGACGAATATGGGCAGCCTGGACTTCGCTGCGACCGCCGCCGTTGATGATTTTGAGGCCAGTGAAAGCGCAGGTGTCGTTGTAAGCCGCTTTGATCGCTCCAGAGAATGCCGCCTCGCGGAAGGGGCGGGCGACAACCCGCTCAACGATCGGCCGATCAAACGTGGCGGTCGGCTCGGCGAATCCGCCCGTCGCCGGCGCAGCTCCAGTCCTCGTCTTCGTTCCGTCGAGGACACTGGCGAAGCCCGCGCCTAGGATCGCCTCATATTCGCTGTCGGGGAGCAACCGCACCGCGCGTCCGAAGGCGCCCTTATTCGTCGCTCCATCGTCGCGTTGGATCGCGGCCTCGTAGTAGCGCTGGCCTTCGCGGAAGGGGACGGAGCGAGCGAAGTCGAGGTAAAAGTCGATGTCGGCGTAGTAGCGGTCGGCTTGCGCCGGGTCGGGCCTTACGGCGACGACTCGGGCGGCGGCGAAATAGGCCTGTCGTCCGCCGCGGCTGGAGGGATCGCCGCTTGCTCGCCGAGGCTCGTAATAAACGACGAAGTCGCCCGTTGCCGCCTCGACCTGTCGCAAATACGCGCGCGGAAAATGGTACCGCTGCTCGGGCAGATCGTCGTAGGTCGGATCGACCTTGGTGGTGAGCACGGCTTTGACCACAATCTCACCAGCAGCCGTAGAATCGGTGGAAGCTGTCCCTGGGCACACTATCACCGTAACCCATTGTCCCCGTCGACGCCGAACCTCGCGCCGGGCGGCTTAGCTGGAGCCGAGCGAGAGGATCAGCGCGCTATGATCGCTGAGCTTTGCTTCCCGCGTCGAGTGGTCGTATGCGCACGTGGGACTGAAGGCCCTCACGAACGCCGAGTTCCCGAAGGCGTGGTCGAGACGAAAGCCGTTCTTGGAAGTCGTCCAACTCCATTCGCGAGCGTCGGAACCGTGCGTTGCGCGCCAAAGATCGACGAGGCCGTCGGCGGACGAGAGGCGGTCGAACGGCTCGGCGCAGGCATACTTGGCGCCGGCGGCTGTCTTGTCCGCCAACTGGTTGCCTGTGTTCAGGTCGCCCATAACCAGGAAGGGTCGATCTCCTCGGGCGCCGGCCAGTTTCCGAACGACGTCGAAATATCTGTGCTTCGATTCGCCTTGCGGGAAGTACGCCGCCAGCATCGCCCACTCCGCGAAGTCTGCCAGGAGCAACGTTCCGGGGGATTGCCGGTCGGGAGTGACGCCCTGGCAGGAAAACGGGGCCTTCGCCGCGACCGCCACCCCGTTCAACGTCGAGCCCTCACAGGCGCCGAACCAAGTCATATCGCGCTCGTGGGCCCAGGTCTCGGCGGGCGTCGGGGACGCGCCCAGGCGCCATTCGGTGAAGACCACCAGATCCGGGGCTTGCGCCGCGACGAAGTCGAGGATGCCTCGCCAGCGACGGCCTGCGCCGCTCCGGACGTTCAGGCAGAGGATCTTCATCCCCAGCGCCTCCCGCATGCCGCCGCCACCGGCATGAATCCACACTTCATCCAAATCAAACCCAGCCGTGCGACCACCGCTCCCGGCTCACAAAATGGCGCCTATCCCGCCTAAACCGCCCGCCAGCGTAGCGAGATTGTGGCGCCCTCACTCGTCCTCGTCGAACGGCGCCCTGTCGACGCCGTTGCCGACCAGGATTTCGCGTTTGCCCGCGTGGTTGGCCGGGCTGACGACGCCTTCCTGCTCCATGCGCTCGACCAGGGAGGCGGCCTTGTTGTAGCCGACCGACAGGCGGCGCTGGATGTAGCTCGTCGAGCACTTGCGGTCGCGCAGCACGATGTTGACCGCGCGGTCGTAGTAGTCGCCGGCCTCCTCGGCGTCCATCGTCGACAGATTGCCGGCCGTCGCCGCCTCGACGTCCTCGTCGGGTTCTTCCTCGGTGATCGCGCTGAGATACTCGGGCTGCCCCTGCGCCTTGAGATGGGTGACGATCTTCTCGACCTCGGCGTCGGTGACGAACGGGCCATGGACGCGGGTGATGCGCCCGCCGCCCGCCATGTAGAGCATGTCGCCCTGGCCGAGCAGTTGCTCGGCGCCTTGCTCACTTAAGATCGTGCGGCTGTCGATCTTGCTCGTCACCTGGAACGAGATGCGGGTCGGGAAATTCGCCTTGATCGTGCCGGTGATGACGTCGACCGAGGGGCGCTGGGTCGCCATGATGATATGGATGCCGGCGGCGCGCGCCATTTGCGCGAGGCGCTGGATCGCGCCTTCGATGTCCTTGCCCGCGACCATCATCAGGTCGGCCATTTCGTCGACGACGACGACGATGTAGGGGAGCTCGGTGAGCTCCATCTCTTCCTGCTCGTAGATCGCCTCGCCGGTTTGGCGGTCGAAGCCGGTCTGCACCGTGCGCGTGATCGTCTCGCCTTTCTCAGCGGCCTCGATGACGCGGGCATTGAAGCCGTCGATGTTGCGCACGCCGAGCTTCGACATTTTCTTGTAGCGCTCCTCCATCTCGCGCACCGCCCATTTGAGCGCCACCACCGCCTTCTTGGGGTCGGTGACGACGGGCGTCAGCAGATGGGGGATGCCGTCGTAGACGGAGAGTTCGAGCATCTTCGGATCGACCATGATCAGCCGGCACTGCGCCGGCGTCAGGCGGTAAAGCAGGCTCATCACCATGGTGTTGATTGCGACCGACTTGCCCGAGCCGGTGGTGCCGGCGACCAGCAGGTGAGGCATGCGGGCGAGATCGACGATCACCGGCTCGCCGCCGATCGTTTTGCCGAGCGCGATGGCGAGGCGGTGCTTGGACTTCTCGAAGTCCTGGCTGGCCATCAATTCGCGCAGGTAGACGGTCTCGCGCCTTTGGTTGGGCAATTCGATGCCGATGACGTTGCGCCCTTGCACCACCGCGACGCGGGCCGAGACCGCCGACATCGAGCGGGCGATGTCGTCGGCGAGGCCGATCACCCGCGACGACTTGATGCCCGGCGCCGGCTCAAGCTCGTAGAGCGTGACGACGGGGCCGGGCCGCACGTTGATGATCTCGCCCTTGACGCCAAAATCGTCGAGCACGCCCTCGAGCAGGCGCGCGTTCTGCTCCAGCGCATCTTCCGAAATCTTCGAGGCGACGGGTCGCTTGGGCTCGGCGAGCATGGAGAGCGGCGGCAATTCGTAGTCGTCGCGATCGAGCAGTGAGAGCTGCGCTTCGCTCGCAGCGCGGCGACCCGCTTTCAGTGCGCCAGCGGGCGCTGCGACGCGGGCGGAGAGACCGCCCGTGTTCCCGCCCTGGCGGGTCATTTGCGGCTCGATGCGCTCGCCGGGCGGGGCGAAGGCGTCAAGGTCGTTGACGAAAGCATCGGGCTCGCGGCCGAGCCAGGGCGCGCGCGGCGCCGGGCCGATGCTGGCGGGGGCTTTGGGTCTGCCGACGAACAGGCGGCGCGCCCCGCTGCGCAGCATCAGCGCGCAGTGGATGAGGGCGCCGAGCGAGACGAGGCCGAAGCCGGGTTCGCCATCGCTGTCTTCTTCGTCGCCGTCGTAGCGCTCAGGCGCGCGCCGCGTCGCGACGCTG
Organism: uncultured Alphaproteobacteria bacterium; assembly: GCA_963835215.1. Lineage (GTDB taxonomy): Bacteria > Pseudomonadota > Alphaproteobacteria > Rhizobiales > Beijerinckiaceae > Roseiarcus. Next base: position 954,864 of record CAWIES010000004.1, on the reverse strand, counting down.
GGCGCGGGGGCGTCGTCGGGGTCGCTCGCGGGGCGGAAGTGATAGCCGGCGGCGGCGGTGAGGGTGAGGATCGCTAGCGCAACGAAGGCAAGGCCGACGATGGCCATGCCGAGGGAGGAGGCGGCGAGAAGCTGGCGCGGCGCCCACAGCAGCGCGTCGCCGACGACGCCGCCAAGGCCGGTCGGCAGCGGCCAGCTCGTCGGGGCGGGCAACAGCGAAGCGCAGGCTGCCGACAGCGCCGTGCCGAGCACCCATAGGATGAGTTTGTTGCGGATGCGGTCGAGGCGCTTGTCGGTCATCAGCCGCCAGCCCCAATGGGCGGGCGGGACCAGAGCGACGACGCAAGCGAGCCCGAAGAACTGCATGGCGACGTCGGCGACGATCGAGCCGGGGCGCCCGAGCAGATTGTGGATCGGCGTTGCGGTCGCGTGATTGAGGCTCGGATCGGCGACCGACCAGGTGAGCAGCGCGGCGCAAACAGCGCCAAGGCCCGCGAGAATGCTCAGACCGACCAGCTCGGCCGCGCGACGCTTGGGCATCTCCCGCAGCGGGTCGGGCAGATAGTCCAGAAACGTGAACGTGGTGGTGCGCATGTCTCGACCGCTCGGCAAGCGGGCGCCCAGGGCGCTCGCACGAGCCGCAGGCTAAGGGGCGCGAGTTAATGCCGGCCTAACCTTAACGAAACGCGCGTGCGGCGCGACCCGGCCATCCACCCTTGGATCGCGTCGTCGCTTCGCTTTTCGCGATGACGCCGGCTGACGAGACTTCGCGGGCTACGCCTTCGCCGAATATTGCAGCAACGCCAATTGTTTATTCGCGCCGCTAGACGCCGCGCGCGAACACGGGCGCGTCGAAATGCGGGCGCCGGTTTTCAGGCGAACATCTGCTCGCCAATATACGAGCCCTCGCGCGGCGCCGGCGGAACGAAGAAGATCGCCGAACCGATGTGGGAGAGATATTCGTTGAGCCCGTCGGATGCGCCGAGCTTGGCTTGCAACGTCTCGAAGCTGCCGGGATCGCGCATATAGGCGATGAACAGCAGACCCGCGTCGAGCTGGCCGACCGCGTTGACGCCGTCGGTATAGTTGTACGAACGGCGCAGAATTTTTATCCCGCCATTGTTCTCGTGGGCCGCCAGTCGGATATGTGCGGTCGCGGGAATGACGGGCTTTCCGTCGGCGTCCATTTTCCCGAAGTCCGGCGTGTCGAATTCCTCGGCGCCGGTGAGCGGAGCGCCGGATATTTTGAAGCGGCCGATGACGTTGTTCTGATCGCTGACGCGGTCGGTGTCCCAGTTCTCGATGTTGAGCAGGATCTTGCGTGCGACCTGATAGGTTCCCCCGCGCTGCCAGGCAGGCCCGTCGTCGACCCAGACGAATTGGTCGAAGTCGGCGCTCTCCTTGATGTTGCGGGTGCCGTCCTTGAAGCCAAGCAGGTTGCGCGGCGTCGTCTGGCCCTTGCCCGCCGACGCACGCCCGAATCCCAGCACGCTCCAGCGGGTGGCGGCGACGCCGGTGTCTTTGGCGACGCGCGCAAGATCGCGGATCGCGTGATAGGCGACCTGCGGATCGTCCGCGCAAGCCTGCAGCGAGAGATCGCCCCCGGTCAGGCGAGGCTGGAGCGCGTCGCTGGGAAGACGCGCGAGTTCGCGCAGCAATGGCGGCTTGTGCTGGCTGAGGCCGTAGGCGTCGGTGAACACCTTGGGACCCAGGCCGACCGTCACGGTCAGCCCCGCCGGTCCGAGGTTCAGAGCCTCACCGGTGTCGAAGCCGACGCCGTTGAGGCGCGTCGGCTCGACCTGACCGATGGTCTCGCCTTTCATCAATTGCGCGATCGCGCCCGACCAGCGCGCCAGCAGGACCTGCAGGTCCTGGCGCCGCGCGGAGGTGAGATCGAAGGTCATGTAGAAGACATGCCGCTGCGGCGGCGTGCTGACGCCGACTTGCCCGGCCTCGCCGTAGAACGCGTATTGCCGGGTCAGGTCGACGATGTCGTTGGCGTCGGCCGCGGCCGCCGGCGCGCTCGCGCCGACGGTTGCCCCGATCGTGCCCGCGGCCGCTCCAAGGAGCAGGCCGCGGCGGGAGAGATGGCTGTGTGGGTCCATATCGAGGCGACTGCGATCGGTCTTCAGTGAACGGTTGCGACCTTCTCGGCGATCTTGGACAGCGGCTCCTGCAGCGCCTGGATGGTCTTGCTGAGCGCGGCGCCGTCGGAGGTCTTGAGATCGGCGGCGTAGATCTTGTAGCCGCCCGGCGCGTCGGCGTCGCGGTAGGTCTTGAGCAGCTCATTGGCCTTGGTGAACTGGTCGCTCACCCGCGCGGTGAGCTCGGGATCGATTTTCGTCATGCCGGGCTCGAGGAAGGCGAAGGCCTGCTCGGCGCCTTCGACGTTGCCGGCAAAGCCGATGAGATCGTAGTGGCTGAACGATTCTTCCTCGCCGGTGATCTTGGTCTTCTGCACCTCGTCGAGCAGGTCGGCGGCGCCGTTGGCGAGATCCTCAGGCTTGTACTTCAGGGACTTCACCAGCTTGTCGAGCCGATCGACGTTCTTGCGCAATTCGGCGGCCTGCGTCTTGGTCTCGGCGGTGATCTTCCCGGCGTCGAACAAGTCGCGCTCGATGGCGTGGAAGCCGTGCCAACCAACCTTGGGGTCGAGGTTGGAGGCGCGCATATCGATGAGATAGTCGAGGTTGCCCGCGTTTTCGGTCGCCTTGAAGCCCGGCAGCACGAAACCGTCGACGTCGGACTCGATGCGCTCATAGAACGGCCGAGCCAACGCGTAGTCGTTCTTGGCCTTGGCGAGGTCGCCGGCGTCGATATCGCTCTTCAGGCGGTCGACCGCAGTCGCCATGGCGTCGACAACGCCGTCGACATAGCTCGCGTAGCCCTTTGCTCCGGCCGCGAGGATTTGGGCTGGGCCGCCGGTCGGCTGCGCCGCCGCCTGGCCAGTGACGTTGAAGGCCTGCAGGTCCTGCTTCGCGCCCGAGCAGAAGATCTGATAGGCGCCGCCGCCGAGCGTGACGGTGAAACTCACCGTCGGCAGGCCAGGAGCGAGATTCTCGCGCTCGCCGAGGATGCGATTGTCGCTCAGCAGTTCGACTTCGGTGATCGCGGTCGCGGTCTTGTTGGTCACAGAGAAGGTGACGGGGCCAGCCGCCGCGATGGCGTGGTCGAGCGCGCAGGCGCCCCCGCCGTCCGCGGTCAGGGTGACGCCGACCTGGGAAGCGCCGTTCTTCATCGGCGCGGCGGAACTGTCCTGAGCAGCCGCAGGTGAACAGGCGCTCGCGACGAGCGCGAGCAGGCTGGTCGCGCCGAGCGAGGCGATCAAGCAGTGACTTTCGGCTAGTGGGCAGCATGGGTTGCTCCTTTGGCGGCTGAGGTCTCGGCGTGATTGCCGGTTTTCGAGAGAGGACGAGGGGCGGCGCCCTTGGCGCGACGCGTACGGATCAGGACGGCGCAAGCGGCCGCCGCAAGCAAAAGCGCGGCGATGACGAGCGCGATCGGCAATTGGACGGCCCAGAACAACCGTTCCGCGCGAGCGGCCGACACAGCGCTCAGCGCCGCGGCGATCCGATCGCGATAGGGTGGGGACACTTGCCAGCCGCCCGCCGAGACGTCGCCGGGGACATCCTCGACCGTGAGCGTGCGCGGCGATTGCAGACCGCTTCCTGAAAGGGTGACGATGGCGACGACACGCTCGGTCGCGTCCAGCAATGCGCCCTCGGCGGTCCATACGTCGATTGTGCGATCAATCGACCATTTGGCGTCGAACGGGCCGGGATGCTGGCCGGGGTTGAGGCCAATCGGAACGCGCCCTCCCGCGAGCGCGACCACCTGGTCGAGGGTGAGCGAAGGGGGAGCGTCAGCGGGCGCGCTCGTGCGCGTGAGCGTCCACGCGAACGCGTCGACTCCCGCATGCTGCTCGGGTCGAGTGCTCTCGTTCGGCAGCGGCAGCGACCGATTGTCCACGCCGTTGCGGGACACCCACAGTGTTGCGGGCGCTCCGGCGCCGAGACGGGCCGTGCCGATGGCTTGCGAGGAATCGCCAGTGGCGGCGACGAGCGTCGCCTCTTCGGGAACCGTAAGACGCGGCGTCGGATAGAGAAACGCGAGGCCGAGCGCGAGAACCGCGAGCCCGCCGGCCAGCGCGAGCCGCAACTGCGCCGCCGCTCGCTGCCGCAAACGCCGCGATGACGGCCAATAGATAAACAGCGCGACCGGGACAAGGTAAGCGAACCACCCGAGCACTTCGATCAAGCGCGGATCGGCGGAGACGCCGAGCACGCCAGTAATCAGCGCGGACTGCAAAGAGCCTGGCGCGACGAGCCAAGACAGGTTCGCGGTCACCTGCTGCCCGGCGTTCAGCCAGCCGGCCTCATGGGCCGAGCGCAACGAGGTCATCACCAACCCCGCGGCGACCAGAATCAAAAAGGCTCCGGTGAAGCGGAAAAACTTCGACAAGTTGAGTTTGACGCCGCCGACATAGATGCCCCAGCCGATGACGACCGCGAGGGCGATGCCGGCGATCGCGCCGGCGGCGGCGAGCCACGCCGACTGCGCAGCCGAGAAGGTCGCCAGCAGGAACACGCTGGTCTCGAAACCCTCCCGCAGCACCGCCAGGAAGGCCATGCTGGCCAGCGCATAGGCGCCGGTCTGGCTCAATGCTTCGGCCGCCTCGGCCTCGAGCTGCCGTTTCAGATCGCGCGCATGCGCGTTCATCCACGCGATCATGCCGGTGACGAAGACGACGGCGACAGCGCCGATGACCGCCTCCATGCCTTCCTGGGCGGCCTGGGGCAGCGCCTGTTCGACGAGATCGAGCCCGGCGCCGACGGCGATCGACAAGATGACCGCGAGCGCGACCCCGAGCCACATCGGCGTGAGGCTCTTGCCGGCGCCGCGCAGGAACGCGGCGATGATGCCGACGATCAGCGCGGCTTCGAGCCCCTCCCGCAAGCCGATGACGAAGGTCGCTAGCATGGCGGCGTTAGTTCATCAGACCGGACGCGGGGCGCCCGGTCGTGTCGACAACGAGCGCCGCGAGCCAGCCGAGGGCGAGCGAAGTGCGGATCGGCGCGCCCCCTTGAGTCAGTTGCTCCGCGCGCTCGCGGAGCGCCGCAATGTCGCAGGCGGCGGCAGCCTGGAGCGCGAGCAGAAAATCGCGCTCGTCGGACGTGATCGCGTGGCAGCCGACCGGCAGAAATGCGAACGGCGCCTGCCGTTCCTGGCGCAGCGAGCGCAAGACCAGCGTGATCCGCGCTACGAAATCCGCCGCGACGGTTGCTTCGAATTGCATTTCCGCGAGCGAATGGGCCGCCTCGAGGCACGCGTAGGCTCCGCGTGCCTGCAGCGCTAGGTGCGCTCGAACGACCGTCAGCGCGAGGGCTTCGACCGGGCCTCGCGCATAATCGGCGGCCCATTCCTCGCCCGCCTTGTCGTCCGACCACGCGACATCGCCGCCAAACGTCTTGGCCGCGCTCATCGCCGGGTCCTTCGCGTCACGGCGACCGACAAGGGAGGGAGCAGGCGGCTGAAATTCGCCGGGGCCCGCGTTCGAACCGGCGGCCGGGACGGGTCGCCGACGCGATCCGATCTGCCGCCTTGGCGGCCTGGGAGAACCTCGAGCATCGCATCCTCGCTAACCGGCGGGTTCAAGGCCCGCTGTCGCGCCGCGAGGATGTAAGCCAGCGAAATTGGAATCGCCAAGCAAAATCTGACTGTTTTAAAGAAGTTCTAATCTAGCGCTGGGACTGAAGCGGCGCGCCGTGCGCGATGGAGCCTGTCGAGCGAAATCGCAGTGACGCTCGCATCGGCACGCGACAAAGGTTGGCGCAAAAAAAAGGGACGCCGCAGAGGCGTCCCGAGTTGGGGAGGAACCATGAAGGGCCGGCCCGGCGGGGTGAACCGCCGGACCGGATGTTAAGAGCTTACTGGACGATTTCGCCATGCAGCGCGAGATCGAGCCCATCGCGCTCCACCTCGTCGCTGACGCGGAGGCCAATCACGACGTCGATGACCTTGAGCAGGATGAGCGAGATCACGCCGTCATAGACGATGACGGTGCCGATGCCGATCAGCTGGTTGATCACCTGGCCGGGGTTGCCTTCGATCAGGCCGGAATGGCCGCTGTACTGGTTGATGGCGAACACACCGGTCAGGATCGCGCCGATGATGCCGCCAACGCCGTGAACGCCGAAGCAGTCGAGCGCGTCGTCGTAGCCGAAGGCGTGCTTGAGCGCGGTGGCGCCGAGGTAGCAACCGACGCCGCAAGCGACGCCGATCACCATCGAGCCGATCGGGCCGACGTAGCCCGAAGCCGGGGTGATGGCGACGAGACCAGCGACGGCGCCCGAGCAGATGCCGATGACAGTCGGCTTACCCTTGTGAGCCCACTCGACGAACATCCAGGTCAGCGCCGCAACCGCGGTGGCGATCTGAGTGACCGTCATGGCCATACCGGCCTGAACGCCCGCGCTCACCGCCGAACCGGCGTTGAACCCGAACCAGCCGACCCACAGCAGGCCAGCGCCAATGAAGGTCAGGACCATGTTATGGGCCGGACCCGTGTCTTTACGCTTGCCGAGCATGATGGCGCAGCACAGACCCGCGACACCGGCGTTGATATGCACGACCGTGCCGCCTGCGAAGTCGAGAACGACTTTCCAGCCAGCGAAGTTGCCCTTGTCGTCGACGTTGGCGGTCGAGAACATGCCATCCGGACCCCAGACCCAATGGGCGACCGGCGCGTAGACGAGGATCGCCCACAGGCCGATGAACCACAGCATCGCGGAGAACTTCATGCGCTCCGCGAAGGCGCCGGCGATGAGGGCCGGGGTGATGATCGCGAAGGTCATCTGGAAGCACATATAGACGGTCTCAGGGATCGTCGGCGCCAGCGAATTGGGATTGCCGATGCCGCCGTTGTTGACGTCGCTGAGGATGTTTTGCAGGAACGCTCGGCTCAGGCCGCCGATGAACCAGCCGCCGCCGGTGAACGACAGGCTGTAGGTGAAGACAGCGTAGAGCACCGTCACCAGACAGGTGATGGCGAAGCTGGTCATCACGGTGTCGCCGACGTTCTTCTTGCGGACCATGCCGCCGTAGAAGAGACCGAGGCCCGGGATCGTCATCATCAAGACGAGCGCGACCGAGGTCAGCATCCAGGCGGTGTCGCCGCCCGCGGGCGTGCAGTTGGTCATGACGGCCGGCACGGCCGGCACGGCCGCGTATTTATCGGTGGCGTCGATGGCCGCGACGGCCGCGGCGCAGGCAGGGGTGCCGGGCGGCGGGGGTTTGACGGCCGGCGCGGCTGCGTCGGCGGCAGGGGCGGCCGCCGCAGGAGCAGCGGCGGCGGGGGCTGCGGCCGCAGGCGCGGCGGCGGCGGGCGCGTCGTCAGCGAAGGACGGCGCGGGAGCGGCAAAGCCAATCAGCGCGACTATCGCCAGCGCCGGCGCCAAGCCTTTGAGAAACCGAGTCAGATTTCATCGTTGAAATCTCCGATTGAAAGGGAACGGCAGGCGCAGGGGGCGCCTCAGAGGGCGTCCTTGTCCTTCTCGCCGGTGCGAATGCGGATGGCCGACTCGATGGAGGTGACGAAAATCTTGCCATCGCCGATCTGGCCGGTCCGTGCGGCCGCGACGATTGCGTCGATCACCTTGTCGACAAGCTCGGCGTTGACCGCGACTTCGATTTTCAGCTTCGGCAGAAAGCTGACCGCGTATTCTGCGCCGCGATAAATCTCGGTATGACCTTTCTGTCGGCCATAACCCTTCACTTCCGTCACCGTCAGGCCGTGCACCCCGATGGCGGTGAGCGCGTCGCGCACCTCCTCGAGTTTGAACGGCTTAATGATCGCCATTACAATTTTCATGAGCCTCGCCCCGTTTTTGAGAGCGCGGCGCGGACCGATGCCGAACCGCGCCTCCCCTCGTGCAAAGTGTCGACCGGACGCGAAGCGCGCGCGGTTCGGTATGGCTCTTACAAGGGGCGTGCCAGCGGCCGGGGGGCCTGAGTAACTCAATGACAATGATGTTATTTTGCCCGGCGCAAGCCGGTCCTGCCGCGTTCGGCGGCAGCTCCTGTACATAATGATTAAATTTAAGGCGCCTAATTTCTGGTCAGGCTGGCGGGGTGGCGCGCACCGGGCGAATTAGCCCTTCCTGGGCGACGCTGGCCGCCAGAACGCCCTCGCGCGTGAACAATTCGCCGCGCGTGAGGCCCCGAGCGCCTTGGGCGCTGGGACTGTCCTGAACGTAGAGCAACCACTCGTCGGCGCGGCAGGGGCGATGCAGCCACAGCGCGTGATCGAGGCTGGCGACCTGATGGCGGCCATCGAATATCGCATGACCGTGGGCGATCAGCGCGGTGTCGATCAGCGTCATGTCGGAAAGATAGGCCAGGGCGGCGGCGTGGATCGCGGGATCGTCGGGTAGGGGGCCGTTGATGCGAATCCACACCGACTGGCGCGGCTCGCGCTTGGCGCCGGCCGGCAATGGCGCGTAGCGGGCAAGGTCGATCGGGCGGAACTCGATCGGCTGGATGCGGTCGTTGAGGGCCTGCAGCCGCTTGCCCGCGCCTTCGCCCAAGGCGGCGATCGCCCCGCGCAGGTCGATCGACTTTTCCGGCGGCGGCGCGACCGGCATCGTCGCCTGGTGGTCGGGCCCCAACTCGGCGACCTGGTAGGAGGCCGAGAGAACGAAAATCGCCGCATCGCGTTGACGGGCGACCACCCGGCGGGTCGAGAAACTGCGCCCGTCGCGCAGGCGTTCGACTTCGAGCACGATCGGTTCGCTGGGATCGCCCGCGAGCAGGAAATAGGCGTGCAGGGAGTGGGGAGCGCGCCCGACCACGGTGCGCGAAGCAGCGACCAGCGACTGGGCGATCACTTGGCCACCATAGATCCGCGACCAGCCGCCGGTCGGCGAACGCGCGACATAGCGGTCCGGGCCGATCGGCTCAACATCGAGCAAGGCGACGAGATCGGCGGAGGAGAGGGTCATCGGGCTCGAGGGGTTCAGGGCGCACTAGTGGCGACCGGCGGGCCGGTTCGTCAACCCCTGCCGGCCTTCAGGGGGTCGTCCCGCGCGCGCAACGCGCCCGAACCGCCCAAATACCCGCCGATTTCGCCGATGCGCGTAACGCTCCCGTAATCCCTGACTGCCAGAGTGCGGGCTCCGAACCTGGCCTCGAAGTTGAACCATGCGCTTTTTCCGCCATCTCTTCGCGACAAGCCGCCGCGCCGCGGCGGATTTTGCGCGCAGCGTCGGTGGCGGCCCCGCGGCCGAGTTCGCGATTATTGCGCCGATTTTCGTCGTTCTGATCTTCGCCACCGCGCAATGCGCGCTCATCTATATCGCTAACGCCTATCTCGAGACCGCGACCGAGGAAGCGGCGCGCCAGGTGCTTACCAATCAGACGGGCACATTGACGGTCTCGCAGTTCCAGAGCGCGGTCTGCGCCAACATGACGGCGCTCTTCACCTGCAGCGGCGTCATGGTCGGTCTGTCGCAGGCGACATCGATGACCTCGATCAGCACCGCCGCGCCGAGCTTCAGCTCCAACGGCGCGCTGTCCACCACCTTGCCCTATACGCAACCCACGCCGGGACAGATCGGCATCCTGCAGGTTCTCTATCAGTGGCCGGTGATCGGCCTCCCGCTCGGTTTCAATTTCGCCAACCTCGGCAACGGCACCTATCTGATGATGTCCACCCAGGTTTTCCGGGTCGAGCCGAAATGAGCCAATCGCCCGCGCACTCTTGCATTTCGCTTTTGGGCCGGGCGGCGCGCGCCGGGCGCGCGCTGCGCGGGGACACACGCGCCACCGCGGCGGTCGAGGGTGCGCTGATCCTGCCGATCGCGATGACCATGTTCGCGCTGCTCCTCTACGGCGCCGAAGCCTTCAACATCCAACGCAAGGTGTCATTGACCGCGCGCACCGTCACCGATCTCATTACCCAGTCGCAGCCGACGATGGTCAGCAGCCAGCCCTCGCTCGCCCAATCTGCGATCGACACCGATCTTTCGGTCGCCTCGTCGGTGATGACGCCCTATACGGCGGCGAACCTGACGATGGTGGCCTCGGAAGTGTTGGTCAATTCCGACCAGCTCACCGCCAAAGTTATTTGGAGCGAGCCCTACAACGGCGGGGTCGCACGCGCGGCCGGCACTGAGATTACCCTGCCTCCGGGCATGGGAACTGGTCAGCAGGGCAATTATTTCGTGCTTGGCGAGGCCTACTACAATTACACGCCGCTCAACTTCTATATGTCGCTCACGGCAATGACCCTGCACGACGCGATCTATCTGACGCCGCGTCAGGCTCCGAGCCTCGCCATGCTGGTCGGGCAGTAGCACAGGCCCGTCTGATCGCTTTCCACGACCTGTCTCCGACGACCATTGTGCTTAGGCGCGCCGCGTTTGGCGCCCGGTCATCTCCCCGCAAACTTCGATGCAGCGCTGACGCCCGAGCTTGCCGCAGCCCGCGCCAACATCGTGCCCGCGCAAGCGGGGATCCGGCCGTCCCGCTACAATGCCCTCGGCCGCCGCCCGATCCCCGATCGTGCGGGGATGAGGAGCATGTCGCCGCTCGGGTCGCCAGATGTGTCGCTCGGGTTGCGCGCCTGGGCTGCGCTCGATTTGAAACGATCGCCCGCCGGCGTCGCGAGCAAGCACAGAGCCGCGCGCCGCTCAGTTCGTCAGATGCGCGGTGTTGGTGACCGTGTTGAACAAATTGGTCAGCGCCGCGCCGAGATCGTCGCCGACGCCCGCCTCGGCGTAGAGGTTGGTCGACGCACAGGCTTCAAGATTGTCCCTGATTTGCGAGTTGCTGACCGGATTGACGTTGATCGGCTCGACGTAGCTGTTGTACCAGTTGTCGTTCGTCACCGCGAGATAGGTCGTGTAGAGCACCGCGATGCGAATGCCGCGAGCCTTGATCGCCGTGCACTGCGTGATGTTAATCGGCTCATAGCAACGGCCGCTGCCGCTCGTCGTGCCGGTGCAGCTCGCGTTCTGCTCGTCCGCGACGCCGTCGGTGACGATGAACAACACCTCCTGCGGCGTGTCGCCGACGGTATTGGTTCCCAGGCCGGGCAAGGGCATCAGCGTGTTGACGCTGGTCATGACGCCGTCGAGATTGGTTTCCTGGTCGTTGGTGCCGGTTCCTCCCGTGCAATAGAGCGCGTCGTTGGCGGTGGTGCTCGGGATGGCGCCGCTATTTCCGGGGGTGCAGGCGTCATTGTTCGACCACATTTTCATCAACTGGAAATTGGGCGAGGCGGTGTTCCATCCCGACACAAAGTTCGACGTCAGGCTCATCAGCGAGGTGAAGCCGGTTTGGTAGGTCGCATCGATTGAGTTGGCGGCGAAACGATAGGCGGGCGGCGGCGACTGCGGCGACGAACTGGTCGTCGTGGAGGCCGTCGACATCAGAGTTGTGACGCCGGTATTGAGTTCGTCGATGCGCAGAGTGAGGCCGTTGGATTTCGCGACCTGGTAATTGTCCATCTGTATGCATCCGACATTGGTCAAGCCGCTCGGGGCGCCGGTGCAATTCTCCGAAGTGTTGCTCGGGTTCCAGTAGGGGTTGCCCGTCGTGTCGCCGCCCGTGCTCACCTCGTGGCAGGCGAAAGCGCAGCCGCCGCTCTCCTGTTTGGTGGTCAGCGATTGCAAGAGGCTGACGCCAGTTGTGGTCGCCGGCAACGCCATCGACGGCGAATTGTCGAGCAGCAGATAAAAATCGACATTGGGCGCGAGCGACGAACTGGCGGTGGAGGTGCCCGCGACTTGCAGCGCCGAATAGCCAAGAATGCCGCTGAAGATGTTGGAATTGGCGGCGGTGTAACTCACCACGACCGTGCGATTGAGGGCGCTGTTGCCGGGATTGGTGATCGTGACGGTGAGGTTGGTCTTGCCAACGATCAGGGAGGGGATGATGGAGGCCTCGGCGTTAAACATGTTCTGCGCCGCCGTCTGCGCCGTGGTGTCGGACTGTTGCATCATGTTCGGCGTCAATGCGGCAAGCACCGCCGCGTCGGCGGCAGCGTCGAGATCGGTCTGCACCTGCATCGCGTGGGTGTAGTCGATCGCAAATCCGGCGCCGAAGATCAGCACCGGCAGCACCAGCGCGTACATCATCGCGACATTGCCGCGTCGATCGGCCAGGAAACCTTTGGGGCGGAAGAAGCGCATGGCCAATCTCGCGTCGGTCGAATCTGCGGCCGGGCCGACGCCGCCGAAGCGACGCGCTGAGCCTAGCTTCACTTTGAGATGCCACTTGCACAGTAAATGAACTGCTAAAGGAGCCGCTAAGACTGCATGGCGACGGATGGCGCGGCGGGGAATCCTGCCGCACAGTTACGGAATTGTCGCCGCGATCGAAGAATATCGGATCGGGCCGCTGCGCGTTGCCTCGACTTAGCCGGGCGATCTATGGTGCGGGTCGGGGAGGGTGGCGCCGATGAGTTCGAGAACATTGCTCTACGTCGTGCGTGGGATTGCCGCCGCCATTATCGCGGCCGTGGCCGTCTACGTGTTTATGCTGAAATCGAAGCTTGATGAGGCCGGGTCTGCGCCCACGCCTGCGGCTGTCGCCGCCGCGCCGACGCCCTCCGCCGCGGCCTCGCCGGTCGCCCCTTCCGCGCCAACGCCCGCGCCCGCGACGGCCGCCGCCGCGCCCGCGCCGGTCGCGACGCCCGCCTTCGACGTGGTGCGGATCGAGCCGAGCGGCGACACCGTTGTCGCGGGGCGCGCCGCCCCCAACGCCGCAATCGTCCTCAACGACGGCGACCATCAAATTGGCGAGGCGACCGCGGATTTTTCAGGTGAATTCGTCATTCTGCCGCCCACATTGAGCCCCGGCAGCCATCCTTTGCGGCTATCGGCCAAGGTCGGCGGCGCGCCGCCGCTCGTGTCCGACGTCTATGTCGCCGAGGTCACTGGAGCGGCGGTCGTGGCCAAGCCCTCGGCGTCGGTGGCGGTCGCCGCCGTGCCTGCGGCGCCAGCGGCTCTCGCGTCCGCCGCGCCCACGCCAACAGCAGTCGCCGCCGCAACCCCGACGCCGGCCGTGGCGTCGCCGCCGCCCCAGACTCTCCCTGCGCCGCCCAAAGTCGTCGTCGCCGCCAGGCCGACGACGCCCGCCAGCCCGCCCGCCGCGGCGCCGAGCCCAGCCGCGAGCGCGGCTGGGGAGATCGTCGTCGCCAGCGTGCGAGCAGTCGATCCGGCCGGGCTCGAGGCGGAGGGTTCGGCGCCGCCGGGGGCCAATATTCGCCTGCGGCTCAACGACACTCTGCTTGCCGAAGCGGTCGCCGGTCCCGACGGCAAGTGGAGCCTGACGATCCAGCGCGGGCTCACCCCGGGCGATTACGTCCTCCAGGCGGAGATCGTCGACGCCGCCGGGGCGAAGGTGGCGCACGCCGACGCGCCGTTCGTCTATCCGCAACGCGAGGCCGCCGCCATCGTCGCCGCGCCGCAGGCTTCGCCGTCTCCGGCCGCCACGCCGCAAGCGTCGCCCTCGCAAGTCGCTGCGGCGCCGGCCGCGGCGCCGCTTGCGTCTGCGCCGCAAGTCGCCGCGCCGCAGGCGTCGCCCTCGCAGGCTGCGGCGCCGCTCGCGTCTCCGCCCGCCACGCCTGCCGCGGTCGCCAGCGCGCGGTCGTTGGCCGCGAACGCCACTCCGGCGGCCGAGCCGACGCCAACCGCGAGCGTGGCCGCACTCGCGCCGACGCCCACGCCGTCTTCGCCCGCCGCTACGCCGGCGCCAGCAGCCTCCGCGACTGTCGCCGCGCCGCCCGCCCCGCCGACAACCACCGCCGAGCCAGCTTCGACCCCGGTCGCCGAGGCGCCGGTCGCGACCACCGCGCACCCGGTCGTCGCCGAGGTGCGCACGCTCACGGTGGTCAAGGGCGACAATCTGTGGGATCTGGCGCGCCACTTCTATGGCGACGGCCTGCGCTACGCCGACCTCTACAGCGCCAACTCCACGCAGATCCACGATCCGAACCTGATTTACGTCGGTCAGATCTTCGTGGTGCCGCAGGCTGCGCCGGCGAAGTGAGGCGCCGGCTAGTGAGGGTGGATCGGCGCTTCTTGCGCGGCGAGCCGCTCAAGGGCAGTCAGCGAAACGAAACGCCCGTCGCCGTCGCGAATGCGCACGTTCGGCCGCTTCTGCCGCACCAGGGAGCGCACGAGGTCACGCGCTTCGCGCGCGCGCTCGCGCCGATCAACGATCGGTCGGAGGTCCGTGCCCGATGAAATGATGAAACGCATCGCCGCCGTGCTTGTCCCTGACAAATTCCTAGCAGATCGCGGCGAAAGCCGCCAGTCGGCGCCCCGCGGGCTGTTCCTGAAGGGAAATATCCGCCATTTCGGCCTGACCAGGCTCGAGGCGCAATCGCGGAACCCGGCAATTCTCATCCTTGCCGATTTGGCCAGCGAGGGCCGGCGACCGCTTATATTGTCCTCAGCGAACAGCCAAATACGATTTCGCCTTTCCGCTCCCTCTGACCGACGGACGTTTGCGATGGCCTCGACCAAACTGCAGCTCAAAGACCCCTCGCTCCTGAAAGACAAATGCTACCTCGCCGGCGAATGGATCGGCGGCGCGGCGATGATCGACGTCACCAATCCGGCCGACGACAGCGTGATCGGCCGCGTGCCCAAGCTCGGCGCCGCAGAGACGCGGCGAGCGATCGAGGCGGCGCAGAAGGCGCAGAAGCTGTGGGCGAAAAAGAGCGCCAAGGACCGCGCCGGCGTCCTGCGCAAATGGTTCGACCTGATGATGGCGAACCAGGAAGATCTCGCGCGCATCATGACCGCGGAGCAGGGCAAGCCGCTGGCGGAATCGCGCGGCGAAATCGCCTATGGCGCTTCCTTCATCGAGTTCTTCGCCGAAGAGGGCAAGCGTATCTACGGCGAGACCATTCCCTCGCCCTGGCCGAATGCGCGGATGCTGGTGATCAAGCAGCCGCTCGGCGTCGTCGCCGCGATCACGCCGTGGAACTTCCCCAACGCGATGATCACCCGCAAGGCGGGTCCGGCGCTGGCGGCGGGCTGCGCGTTCGTTTGCAAGCCGGCGGCCGAGACGCCCCTGTCGGCGCTGGCGATCGCGGAACTCGCCGAGCGCGCCGGCGTGCCCGCGGGCGTGTTCTCGGTGCTGACCGGCTCGGCGCGCGAAATCGGCGCCGAGATGACTTCAAATCCGATCGTGCGCGGCCTGACCTTCACCGGCTCGACCGAGGTTGGGCGCGTGCTGATGGCGCAATGCGCGCCCTCGATCAAGAAGCTCGGACTGGAGCTCGGCGGCAATGCGCCCTTCATCGTGTTCGACGACGCCGATCTCGACGCAGCCGTTGAGGGCGCGATGGCGTCCAAATACCGCAACGCCGGCCAGACATGCGTGTGCGCCAACCGTCTGCTGGTGCAGGACGGCGTCTACGACGCCTTCGCCGCCAAGCTCGCCGCGGCTGTGAAAACATTGCGCGTCGGCGACGGCGCGGAGGCCGGCGTCACCACCGGGCCGCTGATCAACCGCGCCGCGGTCGCCAAGGTGCAGGAGCATATCGACGATGCGCTCGCCAAGGGCGCTAGCCTGGTCGTCGGCGGCAAGGCGCTTGGCGGCAACTTCTTCGAGCCGACGCTGCTGCGCGACGTCACGGCGTCAATGTTGGTCGCGCGCGAAGAGACCTTTGGTCCGGTGGCGCCGCTGTTCCGCTTCAAGAGCGAGGAAGAAGCGATCGAGATGGCCAACGCCACCGAGTTCGGCCTCGCCTGCTATTTCTACGCCCGCGACATCGGCCGTGTCTGGCGGGTCGCCGAAGGCCTCGAATACGGCATGGTTGGGATCAACGAGGGTCTCATTTCGACCGCCGAGGCGCCCTTCGGCGGCGTCAAGGAGAGCGGGCTCGGGCGCGAGGGCTCGCACCACGGCGTCGAGGAATATCTCGAAATGAAATATATGCTGATGGGCGGCCTCGGGACGCCGGCTTGACGCGGCGGCCCGACGGTCTTGCCCTCAACGGTCAAATTCTCGTCTGACGCCGCCGCTTCAGTTCGCCCGCGTCGCGCGCGGGCGCGGCGACATCTGCCGCGCCAGAGCGCGACCAGCGAGGCGGTGAGCAAAGGATCGGCGGCGTTGTCGGTCCGAGCAAATCCTCACGGCATTGCTCCGGCTTTGTAGGTCTTCAGGTAATGAGCAATCGCCGCGAGGTCGGGCGCAGGCGCCTGGGAGAGGCTTCGCACCACGGCCGCCATCGGACCGCCGAGCACGTCGCCCGATGGGGTGAGCCCGGTCGAAAGCGCGTCCTCAACGTCGCTTTCAGACCAATCCTTGAGGCCGAGCGCCGTAATGTCGGGCGATTTGCCCTTGCCGTCCGGCAATGGACCGCCGGTCAACCGGCGAGAAGCGATGATTCCGTTTAGAAAATCGCGTGGAGAATGACACTCGGCGCAATGCCCTGGCCCCTGGACAAGATAGCGCCCGAGCGCGCCCTGTTCCGTTGGATCGATCGCGAGCGGCTGATCGATCTTCGGCATATAGAGGAGTTTCCAAAATCCGACGGCGCGGCGGATCGAGAACGGGAAGGCGAGCGCGTGCGGAGGCGCACGCCCCGAGACCGCCGGCGTTGTGCGCAGGAAGGCGTAGAGATCTCGCACGTCCTTGATCGACATGCGGCCATAGGATGTATAGGGAAAAGCCGGGTACAGGTGCTCGCCGTCCGGCGAGACGCCGGTCATAAGAGCGTCGGCGAAGTTAGCGGCGCTCCACGCGCCGATCCCATCGGCGGGATCGGGAGAAATGTTCGGCGGATAGAATGAGCCGACCGGCGTTTTCAGCTCCATGCCGCCGCCCAGACGAAGCGGGTCGTTCTGGCCAGGCGACATGTGGCACGACTCGCAGCCAGCGACGTAAAAGACAATCCGCCCAGCCTCAGGGTCGCCCGGCTGCGACACCGCGGCGGCGACTTCGGCGCTAACGCCGCGAGGAGCGGTGGCGAACCAAGCGGCAACCGCCGCGACCGCAACGAACGACAACGCGAGCGCGATCCGCCTCCTCATGATCGAAAATCCTCCGAGCAGGCGGCCTCAACACGGTCGGGCGGCTACTGCTGGCTTTCCCGGTATTTCTGGTGGCAACCGCCGCAGTTGTTGAAGACCGCCGGCATCGCCGCTTTGAAAGAGGCGTCATCCTTGACCGAGGCCAGCGCAGCGGCGGCGTCGTCGCCGAATTTCTTGAAGCGCGCGTCGAGATCCGCCTTGTTGTCGCCCTCCCAAATTGCAGGCAGCGCGTGCGTATCGCCGGTCTTGCTGTCGGGCGGGAAGAGGTCAGGCATCTTGGCCGCGGCGTTCTCGTAAGTCATGAGCGCCTTTTGCACCGCCGCGAGATCAAACGGAGCGCTACCTTTCAGCATGGGGATGAGCGACTTCGACGCTTCCCCGTTGGCTTTCATCAAGTCACGCCGTTCCTTGATCGAGTCGGCGCCCGCCGCCAGCGCAACGCCGACGCTCGCAGCGATCGCCAAGACCGCAACCGTCATCCTCATGTGGTTCCCCTCGGTTCTCATCGGTTTGGATTGAAGCACATAGGAAACACTCCGGGGCGAACTTTATTCGTCGCCGCCAATGGACGCCAGCCGATCGGCCAGCGCGCAGCGGCCTCGCGAGCGACATTGCGGAAGGGTGTTGGCGGTTTCGCTCCGCGCCGGCTCCCCGAGCAGTTGTGCTAGCTGCGAGCGCGGTCAGTCGCTTACATGAAGGCGAGGGGCTAAGGGTCGCTTTGACAGCGCTTTGCTATTTCGAGTCGCGCCCTTAACCCTGCAACGTGTCTAGGCGGCGAGAAACTGGTGACCGCCGCGAGCGCTTAGTCATCCATTCAGCCGACCAGCGATTTCAAGAAACTGTTGTTCGCCACCGCCGGAAGCCGCGCGGCCACGCCGTCCAAGCCCCAGACATGGCCAGCGCGATGCGCGATCAAGAAGACGATAACGACTGCATAGACGATGTGGAAATCGACGAAGAGATTGGTGTGATCCTCGATGAACGGCCACTGCATGTGGGCAAAATAGTAGGTGATCATAAGCAGGATGCCGAAGGGGCCACTGACCCGGACCAAGAGACCGGACACTAGCGAGAGGCCGATCAGCAGATGGCCCCACTTCACCAAAAAGTCGGTGTAGGGCAGCACGGCCGGGTTCGCAAAATGCGCGTAAAAGCCATGGAAGGTCACAACTTGATTCAGGAATCCGGCGGTGTCGAAGTTTTGCAGGATTTGCCAAGCGCCGGCATAAAGGAATGTCCAGCCAATGAGAATCCGAAGGATAAAGATGACACCGCAATCGAGCTTGTCACGAGTCATTTTTTCTGTCCCGTCTTCGTTGTTAGTTTCACTCGCGCAGACCTCATCTTCCCCAATTGAGGGGGTCACCTAGAGAAGTCGCCGGCGCTTAGCTCCAAAATGGCGGCCTCTACGTCGATATTTGCTGTCTCGTATTTCAATTCCCCGTATTCCAATTCGCTCTCAGCGGCGAACCAGAATTCTTCGCTCCGACCGTCAGGGCTACCCGCCTGCTCCCAGAGTTCATACGCGCGCGCGGGGACACGTTCTTGAAGACCGCTCATGCTACAACTCCTTGGCAAAACGCAGACTGAATGCGTCCCCTAACTTCGATGAGCGTCGATCTGGCGATCGCGAGAAGAGAAAGAGGCGGTCGCTGGCTTGAAGCAGCCACGGCGACCGCCAGTGGGCAAGCGCGGGCCTAGCTTGGGGGACGTAGAGACCGGCGCTCGTGAAAATCACGTTGCAACTGTCCTCTCCCTCACGAAAGAGCCGGAATCTACTCAGTCGCACTCGCCGCCGGATACCGACACGCGCCCTTGCTCGACGGCGGCGACAAGCTCCGGCTCACCCCGCTCGGCCACGACGCGGGCGCGACACGTGCTGCGGAGAACGGCGCGCCGCAAGCGCAATTGAAAGCAATGCTCGGGTGGACAGACGACAACATGCCGTCGCTCTGCACGAAGACGGCAGAGCGAGCGCGCATGGCTGCAAGCGGAATGTCGATGCTCGAAAAAAGGGCGGAACCTGAACAGCTATCCCCTCACCCTGTCCCAAGGTGAGGGGACTAGGGCCCGGACCCATAAAAGTATTGGCACGGTCAGCGACGATCGCCGCGGCGTGACCGCAAGCGGGGCCACTCCAACTCGCTCCTTGACATCGAGCGCGCTGGCAACAAGAGATCATCGATCGCGCCAATCTCACATTCCGGGGTGAAGGACATGCTGCGCATCGTTATGGCGACGATCGCCGCCTTCGCTACGCTGACCGCGGCCGCGGCCGCGGCCGACCTTCCAACGCGCAAGTCGGCCCCAGTCCCTGCGCCGGAGCCGGCATTTTCATGGACCGGCTTCTATCTCGGCGCGAACGTGAGCGGCGATGGGATCCAGTCTCGTCTCACCGTCGCCGCCATTGGCACGCCCTTCTACTCCCACCCCGACACGACCGCTTTCGGTGTCGGCGGTCAGCTCGGCTATCGGTATCAGTTTTCGGACAATATCGTCGCGGGCGTCGAGGCCGACGCCTCCGCGCTGTTTGAGAGCCGTGGGAAATCCGCCTATTATTCGGCCGGCGGCGCTCCGGGCGGCGGTTACGGCTACGATCAATCGCGTGCCGACGGCAGCGTTCGCCTCTCGTTGGGCTACGCCATGGGCAGATGGCTGCCGTACGCGACCGGCGGCGTCGCCTTCCTGGACGAGCGCGGCTGCGGTTCTGAGCTCTTTCCGACGAATTGCGTTGTGCTGACGGGATTCGACGATACGCGAACGGGCTGGACCGTCGGCGGCGGCGGCGCCTACGCCTTCACCGATCATCTGATCGGAAACGTCGAGTTCCGCTACGCCGATTTCGGGTCGCACACCTATTCGACGCCCAGGATCGGAGAGGGTTCGACCACGGCGCAACTTCAGGAAGAGAAGGTGCTCGCCGGACTATCCTGGAAGTTCTGAAGCGTCGTTGCAACCTCGTGCTCAAGATGCTCCAGTTAATGTGAGAACTAGGGTCCGGACTCATAAAGATGTTGGCGTGAGCAACCGCTTGTGATTCACGGCTTCCGAAAGGAAGCGCCGATAAATCGGGATCAGTTCTGGCTGACGGACACGCAGTTTTCGAAGATCTAACCGCATCTGCCGACCGATGCGCGCGGCAAGCCGCGGATCGACGACCGGCGCGTGATCAGCGGCATCATTTACGTGCTGAAGTCAGGCAGTCGCTTGGTGGACGCGCCGCCGGACTACGGGCCAAAGAAGACGCTCTACAACCGCTTCGTCCGATGGGCGGAGAAAGGCGTCTGGGTCGGCGTCTTCGAGGCGCTCGCCCGAGCCGGCGGCCCGCTGGCGCAGGTCCTCATCGACTCGTCCGCAGTGAAGGCGCATCGCTCGGCGACGGGCGGAAAAGGGGCGAGAAAAATCAGGCGATCGGCCGCTCGCGCGGCGGCCGCACGACAAAAATCCACGCGTTGACTGACGCGCTCTGCCGACCCGTCGCCTTCATGCTCACCGGCGGTCAGGTCGCCGATTGCACGGCGGGCGCGGCGCTGCTCGAACGCCTCCCGGCGTGCGATGTTTTGCACGACGACAAGGGCTACGACGCCAACGCAATTCGCCGACAGATCGAGGAGCGCGGCGCGCTGGCGAACATCCCGCCAAAGATCAATCGCAAATGGAAGTGCTGCTTCTCGCCCTTCCTCTACCGCAATCGTAACACCATCGAACGCATGTTCTGCCGCCTGAAGGACTTGCGCCGCGTGGCGACGCGCTACGACCGCAACGCCGCCAACTTCCTCGCCGCCGTGTGCATTGCGGCGACCGTCAGCTACTGGTTATGAGTCCGGACGCTAGGACGAATTCGCCAGCGAAACCAACGTGAGATTTTGTCGGTGGCTCCCCGAGCAGGACTCGAACCTGCGACCATTCGATTAACAGTCGAATGCTCTACCAGCTGAGCTATCGGGGATCAGGCCGGAACGACGGCGCGATATAGCAGAAAATCCGACGATGGAAAGCGCCAATTTTCGTGCGCCTTCCTCAAGCTTGCCGCGCAGCGGCGGGGGCGCCACTGTCCCCGCGATGCTCGATCCCCGCCGCTGCCCAGAACTGCTGACCCCGGCCCAAATGGCGGAGGCCGATCGGCTCTCCATTGCCGCGGGCGTTCCTGGAATCGTGCTGATGGAGCGCGCCGGCGCGGCGGTCGCCGCCGAGGCGACGCGCATGGCGCCGAGCCGGGGCCGCATCGCCGTCATCTGCGGGCCGGGCGGCAATGGCGGCGACGGGTTCATCGCCGCGCGTCTGCTGGCGAGTTGGGGCTACCGGGTCGAAGTCTCGCTGATGGGCGCGCGCGCATCCTTGCGCGGCGATGCGGCGCTGGCTGCGGCGCGCTGGGGCGGCGCGGTCCACGCCGCCGGCGCGCTCGATCTTGGCGCAGCCGATCTCGTGATCGATGCGCTGCTCGGCGCCGGCCTGTCGCGCTCGGTCGTGGGTGAGGCTTTGCGCGAGGTTGAGGCGATCAACGCGTTCAGCCGAGATGGCAAGCCGGTGATCAGCGTCGATGTGCCCTCCGGCCTCGACGGCGAGACCGGCGCGGTGCGCGGCGCGGCGGTGGCGGCGAGCGCGACCGTCGGTTTCTTTCGCCTCAAGCCGGGCCATTTGCTGCTGCCGGGGCGCACGCTGAGCGGGCGCCTGGTTCTCGCCGACATCGGCAGCGCGCCCAGCGCGCTCGCGGCGATTGCGCCGCGCGCGTTTCTCAACGCGCCGGCGATCTGGCGCGCGCTGCTACCGCGCCCGGGCGCCGCCTCGCATAAATATGCACGCGGGGCCGCGTTGATCGTCTCCGGACCGGCCCATCGCACAGGCGCGGCGCGATTGGCGGCGCGGGCGGCGCTGCGGGTCGGGGCGGGGCTCGCGACGATCGCCAGCCCGCTCGCCGCCGTCGCGGAGAACGCGGCGCATTTGACGGCGGTAATGGTTGCGCCGTTTTCCGGCCTTGCGGGCTTTTCACAATTGCTCGCCGATCCGCGGCGCAACGCCGTGTTGATCGGACCCGGCGCTGGGGTCGGCGAAGCGACGCGCGGCCTCGTCGCTGCGGCGCTGACCGAGCCCAGCTCGGCGCCGAGGGCGGTCGCGCTCGACGCCGACGCGCTGACCAGCTTCGCCGGCGACGCGGAGGGGCTCGCGGCGCTGATCGCGCGCGAAACCCGCACGACGCTGATCACGCCGCACGAGGGCGAGTTCGCGCAGATTGTTTCGCGGTCGCGCCGAAGTGCTTGACCAACCATCGAAACTCGCGCGGGCGCGCGCCGCTGCGGCGATGCTGGGAGCCATCGTCGTGGTGAAGGGCGCCGACACCGTCGTCGCCGCGCCGGACGGGCGGGCGGCGATCGGCTTCGATCTGCCCCCAAGCCTCGCCACCGCCGGCTCTGGCGACGTGCTGGCGGGCTTTGCCTGCGGCCTGCTGGCGCAGGGCATGCCGGGTTTTGAGGCGGCGGCGGCGGCGGTCTGGCTACACGGCGCCGCCGCGCGCGCCTTTGGGCCGGGGTTGATCGCCGAAGACCTAGCGGACGCGCTGCCCGGCGTGTTGCGGGAATTGCTGGGGTGAGGGGCGCCCAACCCCGCCGCCGTCATGGCCGGGCTTGACCCGGCCATCCAGGCTCAAAGGTCGAAGGCTACAGCCTGGATGCCCGGCTCAAGGCCGGGCATGACGGCCTCGAGGGGGCCGACGAAGCGCCGCCGCAGGCCCTCATCCAACCTGAAACCAACCGCAAAGACCCGCCGTGCGGCGGGCGGGGGTGACCGAGGCGAGGGGCCATTTGCCGGGATTGTCGGCGACGAAGGCGACATGAATCGTGCGGCCCGGCGCGAGCAGAAAAATGTCGCGCCAATAGGGCTCCCAACCGTCGTCGAGGGCGTGCAACTGGCGCCCGACATGACCGCCGAGCCGCATCGTCTGCGTCGCCTCGGTCGCGTTGACCAGCGTGAGCGTCACCGGCGCGTGGAGCGGCGCAGCGAACAGCGGCTTCGCGCTCCAGTCGCTCAATGTGTCGCCGTTGATGGCAAAAGGCGCCGCGCCGCCGCCTGTTAGCATCACTTGAAAACGGTGCGCTCGGGCGAGGTCGATTTTATCAGGCAGCAGCGGATTGGGCGGTAGGGCGACGATCGTCGGCCGGGCAGGGCGGGGCGCGCCCTGGCTCTCGAACGCCACCAGCGGCAAGTCCGCCACGCGCCCCTCGTCGTCGCGCAGCGCAAAGGCGAAGCTCGCCTCGGGCATGTCGAACATCAGTTCAAAGCACGCGCCCGGCGCCATCGGGAATTGGCCGCGCAGCGGCGCAAACAGTGCGCTCGGCTGGCCGTCGACGGCGACGATCTGCGGCGCCGCGCCGGCGACCGCGATCGTCATCGCCCGCGCGGGGGTGGCGTTGGCGAGCCTCAGGCGAACGCGGGCGCCGGGCGCGGCGGCGACGCGCAACGGCGCGGCGGCGGGGCCGGCAGTCAGCAGCTCGACCGTGGCTTCGCTTGGCGCGAAGTCGGCGGCGAAATCGTCGCTGAGCGCGCCGCTCGCGTCGACCCGCCATTGGGCGAGCACAACGATCGTCTCGAGATCGACGTCGGGCGGCGCGCTCTCTTCGACGACGATTGGCCCGTAGAGGCCGGAAGCGAACTGGCGCGCGGTCGCCGCGCCGACGTCGGGCAGATAGAGGCCGAAGCCAGAATCGGGCGGCGTGAAGCGAATCTCGGTCTCGCCGCCCGGCGGCAGCGCCGCCCCGGTGAGGCCGGCGATCCCGGCGACCGCGTTGGCCAGTCTCAGGCCAGGAAAACTCAGGCTCGTCGGCTCCGCGAGCTGGTTCGCCAGGATCAGCGAGAA
This sequence comes from uncultured Alphaproteobacteria bacterium, assembly GCA_963835215.1. GTDB lineage: Bacteria > Pseudomonadota > Alphaproteobacteria > Rhizobiales > Beijerinckiaceae > Roseiarcus. The sequence goes on along the minus strand of CAWIES010000004.1, from coordinate 930,964 downwards.
TTCCTCACCCCGGCGCAACCGCAGCAGCGGACCCGGCGCGCCGCCGTCGTAGGCGAGGATGCGGGTCGGGCCGGCGGGCGCGGGCGCGAGAGACTGCGTGGCGGGGCCGGCGGTCAGCCGGCGCGCCGGGGTCGGCAAAGCCAGCGCGCTCGTTGCCCCGCGCCACAGCCAGAGGCTCGCCGCGACGCCGCCGGCAAGAACGGCGCGTCGATCGAGCCGCGGCGTCCCCTCGCGCATCCCTAATTCCCAGCCTGCCCCGTTTCGGGACGTTTTGGCGGGCGCCACTTTTGCGCGGGAGCGCGGTTGACGCCGCCGCGGCGCCGCGGCGGGACGTTTTGGGAGAGATTCGCTATGAGCAGATCGGTTGGGGGCAGAATCATCGCCGGCCTCTGCGTCGCGGCGGGTCTGGCCGCGTTCGGCGTTCTGGCCGCCGCGCCGTCATTCATAGGGTTTGGTCCGGCCAACGCAACTGCGCTGACGCTGGCCGGCGGGGTCTTCACCGTCGCGCTCGCCGCCACGCTTCGCGACTGATCCGTGACGCCCGTCAGCACGCGCATTTTTCGCTGGCGCGGGGCGGGCAAGCTGCTATAGAGCCCGCCCAAAGCAGCCCGGCCTCTCCTGCGGGAAGCGCGCGGGGATGCGGGCGTGGCGGAACTGGTAGACGCGCCGGATTTAGGTTCCGGTGGCAGAAATGTTGTGGGGGTTCGAGTCCCTCCGCCCGCACCAGTCCCGCACGGCTGCTGGGCCGCGTGAGCGGCAGTGAACAAGGGCGGATTGAAATGCAGGTCACCGAGACGCTGAGCCAAGGCCTGAAGCGCGAATACGCCGTCGTCGTGTCGGCGAGCGATCTCGCCACGCGCCTTGACGCGCAGCTCGCCGACATGAAGGCCAAGGTCAAGATCAACGGCTTTCGCCCCGGCAAGGTGCCGGTCGCTCACCTGAAGCGCGTCTACGGGCGCTCGGTGATGGCCGACGTCGTGCAGGAGACCGTCGCGGCCGCCAACAAACAGATTCTCGAAGATGGCGGCTTGCGCCTCGCGCAGGAGCCGCGGGTCGAATTGCCGACCGACAAGGACGCGATCGAAGCGGCGCTCGAAGCGCGCGGCGATCTCGCCTTCACAGTCGCCCTGGAGGTGCTGCCGAAATTTGAGCTCGGCGATCATTCGGACATCGTGCTGGAGCGCCCGGTCGCCGAGATCGAGGAGAGCGGGATCGACGACGGCGTGCAGCGCCTCGTCCAGAATCGCCGCGTCTACGCCGACAGGCCCGAAGGGGCGAAGGCAGAGAAGTTCGACCGCGTCACCGTCGATTTCGTCGGCACGCTCGACGGCGCTCCGTTCGAGGGCGGCACCAGCGAAAACATCGAGGTGATGATCGGCTCCAACACCTTCATCCCCGGGTTCGAGGACGAACTGATCGGCGTGATCGCCGGAGAGCGGCGCAAGATCCAGGCGACTTTCCCCGAGGCCTACGCAACGCGCACGCTCGCCGGCCGCAAGGCCGACTTCGACGTGACCGTCAAAGCGGTCGCGGCGCCCGAGCCGCTCGAAATCAACGACGAGTTCGCCAAAGCCTATGGGACGGACAGCGTCGAGGCGCTCCGGGCCAAGGTGCGCGAGACCATCGCCACCGAATACGCGCGCGCCTCGCGCGAACGGGTCAAGCGCAAGCTGCTCGACGCGCTCGCGGCGCGCTACGCCTTCGACGTGCCCGAAGGTCTGGTCGAGCAGGAATTCTCGGCCATCTGGACGCAGGTCGAGCGCGAGCAACAGGCCTCCGGGCGCACCTTCGCCGACGAGAAGACCACCGAGGAGGCGGCCCGCAAGGACTACCGCGCGATCGCGGTGCGGCGCGTGCGCCTCGGTCTGCTCCTGGCCGAGATCGGCGCCAAGACCGACGTGAAGATCAGCGACGACGAGATGACCCAGGCGCTGGTCGCCCGTGCGCGCGCCTACCCGGGGCAAGAGCAGCAGGTTTGGGACTTCTATCGTAACAATCAGGAGGCGCTCGCGCAGTTGCGCGCGCCGATCTATGAGGAAAAGGTGGTCGACCAACTCCTCGCGGCGGTCAAGATCGAGGACCGCAAGGTGACGGTCAAGGAGCTGCTGGCCGACGACGACGAGCCGGTTCCCGCCCCCTGAGCAGGCCGGGACGACGGCTTAACGCCCTAGAGCCGCGCCCAGTCGCCAGCCCTTTTGGCGGGCCCCTTCACAACGGCGACGCGCGCCCTATGTTACCGCTTGGCGCCCGCCATTGATTCCCGAAAGCGAGACCCATGCGCGATCCGGTCGACTATTATTTCAATAATCTCGTGCCGATCGTGATCGAGCAGTCGGCGCGCGGCGAGCGGTCGTTCGACATCTTTTCCCGCCTGCTGCGCGAGCGAATCATTTTCGTCGTCGGACCGATCGAGGACATTTCGGCCTCGCTGGTCGTCGCCCAGTTGCTGTTCCTCGAGGCGGACAATCCGAAAAAAGAAATCGCCATGTACGTCAACTCGCCCGGCGGCGTGGTGACGGCCGGGCTGTCGATTTACGACACCATGCAGTTCATCCGGCCCAAGGTGACGACGATGTGCATCGGCCAGGCGGCCTCGATGGGCTCGTTGCTGCTGTGCGCGGGCGAGAAGGGGATGCGCTACGCGCTGCCCAACTCCCGAATCATGGTCCACCAGCCTTCCGGCGGCTTCCAAGGCCAGGCGTCCGACATTCAGCGCCACGCCGAGGACATTATGAAGGTCAAGCGCCGGCTCAACGAGATTTACGTCGAGCACACCGGGCAGCCCTACGAGGTCATCGAGCGAACGCTCGACCGCGATCATTTCATGTCGGCGGAAGAGGCCAAGGCCTTCGGCGTTGTCGATGAAGTGACCTTGAAGCGGACGGTAGAGGCCGAAGAGCCCAAGCCGGTTTGAGCGCCCAAAACGCCGGACTAGGCCGCGCCAGGGCGGCGTTTGCCGGGGGTTGAACAGACTTTGACTGGTGTTTACGGCCGCCCCGGCCTTGCCTTACTGCGTCGATACATGATTGCTTGGTCCCCTTGGGGGCGTCCGAGGCCGGGACAGCCCCGGGTGGCGCGCTTCTTGTAGCGAAGGGCGCGTGAGTGGCGTGGCGCCCATAGGCGCTACGGTTTGTTAGGATGCTTTACCTAGGCTGCAAGGTCGGCGACCGCTGAATCGCAACGACCAAAGCGGCCGGAACGGAGATAGGACTATGGCCAAGGCCGAGGGCGACGCCAAGAGCACGTTGTATTGCTCTTTCTGCGGCAAGAGCCAGCATGAGGTGCGCAAGCTCATCGCCGGTCCGACCGTGTTCATCTGCGATGAGTGCGTCGAGCTCTGCATGGACATCATCCGTGAGGAGAGCAAGACCGCCCTCGTCAAGAGCAAGGACGGGATTCCGACCCCGCGCGAAATCTGCAAGGTGCTGGACGACTACGTCATCGGCCAGCCGCAGGCGAAACGCGTCCTCTCGGTCGCCGTGCACAATCATTACAAGCGGCTCAACCACGCGACCAAGCACAGCGACGTCGAGCTGGCCAAGTCGAACATCCTGCTGATCGGGCCAACCGGCTCGGGCAAGACGCTGCTCGCGCAGACGCTGGCGCGCATCCTCGATGTGCCCTTCACGATGGCCGATGCGACCACGCTGACGGAAGCGGGCTACGTCGGCGAGGACGTCGAGAACATCATCCTCAAGCTGTTGCAGGCCTCCGACTACAACGTCGAGCGGGCGCAGCGCGGCATTGTCTACATCGACGAAATCGACAAGATCAGCCGCAAGTCTGACAATCCCTCGATCACCCGCGACGTGTCGGGCGAGGGCGTCCAGCAGGCGCTGCTGAAAATCATGGAAGGCACGATCGCAAGCGTTCCCCCGCAGGGCGGGCGCAAGCATCCGCAGCAGGAATTCTTGCAGGTCGACACGACCAACATCCTGTTCATCTGCGGCGGCGCCTTCTCGGGTCTCGAGCGAATCATCTCGGCGCGCGGCAAGGGCACCTCGATCGGCTTCGGCGCCAAGGTTCAGTCGCCTGACGACCGGCGCACCGGCGAAGTGTTCCGTCAGGTCGAGCCAGAGGATCTGCTCAAGTTCGGCCTCATCCCCGAGTTTGTCGGCCGCCTGCCGGTGATCGCGACGCTTGAGGATCTCGACGAGGACGCGCTGAAGAAGATCCTCACCGAGCCCAAGAACGCGCTGGTCAAGCAGTATCAGCGGCTGTTCGAGATGGAGAACATCGACCTGACCTTCCAGGACGAGGCGTTGGTCGTCGTCGCCAAGAAGGCGATCGAGCGGCGCACCGGCGCGCGCGGATTGCGCTCGATCATGGAGGGCATCCTGCTCGACACGATGTTCGATCTGCCCGGCCTCGACGGGGTCGAGCAGGTGGTGATCGGGCCCGAGGTGGTCGAGGGAAAAGCGCGCCCGCTCTACATCTACGCCGAGCGCGCCGAGAAGGCCGGCTGACGCATCTGGGGAGGGCGCGGCGTTTCGACGCACGCGCCGCTTGAAACCAGAACGACGAGCCGCCATCTTTGCGTCAAGCGGTTCGTGCATCGTGCTTTGTTGCAGGCTCCGCGGCGCTTTCCGCGCCGACTCAAGGGAATCGATTCCCAAGTCGGCGCCGCTGCGGCGTGATCCGGGGCCCAAGCTGAGGGACTGGGTGCGTTGGCCGGGGGGCGTTTCAAGCTCGGGGCGGCCTGCGGCCGCGCCCGGGTCACAAAGAAACAGGACCGCGAATGACCAGCTCCCGCAAGTTGCCCGACCCCGGCACGTTTGACGTCTACCCCGTCCTGCCGTTGCGCGACATCGTGGTGTTCCCGCACATGATCGTGCCGCTGTTCGTCGGCCGCGAGAAGTCGATTCGCGCCCTCGAAGAGGTGATGAAGGCCGACAAGCCGATTCTGCTTGCGACGCAGATGAACGCCGCCGACGACGATCCGGCGACCGAGGCGATCTTCTCCACCGGCACGCTCGCCAAGGTGTTGCAGTTGCTCAAGCTGCCCGACGGCACCGTCAAGGTGCTGGTCGAGGGGCAGTCGCGCGCGCAGGTGCGCGCCTATCTGCCGACCGAAGGCTACTATCGCGCCGAGGCGGAAGCGATCGCCGACGACCCGATCGAACCGATCGAGGCCGAGGCGCTGTCGCGCTCGGTGGTCTCGGAGTTCGAGAACTACGTCAAGCTCAACAAGAAGATCTCGCCCGAAGTGGTCGCCGCGGTCACGCAAATCGACGACTACGGCAAGCTCGCCGACACGATCGCCTCGCATCTCGCGGTCAAGCTCGCCGACAAGCAGGCGATCCTCGAGATCCATTCGATCGCCAAGCGCTTCGAGAAGTGCCTCGCGCTGATGGAGAGCGAGATCTCGGTTCTGCAGGTCGAGAAGCGCATCCGCACGCGCGTCAAGCGCCAGATGGAGAAGACGCAGCGCGAGTACTATCTCAACGAGCAGATGAAGGCGATCCAGAAGGAGCTCGGCGACGAGGACGGCAAGGACGAGATGTCCGAACTGGAAGACCGCATCAAGAAGACCAAGCTGACCAAGGAAGCGCGCGACAAGGCGATGGGCGAGCTGAAGAAGCTGCGCCAGATGTCGCCGATGTCGGCTGAAGCGACGGTGGTGCGCAACTACCTCGATTGGCTGCTGTCGATCCCGTGGCAGAGACGCTCGAAGATCAAGAAGGACCTGCCGGCCGCGCAGGCGATTCTCGACGCGGACCACTTTGGCCTCGACAAGGTCAAGGACCGCATCGTCGAGTATCTCGCCGTGCAGCAGCGCGCCAACAAGCTGACGGGTCCGATCCTGTGCCTCGTCGGCCCGCCCGGCGTCGGCAAGACTTCGCTCGGCAAGTCGATCGCCAAGGCGACCGGACGCGAGTTCGTGCGCATGTCGCTCGGCGGCGTGCGCGACGAAGCGGAAATCCGCGGCCATCGGCGCACCTACATCGGCTCGATGCCCGGCAAGGTCATCCAGTCGATGCGCAAGGCCAAGAGCTCCAATCCGCTGTTCTTGCTCGACGAGATCGACAAGATGGGCATGGATTTCCGTGGCGATCCGTCGTCGGCTTTGCTCGAGGTGCTCGACCCTGAGCAGAACGCGACGTTCAACGACCATTATCTCGAGGTCGACTACGACCTGTCGGGCGTGATGTTCGTCACCACGGCCAACACGCTCAACATCCCGCCGGCGTTGATGGATCGGATGGAGATCATCCGCATCGCCGGTTACACCGAGGATGAGAAGGTCGAGATCGCCAAGCGGCACTTGCTGCCCAATTCGATGGTCAAGCACGGGCTCGACGCGAAGGAATGGCAGGTCGAGGACGACGCGCTGCTCGAACTCGTGCGCCGCTACACGCGTGAGGCGGGAGTGCGCAATCTTGAGCGCGAGCTCTCCAATCTCGCGCGAAAGGCAGTCAAGGAGATCCTCACCAACAAGAAGAAGAGGATCGTCGTCAACGCGGCCAATGTCGCTGAATTTCTCGGCCCTGCGAAGTTCCGCTACGGCGAGATCGAGGCGGACGACCAGGTCGGGCTCGTTACCGGGCTCGCCTGGACGGAAGTTGGCGGCGAGCTGCTGACGGTCGAAGGCGTGATGATGCCGGGCAAGGGCCGTATGACGGTCACCGGCAACCTCAAGGATGTGATGAAGGAGTCGATCTCCGCCGCTGCATCCTACGTGCGTTCGCGCGCGGTCGACTTCGGCATCGAGCCGCCCTCGTTCGACAAGCGCGACATCCACGTCCACGTGCCGGAAGGCGCGACGCCGAAGGATGGGCCGTCGGCTGGCGTCGCGATGGCGACGGTCATCGTCTCGATGCTGACCGGCATCCCGGTGCGCCGCGATGTCGCGATGACGGGCGAGATCACGCTGCGCGGCCGCGTGCTGCCGATCGGCGGCTTGAAGGAGAAGCTGCTGGCGGCTCTGCGCGGGGGCATCAAGAAGGTGTTGATCCCCGAGGACAATGCGAAGGACCTCGTCGATCTTCCCGCTGCGCTGAAGAGCGGGCTGGAAATCGTGCCGGTCTCGCGCATGGAAGAAGTGCTCGCGCAGGCGCTGGTGCGCCAGCCCCAGCCGATCGCCTGGGAAGAGCGCGCCGCTCCGCCGGCCGCGCCGACCCCTGGCGAGGACGACGGCGCGGGGATGGTCGCGCACTGAGCGCGTTACAAGCGCGTATCGCGTTGCGTTAGGAAAGGCCGCGAATCCTCCCGGATTCGCGGCCTTTTCGCATCTGCACACGCCGAGTCGTCGGCAAGACCTACAATTTTGTGAGCATAGCGCGCGCAGAGCCTTGATTTTGCGCGTCCGATTGGCGAGCAATGGTTCACCTCGAGCGTCGATTCGCTGGGGCGTCCGGGGGCAGGCTTCGGAACGACGGCGGCGGAAACGCGCACGGCGTCGCACTAACGTCGAAAGTGGCAAAGGAGAGGCCAAATGAATAAACTCGAACTCGTCGAGCACATCGCGAAGGAAGCGGACTTGACGAAGGTCGCCGCGGCGGCGGCATTGGAATCGGTTCTCGACGGTATCGCCAAGTCGCTCAAGAAGGGCGACGAAGTGCGCCTCGTCGGCTTCGGCACCTTCTCGGTGCGCGAGCGCGCCGCCGGCAAAGGCCGCAACCCGGCCACCGGCAAGGAAATCAAGATCGCCGCCTCGAAGAACGCACGCTTCAAGGCTGGCGCGGCCCTCAAGGGCAGCCTCAACAAGAAGGCCGCTCCCAAGAAGTAATCTGGCCTGGCGCGGCGAAGCTTCGCCGCGCGGCCAGAACTTTTCGGGCAGAGCATCAAGGGCGGCCGGTGGCCGCCCTTTTTGTCGCCCGCTTTCGTCTCCTGCTTGCGGAGCGAACTTGTATGGTGAACAGGGTTGGCCTCGCCGGCGCGAGTAAGGTAGTTTCCCCGGCGCAGCGCCGCGCGGCGGCGGTCAAGGGCGGTTAGCTCAGTTGGTAGAGCATCTCGCTTACACCGAGAGGGTCGGCGGTTCGAGCCCGTCACCGCCCACCAGCCGACCCGCCGCGACGCGGCGCGGTCGTGGCGGCTGGGCGCTGTGGGCTGTTGCGTACGCCGTCCTCGGGGTCGCCTTTGTCGCGCCAGCGGTGGCCGAACAGGCGCCGATGACGTTCCACTCGGTCAACTTCGCTTCGACCGGCTGCCTCGCCGATTGCCCGCAAGTGATCATCGCCGACGGCGTCATCGAGGCCGACACGCCGCAGGCCTTCATCGACTTCGCCAAGCAGGCCTCGCAGACCGAGCGGCTGCGCGGCGTCATCTTTATCAATTCGCCGGGCGGCAACGTCGTCGCTTCGATGGAGCTCGGCTCGGTCTTCCGGCGGCTGCGCGCCGCGGTCGTGGTCGCCGGCTTCGCCTCGGTCGGGGCGATGTCGGGTCCGGTGGCCGGCGAGTGCTTTTCGGCCTGCGTCTACGCGCTGATGGGGGCGACGCGGCGGGTTGCGCCGCCCGCAAGCCGGATCGGGCTGCATCGCATGGCGCTGGTCGACCCCAACGGGACGGGCGGGAGCCTCGCCGATCCGCGCATGGTCGCCATCCTCGCCAAATACGCGGCGAGCATGGGCGTCGATCCGCGGCTGGTCTGGCGCGCCGAGTCGCAGGCGCCTGGCGCGCTGCACCTGCTCAGCGCGGGTGAAATCGCTCATTCGCGGCTCGCCGCGACGCGGTTCTGAAGCGCCGCCGCGGCGCAGCGAACAGCCCGGCTTCTCGCTTGACTTGCCCCGTCTCGTGCCTTATCCGCTCGCTCTCTCGCGGGGGGAGTAGCTCAGTTGGTTAGAGCGCCGGCCTGTCACGCCGGAGGTCGCGGGTTCGAGTCCCGTCTCTCTCGCCATTTCTTCAATTTCGACTGATAGTTGCCAAGCGCCCGCGAAAGCTCGGGCGCCCCGTTCGCGCGCGAGAAATTGCGCTCCCGGAGGGGCTTAGGGCCGGGTTCTGTCTTGCGCCCTTCGCTGCGCTGCGATACCCCTGCCAAAGCTCGCTTGGCGAGCCCGGCGGGGCCTGCCGCCGGGCGCGAAGCGGCGTGGAGCGCGGGGTCCCGCGCGCCGATGACAGCCCAGCGGAGGCCCAGTGCCCAGTCTGATCGCCGACTATCTGCCGCTCGTCGTCTTCATCGGCCTCAGCGCGCTGATCGGCGGGGCGTTGCTGGTCGCGCCGTTCATCGTCGCCTACAAGAATCCCGATCCCGAAAAGCTGTCGGCCTATGAGTGCGGCTTCAATCCGTTCGACGACGCGCGGATGAAGTTCGACATTCGCTTCTATCTCGTGTCGCTGCTGTTCATCATCTTCGATCTCGAGGTCGCCTATCTCTTTCCTTGGGCGCTCGCGTTCCACGACATCGGCGCGCTCGGCTTCTGGTCGATGATCCTGTTCCTCGGCGTGCTGACGATCGGCTTCGTCTACGAATGGAACAAGGGAGCGCTCGAATGGGATTGACCGCGGGCCCCATGATCGCTCCGGCGCCGCGCGGCGTGCTTGATCCGGCGACCGGCAAGCCGGCGGGCGCCAACGATCCGTTCTTTGGCGAGGTCAACGATCTTCTCGCCGACAAGGGCTTCGTCCTCACCTCGACCGAAGACCTCATCCAATGGGCGCGCTCGGGCTCGCTGATGTGGATGACGTTCGGCCTCGCGTGTTGCGCGGTCGAGATGATGCAATTGTCGATGCCGCGCTATGACGTCGAGCGCTTCGGCTTCGCCCCGCGCGGCAGTCCGCGCCAGTCCGACGTGATGATCGTCGCCGGCACGCTGACCAACAAAATGGCGCCGGCGCTGCGCAAGGTCTACGACCAGATGCCCGAGCCGCGCTACGTCATCTCGATGGGCTCGTGCGCCAACGGCGGCGGCTACTACCACTATTCCTATTCGGTGGTGCGCGGCTGCGACCGGATCGTGCCGGTCGACATCTACGTTCCCGGTTGCCCGCCGACGGCCGAGGCGCTGCTCTACGGCGTGCTGATGCTGCAGAAGAAGATTCGCCGCACCGGAACGATCGAACGATAACAACAAAGGCCCGATCAATTCGGGTCGCAGGGAACGTCGACGACGCGGGCGCCCTTTCCGCTGTGGACGGGGGCGCCTGACCACAAGACTGGACGGGGGTCCATGGACGAAGGATTGAAATCGGTTGGCGCGAAAGCGTTGGCGAGCCTGCCGGGCGCGGTGCTGGCGGTCGATGAGTCGCATGACGAGTTGACGCTGACGGCCGAGGCCTCGCGCATCGTCGAAACGCTGACCTTCCTGCGCGACGATCCCGACTGCCAGTTCATCTGCTTCACCGATCTCAGCGGCGTCGACTACCCCGAGCACGAGAAGCGCTTCGAGATCGTCTACCTGCTGCTGTCGCCGAAGTTCAACCGCCGCGTCCGGGTCAAGATCGCGACCGACGAGGCGACGCCGGTTCCCTCGACCGTCTCGGTCTTTGCCGCTTCCGACTGGTACGAGCGCGAGGCCTACGACATGTACGGCGTTCTGTTCGAGGGCCATCCCGATCTACGCCGCATCCTCACCGATTATGGCTTCGACGGCCATCCGCTGCGCAAGGACTTCCCGATGACCGGCTTCGTCGAGGTGCGCTACGACGACCAAGAGAAGCGCGTACGCTACGAACCGGTGCGACTGACCCAAGAATTCCGCCAGTTCGACTTCCTCAGCCCCTGGGAAGGCGCGCCGCTGCCTGGCGACGAGAAGGCGAAGTCGTAATGACCGAACATTCCCTCCGCAACTTCTCGATCAATTTCGGCCCGCAGCATCCCGCGGCCCACGGCGTGCTGCGCCTGGTGCTGGAGCTCGACGGCGAGGTGATCGAGCGCGTCGATCCGCACATCGGTCTGCTGCACCGCGGCACCGAGAAGTTGATGGAGGCGCGCACCTACCTCCAAAACGTGCCCTATCTCGACCGGCTCGATTACGTCGCGCCGATGAATCAGGAGCACGCCTACGCGCTGGCCGTCGAGAAGCTGCTCGGCGTTACCGTTCCGCGCCGCGCTCAGCTCATTCGCGTTCTCTACAGCGAGATCGGCCGGCTGCTGTCGCATATCCTCAACGTGACGACGCAGGCGATGGACGTCGGCGCGCTGACCCCGCCGCTGTGGGGCTTCGAAGAGCGCGAGAAGCTGATGGTGTTCTATGAGCGGGCCAGCGGCGCGCGCATGCACTCGGCCTATTTCCGCCCCGGCGGCGTCCACCAGGATCTGCCACCCCAGCTCATCGACGACATCCACGCCTTTTGCGATCCGTTCCTCAAGGTCTGCGACGACCTCGAGACGCTGCTGACCGGCAACCGCATCTTCAAGCAGCGCAACGTCGACATCGGCCTGATCTCTCTCGCCGACGCCTGGGCCTGGGGCTTTTCCGGCGTGATGGTGCGCGGCTCGGGCGCGGCGTGGGACCTGCGCAAGTCGCAGCCCTACGAGTGCTACGAGGAGATGGATTTCGACATCCCGGTCGGCAAGAACGGCGACAATTACGACCGCTACCTGATCCGCATGGCGGAGATGCGCGAGTTGGTCAAAATCATGCGGCAGTGCTGCGACAAGCTGCAGGCGCCGGACGGGCAGGGGCCGGTCGTCATCAACGACGGCAAGGTGACGCCGCCCCACCGCGCAGAGATGAAGCGCTCGATGGAGGCGCTGATCCACCATTTCAAGCTTTATACCGAGGGCTATAAGGTCCCTGCCGGCGAAGTCTACGCAGCGGTCGAAGCGCCCAAGGGCGAGTTCGGCGTTGCGATCGTCTCGGACGGCTCCAACAAGCCCTACCGCGTCCGGTTGCGCGCGCCCGGCTTTGCCCATTTGCAGGCGATGGACTTCATGTGCCGCAAGCACATGCTGGCCGACGTCAGCGCGATCCTCGGCTCGATCGACATCGTGTTTGGCGACGTCGACCGATGACCATACTTGCCGCCATCCAGTCTGGGGTTGTCTGAGCCATGTCCGTTCGCCGTCTTGCCGAGGATCAGCCCGCGAGCTTCGCCTTCACGCCCGAGAACACGGCGTGGGCTGAGAAGGAGATCGCCAAATATCCCCCCGGCCGCCAGGCGTCGGCGATCATCTCGCTGCTGTGGCGGGCGCAGTTGCAGCACGACTATTGGCTGCCGAGGCCCGCGATCGAGGCGGTCGCCGACATGCTCGCCATGCCTTACATCCGCGCGATGGAAGTCGCGACCTTCTACACGATGTTCAATCTCGAGCCGGTCGGGCGCCACCACATTCAGGTCTGCGGCACCACCCCCTGCGTGCTGCGCGGCGCCGAGGCGATCAAGCAGATGTGCCGCAACCGCATCGGCCCGGAGGGCCACGTCACCGGCGATGGCGCGCTGTCGTGGGTCGAGACCGAATGCATCGGCGCCTGCTGCAACGCCCCGGCGGTGCAGATCAACGAGGACTATTACGAAGACCTGACCCAGGCGAATTTCTCCAAGCTGATCGACGATCTCGTCGCCGGCCGGCCAGTCAAGACCGGATCGCAGATCGGACGCACGTCGTCCGAGCCGACTGGCGGGGCCCTGACGGCGCTGACCACGCTCTATGGCGAGGACGGCAAGAGCGGCCCGGCTTCGGTAAAAGCGTGAAGACGGGATTGGGTCAAAGCGTGAAGACGGGAACAGCCCACGATGCTTGAAGACAAAGACCGGATCTTCACCAACCTCTACGGCTTCGGCGACCACAGCCTGAAGGGCGCGCAGGCGCGCGGCGCCTGGGACGGCACCAAGGCGCTGATCGACAAGGGCCGCGACTGGGTAATCGCGGAGATGAAGGCCTCGGGCCTGCGCGGGCGCGGCGGGGCGGGCTTTCCGACCGGGCTCAAATGGTCGTTCATGCCCAAGGTCATCGACCCCAAACGCCCGCACTATCTCGTCGTCAACGCGGACGAATCCGAGCCCGGCACCTGCAAGGATCGCGAGATCCTGCGCAACGATCCGCACACTTTGGTTGAAGGCTGTCTGCTTGCGTCGTTCGCCATGGGGGCAAACGCCGCCTACATCTACGTGCGCGGCGAATACATCCTCGAGCGCAAGCGGTTGCAGGCGGCGGTCGACGAGGCCTACGAGGCCAAGCTGATCGGCAAGGACAACGTCAACGGCTGGCCGTTCGACATCTACGTCCACCACGGCGCCGGCGCGTACATCTGCGGCGAAGAGACGGCGATGCTCGAGTCGCTCGAGGGCAAGAAGGGCATGCCGCGGATGAAGCCGCCATTCCCCGCCAACATGGGCCTCTACGGCTCGCCGACGACGGTCAACAACGTCGAGTCGATTGCGGTCGCCCCCACCATTCTGAGGCGCGGCGCCGCGTGGTTCTCAGGGTTCGGCGCGCCCAATAATGTCGGCACCAAACTCTTTTGCGTCTCCGGCCACGTCAACAAGCCGTGCAACGTCGAGGAGGCGATGTCGATCCCGTTCCGCGAGCTGATCGACAAGCATTGCGGCGGCATGCGCGGCGGTTGGGACAATCTACTGGCGGTGATTCCCGGCGGCTCGTCGGTGCGCATGGTGCCCGCCGCCCAGATCATCGACTGCGCGATGGATTTCGATTCGCTCGGCAAGCTGCGCTCGGGCCTCGGCACGGCGGCGGTCATCGTCATGGACAAGTCGACCGACCTGATCCGCGCCATCGCCCGGCTCGCCTATTTCTACAAGCACGAGAGCTGCGGCCAGTGCACGCCGTGCCGCGAGGGCACCGGCTGGATGTGGCGGGTGATGACCCGCATGGCCGAGGGGCGCGCGCAAAAGCGCGAGATCGACATGCTGCTCGATGTCACCAAGCAGGTCGAAGGCCACACCATCTGCGCGCTCGGCGACGCGGCGGCCTGGCCGATCCAGGGCCTGATCGCCCATTTCCGCCCCGAGATCGAAAAGCGCATTGACCAATACGCGGCCAATCCGCATAGCGAACCTGTGCCGGTGGCGGCGGAGTAGGGCGATGAAGATCGAGAAGGAAAATCATCGGCTCGACGTCCACAAGGCGGACTTGTCCGGCTCGCGTTTCGACGACGTCAATTTGTCGGGCAGCGACTTTCACAACATCAATATGTCGGGCTGCGCATTCGACGACCTCAACATGTCGGGCTGGCGCGTCCACAACGTCAATCTTTCCGGCCTTCGCATCGAAAAGGCGAACCTCGCGGGCGCGACGATCGTCAACGCGCGGCTCGAAGGCGCGACGATCGAAGGACTGGCCGTCACCGACCTGCTCGCCTACTGGCGCGCGGGCCATGGCGCAACGGCGGCGGAGTAGGGCGATGGCCAAGATCATCATCGACGGCAAGGAGCTCGATCTTCCGCCCGAATACACGCTGCTGCAGGCGTGCGAGGCGGCGGGGGCCGAGGTGCCGCGCTTCTGCTTCCACGAGCGCCTGTCGATCGCCGGAAATTGCCGCATGTGTCTCGTCGAAGTGAAGGGCGGGCCGCCCAAGCCTACCGCCTCCTGCGCGATGGCGGTCAGGGATCTGCGCCCGGGCCCGAACGGCGAGCCGCCGGTCGTCGAGACCAATTCGCCGATGGCGCGCAAGGCGCGCAAAGGCGTGCTCGAATTCCTGCTGATCAACCATCCGCTCGACTGCCCGATCTGCGACCAGGGCGGCGAATGCGATCTTCAAGATCAGGCGATGGGCTATGGCGCGGATTCCTCGCGCTTTGCCGAGAATAAGCGGGCGGTTGAAGACAAATATCTCGGACCGCTGGTCAAGACATCGATGAACCGCTGCATCCATTGCACGCGCTGCATCCGCTTTGCGACCGAAGTCGCCGGCGTCTCCGAGCTTGGCGCGATCGGTCGCGGCGAGGACATGGAGATCACCAGCTATCTCGAGCGCGCGCTGACCTCCGAAATGCAGGGCAATGTCGTCGATCTCTGCCCGGTCGGCGCGTTGACCTCCCGCCCGACCGCCTTTTATGCGCGGCCGTGGGAATACGTGAAGACCGAAAGCGTCGACGTAATGGACGCGCTGGGGAGCGCAATCCGCATCGACTTGCGCGGGCGCGAAGTCGTGCGCATCCTGCCGCGGGTCAACGAGGCGATCAACGAAGAGTGGATCTCCGACAAGACCCGCCATGTCGTCGACGGATTGAAGACGCAGCGGCTCGATCGCCCCTATGTGCGGGTCGGGGGCAAGCTCAAGCCGGCGACTTGGCCGGAAGCCTTCGCCGCGATCGCCGCCAAGGCCAAGGCGACGCCGGCGGCGAAAATTGGCGCCATCGCCGGCGATCTTGCCAGCGTCGAGGAGCTGTTCGCGCTCAAGGGGTTGATGGACGGGCTCGGCGTCGTCAATCTCGATTGCCGACAGGACGGCTCGAAGCTTGATCCCAAGCTGGGCCGCGCCAGCTATCTCTTCAACTCCACCGTCGCCGGCATCGACGAAGCCGACGCGATCATGATCATCGGCTCGAACCCGCGCATCGAGGCGCCGGTGCTCAACGCTCGCATCCGCAAGCGCTGGCTGAAAGGCGATTGCCTGATCGGCGTCGTCGGCGAGAAGCTCGATCTGACCTACGAATACAATTATCTCGGCGCCGGGCCGGACGCGCTCGCCGCTTTCGTCGACCATCCCCCGGCGAACAAGACCAAGCCGATGTTCATTCTGGGCGCCGGCGCCCTCGCGCGGCCCGACGGCCTCGCCGTGTTGTCGCTCGCCGCCAAGGCGGCGCTGGCGCTCGGCGTCGTCAAGGATGGCTGGAACGGTTTCAATATTCTGCATGGCGCGGCTTCGCGCGTCGGCGGCCTCGATGTCGGCTTCACGCCGGGGCAGGGCGGCCTCGACGCCGCCGCGATGGCGAGCGGCAAGGTCGATCTCATCTTCAATCTCGGCGCCGACGAAATCGAAATCGCGCCCGGCGCCTTCGTCGTCTATCTCGGCACGCATGGCGACCGCGGCGCCCATCGCGCCGACGTCATTCTGCCCGGCGCCGCCTATCCCGAAAAGACCGGCATCTACATCAACACCGAGGGGCGGTCGCAGTTTGCCGAACGCGCCGTCTTCCCGCCGGGCGACGCGCGCGAGGACTGGGCGATCCTGCGCGCCCTTTCCGACGCGCTCGGGGCGAAGCTCCCCTATGACTCGCTGACCGCATTGCGCGCCGCGCTCGCCGCGACGCACCCGCATCTCGTCGCTTTCGACGCGGTCGCGCCGGCGGACGCTGGCGTGTTCGCCGCGCTCGCCAAGCTTGGCGGCGCGCTCGATCGGGCGCCGTTCGCCAGCGCGGTCGCCGACTTCTTCCTCACCAATCCGATCGCCCGCGCTTCGCGCGTCATGGCCGAGTGTTCGGCCCTGCGCTCGGGGCGCCAGACGCTGCAGGCGGCGGAATAGGACATGCGATGACCAGCGCCTCTCCTCCCCATTCCGCGCCGCGCAACTGGCCGATGATCGCCGCCGGCGTTGTCGCGCTGGCGATCGTCGTCCTGGTCGTGGCCGCGGTCGTCGTGTTCCTCGCCGATGGCGGTCTCGCCTCCTTTGGCGCCTGGCTGTATGCCAGCGCGTGGGGCATTTTCGTGCGCTACCTGCTCGAAAGCCTGGCGCTGCTGGTGGTCGTGCTGATCTTCACCGCGATCCTGATCTACGCCGAGCGCAAGATCTGGGGCGCGATCCACCTGCGCCGCGGCCCCAATGTCGTCGGCCCTTGGGGGACGCTGCAGGCGCTCGCGGACTTTCTCAAGTTCATCCTCAAGGAGCCGATCATCCCGGCCGGCGCCAACAAGGGTGTGTTCGTGCTGGCGCCGCTGGTCTCGGTGACGCTCGCCTTCGCCGCCTGGGCGGTGATCCCGGTTTCCGACGGCTGGGCGGTCGGCAACATCAATGTCGGCATCCTCTATCTCTTCGCCGTCTCCTCGCTCGGCGTCTACGGCGTCATCATGGCCGGCTGGGCGTCGAACTCGAAATACGCGCTGCTCTCGGCGCTGCGCGTTGCGGCGCAGATGGTTTCCTATGAGGTGTCGATCGGCTTCGTCATCGTCACCGTGCTGCTGTGCGCTGGCTCGCTCAACCTGACCGACATCGTCCACGCGCAGCAGTCGCGCTACGGGCTGCTCGGCTGGTACTGGCTGCCCCTGCTGCCGATGTTCGTCATCTTCTTCATCTCGGCGCTGGCCGAGACCAATCGGCCGCCGTTCGATCTCGCCGAAGCCGAATCGGAGCTGGTCGCCGGCTACATGGTCGAATATTCGGCCTCGCTGTTCCTGCTGCAGTTCCTCACCGAGCTCGTCGCCATCCTGTCGATGTCGGCGATGATGACGATCTTTTTTCTCGGCGGCTGGTTGCCGCCGGTTCCTATCGTCCCCTTCACCTGGATTCCCGGCGTTCTGTGGTTCCTTGGCAAGATGTGGTGCGTGGTGTTCATGTTCAGCTTCGTCAAGGCGTTCGTTCCGCGCTATCGCTACGACCAGTTGATGCGGCTCGGCTGGAAGGTGTTCCTGCCGATCTCGCTGTTCATGGTTGTGGCGGTCGCCGGCGTGCTCGAGGCGACCGGGTGGGGGGCGCACCATTGAAGCGCTCATCGCTCACGCTCGTCACGGGCCATCCCTCTTTCGTCATGGCCGTCCCCGGACTTGATCCGGGGATTGACCCGGCCATGACGGGACTGAGTGTACGTGCGCGAGCCGGCGCGGCGGGCGAGTCGATGGAGAACACTCATGGCGCTTAGACTAGACGCCGCGGCGCGCTCGATTTTCCTGACCGAGTTTTTCGCCGCCTTCGCGCTGACCGTGCGCTACATGTTCAAGCCGAAGGCGACGCTGAACTATCCGCACGAGAAATCGCCGCTGAGCCCGCGCTTTCGCGGCGAGCACGCGCTGCGCCGCTATCCCAACGGCGAAGAGCGCTGCATCGCCTGCAAGCTGTGCGAGGCGATCTGCCCGGCGCAGGCGATCACCATCGAGGCGGGGCCGCGCCGCAACGACGGCACGCGCCGCACCACGCGCTACGACATCGACATGACGAAATGCATCTATTGCGGCATGTGCCAGGAAGCCTGCCCGGTCGACGCCATCGTCGAGGGACCGAATTTCGAATTCGTCGCCGAAACGCGCGAAGAGCTGTTTTACGACAAGGACCGGTTGCTGGCCAACGGCGACCGCTGGGAGCGCGAGCTGGCGCGCAACATCAAGCTCGACGCGCCGTATCGGTGATCCCCCTCTCCCGCTCGCGGGAGAGGGTAGGGGTGAGGGCAAGTCCAAGGGCCCTCATCCGGCGGCTTCGCCGCCACCTTCTCCCGCCAGCGGGAGAAGGGAATGCGCCACCTTCCCCCGCGTTGCGGGAGAGGGATGGGGTGAAGGGTAGTGGACGAGAGGCTGACAATGCAGGCCGAGGCGTTTTTCTTCTGGGTGTTCGCGATCGTGCTGGTCGG
Organism: uncultured Alphaproteobacteria bacterium; assembly: GCA_963835215.1. Lineage (GTDB taxonomy): Bacteria > Pseudomonadota > Alphaproteobacteria > Rhizobiales > Beijerinckiaceae > Roseiarcus. Next base: position 912,625 of record CAWIES010000004.1, on the reverse strand, counting down.
CTCGGGGCTGGCCGTGATCACGGCGCGCAACCCTGTGCATTCGGTGCTGTTCCTCATCCTCGCCTTTGTCAACGCCGCCGGCCTGTTCCTGCTGATGGGGGCCGAGTTCCTCGGCATGATCCTGATCGTGGTCTATGTCGGCGCGGTGGCGGTGCTGTTCCTGTTCGTCGTCATGCTGCTCGATGTCGACTTCGCCGAGTTGAAACAGGGTTTCGTGCGCTATCTGCCGATCGGCGCGCTGATCGCGCTGTTCGTCGGCGGCGAGCTTGGCTATGTCGCGCTCGGCTGGACGGCTTCGCCGGACGCCGCCGCCGCCGCGACGCCCTCGGGCACGCTCTCCAACACCGCGGCGTTGGGCCGCGTGCTCTACACCCACTATTTCTATTTCTTCCAGGCGGCGGGGATGATTCTGCTGACGGCGATGATCGGCGCGATCGTGCTGACCTTGCGCCACAAGGTCGGGGTCAGGCGTCAGAACATCGCCGACCAGGTCGCGCGCGACCCCAAGACCGCGATCGAACTGCGCAAAGTTCCCTCGCGCGTCGGCATTTGAAGGCTCCCGTGATGATCATCGGCCTCGCCCACTATCTGACTCTCGCGGCGATCCTGTTCACGATCGGGATCGCCGGCATCATCCTGAACCACAAGAACATCATCATTATCCTGATGTCGGTCGAGCTGATCCTGCTGGCGGTCAACATCAACCTCGTCGCCTTCTCGACCCATTCGGCCGATCTGACCGGCCAGGTGTTCGCGCTGCTGATCCTCACCGTCGCCGCGGCCGAGGCGGCGATCGGTCTCGCGGTGCTCGTCGCCTATTATCGCAACCGCGGCTCGATCGCGGTCGACGACATCAACGCGCTGAAGGGCTGAGAACGCACGATGCTTTATGAAACCATCGTCTTCGCGCCGCTCGTCGGCTTCCTGATCGCCGGCCTGTTCGGCCGCCAGATCGGGCCGCGCGCCTCCGAACTCGTCACCACCGGACTGCTGGGCGTCGCCGCGCTGCTTGCCTGGATCGCCTTCTTCATGGTCGCGCTCGGCCAGACCGAGATTGTTCCGGTCGAAATCGCCAATTGGTTCACCTCTGGCAAGCTCGCCGTCGCCTGGGCGCTGCGCATCGACACGCTGACCGCTGTCATGCTGGTGGTGGTTTGCACCGTCTCGTTTCTCGTCCACGTCTATTCGATCGGCTACATGGCGGACGATCCCAGCCAGCCGCGCTTTTTCGCCTATCTGTCGCTGTTCACCTTCGCCATGCTGTCGCTGGTGACGGCCGACAATCTGGTGCAGATGTTCTTTGGCTGGGAAGGGGTCGGTCTTGCCTCCTACCTGCTGATTGGCTTCTGGTACGACCGCCCCTCGGCCAATGCGGCGGCGATCAAGGCGTTTGTCGTCAACCGGGTCGGCGACTTCGGCTTTGCGCTCGGCATCTTCCTGATCTTCACGCTCACCGGCTCGGTCAGTTTCGAGCAGATCTTCGCCGCCGCGCCCGGCCTCAAGGGCATGACGATCCATCTCTGGGGCGCCGATTGGGACGCGCTGACGATCACCTGCCTGCTGCTGTTCATGGGCGCGATGGGCAAGTCGGCGCAGTTTCTGCTGCACACCTGGCTGCCCGACGCGATGGAGGGCCCGACGCCGGTCTCCGCCCTCATCCATGCGGCGACCATGGTCACCGCCGGCGTGTTCATGGTGGCGCGTCTGTCGCCGCTGTTCGATCGCGCGCCCGACGCGCTCGCCGTCGTCACCGTGGTCGGGGCGACCACCGCCTTCTTCGCGGCCACCGTCGGTCTGGTGCAGAACGACATCAAGCGGGTGATCGCCTATTCGACCTGCTCGCAGCTCGGCTACATGTTCGTCGGCCTCGGGGTTGGGGGCTACAGCCTCGGCATCTTCCACCTGTTCACCCACGCCTTCTTCAAGGCGCTGCTGTTCCTTGGCGCCGGCTCGGTCATCCACGCGATGCACCACGAGCAGGACATGCGGGCGATGGGGGGCCTGCGCAAAGAGATCCCCTTCACCTTCTGGATGATGACGATCGGCACGCTGGCGCTGACCGGGGTGGGCATCCCCTTCACCTCGATCGGCTTTGCCGGCTATGTCTCCAAGGACGCGATCATCGAGGCGGCCTATGCCTCGCAAGGGTTCGGCGCGACCTACGCCTTTGTCTGCGTCGTCGTCGCCGCCGGCCTGACCTCGTTCTATTCCTGGCGCCTGGTGTTCATGACCTTCTTCGGGACACGCGGCCAATGGTCGGCTTCGCTGCCGGGCGCCGCGCACGCAGCGCACGGTCATGACGACCACGCGCACGACGATCATTCGCACGACGACCACGGCGACGCTCATGCGGCGCATGAGTCGCCGCCCGTGATGCTGGCGCCGCTCGCGGTGCTGGCGCTTGGCGCGGTCGTCGCCGGCGTCGTCTTCCGCTACTGGTTCATTGGCGGCGGTTTCGAGGGCTTCTGGAAACACGCGCTCTATATCGGCGACAGCAACAAGATCCTCGAGCAGATGGAGACTGTGCCCGCCATCGTCTCCCTCCTGCCGACGCTGATGATGCTGCTCGGCCTCGCGCTCGCCTACTACATGTACATGGTCAACCGCGCCGCGCCCAAGGCGCTGGCCGACAGCAATCCGATCCTCTACCGCTTCCTGCTCAACAAGTGGTATTTCGACGAGCTCTACGACTTCCTGTTCGTTCGCCCCGCCTTCTTCATCGGCCGCCTGTTCTGGAAGGGGGGCGATGGCGCGATCATCGACGGGCTCGGCCCCGACGGCGTGTCCGCCCGCGTGCTCGATGTCACGCGCAGCGTCGTGCGGCTGCAATCGGGCTACATCTACCACTACGCCTTCGCGATGCTGATCGGCGTCGCCGCCTTCATCACCTGGTATCTGTTCGGGGGGATCCGCTGATGTCCGGCTCCTGGATCCTCTCCGGCCTGCTCGTCCTCCCCGCGATCGGCGCGCTGCTGATCCTCGCTTTGCGCGGCACAAGCGAAGCGACGCTCAACAACGCGCGCTGGATCGCATTGTGGACGACGCTGATCACGTTCGGTCTCAGCCTCGTCGCCTGGGCGCGCTTCAATACCGGCGAGGCCGGCTTCCAGTTGATCGAGCAACGCGACTGGTTCTCGCACGCCATCTCCTACAAGCTCGGCGTCGACGGCATTTCGATGCCGTTCGTGCTGCTGACGACCTTTCTGATGCCGATCTGCATCGCCGCCTCGTGGACCTCGATCCAGACCCGGGTCAAAGAATATTTGATCTGTTTCCTCGCGCTCGAAACGCTGATGATCGGCGTCTTCGAGGCGCTCGATCTGGTGCTGTTCTACCTGTTCTTCGAGGGCGGCCTGATCCCGATGTTCCTGATCATCGGCGTGTGGGGCGGCAAGCGGCGCGTCTACGCCGCCTTCAAGTTCTTCCTCTACACGCTGACCGGCTCGCTGCTGATGCTGCTGGCGATCATGGCGATGTATTGGACGGCGGGCACGACCGACATCGAGGCGCTGCTGCAAGCTTCCATTTCCCCGCCTCGATGCAGACCTGGCTGTGGCTTGCCTTCTTTGCCTCCTTCGCGGTCAAAATGCCGATGTGGCCGGTGCACACCTGGCTGCCTGACGCCCATGTCGAAGCGCCGACCGCGGGCTCGGTGATCCTGGCCGGCATCCTGTTGAAAATGGGCGGCTACGGCTTCATCCGCTTCTCGCTGCCGATGTTCCCGCAGGCGAGCCTCGACTTCACGCCGCTGATCTACGCCCTGTCGATCATCGCGATCATCTACACCTCGCTGGTGGCGCTGGTGCAGGAGGACATGAAGAAACTGATCGCCTATTCGTCGGTCGCCCACATGGGCTTCGTGACGATGGGCCTGTTCTCCGGCAACACGCAGGGTCTGCAGGGCGCCGTCTATCAGATGGTCAGCCACGGCCTGGTGTCGGGCGCGTTGTTCCTGTGCGTTGGCGTGGTCTACGACCGCATGCACACCCGCGACATTGCCGCCTACGGCGGGCTGGTGGAGCGCATGCCGCGTTACGCGACCGCGTTCATGGTGTTCACGCTCGCTAACGTCGGCCTGCCGGGCACCTCGGGCTTCATCGGCGAGTTCCTCACCCTGATCGGCGCCTTCCAGGCCAACGCCTGGGTCGGCCTGCTGGCGACCACCGGCGTCATCCTGTCGGCGTGCTATGCGCTCTATCTCTATCGCCGGGTCATCTTCGGCGTGCTGGAGAAGCCCAGCCTCGCCGCTATCGCCGATTTGTCGCGGCGCGAGATTGCGATTCTGGCGCCGCTGTTTGTGCTGGTGCTCTATTACGGCGTCCATCCGCAGCCGATCATCGACGCCAGCGCCGCCTCGATCGACGGCCTGCTCAAGGGCGTCAGCCAGGCGCTGGCGCTGACGAAGACGGCGGGTCTGTGATGAGCGCGCGACGAACGATAGGCGAAACGACGGGATTGACCAGACCATGAACGTGACCGATTTCTCGCTGCCGGTCGTGCTGCCCGAGGCGATCATCGCGCTCGGCGTGTTGGCGCTGGTCCTGTTTGGCGCGCTGCGCGGCGAACGCTCGCATTGGCTGGTGGTCGAGATCGCCGCCGCGCTGCTCGCCGCCGCGCTGGTCGCGGTTGTTGTCGATCAGCGCGAGGCCGCCACGACCTTCTTTGGCGCCTTCGTCGATGATCCCTTCAGCCGCTTCATGAAGGCGCTGGCGCTGATCGGCTCGCTGGTCACGCTGCTGCTGTCGATCGACTTCATGCGCCGCGAGAAGATCGGCGGCTTCGAGTTTCCGGTGCTGATCCTGCTGGCGACGCTCGGCATGATGATGCTGATCTCGGCCGGCGATTTCATCGCCCTCTATCTCGGCCTCGAGCTGATGAGCCTGTCGCTCTACGTCATCGCCGCCTATCGGCGCGACGACATGCGCGCCTCGGAGGCGGGGCTGAAATACTTTGTCCTCGGCGCTCTGTCGTCCGGCATGTTGCTCTATGGCGCTTCGCTCACTTACGGCTACGCCGGCACGGTGTCGTTCGTCGGCGTCGCCAATGCGGTGCACAGCCACGCCAGCCTCGGCGTCGTCTTCGGCCTCGCCTTCGTCATGGCGGGCCTCGCCTTCAAGATTTCCGCCGTGCCGTTCCACATGTGGACGCCCGACGTCTACGAGGGCGCGCCGACGCCAGTGACGACCTTCTTCGCCTCGGCGCCGAAGATGGCGGCGATGGCGATCCTGGTGCGGGTCGTGTTCGTCGCCTTTCCCGGCGTCACCACCGACTGGCGCGAGATCGTCGCCTTCATCTCGATCGCCTCGATGGCGCTCGGCTCATTCGCCGCCATCGGCCAGACCAACATCAAGCGGCTGATGGCCTATTCGTCGATCGGCCACATGGGCTTCGCGCTGGTTGGCCTTGCCGCCGGCACGGTCGAGGGCGCGCATGGCGTCGTCGTCTACATGGCGATCTATCTGGCGATGACGCTCGGCACCTTCGCCGGCATCCTGTCGATGCGGCGCGACGGCGTCTATGTCGAAACGATCGCCGATCTTGCCGGGCTTGCCCGCACCAACGGGCCGATGGCGTTCTTTCTCGGCGCGATGATGTTCTCGCTCGCCGGCGTGCCGCCGCTCGCCGGCTTCTTCGCCAAGTTCTACGTCTTCGCCGCCGCGATGAAGGCGGGTCTGTTCGGCCTCGCCATCATCGGCGTGCTGCTCAGCGCGGTCAGCGCCTATTACTATCTGCGCATCGTCAAGATCATGTATTTCGACGAGCCGGCCAAGCCGTTCGACCAGCCGAGCTCGGCGGCGCGCGTGGTGCTGGCGCTGTCGACCGCGGTGGTCATTTTCTACGTCCTCTACCCGGCGCCGTTGACCGATACGGCGATGGCCGCGGCAAAGTCGCTGTTTTGAACGCATTGCTCGATCGGCGGGTCGACCCCAAACCCCTGTTCGCCGGCTGGCGGATCGCGCGCCTTGCCAGCGTCGGCTCGACCAACGACGAAGCGCGCGCCCTCGCGCTCGCTGGCGACCGCGGCCGGCTGTGGATCGTCGCCGAGGAGCAGACCCACGGGCGCGGCCGCAAGGGCCGCTTCTGGAGTTCGCCGCCCGGCAATCTCTACGCCAGCGCGCTGATCGTCGATCCCTGTCCCGCCGCGCTCGCGCCCCAGCTCGGCTTTGTCGCCGGGGTCGCGTTGGCGCAGGCGGTCGAGGACCTGGGCGGCGCCGAATTCGCGCTGAAATGGCCGAACGATCTGTTATGGCGCGGGGCCAAAGTCGCCGGCCTGCTGGCGGAAAGCGTGACCATGGCGGACAAGCGGCTCGCCTGCGTCATCGGCGTCGGCGTCAATTGCCGCAGCGCGCCCGAGGGCCTCGCCTATCCCGTCGCCTCGCTCACCGGGGCGCTCGAGCGCGAAGTCTCGCCTGATGCGCTGTTCTCGCGCCTGGCGATCCGCTTCCACGAGGCGCTCGGCCTGTGGGCGCGCGGGGCGGGCTTTGCCGAGATTCGCGCGCTGTGGCTCGCGGTCGCGGCCGGGATCGGCGAGCCGATCCGCATCAGCGATCCGCGCGGCGCACGTGAAGGCGTGTTCGACGGGCTCGACGCTGGCGGCAGGCTGATGCTGCGCACGCCCCTTGGCCTCGAGACGATCGAGGCGGCCGATCTCTATTTCGCTTCGTCGACCGGGCGCAACGCGCCGGGCGGCGATGAAAGGATTGAAGAATGAGTGACGCCGACGAACTCGTATTTGTGCCGCTCGGCGGCCTTGGCGAGATCGGGATGAACTGCGCGCTCTACGGCTTTGGGCCGCCGCGCGCGCGCAAATGGCTGATGGTTGATGTTGGCCTCGCCTTCGCCGGCGAAGAGGCGCCGGGCGTCGATCTGTTGATGCCCGACATCGCCTTCATCGAGAAAGTGAAGAAGGATCTCGTCGCCATCGTCATCACCCACGCCCACGAGGACCACATCGGCGCGCTCGCCGAGCTGTGGCCGCGGCTCGGCGCGCCGGTCCTGGCGACGCGCTTTGCCGCGGGCCTCGCCGAGGCGCGCCGCCTGTCCGAGCCGGGCGCGCCGAAAATCCCCTTCACCATCGTCGCGCCGGGCTCGCGCGTCGCGCTTGGTCCCTTCAGCCTCGAATTCATCGCCGTCGCCCATTCGATCCCCGAGAGCTGCGCGCTCGCCATTCGCACCCCGGCCGGCCTCGTCGTCCATACCGGCGACTGGAAGATCGACCCGACGCCGACGGTCGGCCCGCCGACCGACGAGAAGCGCCTGCGCGAACTCGGCGAGGAGGGGGTGCTGGCGCTGATTTGCGATTCGACCAACGTGCTGCGCGAGGGCGAGAGCCCCTCCGAGGCCGATGTCGCAACGACGCTCGGCGGTCTGGTGCGCGAGGCCAAGGGCCGCGTGATCGTCACCACCTTCGCCTCCAATGTCGCGCGGCTGCGTGCGGCGGCGGAAGCTGGCTTTGCCGCCGGCCGGCAGGTGATCGCAATGGGCCGCGCCATCGAGCGCGTCGTCGCGGTCGCACGCGAATGCGGCTATTTCGACGGCGTGCCGCAACTGCTCGGCCCCGACCGGTTCGACCGCCTGCCGCGCGATCAGACGCTGGCGCTCGCAACCGGCAGCCAGGGCGAGCCGCGCGCGGCCTTGGCGCGCCTCTCGGTCGACGACCACCCGACCGCGAGTTTGGCGAGCGGCGATGTCGTGATCTTCTCCTCGCGCACCATCCCCGGCAACGAGAAGGCCGTCAGCAAGATCGTCAATGCGCTGAGCCGGGGAGGGGTCGGGATCATCACCGACCGCAATCATCTTGTTCACGTCTCGGGCCACCCGCGGCGCGCCGAAATGGCCAAGCTGTATAGCTGGCTGAAGCCCAGGATCGCCGTGCCCGCGCATGGCGAGCCGCTGCACCTGACCGAACACGCCGCCTTCGCCAGAGCGCAGGGCGTCGAGGAGGTGGTGCGCGCGTTCAACGGCGACGTGGTGCGGCTCACCGCCGGCGAGGCGCGCGTCGCCGGGCGGGTCGAAAACGGGCGGTTGATGAAGGATGGCGCGATCCTGCTGCGCCCGGGCGACGAATGCGTCGCTCAACGCCGCAAACTGTCCTTCGCCGGCGTGGTGTCGATCGCCCTCGCGCTGACCGCCAAGGGCGAGATGGCGGGCGATCCCGACGTGCTGATCGCCGGCCTGCCGGCCCATACGCGCGAGGGCGCCGGAGTCGACGCTGTGATCGACACGGCGATCTTCGAATTGTTCGAAAGCCTGCCGCGCGGCAAACGACGCGACGCCGACGCTGTCGGCGCGGCGATCGAGCGCGCGGTGCGCAACGCCGTTGACGGGGTTTGGGGCAAGAAGCCGACGGTCCACGTGCTGGTCGTCGAGGTGTAGAGGGGCGCCAAGCCGCCTCGTCACGGCGCCACTGCAACCGACCCGGCCATGACGCACAGGGGTAGCCGATGATCGGTCGATTGAACCACGTCGCCATCGCCACGCCGAACTTGAGCGCCGCGGCGGCGCGCTATCGCGATGGGCTGGGCGCGCGCGTCTCGGCGCCCCAAGCGCTGCCCGAACATGGCGTCACGGTGGCGTTCGTCGAGCTGGACAACGTCAAAATCGAACTGCTCGAACCGCTCGGCGCCGAGTTCCCGATCGCCAAGTTCCTTGAGAGAAATCCTGACGGCGGCATGCACCATCTCTGTTTCGAAGTCGACGATCTTGCCGCCGCGCGCGACGCGCTGACGGCGTCCGGCGCGCGCGTGCTTGGCGATGGCGCCCCCAAGATCGGCGCGCACGGCAAGCCGGTGCTGTTCCTTCACCCCAAGGATTTCAACGGCGCCCTGATCGAGCTGGAGCAGGGTTGAGCAAGCGCTCCCCATCTACAGCGAAGCTGGAGAAGGGATGCGCCAACTCACGTCTCCTGCAGCTCTCTTGCGAAATTCGCGCGGGCCTGCATTTCGAAATGCGCGGCGAGCGTTGGCGAGCGGTAGACCCGCGGCGTGTCCGATATTTTCTTGAGAAAGCCGCGGCTGCCTGCTTCGAACTGCGCCTGCGTCAAGTTCGGCGATTCAAGACGCAGCAATTCGGTGTTGCGGTCGAAATCGGCGGCGCGCTCGCCGAGCGGGGTGAGATCGAGATCGAGAACCCAAAGCCGCGCCCGCTCGAGCATCGACGCCGAGCGCCATTGATGGTCCGCTTCGTCGGCCGTGTGCGCCGGGCCGGGATAGGCGAGATGATCGGCGGTCGCCCTGATCGTGCCGACGACCCAGAGCCGTCCCTCTTGGGAAAGCGCGCTTCCGGCGCTCGCCCGCAGCCAGACCTCGGCCGACTGCTCCTCGTTGTCGCGCGCGCCCGCCTCGTAAACGCAATCGTGATAGGCGATCGCGCAGGCGATCAAGGTCTCGACTTCAGGCCCCTTTAGGCCCTCGGCGCCGCCGTAGACGCAATGCCGCCGCCACAGCAGCGCCAGATGCCCGACGCCGTGATAGTGGCGATCTGGGGCCTCCATCATCGCCGAAAGTTCGGATTTGCCGCGATCGGGCAGGGGAACGCGGGCAAGAAGCGCGTCAAAGTCAGTTCGATCCTCTCGGCTCGTCATCGGCGGCGTCAACTTTCGGCTGAATGAGGGATGGCCCGCGGAGGCGTCGCTGGCGCGTTTCGCGGCGCGATCGCCATTTTACGCGGGTCGGTCGGGCAACGTCGATTAACTGTGCAGACCGTTACTCCAATTGTTAGAATTGCGTCAATTGTTAAGTCTATGTTAACAGTTGTTCTTTGGGGCGTTGTAGGGGCGATGTCATCATGCGTGCGAAACGAGGGGCGACAAGTCAATACACTTTGAACGACAATTGTGACGTGAGCGCGCGGCGTCTGTTCGGGCGCTGCGCGTCAGCAGCATTGATCGCCGGTCTGACGGTGTTGGGCGCCGCGGCGCCCGCGCTGGCCGACGACAGCATCGGCGCCGCGAGAAGTCATCGTCAATTCAGTGACCGGCGATCTTCCCGCCGGCTCCAAAGTCGACGTCATTCAGGGCGACGACGTTTTCACGAACGAAGGCGTTCGAACCGAGCCCGAGAGTTCGGCCCGGCTCATCCTGCGCGACAACACCAACCTGCTGCTCGGCCCGAGCTCCACCATCAAGCTCGATCGCTTCGTCTACGCCGGGCCCAGCCAGCCGGGGACGATCGCGGTCAGTTTCGTCAAGGGCGCGCTGCGCTTTGCGACCGGCGACGCGGACAAGAAGGCCTATGTCATCTCGACGCCCACCGCTTCGCTCGGCGTGCGCGGAACGGTGCTGAAGATCGTCTCGGATTCGGACAAGACATACGTCTTGCTCGATGAGGGCGGCGCCCTCGTCTGTACGCGCAAGTCCGCCAAGAAGAAGTGTCTGCAACTTACCGAGCCCAACCAGGTGGTCGAGGTGACGTTGACGGAAATCCATTGGGCGCCGGACGCCGCCACGGGCGTTGCGGCGGCGATCGCCGCGATCGCCAGCCCGTCGACCAGCTCGTCCGACTCCGGGACGAACGGCGTCGGCCCGTCCGATAACGGCCCAGCCGACGCGCCCGCGCCGCCGAGCGACGGCGATTGCAGCGACCACGACCACGACCACGATCACGATCACGATCACGACCACGATCACGATCACGATCATGACCATGACCATGACCATGACCATGACCATGACCATGACCATGACCACGACCACGACCACGACCACGACCACGACCACGACCATGATCACGATCACGATCACAGCCACGATCACGACCATGGGCACCACGGGCATGGACACGGCCATGGGCATGGCCACGGCCATGGTCACGGCAATGGCAATGGCGCGGGTTGATCGGCGTCTGTGAGCGCACGGGAGCGGGTTTTCGCGGCTGGCGGAACGGCGCGACCGATCTTTAGGGGATAAGGCGCGCCGCGGCGGGGCGGCGCGCCGCTTCGTTTGACATTCTCGGCTCAGTGCGCAGGCTCAGCCGATCCCCGCGGCTGGGGCGGGGTCGATCGGCGCGCCCGGCGCAGCCGTTATGAAAGCCTCTTTCCGATGAAAGCCGCTCTCCCATGAAAGCCTCTTGGAGAGAGGCCGCGAAGCGGCGGTTGAAAGGGCTCTGGGTCTATCTGCTGGTCGTCGTCGCGGCCTATGCGGGCACGCTGATCGTCGGCCAAACGCTGACCTCGCTGCGCGCCAATTTCCAGAACGTCGTTTTCGATCAATACCAGCGCATGCGCCCGCGCGTGCGTGGCCCGGAGCGCCTGGTTCGCATTGTCGACATCGACGACGAGTTGATCCAGCGCCTCGGCCAGTGGCCGTGGCCGCGCGAGGCGATGGCCAAGCTGGTCGACAGCCTGTCGGACGCCAAGGCCGCGGCGATCGCTTTCGACGTGCTGTTTTCCGAACCTGATCGCGGGCGCTTCGACGGTTCATCCTCCTCCACCGCCCAGGCGGTGGACAGCGAAGGCGACACAGCGTTCGCAAAAGCGCTTGCCGATCGACCGGTCGTGCTTGGCGAACTCGTCGGTCGCAGCGGGGCGGGCAATAGCGTGCGCCCCAAGAGCGGCTTCACCTTCATTGGCGACGACCCGACCGCCGCCACGCCGCATCTTGCTGGCGCGCTCCCGCCCTTGCCCATTCTTGCGAAAAGCGCGGCGGGAATTGGTTTCGTCAACTGGCAGGCCGACGCCGACCGCGTGGTGCGGCGGGTGCCGCTGCTGATCGAAGTCAACGGCCAGGTTCAGCCGAGCTTCGCCATCGAAACCTTGCGGGTTGCGCAGGGCGCCTCGACCTATCTGATCAAAGCGGACGACGCAGGCGGCGGGGTCGCGGCGATCAAGATCGGAGACGTTGTCGTCCCGACGCAGCGGGCGGGAGACATTCGCGCTTATTTCGGCGAGGCGGACGCGAGCCTTTCGTTGCCGGCGTGGAAACTGTTCGCGCCCGGCGTCGATCTCTCGGACTTCGCCGGCAAGATCGTTCTCGTCGGCGCCAGCGCCTCGCTGCTGTCTGATCTCGTCGCAACGCCGCTCAATCCCTCGACGCCCGGCGTCGAGGCCCAGGCGCAATTGATCGAGCAACTCGTCTCGGGCGACGAATTGCTGCGCCCCGACTGGGCGCCAGGAGCGGAGCTGGTGATCGCCGCCGTCCTGTCGCTGGCGCTGGTGATCCTCACGCCGCTGCTATCGGTGTTGTGGAGCGCAATTTTCGGCGCCTTCGCCGTCGCGGCTATGGCGGGCGCAAGCTGGCTGGCGTTCACGCGCTACGGCGTGCTGCTCGATCCGGTCACGCCGGCGTTCTCCTCCGGCGTGGTGTTCCTCGCCGGCGTGCTGGCGCTCTATAACCAGAAGCGGCGCCAATTGAGCGAGACCCGCTCGCATTTCGGCCGGTTCGTCTCGCCCGCCGTCGTCGCGCGACTGGCCGAGCATCCCGAGGCGATTCAGCTCGGCGGGTTGCAACGCGAGCTCACGCTGATGTTCTGCGACATCCGCGCCTTCACGACGCTCTCGGAAGGCCTGTCGGCGGTCGAACTCACCCACTTCCTGAACGAATATCTGACGCCGATGACCGACGCCGTGCTGGGGGAATTGGGCACGGTCGACAAATACATGGGCGACGCGATCATGGCGTTCTGGAACGCGCCGCTCGACGATTCCGCCCATGCGGCGCACGCGGTGCGCGCGGCGCTTAAGATGCGCAAGACGCTCGCCGAGCTGAACCGGCGCTGGGCCGAGTCCGCTTCGCCGACCAATCGCGTCTTTCACACGGTGAAGTTCGGCGTCGGCCTCAACACCGGCGAATGCTGCGTCGGCAATCTCGGCTCGACCCGGCGCTTCGACTATTCGGCGATCGGCGACGAGGTGAATGTCGCTTCGCGCCTCGAGGGCGCCTCGAAGGTGCTCGGAGTTGATATCGTCGCCAGCGCGCCGACTCGCAGGGAGGCGCCCGATTTCGCCTGGCTTGAGATCGACCGCGTTCTGCTCAAGGGCAAGACCGTGCCAACCGCCGTCTTCGCGCTGGCGGGGGCCGCGGATTTCGCCGCGAGCGCGCCGTTCGTCGAACTCAGCAAGCTGCACGACGAGATCCTCGCCGCTTACCGGGCGCGCGATTTCCTCGCCGCCGGGCGATTGGCGATCGAGGCGGCGAGCCTTGCGCCTCAGGAACTTAGAGGGCTCTACACCAGCTATTATCAGGAACGCTTCGCGTTCCTCGCCAGCAGCGAACTCGGCCCCGCCTGGGAGCCGGTCTTCACACTGGAGACGAAGTAAGCGCGAGTTCTCGGCGCGGCGAGCGTCAAACGCCCTTGTTGGCGACGCGCAAGCGATGGACCAGCGAGCGCATGACTTTCAGCGCGAAGAACGGCGTCTGGCTGACCAGGAACAGAAACTGCCGCTCATCGACCGCGACGATTTCGACATCGGTGGCGGCGGTGACGGTCGCGCTGCGCGGCTCTTTGTCGATCAGCGCCATTTCGCCGAAAATGCCGTTCTCGGTCAGCGTCGCGAGCAGCCGATTGCCGCTGGTGACGTCCACCCGCCCGCTCTTGATGACATAGAGCACGCTGGCGGGATCGCCTTCACGAAAGATGACCTCGCCTTGCTTGAAGGCGCGCGTCGGCACGCCCGACCCGGCAAGAATGCTGAACTCGACTTCGGCGCTCGACATTGCTTATTCCTTGCGCGGGCAGGGCAGAATCTCATTCCGCGCGCGCATCAGAATTGAATCGCATATCAATTTTATGACAGAACCAGACCGGGGCGGCAAGAAGCCCGCCCCAGCGGGAATTTCCCGGCAATTCCCTTCAAGCCAGCATCTTTTCGAGCTCGTCGGCGGCTCCCGTTGCGCCGTCGATCCCGGCGAGCGCGCCTGCGCGCCGCCGCGCCTGCTGGCGAAAGCCCGGCTCGGCGACCAGCCGGTTGACGGCGAGGCGGATCGTGGCCGCGTCGGGCTCTATCCCTCGAGAAAATGCCCGATCGCGGCGAACGGGCGAACCCGATCGCAGATGATCTTGGTGATCGCCAGCATCGGCACGGCGAGGATCGCGCCTGGAAATCCCCACATCCAGAACCAAAAAACCAGCGAGACGATGACGAGGACCGGATTGAGGGTGAAGCGTCTCGCCAGCAGCAGCGGCGTCACCGCCTCGCCCTCGATCAAATGGACGGCGAGATAGAGTCCCGCCGGCAGGAGCGCCAGCCAGAGCGTGTCGATCGTCAACAGGCCGGCGAACAGAAAGATCAATACGCCGAGCGCCGGGCCAACGATCGGCGCGTAGTTCAGCAAGAAGGCGAGCGTTCCCCACAGGACCGGGTCGCCAACCCCGGTAAGCCAGGTGATCACGGCCGCCGCGACGCCGACCGCCGCGTTCATAATCGTAATCGTCACCAGATAGGCGGAGATGTCGCTTTCGATCTGCAGCGAAATATCGACGGCCTGGCGCTTGGCGCGAAAGTGCGGCAGCACCTCGACCAGCCGTCGCAGGAAGGTGTCGCCCGACACCAAGAGGAAATACAAAAACAAGACCGTCGTGAACAGGCCGCTGGCGAAGCTGCGCGTGCCGGCGAACAAGGTCGCGATCAGCGCCGCGCCGCCTAAGGGGGCGGCGGCGCCCGGTTGCGTCCCGCTCGCGCCGATGTTCTCCACTTGCTGCAGAAACTGCTGCAACGTGCCGATCGGCCCGCGCAGGAAGCCGAGGCGGTCCTCGAGCCGGGGAATGCCCTCAGGCACTTTACTCGCCCAATGGGCCGCAGGCCCCGAAATTGCCGCGCCGAGGCCAACGATCGCGCCGAACAAGATGAGGATAAGCAGCAATGCCGCTAGCGGCCGGGGAACATTCACGCGCTCCAGCAGACGTTGAAGCGGTTGCAGCAAGAGCTTGAGGGTGAACGCGAAGATCAACGGCAATACGATCTCGCCCGCCACATAGGCCGCCGTGAGCAGCGCGAAAACGAACAAGCCGCCAAGGAAAATTGTCTTCGGGTCGGTCGGCAATGGCATTTCCGCCGGCGGCTCAGCAGCCGCGGCGATCTCGCTCTCCCCATCAACTTCCGCCATGCACGATCTCAGGTTTGAAGCGCGGGGGTGGTCGGTAGTTCCCGGCAGCGCGGTGAATTGGGATGAAACGCGCGAGTGGGGGGAAAAGATGCTTGGGGTGCGCCTGGAGGACGAATGGATGACATGGAAACGGAGCCTGCCGCCTGGGCGCCCGGATCACAGGGCGTGACGGGTACGGGGGTTAGGGTGGCGGAGGCATAAACGCTTCGCCAATATCTTTCCAAAAATCAGAAACGCGCTATCCTCATATTCGACAGCACGACGAACTCTGCGAAGGACCAAGGGAATTAGGAAATGGCCGACAACATCCTCTCCGTCATGGCCGGGCTTGACCCGGCCATCCAGGCGGCGTCGCACGAGTATGGCGGCTAGGCAGCCGCTTGTGTTCACCATCCGACCGGCTGCGCTTGGATGGCCGGGTCAAGCCCGGCCATGACGGGGGAGGGGTGGCATGATGGCCGGCCCAGGCGCCTTGACGGAGCATAACGCACTGATATTCAAATCGTTTCTGTCTTGACGTCAAGCGTTTCCCTTGACGTAACTTGACATAACTTGACAAAGCTCGACGCGGGCGTTGACGCCGGCCTCACCCCTTTTCGCGCATCAACCGCGATTTATCCCGGCTCCAGTCGCGCGCTTTGTCGGCTTCGCGCTTGTCATGGAGCTGCTTGCCGCGGGCGAGCGCGATGGCGATTTTGGCGCGGCCCTTGTCGTTGAAATAGATGCGCAAGGGGACGATCGTCATGCCCTCGCGCTCGACGCCCTTGGCGAGCTTGGCGATCTCCTTGGCGTGCAGCAGCAGTTTGCGCGGTCGGCGCGGCTCGTGATTGTTGCGGTTGGCCTGGAGATATTCGGGGATGTTGGCGTTGATGAGGAACAGCTCGCCGTGGCGGTCGACGCTGGCGTAGCTCTCGGCGACGGTCGCCTTGCCGGTGCGCAGCGATTTGACTTCGGGGCCGGTCAGCATCAGTCCGGCCTCGAACACTTCGCCGATCTCGTAGTCGTGCCGCGCGCGCCGATTGTCGGCGACGATCTTGTAGTTCGGCTTTTCTTTTTCGGCGGCCACTTCGGCTGGCGCTCCCTATCCGTGCGTCAGGCGTTGAGCAGGCCGGCATGGACGAGGCCGCGGCGGATCGTCGCCTCGGTCGGGGGTCCAATCGGCAGCAGCGGCAGACGGATCTCGTTCTGAATGCGCCCGAGCAGGCTCAGCGCATACTTCGCCCCGCACACGCCCGGCTCGACGAAAATCGCGCCATGCAGGGGGGTCAGGCGGTCCTGCAGGCGCAGCGCGTGGGCGAATTCGCCCTTGAGCGCGTGCTCCATCAATTCGGCGCAAAGGGCGGGCGCGACATTGGCGGTGACGGAAATGCAGCCGTGCGCCCCGGCGGCCATGCAGGCGAGCGCCGTCATGTCTTCGCCTGAAAGCTGGATAAACTCGTGGCCCATCGCCTGACGCTGGCGCGAAATGCGGCCGACGTCGCCGGTCGCATCCTTCACGCCGACGATGTTCTTCAACTCGTAAAGCCGCTTCATGGTGTCAACGCTCATGTCGACCACGCTGCGGGGAGGGATGTTGTAAATGATGATGGGAATGCCGATCGCGTCGTTGACGGCGCGGAAGTGATGAAACAGTCCTTCCTGCGTCGGCTTGTTGTAGTAGGGCGTCACCACCAGCACGGCGTCGGCGCCGGCCTTCTCGGCGTGTCGCGCGAGGTCGATCGCCTCGCTGGTGTTGTTGGAGCCGGCGCCCGCGATCACCGGCACGCGCCCGCGCGTTTCGTCGAGGCAGATATCGACCAGGCGGCGATGCTCTTCGTGGGAGAGCGTCGGGCTCTCGCCGGTGGTGCCGACCGGCACCAGGCCGTGCGAGCCCGACGTGATCTGCCAGTCGATGTGGGCGCGGAAGGCGGTCTCGTCGATCTTGCCGTCCTTGAACGGCGTGATCAGGGCCGGCATCGAACCGTGAAACTTCGCCCGCTTTTCCATCTCGCCAGTCCAGCTCGTCTTGTGAGGAGCGCGGCTTCGGCGCGTCCGGCCAGACACATAAACCCTCGCCGCCACCCGCGAAAGGGGGCCCGATGCCGTGGTTAACGATTGCTCAGCAAAGCTGGCGCATCATCTTTGGCGAGGCTCTCGCCATGATAGTGTTTCGTTTGGCCGCCGTAGCGGCCGGGCTGAGCGCGTTGTTTGCGGCAGGACTGGAGTCGGGCTCGGGCCCGGCGCACACGTCCTCCACCGCCCGCGTTGTCGCCGCGTTGAGTTCGCGTTTGCATCCGGCCGCGCCGGCCGCACTCGCTCGCGCCGCCGCCGCGCCGTTGGTGGTGATGGCGCGGGCCTTCGTTCCGCCGGGGCGGGGGCTCGATTTCACGCCCGTCGGGTCGATCAAGCCCGAATTGCCGCCGAGCGCCACGCCGGCCGCCGCCGCCCCGCCGCCATCGCTTCCAGTCGTCGCCGCTGCACTGACGCCGCCGGTTCCGCTTCCCGGCGCCGCGCCGGCGCAGCCAGTTCCGCTTGTCGCGGCCCCGCCGCCGCCAGTCCCGTTTGTCGCCGCCATCCCGCCGCAGCCAGCTCCGCTCGCCGCCGCCACGCCCCCCGGTCTCGACGGGACAGCGCTCGCCGCGGCTGCCGCGCTCTATCGCAAAGGCGATCTTGCCGGGGGTGACGCGCTCGCCGCCAAGGTCGACGATCCCGCTGAGCGCGCCGCCTTCGACTGGCTGGCGCTGCGCCTCGCGCCGCACCCTGACGACAAGCGCCTCGCTGCTTTCGCGCCCGCGCACCCGCATTGGCCGGGCGAGGATTGGCTGCGCGCCGTCGTCGAGGCCCACCTCTACGCCGACCATCCGGCTGCAAGCGCCATCGCGGCGCGCTTTGCCGCCGACCCGCCGACGACCCCCGCCGGCAAGCTTGCGCTCGCCCGCGCCGATCTCGAAGCAGGGCGGCGCGAGGAGGCGACGGGAATCGCCGAAGCGCTGTGGCGCGGGAGCGATCTCGACGCTTGGGGGGAAGCCGCGACGCTCAAGGACTTCGCGCCGCTGCTCACTCAGGCCGACCACAAATATCGCGCCGACCGGATGCTCTATGCCGAGCGGACCGGCGCGGCGATGCGCGCGGCGGCGCTCGCGGGACCCGACGAGATTGCGCTGGCCCAGGCGCGGATTGCGGCGATGAATGGACCGCTGCCGCAAAGGCTCATCGCCGCCGTGCCCGCCGCATTGCAGCAGGACCCCGGTCTCCTTTTCGCCCGCGTGCAGGACGCGCGGCGCGCCAATCGTTCGCTCGAGGCCGCCGAATTGCTGACGCAGGCGCCCAGCGACACGGCGGCGCTGATCGATCCCGACAAGTGGTGGACCGAGCGGCGCATGGTGGCGCGCGAGCTGCTCGACGTCGGTCAGCCGCAGAAAGCCTTCGAACTTTGCGCCGCCGCCGCGCCGACCAGCGTGCCGGCGCGGATCGACGCCGACTTTCACGCCGGCTGGTTCGCCTTGCGTTTCCTCGGCCAGCCGGAGGAGGGGGCGCGCCGCTTCGCCGCCGCCGCCGCGATCGCTGCAACGCCGCTGTCGATCGCGCGCGCCGCCTATTGGCAGGGCCGGGCGGCCGATGCGCTTGGCCACGCCGACGAGGCGCGCGGCTTCTACGAGCGTGCCGCCGCGTTCCCGATCGCCTATTATGGCCAGCTCGCTGGCGAGCGACTTGGACGGCGCGATCTCGCGCTGCGCGCCCCCGCTGCGGTCGCCGACGGCGCGGCGCGTCGCGAGGCGACCCGCGTCGTCGAATGGCTCTACGCCGCCGGGCTCGACGATATTGCGCTCTCGCTCGCGGTTGCGGCGGGGGGCCAATGGAACGACGAGGCACAGCTCGCCGCGCTTGGTGAAATCGTCGCGGCGCACGGCGATCCCGCCGCCAATGTCGCCTACGGCAAGGCGGTTACGTTGCGCGGCTTCGCGCTCGACGCCTCGGCCTTCCCGATTTCCGGCGTGCCGTACTTCACCCCGCTCAGCGTTTCGGCTGACCTCGCGAGCGTCTACGGGGTGGCGAGGCAGGAGAGCGAGTTCGCTGTCGCCGCCGCGTCGGGCGCCGGCGCCAAGGGCCTGATGCAGATCCTGCCCTCGACCGCGCTATCGACCGCGCGGCGCGCCGGCGTCGGCTTCGACGCGAGCCGGCTTCTCGCCGACCCCGCTTACAACGCGCAGATCGGCGCCGCATTCCTCGGTCAGTTGCTCGAAGACGAGGGCGGCTCGCAGCCGCTCGCGCTCGCCGCCTACAACGCCGGCGCCGGGCGCGTCGCGCAATGGATCGCCGCTTACGGCGATCCGCGCGGCGGCAAGATCGATGCGGTCGATTGGGTCGAGCGCATTCCGTTCGACGAAACGCGCGACTATGTCGAACGGGTGAGCGAGAACATCGGCGTCTATCGCGCGCGTTTCGCTTCTGTCCCGCCGGCCCCAGCGGCGGCGCGCACCGCCGCCGAATAGGCGAGAGCGCGCGCTGCGCTTAAGTCGGCTTAGTTCGACGACAGCGCGACCAGAACCGGGTCGGCGCGGTAGGACTCGGGGAACAGGCGCTTCAGGTTCTGGACCTTCGGCAGATCGTTGTAGACGATGTAGGGATAGGTCGGGTGCGTCGTCAGGAAGTTCTGATGATAGCCTTCCGCCGGATAGAAGGTCTTGCCCGGCTCGATGGTCGTGACGATCGCGGTGGGGAAGACATGCGCGGCGTCGAGCTGGGCGATATAGGCCTTGGCGACGCGCGCCTGCTCGTCGTTCGTCGGGAAGATCGTCGAGCGATATTGCGTGCCGTCGTCGGGACCCTGGTGATTGAGTTCGGTCGGATCATGGGCGACCGAGAAGTAGATCTGCAACAGGCGCCCATACGAGACCTCGCGCGGATCGAAAGTGATCTGAACCGACTCGGCGTGGCCGGTGTCGTTCTCGCCCACCATCTCGTAATGCGCGGTCGCCTGTTTGCCGCCGGTGTAGCCCGACTCGGCGTTGACGACGCCCTTGACGTGTTGGAACACGCCCTGAACGCCCCAGAAGCAGCCGCCCGCGAGCACCACGACTTCGCTGGTCTGCGGGGCCGCCGCTTCGTCGAGCGTCGGCGCGGGGATCGGGCGCGCTTCCTCGGCCATTGGCTGCGCCATTCTCAGGCCAAAACTCGCGAAGCCGACGAACGCGGCCAAGACGAGCGCCGGGCGCACGTAGCGCCTTAAAGCGGAACTCTCGAGCGATCGGGTCATCGATTCTCTCCTCAGGTTAGCGGAAGGCGCCAGTTAGCCGAACGTAAAAGTGTAAGCCTGCACGCCGGGATCGAGGAATTCGATCTCGAACGTGTGGTCGGCGCCGGCGACGTCATTTTGTCGAACGAGCTGGTAGAGCCGCTGTCCGGTGACGACGCCGACGCCATCGGCGTCGACATCCGCGCCGTGATTGTCGCCCGGCGCCGCGCCGTCGATCTTCACGCGGAACCGGACCGGTGTCCCGCCCGCGGGAGTCCCCAGGACCATGTGCACGTCGCGGGCATGGAAGCGGAAGGCGAGGGCGCCGGCTTTGTCGTCAAGCACGGCGTCGTCCGATCCAATCGTCCAGTTGCCTGAGAGCCCCCATCCGTTGAGCGCTAAGTTCGCGGGAACTGCATAGTCGTGCGGAGCGTCGGGAACCGCGCCGCCAGGTGAAGCGAAGTTCGCCGCGCGATCGTAGCCGAGATAGGTCTCGGGCGATTGCATATCCTTCGCGTCCGCCGCCGCTTCGGCGCCGGCGGCGTTGACCGCGACCAGGCCTCCGGGCGCCTGCGCGCCAGCTTCCGCCAGCAGTTGCTGGATGATGCGCTCGGAGGCGTCGTAGTCGCCTTCGCCGAAGTGATTGTGGCGCACGCGCCCCTTTGCGTCGACGAAATAGATCGCCGGCCAATATTCGTTCGCGAAGGCGCGCCAGATTGCGTAGTCGTTGTCGATCGCGACCGGGTAGGTGATCTTGAGGTCGGCGACCGCCTTACGAACATTGTCGATCGACTTCTCGAAGGCGAACTCGGGCGCGTGGACGCCGATCACCACCAGCCCCTGATCGCGGTATTTCTCGGCCCAGGCGCGGATGTAGGGGATCTCGCGCAGGCAGTTGATGCAGGAGTAGGTCCAGAAGTCGACGAGGACAACCTTGCCCTTTAGCGCGTCGGCCGTCAGCGGGGGCGAATTCAGCCATTGCGTCGCGCCGGCCAGCGCGGGCATGGCGCCCTGGTCAGGCAGGACTTCGGCCGGCGGAGCGGCAGCCTTCATCGCCATCGCCGGCGCAGCGGCGGTGTCGGCGGCCTTCATCGACATCACGGGCGCGGCGCCAGTGTCGGCGGCCTTCATCGACATGACTGGGGCTGCGCCAGCATCGGCGGCCTTCATCGACATGACCGGCGCAGCGGCCGTGTCGGCGGCCTTCATCGACATCACGGGCGCAACGCCAGCGTCGGCAGCCTTCATCGCCATCGCGGGGGCGGCAGCCGTATCGGCGGCCTTCATCGACATGACGGGCGCGGCGGCGGTATCCGCGGCCTTCATCGCCATCGCGGGGGCGGCGGTCGCATCAGCGGCCTTCATCGCCATCGCCGGCGCCGCGCCCGACATGGCCATCGGCGGATTTGACGCGACGTGCTGCCCGCCGCCGAGCTTATCGACCAGCCCCTGTTCGAGCGAGGCGGTGCCGGTGAGCGAGACTTGGGTGAGGAACCCGGTGTCGAGGCCGAGCGCGATCGCCGCGACGCTTGCCAGCACCGCCACGCCGAGCGCGCGCCGCACCCATTCGCCGACGCCGAGCGAACGCTTCATCAGCGCGAAAATCTGGCCGCCGACCAGCAGGGCGAGGGCGAGCGACGTCGCCGCGCCCGCCGCATAGGCGAGCAGCAGGAACGAGGTCTGGGCGCTCGGGCCCTGCAGCGCCGCGCCGGTCAGAATGAGGCCAAGCACGGGACCCGCGCAGGGCGCCCAGAGGAGGCCCGTCGCCAACCCAATCACGAGCGAGGGCCAGATCGACCCGCCGCCCTTTTCAGCGCTTTCGTCCGCCGACTGCGACATGCGCGAGCCGAGCGCGACCAGCGGGCGCGCTGCGTAGTCGGCGAGGCTTGGGAAGAGCAGGGTGAGCCCGAATACCGCGACCAGCGTCAGCGCGGCGATCCGGCCGTACTCGTTGGCTTCGACCGCCCAGCCGCCCGCGACCGCCGCCAGCGTCGCAACCAGCGTGAACGCCGCCGCCATGCCGACCAGCATCGGTAAGCCGCTGCGTAGGAACGGCTGTCCGGCTCTTGCGAACACGAATGGGAGAACCGGCAGAATGCACGGGCTGACAATCGTCAGGACGCCGCCGAGGAAGGCCAGCGCAATCAGGGTCATTGTCTTCGGTCCTTTTGGGTCAAGCGCTCTGATCCGTTCTGATCAGGCGCTCGCGGCCTTGAACGTCATCGCGACGCCGTTCATGCAGTAGCGCAGCCCGGTCGGTTTGGGGCCGTCGTCGAAGACATGGCCGAGATGGCCGCCGCAGCGACTGCACGACACGGCGGTTCTGATCATGCCGAAACTTGCGTCGCGCGTTTCGATGACCGCCTTTTCGATCGGCGTCCAGAAGCTCGGCCAGCCGGTGCCGCTGTCGAATTTGGTGGTCGAGGAGAAGGCATCTTGATCGCACCCGGCGCAGGCGAACGTTCCTTTCCGTTCCTCATGAAGCAGAGGGCTGGTGAAGGGAACCTCGGTGCCCGCCTGCCGCAACACGTCGTATTGCGCGGGGGTCAGCAGTTTGCGCCACTCGTCGTCTGTATGCATGACCGCGAAGCTTTCCGCCGCGCGGGATTCGGTCGGGCTCCATCGCCATGCGATCGCCGCTGCGGCCATAAGGCCGGCCGCGCCGCCAGCGCCAAGGAAAAAGCGTCTCGTCGCCATGGGAAGAACCTCCGGAAAGGGTTGCTCGGTGAACCTATCGACGGTCTATACGACGCGAAGTGGGACGTTGTTACAACGCCGGCGCCCCTCACGCGCATTTGAGGCCGCCGCGGCGCCGACCGCGGTTTTGGCCGAATGGGACAGCGCGGCGACCCTTCGACCGCCGTCGCAAGACCGCCGGTCCCCTCGTCCCCGCTGACAGGTCTTCCGGGGTCCGCCGAGTGTAGAGAAGTTGGGGCGCTAAGTTCGCCTTCGCTTATTCGCCTGCTTTCCCTAGTTGCAACGGTGACTACGACAATAAGGCGTTAATTTATGGCTGCTAAAAACATTCACTCGAATTGTCGAGTTTGCCGCGACCTTTATACCGCCGATCCCTCGATTGAATCCGCCGCCGCGACCGAGTTCATCTGCGATCAGCGAGGTTATCACTGCGCATGGTTGTGTTCCTGCGTTCCCGCCAGACCCCAACGCCCGATCGGCGCTCCCTCCGTCATGGCGCCAGCCCGCAGGCGACCACCGGTTCGCGCGGCGCGGCCAGGATATCTTGTTTCGAGCCGTCGCTCGGCGGGGAGCGGCGATGACCGAATTCAAGGCGCTGCGGCGCGAAGAGGGCGTGCAGCCGCCGCGCGAAGCGACCCGCTGGCCGGGCGAAGCGACCCGAAGCGCGGTCGGGCACGGCGCTGCGCCGGCTTATGAGCCGTTCCTTCCCGGCGCGTTGGCGCAAATGGACGCGCTTCAACGGCTGACGCAATTGCAGAAATTGCTCGCCGGCGAGGTTGAGGCGGCCGACAAGGTTTCCGCAGCGACCGAGGCGTGGCGGCGACGCCATACGCCAGATCCTCAAGCAGCCCCCGACCCTCTGACGGCGCCTTCGGCGCCGCGCGACGCAGCGACTTCGCCCGCCGCGCCGGTCAAGATCGGAACCGCCTCGCCTGCGCCTCGCCGCCTGCTTAAAACGACCCTCGGTCTCGCTATCGTCGCGGTGCTGGGATACGCGCCAGTCCAACGGTTGATGCAGACTTCGAGCGTCGAAGCGGTGGTCAACGCGCGCGTCATCACGCTGCGTTCGCCGATCGAGGGAGAAGTGCAGGCTGGCCCCGGCGGCACGGACGTCGGCGCGGCGCTTGGTCGCGGCGACGTGTTGTTCCGCGTTATCGATCAGCGCGCCGACCGCTCGCGGGTCGACGATCTGTCGCGCCAGCTCGAACAATTGCGCGACGAGCGTCCGCGCTTGGCCGCCAAACTCGCGAGCGCTCGCGACCTTCTGGCCGACGCGAACAATCAGACCCGCCAATTCGCCCAAGGCCGCATTCTCCAACTTCAGGCTCGCGTCGACGAATTGGCAGCAAACGCCGCCGCCGCCCATGTGCGCAACCTCGACGCCGCCGCCACGCTGGAGCGCACGACGCGCCTGGCCGGGCAGGGGGTCGTGACGCTGATTCAGGCCACCCAGGCCCAGCGCGACGCCGACATCGCCGCTCAGAACGAAATCGCCGTCGGCAAGCAGATTGAGGCCGCGAAAGTGGAGCTCGAGGCGGCGCGCGCCGGCGTCTTCGTCGGCGACAGCTACAACGACCGGCCGCAATCGGCGCAGCGCGCCGGCGAACTGCAGCAGCAGGTCGTCGATCTCGACCAGGGGCTCGCGGAGCACGATCGGCGCGTCGAGCGCATGGCCGCGGAGCTGAGCGATGAACGCGCCCGCTATGCGCGGCAAGAGTCCGCCGAGATCGTCGCGCCGGCCAAGGGCAGCATCTGGGAAGTTCTGACCGCGCCGGGCGAACAGGTGCATCGCGGGCAGGATCTCGTGCGGGTTCTCGATTGCAGCGGCGCGCTGGTCACCGCCGTCGTCGACGAAGCGGTCTATGATCGCCTGCAAGTCGGCTCATCCGCCCGGTTCCGGCCGCGCGATGGCGGCAAGGATCTCCCCGGCCGCGTCGTCAGCCTGACCGGCTCCACCAGCTCGCCGGCCAATTTCGCCATTCAGCCGGGCTCGATGCTGCGCGAGACCTATCATGTCACGGTCGCCGTCACCGATCTCGGCGCCCAGCAAAATTGCGGCGTCGGCCGCACCGGGCGGGTGATCTTCGACGACGACCACGTCGACCTCTTGAATGTCTTGCGACCGGCGCTGCCGTGAGTGCGGTCGGCTCGATCATCGCGGAGAGCGCCTGGTGCGGGCCGGTCGCGGCGGGCGCCTGCATGGCGGCGTTGCCTTGGCTCAATCGCAAGAGCGTCGCGGCGCGAACCTTCGTCATTCTCATCAGTGGCGCGTTGATGTGGCGCTACATTCTGTGGCGATGGACGCAATCCTTGCCGCCGCTTGAGGTTTCGCTCAACGCGTTTGCCGGGCTCATCTTCGCCCTCACGGAGTTGCTGGCGCTGATCGGCGCGACGATCTCACTCGCCTTTCTGACGCGCGTGCGCGATCGCACGCCCGAGGTCGAGGCCAACATGGCGTGGTTGACGGCGCAGCCGATCCCGCCGCTGGTCGATGTCTTCATCTGCACTTATAACGAAGAGGAGACGATCCTCGAGCGCACGATTGTCGGCGCGCTGGCGATCGACTACCCCAACTATCGCCTATGGGTGCTCGACGACGGCCGCCGGCCATGGCTCGCGGCGATGTGCGAGAGCGCGGGTTGCGGCTATCTCACTCGCGTCGGCAACGCCCACGCCAAGGCCGGCAACATCAACAACGCGCTCGAACACGTCGCGCGGCTCGCTTCGCCGCCCGATTATATTTCGATCCTCGATGCCGATTTCGTGCCGATGCCAGAGTTCCTCACTCGGGCGATGACGCTGTTTCACGAAGACGATGTCGCGGTCGTGCAGACGCCGCAACATTTCGCCAACCCCGATCCGATGCAGTCGAATCTGTCGCTGGCGAAAGTGTGGCCCGACGAGCAGCGCTATTTCTTCGATGTGATCATGGCCTCAAAGGACGCATGGAACGCCGCCTTCTGCTGCGGCACATCGTCGATCGTACGCTTTGCGCCCCTGATGCGGCTCGGGGGGTTCCCGACCGACTCAGTGACCGAGGATTATTTGCTGACTCTGCGCCTGCGTCAGATCGGCTATCGCACCGTTTATCTCAACGAGCGCCTGTCGCTCGGCCTCGCGCCAGAGGGCCTCAAAGAATATATCGTCCAGCGCAGCCGCTGGTGTCTGGGCTTCATGCAGATCTGCGTCGGGCGCAGCAGTCCGTGGCGTCCGGGCAATGGCCTAAACATCGTGGATCGTCTGATCCTGACGGAAACCTTCCTGCATTGGTCGGCGACGCATTTCTATCGCCTGCTGGGGCTGATGATCCCGATCGCCTATCTGTTGTTCGACATCCAGGCGGTGCACGCGACAGTCGTCGACACGCTGGCGAATTTTCTGCCCTATTTCGTCGTGCAGATGGCGGCCATCGCTTGGCTCTCTGAATTGCGCGCGCTGCCGATCATGGGCGATCTCAGCCATATGCTGGCGGCGACCGACATCGTCAAAGCGGTCTACCAGGGGCTGACCAAGCCGACGGGGCAGAAATTCGTCGTCACCGCCAAGGGCGGCGACCGCAGCAAGCGCATGGTGCAGACGCCGCTGTTGGCGATTTTCCTCACCTATCTCATCCTGACGATCGCCGGCGTCTGCCGCGCGTTTCTGTTCGACCCGTATCGCGATCTGCAGACGGCCGCCTCGCTGCCGCTGTTCTGGAGCTGGTACAACATCCTCGTGCTGACGCTTGCCTGCCTCGTCTGCATCGAGCAGCCGCGCTTTCGCAAATCGGAGCGGTTCAACGGGCGTGACCGGGCGCGGTTGATTGTCGATGGGCTAACGTTGGAGTTTCCCGTCGAGGACATTTCCACCGGCGGCATGCGACTAGGCGGCAGTTCGCCGGTCGCCGTCGGCGTCGAGACGACGCTGGTCCTCGGCGGCGAGAGCATTCGCGCCGTCATCGTGCGCGCCGGCGCAAATGATTTCGCCTTGGCGGTTGAAGACGGCTTCGCGGCGCGCGCCGCGATGATCCGCACCGTCTATTCCGGCCGCTACAGCCCCGAAGTCGAGAAGATCGAGCCGTTTCAGGTCGTCGCCGGCCTGGCGCGCCGCGTGTTCCGCTGACGGGACGAGAAGTTGGCGGAAGGAGTGAGATTCGAACTCACGGTGGACTTGCGCCCACGGCGGTTTTCAAGACCGCTGCCTTAAACCACTCGGCCATCCTTCCCTCGCCCCCTCTCCCGCCTGCGGGAGAGGGCTGGGGTGAGGGGGTGTCGAATACCCTCATCCGGCGCCATAGCCCGTCCAAGGACGGGCGCTCTGACGAACGCCCTATGGCGCCGCCTTCTCCCGCGAACGGGAGAGGGACGCTTCCTTTAGCAAATGCAAAGCGCCGCCGCCAACGGCCGCGTCCCGCCAGCCGACTCTGCGCCTTAGCCGGTTCGGTTTTCCGCCCCTATACGTTTGGCGCTAGATTGACGACAAAGGGGCCAACGGCTTTCGCGCGGGCCCTGGTTCCTCGTTCTGTTGCAGTTTAGACCTGAACTCAAATCTCAACCGGCCACTATCGAGAGTCGCGGCAGATAGCTCCAGTGCGAATAGGCGGAGTGTTCAATGCAGCCTAGGTTCCTATCCGTCGCTGGAACGAGGTCGGCCTATATCGGATTTGCCGTCCTGGTCGCCTTGATGGTCGCCATTCTTGTTTTCACAAATCAACAGTCGCGGCTCTTCGACGACCTCCAGCGATCGATTCAGCAAAGAAGCGCCCTGGCGACAATCAACACGGATTTACTGGACGCGGAGACGGGCCAGCGCGGATATTTGCTGACCTCCAGCGGATCGTATCTCGAGCCCTACCGGTTGGCGATCGCGCACATCGGGGTGGATTTGAAGGCGCTGCGAGACCTCGACGACAAACTCGACCCCGGCGCGCTTGAGGATCTGGAAAAGCTGGTGGACCAGAAGCTCACGGAGCTTGGCGCCACCATAGAACTGCATGACGCGAACAGAGCCGATGACGCTCTGGCGCTGGTGAATTCTGGCGCCGGCAAGGCGACCATGGACCAGATCCAAAGCCGCGTTGAAGCGCTGACCTTGCACCAGCGGCAAAAGATCGACGCCAGGGTGGACGCCGTGCGCTCGGAGGGCGACATTCTACGCTTCGGTGCGATTGCAGCAATCCTGACGGCGCTCGCCGTCGGCGCCGCGTCGATTGGCCGGCTGCAGCGACAGCTGAAGGAAATCGCGGCAGCCAGAGACGAGTTGCACGCGACCAATCTCGCTTTGTCGGCGGAAGCGCAAAGCAACATGAAACTCGCGGAACAGCTGCGGCAATCGCAAAAAATGGAAGCGATCGGCCAACTGACTGGCGGGTTGGCGCATGACTTTAATAATATGCTCGCGGTGATTGCGAGCAGCATCGAGCTCGCCAAACGTCACATGACGAAAAAGGATGGCGATCCTCAACGGTTCCTCGATTCCGCCAGGCAAGCAGTCGAACGCGCGGCGACCTCGGTCCATCGGCTGCTCGCTTTCTCGCGTCAGCAGCCGCTGTCGCCCCAAACGATCGACCCCAATCGCATGGTCGCGGGAATGGCCGAGTTGTTGCACCGCTCTCTCGGTGAAACCGTGCAGCTTGAGACAGTCCTCGGCGCCGGCCTCTGGCGCACGCGGGCCGACCCGGCGCAACTTGAGAATGCGATCGTCAATCTCGCCGTGAATGCGCGCGACGCGATGCCCAATGGCGGCAAGCTCACCATTGAGACGAATAACGCCTATCTCGACGAGGAATACGCCGCCCGGCACATTGGCATCCCGCCAGGCCAATATGTTCTCATCGCCATATCCGACACCGGTCTGGGCGTCGCCCCCGAGATCAAAGACCGGATATTTGATCCTTTCTTCACTACCAAGCCGCCTGGAAAGGGAACCGGCCTTGGCCTGAGCCAGGTTTACGGCTTCGTGCGCCAATCTGGCGGGCACATCAAAGTCTATTCGGAGCCGGGGCACGGCACGACAATGAAGATCTATCTTCCGCGCCAGTCGGGCGACGAGCTACAAGAGAGCGGGCCATCCTTCGAGACCTCGGCGCCGCTAGGTTCGCGCGGCGAAACGATCGTGGTCGTGGAGGATGATGATTCCGTGAGGCGGGTCGCCGTCGATATGCTCGTCGAGCTTGGCTATCAGGTCGTCGCCTTTTCAAACGCCGCGAGCGCGTTGCGCCATTTCTCCGAGGACGGGCCGGTTGATATGCTTTTCACCGACGTCGTCATGCCGGAAATGAACGGACGCCAACTCGTGGATGCGGCGCGGGAGCTGAGGCCGCAGTTGAAGGTGCTTTTCGCGACTGGCTACACCCAGAATGCGATCGTGCATGGGGGCGTTCTTGATCGCGGCGTCGATCTGATGGTCAAGCCCTATCCAATCGACAAGCTCGCCAAAAAAATACGCGAGATCCTCGATCGCTAGGGCAGGGCCGCGTCACACCAGCCGGCTCTGCGCCTTGGCCGCTTCGATGAAGCTGGCGAACAGCGGATGCGGCTCGAAGGGGCGCGATTTGAGTTCGGGGTGGAACTGCACGCCGATGAACCAGGGGTGGGTGGGAATTTCCACCGTCTCGGGCAAGAGGCCGTCGGGCGACATGCCGGCGAAGAGGAGGCCCTTTTCCTCCAGCCGCGCGCGATAGGCGGTGTTGACCTCGTAGCGGTGGCGATGGCGCTCGGAGATTTCGCTCGCGTCGTAGATGCCGGCGATGCGCGAGCCCGGCGCGAGCTCGGCTTTGTAGGCGCCCAGCCGCATCGTGCCGCCGAGCGCGCCGGCCGCCTGGCGGCGCTCGAGCTCGTTGCCGCGCATCCATTCGGTCATCAGGCCGATCGCCGGCTCGTCGGTCGGGCCGAATTCGGTCGAGTTGGCGTGAGGCAGGCCGACCAATGTGCGGCAGGCTTCGATCACCGCCATCTGCATGCCAAAGCAAATGCCGAAATAGGGAACGTTGCGCTCCCGCGCGAACTTGGCGGCGAGAATCTTGCCCTCGGCGCCGCGCTGGCCGAAGCCGCCCGGCACCAGAATGCCGTTGACGCCTTCGAGCCGGGGCGCGGGATCGCCGCTCTCGAACGTCTCGCTTTCGATCCAATCGAGTTCTACGCGCACCTTGTTGGCCATGCCGCCATGGGTGAGCGCTTCGATCAGCGATTTGTAGGCGTCCTTGAGGCCGGTGTATTTGCCGACGATGGCGATCGTCACCTCGCCTTCAGGATTGTGGTAGGCGCGCGTCACCGCTTCCCAGCGCTTCATGTTGGGCTTGGGCGCCGGTTCGATGCCGAAGGCGGCGAGCACCTCGCGATCGAGCCCGGCGGCGTGATAGGCGGCCGGCACGTCGTAGATCGAAGAGACGTCGCGCGCCTCGATCACCGCGCTCTCGCGCACGTTGCAGAACAGGCCGAGCTTGCGCCGCTCCTCGCGCGGGATTTCGCGGTCCGAGCGGCACAGCAGGATGTCGGGCTGGATGCCGATCGAGCGCAGTTCCTTGACCGAGTGCTGGGTCGGCTTGGTCTTGAGTTCGCCGGCGGTCGGAATGAAGGGCAGCAGCGTCAGGTGAATGTAGACGACATGGCCGCGCGGCAATTCGTTGCCGAGCTGGCGGATCGCCTCGAAGAACGGCAGGCCCTCGATGTCGCCGACCGTGCCGCCGATCTCCACCAGCACGAAGTCGACGCCCTCGTTGCCCTCGAGAATGAAGTCCTTGATCGAATTGGTGACGTGCGGAATGACCTGCACCGTCGCGCCGAGAAAGTCGCCGTGGCGCTCGCGGGCGATCAGCTCCTGATAGATGCGCCCGCTGGTGACGTTGTCCTGGCGGTTGGCGCTGCGGCCGGTGAAGCGCTCGTAATGGCCGAGGTCAAGGTCGGTCTCGGCGCCGTCGTCGGTGACGAACACTTCGCCGTGCTGGGTCGGGCTCATCGTGCCCGGATCGACATTGAGATAGGGATCGAGCTTGCGCAGCCGCACCGAATAGCCGCGCGCCTGCAGCAACGCGCCGAGCGCTGCTGAAGCGAGACCCTTGCCAAGCGAGGAGACCACGCCGCCGGTGATGAAGATGTACCGCGCCATGGGATTTGAGCCTTAGAGGATCGAGGACGATTCGGCGAGGAGGAAATTTTTGGCGCCTCGGCGCCCTGTGAATTGCCTAGAAATCCCCTCTGTCGCAAGGGGAGAAGAGTTACGCCGGCGATTGACCGGTTTGCGCGGTCGGCGTTAGCGTGACCGCCTTTCGGGGCGGCGCGAGCCGCTCAGGGGAGGCTTCATGGTCACCACCGGCACGCGGCTTTTGGCCGCATTGGCGTTGTTGTTCGCCCTCGCGCTCGGCGCGCAATCCTCCTCGGCCGCTGGGGTGACGGCGACCACGGTCCAGGTCGGGGGCGTACAGGCCGCCCTGCTGACCTCGCCCCATCCCCATGGCGGCATCGTTCTGCTGGCGGGTGGCGACGGCTATATCGGCGTCGGCCCCGACGGCGCGATCGCCCACGAAGGCAACCAGCTCGTGCGCACCCGCGCAGCCTATGCGGCGCGCGGCTTTGCCGTCCTGGTGCCCGACTGCTGCGTCGACGTCGCAGCGGCGGTGCAATACATGGAGCAGTACGGCCACGTGACCCTGGTTGGCACCAGCCGCGGCACCCAGCGCGCGGCGCGCGGCATTGCGGCGGGCGCGCGCCCGGCGCGTCTGGTGCTGACCTCGGGCTTTCTCAGCGACGCCTCGGGCGACAGCGACAACGTCATAAGGATCGTCGGCTCGCCCGACGCCTTGCCCCCGACGCTGGTCGTCCACCATCGCCACGACGAATGCCGCAAGACCTCGCCCGATGGCGTCAAGCCGTTCGCCGACTGGGCCGGGGGCAGGGCGCGCGTGGTGTGGCTCGACGGCGGCGAGACCGAGGGCGATCCTTGCGAAGCCTTCGCGCACCACGGCTTCAACGGCCTCGACGGGCAGGTGGTCTCGGTCGTCTCGGGTTTTGCCGCGCGGTGAGTCACTCCACGCACAGCTTCGCTTTGGTCAGCATGAGCGTGAGGTCGGGCTGCGAGCGATCGCGGCAGAGGTCGCGGGCCAGATCGACCGCCTCCGAACGGTTATGATCATAGACGAGCAGGACCGCCAATATCCCTTGCGCGCGCTGGTGCATCTGCGTTTCCGCCCAGGGGCGCGCAGGCCAGGGCATCGCCATCGCCTGGCGCAGCATGGTCTCGGCCTCGCTCAGGCGACGAGATTCTGACAGAGCCGAGGCTCTCACCAGATAGGCGCGCGGGTCTTCGGGATAGCGCGACATCAACTCCTCGGAGCGCCGCGTCAGTAGCGCGTCGGGCTCAGCCGCCACCGCCTCGGGAATGAGGGTTTGAGCCAGCGCGGCCTGCTCGCCAAAATGCAGCGGAATGAACGCGCAGCTTAGGATCGAGGCCGCCAGCGTCGCCGCCGACACGCGGGCCGCCGGGCGCGCCCAGCGCGGGCGGAAAGACGTCCCGTCCCACGTCGCCATGAGGAAGGCGGCGATCGCCGCGCCGACGATCGCGCCGCCGAGATGCGCGTGATAGTCGGTGTGTCCCCTCGCGCCGAGAAACAGCGGCAGCAGCGCCGGCACGCCGAAGAACAGCGCGCGCCGCCGCATCTTCCTGGCGTCGCCCGCATCGGTGCGGGCATGGAAGCTCATCACGAACGCCGCGGCGATCAGGCCGGTGATCGCGCCCGACGCTCCGACCGTCGACAATGACGGCGGGTTGCCGATCATCGATCCGGCGACGCCGCCAAGCGCGCTGGCGGCGAAAATCAGGGCGAACCAGCCCCGGCCGATGATCGGCTCGAGCAGGAAGCCGACCAGGGCAAAGGCGAGGCAATTGCCGAGGAAATGGCTGGAGCTCGCGTGCAGCAGCGGCGCGAGGAACAGTCGCCAGATCTGGCCCGAGGCGATCGCATTCTCAAAGCTGGCGGCGCCCAAGGCGGTGAGGGATTCGGGGCTCGGCGCCGCGCCCGGCCCAATGTCGAACGCGAAAACCTGTTCGAGCCCGAAGCACAGCATCAGCCCCGTCATCACGGCGAACGTCAGGAGGGGAACGCCGCCGAGCAGCCTTTGCACGTCCGAAGGCGCGTCGCTTTCTGGCTCCGGCGCAACGGCCTCGATCGGCTTGGCCTCGGCACGCGGCGGCGGGCCCGGGCGCCGAACGCCGCGTTTGCCGAATGTCTGGACCTCCGCGGATTGCGAACTCATGCTCACACACGCCCCTACGAGCGGACGGGTGCTTCGGCGGGAAAGGAAGCGTCCGTCCTAGCGGGGAATTTCGCTGGTTCGTGTTGTCGAAAGGTTATTTTCGCCGTTGCGCTGCGAGCTTGGTGTCGGAAGGGTGAACGGCGACGCTAAACTGCGCTCGCCCACAGATCGTAGGGGTCGGCCCGGTCGACCTTGACGCTGACGATGTCGCCGGCGCGCAAGGGGCGGCGGGTTGCGATGTGGACGGCGCCGTCGATGCCCGGCGCGTCGCCCTTCGATGCGGCCCTTGGCGAGGCCGACGCCGCCTTCGTCGACGATCACGTCGAGCCGCTTGCCGACCTTCGCCGCCAGCTTTTTGGCGCTGATCGTCTGGGCGCGCTCCATGAAGCGCTTCCAGCGGCTCTCCTTGATCTCGTCGGGCGACCTGCGGCAGCCCGAGATCGTTGGCGCGCGCGCCCGCGACCGGCTCGTATTTGAACGCGCCGACACGGTCGAGCTTGGCTTCGTCGAGCCAGTCGAGCAGCAGGCGGAAATCCTCCTCCGTCTCGCCGGGGAAGCCGACGATGAAGGTCGAGCGGATCGTCAGATCGGGGCAGATCGCGCGCCAGGCGCGGATGCGCTCCAGCGTCTTTTCCTGATTGCCCGGCCGCCTCATCGCCTTCAGCACGGCGGGCGAAGCGTGCTGGAACGGCACGTCGATATAGGGCAGCACATTGCCGCCGTTCATCAGCGCGATGACCTCGTCGACATGCGGGTAGGGATAGACGTAGTGCAGCCGCACCCAGGCGCCGAGCGTGCCAAGTTCGCGCGTCAGATCGAGGAAGCGCGCCGCGACTTCGCGCTCGCGCCACAGGCTCGGCGCATAGCGCAGGTCGAGGCCATAGGCGCTGGTGTCCTGCGAGATCACCAGCAGTTCCTTGACGCCGGCCTTCACCAGCTTCTCGGCTTCGCGCAGCACCTCGGCGGCCGGCCGCGAGACGAGGTCGCCGCGCAGCTTCGGGATGATGCAGAAGGTGCAACGGTTGTCGCAGCCTTCTGAAATCTTGAGATAAGCGTAGTGGCGCGGCGTCAGTTTGACGCCCTGCTCGGGGATCAGGTCGATGAACGGGTCATGGGGCGCCGGCGCGGCGGCGCGCACCGCCGCCATCACGCTCTCATAGGCCTGCGGCCCGGTGATCGCCGCGACGTTCGGATAGGCTTCGCGGATCTGCTCGGGCTCGGCCCCCATGCAGCCGGTGACGATCACCGTGCCGTTCTCGGCCATCGCCGCGCCGATCGCCGCCAGCGATTCCTTCTTGGCGCTGTCGAGAAAGCCGCAGGTGTTGACGATCACCGCGTCGGCGCCGGCGTGGCTCTTGGCGAGTTCGTAGCCCTCCGCGCGCAATTGCGTGAGGATGCGCTCGCTATCGACCAGCGCCTTGGGGCAGCCGAGCGAGACGAAAGAAACGCGCGGCGCCGCGGCTTGGCTGTCAGGTCCGTGGTTTGGCTCATGGCCGTTCGCTTGCCACGTGCGGGGCGGGTGGGCAAGGCCAGCCTCGCGCGGCGGACCTCGCGCAAGTGTGCGTGGTCAGTCCCGCAATTCTCACTAGTCTGACGCGACCCCTTGCTCCCCTCGCTCGGAGACCTCCATGAGAGCCCCGCTCGCCGCCGCCATCCTGCTCGCCTTCGCCGCTTCCGCCTTTGCGGCGCCGCCGCCGACTTTACGCGGCGTCATCGAGAGCGTCGCGTCCGACGGGACGAGCCTGACGATGCGCACCCGCGAGGGCGAAGAAAAGACGCTCAGCCTCACCAGTGAAACCCGGATCGCGCGTCTCGTCGCCGCGAGCCTCGCCGACATCAAGCCCGGCGCTTTCGTTGGCGCGGCGGCGATGCCAGGCGACAACGGAACCCTCAAAGCGCTCGAGGTCCATATCTTCCCCGAGGCGTTGCGCGGCCAGGGCGAAGGCACCCGCCCATTCGACCTCGCGCCCGGCAGCAGCATGACCAACGGCGCGATCCAGGCGCGGGTCGAGCAAGTCGCCGGCCCACAGATCGTGGTGGCCTACAAAGGCGGGCAGCAGACGATCGCGATCGATTCCGCAACGCCGATCGTCGCCATCCAACTCGGCGTGCCCGCTGACCTCAAGGTCGGCGCAGCGATTATGGCCCGCGCCGTGGCGAGTGACAGCGGCGCCCTTGCGGCGCGCTTGATCAACGTGGGGGTGGACGGGGTTGTGCCGCCGATGTGAGGGGGCGGGCGTTCTTCCTAGGGGGGCGCTAACGCTCAACTCTGAATTGGTCGCAGCGCCGCCTCAAGCGCATGCAGCCGCGTCAGGCCTTCGGCGTCGGTCTTGCCGAACGGCTCCTCGCACAGCGTGACCAGCGCGGCCCCGTCGGCGAGGGATTCCACCTCGATGTCGGCGGGATATTTCGCCCGCGCGGCGAGATCGGACGGCAGATAAGTGATCCAGCCGATCCGGGGTCGGAGCGGTCGCTCGGCAGCAGCCACAATTGAATCTGCGATCTTGGGGCGAGCGCGAGCATAGGGCGCTAGCATCGCAGTCCGCTTCGGATCGACGACCGTGGGCGGACTGTAAAACGAAAACATTGCGCACATTGCAGCCGGGTTCCACACGTCACGCGCGAACCTCATCAACGGCCGCAGCTCGGAGGCTCGCCACGGCCGACCTGTGGAGGGCCGCAACTCCGAGAGCCGCATGAAGACGTAGTTCGGATGGGCGGAGGGCTGCGGGCCGAAGGCGCCGAGATGGCAATCGGTGTCGGCGTAGCTCGACTTGCGAAAATCATAGGGCGCAGGCCCCGCGTGGCCTCCCGCGACAAAGCTCCCGAGCTCTGGCCAAGGGGCGGGCGGGGCGTCATATCGCCCAAGAGTGTCGATCAAAAGCTGCTTCGCCTTCGCCTCGCCGAGCGGGACCGGAACCGTCTTCTTCTTGGTCGTCGGCGACGCCAGCCAGCTTCGATAAATGGGGTCGAAGTCCGGCAGGCCGCTGACGAAGCGCGAGAGCCGGCGCGCGTCGTCGGCTTGCGCCGGGTCGCGCGGCTCCCACCAAAGGTTGAGGTCCAGCTTCGTCATCAAACGCCTCGGCTCAGTTCGGATCGAAATCGACCGACAGATTTTCAAACTCCAAGTCGTCCGCAATCGCCTTCAATCCTCGATACGTTTTCTCGGTTTGCGCATGCCAGACGACCGCACGACCGGCCGCGGCAGCGGTGGCCGCCTGCGCTATCATCTGGAGCCTCGGGTTGTTCTGCGGATAGACCCAATCATATAGCTTGTCGTCGCCATCAAACATGAAATCCATGTTCGCCTTCGCGTCGAGGAGGTTTCCAGTTGACTCATCGCAACCGTCGAACATGACGTCCCCGACATCGATGGCCCAACCGTAAGGCAACCCGCTAACGTATTCCTGGTAGGCGATGGCGTTCGCCGATTCCGTCGTCTTCGGCTCAGGTGTCGGGTCGGGGCAGAGTTTCGGCTCATGATCCTCGGCAATTGGCGCGGTGACTGGCTCGCCATCCTTGCGTCGCAGGTCGGCGACCGCGCGATCAAGTGCTTCGACCGTGGCGACTAGGGTCTGTCGCCCATCCGGACCGCTGACCACCCTCGCGACGGCTCGGCCATTGCGGTCGTAGATGACGCCGTTTGGCGGCGCGCCGCCGACGGCAAGGGTTCGCCACTGCCCGTCGATAAGAACTTTGATGGTCACCGCAGTTGCGGTCTCATCGTGCGCCCAACGATAGGCGATGTCGGGACGGCCGGGGATGCGGCCCTCTTCGACGAGCCGATTGTTGCTTGGCACGAAGATCGCGTTGAACAAGATCGTCGCAGCCGACACGCGGGCGGCCAACATCGCCAGCCCGCGCAAGGCGGTCGCTGACAAGTCTTCGGCGAGCAACGAATCAGCGCCGGCGATTGGCACGGCCGGGAGGAAGGCCGGCGCCGCCCCGCCACGCGACGACGCGCCCGCAGTGGAGCTTGAGCCGGCGTTCGGCCCTTCAGTGTCTGGCTCGCCAGATGTTGGCGCGAACCAGCCCGGATTCGGCGGAGCGCCGGTTCGTGGGTGCTTGTCGTCCCACTCGGAGTTCCGCCTTCAGTAGCCCGCAGGCAATGAGGTCGAGCGCGAGACTCCGCTTTTCCAGGACGTCGACCGCTGTCGCTTCGGCTCCAGGAGGGTCTGGAAGCCGTAGCAGCAATGTGGCGATTTGGGCGCGAGCGAGCTCGCCGTTTTCCAAGGCGGCGCCGACGGCATCGACGCCACTGCAAATGGAGGTGAGGTCGAGCGGAAAGCCATAGAGCTCGGAGAGCTCACGGTTGACATTGCGCGCGTCGCGCCTTTTCCAGCAACCATCCGCGCCGCGCGCGAGCAGCGCAACGCCGCCGACCCGCATCCCAGCGGTGTCGCACTCAATTTGCCCGGGGCGGAGCCGGAAATAGCGCGCGAAAGACATCTCACCCGGCTCGCGTCTACATAAAATTCTGAAATACAGTAGAACATATAGCGAACGAATTGGCAAGGTTATGCCGCTCTTCAACCGCATCGCGCCGTCGCCGTGGACGGGAACCACCTCTTCGAATCCTCCTCCGCGCCCTCCTTGTTGCGTTGCGCCGCGCGCCTTCCCCACCGCGCACCCCCGCCTGTATAAACCACCCATGCGCCCGGCCTTGCTCGACCCGCTGTTCGCCCCGGCCGCAACGCTCCCGGGCGTCGGGCCGAAATACGCCAAGCTGATCGACAAGCTCCTCGACCGCCCTCAAGGCGCCCGCGTCGTCGATGTGCTGTTCCATCTGCCGCACGCGGTGATCGACCGGCGCGCCCGGCCGAAGATTGTCGATGCGGCGCGCGAGGCGATTGCGACGCTCGAAGTGCGGGTCGTCGAGCATCGCCCGCCGCCCAGCCCGCGCTCCAAGGCGCCGTACAAGGTGCTGGTCGAGGACGAGACCGGCGATGTCGAACTCGTGTTCTTTCTCGCCAATTTCGAGTGGATCAAGAAGCGCCTGCCGCTCGGCGCGACGCGTTGGGTTTCCGGCAAGCTCGAAATGTGGGACGGCCGGTTGCAGATGGTCCATCCCGACCGGGTGATGGACGCCGAAGAACTGGCCAAAATGCCGGCGGTCGAGCCGGTCTACGGCCTGACCGAAGGGCTGTTTCCGCGCACCGTCGCCAAGGCCACGCAAGCCGCGCTGGCGCGGCTCCCGAAGCTGCCCGAATGGATCGACCCCGCCGACCTCAGCCGCCTGCAAGCGCCGAGCTTCGCCGACGCGCTGCACGCGCTGCATGAGCCCGCGACGCCGGCCGACATCGACCCCGCGGGCCGCGCCGCGACCCGGCTCGCCTATGACGAGTTGCTGGCCAATCAGCTCGCGCTGCTGCTGATCCGCGCCCGCATGCGCGTCGTCGCCGGCCGCCCGCACGTCAGCGCGGGCAAGCTGGCGCAACGAATTCTGGACGCGCTGCCGTTTGCGCTGACCGGCGCGCAGGCCAGAGCTTTGAGCGAAATCCGCGCCGATCTCGCCGAGCCCAAGCGTATGCTGCGCCTGCTGCAGGGCGACGTCGGCTCGGGCAAGACCATCGTCGCGCTGCTGGCGATGGCCGATGTGATTGAGGCGGGGCGACAAGCGGCGCTGATGGCGCCGACCGAAATTCTCGCCCGCCAGCATTTCGAGCGCATGCGCCCGCTCGCCGAGGCTGCCGGCCTGCGCATCGCCTTAACCACCGGGCGCGACAAAGCCGCGGAGCGGCGTCAGGCGATGGCGGCGCTCGCCGCGGGCGAGATCGACCTCGTCGTCGGCACCCACGCGCTGTTTCAGGAGAGCGTCGTCTTCCGCGATCTCGGCCTTGCCGTCGTCGACGAGCAGCATCGCTTCGGCGTCCATCAGCGCCTCGCGCTCACCGGCAAGGGCGAGGCGGTCGATTTGCTGGTGATGACCGCGACGCCGATCCCGCGCACGCTGGTGCTGGCCTTTTTTGGCGACATGGACGTCTCGGCGCTGCACGAGAAGCCGCCCGGCCGCCAGCCGATCGACACGCGCGTCATTCCGCTCGATCGCCTCGAGGAGGTCGTCGCCGGGGTCGGGCGGGCGATTGCGGGCGGACAGCGCGCCTATTGGATCTGCCCGCTGGTCGAAGAGAGCGAAGCGCTCGATGTCGCCGCGGCCGAAGCGCGCGCCGAGTCGCTGCGCCATTTCTTCGGCGACGCGGTCGGCCTCGTCCACGGCCGCATGAAGGGGCCGGAAAAGGACGCCGCGATGGAGCGTTTCCAGCGCGGCGAGACGAAGGCGCTGGTCGCGACCACCGTGGTCGAAGTCGGCGTCGATGTGGCGGAGGCGACCATCATGGTGATCGAGCACGCCGAGCGCTTCGGCCTCGCGCAATTGCACCAATTGCGCGGCCGGGTCGGGCGGGGCGCCGCCCGCTCGTCCTGCCTGCTGCTCTACAAAGGTCCGCTCGGCGAAGCGGCCCGGGCGCGGCTCGAAATCCTGCGCGAGAGCGAAGACGGCTTCCGCATCGCCGAGGAGGACCTGCGGCTGCGCGGGGAGGGCGAGGTGCTCGGGTCACGCCAGTCCGGCGCGCCCGGTTTTCGCCTCGCCAGACTTGAAATCCATGGCGCGCTTCTGTCGCTGGCGCGACGGCAGGCGGAGGCGGCGCTGGCGGCCAACGCGAGCTTAAGCGGCGAAGCCAATCGCGCTTTGCGCCTGCTGCTTTATCTCTTCGAGCGCGACGAGGCGGCGCGGTTGCTGGAGGCGGGGTAGGGCGATCGCCAGCCCTTCCCTCGTCCTTCGAGACGCGCCGCTTGCGCGGCGCTCCTCAGGATGAGGGAAGGGGGCGAGCGCGCCGTTTGCGCGGCGCTCCTCAGGGATGAGGGAAGGAGGCGAGCGCGCCAGCCCCCGACCGTCCTCATCCTGAGGAGCCTGCGCAGCAGGCGTCTCGAAGGAGGAGGATGACCCGCGAGCGACGCCGGGAATTGGACAAACGGGCGGCGAAACGACTAAGCCTTGCCGCCATATTCCTGTCCTAGCCTGCGGGTTCTGCCGCCGGGAGCCAGTCGATTGCATAGCGGAATTCTCATTGTCGTGCTCGACATCGCGTTGATCGTGCACGCGGCCCGCACCGGGCGCTTCATGCCCTGGGGCTACATCATCCTGTTCCTGCCGGGGATCGGCGCGCTCGCCTATATCGTGGTCGAGCTGGTTCCCGAATGGTTCGGCTCGCGCGGGGCGCGCCGGGCGCGTGGGCGCTTCGCCAGCGCGCTCGATCCGGGCCGACGCTACCGGGACCTGCAGGATCAACTGACGGTGGTCGACACGATCGCCAATCGCTCGGCCTTGGCCGAGGAATGCCTGGCGCTGGGCAAGTTCGATGAGGCGCTCGCGCAATATAACGCCATTCTGGCGATGCCGCTCGGCGACGAGCCCAGTTTCATGCTGGGCAAGGCGCGCGCTGAGCTCGGACTGGGCGACGCGGGGGCGGCGGTCGCGACGTTCGCCGAACTCAAGCGGCTCTGGCCGAGCTACGAAACGCCGGAGGCCGATCTGGTGCGCGCGATCGCGCTCGAAGGGGCGGGGCGCAACGACGAAGCGATCGCCAGCTATGGCGCCGCGAGCCAGCACTACCCCGGCGTCGAGCCGAGCGTGCGTCAGGCGCAATTGCTGCAGCGGCTCGGCCGCGAGGGGGAGGCGCGCGAGATCGCGCAGGATGTGGTGCGTTCGCTGCGCCGGGCGCCCGCCCATGTGCGCGCCACTGAACGGCAATGGCTGGCGAGCGCGGAGAAGATCGCCGGATCGTAAGACGGGGCGGGAAAGGCGGCGATGTCGATGCGGTGGATCGTTGCGATCGTTTCGCTCTGCGTTTTCCTGATCGGCGCCCGTCTGGCGCCGGCCGAGGCGCAGGTGGTCGCGTTCGGCGCCAGCAATGTCGCTGGGCGCGGCGTCAGCCTGAGCGAAGCCTTTCCCGCGCAGCTCGAAGCGATGTTGCGCGCGAAGGGCTACCCGGTCACGGTGATCAACGCCGGCGTCTCGGGCGACGGCAGCCAGCAGATGCTCGCCCGCATCGACCAGGCGACGCCAGCGGGAACCCGGGTCGTCATTCTCGATGTCGGCGGCGGCATGTGGAACGATGCGCGCCTGCACGTCCCCCTCGCCACGGACGCGGACGATTTTGCGACGATGAGGGCGAAGCTCAGCGCGCGCGGCGTCGCGATCGTCGATCTTCATAGCAATTACGACATGCCGCCCCAGGACATCCAGGCCGACGGCATCCATTTGACGCCGGGGGGACATCGCCTGCTCGCTTCGCGTCTGACGCCGCTGGTGATCAGCGCCCTCGGCGAGGCAAAGTGAGGAGAGCGGGAACGCAATGAGGGCGGACCGGGTTACCCTTGCTGGCGCTTGGCGCTAGAAAGACGGGCATGAAGTCAATCGCCGGGCGTGCCATGAGGCTCTGGAGCGGTGGTTTGGCGCTGACGCTGGCGCTTGCCGCGACCCTGGCGCAGGCGGCGCCAGGCAAGGTCGATGTCGTCGCCTTCGGCCTGTGGGGCGAGCAGAGCGTCTTTGCCAGCGAGGCGGAGGGCGCGGCGCGCATCGTCGCGCGCCAGTTCGGTCCGGCGGACAAGGTGATCGTGCGCGCCAACACGACGCGCAGCGGCGAGGCGACCGAAGCGAACCTGCGCGCAACGCTCGCCGAGCTCGGCGCGAAAATGGACCCCGACCGCGACCTGCTGTTCCTGATCCTCACCTCGCATGGCGATCAGGAGGGGATCGGCGTCGCGACCCCGCAGGGCAGATCGTTCATCACCCCGATCGAACTGCGCACGATGCTGCGCGAGAGCGGGGCGCGGCTTAGCGTCGTCATCGTTTCGGCCTGCTACGCCGGCGTGTTCGCCGACGCCTTGGCCGAACCCGATACGCTGGTCATCACCGCGGCCGATGACAATCACGCCTCGTTCGGCTGTCGCGACGGAGCGAAATGGACGTATTTTGGCGACGCTTTCTTCGATCAGGCGTTGACCAAGACCCGGTCGCTGCCGGAGGCCTTCGCGCTGGCGCGGCAGCTCATTACGACACGTGAGCAGGCGGAGGGCTTCGATCCCTCCAACCCGCAGATGGCGGGGGGCGAGCGGGTGCTCGAATTGCTCGGCGAGACTCCTGACAAACTTAGTGCGCACTAGGGCGTGGACTCGTTAGCACGCAACCAAATTCGGATTGACGCGAGTTTGATAAACGCCAGATAGTTGGCCGCGAGTTTGTCGTACCGGGTTGCGACACGACGACATTGCTTGATCTTGTTGAAGAACCGTTCGATCAGGTTGCGCGCGCGATACGGATACGGGCTGAAGCGGATTGGGTCTTTCCGATTTCGTTTCGGCGGAATGTTTGCCCACGCTCCCTGCTGACGGGCAAACTCCCTGATCCAGTTTGCGTCATATCGACGATCGGCGAGCAACATTGTTTGTGGGAGCAACGCGCTAAGCAGAACCGAACACAGCCGATTGTCTTGCGCTTCACCGGGCGTGAGCGCGAGATGGACCGGCAGGCCGTTGGTGTCCACTACCGCGTGAATCTTGCTGGTCAGGCCACCACGCGAGCGACCCATATCTTGCTGATTGTTGTCCGCGATGCAGGCTCCGTGCTGGTGCACGCGCACG
The DNA here is from genome assembly GCA_963835215.1 of uncultured Alphaproteobacteria bacterium. GTDB lineage: Bacteria > Pseudomonadota > Alphaproteobacteria > Rhizobiales > Beijerinckiaceae > Roseiarcus. The sequence goes on along the minus strand of CAWIES010000004.1, from coordinate 869,802 downwards.
ACGGAGGTATCGATCATCTGCACTGCCGCGTCGTGACCAGCGGCCATTGCATCCATGATCCGGTCCCAGACGCCAGCTCGCCGCCAACGAACGAAGCGATTATAGCAAGTGGTACGAGGACCGCAGGTTTCCGGTAGATCGCGCCACGGAGCGCCTGAGCGTAAGACCCAAAAGATACCGTTGAGCACGCGCCGGTCGTTTACGCGCGGAACGCCGCGAGATTTGTTCGGCAGCATCGGTTTGATGGAGGTCCATTCATAGTCACTGAGTTCGTAGCGCATGATTCGAGGCTCCAGCTTCGGAGCTTGAATCATGTCCTGACCGACGCCTTCAACCGGCAATAGCCCGCTGCCATTTCGCTAATGCCCTGAACTTACTTCCGCTTTCGGTGCAACAACAGACATAGTCGGACTTACTGCCAGGCCCGCACCTGTTGCGAATGACCTGAATGTATGGACCGGCTAGCCGGTACGAAAAATGGAGACCAGATCGGCCGGCATCGCGGCGCTGCGGCGCCCCTGCGATTGGGCCAGCACCACCACGATGATCGCGAAGACATATGGCACGGTCGCCAGCAGCGACGGCGAAATCGCCACGCCGGCGGCCTGCAATTTCAACACCGATGTTTCGCTCAGCCCGAACAAGAGCGCGGTCGGAATCACCAGAAACGGATTCCAGCGCGCCACGATCACGAGGCCAACCGCAACCAGCCCTTTGCCCTTGGTGATGTCCTGCGCCCAAGTCTGGGTGTAGTCGACCGACAGGATCGCGCCGCCGAGCCCGGCGAACAACCCGCCAACCAGAATGGATTGCAGGCGTACCCAGATCGGACGGATGCCGAGCGCTCGGGCGACATTGCTTGACTCGCCGACGGTGCGCCAGCTCAATCCGGTGCGGGTCCGGTACAGCCAAAAACCGGCGATAACGGCAAGCGCCAGCGCTATGGGAGCGGTCCAGGTGATCTGATCGAGAATGGCGCGAATGAAGGGCGGCGCATTCGGTAAACGCGCGCCGAGCGGCAGGAACGGCGAGACCTGTCCGCCGACAAACGTCCGGCCGAAATAGGACGTCAGGCCCAAGCCGATCATCCATACCGCCAGGCCGGAGCCGATCTGGTTGGCCTTGGCGCCCAGCACCAGGCCGGCATGGACGGTCGACAGAACCGCGCCGGCTATACTGCCGGCGATCAGACCCAGCAGCGGGCTGCCGGTGGTGGCGGCGACCGCGAAGCCGACGCAGGCTCCCATCAGCATCTCGCCCTCGACCCCGAGATTGATCACGCCGGTGCGCTGCGTCAGCGTCTCGCCGAGCATCACGACCATTAGCGGTGTGGCGCTGCGCAAGGATGCCGCGATCCACGAGCCCGGCATCAAGAAGTCCTGCTCAGCCACGGGATGCGCTCCATCGCTGGGACAGGCTGCCGACGGCGAGCGCGGTCGCGAACAACAGGCCTTGCAGAATGGTCGCGCTCGCGGCCGGCACCTTGGCATAGAGCTGCAGCGAATCGCCGGCGGCCGTCAGTCCGCCGATCAGGAACGACACCATGATGGCGACAAAGGCGTTGTGGCCCGACAGCCATGCGACCAGAAATCCCGTCAGCCCGTAACCGACGGATATGCCCGGCTGCAAGCGGCCCTGAATGGCCGAGACTTCGCAGATCCCCGCCAGCCCGCCGAGCGCGCCGCCCAGCGACATCACCAGCATGGTTTCGCGCGCGAACGACAGGCCGATCATGCGCCCGACCTTGGCATTGCCTTTGAGGACGGACAATTCGCGGCCCCAGCGGCTTCTGGCGAACAGAATGCCGAAGCCGAGTGCGGCAAGCACACCGAACAGCAGCCCGAGATGGGCCCGCGTTCCGAATAATCCCGGCAAGCGTCGCCGCGGCCGGAAAGGTGACGGTGGCCGGCCAGCCGAGATTGGAAGGATCCTTCCACGGCCCGAACACCAGCGCGTTCACCAACAACGCGCCGACATAATTCAGCAGCAGCGTGATGATGGTCTCGTTGGCATCGAAGCGGCTGCGCAAAAGTCCGGGCACAAAGCCCCACAGCGCGCCGCCGATCATTCCGGCGAACAGCATTGCGGGCAACAGCAAGATCCCCGGCGCATTGCGGAACCAGAGCACGATAGCGGTGCCGAAGATGGCGCCGATGAACAACTGTCCGTCGGCGCCGACCGAAACCAGCCCCAGCCGGGCCGGCAGGATGGTGGCCAGCGCGCACAGCAGGATCGGCGCGGTTTTCACCAGCGTCTCGGACAGCGAATAGGTATCGCCGACCGCGAACATCACCATGTCGGTCAGTGTCGCGAGCGGCGGCTTGCCGATCGACATGAAAAACGCCATCGCGACGACGGCGAATATCACGGCCATGACCAGGGCCGGAAGCACGCCGGCCAGAACCGAGGCGACGCCGTAGCGACGCTCAAGCGACATGGCGCTCATCCTCGATTCCGGCCATCAGCCGGCCGATTCGATCGCGCGAGGCGCCGTCGCGGGACACGATGCCCATCAGGCGTCCGTTGAACAGGACTGCGATGCGATGGGCATATTGCAGGAGGTCGTCGAGATCCTCCGACATCCATAGCACGGCGCAACCTTGCGCGGCATGCGCGAACATGCGCTGCCGCACGGCATCGGCGGCGATCAGGTCGAGCCCCATGGTCGGATAGCAGGCGACCACGAGGCCAGGAGAGCCGGAGAGTTCGCGGGCGATCACCAGCTTTTGCAGATTGCCGCCGGATAGCGATCCCGCCGCCAGATCGGGATTGCGCGGACGAACGTCATACTCGTCGATCAGCCCGTTCGCCCGGCCGATCCGGTCGAGGCTGGCGCAAAAGAACGGCTGTCCCCGCAACAGCCGAAGATCCAGATTGGTCGCGACATCGAGATCGGCCACCACGGCATTGTCGATCGGACGTTCGGGAATGTAGGCCAGCGCGCTCGTGGTCGGTGGTAGGCCGTTGTCCTGGCAAGCCAGCGAGACGCCGTCGAGGGTGACATCGCCGGCAACGATCCGTGTCAGCCCGGCGATGGCTTCTGCGAGCGCGGTCTGTCCGTTGCCGACGACGCCGGCGACGCCGACGACTTCGCCGCGCCCGACGGTCAGTGTCAGTTCCTCGATCGGGCAATGGGAATCTGCAGCCGAGGTGGAAAGTTTGAAGATCTGCAGCCGCGGCACAGGCTGCTCAGGCTGAGTTGGCCCGGCGCCTCCGATGACGGCTTTACCGACCATCGCCCGGACGATCTCGTCAGATGACTTGTCGGCGGAGATTCTCTGCTCGACCAGTTTTCCGTGCCGCATCACCGCCACCCGATCGGCGCAAGCTTTGACGTCGGCGATCTTGTGGGTGATGAAAATCACCGCTTTGCCGTCGGCCGCGAGATCGCGTACGAAGCCGTGCAAACGTGCGGTTTCGTCCGGCGTCAGGACCGAGGTAGGCTCATCCAGGATAACGACGCGCGGATCGAGGTTGAGCACTTTGGCGAGCTCGACGATCTGGCGTTCGCCGACCGCCAGATCGCTGACCCGGCGATTGGGATGGAGGTGAGGGGCGAGTTTTGCAAGCCAAATCAGGACATCGCCCATCAGCAGACGGTTGCGGCCCTGCCACCAAGGCGCCTTCGGCCAAGCGACCAATAGGTTTTCCAGCACGGTGAGATTTGGCAGCAGCGAAAACTGCTGGAAAACCATGCCGATGCCGGCGGCCATAGCGTCGTGCGGCGAAGTGAAGGCCACGGCTTCGCCATCGATGCTGATGCGCCCGGCATCCGGCGGATAAAGCCCATAGAGCAGCCGCATCGCCGTGCTTTTGCCAGCGCCGTTTTCTCCTAGCAGCGCCAGCACTTCGCCGGCAAAGATGTCGAGGTCGATCTGGTCGTTGGCGACGACGGCGCCGAAGCGCTTGGTGATGCCGCGCATCGACACCAGAGGCGCGGCGTGGATGTCATTCGCTGTGGGGGAGCCGAACACGGACTTCAATCGATCGCGAAGATGGCGTCGACTTCGACGGCAGCAGCTTGCGGAAGGCTGGCGACGCCGATCGCGGTCCGCGCATGCAGTCCACGCTCGCCGAAAAGCGCATGAAACAGGTTCGAGGCGCCATCGATCACCTGGGGCACCTGCAAATAGCCAGGCGCGCAATTGACAAAACCGCCAACGCGCAGGCATGCGGTGACGCAGTTGAGCGATCCGCCGCAGGCCTCGCGCAAGGCGGCGACAAGGTTGAGCGCGCAGATTCGCGCTGCATCCTGGCCGTCCTTCAGTCCATGCTCGATGCCGAGCTTGCCGCGGTACTTCACCTCGCCGTTCCATTCGCAGATCTGGCCGGCCAGGAATATCTGGCCGCGGTCACGGCGAAATGGCACGAAATTAGCGATCGGCGTCGGCACATTGGGCAACGAAAGCCCGAGCTCAAGCATGCGCTGTTCTGGAAGTGGCTGGATCACGAGCGAAGACATCAGCTTCCCGTTGGGTTGTCGCGATGGCGCCGTTAGTTGGCGGCGGCCAGCCCCGATAGAATGTCGGACGAGCGGGTGACGAAGCCGAACAGCAGCTTGACGTTATAGAGCGTGGCCTGCACGCAATAGGCCGGCGAGGTCGTGGCCGTGGCGTCCTCGATCAGCACGGTGTCATACCCGAGGAAGCTGGCGTCTTCCAATGTGGTCATGACGCACTGGTCCATGTTGACGCCGCCGATCAGCAAGGTCTTGACGCCGAGATTGCGCAGAATCGAATCGGTTTCGGTGTCCCAGAATGCGCTGAAGCGATGCTTGATGATCTGGATATCCTGCGTGCCGGGATGGATCTCATCGACCACCTCGGCGCCCCAGCTGCCGCGGCTGATCACCTCCGAGCGCGTGCCCGGCACCGGCTCGGCCAGGCCGGGCTCGTCGCCGCGCGGACTGTGGGCGTGCCGCAGCGACGGGTGGATGTTGAGGAGATCCTTGCGAACGCCCCAGTTGACCCAGATGACCGGCAACGATTGCTGGCGGAAAGAGCTGACCAGCTTGCTGATAGGTTCGATCGGCATGCGGTTCGGCGAGATGTCGATGCCGCGGGAGTCGAGCCAGCCGCCCCTGCAGCAGAAATCGTTCTGCATGTCGACGATCAAAAGCGCGGACTTGTTGGCGTCGATGACGATGTTTTGGGGCTCGGCCGCGATCGATATCGTTCGCAGCGGCCGAGCCCGTCTCGTCATGTCGACGGTATCGCAGGAGACAAGCCATGATTGTCCGGGCGCCGCGCCCATTTCGACCGGCAGGTCGGTCACGGGCAAATTTTTCGCGGTCATGATGTCTCCTCGCGTGTATTCAGTTCAGGCCAGTCACTTTGCCGAGCCGCTGACGCCTTTGACAAAATAGTCCATCGATTCGATCGCCGTGAGCGGCATTTTTTCGCCCTCGGCGCCGGCGACCGAGCCGTCCTGCTTGGCGAGTGGGCCGGTCCAGACCACTTTCTTGCCGGCGACGATGTCGGCCTTGACCGCCAGTACCTTGGCCTGAACGTCGGCGGGCACCGCGGCGCCGAATGGACCGAACACCACCGCGCCGGTGGCGAGATTGCCGCGCACCAGCGATGGCTTCCACGTTCCGGCCTTCACCTCTTCGACCAGCTTTTCCATCATCGGACCCCAGTTCCAGGAAACCCCGGTCAGCCAGGCCTTTGGCGCGCGGTCGTGGATGTCGACATCCTTTCCGATCATGTAGATGCCGCGCTTCTCGGCGGTCTGTGCGATCGTGATCGGGCTATCGACCTGTTCGGCGACGACATCGATGCCCTGATCGGCAAAGGCGTTGACCGCTTCGGTTTCCTTCTGCGGCTCCCACCACGCTCCGGTCCACACCACCGTCGTGGTGGCCTTGGGGTTGACGGACTGCGCGCCGAGCGTGAAAGCGTTGATGGAGCGGATCAGTTGCGGGATTTGAAACGCTGCGACAAAGCCGAGCTTGCCGGACTTGCTGACCGAGCCGGCGGTGATGCCGGCCAGATACATGCCGTCGTCGGAATCGGCCCAGTAGGTGCCGACGTTCTTGGAGATCTTGGCGCCGCCGGCGTGCAGGAACGTGACGTTGGGATATTTCTCTCCGAGCTTGATGGCTTCGTCGAGATAGCCGTAGCTGGTGGCGAAGATGATCTTGTTGCCGGAGTTGATCAGCCGCTCCATCACCCGCGCGACCTCGGCGGTTTCCGGGACGCCTTCGAACACGGTGGTGGCCACGCCGGGTATTTTGCTTTCGACATATTTGCGGCCGAGATCCATCGAGGTGTTGTAACCGGCGTCAGCCGCCGGCCCCACATAGATGAACCCGATCTTGGTTTCGTCGGCGGTTGCGGCGGTGGTAAGACCGGCGGCAAGCAAGGCCACGAGCGCCAGCTTTTGGAGCTTCTTCATCACATCCTCTCCATGTCTCGCCGCCTATCATGATACGGCAGCGGCGTAAGTAATAACATACTTACCTAAGCACATACCGTGCCACGATGGCCAAAAGCCGGATAGCTGGGGCGAGACGAGCCGATGGCCCTTCAGGTCTGCGCCGATTTCAATGAAAGATCAGAGGCTTGAGAAAACGAATCGACGCTCTAGGGCCGCGCCCCGCCACGGCTCTTGCGAAGCTTCTGGGCGACGTTCTCAATCAGCTAATAAGCCCAAGCTTCGAGCAATCGACGGCAATTTGAGCAATGAAGCGTCAGTTCGGCCCAACATAGCGGGCGATAGCCTCGCGGGCGATTGCCTTGTGCTTGGCGAGCCACCCCGCGTCATAGACGTTCATCTGGAAAATTACCGAAAGCGTATGGCCATTGGACAAATGGAAGTAACTGACGCTGACGATCAGAACGTAAAGTTGCAGCGGATCTAGCCCCTTCCGAAAGCATCCGATGGCTTCACCGCGTGCGATGATTTTCTCAAGCTGTTTGATGACCGGCGACGAAATCGCGGGCGTGCTCTGGGAACGCTTGAGAAATTTTGCTTTCAGAAGGTTCTCACCGCTCAACAGGCTAATCAGACGAGGATGAGCGGCAAAGTGTTCATAGGTAAATTCAAACAAGGCCAGCATCGCCTCCATAGGAGGGACACTGTCAAAATCCAATTTGAGTTCCTCGGAGCGCAATCCACTTAGCGTGTCTTCCAATGCGGCGATATAGAGACCTTCCTTGTCGCCGAAATAATGGTAGATCATCCTTATATTGACGCGCGCTGCGTTACAGATAGCGTCGATCCGTCCCCCTGAAAAACCCTTTGCCGCGAATTCATTGACAGCGGCGCGTAGGATGCGCTCCCGGGTGCCGGCAACTGGCTTTTTCGCCTTTGTTTTCGCTACGCTGCGCTCGGGCATGATATCCTCAAAGTAAGTAAGCGGTAACTTACTACAGAAGCCTTTCGGTGACCAGCTAGTCTCTCCGGGTGTCGCGCCGCACATCCGTTCTTGCCACATCGCGTCGTTTCGCTGCTATGCAACAATACGTCGGCTATTGGGGCGCAGCGGACTCTGGCATGCTGTCCGCCTGGCGAGTTTATAAATTCACGGCCTAGCTAAAATTGCGCGCATTTTCGCAAGCGCGCGGCAATCTCTGTTGATCAAAGATTGATGCGTCGCGCGCAATGCGCGCGACCCTCGCCGATGAGCGGCGTTCGGAACTCCAGCTGCATTGGAGGTTCGCGATGGTCAGACGTCAGGGAAGGAATTGGGGCCTGCGCGCCACTTTTTTTGCGGCCATCATCGTCTGGCAGATCTACGAGATGGCGACGGCGAACGTGTTCACCACGGGCGAGGGCGGTTATCTCAATCTGCTGATCCTCAGTGGGGCGTTGATTGGCCTCGTCGGCTCGCTCGTGAAACTGACGACTGAGGGTTGAAGCGCGAGCGCGCCGTCCTAGGCTGACAATCGCCGCGCGCCCGGCTATAAGCCGGCGCGACCAAGGGCGGCTGCGGCGGGGCGCGCCGGCCCGCAAAAGAACCTCCAAAAGGACTTGCATGTCTGGCAATAGCCTCACCAGCGCCGGGCTCGACCCGCGGCGGCGGCGCATCCTGTTTCGCGCCTGGCGGCGGGGCATTCGCGAAATGGACCTGGTGATGGGCCAGTTCGCCGACGCGCATCTGCCCTCGCTGAGCGAAGCCGAACTCGACGAATTCGAGCGCCTGCTCGATATGCCCGATCCCGAGGTTCTGAGCTGGATCACCGGCGAAGCGCCGACGCCGGCGGCTTTCGACACGCCGCTGTTCGCGCGCCTGCGCGCGGCCCCCGCGAGCGCTCTGGCGAGGGACGTCGAGACACAGTGAGATCGCTCGCCGGCGCTCTTGAGCGCCTCAACGCTGGCGGCGCCGTCACGCTCAGCCGGGCGCCCGAGGGTTTCGACGCCTTCGTCGTTGCCGAACTCGCGCGTGGATTGGCGCGCGCCGGCGAGACCCGCGCCGCGGCGTTGGTGTTCGTCGCGCGCGACGGCGCGCGCGCGCAGAGCTTCATCGACGCGCTTGGCTTTGCAGCGCCCGAGATCGAGGCGCTCTATCTGCCCTCGTGGGATTGCCAGCCCTACGATCGCGTTTCGCCCAACGCGGCGACGTCCGCTGCGCGGATGACCGCGCTGGCGCGTCTTGCTCGCAGCCGCGGCGCGATGGAGCGCCCGCGCGTGCTGGTGGTGTCGGTCAACGGGCTGACCCAGCGCGTTCCCCCGCTCGACTTCATCGCCAGCGCCGCCTTTTCGGCCACGCCCGGCAACAGCGTGCGCATGGAGGACCTCGCTGAATGGCTGGCCGACAGCGGCTATATTAGGGTTGGCGTGGTGCGCGATGTCGGCGACTACGCGGCGCGCGGGGGCATTCTCGATCTCTATCCGCCCGGCGCGCCGGCGCCGATCCGGCTCGATTTCTTCGGCGACACGCTGGAGTCGATCCGCACTTTCGACGCCGAGACGCAGCTCAGCACCGGTCCGATGCGCGCGCTCGATCTCGCGCCGGTCAGCGAGGCGCGGCTGACGAGCGAGACGATCCGTCGTTTCCGCCAGGCCTATACCAGCGAATTCGGCGCGCCGCGGCGCGGCGACGCCCTCTATGAAGCGGTCAGCGAAGGGCGCCGAGCGATCGGCCTCGAACATTGGCTGCCGCTGTTCTACGAGCGCATGGACACGCTATTCGATTACGTCGGCGACGCGCCGTTCGTCATCGACGCGCGCGCCGAGGATGCGGCGAGCGCGCGCTTCGCGCAGGTCGCCGACTACTACGCTGCCCGCCGCACGGCCTTGCAGGAAGATCCGGCCAACGCCGACTATCGGCCGTTGCCCCCGGACCGGCTCTATCTGACCGCCGACGAATTCGCCGCGAGAACTCGCGGCTGGCGGTCTCGCCCGGCTCGCCCCATTCGAGGGCGCCCCGGGCGATCCCCATGCGATCGACTGCGGCGGACGGGTCGGGCGCGATTTCGCGCCTGAGCGTCTCGATGAAAACATCAACGTCTTCGACGCCGCCGTGCGCCATGTCGGGACTTTAAGCGAGCGCGGCCTCAAGGTGGTCGTCGCCGGCTGGAGCGACGGCTCGCGCGAGCGCCTCGGCCATGTGCTTGCCGAACACGGATTGAAAGCCCAAGAGCTCGTCTCCTCCTGGCCGCAGGTTGAGAGCGCCCGCGCCGGCGCGCTGTCGCTCGCGGTGATCGCGCTGGAGCGCGGCTTCGAGTCGGACGATCTGGCGATCGTCGGCGAGCAGGACATGCTCGGCGACCGCCTGGTGCGTTTGTCCAAGCGCAAGCGCCGCGCCCAGGACGTGCTCGCCGAAGCGGCGGCGCTGAGCGCGGGCGATCTGGTCGTCCATATCGATCACGGCGTTGGCCGCTTCGTTGGCCTCAAGACGATCGAAGCGGCCGGCGCGCCGCACGATTGCCTCGAGCTCCACTACGCCGGCGGCGATCGGCTGTTCCTGCCGGTCGAGAACCTCGAGCTGCTGTCGCGCTACGGCTCGGAGCAGGGCGAACTCGATCGCCTCGGCTCGACCGGCTGGCAGACGCGTAAATCGCGGCTGAAGAAGCGCGTGCGCGAAATGGCCGGCGAGCTGATCCGCATCGCCGCCCAGCGCATGACGCGCGCGGCGCCGCGGCTGATCCCGCCCGAGGGTCTGTACGACGAATTCTGCGCGCGCTTTCCCTATGACGAGACGCCGGACCAGGCGAGCGCGATCGAATCGGCGCTCGACGATCTTGCCGCTGGGCGGCCGATGGACCGGCTGGTGTGCGGCGATGTCGGCTTCGGCAAGACCGAGGTCGCGCTACGCGCCGCCTTCTGCGCCGCGATCAACGGCAAACAGACCGCGATCGTCGCACCGACCACCTTGCTCGCCCGCCAGCACGCCAAGACCTTCGCCGCGCGCTTTGCCGGCCTCCCCGTCAAGGTCGGGCAGTTGTCGCGCATGGTCGGCGCCGCCGAGCAGCGCGAAACCAAGGCGGGCCTCGCCGCAGGCTCCGTCGACATCGCCATCGGCACCCATGCGCTGCTCGGCAAGGGCGTCGCCTTCAAGGATCTCGGCCTGGTGGTGATCGACGAGGAGCAGCATTTCGGCGTCGGCCACAAGGAGCGGCTGAAGGAGTTGCGCGCCGAGGTGCATGTGCTGACCCTGTCGGCGACGCCGATCCCGCGCACTCTGCAATTGGCGATGAGCGGCGTGCGCGAACTCTCGATCATCGCGACGCCGCCGATCGACCGCCTGGCGGTGCGCTCGTTCGTCTCGCCGTTCGATGCGCTGATCGTGCGTGAGGCGTTGCTGCGCGAGCGCTATCGCGGCGGCCAGTCGTTCTATGTCTGCCCGCGCATCGAAGACCTCGACGGGGCGGCGGCGTTCTTGCGCCAGAACGTGCCGGAAGCGAAATTCGTCGTCGCCCATGGCCAGATGGCGGCGAGTGAACTCGAGGACAAGATCGGCGCCTTCTACGACGGCAAGTACGACATCCTGCTGTCGACCTCGATCGTCGAATTGGGTCTCGACATCCCGCGCGCCAACACGCTGATCGTCCATCGCGCCGACATGTTCGGCCTGGCGCAGCTCTACCAATTGCGCGGCCGGGTCGGGCGCTCGAAGGCGCGCGCTTACGCGATTTTCACGACCCCGGCCGGCAAGACGATCACCCCGCAGGCCGAGAAGCGGCTCGCCGTGCTGCAGTCGCTCGACACGCTGGGGGCGGGCTTCCAACTCGCCAGCCACGATCTCGATCTGCGCGGCGCCGGCAATCTGCTGGGCGAAGAGCAATCGGGCCATATCAAGGAAGTCGGCTACGAGCTCTATCAGCAGATGGTGCAGGATGCGATCGAGCGGCTGAAGGCGGGCGAGGACGAGCCGGCGCAGGACATGTGGTCGCCCTCGATCTCGCTCGGCAGCCCGGTGACGATCCCCGAAAGCTACATTCCCGATCTGACGACCCGCCTCGGGCTCTACCGCCGCCTCTCCGCGCTGGAGGACGACGCCGAGATCGACGCGATGGGGGCCGAGATCGTCGACCGCTTCGGTCAGCCTCCGCCAGAGGTGGCGCTGCTGCTGCAACTGGTGACGATCAAGTCGCTGTGCCGGCGCGCCCATGTCGAGAAGCTTGAAGCGGGGGCGAAGGGTTTGACGCTCGCCTTCCGCGACAATTCCTTCGCCGATCCGGCGAGGCTGGTGAAATGGGTGGCCTCGCAAGGCTCGCTCGCCCGCGTGCGCCCCGACATGCGGATCGTTGTCGTCGGCGATTTCGACGAATTGCCCGAGCGCCTCGCGGGCACGCTCAAAGTGATGCGCGAGATCGCGGCGATCGCCGCCAAAAAAGGGCAGGGGACGGCGGCGGCGCCCGACAAGGCCGCCGCGCGCTAGCGACATATGTTTGACGCGCGCTTGGCGTTGGCTGCGGAGGGAGTAAACTCATCCAACTGTCCAAAGCGGGAGGCGACATGGCGATCTTCAATCTTCGCGGCGCAGCGGCGGCCTTGGCGCTCGCAGCGGCCGGCGCTTCGCCCGCGCTCGCGGCCGCCATGGCCAAGAGCCCGCCGCCGCTCGACGTCAAGCCGGGCTTGCAAGTGACGATCCCGATTTCGATTGTCGATGGAACCATCGTCACCGGCGCGCCGCGCTCCGACAAGCTGGGCGCGAGCCAGCCCAAGGACGGCGAGATCACCATCGGCCTCGAACGCCAGGCGGGCACGCTCTACAATCAGATCACGGTGACCGAGAAAACCCCGCAGCCGATCGATTTTCTCGTCACCGGGCTAAACGGGGGCACCAAGATCGATGAAACCGAAATCTGCGGCCGTCTCGATGCGCCAGTCACCGCGCACATCGGCTCGGTGCCGTGGCGGTTCAAGCTGAACACCTTTGAAGTCGGCAAGGGCGTCGCCTGTCAGTAAGGCCGCCGGGGCGCCTCAGTGGCGCGGGCGCAGCTTAAAGCCGAATGTCGCCCAGCCGATCCCGTTGAACAGCAGATCGACGCCGAGCAGCGTCCCCAACACATAGACGCTGTCGGACGGCCAGTGGGCGACGATGATGACGCCAAGCAGCAAAGTGATCCCGGCGGCGAGAAAGACGAAATTGCGCGAATTGTCGGCCGGGAGCTGGAAGGCGAGATAGAAGCGCACCGCGGCAGCCGCGATCAGCCCAGCGCCGAGCGCCAGCGTCAGCGCGGCGGAGGCAAAGATCGGATTGAGGATGCAGAACAGGCCGGCGAACAGGTAGAGCGCGCCCCCGATCACCCACAGGAAGAAACGCCCCCAGCTCTTGGCGTGCGCGCCAACTCCGATCTCGGCGAAGCCGGCAACGAGGAAGAACACGCCGTTGAGCGTCACCGTGGCGACGGTCGCGGCGAGCGTGAAGGCGAGCGCGGCGAGGCCGAGCACGATCAAGAGCACGCCGAAGGCGACGATCGCGCCCCAGCGGCGGCGCAAATGCTCGATGGCGAAGCCAATTCCCTGGGGCGGCGTCTGATTGCTGGCTGCGTCGGACATTGCGTGTTTCCTCACCCTCGGCCTGTTTCTATCGCAAAACGCCGCCTCGCTCTAGAGCGGTTCAGCGCGAGCGCTTGAGTTCGCCGAGCACTTGCGCGGCATATTCGACCATCGGCACGATGCGGCCGTAGTTCAGGCGGGTCGGGCCGATCACGCCGAGCACGCCGCCAGTGCGCTGGTCGCCGCCACGCAAGGGGGCGGCGATCATCGAGGAGCCGGAGAGCGAGAACAGCTTGTTTTCCGAGCCGATGAAAATCTTCACGCCCTCGCCGTCTTCGGCGCGGTGCAACAGATCGATCACGTCAGTTTGGGTCTCGAGGTCGGCGAACAGCCGGCGGATGCGATCAAGATCCGCCTCGGCGTGCAGATCGCCGATCAGATTGGCGTGGCCGCGAACGATGAGCTGGCGGCTCGCGTCCTCGACGCCAGCCCAGGAGGCGAGCCCCGCGTCGACCAGGCGCGTCGCCAGCGTATCGAGTTCGCCGCGCGCCGCTTCGCGCGCGCTCGCGATCTCTTCGCGCGCCTCCGCCAGGGTGCGGCCACGCACATGGGCGCTGAGATAGTTGCTCGCCTCGGCGAGGGTGGAAGCTGGCATGCCAGAGGGCGTCGCCACAATGCGATTCTCGACCGAACCGTCTTCACCGACCAGCACCGCGAGCGCCTGCTGCGGCTCGAGGCGGACGAACTCGACGTGTTTGAGGCGGACGTTGTCCTTCGAGGTGAGGACGACGCCGGCGCCGTGGGTGAGGTCGGAGAGCAGGGAGGTCGCGTGGGTCAGCGCGCCTTCGTATCCACCTTCCTCGGCGGCGGCGCGCACCTGGTTGTCGATCCGCACGCGCTCCTCTCTGGCGAGGTCGCCGAGCTCGAGCATCGCATCGACGTAGAAGCGCAAGCCGAGCTGAGTGGGCAGGCGTCCGGCGCTGGTGTGCGGGGCGTAGATCAGGCCGAGCTCTTCGAGGTCCTGCATCACGTTGCGCACCGAGGCGGGCGACAGCGAAATCGGCAGGATGCGCGAGAGGTGGCGCGAACCGACCGGTTCACCGCTACCCAGATACGTGTCGACGATGCGGCGAAAGATCTCGCGCGCTCGGCCATCCATATTGGCGAGAACGCTCGGTTCGGCGGGCGGGCGATCGATCGCGGAGGGCATGTGGGAACAATGGCGGCGCGCCGGCCCGCGCGCAAGGGGCGCGGAGCTTGCCGGTCAAGCCTTGCCGGTCAAGCCTTGCCGCCGACGCGGCGAGGCGCCACAAGGATTCGCGATTTGCCTTGGTTCGATAGCGCGAGGCGCTTTTTTCTCATGCAGCCTGACGTTCCCCGCACCGGCGGACAGATTCTTGTCGATCAGCTCGTCGCCCAGGGCGTGGAGCGGGTCTATTGCGTGCCCGGCGAATCCTATCTCGCTGCGCTCGACGCGCTCGCCGACGCGCCGATCGCGATGACGGTCTGCCGCCAGGAGGCGGGCGCGGCGATCATGGCGCTGACCGACGGCCGGCTGACCGGGCGCCCCGGTGTCTGCTTCGTCACCCGCGGCCCGGGGGCGACCAACGCCGCGCATGGCGTCCACATCGCCGAGCACGATTCGGCGCCCCTGGTGCTGTTCGTCGGCCAGGTCGAGCGCGCGATGCGTGGGCGCGGCGCCTTTCAGGAAATGGACTACCGCGCCCTGTTCGGCTCGACCGCCAAATGGGTGACCGAGGTCGAGGATCCCGCGCGCCTGCCCGAAATCGTCCAGCGCGCCTTCCACGTCGCCATGCAGGGCCGCCCCGGTCCGGTCGTGATCGCGCTGCCCGAGGACGTCCTGACCGAGCTGGCGCTGGTCGCCGACGCGCCGCGCGCGGAAGCCGCGCCGATCTGGCCCGGCCAGACGCAGATGGCCGAGTTGCAGAAGATGCTGTGGGCGGCGCGCTCGCCGATCGTTGTCCTTGGCGGGGGCGGCTGGAGCGCGCGCGCCGGCGCGGCGCTGGCGCGTTTCGCCGAGCGGTTCGATCTGCCGCTCGCCGCCTCGTTCCGCCGCGCGAGCTTCGTCGACAACGATCACGCCAATTTCGTCGGCGAGGTTGGCCTCGGCGTCAATCCGAAGCTGAAAGCGCGCATCGCCAGCGCCGATCTCGTGCTGCTGATCGGCGGCCGGATGGCCGAGGTCCCCTCGCAAGCCTACACGCTGTTTTCCGTCCCCGAGCCGCGCCAGGCGCTGGTCCATGTTCATGCCGACGCGCAGGAGATCGGCCGCGTCTATCATCCGCGGCTCGGCGTCATCGCAACGCCCTCGGCCTTTTGCGCCGCGCTGGAGGGGCTGCAACCGCCCAATGCGATCCCCTGGAGCGAGGCGACGCGCGCGGCGCGGGCCGAGTTCCTCGCGTGGAGCGACGTCGCCCCCGCCAATCCCGGTCCAGTGCAGCTCGGCGAAATCATGCTTAGCCTACGGCGCGCGGCGCCCGAGGCGATCTTCACCAATGGGGCGGGCAATTTCGCCCTGTGGCCCGGCCGTTTCCTGCGCTTTCGCCGTTTCAACCAGCAGCTCGGACCGGTTTCCGGTTCGATGGGCTTTGGCGTGCCAGCGGCGGTCGCCGCCAAGCGCGCCCATCCCGAGCGCATGGTCGTCGCCTTCTCGGGCGACGGCGACTTCCTGATGAACGGGCAGGAATTCGCCACCGCCGTGCAATACGAGCTGCCGATCATCGTCGTGGTCGTCGACAACGGCATGTACGGCACGATCCGCATGCACCAGGAGCGGGAGTATCCCGGCCGCGTCAGCGCGACGGCTTTGCGCAATCCCGATTTCGCCGCCTACGCGCGCGCCTTCGGCGGGCATGGCGAAACGGTCGAGGCGACGGGTGAGTTCCTGCCCGCCTTCGAGCGGGCGCTCGCTTCGGGCAAGCCGGCGATCCTGCATGTGAAGGTCGATCCGGAGGCGATCACGCCGATGACGACGTTGAGCGCGATCCGGCAGGGCGCACTGCGCCGCCGCGCCGACGGTTGAGCGGCCTCGCGAATGGTCGAGACTTGGATGACGATCTGCTTGGTGGCGCTGGGCGCGGCGCTCGCCGGTTTCGTCCAGGGCGTCTCGGGCTTTGCCTTCTCGATGGTCGCCATGGGCGTGTGGGCCTGGGCGCTGCCGCCGCAGGTCGCAGCGCCACTGGCGGTGTTCGGCGCCTTGCTCGGCCAGGTGGTGAGTTTTGCCTCGGTGCGCGGCGGTTATGATTTCCGGCGCATCGCGCCGATGATCGTCGGCGGCGCGCTCGGGGTGCCGCTCGGCGTCTTTTTGCTGCACAACGCCGACCCGCTGCGCTTCAAGCTGGCGATCGGCGTTTTGTTGACGATCTACGGTCTCTACGGCCTCACGGTCCGCGAAGCGCCGCGGGTCGCGACGGGGGGCGTCGGCCTTGACGCCTTCGCCGGACTGATCGGCGGCGTGTTCGGCGGGCTCGCCGGCATGTCGGGCACCGTGCCGGCGATCTGGACGCAATTGCGTGGCTGGAAGCGTGAGCTGCGGCGCGCGACGATGCAGGCCTACAATGTGGCGATGCACCTGCTGGCGCTCGCCGCCTACGCGCGCACCGGCACGCTCGATCCCGGCGTGCTGCGCCTGTTCGCCTTGGTGGCTCCGGCGATGCTGATCCCCTCGCTGCTTGGAGCGTGGCTGTTCCATCGCGTCAGCGAGCGCGGCTTCGAGCGCATGGTGCTCGGGCTGCTACTCGCTTCGGGCATCGGGATGCTGGCGTCCGCCGGGCGGATGCTCTGGGTGCGCTGACCGGCGAGCGCCGCCTCATTTGCGCGCCCAGTCGAGCCCCTGTTCGAGTCGATCGTTGCCCCAGAACACCTCGCCCTCGCGGGTCGTCAGGCACGGCGCGCCGGGCAGGCCGAGAGCCGCCGCGCGCGCCGTCTCGGCCTTCAGGCGCTCCTTGTTGGCGGGCTCTAGCGCTCGCGCCAACGCCGGCGCCGCCGCAACGCCGATCTCCTCCAACGCGGCGCCAAGCGTCGCTGGCGCGTCGATCGAACGTCCCTCGCCGAATTCCGCGCGATAGACGGGGCGGCTGAAGGCAGGGCGGTGGGCGTCCTCGAGCGCGAGGGCGACCCGCGCCGCCAGAAGCCCGTTCTGGGGAAACGGCGCGGGAGGGACGAGCGGCAGGGCGAGCACGTCGCAGACGCGCTCCAGGTCGCGCCACATGTAGCGGCCTTTGACGGGATAGAGATTGAACGGCGAGTCGCGCCAGCCCTGAGCGGCGAATAGCGGCCCCAGCAGAAACGGGCGCCACGCGAGGACGACGCCGCGCTCCGCAGCCAGCGCCTCGATCCGCATCGCCGCGGGATAGGAATAACTGCTGGCGAAATCGTACCAGAATTCGACGCTGGGAGATTGCTCTTGCGCCATGCCGCGCTCCCTTCCGTCAGGCGGTCGCGAAAAGCTAACGAAAACGGCCGCTTCGCCGAGTGGGCGAAAGCGGCCGTTGAAGTCGTGAACCTCGCCGCGTGGGATCGGCGGAGGCGCTCCGGGCTTCAGCCCAAAAGCCGTCGGCTTACTTGGGCGCCGCCGGGGTGTCGGTCGGGGCCGGCTTCTTGACCATCGGCTTCTTCATCATGTGATGCTTGACGACGGTCTTCTTGACGACCGTCTTCTTGACCATGCCGTGCTTCTTCATGGTCGTCTTCTTGATCATGGTCTTCTTGACGACGACGTGATGGACGACATGGTGATGCACGACGTGGTGATGTACGACGTGATGCATGACCATCGCCGGGGTGGCGGCGGGCGTCGGGGTGGGGGTGGCGTCGTCAGCGTAGGCAGCGAGCGGCGCGAAGGCGATGGCGGTCCCCAGGCCCATGGCGACGAGTTTCTTGAACATTGTGATTCTCCGTTGCGAGTTGGCGATTAACCAAACTGACTCGCCGTCTCAATGGCGAAATGAACCTGAATTGACGATGAACAGGGGGCTTCGCGCCCGGGCCGCCCTCCGAGGCTGAGTTGGCTAATCGCCGGCGTGGGCCCGCGCCCGCGCGTTTGACGCCCGGACAGTGGGTTCGTATGAAGCGCCGAGGTTTCCCCCATGTCCCACAACACGTTCGGCCATCTCTTTCGCGTCACCACCTTCGGCGAAAGCCACGGACCGGCAATCGGCTGCGTGGTTGACGGCTGTCCGCCGCTGCTGGAGCTCGAGGTCGCCGATATTCAGGCCGATCTTGATCGGCGCCGGCCGGGAACCTCGCGCTTCACCACCCAAAGACGTGAGCCCGACACGGCGCGCATCCTCTCGGGCGTCGTCGTCGACGAGCGCTCTGGGCGTCAGGTGACGACCGGCGCGCCGATTGCGGTTGTGATCGACAACGTCGACCAGCGTTCGAAGGACTACGGCGAGATCAAAGACAAATATCGCCCCGGCCACGCCGACTACACCTACGACGCTAAATACGGCGTGCGCGACTATCGCGGCGGCGGGCGCTCTTCGGCGCGCGAGACGGCGGCGCGGGTCGCGGCGGGCGCCATCGCCCGCAAGGTGATCCCCAGCGTGCGCATTCGCGCCGCGCTGGTGCAGATCGGCAAGCTGACGATCGACCGCGCGCGTTGGGACTGGGACGAAGTCCAGCGCAATCCGTTCTTTTGCCCGGACGCTGAGGCGGCGGCGCACTTTGCCGACTATCTCGACAATATTCGCAAGTCGGGCTCGTCGGTCGGGGCGGTGGTCGAGGTTGTCGCCGAAGGGGCGCCGGCCGGGTGGGGCGCGCCGATCTACGGCAAGCTCGACGGCGAACTGGCCGCCGCGCTCATGAGCGTAAACGCGGTCAAGGGGGTCGAGATCGGCGACGGGTTCGCCACCGCCGCGCTGACCGGCGAAGAGAACGCCGACGAGATGCGCGCCGGCAATGACGGTCCGACGTTCCTCTCCAACCACGCGGGCGGGATTCTTGGCGGCATCTCGACCGGCCAGCCGATCGTCGCGCGCTTTGCCGTCAAGCCGACGTCGTCAATCCTGAGCCCGCGCCGCACCGTCACGCGCCAGGGCGAAGAGACGGAGATCGTCACCACCGGCCGCCACGATCCCTGCGTTGGGATCCGCGCCGCGCCGGTCGGCGAGGCGATGGTCGCGTGCGTGCTCGCCGACGCATTCTTGCGCCATCGCGGGCAGACGGGCGGCTAGACCTCTCGCGCCCGAGGCTTCAGACGTCATTGCGAGCAAAGCGAAGCAATCCAGAGTTAGGGATTGCGGTGGTCGCTCAGTCTGCATTGCTTCGCTGTCGCTCGCAATGACGGGCGACAGTCGCGCAACCGTGCTCCTAGAAGTGCACGCTGGCGCCGATGCGCGCGACGTTGGTCGAAGTCGTCAGCTCCTGCGGCGAGGGCGGGACCACATAGCTCGCGCCGTCGAAGTCGTAGCGCAGCAGCTCGCCGCGGATCGAGACGTTGCGGGTGATGGCGTATTCGAGACCGACGCCATAGACGAAGCCCCTGACCGTCTGCGAGCTGGAGGCGCCCAAATAGGAATAGTTGGTCGTCGACCAAGCTCCGCCGAGCGTGCCGTAGGCGAGCATGTTGCCGAAGGCGTAGCCGCCCTTGACCCGCGCCGACGACAGGAAGTTCTGATTGAATTCGGCCGACCCGAGCGAGCCGCTGCGGATCGAACCGAAGGTGACGTCGCCTTCGACGCCGCCGACGATCTGTTGGGACTGGAAATTGTAGCCGGCGTGCGCGCCGATTGCCGGACCGGAGATGTTGGCCGAGCCCACGGTGCCGAGCGCGACGCCGAGGTCGGGGCCGATCTCGACGCCGGAAAAGTCGGCGACGCCTGGGCCCGTGTAGGTTCGATTCTCGAGGTCGGCCGCGCCGGCGCCGGTTGCGCCGATGAGGACGATGAACGGCGAAAGGCTGAGGGCGAAGCGACGCATCACGAACACTCCAGGCGACATGGGGCGGATGCGTAGAATTTTACCGCTCTTTTTCACCTTCCGTTCGCCAAACTCGATTCACGCCAAACAAAGCGTTAATCGGCCGCGCGGGCGCCGCTGCGCGAAGACTGTCTCGTTGCGTTGGAGGAGGGCGATGGGGCGACGTCGCGCGCTTCGCCTGCAAGCGCAGCCGCTGCGAAGGGCGGAGGGCCTAGCCGCGCCGGCGAGAACCGGCGCGGCTTAAACGTATCAGTTCTTGAGCAGCGGGCAGGCGGAGTCGGCGAGTTTGCCGAACGCGTCCTCGCCCTTCATCGTGCTGACGATCTTGTACATGTCCCACTCGCCCTTGGATTCGGCGGGCGTCTTGACCTGCGCGATATACATGTCGTGTTCGAGCACGCCGTCGGCGCGGATGACGCCGTTGTCGGTGAACTCGTCGCTGATCTTCGCCTTGTGCAGCTCCGCCATGACCTTGTCGGCGTCGGTCGTGCCCGCCGCCTTGACCGCCGCGAGATAGTTCATTGTCGCCGAATAGATCGCCGCCTGCGGGAAGTCCGGTTCGCGATGGGTCTTGTCGAAGAAGCGCTTGGAGAATTCGCGCGTCTTGTCGCTCAAGTCCCAGTACCAGGCGGTGGTGAGGAAGAGCCCCTGAGCGGCTTCGAGGCCGATGGCGTGAATGTCGCTCTCGAAGGCGAGCAGCGCCGCCGGCTTCATTGTCTTGGTGAGACCGAATTCGCCGGCGGCCTTCAGCGAGTTGGAGAAATCGGTGCCGGCGTTGGCGAGGCCGACCACCTGCGCGCCCGACGCCTGCGCCTGCAGGAGGTAGGAGGCGAAATCGGACGTGCCGAGCGGCACGCGCACCGCGCCAACCACCGTGCCGCCGCCGGCCGTGACAACATTCGCCGCAGCGGCCTGCAATTGCGTGCCGAAGGCGTAATCGGCGGTCAGGAAGAACCACGACTTGCCGCCCTGATTGAGGATGGTCCTCGCAGTGCCATTGGCGAGCGCGACGGTGTCGTAGCCGTAGTGGACCGTGTAGGGCGTGCAATCCTTGCCGGTTAGCGAGGCGCCCGCCGCGCCGATGGCCAAGAACGGAATCTTCTTTTCCTTGATCACTGCGTTCATGGCGAGGCTGACGCCGGTGTTGGAGCCGCCCAGCAGCATCGTCATGCCGTTCTGGTCGGCCCATTCGCGAGTCTTCTCCGCGGCAAGCGCCGGCTTGTTCTGGTGATCGAAGGTGAGGAGCTCGATCGGCTGGCCAAGCGCCGTTCCGCCGAAGTCGGCGATCGCCATTTTGATCGCTTCGATGCCCGCCGCGCCGATCACGTCGGCATAGGGACCCGACATGTCGTCGATGTCGCCGATGACCACTTTTTCTGCCGCGCTGGCGCTCATGGCCCACAGGCCAGCGCTCAAAACGCCCGCAAACGCCAGGACTTTCAACGGTTTCATTGTCGACTTCCTCCCCGATGTCATTGGTCCGGCGCCCGCAAGGCGGCGGAATTGGCCCGATGTTGCGCCGTCCCAGTGCACGTGGCAAGCCATCCAAAGGTAGAGCCGCCGCGCCGCGCCGCGCGGACCGCCGTCGGCCTCGCCCGGGCTCGACCGAAGCGAAAAGGGAGCAAGCATGACCGACAACGCGCGAGCCCCGCTCAAGAGCGTGACGCTGAACGCGGCGCGCTCGAAGGCGTTTCCCGAGGGGTCGATCCGCCACGGCTATGAGTTCCTCGCGCCGCTGACCGCGGACGGGCATATCGACCTCGAAGCGTGGAAGGCGCGGCGCGGCGAGTGTTTCGTCCACCGCTTCTGGGGCGACGCGCCCCAGCAGCGTGGCTTGCTCGTGCATCAGCCGGGCGGGCGGGGCGGCTCGACCTGGGCGTTCGAATATGGCCGGGGAACCGACTTCGCCGACGAAGAGGACGGCTATCGGTTCGGCGACCACGTCTTCAAGGTCGGCGAATATGTCTCGCTGCGCGAAGAGGGCGAGCTCAAGCCGTTCCGGGTCGTCGCGGTCGTCTAGGAGCGGCGCTTTAGCGCGGCAGGACGGTCGCGCCCATCAGCGTCTCGTCGATCGACGAGGCGCATTGGCGGCCCTCGCGGATCGCCCACACGACCAGCGATTGCCCGCGCCGCATGTCGCCGCAGGCGAACACCTTCGCCCGGCTGGCGGCGTAGCGCTTGGTGTCGGCGGCGACGTTGCCGCGCCCGTCGAGCTTGAGTTCGAGCTCCTCGACCATGCCCTCGCGCACCGGCGACAGAAAGCCCATCGCCAGCAGCACGAGATCGGCCTTGAGCGTGAACTCGCCGCCGGGGATCGGCTTCATCTTCTCGTCGACCCGAACGCATTCGACGCCGGTCACGACGCCGTTCTCGCCGCGGAAGGCGGTGGTCAGCACCGCGAAATCGCGCTCGGCGCCTTCATCGTGGCTCGACGAAGTGCGCAGCTTGAGCGGCCAGTTCGGCCAGGTCATCAGCTTGTCTTCCGCCTTGGGCGGCATGGCCAGAATCTCGAGCTGCGTCACCTTGAGCGCGCCTTGGCGGATCGACGTGCCGATGCAATCGGAGCCAGTGTCGCCGCCCCCGATCACCACCACGTTCTTGCCCGCGGCGAGAATGAGGTCGTTGGCGCCGACCGACTCGCCCGAGACGCGGCGATTCTGCTGCGGCAGGAAATCCATGGCGAAGTGGACGCCGCCGAGATCGCGGCCGGGAACCGGCAGATCGCGCGGCGACTCCGCGCCCCCCGACAGCGCGACGGCGTCGTAGGACTCGACCAGCGAAAGCGCCGTCACGTCGCGCCCGACCGCGACGTTGCAGTGGAAGACGACGCCCTCGGCCTTCATTTGTTCGACGCGGCGCTCGACCAGGTGCTTCTCGAGCTTGAAGTCGGGAATGCCATAGCGCAGCAGCCCGCCGGGCTCGGCGTTCTTCTCGTAGACATGCACCTCATGGCCGACGCGCGCGAGCTGCTGAGCGCAGGCAAGGCCGGCCGGGCCCGCGCCGACGACCGCGACGCGCTTGCCGGTGCGGCGAACGGACGGCTCGGACTTGAGCCAGCCCTCGCGCCAGGCGCGATCGACGATCGCGCATTCGATCGTCTTGATGGTGACCGGCGTGTCCTGCAGGTTGAGGGTGCAGGAGGCTTCGCACGGCGCCGGGCAGACGCGGCCGGTGAACTCGGGGAAATTGTTGGTTGAGTGCAGATTGCGCGAGGCTTCCTGCCAGTCGGCGCGATAGACAAGATCGTTCCAGTCGGGGATCTGGTTGTTGACCGGACAGCCGGTGTGACAATAGGGGATGCCGCAGTTCATGCAGCGCGCGGCCTGGTCGCGCGTCGCTTCCTCGCTGAGCGGCAGGGCGAATTCGCGATAGTTGCGAATGCGGTCCGACGCGGGCGCGTAGCGGCGATCCACGCGGTCGATCTCCATAAACCCAGTCACCTTGCCCATCGCGACGCCATTCCCCTCGTCAATAGCCCATGCGCGGCCCGCTCGCGGGTCGCGCCTTATTCTCCCGCGAGCAGCACTTGCTTGGTGCGGTTCGCCGCCAGCTCGGCGAGCGCGCGTCGGTATTCGACCGGCATCACCTTGCGGAACTTGGGCAGATAGCTTTCCCAGTTCTCGAGGATCGCGCGCGCCCGGTTCGAGCCGGTGTAGCGCGCGTGATTGGCGATGAGCTGATGCAGGCGCTCGGCGTCGAAGCGGCTCATGTCGTTCATCACGTCGACCCGGCCGTGACCGGCAAGATCGCCGCCCGAGTGGAGATGACCCAACATTGCCTCTTCTTCGGCGGCGACCGGCTCGAGCTCGACCATCGACAGGTTGCAACGCTGAGCGAAGTCGCCCGCTTCGTCGAGCACATAGGCGATGCCGCCCGACATGCCGGCGGCGAAGTTGCGCCCGGTCTCGCCGATGACGACGACGATGCCCCCGGTCATGTATTCGCAGCCGTGATCGCCCGCGCCCTCGACGACCGCGATGGCGCCCGAGTTGCGCACGCCGAAACGTTCGCCTGCGACACCGCGGAAGTAGCACTCGCCCGAGATCGCGCCGTAGAGCACGGTGTTGCCGACGATGATCGACTTCTCCGGCGTAAGCTGTGTCGCCTCCTTGGGCGGGTAGACGATGATGCGGCCGCCCGACAGGCCCTTGCCGACGTAATCGTTGGCTTCGCCTTCGAGTTCGAGCGTCACGCCACGGGCGAGGAATGCGCCGAAGCTCTGCCCCGCCGTGCCCTTGAACTTGATGTGGATCGCCTCGTCGCGCAGCCCGGCGTGACCGTAGCGGCGCGCGATCTCGCCCGACAGCATCGCGCCCGCCGAGCGGTCGAAATTGTGGATCGGCAGCTCGAGGCGGACATGGCGGCCGTGCTCGACCGCCTCCTTGGTTTCGGCGATCAGGCGGCGGTCGAGGACCTTGGCGAGGCCGTGGTCCTGGGCCGTGCAATGATACATGGCGTCGGTCGACCAGGGGGTCGGCTTGTGGAACAGCTTGGAGAAATCGAGCCCGTTGGCCTTGGCTTGCGCGACCAACTCCGCCTTGTCGAGCATCTGGCTCTGGCCGATCATCTCGTCGAAGTTGCGATAGCCCATCGCGGCCATGATCGTGCGCACTTCCTCGGCGACGAAGAAGAAATAATTGATCACGTGCTCGGGCTGACCGACGAAACGCTTGCGCAGCACCGGGTCCTGGGTGGCGACGCCAACCGGACAGGTGTTGAGGTGGCACTTGCGCATCATGATGCAGCCCGCGGCGATCAACGGCGCGGTGGAGAAGCCGAACTCGTCGGCGCCGAGCAGCGCGCCGATCACGACGTCGCGCCCGGTGCGCACGCCGCCGTCGACCTGGACGACGATGCGTGAACGCAGACCGTTGATCACCAGCGTCTGATGGGTCTCGGCAAGGCCGATCTCCCACGGACTGCCGGCGTGCTTGATCGAGGTCAGCGGCGAAGCCCCGGTGCCGCCCTCAAAGCCCGAGATCGTCACATGGTCGGCCTTGCACTTGGCGACGCCGGCGGCGACCGTGCCAACGCCAATCTCGGACACCAGCTTGACCGAGACCAGCGCCTGCGGGTTGACGTTCTTGAGATCGTAGACGAGCTGCTTCAAGTCCTCGATCGAATAGATGTCGTGATGGGGCGGGGGCGAGATCAGGCCGACGCCCTGCATCGAGTGGCGCACCTTGGCGATCACCGCGTCGACCTTGTGGCCGGGCAACTGGCCGCCTTCGCCGGGCTTGGCGCCCTGCGCCATCTTGATTTGCATCATGTCGGAATTGACGAGGTATTCCGCGGTCACGCCGAAGCGGCCCGACGCGACCTGCTTGATCGCCGAACGCATGGAATTGCCATTGGGCAGCGGCTTGAAACGGTCGGACTCCTCGCCGCCTTCGCCGGTGTTCGACTTGCCGCCGATCCGATTCATCGCGATCGCGAGCGTGGTGTGCGCCTCGCGCGAGATCGAGCCGAACGACATCGCCCCGGTGGCGAAGCGCCGCACGATCGAGACCGCCGTCTCGACGTCCTCGATCGGCACAGGCGTGCGACCGTCCTCGTCGGCGGCGCGCACGCGGAACAGGCCGCGGATCGTCAAGAGCTGTTCGCCCTGCTCGTTGAGCAGCTTGGCGAAGGCGTCGTACTTGTGCTTGGCGTTGCCGCGCGTCGCGTGCTGGAGCAGCGAGACGGTCTCGGGTGTCCAGGCGTGCGCTTCGCCGCGCAGGCGATAGGCGTATTCGCCGCCGACCTCGAGCGCGTTGCGCAACACGGGCGATTCGCCGAACGCCTCGCCATGGCGGCGGGCGGTTTCCTCGGCGATTTCGGCGAGACCCGCGCCCTCGATGCGGGTGGCGGTGCCGGTAAAGAATTGCGCCACAAGCTCGCGCGACAAGCCGACCGCGTCGAAGATCTGCGCGCCGCAATAGGACTGGTAGGTCGAGATGCCCATCTTCGACATGACCTTCAGCAGGCCCTTGTCGATCGCCTTGATGAAACGCTTGATCACATCCGACGACTTGGTCGGCGGCTGCAGGTCCTTGGCCATTGCCGCCAGGGTCTCGAAGGCGAGATAGGGATTGATCGCCTCGGCGCCGTAGCCGGCGAGGCAGGCAAAGTGGTGCACCTCGCGCGGCTCACCGGTCTCGACGACCAGGCCAACCGAAGTGCGCAGGCCCTTGCGGATGAGGTGGTGGTGCACCGCCGCGGTCGCGAGCAGGGCGGGGATCGGGATGCGATCGGGCCCCACCATGCGGTCGGAGAGGACGATGATGTTGTAGCGGCCGAGCACCGCCGCCTCGGCGCGCTCGCACAGCCGTCGCAGCGCGTCGGCGAGGCCGCTCGCCCCATTCTCGACTTCATAGGTGATGTCGAGCGTCTTGGTGTCGAACGAATCCTCGAAATGGCCGATCGAGCGAATCTTCTCCAGATCCTCGTTGGTGAGGATCGGCTGGCGCACTTCGAGCCGCTTGCTCCGTGCGTGCCCGACGTGGTCGAACAGATTGGGCCGCGGGCCGATGAACGAAACGAGGCTCATCACCAGCTCCTCGCGGATCGGGTCGATCGGAGGGTTGGTGACCTGAGCGAAGTTCTGCTTGAAGTAGGTGTAGAGCAGCTTCGACTTGCCCGACAGCGCCGAGATCGGCGAGTTGTTGCCCATCGAGCCGACCGCTTCCTGGCCGGTGGTGGCCATTGGCGACAACAGGAAGGCGAGGTCCTCCTGCGAATAACCGAACGCCTGCTGGCGATCGAGCAGCGAGACGTCGGTGCGCGCCGCGCGCGGCGTGACCGGGTTGAGGTCCTCAAGGACGATCTGCGACTTCTCTAGCCACTCGCGATAGGGGTTGGCTTGCGACAGGCCGCTCTTGATCTCGTCGTCGGCGACGATGCGGCGCGCGGCGAGGTCGACCAGCAGCATCTTGCCCGGCTGCAGACGCCACTTGGCGACGATCGACTCCTCGGGCACCGGCAGCACGCCCATTTCGGAGGCGAGCACGAACAGTCCGTCGTCGGTGACGAAATAGCGGGCGGGGCGCAGGCCGTTGCGATCGAGCGTGGCGCCGATTTGCAGGCCGTCGGTGAAGGCCATCGCCGCCGGGCCGTCCCACGGCTCCATCACCGCGGCGTGGTACTCGTAGAAATCGCGCCGCGCTTCGTCCATCAGCGGATTGCCGGCCCAGGCTTCGGGGATCAGCATCATCATCGCGTGGGCGAGCGAATAGCCGCCGCGGACCAGGAACTCGAGCGCGTTGTCGAAGCACGCTGTGTCGGACTGGCCCTCGTAGGAGATCGGCCATAGCTTGGAAATGTCGGCGCCGAACAATTCGGACGCGACGCTCGCCTGGCGCGCCGCCATCCAGTTGACGTTGCCGCGCAGCGTGTTGATCTCGCCGTTGTGGGCGACCATGCGATAGGGGTGAGCGAGCCGCCAGGAGGGGAAGGTGTTGGTGGCGAAACGCTGATGGACGAGCGCCAGCGCCGTCTCGAAGCGCGGGTCGGTGAGGTCCCGGTAATAGCGGGGAAGCTGCTGAACCAGCACCATGCCCTTGTAGACGATGGTGCGGCATGACAACGACACGGGATAGTACTCGGCGACGGCGTCGCCGCCGATCGCGTAGATGCCGTTGGAGATGACCTTGCGCAGGATGAACAGGCGGCGCTCGAACGTCTCGTCGTCGGCGACATTGGCGCGCCGGCCGATGAACACCTGCCGCTGCGCTGGCTCGACCGCCTTGACCCGCTCGCCGAGTTCGGAATTGTCGACCGGATTGTCGCGCCAGCCGATCAGATCGTGGCCCTCTTGGGCGATGGTCGCGACGATGAGCGCTTCGACCTTGGCGCGAGTCTCGGGATCGCGCGGCATGAAGAACTGGCCGATGGCGTAATGCCCCGGCTCGGGGAGAGTCATGCCGAGCTTCGCGCATTCCTCGGCAAAGAAGCGATGGGGGATCTGCGTCAGCACGCCGCAACCGTCGCTCAACTTCGCGTCGGCGCCGGTCGCGCCGCGATGGTCGAGGTTGAGCAGGATCTGCAGGCCCTTTTCCAGGATGCCGTGCGACTTGCGCCCATTCATGTCGGCGACGACGCCGACGCCGCAGGAATCGTGCTCGCTCGCCGGGTCGTAGAGACCTTCGGCGCGCGGCAGCAGCGGATCTCTACCGCGCGGCAGGGGCGAGGTTTGCGGCTCGACAGGCTGGGTCTCGTGGGCCTTGGCGTTCATCTTTCCACTCCCCCACATGGGCGCACCACGTTCCGGGTTTCGTTCGACGACTGGTTTTGGCTGACGTTGGACACGAATAAGCGGCGCGACCGCGCGGCCGCGAGGGCGTTCACGCGGCGCGTTTTTTGCGATCCATTTTGATCGTTGCGTCCGACATCTCTGCCTGCTCCAGCGGGCTGACCTGGTAAATGGTCAGCAGGGCTGTCCTATCTCTGCCGAACATGACAGATACACGCTGACGATACAAGACCACGACGAGAGCTGAAACCTGTTTTTTTGAGCAGCGCCGGCGGCGGCGATTGCCAATCGCAATAAGCGCGGGCAAGAGAGGCGCGCTCGCGATTTCAGCTCGGGATCGGCAGACATGAACTTTGCCAGCGACAACGGGGCAGGGGTGGCGGCGCCCATTCTCGAGGCAATCGTCGCCTCGAGTTGCATGAACACGCCCGCCTACGGCGCCGACGTCTTTACCGCTCGCGCCGCCGCCCGGCTCAGCGACATTTTCGAGCGCGAGGCGGCGGTTTTTCTCGTTTCCACCGGCACCGCCGCCAATGCGCTGTCGCTCGCGGCGCTGACGCGGCCGTGGCAGGCCGTGTTCTGCCACGACGAGGCGCATATCATCGACGACGAATGCGGCGCGCCGGAATTCTTTACCGCCGGCGCAAAGCTGGTTGGGATTCCGGGAGGCAATGGCAAGATTGCGCCCGACGCGCTCCGCGAGACGCTCGCCCGCTTTCCCCGCGGCCAAGCCAAGACCACCCAGCCCGGCGCGCTGTCGCTGAGCCAGGCGACCGAGGCCGGGACGCTCTATCGACCCGACGAGGTCGCGGCGCTGGCGGTGATCGCCCGCGAGGCCGGCATGAGCGTGCACATGGACGGCGCGCGCTTCGCCAATGCGCTGATCGCGACCAACGCTTCGCCAGCCGAGATGACCTGGCGCGCCGGGGTCGACATCCTGTCGCTCGGGGCGACCAAGGACGGCGCGCTCGCCTGCGAGGCGGTGATCGTCTTCGATCCCGACAAGGCGGCGGCGATGCCCTACCAGCGCAAACGGGCGGGGCAGACCCTGTCGAAGGGACGCTTCCTCGGCGCCCAGATGGAGGCGTGGCTCGCGGGCGACCTGTGGCTCGAACTGGCGCGGCGCGCCAATGGCGCAGCCCAGCGCCTCGCGCAAGGGCTCGCCGCCGCGCCCGGCGTGCGCCTCGCCTTTCCCGCAGAGGTCAACGAGGTTTTCGTCGTTGCGCCGGACGCAACGCTCGCCGCCTGGCGCGCTGCGGGGGCTAACTTCCACGATTGGTCGACGCGCGCGGCGCCGCCGGAACTCGCGCCGCGGGCCGGCGAGACGATGGCGCGGCTGGTGACTTCGTTCGAGACCAGCAGCCACGAAATCGACGCGCTGATCGCGCTCGCCGCCACGCCGCACCGAAGCCGCAATTCTTAGGAAGACTAGGGGCTGGCGCTCCGCGCCGCTTGGGGAGTTTGTCGCGATGACCGCCAATCCGCACCGCCACACGTCGCGCTGGGCAGGCCGCGCCGCCGTCGCTGTTTTGCTCTTGGCGGCGCCCGGCGCGGCGAACGCGCAAGGCCTGTTCTCGATCTTCGGCGGCGGCGGTGGTCCTTCGTCGTACGAGATCGAGCGGGAACTCGCCGAAAGCGGCTACGAACTCACCGGCCCGTTGATCCTGCGTGGCGATGTCTACGTCGCCGACGTCATCGTGCGCGGCGAGGGGCCGGAACGACTGATCGTTGATCCGCAGAGCGGTCGCATCCTGCAACGGTTCCGCACGCGCGGCGATCGCTGGCGCGAGGCGGCGGCGCCGCCCGACGCCTGGGGCGACGATCCCCGTCAGTGGAACGGGCCGCGTCCTCCAGCCGACATCAGTCCTAGCGGGCAGCCGCCAGACGATTGGGTCCCCTCGGCCCCGAAATCCATATCCCCGGTTGAGGTCGAGACGCCAAGGGTCGCGCCCAAGAAGGTCGAAGCCAAGCCCAAGCCGACGCCAGTGGCGAACGCCGTCAATCCGCCCGTCGTTCAGCCAACGCCAGCCGCGCCGGCAAAAGCCGCCGCGCCGGCGCTTGTGAAGGTGACGCCAACGCTCGCGCCAACGCCTGCCGCTTCGGCGACGCCGGCCTCTTCGCCCGCGCCCTCGCTACAGGCGGTCAAGGCGGATACGCCGAGCGCGCCGGTCAAGCCGCCGACAGCCGCGCCCACGCCGAGCAAGACGAAGGCGGTCAACGACATTCCGGTGACCCCGCTCGACTAGCGGCGCTGTTGAAACGCGCTGCCACTCCCAACGAAAAAGGGCGCCCCGAAGGGCGCCCTTTCTGTTGACGAGCCTGCCAAATCAGGCGGCCTGCTTGGTTTCCTGAGCGGCGAGCGGGGTCCCCTCGACGGTGGCGGCGCGCGCCTGGATCGGAATGGCGCGCGGCTTTTGCGCCTCGGGCACTTCGCGCACGAGGTCGACATGCAGCAGCCCATTCTCGCAAGTCGCGCCCGCCGCGCTTACGTGGTCGGCAAGGTGGAAGCGGCGCTCGAAGGCGCGTGCGGCGATGCCCTGGTAGAGCACGTCGCGCTTGTCGCCCGCCTTCTGCTGTGCGTCCTTGGCGCCGCGCACGGTCAGCGTGTTCTCGCGCGTCTCGACCGACAGCTCGGACTCGGCAAAGCCCGCCACCGCCAGCGTGATGCGGTAGGCGTTCTCGCCGGTTCGCTCGATGTTGTAGGGCGGGTAGGTCTGCCCGCCGGCCTCGAGCCCCGAGGTCTTGTCGAGCAGCGAAAGCAACCGGTCGAAACCGACGGTCGAGCGGTGGAAGGGCGAAAAGTCGTAGGTCAACATGATCATATCCTCCAATGGAAGCGACATGCGCCTGACGCGCCCCGTCATGGCGGCGCGTAGGCGACGCGTCCCGGAACGGGCCCGCGTCAGTCACAAATCTGGTGCGGCGGGCGCGCCGCGCAAGGGGGGAGAGGGGGCGGCCGGCTATAAAATTGCTCAGTTTACCCGCTAGTCGAACCATTGCGCGCGTTCGAGCCGCTGGCTATACCCCAGCGGGGAAAATCCGCGCCCGGACTGGCGGATCGAGGATCGGACCCATGAACACTGCATTGCTTCGTTTGACGGTCGCTGTGGTTGCATTCGGCGCCGCGTTCGCCGCGCTGGCGGACGACAAAGACGAGCCCGCCCAAGCCGCTGCCGCCGCAGCAGAAGAACTTCCCGCTCGACCAGACGTGGCAGTTGCGCGAACTCAACGGCAAGCCGGTCTCTTCCGATCTCGACGTCTCCCTGAAGATCGACAGCGCCTATCGCGGCTCTGGCTTCACGGGCTGCAATTCGTGGTCGGCGACGCTTTACCCGATCAAGGACCAGCACCTGCTCATCGGGCCGTGGGCGCTGACGAAGAAGCAGTGCGACAAAGACACGATGGCGCTCGAGGTTTCGTTTCTGACCGGGCTGCAGGGCCAGCCGACTTGGGATCTGGTCAACGGCGAACTCGTCATCAAGGGGCCGCGCGGCGAAATGCGGCTCGCGCGCTCGCTCTAAAACTCGCCCCTCACGCGACCGGCGCCGCCTCCGCAATCGTCGCGGGCGCGCCGGCATGCGGGGTCAGGACGAGTTGCCGCTTGTGGAAAGCGGCGAGCGTCGAGCGATGGCCGATCGAAACGATCGTCGCCTTGGGCAGCTTGGCCGCGATCACCCGGTAGACCGCGCTCTCGCTCGCCTCGTCGAGCGCAGAGGTCGATTCATCGAGGAACAGCCAGTCGGGCCGGGCGAGCAGCGCGCGCGCCACCGCCAGCCGCTGTTGCTCGCCCCCCGAAAGGCGCATCTGCCAATTGTCGCTGTCGGCGAGCCGGTCGGCGAAGTCGGGCAGGCCGACCGCGTGGATCGCGTCGCTGATCTCGGCGTCCGAGAACGCAGCGCCCGAGGCTGGATATGCGACGGCGTCGCGCAAGGAGCCGATGGGAATGTACGGCCGCTGCGGCAAGAGCATGATCGTCGCCTTGGGTTCTTCGATGTGGCCTTTGCCATAGGGCCAGACGCCGGCGATGGCGCGGAACAGCGTCGATTTGCCGACGCCGGACGGGCCGGCGAGCAAGGCCGCTTCGCCGGCGGCGAAGGCGAAGGATTCGATGCGCGTCAGCGGACGCCCATTGGGCAGCTCGAGGGTCAGGTTGGTGAGCGCAAGGTTGTCGTCCGTGGCCGGAGCGGACGTGACGCCCTGAGCGCGATCGAGCGCCACGTGCGCGCGCGCGATCGCGTCGTCGAACGAGGTCAGACGATCGAGCACCGCCTTGAAGTCGGCGAGCCCGACATAAGATGAGACGAAGAAGGTCAACGACGAATTGACCTGGCCGAAGGCGCGGGCGACCTGCACCAGCGCGCCAAGCGCGATCTTGCCGACAAAATAGAGCGGCGCGCCGACGATGAACGGGAAGTATTGGCTGATCTGGTCATAGGCCGAGGTGAAGGCGGTCAGCCGCTTTCGCACTTGGACGATGCTCATGTAGTTGTTGAAGACGTCGCCGAAGCGCCGCATCGCGCCGTCAACCTCGACCGGCTCGCCGCGCAGCAGCGCGATTTGTTCGCTGTACTCGCGCAGACGCGCGAGGCCGAAGCGGAAATTCGCTTCGTATTGCTGCTGCTGGAAATAGAGCGGGATCAGGGTGTGGCCGATCCAATGGGCTATCGCCGTGCCGATTGCGGCGTAGACCAGCGCAATCCAGAACAACAGGCCTGGCACGACCACGTTAAAGCCGGGCAAGGGGAAGTCGGCCGAGAGCGTCCACAGGACGAGGGCGAACGAGACCAGCGAGGTCAGCGTCGACAGCAGCGTGATCGAATAGCCGAAGATGCCGGCGCCCGAGCCCCCGCCATAGATGAAGCCGTAGATGTCCTCGCTGATGCGCTGGTCGGGGTTGTCGGCCGGCGTGCCGGCGAGCGCCATCTGATAATGCGCGCCCCCGCCGAGCCAGCGACCGATGTAATTCGCCGAAAGCCAGCGCCGCCAGCGATAGACGAAGGTCGAGGTGACGACATATTCGATGACCAACGCCGCGATATAGATCGTCGCGAAGGGCAGGAAGACCACCAGCAGCTGGCGCCAGAACTCGCCCGAATTCTTGTCCTGCAACGCGTTGTAGAAGTCGCGGCTGAAGTAGTTCAGCCGGACCAGCAGCGCCACCTCGAACTGGTTGATGACGATCAGGAACACCAGCGCCGCGATCGCCAGCCGGTTCTGGGAGACGGTGAATCTCGGGCCCGGCCAGACGCGCGCCGTCGTCGGCGCTCGCTCGGAGAAATAGGGGTCGGCGATGTCGGTCATCTTGCGCACGACCGGGATGTGCGAGACGGCGTAGACCAGCGAGCCGAACAGCGCGACAGTCAGTGGCAATGTGCTCGGCAGGGCATAATCGGCGTAGGCCGCCGGCCACAGGCCGAGCACGTCGATGAGATAGGCGGCGCCAAACAGGATCGTTTCGACCGCGAACACCACTTCGAAAACGCGCAGGAAGTTCGAAATTCGCGCCGAAAGGTAGGTCGCGCCCGCACATAACAACGCCGCCCCGGCATAAAGGAAGATCGAGACGTCGGGGCGCCACACGCCGATCAGCAGGGCGGCAAGCGCGAAGAGGGCAACGGCGATGCTCAGGAGGCGCATGAAGGAATACCCGCGGATGGGCCAAAATGAACGGCGAATCCGCACTAGCAGACCGCGCGGCTCAAAAGAAGACGCGGGAGGAAAATGGCACGTGAAATCTTTGTAATGCTAGGGCGGCCAAGTCGGCCGCATCGGCGCCGCCAGCTTGACCCGGCCGGTCCTTTTCGGGCCGATCGAGGTCGCCTTAGTCATTGCCAAGCGAGGGCGCCGGCGACTTTGGCAAATTGAGCGCCGACCATTGGTCTGCCGGGATCGGGTCGCCAATCTTGAACTTGAGGCTCGCGACGTCGCGCTGGTTTGCCGACCACTGGCATTCGAAGGCGAGGCGCCGCCATGCCCCGGCGCCGTGAAAGGCAGCGCCGTGAGCGATGAGGGTCGCACCCGCCCGAACCGCCGCCTCCGTCGCGTAGGCGATGACGAAATCGACCGCGTATTTTGGATATTGTCGGTTGATCTGCAGGATCGCCTCGAGATCGCACAATTGTTGCCGCCGGGTCTCGGACTCCAGGGTCTGCAGCGCCGCGACAGTCTTGCGGTTGCGCGGATTGGCGAGTTCCTGCTTCGAGAGCGCTTCGCGCGATTGGACCCAGCCGTTGGCGTCTTTCTCGGGCTCGCGCCCTGGCGGCGCCGCGTCCGCCTGCGGGGGAAGAGGCACGGCGTCGGGCTTGGCGGCGGGTCGGTTTTCAGGCGCCGGCTCGGCCGCTGCTTTGGGCGGCGGCGCGGTCGCTCGCGGCAAAATCGTCGGGGGACGCCAGCGTGATCTCGGTGACTGGCGACGGCGCGGTGGCGGGGGGCGATGGCCTCTCGACAGCGAGGCCCCTGAGCAGCGCCAAATGCAACAGCACCGAGAGAAGGGCGGCGAACGCCAGGCTGTAGCGGAAGTCGGACCGCTCGCCATGCCCGAGCAGCCTCGTCGATCGCGCGGCGGGCGGCCATCTCAACATGCGCGAATTTTGTCGCGCTTCGCGGCGAATTTGTGGTTCGCGGCGGCTGCTCGCAGGTGAACTTGGAGCGAGCAAAACAAAAAGGGCGACCCGAAGGCCGCCCTTTCTCTAGTCGTTGCACTGAACAGCTGGATCAGAAGTCCATGCCGCCCATGCCGCCGCCCCCGCCGCCCATCGGCATGGAAGGCTTGTCCTTCGGCACTTCGGCGACCATCGCCTCGGTGGTGATCAGCAGGCCGGCGACCGAGGCCGCGTTCTGCAGCGCGGTGCGAATGACCTTGGAGGGGTCGACGATGCCCGCTTCGATCATGTCGACATAAGTCTCGCTCTGGGCGTCGAAGCCGAAGGTCTGAGACTTGTTCTCGTTGATCTTGCTGACGACGATCGAGCCTTCGACGCCGGAGTTCTCGACGATCTGACGGATCGGCGCTTCGAGGGCCTTCATCACGATGGTGATGCCGGCCTGCACGTCGACGTTGTCGCTCTTGAGCTTGGCGACCGCCGCCTTGGCGCGCAGCAGCGCGACGCCGCCGCCAGGCACGATGCCTTCTTCGACCGCGGCGCGGGTGGCGTTGAGGGCGTCGTCAACGCGGTCCTTCTTTTCTTTGACTTCGATCTCGGTCGCGCCGCCGACGCGGATCACCGCGACGCCGCCAGCGAGCTTGGCCAGCCGCTCCTGCAGCTTTTCCTTGTCGTAGTCCGAGGTCGTCTCTTCGATCTGCGCCTTGATCTGGCCAACGCGAGCTTCAATCTCGGCCTTCTTGCCGCCGCCGTTGATGATCGTGGTGTTTTCCTTCTCGATGCGCACGCGCTTGGACTTGCCGAGCATCTGAAGGGTGACGTTCTCGAGCTTGATGCCGAGGTCTTCGGCGATCATCGTGCCGCCGGTCAGGATGGCGATGTCTTCGAGCATCGCCTTGCGGCGATCGCCGAAGCCCGGCGCCTTGACCGCCGCGACCTTGAGGCCGCCGCGCAGCTTGTTGACGACGAGGGTCGCCAGCGCTTCGCCTTCGATGTCCTCGGCGATGATGACCAGCGGCTTGCCAGTCTGGACCACCGCTTCGAGCACCGGCAGCATCGGCTGCAAGGACGAGAGCTTCTTCTCGTGGATGAGGATGTAAACGTCCTCGAGCTCCGCGACCATCTTCTCGGCGTTGGTGATGAAGTAGGGCGAGAGGTAGCCGCGATCGAACTGCATGCCTTCGACGACGTCGAGTTCGGTCTCGAGGCTCTTGGCCTCTTCAACCGTGATGACGCCTTCGTTGCCGACCTTCTGCATCGCCTTGGCGATCATTTCGCCAATCGACTTGTCGCCGTTCGAGGAAATCGTGCCGACCTGCGCGACTTCGGCGCTGTCCTTGATCTTCTTCGAGCGCTTGGCGATGTCCTTGACGGCTTCGAGGACGGCGAGATCGACGCCGCGCTTCAAATCCATCGGGTTCATGCCGGCGGCGACCAGCTTGGCGCCTTCGCGAACGATCGCCTGGGCGAGCACGGTCGCGGTGGTGGTGCCATCGCCGGCCGAGTCGTTGGTCTTGGAGGCGACTTCGCGCACCATCTGCGCGCCCATGTTCTCGAACTTGTCGTCAAGCTCGATCTCCTTGGCGACGGTGACGCCGTCCTTGGTGATGCGAGGAGCGCCGAACGACTTGTCGAGAATGACGTTGCGGCCCTTGGGGCCGAGCGTCACTTTGACGGCGTTGGCGAGAATGTCGACGCCGCGCAGCATCTTCTCGCGCGCGTCGGAGGAAAACCTTACGTCTTTGGCTGCCATGATGTCGTGTCTCCTGGGCCGTTAGCGGCCGAAATGGGCGATATCTCGAGGGAAGATCAGGCGATCACGCCCATGATGTCGGACTCCTTCATGATCAGGAGCTCCTGGCCGTCGATCTTGACTTCGGTGCCGCTCCACTTGCCGAAGAGCACCTTGTCGCCCTTCTTGACGTCGATCGGGATCAGCTTGCCGGCTTCGTCGCGACCGCCCGGGCCGACGGCGATAATCTCG
This sequence comes from uncultured Alphaproteobacteria bacterium, assembly GCA_963835215.1. GTDB lineage: Bacteria > Pseudomonadota > Alphaproteobacteria > Rhizobiales > Beijerinckiaceae > Roseiarcus. The sequence continues at coordinate 833,153 of CAWIES010000004.1, read as the reverse complement.
CCTTCTTGCGGCTTCTCTTTGGCGGTGTCGGGAATGATGATGCCGCCCTTCGTCTTTTCCTCGCCTTCGAGGCGACGAACGACGACGCGGTCATGCAGGGGACGGAATTTCATGAGTGTCTGCTTCCTGTTACGCCGGCGAGTTCAACAGGTGCGGCGCCGGTGGGTTGAAAAGCGGAAATCTCGGTTAGCACTCATTAACGGCGAGTGCTAACCGCCGGCTGTGAGATAGGCGGCGGGGCAAGGGGCGTCAAGGGCGAGCGCGGCCAAATTCGTCGACGCGGCGCGATTCTCGCCCCGTGGTTAGCGGGGGCACACAGGCTGCCGTCATGGCCGGGCTTGACCCGGCCATCCACGCGCAGCCGTCAAAGCGGGAGCTTGGATGCCCGGCTCAAGGCCGGGCATGACGCGGACGGGAGGGGGCTCAGGATGGGGATTTCCGCGCCTTGTCATTGCCGCGCGACCTGCCAATGATGGCGCCGACCAAGAGAGAGAACGCCATGGGCTATGTCGACACCGTTCTCGAGCCCGGTGAGAAGGTTATCTTCCGCACCTCGCTCTCCTGGACTCTCTATGGGCGGGCGATTGGCCTCGCGATCGTCGCGTTGGCCCTGCCGGTTCTGGCGGCCGGGGCCGCCGGCTGGGCGCCGGTGGTCTTCGGCGCGTCGGCGCTGGCCGCGCTCGCCGCGTTCCTCAGCTTCCTGCAAGCCTGGTTTCGCCGCGCCACGACGGAAGTTGCGGTCACCGACCGGCGCGTCATCCTCAAGCGCGGCTTCATCCGCCGTCACACGGTGGAAATGAACATGCAGAAGGTCGAGAGCGTCGATGTCGACCAGAGCCAGCTCGGCCGGTTGTTCAATTATGGCGCGGTGACGATCCGCGGCACCGGCACAACGCTCGAGCGGCTCGCGCGGATCGACCATCCGCTGAAGCTGCGCTCGGCGATCACGGCGGGCTGAAGCTCAGGCGGCGGCCAGCAGCCGCTGCACTTCGTTGACGAGGTCGCGCAAGTGGAAGGGCTTGGAGAGGATGCGGGCGTCTTTGGGCGCCTTGTTGTCGGGGTTGAGCGCCACCGCGGCAAAACCGGTGATGAACATCACCTTGATCTCGGGGTCGAGTTCGGTCGCGCGGCGGGCAAGCTCGATGCCGTCCATCTCCGGCATGACGATGTCGGTCAGCAGCAGCTCGAACGGCTCCTCGCGCAGCCGATTGTAGGCGGAGAGGCCGTTATCGAACGAAACCACGGAATAGCCGGCGTTCTGCAACGCCTTGACCAGGAAGCGGCGCATGTCGTTGTCGTCTTCGGCGAGCAGGATACGGGCAGGAACTTCGACCGGCGCAATCATCACTAATCCTCTGCAATTCCCATATGATCGCCTGCGTCGAGTAAAAATCGAGTGAAGGCGTGCGGACATTATTCGTTTCAGTGTTGGCGGGTAAGCGTCCGGTGCGTTTATGATGAAGCGCCGGGCCATGGGCCCCGGCGGCGAGCGGCGGCGGGCTTAACGGGATGAACGACAGGGAGCAGGGCGGCGGGGGCGGGCTCGAGCCGGCGCTCGAGGTGATCGAACCGCCGCGCCTCAGCGCGCCGCTGGTGTTCGATTCGCCCCATTCGGGCGCGCACTACCCCGCGGCCTTTCTCGCCGCCTCGCGGCTCGATCCACTGACCTTGCGCCGGTCCGAGGACGCTTTCGTCGATGACTTGTTCCTGCCCTGCGTCGCGCTCGGGGCGCCGATGCTGCGCGCGCACTTTCCCCGCGCCTTTCTCGACGTCAACCGCGAGCCCTACGAGCTCGATCCGCAGATGTTCGACGGGCCGCTGCCCGACTTCGCCAATACCCGCTCCTTGCGGGTCGCCGCCGGGCTCGGGGCGATCCCACGGGTCGTCGGCGATACTCAGCCGATCTACGCGGGGCGGATTCAGGTCGCGGAAGGATTGGCGCGAATCGCCGCCTTTCATCATCCCTATCACGCAACGTCTGGCCGGCCTGATCGAGCGCACGCGCGCGCAATTCGGCCTGGCGATCCTCATCGACTGCCATTCCATGCCCTCGACGCTGGCGGAGGCGGGGGCGCTAGACGTGGTGCTGGGCGACCGATTTGGCGCCAGCGCCGCCGGCTGGGTGGTCGAATCGCTCGAATCGGCGCTGGTGGAGCAAGGCTACCGGGTCCGCCGCAACAAGCCCTATGCGGGCGGCTACATCACCGAGCGCTATGGCGCGCCCGCAATCGGCCGTCACGCCGTGCAGATCGAGGTCAATCGCGCGCTTTACATGGACGAACGGCGCATGGTGAAGCTGGAGCGCGCCGAGGGCCTCGCCCAGGCGCTGTTCGCCGCCGCCGAGGCGCTCGCGACGCGTGCGCTCGCGGAGCGAGGGGGCGGGCGCTGGGCGGCGGAATGATCGATTGAGGGAGGGGGCCCCTAGAAAGAAAGGAGGCCGCCATGTTGCCACGGCGGCCTGAGTTTAGGGAGGAAACGCCCAAGGAGGGCATATGCGGCAGATCATGCCGCACCGCAACAATATGTGCTTGCGTCGCAGCGAATGCAAGAATTTCTGCGGCGCGGCGCGGGGTTTTGCCGGGGTGCGACGATTTTGCAACAGCCGGTTGACGAGAGGTCGGCGCCCGTAAAAAATAAGATTATACGAAACAATAACTTGCGTGCGACGCGGAAAGTCCCGCGAGCGCGACCTCAAGGAATTGAGCATGGCTGATATGCGGATTGCGCGCGTCTATTTGGCGGTTTTGGAGCTTTCGAAGTGACGGCCGTCGATTTCGCGGCCTTCGTCGATCGACTCGCGCAGGTTTCCAGCGAAGTGATTCTCCCCTTCTTCCGCACGTCGATCGGCGCGGAAGACAAGTCGCGCGGCGGCGTGTTCGATCCGGTCACCGAAGCCGATCGCGGCGCCGAGTCGGCGATGCGGCGGCTGATCTCGCCAGACGTTTCCTGCCCATGGGGTGATCGGCGAGGAATATGGCCAGGACCGGCCGGACGCCGAATATGTCTGGGTGCTCGATCCGATCGACGGCACCAAGAGCTTCATTTCCGGCCTGCCGACCTGGGGCACGCTGATCGGCCTCATGCATCGCGGCAAGCCGGTGTACGGCATGATGGCGCAGCCCTTCACCCGCGAACGCTATTTCGGCGACGGCAACCGCTCGCGCCTGCGTTTCCTCGCCCCGGGACGCGGCGACGCGCCGACCGGCGAATGGGTCGACTCGGCCTTTGCGCACGCGCGCCTGCGCCAGCCTCGCCGAGGCGACTGTGATGACGACCAGCCCGGCGCTGATTCGCGATGAAGCCGATCGCGCCGCCTATCGCCGCGTCGAAGAGCAGGCGCGGCTCGTGCGCTACGGCGGCGATTGCTACGCCTATTGCGCGCTGGCGGGCGGCTTGGTCGATCTCGTCATCGAAACCGATCTCAAACCGCACGACATCGTCGCGCTGGAGCCGATCGTCGAGGGCGCCGGCGGACTCATGACGACCTGGGAGGGCGAGGGGGCCGCGAAGGGCGGGCGGATCATCGCCGCCAGCGACCGGCGCGTTTACGACGAGGCGCGCCGTCTGCTGCTTGGCTGACGCTTCACTCCGGCGCTTCGAACGGCAGGTCGGCGAACGGATCGTAGGGCTTTGAATTGGGCGGGGGCGGGCGGCGCTCGAACAGGGCGACGAAAGCGCCCCCGAGCAGGCCCGTAGCGCCGGCGATCAGTCCGCCGACCAGAATGTCCGCCGGGCCGACGGTCGGCCAGACCGGCCCGAGGCGGGTCGCCAGCACGCCGCCCGCAGTCGCCATCAGGGCGCAGGCCGCATAGACGCCGCCACGCTCGGCGAGGCCCAGCGCCAGCAGGGGCGAAGCGAACGCGAGATTGAGCGCTAGCGCCCACGCGAGCGCCTTGGGCGGGTCGATCAGGTGGCGATCGGTTGCAAGGGCGATCGCGACCACCACGACCACCATCGTCAGGCGGGTGAGCGCGATGCGGCGGCTTGCGAGCAGGGCAAAGCGCGCGTAGGCGGCGGAAAGGTCGACGCCAAAGCCGCGCGCCGCCGCGTAGACGCCGGCGCGCGCCAGCGCCAGAGCCGGCAGCCACGCCGCGGCGCCGATCAGCGCGGCGGCGGTCGGCGCGCGCTCCGCGGCGACCCCGGGGGCAAAGGCGGCCCAGGCGATCGCCCCGAGCGCCAGGGCGATAACGCCAAAGAAAAGGCCGTAGACCCCGGTGCGTTGCGCCTGTCCCTCCGGCGCGCCGAGGGCCGGCGCCGCGAGCGGCAGGAAGCCGACCAGCGCGAAAACGCCGGCCACCGCGCGCAGCAGCGCGTCCGAATCGGCGGGCCGCGGCGCAATCGACAACCAATGGACCAAGGTCGCCGCGCTCTCGCCGCCCCCGCTCCAGGCGAGCGCGACGCCGATTGCCGCGATCGCCAGCGCGCCGGCGGCGCTGGCGGCGTCGCTCCAGAGCAGTCCTTTCAGCCCACCCGGAACGATGCCGATCAGCAGCGCCAGGGCGGCGACGGCCTCGGCGAGGCGTGGGCTGGCGCCGGTTGCGGCGACCAGCGCGGCGGTTGCGGCGGCAAAGCCCGCCGCAGCGGTCAGCGCGCCGACTGCGCCCGTGGCGAGGCCGAAGAGAAGGCGAATGGTGGAGAAGGGAAAGCGCGTGGCGACGACATCGGCCGCCGCGCTCGCGTCGGCGCGCCTGAGCAGCGGGCCGATGAAGAGTGCAGCGCCCGCAAGGCCGAGCGCCGCCGCCGGCCAGGGCGCAAGCTCCGCGCTGGATTCGGGGCCGAGGGTCAAGGCCAGACCCGTCGCCGTCGCGGCGAAGGCGAGGCCGCCATAGATGGGCGGCACGGCCCGCCGAGCCGCGAGGAAGTCGGCGAGGCGCGCGGTGCGGTTGACCGCGCCGATGACAAGGAGGCCGATCAGCGCGACCAGCGGCCCGAGGATCTCGACCAGCCGGTCGGGAGCGCCGACGCGCGCCAGCGCCGCCACCAGGCCGATCGCGGTGAGGAAAGCGACGGCGGCGAAGCTCGCCAAGCCGTCGATCCGCTCGCGGTCACGTTGAGGGGCGGCGTACATGGGCGCTAGGCTCGCGTGAAGGACGCCGCTTCGCGGCGGGCTGGGGGCTTTTCCTTAAGCGAAGCGACGCGCGCGCGCCAGATGATCGCTCACGCCGACATCGTCGGCCCGAAGCGCGCCTCGAAGGCGCGGCGCAAAGCGGCGTCGACGTCCGCCATCGAAGCGGGGCGGCCAAGATCGGCGAGGCTGGTGACGCCGTAATGCGCTTCGCGCGATGCCGCAGGGCACGATCCCCGAGAAGTGCGACAGCTCGGGCGCGACGTTGAGCGAAACGCCGTGAAACGTCGTCCAGCGCCGCACCCGGACGCCGATGGCGGCGATCTTGTCTTCGGCGGGCGAACCGTCGAGCCCGCGCGGCTTGTCGGGCCGCGCCACCCAGACGCCGACCCGGCTCTCGCGGGTTTCGCTCGTGACGCCGAGCGCGGCGAGCGCGTCGATCAGCCAACCTTCGAGCGCGGCGACATAGGCGCGCACGTCCTGACGCCGGCGCTTGAGGTCGAGCATGACATAGGCCACCCGCTGGCCAGGCCCGTGATAGGTGAACTGGCCGCCGCGTCCGGCGCGAAACACGGGAAAGCGCGCGTCGATCAGATCGGCCGGCTTGGCGCTGGTTCCCGCGGTGTAAAGCGGGGGATGCTCGATGAGCCAGACGCGCTCGGCGGCGCGCCCTTCGGCAATCGCTTCCGCGCGGGACTCCATTTCGGCGAGCGCCGCGGGGTAGTCGACGACGCCGGAAGCGACGACCCATTCGACCGGCGGCGAGCCGGCGATCGGAGGGAAGGGCGCGCGAAGCGCGAGGCGGGGATTTGGCGCTAACATCATCGGACTGATCGGAATGGGCCCGTTTTTACGGCGGCTTGTCATTGCACGAAAAGCCGGGCCGGGAAAATCTTAGGGCGACGCGGAGGGGCGGCGCGCTACGACGACAATTCTTAAATCCCAAATCTGTCTGAAGATATGCTGACTTATGCTGCAAGCCTGTCTCAACGGCGGTCGCATCCGCTCCGCTCACCCCAATGTGCCGCAGACGGCTGACGAACTGGCGCGCGACGCTGCGGCGGTCGTGCGGGCGGGCGCACGCGAGCTGCACGTGCACCCAAGGGGGGCGGACGGCGCCGAGAGTCTCGAGGCTCGCGATATCGCCGACGCGCTACGGGCCATTCGCCTAGCGGTTCCGGGGACGCAGGTCGGCGTTTCGACGCGCTCGCCGATTCGCCCGGGCGGCCGGGCGCGGCATGCGTCGATGCGCGCATGGTCGATTCTGCCCGACTATGTCTCCGTCAATCTCGTCGAGGAGGACGCGCCCGACGTCATCGCGCTGATGGCGAACATGGGTATCCGCATCGAGGCTGGCCTTTGGTCGCCAGCCGACGCCGCGCGTTTCGTCGCACTTGATGACGTCGGGGCGTGTCTGCGGGTGTTGATCGAGATCAACGAGCAAAACCTCGCCGACGCGATGAAGGCGCTCGCGGGCGTCATCGACACGCTCGATCGGGCTGGCTCGAGGCTGCCGCGTCTGCTCCACGGCGCTGACGCGACCATGTGGCCGCTGTATCGCGAGGCGCTGCGGCGCGGGCTCGACGCGCGGATCGGCCTCGAAGACGGTCTCGATCTGCCAAGCGGCGAGCGCGCGGCGGACAACGCCGCGCTGATCGCGGCGGCGGTCGGCATGATTTAGCGCGCACCTATTGAGCGCCCCACCGAGCGCTGGGATCGATCGGCTCGAAACGGATGCCGCTCTCCTCGGCGGCGATCTGCTCGCGCGTCGCCCGCCCGGTCGCGATCTGTTGGTCGGCGGAAAATTGGTCGAAGACGTAGGCCTTGCCGGCGAGGTAACACACCGTGTGGATCGAACACGAGACCGGGTCGGCGATCGCTCGAACGCGTTCCACTTCGCTTTCGACAATTTTCGCGCGTTCGGCGATCGCCGAGCGGAAGTCTGGGCTGACAAGCAGCAAATAGGGGTCGTTCGGCGCCGCAGCCAGCAGACGCACGAGCAGGGCGAGGCAGAAAACGGCCGACAGCGTGACGGCGCCAAGCGGGGTCGCGAGGCGATAGCGATAGAGCGCGCCGACCGTCACGGCGACGCAAAGGGAGGTCGCGAACACCAATTCGAATTGGACGTTTTCGTTGACGCCGGCCCCGAGCTTGCAAAGCCACCAGATCACGAATCCAGCGACGACCAACGTGACCGTGATCCGCTTGGCGCGGACGTCATCGGACGATCGCAGCCAGACGAGCCAGAACGGCCAGACCAGCGCAACCCATTGCAAATGGCCGAGCGTGGCGAATGGGCGCAGCCAGTAGATGTGCCGCGGCGCGGTCATGTCGTCGACGAAGCTCCAGCCATAGGCCGCGAGGGCGAGTGCGGCGAGCATGATGCAAACTGCGCCGCCGAAGACCGCGCTTCGCAGCGCAAGGCCGGGACGCGTCAGCGCGAGATAGCCGAGCGCTGCGAGCGGAACGGCGAGGAGATTGTGCTTGATCAGGCCAGCGACGGCCATCAGGAAAAACGCGACGTAGATCGTGCTGGCGAGCCGCGCCGAGAGAAACAGATAGAACGCCCATGCCGTCACGGCGAGCCCGAGCAGATTGGGATCGTTCATGCCGGCGTATTCGGGGAGGAAGCGAATGACCGTGGCGACGAACCACAGCGCGCCAAGCGCGGCGGCCCGCCTCTCGGCGCCGATTTCGCGCGCGCACGCGTAGCTCGCCGCTCCGGTGAGCAGAATGGAAAGCAGCGACAGCGCTCTGCCCGCGACGATGGCGTTGGGAAAAAGTGGCGCCAGCAGATGCAAGACGATGAAGGACAGCGGCGGGTAATTGTTGAGGGTCAGCGCGCCTCGTGGCGGGTAGAGTCGATCGAAGGCGAAGGCGTCGTGCGCGTGCCACGCGTTCCAGGGCTCGTTGACATTGATCTCGAGCGGAACGCTCGCCCGCCAACCGATCCAGATGACCAGCACCGCCGCCAACGCAGCAAAAACAACGAGAGCGGCGGACAATTCCGAGTCATGCGAGATTCGTGGCTTGGCGCCGCCCGCTCGGAGTTCTGTTTCCTCTCGCCCCAAGTTCAGCGCCTCGTCGTCAGGCCGCGCCGCTCGGTGGCCTTTCGCGCCTAACAATCCCGCGCGGGCGCCGATCGTCAAATCATGGGGCGGGCGCGCGCTGCGCCGCCAGGCCCGCCGCCGCATAGAGGTTGAGCCGGGAATAGAGGCCGAAGGACGAACCATTGTCGAGGAAGCCGCCACCGGGCCCTTCCGTTTCGGTCAGGATCTGATCGGCCTGTTCCAGCGTCAGCGACGGGAAGGCGGCGGTCAGCAGGTTCCCGGCCTCGGGGGCGAGCTTGCCGACATCCTCGACCGTGTTGGCGGTTTTCTCGTGCACTACCGGCAGGCCATAGGTCTGAGTGGTCAGATAGAAGGCCTCGTTGAGCGCGGCGTCGCTGAAGCGGCTGGTGTCGTCGCGCGCGCAGGAAGCGATCGCGTCGCCGCAGCCCTGCTCGAGCGCGGCCTTCAGTTCCGCGCGGCCCGTCTTCACCGCGTCCTGGTAATCGGCGATGACCGGCGCGCCCCCCGGCGATTGCCCGACATAGGCCGGATCATTGGCGAGCAGGTGCGCGACATCGTACATCGCCAGGGTCCGACCGCCGAGCACGTCCATCGCATAATGCGCGCCCATGATGATGCGATCATTGCCGTATTCGGCGCCCCTGACGATCATCTGCTGATAGCGTTCGGGCGCGAGCAGCGCGAGGACCAGCGATCCCGCGTAGCCGTAGGTGGTGTGGCCGCTGGGGAAGGACGGGCTGTCGACCAGATTCATGGTCGGCCCGCGGTTGTAAGTGGCGTTGTCCGCGGGCGCGTTGAAATAGTCGGGTCCGATGAACAGCGTGACCGAGGGCTCGGTCTGGAACGGTCGCGAGTCGCCAAACAGGTCGGCGCCGGGCCCGCCGGCGGGGCGGCCATAGGCGCGGCCAAATACGTCGGGCGCGCCGCCGATCGCGGTCATGATCGCGGTCGCATCGGCGGAGACCGGCGTTTTGCCGTCGGTGGTCAGGTTGGCGAAGAAGTATTTTCCGGACCCAGAATCAAAGCTGGCCGTCAAGTTGGTGTAGGCGATCAGTTTGGCGAGCGCCGGCGAGACATTGGTGAAATGCCCGCGATCCTTGTAGTGGGCGCGCGCCAGATAGGCTGAGCCGAGCGTCGTCCCCAGGCCATCGGCGAGATCGGCGAAATCGCCCCCGGTGATAAAGGCGTCCTTGAGCGCCTGCTGCTGCTGATCGGCGAAGGGCAGCAGCGTCGTCTGGCGCAGGGCGCCGGTCTGGATGCCGCCCGTCACGACCAGGTTCGCCGTCAGCGCCGCCTGGCCGGCCTGTGTCTTGGTGAGCGCCGCGACGGGCGCGAGCCCGTTCAGGACCGCCATGTTGGTGGCGGTCTGGGCGCCGGCGTGCAGCGGCGCCAAAAGGCAGGCGGCCATCAATCCGAATTTTGCGCTGTTGAACATTGGGGTCTCCGAGGCTCGCAAAGCTTCGTTTACTCGCTCTTTGCAAACAGTTCGCGACCAATCAACATGCGCCTGATCTCGCTGGTTCCCGCGCCGATCTCGTAGAGCTTGGCGTCGCGCAGCAGGCGCCCGACCGGATAGTCGTTGGTGTAGCCGTTTCCACCCAGCAACTGGATCGCGTCAAGGGCGATCTGGGTGGCGCGCTCGGCGGCGTAGAGGATCGCGCCGGCGGCGTCTTCGCGCGTCGTCTCGCCGCGATCGCAGGCTTTGGCCACCGCGTAGACGTAGGCGCGGGCGGCGTTCATCGTCACATACATGTCGGCGAGCTTGCCCTGCACGAGCTGGAATTCGCCGATCGGCTGACCGAACTGCTTGCGCTCGTGGACATAGGGCAGCACGATGTCCATGGCGCCCTGCATGATGCCGAGCGGACCGGCCGCGAGCACCGCGCGCTCGTAGTCGAGCCCGCTCATCAGCACGCTGACGCCCTTGCCGAGCGCGCCAACTAGATTTTCCGCCGGGACTTCGCAATCTTCAAAGATCAATTCCGAAGTGTCGGAGCCGCGCATGCCGAGCTTGTCGAGCTTCACCCCGGCGCGAAATCCCTTCATGGCGCGCTCGATCAGGAAGGCGCTGATGCCGCGCGGACCGGCGGCGGGGTCGCTCTTGGCGTAGACGATCAGCGTGTCGGCGAGCGGACCGTTGGTGATCCACATCTTCGTCCCATTGAGGATGAAGCGATCGCCCTTCTTTTCCGCCCGCGTCGCCATCGCCACGACGTCCGAGCCGGCCGCCGGCTCCGACATGGCGAGCGCGCCGACGTGCTCGCCCGAGATCAGCTTGGGCAGATAGCGCCGCTTCTGCGCCTCACTGCCGTTGCGGGCGATCTGATTGATGCACAGGTTGGAATGCGCGCCATACGAGAGGCCAACCGAGGCCGAGGCGCGCGAGACTTCCTCCATCGCCAGGCAATGGTGAAGATAGCCAAGGCCAAGACCGCCGTATTCCTCCGGCGCAGTGACGCCGTGCAGGCCGAGCGCGCCCATCTTCGGCCAGAGATCGCGCGGGAAGAGATTGTCGCGATCGATCTCGGCCGCGCGGGGAGCGATTTCCTTGCGCGCGAAATCGCGCGTCGAATTGCGGATCATGTCGGCGCTCTCGCCGAGATCGAAGTTGAGGCCAGAGGGGCGATTGGCGATCATGGCGGCGGCGCCTCAGACGGCGTAACGCGCGGCGAGCGTCGCTGCGATCGCGAGGGCGGCCGGCAGCGCCTGAACCAACAGGATATTGCGGAAAACCGTCGCCGCGCCATAGACGCCAGCGACGACGACGCAGGCGAGCACGAACACTTGCGCGCCGATATCGCCGCGCCAAAGCGCAAACACGAGACCGGCGGCGAGGAAGCCGTTGTAGAGCCCCTGGTTGGCGGCCAGCGCCGCACTCGCCTTGGCGAACTCGGGCGTGGTGTGAAAGACGCGCTGGCCGAGCGGCAGGGTCCAGGCGAACATTTCGAGCCCGAGAAAGCCCAAATGCTCAAGCGCGACCAGGGCGGTCAGGACGACGGCGACGGTATTCATGCGAGTCCTTCCCCGGGATGCATGAACAGGCCGCCGAAAAAGAAGCGGCGGCCCCTCATGGTTCGAGACGCCGCCTCCGGCGGCTCCTCACCATGAGGGAAATCGCATCGAACGCAAATCGGCAGCCCTCATGGTTCGAACCGCCGCCTCCGGCCGCTCCTCACAATGAGGGAAATCGTATCCAACACAACTGGTAGCCCTCATCCTGAGGAGCCGCCGGAGGCGGCGTCTCGAAGGACGAGGGCGGGCTGCGCGGTTTTCGGCTGTCTCGTGGCGTGGGTCTCCGCGCCCGCGGGCAGGGACGCCCGCGCCACTGCTTCCGCCCGCGCCATCGAGCCGGCGCTGGCGCGGGCCGGCGGCCCGGGTTATGGCGGCGTCATGGTCCCGTTTTTCAATTCCGACGGCCTGCGCATCGCCTTCATCGATGTCGCCCCCGAGGCGCCCGATCGTGGCGAACCGATCCTGCTGATTCACGGCTTTGCCTCCAACCATCGCATCAATTGGGTCAACCCGCGCTGGGTCGAAACGCTGACCAAGGACGGCCGGCGGGTGATCGCGTTCGACAACCGCGGCCATGGCGAAAGCGACAAGCCGACCGACCCCGCCGCCTATCATTCGGCGACGATGGCGCGTGACGCGGCCAATCTCTTGGATCATCTCGGCGTCCCGCGCGCCGACGTGATGGGCTATTCGATGGGCGCGCGCATAGCGAGCTTCCTCGCGCTTGCCGAGCCGGGGCGTGTGCGGACGCTGATCCTTGGCGGGCTCGGCGTCCATCTGGTCGAGGGCGTCGGCCTGCCGCTCGGCATCGCCGACGCGATGGAGGCGCCTTCGCTCGAGGGTTTGACCGACCCGATGCAGCGCATGTTTCGCGCCTTCGCCGAACAGACCAAGAGCGACCTGCCGGCGCTCGCCGCCTGCATTCGCGGCTCGCGCCAGACGCTCAGCGCGGCCGAGGTCGCCAGCATCGCCTGTCCCGCGCTGGTCGCGGTGGGGACGCGCGACGAGGTGGCGGGCGATCCGCATCGTCTGGCGGCGATGTTCCCGCACGGTCAAGCGCTTGAGATCGCGGGGCGCGACCACAATCTCGCGGTCGGCGACAAATCCTATAAGGCTGGCGTGTTGGCGTTCCTGGCCAAGGCGAGCGGCTAAACAGTCACAAGACGTTGAAACTTTGCCGCGATCGAAACGTATAGTCTCTTGGCGTCCTTGGGAGGTCGGGGTCATGGCGAATTCGACGAGACGATTGGCTCTTGCGGCGGTCATGTTCGCGGCGCTCTTTGCGGCGCCGGCCGGCGCCGAGGACGCGAAACCCCCGGTCGACGCAAAAGCCCTCGTTACCCGTCAACTTGACGCATTCGCGCACGACGACGCCGCGTCCGCCTACGCGCTGGCCGTGCCGGAGCTGAAGACGATGTTCGCCGACTCCGACGGCTTCATGGCGATGGTGAAAGACAAATACGCGCCGGTTTATCGCCATCGCAGCGTCGATTTCGGCGATGCGGTGGTCGATGGCGACGACGTCGCGATAACGGCGACGCTTGTCGACAACGACAATCAGGTCTGGACCGCAGTTTACAAGCTGGCGAAGCAACCGGACGGGCAATGGTTGATCGGCGGCTGCATACTCATCAAATCTGACGACAAGGCGCTTTAGCGAAGTCTCGAGCGGCCCGTCGTTCGACGCTGAGGCCGAATGGGAAACAGACGACGCATCGGCGAGCCGATCCGTCGTCCGCTCAGAGGATGCGCGCGCGCGGCCTCGAACTCGGGGCCGCGCGCTCGTCCGAATGTTCCTAATCAGGCCAGCGCCGGAAACCTTCGCCGCCATAGGGACGCTCGCCATAGGGCCGCGCGTAGGGACGCTGGCGCCAGATAATAGTCGCGACGATAGCCAGGCTCGCCGTAGCCCGGGTATCCGGGCTGACCGCGATACCAGCCCGGATGCGACGGGACGTAAGGGTGGGGCCGTCGCACGACCACCGGCGGGGTCGTCGGCGGAGGCGGGCAGTTCACGCCAGGGACGCAAGCCGGCTTGACCTGGAAGATCGGGGTCAAAGTCGGCAGCGGGGTCGGCGTCGGCGTCGGGCAGCGACGATCCGGCGGGCAGGTCGGCGTCGGAGTCGGCGTCGGCGTCGGCGTGGGGCAGCGACGATCCGGCGGGCAGGACGGAGTCGGAGTTGGCGTCGGCCTGGGCGTCGGGCAATCGCGCTCTCCCGGCCTGCAACTCGGCGGGCGACCGCAGCGCCAGGCGTGCTCGCCCCAGAACGGGTGAAGCTCTGGCGGACAGGCGTGGACGATTCGACAGACGAGATGACCGCGCAGGAAGATCGGTAAGGTTTCGGGCGGGCAGGGCAGATAGGGCCCGCTCGGGGCGCAGGCGCCGTCGTCGGCCAGGAATCCCTCAGGGCACGCCGGTCCGGCTATCAGCGGCTCGGGCGCGGCGGGCGCTTGCGCGGCGCAAATCGGGTTGGGCTGTTGGAGCAGCGCCAACAACGCCTGCACGCGCGCGATTTGCTCGGGCGAGGCTTTGGCGATGAAGGCGGCGAGGAAGTTCTGATAGTCGGCAATCGTGTTGCGCCAGATCGCCGCCCAATAGGCGCCCTGAGCGTCGAGGCCGTCGAGCGGGCCGGCGCCGCTGGGCAGGTTCGCGCTCAAGGCCTGCGCCTGCGCCGGGTCGGGCGCCAAGACAAACGAGAACGGCGTCGTCGAGGGGTCGCTCGCGTGCCATGGCGTCTGCGCGCCGGCGCTCGCCTGGTGCGTGGCGACGCGGGTCTGGCGCATCGTTGCGTCGATATCGGCGAAGGGCTGTTGCAATGCGTCGGCGAAGGCGAGGGCGTAGGGGTCGTTCGCGTCCTCGGGCTTCAGCGGCGCTTCAAAATCGTGAATCTCGGCCGACAGGCCAAAGGTGGTCGCGCTCGGTGGGTCCAAAGGGATCAGCCCCTTGGGAAACGGCGCGACGCTGACGCTGGCGGGAATCGGCCGGGCGCCGTCGAGCGTCACGATCCGCACCTGCGAAGCGGTCTGCGCAAGGTCGCTCATCACCTTCGTCATGCTGAGCGAGATCGCGGGCGCGTCGGCGGGCGCTTTGATCTGCGCGTCGACCGGTAACAGATAGTCGTCGCAGCCGACGGTGACGGCGAGGCCGGCCAAGTAAACCATCACCGCAGCGCCGGGAGGCGCAGCCTGCACCTTGGCCAGGAACGCCTGATAGCCGGCGGCGAGGTCGGGCGTGTTGAGATCGTGCAATTCGCTGACGTCGAAGCCTTCGGCCTCTAGCGTCTTGGCGACCAGCGCCGCGTCGGCGCCGGCGGTCTGAAGCGGCGCGCCGACGTAGCCGGCCTCGCCGATCACCAGCGCCAGTCGGTTGGGCGGCGGCCCTTGCGGCGTCGGCGCCGGGGTTTGGGCGAGGGCTTGCCCGGCAAGACAAGTCGCGGCGAGTAGCGCGGCGACGGCTTGGAAGCGTAGGTTTCTCCACACCATTTGCGTACTCCTTGGGTTCGAGGCCTGCGGTGCGCTCGGCGTGTTGCAGGGGTCGCCGAGTTCGGTCGGCAACCAAAGGCGCGAAACGTCGCGCTTGACGGTTGATTACGGTCCGAGCGAAGGCGGGCGGCTTGGCGTTCCTCGATTCCGTTTGAAACTTGTCGCCGGTCGGCGCGTATTCACTCTCATCGTCCTGAGGAGGCCGGACCATGGCGCGCGCAATCAACGGATGGCTTCTCGCCGCCGGTCTTTTCACTGCGTTCCTCAGCAGTCCCGCTGGCGCGCAGAACGCCCCGCCTGCGGTCGAGGCGAGGGCGCTGATTTCGCAGCAACTCGACGCCTTCGACCGCGACGACGCCGCCGGCGCCTATGCGCTGGTCACGCCGGGCCTGAAGACGACCTTCACCGATCCGGGCGCCTTCATGACGCTGGTTCGCGATCATTACGCGCCCGTCTATCGCCGTCGCGCCGTCAAGTTCGGCGACGCCAAAATTGATGGCGACACGATTGCGATCACGGCGACGCTGACCGACGGCGAGAACCAGGTGTGGACCGCGCTGTACGGACTCGAGCGGCAAGCCGATGGGCAATGGCTCATCAACAGTTGCAAGTTGCTCAGGCCGCTGGAAAGCGGGCTTCAACCGCAGAGCCGCGCCGCTTGAGGCGGAGGGCGACCGGCCGCTGCGACGTTCGAGGCGAAATGTCTTGACATTGTGCACCGCATCATAGACAAGGCGGCCACCGCTTGAAGTGCGGTCGACGTGCGCCGATTGCGTGAAGGGCAGCTTTGTCCTCCTATCGAGCGCTGGTTTGTAAACCGCCCGATCGCCCGGACACGCAGGGCGTCACCCTTCACCGACTATGAGCCGCGGCGCGGATTTCCCGCGCCTTTGCGGCTGTTTGAAAGAAACTCAAGTGGAAAATTTTAACGGCTTCGGCCTTGCCGCGCCGCTGGTAACCGCCTTGACCAAAATGGGCTATTCCAAGCCGACGCCGATTCAGGCGCAGGCGATTCCCATTCTTATGAGTGGACGCGATCTCGTCGGCATCGCCCAGACCGGCACCGGCAAGACCGCCGCCTTCGCGCTGCCGATTCTCAACCGCCTGCTCGCCGACAAGCG
This sequence comes from uncultured Alphaproteobacteria bacterium, assembly GCA_963835215.1. Taxonomy (GTDB): domain Bacteria; phylum Pseudomonadota; class Alphaproteobacteria; order Rhizobiales; family Beijerinckiaceae; genus Roseiarcus. The sequence continues at coordinate 817,401 of CAWIES010000004.1, read as the reverse complement.
CCCCGCGCCGCGCGGCGGAGCGCGGGTGCTGGTGCTCAGCCCGACGCGCGAGCTCGCCAGCCAGATCGCGCAGAGCTTTCGCGACCTTTCGGCCGGCCTGCCGTTCGAGATCGCTGTCGTCTTCGGCGGCGTGCCGCACGGCGCGCAGATCCGCGCGCTGGCGCGCGGCCTCGACGTATTGGTGGCGACGCCCGGGCGCCTGGTCGATCATCTCGACGCGCGGGTCGCCAATTTGAACGCGGTCGAATTCCTGGTGCTTGACGAGGTCGACCAGATGCTCGATCTCGGCTTCATCAAGCCGATCCGCCGCATCGTGCGCGACCTGCCGCGCAAGCGACAGAACCTGTTCTTCTCCGCGACCATGCCGCCCGACATTCGTAAACTCGCTGGCGAACTGCTGCACGATCCCATGGAAGTCTCGGTGACCCCTGCCGCCAAGACGGCGGACCGGGTCGAGCAGACCGTCATCTACGTCGATGCGGCGCGCAAGCGCGACATGCTGGTCGAATTGCTCGGCGACGAGGCGATGACGCGCACGATCGTCTTCACGCGCACCAAGCACGGCGCCGATCGCGTCGCGCGCACACTCGATGAAGCGGGCATCGGCGCGCTCGCCATTCACGGCAATAAGAGCCAGGGCCAGCGCGAGCGGGCGCTGGCGGCGTTTCGCGCCGGACAGGCGCGCGTTCTGGTCGCCACCGACATCGCCGCGCGCGGCATCGACATCGACGGCGTCAGCCATATCGTCAATTTCGAGCTGCCCGACGTCGCCGAGGCCTATGTCCACCGCATCGGCCGCACCGCGCGCGCCGGCAAGGCGGGCCAAGCGATCTCGCTGTGCGACGCCAGCGAGCGCGATTCGTTGCGCTCGATCGAGCGCCTGACGCGGCTGCACATCTTCTCGCTCGATCGTCGCGGCGACAAGGCGCCCAAGCCCGCGCCGGTGATCCGTAAGGCCGAGACGACCCCGGCGCCGGATCGCCCGCACCATCAGCCCCATCGCGATCCGCGCTCGGCCAATCAGCAGCCGCATCGCACGCGCCAGGGCCGCCGCACGCGCCCGGCCTATCAGGCAAAGAGCGGACAGGGGCGATAGGCCTCTTCAAAGCGAAGTCCGGCCCCATCGAGGGGCCGGCGTCGCGCCCCCCAGCCCGGGGCCGAGGCGGCGTTAAAGTTGATCGGCGTAACGTTCGCTATCGCCAGTCGTGCGTTGACAGCGACGCGAAATCTTCTCCTACTGCATCTGTCGCGCGCTCGCTTGCGAGTCGCGCGATCAGTGCGGCCGAATGGGGCTTTCGGCCGGGCGCGGGAGGACATCATGAAAATTCGCAAGGTCATAGCCATTCTGGCGACCGCCACGCTCGCGTTCTGGACGCCGTCGATCATTCCGGTGAAGGCCAATATCGGATTCGGATGTGGCGTCAGGATCACGCAGTGGCGGACGATCGACACGGCTTACGCGGTTCCTGCGATACCATGCACGGACCCGCATCCGGGCTCGCCTTGGCCGGCCTTCGCCGTGATCATCGGCGCCTCCAGCGTGATGATCAACGCGATCTATATCTGGCGCACCCAGTGCCGCGAACTGTCGAGCCAGGAGGCGATGACTTCGGCCTTCTTGCCGCTCATCGGCATCGCCTTCGACGCCCAAGCGAGCAAGTGCCACCCCTGAGCACGACGTAGGCGTGGATCGCTGACCGCGCGCCTAGCGCTTCGGCTTGGCGGCCTTCGCGTCGATCTTCTGGCGGCGCTTGGCCAGCGTGCGCAGCCGCAGCGCATTGAGCTTGATGAAGCCGGCCGCGTCGTAGCTGGTCGTAGGCGACCGCGCCTTCCTCGAAGGTGACGAGGTCCTGGTCGTAGAGCGAATGCGGGCTGTCGCGGCCGATCGACATAGACGCCGCCCTTGTAGAGCTTCAGCCGCACGCGGCCGGCGACGAACTCCTGGCTCTTGTCGATCAGCGTCTGCAGCAGCTCGCGCTCGGGCGCGAACCAGAAGCCGTTGTAGATCAGCTCGGCGTATTTCGGCATCAGCTCGTCTTTGAGATGCGCCGCGCCGCGATCGAGCGTGATCGATTCGATGGCGCGATGCGCGGCGAGCAGGATCGTGCCGCCGGGCGTCTCGTACATGCCGCGCGACTTCATGCCGACGAAGCGGTTCTCGACCAGATCGAGCCGGCCGATGCCATTGTCGTGGCCGAGCTTGTTGAGCTTGGCGAGCAGCGCGGCGGGCGATAGGGCGTAGGCCGTCGATCGCGACCGGATCGCCGTTCTCGAACGCGATCTCGACGACCGTCGGCTTGTCGGGCGCCGATTCGGGATCGACGGTGCGCGAATAGACGTAAGGCGGCGTCTCCTGAGCCGGGTCCTCGAGCACCTTGCCCTCGGAGGAGACGTGCAGCAGGTTGGCGTCGGTCGAGAACGGCGCTTCGCCGCGCTTGTCCTTGGCGATCGGGATCTGGTTCGCTTCGGCGAAGGCGAGCAGCGCGGTGCGCGAGGCGAATTCCCATTCGCGCCAGGGCGCGATGATCTTGATGTCCGGCTGCAAGCGCGTAGGCGCTGAGCTCGAAGCGCACCTGATCGTTGCCCTTGCCGGTCGCGCCGTGGGCGATCGCGTCGGCGCCGACCTTGCGCGCGATCTCGACCAGCTTTTTGGCGATCAACGGCCGGGCGATCGAGGTGCCCAGCAGATATTGCCCCTCATAGAGCGCGTTGGCGCGAAACATCGGGAAGACGTAGTCGCGCACGAATTCCTCGCGCACGTCCTCGATGAAGATGTGCTCGGGCTTGACGCCGAGCAGCTCCGCCTTGCGCCGCGCCGGCTCGAGTTCGTCGCCCTGGCCGAGATCGGCGGTGAAGGTGACGACCTCGCAGCCGTATGTGGTCTGCAGCCACTTGAGGATGATCGAGGTGTCGAGGCCGCCCGAATAGGCGAGCACGACGCGCTTCACTTTGAGTTTCGGCTGGGACATCTGCAATCTGCTCGGGATCGGGGCCGCTGAACGGGGCCAGTCTGGGTCGGCGGCTTTATAGACGGACCGAGGCGAGGCGCAACTTTTCATGGGCCGCCGCGCGGCCACAGGCAGCGCCGCGTCGCGGCGATGACCAGCAGCGCGATCAGCCCGCCGAACAAGACGTCGGAGAGGAAATGGCCGCCGAAGGCGAGCCGCAGCAGGCTCGCGCCGGCGCCGAAGACGAGGGCCGCGACCAGCGCGGGCGCGCGCACCGGCGGGGGCAGCAGGATCGCCGGGGCCGCCATCCAGAAGCCGGACGCCGCCTCGCCCGAGGGGAAGGAGCAGTTTTTCCCGCAAGCGCCGTCGAAATTGTACCAGGGGCGGAATTCGTCGCCCCCGCCGAACTCCGCGACATGGACCGGGCGCGGCCGATGGGCGTGGTCCTTCAGGCCGAGATTGACGATCAGGCCGGGGCCGATCGCCATCGTGACGATGAGGAAGATCACGCCGCGGCCGCTCGGCGCCCACGGGACCGCGACGCCGGCGCGGGCCAGCGCGTAAAGCGCGAGGTAGAGCGCGAGGATGACGAAGGGAGCGACGCGGAAAAAGTCGCGCCAGAACCGGCCGAGTGCGTCATGGCCGGCAAAGCCGCCGTGGTCATAGAATTGATGCGCGACGACGAGATCGAGACCCGGCCACAACGCGAAGACGACCGCGACAAGCGCGATCAGCGCCAGGAGGAGACCGATCCAGCGCATCGGTCCTCACAGCACCCGGTAAACTTGGCCGGTCTGCCGGCCTTCGACGCTGCGGCTGAAGGCGTTCGCCGCGCGCGCGACCGGAACGGGATCGAAGCCGCGAAAGAACGGTCCGTAGTTCGCCATCGACTCGGTAAACACCGTCGGGCTGACGACGTTGATGCGGATGCCGCGCGGCAGCTCGATCGCCGCCGCGATGGCGAAGCTCTCCAAGGCGCCATTGACCATGCTGGCCGACGAGCCGGCGAGGATGGGGATATCGGCGAGTACGCCGGCGATCAGGGTGATCGAACCGCCGTCGCGCAAGACGTCGCGCGCCGCCAGCGCGAGATTGACCTGACCCATCAGCTTGTTGGTCAGGCCCAGGCCGTAAGCCGATTGGGCGAGCGAGGCGGGCGCGATTGTCGCGAGCGGCGGGAAGTTGACCGAACCCGCGGCGCAGGCGACCGCATCGAGCGGTCCTGCCGCCTTCAGTCCGGCAAGGATGCTCGAGGGGTCGGCGATGTCGATGCGCAACTCGCCCGACTTCGAGCCGGCGGTGACGATATCGTGACGCTGGCCGAGTTCGGCGACCACCGCGCGCCCGAGTACGCCGCTGGCGCCGACGACAAGAATGCGCAGCCGTGGCGCGTCCGACATTGTGTGCTCCTGGAAGAAGAGAGGCGGGAGCGTAGCGGAAGCGCGCCCCGCCGGCAAAACCGGCGTCGCCGCCGCTCAATAGCCGATGACAGCGACGCCGATCAGGTAGGGATGCAGGAAAATCATCGCGACATAGGCGATGGTGCCGACAATCAGCGCCCGAGCGTCGGCGCGGGTGAATGAGGTCGACGGCGCGGCGCCGAGATCGCCGCGCCGCTTGAGCGCGATGCGATCGTAGACCGCCCAGGCGAGAAACGAGCCGAACAGCAACATGCCGCCGGCATCGCCATTGGCCAGCAGATGGGCCAGCGCCCAGATCTTGATCGCCACCAGCAGCGGATGGCGCAACCAGCCGCGGATCCGGCCGGGCGCCGGGTTGATGCAGGCGAGCGAGACGAAGGCGAACCACATCAGCCCGATCGTCAGGTGACGCGTCCACAGCGGCGGCGTCCACACCGGGATCAGCCCATCGGCGCGGTAACGCGCAAAGCCCCAGACGATCAGTGCGAGGCCGATCAAAGCGACCAGCGAATGGAGACCTCGGTAGGGGCCCAAGCCGAGCCGCTCGATCATCTGGCCGCGGGTCGCGCGCAGCGTCGTCAGCGTGTGCGCGCCGAGAAAGACGACGATGCCGATGAGAAGAATGAGCATGCTGGCCTCTCGCTTGGCGGGGAGCGACCCTTCATATCGCGCGCGCGACAGGGGCGCCATCGCCAACTCGCACTTTGGCGACCGCGGTGCAGCATTGCCTCGTTACGGGCGCGCGTTATAACTGCGTTACGCTGAGAGTCGGTGGCGAGGAGCAGTCATGTTTCGGTTGGACGAGAAGCTGGCCCGGATTCGCGCGGGCGCCTATCGGCGGACCGATTTCATCATCGCCGACGCCAAGGACCCCGACATGGGTCCGGGCCTGCAAGGCGTCGGGGCGCTGCCCGGCAAGGACGGCGCGCCGGGGCGCCTGCGCACGCGCGACGAATTTCTCGATTCGATCACCGCGGTGATCCGCCAGGATGTCGTCGACATCATGCTGACCTCGACCTCGAACCTCGAGCGCCTGGTCGCCCGCGACGCTTTCGCCGGCTCGCGGGTCAAGCCGGCCATTCGCGCCAACGACACGACCGACATCTGGGTGCTGCGCGGCGCGAATTACGCGGCGAGCCCGTCACGCCCGTTTCGCACCTCTTCGTTGTCGCGGGTGCGTTCTGGTGGGTCGACGCCGCAGCCCAACGCAAGGGTCGTGCTGACCGACCTCGGCCTCTATTCGATCACCTTCACCGGCGATCTCGATTGGGATCTCGCTTCGCTCGAGGCGTTCGCCGCCTTTCGCGCCGACGCCTCGGCCAATGACTTCCGTTACTTTCTCGAAGTCTTCAATCCCAACGTCGCCTTCATCGCCGCCGACGTCATGCCGCGTTTTGTCAACGATGCGATCGTGCGGTGCCTTGCCGGCCTCACCGAGGCGGAGCGGCCGCGCTTTCTCAAGATCGCCTACAACGGGCCGCGCGCGCTCGAGGAACTTGCCTCGTTCGATCCGAGCCTGATCGTCGGCGTGCTTGGCGGGGGCGCTGGCACCACGCGCGATTGTTTCGAACTGATCAGCCAGGCGGAGAAATATGGCGCGCGCATCGCGCTGTTCGGCCGCAAGATCAACCTCGCCGAATCGCCGCTCGAGATCGTCAAGCTGATGCGCGCGGTGGCCGACGGCGCGCTGACGCCGCTCGAGGCGGTCAAGACCTATCACGAAGCGCTGCGCCGGCAGGGCGTCCCCGCGCGCCGCGATCTTGCCGCCGACAGCGAGATCACCGAAGCCGCATTGCGGATGGACTAAGGCTTCGCCGATGCAAGGGCCGCGGGGGATCGTCACGGCGGGGACCTGGTGCGTCGACTACAACAAGTCGATCGCCGACTGGCCGAGCGAGGACACCACCACCGAAGTGCTGGTTCTGGACCGCCAGGGCGGCGGCTCGGCCTGCAATCTGGCGCTAGATCTCAAGCGGCTCGATCGGGCGCTGCCGGTCGCGACGATGGGCCTCCTTGGCGAGGACGACGACGCGCGCTTTCTCTTTTCCCAGTGCGAGGCGTCCGGCATCGAACGCTCCGGCCTCGTCAGCCTCGCTGGCGGCGCGACGATGACCGCCGACGCCTTCAACGTGCTTTCCAATGGGCGGCGAACGCATTTCTTCCACGCCGGCGTCGGGGCGGCGATGAGCCCCGACCACTTCGATTTTGCAAAAGTGCGCGGCCGCATTCTTCACCTCGGTCTGCCCGGCGCCCATGCGCTGATGGACGCGCCGTGGCGCGGCGAGGCCAATGGCTGGGCGGCGACGCTGCGCGCGGCGCGAGGCGCGGGGCTGACGACCAATCTCGAGCTGATGTCGACCAGCGCCGCGCGCATCGCCGCCCTGGCGGCCCCGTGCCTGCCGCATCTCGATCTGCTGATCGTCAATGATTTCGAGATCGGCGCGCTCGCCGGCATCGAGACCCGCTGGGCCGGCGAGGCGGAGCCTGCGGCGATCCGTCGCGCGCTCGAGATCGCGTTATCGCGCGGAGCGATGCGCCTCGCGGTGGCGCATTTTCCCCAAGGGGCGATCGCGCTGAGCCGCGAGGGCGCGTTCTGCGCGCTGGGTTCGCTCGCGGCGCCAAAATCGGCGGTCGCCGGCGTCAACGGGGCTGGCGACGCTTTCGCCGCCGGGCTCCTCTACGCGCTGCACGAGGATTGGCCGATCGAGCGGGGACTGCGCCTCGGCCATGCCTGCGCCGCCGCGTCCATGCGCGCGGTGTCCACGACGACAGGGGTTGGAACGGTCGCCGAGTGTCTCGCGCTCGCCGACCAATGGGGCCTGCGTCCCCCGCCGGCTTGACGCGGCCCGCGCATCGTGGGACGGGCGCGCCGTTCCCTTGACCAGCCGGAAGTCCCAGCCTTGGCGCTCTATCCCCATCGCATCCTGTTCGTGCGCCACGGCGAGACCGACTACAATCTCGCCAACCGCCTGCAAGGCCAGCGCGACATCGCTCTGAACGCGCTCGGCCGCAAGCAGGCAAGCGCGATCGGGGCCAAGCTCGCCACGCTGCTGCCCGACGACCTCGCCCGGCTCGATGCGGCGGGCGAGTTCTACGCTTCGCCGCTCTGGCGCACCCGTGAGACGATGGAGCTCGCGCGCGCCGCGATGGGCCTTGCGCCGACGATCTATCGCCTCGATCCGCTGCTCAAGGAGCTGACCTTCGGCGCCTGGGAAGGGCTGACCTGGCGCGAAGTCGACGCGCGCGATCCCGCCGGCGCCGCGGCGCGCGAAGCCGACAAGTGGAATTTCCACCCGCCCGGCGGCGAAAGCTACGCGATGCTCGCCGAGCGGGTGCGCCCCTGGCTGGCGGCGCGCAAGGCCGATTGCTTCGTCGTCTCGCACGGCGGCGTCGCCCGCGCCTTCATGGCCCTTATCGGCGGCGCCTCCCAACTCGCCGCCGAGAACGCGGACATCTGGCAGGGAAGGGCGATCGTGTTCGCGGGCGGGGGGTTTGAGTGGGTGGGGTAGGGGCGGGCCAGAGAAGCTTCGAATCCAACAATCGCTTTCTGATTTGTCGAAATTCGGCTATCCTGTCTTTTGTGGCCAGTGAGGCCTCACCTGCAGCCGCGAGTCGAAAGGACGCAACGGGTCGAGAGGTTCGCGTAACTCAGATTTGTCAAGCGTTGGCGCGCCAAGCCCTTGAAATTGCAACACACGCCGTCAAGGAAAACCTTGACATCCCTTGACAAAACTTGACGCCGTTTGACATTTCTTGACGAAAGTTGCGCCGGCTTGACGATCAGACTTGACGGCGCGGGGGCCCTCATCCGTCTCGCTTCGCGAGCCACCTTCTCCCGCCTAGCGGGAGGAGGGCGTTACACGTGCTCCACCGCCACCACGCCCGCAACCGCCTTGAGTGCGCCAGCCACCGCTCCGGTCACCGCGTAGCGCCCCGGCAGTTTGACTTCGACTTCGCCCTCGCGTGGGCCGAGCATGACGATCAGCGAGACTTCGCCTTGGCCCTTGTCGCGCAATCTTTCGGCAATCGAAGCGAGCGGCGCCTCGTCGCGCACGAAGACGCGTAGTCCTTTTTGCACCTTGGCGGCGGCTTCCATCAGGGACTCGACCTGAACGATGCGCGCGCGCACGTCCTCGCCCTCGACGCTGGCTTGGAGCGTCACCAGGACATCGGCGCCTTTTTCCAAGACGTCGCGGTACTGGCTGAGGCCCTCCTGGAAGATGATCGCCTCGTATTGTCCGCTTGGATCTGAGAGCTGGAAGACGCCGAGTTTGTTGCCGGTCTTGGTGCGCCGCTCGTAGCGGTCGATGACGCTGGCCCCGAGCCGCCCGGTGGTTTGTCCGCCGCGCACTGCCTGGACGAAATCGACCCAGCGCGTCGCCCTGAGCCGCTTCAGCGCCGCGTCATAGGCCTCTAACGGATGACCGGAGAGGAAGAAGCCGACCGCCTCGAATTCGCGCCGCAGCCGCTCGGCGGCGCTCCACGGGTTGGCGCGCAGCTTCAACGGCGCGGCGGCCTCGCCCTCGCCAAACAGCCCGCTCTGGCCCGCTTGGCGCTCCCCGGCGGCGCGGTGGGCAAGGGCCAGCATCGGCTCGATGGCGGCGAAGGCGTTGGCGCGCTCGGGTTCAAACTCGTCGAACGCGCCGGCGGCGGCGAGGCTTTCGAGCGTCTTCTTGTTGACGGCGCGCGGGTCGATGCGGCGGGCGAGATCGGCGAGCGAAGCGAAGGGGCGCGATTTGCGCGCTTCGACCAGCGCCGCCGCCTGGCCTTCGCCCACGCCCTTGAGCGCGCTTAGCGCATAGGCGATCGAGGCGACGCCGTCGGCAGTGTAGCGCACGTCGAAATCGACGTCGGAGCCGTTGATCGAGGGCGGCGCGACGCGGATGCCGAGCCGCTGCGCTTCGGCGCGGAATTCGGCGAGCTTGTCGGTGTTCGACTTGTCGAGCGTCATCGACGCAGCGAGGAACTCGGCCGGGTGGTTGGCTTTGAACCACGCGGTTTGATAGGCGATGAAGGCGTAAGGCGCCGAATGCGACTTGTTGAACCCGTATTCGGCGAATTTTGCGCAGGCGTCGAAGATCGAGTCGGCGGTCGGCCGGTCGACGCCGTTGGCGACGGCGCCCTCGACGAAGCGTTCGCGCTGGGCGTCCATTTCGGATTTGATCTTCTTGCCCATGGCGCGACGCAGAATGTCGGCCTGGCCGAGGCTGTAGCCGGCGAGGTCCTTGGCGATCTGCTGGACTTGTTCCTGATAGGTGATGACGCCGAAGGTTTCCTTGAGGATCGGCTCGAGCTTGGGATGGGCGTACTCGACTTTCTCCTTGCCGAGCTTGCGCGCGCAATAGACTGGAATATTGGCCATCGGGCCGGGCCGGTAGAGCGCGACCAGTGCGATCAGATCCTCGAAACGATCCGCCCGCATGTCGACCAGCGCCCGCTTCATGCCCGCGCTTTCCACCTGGAACACGCCGACCGTCTCGCCGCGCCCGAGCATTTCGTATGCGCCCTTGTCGTCGAGCGGGATGGACGAAGGATCGACGACGATGCCGCGACGCGCCAGCAGTGCGACGATCTTGGCGATCGTCGTCAGCGTCTTCAGGCCGAGGAAGTCGAACTTGACCAGCCCCGCCGGCTCGACCCATTTCATGTTGAACTGGGTCGCCGGCATGTCGGAAGCGGGGTCGCGGTAGAGCGGCACCAACTCGACCAGCGGTCGCTCCGCGATGACGACGCCGGCGGCGTGGGTCGAAGCATTGGAATAGAGCCCCTCCAGCCGCTCGGCGATCGCTAGCATCCGCGCCACTCGTGGGTCGGCCTCGGCGGCCTCCTGCAGGCGCGGTTCGCCGGCGAGCGCCTGTTTCAGCGTCACCGGCTGAGCGGGATTTTGCGGCACCAATTTGGCGAGCTTGTCGACTTGGCCGAGCGGCATTTCCAGCACGCGCCCGACATTGCGCATCACGCCGCGGGCGAGGAACGAGCCGAAGGTGATGATCTGCGCGACGCGGTCCTTGCCGTAGCGTTGGCGCACATAGGCGATCACCTCGTCGCGGCGGTCCTGGCAGAAGTCGATGTCGAAGTCGGGCATCGACACGCGCTCGGGATTGAGAAAGCGCTCGAACAGCAGACCGAAGCGGATCGGATCGAGATCGGTGATGGTCAGCGAATAGGCGACCAGCGAGCCCGCGCCCGAGCCGCGGCCCGGGCCGACCGGGATGCCCTGGGCCTTCGCCCATTTGATGAAGTCGGCGACGATCAGAAAATAGCCGGGGAACTTCATCCGCACGATCACGGAGAGCTCGAATTCGAGCCGCTGGCGATAGTCCTCCACAGTTTGGCCGGGCGCGCAGCCGTGGCGCCCCAGCAGCATCTCGAGACCCTCTGCCGCTTGGCGGCGCAGCTCCTGCTCCTGGTCGACCGGCGTGCCGTCGGGGGCGGCGAAATGGGGCAGGATCGGCTGGCGGGTCTGTGGACGATAGCCGCAGCGCAGCGCGATCTCGACGCTGTTGTCGACCGCCTCGGTGAGGTCGGCGAACAGCGCGCGCATTTCGGCGCGCGTCTTGAAGCGATGCTCGGGCGACAGCCGGCGCCGGTCGCTGGCGCTAAGCAGCGCGCCCTCGGCAATGCACAGCAGCGCGTCCTGCGCCTCGTGGTCGGCGGCGGCGGCGAAATAGGGCTCGTTGGTCGCAACCAGCGGCAGGGAGCGCGCATAGGCGAGTTCGAGCAACGCCGGCTCGACGCGCCGCTCGCTCTCCAGCCCGTGGCGCTGCACTTCGACATAGAGTCGGTCGCCGAACAAAGGGGCGAGCCGATCGAGGCGCGCGGCGGCGAGTTCGGGCAGGCCGAGCGAGAGCGCCCGGTCGATCGGGCCGGCCGGGCCGCCGGTGAGCGCGATCAGGCCCTCGCAATCGGCGAGCGCCGCAAAAGAAATATGCGGCTCGTCGCCATCCTTGGGGTCGAGCCAGACGCGCGAAGCAAGCCGCATCAGGGCGCGGTAACCGACCTCGCTCTTGGCGATCAGCACCAGCGGCGCGCGCGCGGTCCGCGCCTCACTCACACGAGACGCGTTGGCGGGCGCGTCGGCGAAATCGACCGTCAATTGCGCGCCGATGATCGGCTGGACGCCGATCTTGGTCAGCTTTTCCGAAAACTCCAACGCGCCAAATAGGTTGTTGGTGTCGGCGATCGCCAGCGCCGGCATCGCGTCGGCGCTCGCGAGCTTGGCCAGCGCCTCGATCGACAGCGCGCCCTCGCGCAGCGAAAAGGCGCTGTGGACATGCAGATGGACAAAACCGACGGCTTTGACGAGCGACGAATCCATTGAGCCTCCGGGAACCGCGACGCCATTGTGCCGAGCGGCCGGGCGGATTGTCGAGCGGCGATTGGGCGAGGCGCACACTTGTCTCGCGCCGCCAGGCATTGGCTGACCGGAAATTGGCTGATAACGACAGGCGAGAGCGCGAACGTCGCCAGGGAGAGCCGGAATTGTCGCAGGAAGCCTATGTCGCTCGCCCCGACCGCTACGCTAGCGCGCAATATCGTCGCTGCGGCCGCAGCGGCCTGTCGCTGCCGCCGATCTCGCTCGGCCTGTGGCAGAATTTCGGCGACGCCGATTCGTTCGAGACGGGCCGCGCAATCGTGCGGCGCGCGTTCGATCGCGGCGTCACTCATTTCGATCTCGCCAACAACTACGGCCCGCCGCCCGGCGCGGCCGAAGAGCGGTTCGGGCGGATGATCGCCGCCGATCTCGCGCCTTATCGCGACGAGATCATCGTTTCGTCCAAGGCCGGTTATCTGATGTGGCCGGGCCCTTACGGCGAATGGGGCTCGCGCAAGAACCTACTCGCCAGTCTCGACGCCAGCCTGAAGCGCCTCGGGCTTGATTACGTCGATATCTTCTATCACCACCGACCCGACCCCAAGACGCCGATCGAGGAGACGATGTCGGCGCTCGCAGATGCGGTGCGCCAGGGCAAGGCGCTCTATGTCGGCATTTCCAACTATCGCTCGGCGCCGGCCAAAGAGGCGATCGCCACGCTGCGCGGGCTCGGCGTTGCGTGCCTCGTCAATCAAGTCCGCTATTCGCTGCTCGAGCGGGACATCGAGGCCGATGGGTTGCTCGCGACGCTGGCGGCCAATGGCGCCGGCTGCGTCGCCTTTTCGCCGCTGCGTCAGGGGATTCTCACCGGCAAATATCTCGACGGCATCCCCGCCGACTCTCGCGCGCAGCGTGGCAGCCGCGGCGGCTCGATGGGCCGCGATGGGGTCACCGAGGCGGCGCTGGCAAGCGTGCGCCGGCTCGGCGCGATCGCCAAACGCCTCGGCCTGCCGCTCACGCATCTCGCTCTGAAATGGGTGCTCCGCGATGAGCGGATGACCTCGGCGGTGATCGGCGCGCGCACACTCACGCAGCTCGACGATTGCCTCGATGCGCTCGACGGCCCGCTGCTTTCGCTGGCCGATCTCGCCGAGATCGACGCGGCGCTCGCTCCGGCGTGAGGCGCTGCGCCGTCAGCGATCGAGATAGTGGGTCGCCGGGACTTCGCGCAGGCGGCGCGCCGCGTCCTCGGGCGTGATGTCGCGCTGCGGCGAGCCGAGCAACTCAAAGCCGACCATGAACTTGCGTACGCTCGCCGAGCGCAGGAGCGGGGGATAAAAATGCGCGTGGAGGCGCCACTCGGGATGGGCCTCGCCATCGGTCGGCGACTGATGGAAGCCCATCGAATAGGGAAATGAGATCTCGAACAGGTTGTCGTAGCGGATCGTCACTTGGCGCAGGATGTCGGCGAGCGCCCGTGCTTCGGGCGCTCGCATCTCGTCCATGGCGCCGAAGTGGCGGCGCGGAAGCAGGAGGGTCTCGAATGGCCACACCGCCCAGAACGGCGTCAGCGCGACGAAGTGCTCATTCTCGCACACCAGCCGCTCGCCGCTCTCAAGCTCGAGCGCGAGATAGTCGCTCAGCAGGGGCCGGTCGTGCTCGGCGAGATAGGCGCGCTGCGAGGCGAGCTCCTTGACCGCCTCATTGGGCAGGCTCTCGGTCGCCCAGATCTGGCAATGGGGGTGCGGGTTGCTCGCCCCCATCGCCGCGCCGCGGTTCTCGAAAATCTGGACCCAGGAGATCGCGTCCATCGCGCCGAGCGCGCGGTATTCCTCGGTCCACACTTTGACGACCGGCTCGATTTCCTCAACCGACATGCGCGCCAGCGTCAGGTCATGGCGGGGCGAAAAGCACACGACCTTGCACTGACCCCGTTCCGGCTCGGCGACGATCAGACCCTGCTTGTCGAAGCCGCCAGCCTCGGCATTCAACTGCAAAGCGGGATAGTCGTTGGTGAAGACGAGGGTGTGCGGGTAGGGCGGGTTGACCTCGCCGTTGGCGCGCACGTTGCCGGGGCAAAGATAGCAGTCGGGATCGTAGGCGTGCTCGGCTGGCCGCGCGGCGCGTTCGGTCTGGCCTTGCCAGGGGCGCTGGGTGCGATGGGGCGAGACCAGCACCCACTCGCGCGTGAGCGGGTTGAACCGGCGATGGGAAGAATGCTGCATCAACGTCACCGGCGTTCTCGCTCTTTGTCTCTCGGCTCTTGGTCTCTCGGCTCTTTGTCTCTGGCGTTGGCGCCGGTCAGGCGACGACGCTGGCGCCCGCTCCAGGCCGGCAGACGAGCAACGGCGCGGTGATCCCGGTCGCCGACTGGTAGCCTGGCACGATTTCGGCGGCGAAACGTTCGACCGCCTCGGCCCGCACCAGGTTAATCGTGCAGCCGCCGAAGCCGCCCCCGGTCATGCGCGCGCCCAGCACGCCGTCGATCCGGCCAGCGAGCTCGACCAGAATGTCGATTTCGCGGCAACTGATTTCGTAGTCGTCGCGCATGCTGAGGTGGGAAGCGTTCATCAGGCGCCCGCAAGCCTCGACCTCTCCCGCCGCCAGCGCGTCGGCCGCGCGCACGACGCGGTCGTTCTCGGTGACGATGTGGCGGGCGCGGCGCAGGATGACTTCGGGCAGGATCGCGCCATGACGGGCGAGGTCGTCAAGCGTGACGTCGCGCAGCTCGCGCACGCCGGGCAAGACTTTCGACAGACGCGCCACGCCCTCTTCGCATTGTTCGCGCCGGACATTGTACTGGCTGCCGGCGAGCTCGTGGTGAACCATCGAGTTGACGATCACCAGACGCACCGAAGGGTCGATCGGCACGAGGCGAAACTCAAGGCTGCGGCAGTCGATCAACAGCGCGCGATCGGCGGCGCCGTGGCAGGAGGCGAACTGGTCCATGACGCCACAGCGCATGCCGACGAACTCGTTCTCGGCGCGCTGGGCGCAGAGCGCGAGGCGGGTACGGTCGACAGCGACGCCGGCGCAGTCGAGCAGCGCGAAGCCGGTTGCCACTTCCAGCGCCGCCGACGAGCTGAGGCCGGAGCCGACCGGAACGTCGCTGTCGATGACGAGATCGGCGCCGCTGAGCCGATATTTGTCGCGCTGCAGCATGACCGCGACGCCGCGCACGTAATCGCTCCAATCTTGGCGCGGCTTGGGGGCAGGGTCGTCGAGATCGAATTCGAGCGTCTCGCCGGCGCGCAGCGAGTGCACGCGCAGCAATCGGTCGGGGCGCGGCGCCGCCGCGATCCATGTGCATTGCTCGAGCGCCGCCGGCAGCACGAACCCGCCGTTGTAATCGGTGTGTTCGCCGATGAGATTGACCCGTCCTGGCGCCCGATAGAGTTGCGCTTGTCCGCCAAACGTCTGGCGAAAGCGCTCAATCAGCGCGGCGCGGGCCTCCATGTGCGTCCTCCGGTCGGCCCGCCGTGTAGCGCGCCCGCCCGAACCGATCAAGCCGCGCGCCTAGGGGCGTGGATGGGCGGGGTCGACCGGCACATCGAAGCGACGCACGGGCGACTGCGTGCCGTCGTCGAACCGCGCCTGGATGGTTAGGAAATGCAGGCCAGCCGGCGCATCGAGCGCCTGTGGCAGGCCCTTGTTCGAGATTTCGATCTGTTTGGGGCCAAGCGCGCGATCGGGAGTCGGCCGGTCGAAGCCGTAGCGAAAATCGCTGAGCGGGTGGAGGCTCGGCGGGTTGCGAAAATTGGCGCGCACGCCAGCGCCGTAGCCGGCGAAAAAGACCTGAATGCGGGCGAATTCCCCGCGCGTCGAATTGGGATCTTCGGTCGGGTCGGCGATCGGCGAGACGACGATTGCGCTCGGTTCGGCATCGGGGACCGTCGCCGGTTTCAGGTGTTTCGCCACCTCCCAGCCCGCGACCAGCAGCGCCACGACCAGCACCGCCGCGATCTGCGGCCCGAGACGCCCATGCCGTCGCCACACGCTGACCAGTCGCTCCGAAGCGCGGGGCTCAGCGTCAAAGGAGGGCCCGCGCACCGTGTTCTCATCGAGGCGCAGGCGCCAGGGCAGACGCACCCACGGCGAGTGCGGGTCCTCGATCAGGAAGGTGAGGATGTTGTCGAAGCGGTCGTAAAGCGCGTTCGACCAGCGGATGCGACCGCGGCGATAGCGATCGGCATAGTCGCGCCACGAACTCGAAGCTCGCCTGCGCCTTGAGCGCGATCGTCAGTAGGTAGCCCCAAGCTTCTGATTCCGTGAGACACTCTGCGAGATAAGCGTGGCGGACGGTCATCGCCGCACGGGCAAGATCCCAGGCTAAGAGATCGACCGGCGCCTCCGGGTCGCCGGGCTCCGCGCATTGTGGATCGGCGCGGTGGCCTTCGTCGAGCAGCCAGGTGAGCCGGTCGATGGTCTGCTCGCGCCGCGCCTCGGCCAACTCGGCCATCACCCCCCAATAGTCGCGCAGAACGCCGAGGCTGAGTTCGTGCTGCACGGCTAGAAACGGTTCGAGCGTCGCGTCGGTCCCGTACTGGGAGATCGTGTACATGGCCGAGAGCGCCAGCGCCCAGCGCGCGCCGTCGGGCAGCCGCGAGGGCGCGCCGATATGGGCGAGCGCCTCGATCAGCGGCGCGTCGGCGCGCAGCCCCTGTTCGAGCCGCTCGACGCCTTCGTCGTTGATCGCGCCGCCCAGCAGCGGCCCGTAGCGCAGCGCCGAATTGACGAAGCCTTGCAACGCGCGCCGCGAGCCGGGCGAGAGCCGGGTCATGTCGGTCGGCGTGCTGGGCGGACGCAGGACGAGCCGGGCGGCCGCGCCGACGTCGTCAAGACGCCGCGCGCCAGCGTGGAGATCGTCGAGCCAGGCGTGCGCCGCGGCGAGGCGGGCCGCGACACGGGCGCGCAGGTCGGGGTGAAAGCGGTTGAGCGCGCTGATCGGCTCGGCCCAGTGAAAGCGATCGATCAGCGCCGCCAGCAGCGCCGCGGGCATGCGCGGGTCGTCCATCGCCGCATGCAGCAGGCGCGCCTGGAACTGCGCCCAGACGAAGGTCGAGCTGGAGCCGAGCTTGATCAGTTGATCGACGACGCCGAGTGCGCCGGCGACGTCGCCCGCCAAGGCAAGCGACGTCAGCTCAGCGATTGCCGCATCGGCATTCGCGACGATACGCTTTTCCATCAGTCCCCGACCGGCTCCGGTGTCCGCATTCCCGACGGCTTCCAAAGCGCCCCGCGCCCAAATCCCGGAATGCCGCAAGCAGCCGGGAGATGGGCGAAGCGAACGCCACTTAGCATATTATCGGTCTGGTCGCCCACCGGCTCGGCGTCCCGTAATCCGCATGCGAAAGCGGAGACCAGGGATGAGCCAACCAAAATCGCGAAAGCCGAACTGGGGTCTGACCGCCGCCTTGGGCGCCGGAGTGGTTGTCTGGCAAGTTTACGACATTACCAGCGCGACCGAGGCGCCTCCGGCAACTTTGCTGGCGCTGCAGTATTTTTTAATCGCCTGTGGCGCCGTCAGCGGCCTCGGCGGGCTGGCCATGGCAATGAAGGGCGACGCGCAAGGCCAGTGACCCGTTCGGCGCGCCATTTTCCGTTGTGTTGGCGGCGCGACGACGACCGCCTCGCTGCTAACGCCCCGCGCGACGACCCGGCTGGAGCGGCGCCAAGCCAAGCTAAGCCAAGCCAAGCCAAGCCAAGTCGAGCGCCCTCACCATTCCGCCGGCGAGGAGCCGAGCGCGCAGGCGGGGCGATCCCAGGTCATCGGCGCGCCGTCGACGATCGCCGGCGGCTTCAGGCGGTGCGCCGGGCCCCAGGCGGTCGTCTCGACCTCGGGCGCGTAGTCGGCCGCGCCCGCCCCCGCGAGCGGCGCGCCCGACGCGGCCGGTTCGCTCGCCAGCAGCGCCGCGACGCGCGCCAGCGACAGCCGGCTCGTCGAGCCGGCGCCGGTCGCGGCGCGTTCGGTCAGGGCGCGCACGGCGGCGGCGGCGATAAGATAGCCGGCGGCGTGGTCGAGCGCCTGAACTGGCAGCGGCGTTGGCTTGTCCTTGCCGAAGCGACGCATGCCCGACTCGGCGACGCCGACGCTCATCTGCACCAGGCTGTCGAAGCCGCGCCGCTCCGCCCAGGGACCGCTCCAGCCATAGGCGTCGAGCGCGACATCGACGAGGCCCGGGCGAGCGCGCCGGCGCGTCTCTTCGCCGAGCCCGAGCGCGTCGAGCGCGCCGGGACGGTAGCCGTGGACGATCACGTCCGCATCCCCGAGCAGGGCCAGGAAGCGCGCGCGGCCGGCCGCCTCGCGCAGGTCGAGACGCGCGCAACGTTTGCCGAGCGTCACTTCCGGGGCGAGGCTCGGCTCGTCCCAATCGGGCGGATCGAGTCGCAGTACATCGGCGCCGAAGGCGGCAAGGAAACGGGTTGCCGTCGGCCCGGCGAGGATGCGGGTGAGGTCGAGCACGCGCACGCCCGAGAGCGGTCGAGCTGGATCAACGGACCGGCTTTCCACGCCGCCGGCCTCGCGCGTTGCGCGCATGACGAGCGGTTCGGCGGCGACGGCGCGACCCTGCGGATGTGCGGCCCAGGCTTCAGGGGAACGCATGACGGCGGCGCACCCGCCGCGCGCGACGATCATCGCCTCCAGATCGTCGGCGCGCCAGCGGGCGACAGCGGCGGCGACCGCCTCGCGTTCGCCGGCGCAGCCGAGAACGGCGAGCGCCGCGACGCGGTGGCGCGGCGCATTGGTGTGCAGCCGGATCCAGCCGTCGTCGGCTCGATAGTCGCCGGCGATTGGATCCCAGGGCGGCGGCGGCGCCCAGCCTTGGGGGGCGATGGAGAATCCGAACCACAGTGAAGCAAGACGGCGTTCGACGACGACACGGGGAGGGCGCGACGCGCTGGACGCAGCGCGTTCGGCGACCGCCAAGGCCGCCGCGCCGATCGAGGCGGCGGCGAGATCGCTCACGGCGAAGGCGGAGGGTAGGTCGCCTTCGCCGGCGATGGCGATGCGCTCGAGCCACGCGTCGGCCCCGCCGACCGCCCTCCAGGCGTCGGCGAGGAAGCGCGACGCGGGGACGGAATTGGCGCCATCGGTCGGGGCTACGGACATGAATTTCCCTCCTCTCGTCATGACCGGCGACAAGGGCCGTGCGGTGAGGGAAGGCGGTTTGCCGAAAATCGTCAATCTTGATTATATAAATCAATCTTCGCAACGGGGGCTGCGGTGGCGGGGTATCTGACGGCGGCGGAGGCGGCGGCGCGGCTCGGCGTGTCGCGCGCGACGCTTTACGCCTATGTCAGCCGCGGGCTTCTCAGCGCCTATGCGGCCGACGATCCGCGCGAGCGGCGCTACGCGGCCGAGGCGGTCGAGCGCCTGGCGGCGGTGCGGCGGCGCGGACGGCGACCGAAGGAAGTCGCCAAGGCGGCGCTCGATTTCGGTGCGCCAGTGATGGAATTGGCGATCACGCTCATCCGCGACGGCCAGCTACACTATCGCGGCCTCGACGCGGTGAAGCTGGCCGAAGACGCCGAACTCGAGGACATCGCCGCGCTGTTGTGGGAATTGCCGCCCGGCGCGGCGTTTGATCCCTCGGCGGCGGCTTTCGGTGGCGCGCCGGCGCCGTCCGGGGAAGACGCGCAAGCTCTGCTCGCGCGCTTCGCCGCTCAAGGCGACGGCGACGCGACCGCGGCCTGGGTCGCTGATCCCGCTCGGCTTGCCGCCGGTTGCGGCGCCCTCGTCCGGCGCATGGCGAGCGCGGCTGCGGGCGCGGCGGATGGCGCGGCGCCGATCCATCGTCAATGCGCAGCCGCCTGGGGCCTCGACGGCGTCGGCGCCGAGCGCGTTCGCAAGGCCCTCGTTCTCAGCGCCGATCACGAGCTCAACGCTTCGACCTTCACCGTGCGCTGCGTCGCCTCTACCGGCGCCAGCCTGCACGCCGCGGTCGTCGCCGGCCTCGCGGCGCTGTCGGGGCCGCTTCATGGCGGCATGACCGAACGGGTCGAAGCCCTGTTCGATGTCGTCGAAGCCGAGGGCGGCGCCGAGGCGGCTCTTCGCCGCCGTCTCGCCGCCGGCGAGGATCTGCCGGGCTTCGGCCATCCGCTCTATCCTGGGGGCGATCCGCGCGCCGCGGCCCTGCTTGCCGGCGCGCCGCAGGCGATGGCGCTTGCGGCGGTGGTGGAACGATTGACCGGGCGTCGGCCGTCGCTCGATTTTGCTTTGGTCGCGACACGCCGCAACTTGGGGCTGCCGCGCGGCGCCGCCTTCGCGCTCTTCGCCGTCGGTCGCACGGTCGGCTGGATCGCCCACGCGCTGGAGCAGCGCCGCCAAGGCCGGCTGATCCGCCCGCGGGCGGTCTATGTCGGGCCGCAGCCCAGATAGGGGGACATCGACTAGCGCGGCGCCGCTCGCTTGACGATCGCCGCCAGATCGAGCCCTCGCGGCAGCGCGCCCCAGTTGCGTTGGCCGCGCCCTTCCAGCCGCGAGCGGCAGAAGGCGTCGGCGTTGGCGGCGGGGGCGCCCTTGACCATTGCGCTTGCCAGCAGGGCGAGCGCCAGGCGGTCGCAGAGATCGCGGGCGCGATGCTCGAAATCGGCAAGATCGCGTAAGTCGCCCTTCAGCGCCGCGACGTGGGCGTCGAGCGCGGAATGCGCGCCGCGCGCCGTCTCGACCTCCGCGAAATAGGCCTCGAGCGTTTGGGGCGCGCGCGAGATCGCGCGCAGGACGTCGAGACATTGCACGTTGCCGCTGCCCTCCCAGATCGCGTTGATCGGCGCCTCGCGATAGAGGCGCGGCATCGGCGAATCCTCCATCGCGCCTGAGCCGCCGAGGCACTCCATCGCCTCGTAGGCGTGGGCGGGCGTGCGCTTGCAGATCCAATATTTGCCGAGCGGCGCGCCGATGCGGGCGAGCGCGTCCTCGCTTGGGCTCGGCTGCGCGAGCGTCGAGCGCGCGGGCGATGCGCAAGGTCAGCGCGAGCGAGGCTTCGGCTTCGAGCGCGAGATCGGCGAGCACCGCCTGCATCGCCGGCTGTTCGATCAGAAAAGCGCCGAACGCCTTGCGCTGGCGGCAATGGTCGAGCGCCTGCGCCGCCGCCATGCGCATGCCGGCCGAGGAGCCGATCATGCAGTCGAAGCGCGTCGCCGCCACCATTTCGAGGATCGTCGCGACGCCGCGCCCCTCCGCGCCGACCCGCCAGCCGAGCGCGCCGCGCCATTCGGTCTCGCTCGAGGCGTTGGAGACATTGCCCATCTTGCGCTTGAGCCGCACGATCTCAATCGGGTTCTTGACGCCGTCGGGGCGCCAGCGCGGGGCGAGAAAACAGGTCAGGCCGCCGGGCGCCTGAGCGAGCGTCAGAAAGGCGTCGCACATCGGCGCCGAGACGAAGAACTTGTGGCCGACGAGTTCGTAAGCCTCACCCATCGCGTCGCGGCCGACCGGAAAGGCGCGCGTCGTGTTGGCGCGCACATCCGAGCCGCCCTGTTTTTCGGTCATCGCCATGCCGATCGTCAGTCCGGCCTTCTCGCTCGCGGGCACGTTGCGCGGATCGTAGGCGCGGGCGTGGATTTTCGGCAGCCATTGGCGTGCCAGCGCCGGCTCCTTGGCGATGCAGGGCGTGGCGGCGAAAGTCATGGTGATCGGGCAGCCGTGGCCCGCCTCGACCTGCGTCTGCATGTAATAGCGCGCGGCGCGCGCGACATGGGCGCCGGGGCGCGGATCGGACCACGGCGACGAATGCAGCCCGAGTTCGATCGCGCCGCGCATCAACTGGTGATAGGCGGGATGGTAGCGAATGAGGTCGACCCGGTGGCCGTAGCGGTCGTGAGTGTCGAGCTCGGGCAGGTTGCGATTGGCGAGCGCGCCCAGTTCCAGCGTCTCGGCCGATCCGAGCCGGGCGCCGAGGCTCGCCAGTTCGTTCTCCGCCCAGCCGGCGCCCTCGCGCGCCGATCCGTCCTTCAGCGCCGCGTCGCCGGTGAAGAAATTGAAATCGACGAGCTCGGTCGGCTGGTTGAAGACCTCGTGGGTCGCCGCGCCGCAGGGATCGAGACCGGCGCGCGCTGCGTCCTCGCCGGGCGCGTCTGGCTGCGGCATCGGGGCCTCCCGGGTGACGGCGCCGCGCGGCGCGCGGCGTTGGCGGGCACTATACGACAATCGCGCCCCGCTGACCGCACGGCGGGGGCAGCGCGAAATCGTCCGGGCGGCGCCTCGCTTTGCGCTATTTCGCCTGCGTCGCCGCTTGGATCGCCTTCCAGTCGAATTTCTGCGCCAGCGCCATGGCGTCGTCTTCGCTGAGGCCGGAGTAGGCGAAGCTGAGCACGGCGCTGTCGCTGAGGCCGATGACAATCGCGCCCGCCTTCTGCGCGCTTTTGTAAGTGCGGGACGCCGGCATGCCGTTGATGGGCCCCGTGATCACGTGTCCCGCAGCGGTGTCGACATTTATCCCGGTCTTGACCGCCGCCAGCGCACCGACTGCGGCCGGGCCAATGATGACCGATACGACGAGGTGGGCCGGGCTGTGTTCGTAGATGCGCGCCGCGGTGGTCATGCTGTGGCCGAGCATCGCCATCGCCGTGCCGTGCGGCTTTTCCCCCTCCCAGCCATCGAGGTCGATGAACAGCGGGTAGAAGCGTTCAACGCCCTGATCGGCGTGCGCCAGCGACGGCGCCAATAGGGCGCCCGAGAGGGCGATCAAGGCAATGTGCATGGCGCGGCGGCGATCAATCATTCAGCCCTCCCATTTTGGAGCAGTCTAGCAAGGCGCGCGGGGGCGGGAAATGGCTTGGGGCGAGGAACGGTCGCCGTCGAAGCAGATGTGACTTGCCTGACGGCGCGGGCGACGCCATGTGGAGGGTATGACGGACATCTCGCTGCCGGCCGCCGTCGGCGCTGGCCTCATCTCCTTCCTCAGCCCCTGCGTGCTGCCGCTCGCGCCGCCCTATCTCTGCTACCTCGCCGGCGCCTCGGTCGAAGCGCTCTCCGAGCCGGGCGAGGGGCGGGCGCGGCGCAACATCGTCATCGCCTCGTTGCTGTTCGTCGCCGGGTTTTCGACCGTTTTCGTCGCGCTGGGCGCCACCGCTTCGGTCGTGGGCACGTTGCTGCGCCAATGGAGCCACGTCCTGTCGATCGTCGCCGGGATCGGCATCATCGTCATGGGCGCGCATTTTCTCGGCCTGTTCCGCTTTGATCTCATGCTGCGCGAGAAGCGGGTCGAGATCGCCAAGCCGCCGGGCCTGTGGAGCGCGTATTTGATGGGCGTCGCGTTCGCGTTCGGGTGGACGCCTTGCATCGGCCCGATCCTGGCGGCGATCCTCGCGGTGGCCGGCACGCAGGAGACGGTCGGGCAGGGGGCGCTGTTGCTCGCCGCCTATGCGTTCGGCCTCGGCGTCCCGTTCGTCGTCGCCGCGCTGGCGATGGAGCGGTTCCTCGGCTTTGCGCGCGGCTTCCGCCAACAGTTCGCGCGGCTGGAGAAGGCGGTGGGCGCGCTGCTGGTGGTGACCGGCGTGATGTTTCTCACCGGCGGCCTGCAGAGCGTCGCCTTCTGGTTGATCGAGACGTTTCCCGCGCTCGGGCGGCTTGGATAGCGCCCCGGTCTTCCAGGCGCCGCCAAGGCTCGGGCGAGACTACATCGTCAGTTCAGCGCAGCTCGCCATCGGCCCGGGCCGCTGCGTCGCCTGGACGGCAGGTTTCGAGCCGGACTCCTGCGAAGGCGCACGAGCGGGCGTCAGGGTCACGGTCACATCGACGGTTGCGAAGCCGTCCTCTTCGAGGCTCGGCCCGATCGCATATTGAAAGGCGTCGGTCCCGACATAGCCGGCGCTCGGCCGGAAATAGGCGATGCGCCCCAAGGCCTCGCTGCCGACGCAGGGCTGGGGACCCGGATCCGACGAGAAGCGGATGACTTGCCGCTCATCGCGATAACAGACCGTTCCGTGAAGCGCCGGTTTCAGCAGGCTGAACTCCGGCAGATGGATCGTTTCGCACTGGCCGTCGGTCTGGGTGCGACCGAGGATCTTCACGTAATTCTGGGTCGGCGATTTTGTTTGGACCGTGATCTTGCGAGGTTCGCCGTCGACGACGCCGACCACGGAATTTTCGGTCTTGAAGGTCGCCTCCTGTCCGGCGGCTGCGGCGCTCAGGAGCGACAGAGCAATCCCAGTCGCGGCAATCCTCATCTCACGGCTCCGAGCGGCGGCGAACGGTCGCGACGTCTGGATCGGCCGATGACGATGCGCGCCGATGAAATTGGCTGCGAGAAATCTCGTCGTCCAAGAAAACCTTGTCGTCCAAGAATACCTTGTCGTCCAAGAAAAGAAGCCCGCCGTTTGCGGCGGGCTTCCAAGACTTGAGACGCGAACCCGAACGGGCTCGCTGCGATCACGACTTCTGGTGATAGGTGATCTTGCCGTCCGGGTCTTTCGACCAGACGTACCAGACATAGTCGGCGGTGGTGCGGTCGCCCTTGGCGTCGTAGGCGATGTCGCCGATGACGGTGTGGAACGCCATGCCCGAGTGCATAACGTCGGCGATCTTATGCGGATCGAGCGTATTGGCCTTCTCGGCCGCCTGCTTGATGATCTGCATCGCGGCGTAGGAATAGAGCGTGTAGCCTTCCGGCTCGTAGCCCTTGGCCTTGAACTCGGCGACGACGTCCTTGGCGTTGGGGTTGTTGCGCGGCTCGGGGCCGAACGACATCAGCGTGCCTTCGACGCCCGGGCCGCCGATCGAAGCGAACTCGTTGTCGGTGATGCCGTCGCCCGAGATCATGACCGTCGTCAGGCCCTGGTCGCGCATCTGGCGCACGATCAGACCGCCTTCGGTGTGGAGCCCGCCCCACATAAGATAGTCGGCGCCCGACGCCTTGATCTTGGAGACGATCGCCGAATAGTCCTTCTCGCCGACATTGACGCCTTCGTAGAGGACTTCCTTCTTTCCGCCCGCGTTCATGAAGCCCTTGGCGGCGTCGGCCAGACCCTGGCCATAGGGGGTCTTGTCGTGGACGATGGCGATCTTCTTGTCCTTGAGTTCGCCCAGCGCCAGATCGGCCCACAGCTTGCCTTGCTGGTCGTCGCGCCCGCAGGTGCGGAAAGCGTCCCATAGCTTGCGGTCAGTGACCTTCGGGTTGGTCGCCGAGGGGGTGATGAAGAGGACGTTGTTGTCGACGTAGACCTCGGAAGCCGGGATGGTCACGCCGGAGTTGAAGTGGCCGACGACGAAATTAATGCCGTCGCCGACGAATTTGTTGGCGACCGAGACGCCCTGTTTGGGATCGGAGACATCGTCGCCCTGCTCGACGTCGATTTTCTGGCCGAGAATGCCGCCAGTCTTGTTGAAGTCCTCTGCCGCCTGACCAACGCCCTGCGTCAGCTGCGCGCCAAACGAAGCGTTCGGGCCGGTGATCGGACCCGCGACGCCCATCTTGACCTGCGCGTCCGCCGCGCCAGCGAAGCCGAGACCGGCCGCGAGTACGAGACCCGTCAACCACTGCTTCTTCATACGAGACACTCCCTTGGTTTAGGGGCGCATACGGCGCACCAGAGGCGGAAGCGATCCCACCCTTGGGCAGGATCAAAGCGTGTTTTTGGCTGGGAGTCACCTCCCATGCGGAGGAATGGACGAATTATTGTCGGCCACGCCGAATGACTTAGCGTGCGCGCCAAGACGACTTAGCGCGCTCGCCAAGTCACGCCGGAGCGGGTGAAAGCCCATGAATATTGCGTCGCCATCTGCCGCGCCCGCATCGAGGCGTAGCCGAGCCACGCGACGACGAGCAGCACGACTAGCGTGACCAGATAATAGTGCAGCGACAGCAGTTCTTCCTGAAATAGCGCGTAATGGAGGAATTGCGTCGCCGCGGCGAGCGCAATCATCGCCGGGACGATGCGCCAGCGCGCGCCCCAGCCGCTCGCCATCGCCCGTCCAGTCGCGTAGGCGGCGGCGGCGGCGAGCACGGTCAGGATAATGAAGGACAGCAGGCCGTAGTCGGAGTCGGGCCAGAGATAGCCGGCCATCAGTGCCCTCCCTCGAGATAGGCGGCGCGCACTTCAGGGCGCGCCAGCAGCTCCTGGCCGGTGCCCTGCATGGTGATCTGGCCGTTGACCATCACGTAGCCGCGATGGGCGAGCTTGAGCGCGTGGAAGGCGTTCTGTTCCACCAGGAACACCGACAGACCCTCTTTGCGGTTGAGATCGGCGATGACCGAGAAGATCTGTTTGACGATCAGCGGTGCAAGCCCGAGCGAGGGCTCGTCGAGCATCAGCAGGCGGGGGCGGCCCATCAGGGCTCTGGCGATCGCCAGCATCTGCTGCTCGCCGCCCGACAATGTGCCGCCGCGCTGCTGAGCGCGCTCCTTGAGCCGCGGAAACATGACAAAGACCCGCTCGAGATCGTCGTCGAAATGGGCGAACTGGTCGATCGAGGCGCCCATTTGCAAGTTCTCGAACACGGTCATGCGCGGAAATATCCGCCGGCCCTCGGGCGAGAGGGCGATCAACATGCGCGCGATCTTGTGCGTCGGCACGTTGGTGATGTCCTGACCGGCGAAGGTGATCGAGCCGCTCCTCGCACGCGGTCTGCCGAAGATGGTCATCATCATCGTCGATTTGCCGGCGCCGTTGGCGCCAATCAACGTGACGATCTCGCCCTCGTTGACGTCGATGTCGACACCTTTGAGCGCCTGGATCTTGCCGTAGAACGTCTCGACTCCGCGCACCGCCAACAAAGGTTTGGGGGCAGGGGCGGGGCGCGGCGCGGCCTGGCTGGCGGTTGCCTCGCTCATGCGCCGATCTCCGCTTCCACGCCGGCGAGTTCTTCCTCGT
This sequence comes from uncultured Alphaproteobacteria bacterium, assembly GCA_963835215.1. GTDB lineage: Bacteria > Pseudomonadota > Alphaproteobacteria > Rhizobiales > Beijerinckiaceae > Roseiarcus. Next base: position 790,903 of record CAWIES010000004.1, on the reverse strand, counting down.
CGGCGACCCCGAGATAGGCGGCGATCACTTTGGGATCGTTGCGCACCTCTTCGGGTGTGCTGTCGGCGATCTTGGTGCCATAGTCGAGCACGACGATATGGTCGGAAATCTGCATGACCACCGACATGTCGTGCTCGATCAGCAGGATCGAGGTGTTGTGGTTGTCGCGGATTTCGTTGAGCAGCGTGTTGAGCTGCAGGGATTCGCGCGGGTTGAGGCCCGCCGCCGGCTCGTCGAGGCACAGCATGACCGGATCGGTGCACATCGCGCGCGCGATCTCGAGGCGGCGCTGGGCGCCGTAGGGCAGTTCGCCGGCGGGATCGTCGGCGCGGTCGATCAGGCCGATCTTTTCGAGCCAGAACTTGGCGCGCTCGACCGCCTCGGCTTCGGCGGCGCGGTAGCTGGGCGCGCCGAACAGGCCCAGAATGGTGAAGCCGCTGGCCAGCATCAGCCGGTTGTGGTGGGCGACCATCAGGTTTTCCAGCACCGTCATGCCCTGGAAGAGCCGGATGTTCTGGAACGTGCGCGCCACTCTCGCCCGCCAGGCGATCTCGTTGCCCGGCATGCGTTCGAGCAGATAAAGCTCCGCGTCGTCGCGGGTCATGTGTTTGCGCGGCGAAACGGTCAGCGCCTCGACCTCAGCCGCGGTCGCAGCGCCGACGCGGGCGAGCGCGAGGCGCCCCTCGGTCGGTTTGTAAAAGCCGGTGACGCAGTTGAAGACGGTGGTCTTGCCAGCGCCATTGGGGCCGATCAGCGCCGTGATGTCGCCGCGCCCGACCTGGAAGGAGAGATCGTTGACGGCGACCAGGCCGCCAAAGCGCATGGTGAGGTGCTCGACGACGAGCAGGGGATTGGACTGCCAGCGCATCAGCCGTGCCCCTCTTTGACCAAGTCGGCGGAAACGATCTTCTTCTCCTTGAGGAAGATCGAGGGCGAGCGGTTAGAGACAAAGCCGCGCGGCCTGACCACCATCATGACCACCATCGCCAATCCGAACAGCAGGCCGCGATATTGGGCGGGATCGAAATCGGCGATGCCAAACGGGGCGACGATCACGGTCGGCAGGATCTGGAAAAAGCGCAGCGCCAGCACGGCGACGATCATGGCGAGCGCGATCTGGCCGGCGACCCGGCGCACCCGCACGACGCCGAAAATGAACACGCCAAGGCAGATGATCAGCACGCCTGTGCCATCCGACATTGCGGCGCGCAGGAAGTCGAGCTCGCGCAGCAGTTCGAAGCCGCCGATCAGGAACACCGCCGCCAAGGCGACGCCGATCTGCGAGCCCATGCCGCCGAGGACGACGATGGCGAGGATGGTCGCCGACTCGGTGAAGGTGAAGCTCTCGGGGCTGATGAAGCCCTGCCGCACGGCGAAGAACGAGCCGGCGAGGCCGGCAAAAAATGCGCCGAGCGCAAATGCGGTCAGCTTGGTGTTGGTGGTGTTTACGCCCAGCGAGCGGCAGGCGATTTCGTCCTCGCGCAGCGCCTCCCAGGCGCGTCCGATCGGCAGACGCCGCAGACGCATCGACACGAGATTGGTCACCAGCGCGAGGCACAGGATGACGTAGTAAAGGAACATCTTGCCGTGCAGCGGCGAGTAGCTGAGGTGGAGGAACTGGTCGAAGCCGTCGGGCGCGTCGGCGAAACGCAGACCGAAGAACGTGATCTTGGGGATAGAGTCGATGCCGGCGCCCCCGCCGGTGAAGTCGACCCAGTTGACGAGCACGGTCCGGATGATCTCGCCGAAGGCGAGCGTGACGATGGCGAGGTAGTCGCCGCGCAGGCGCAGTACCGGGAAGCCAAGGATGACGCCCCACAGCGCGGCAAGAACGCCCGCAAGCGGCAGGCAGAACCAGAACGACAGGCCGAAGGTCGTCGCCAGCAGCCCGTAGGCGTAGGCCCCGACGGCGTAGAAGGCGACGTAGCCGAGGTCAAGCAGGCCGGCGAGGCCAACCACGATGTTGAGGCCCCAGCCGAGCATGACGTAGATCAGGATTTGGATGCCGTAGCTGTCGACCCACTTGAGCGAGCGGCCCGAGCCCAGGATCAGCAGCAGGGCCACCGGATAAACGAACAGCGCGACGAGGCCGACGGGCGGCAGGACGCGCGCAATCGCTGCGCGCAAGCCGACAGCCGCCGGCTTGGCGACGCGCTCGCGTTTGCCCTCCGCCGCGAAATTCAGGATCGCCAACCGGCCAAAGAAGGCGAGGAAGGCGAAGATCGCCACTGGCCAGGGCCGCGCCACCGGGTGCAGAAACCCTTCGCTGTCGGCCTTGGCCTGCAGCAAAATGATCGGCACGCACAGCAAGGCGGCGAGCGCCGCCGCGGCGGCCGCGTCCTTGAGGCGCTCGCCCCAGTTGATGGATGCGCGGATTGGGGACGCCCCCGTTTGGGAAACGGCCGTCATCGTCACACCTTCTCGATTTCGGGACGGCCGAGAATGCCCGATGGCATGAAGATGAGGGTGATGGCGAGGATCGAGAAGGCGGCGACGTCCTTATAGTCGGACGAGAAATAGGCCGCCCAGAACACTTCGATGAGGCCGATCATCAAACCGCCGAGCACCGCGCCCGGCAGCGAGCCAATGCCGCCGAGCACGGCGGCGGTGAACGCCTTGACGCCCGGCAGAAAGCCGTCGGAGAAATTCACCACGCCGTAGTACATCATGTAGAGCGCGCCAGCGACGGCGGCGAGCGCCGCGCCGATGATGAAGGTGATCGAGATCGTGGCGTCGACGTCGACGCCGATCAACGCCGCCATCTTGCTGTCCTGTTCGGTGGCGCGCTGCGCCCGTCCGAGCGCGGTCTTTTGCACCAGCCACCAGAAGCCGCCGAGCAGCAAGACGGTGACCACCATGATGACGATCTGGCGATATTGCAGCACGATGTCGTGCCCGGCGCCCCCGACATGGATGATGTTGGTGAACATTGGCGGCACCGGCTTGTTGCGCGGGCCTTGGACGATCTGAACGAAGTTCGACAGGAACGTCGACATGCCGATCGCCGAGATCAGCGGCGCAAGACGGAATGAGCCGCGCAGCGGGCGGTAGGCGATCCGTTCGATCGCCCAGTTCCACACCGAGGTCAGCAGCATGCCGCAGATCAACACGACGATGAAGGCGACCGGCAGGGAGGTGACGCCGAGGACTTGAGTGAGGAAGAGGAACACCAGCAAGGCGATAAACGCCGAGAGCATGAAGACGTCGCCATGGGCGAAGTTGATCATGCCGATGATGCCGTAGACCATCGTGTAGCCGATGGCGATGAGACCGTAGATCGACCCGAGCGTCAGCCCATTGATGAGCTGCTGCAGGAAATTGTCCATGCGTCGACGCTCCCCCTGAGTTCTCTAACCTCCATGCAGGAACCGCGCCATCGTGCCGCCGGCGGGTCTGTCGTCGCTGCCTGCGCAGCGCCCTGTTTTACACGGCGCCAAGAGACGCCGCGGTGGAGCTTGTTGAGGGGAGCTTAGCGACCGTCCGGGGCCCCGGCAATCGCCTGAATCCGTTTTGCTCCTCGGGTTGGCGGGGGTCGTTTTGGCGGACGGCGGCCTCGGCCGCCTCGGTGCGCCGGCAAATCCTCCCGGTCCGCCTCGCCCCTCAGATAAGGCGCAGCCCTTTCAGCGAAGCATGGCCGTCACGCCCGACAATGATGTGGTCGTGGACGGCGACGCCGAGCGGCTGGGCCACCGCGATGATGTCGAGCGTCATCTTGACGTCCTGGGTCGAGGGCGTCGGATCGCCCGAGGGGTGGTTGTGGACCAGGATCATCGCGGTCGCCGACAATTCGAGCGCGCGGCGCACCACTTCGCGCGGATAGACCGGCGTCTGGTCGACGGTGCCCACGCCCTGGGTCTCATCCGCGATCAGGCCATTCTTCTTGTCGAGGAACAGCACGCGGAACGCCTCGCGGCCCTCGAACGCCATCGCGGTGCGGCAATAGTCGATGACTTCGCTGAACGAGCCGATCGGCAATCGCTTGCGCACGGCCCCCTTGGCGAAGCGTTTGGCGCTGGCTTCGACGATCTTGAATTCGGCGATCGAAGCCTCGCTCATGCCTTCGACCTCGGCGAGCCGGGGCGGGGGCGCGGCGATGACTTCAGCGAACGAGCCAAAACGCGCGATCAGCGCCTTCGCGAGCGGCTTGACGTCGCGGCGCGGAACGGCGCGAAACAGCACGAGTTCGAGCAGCTCGTAGTCGGCAATGGCCTCGGCGCCCGCCTGCAACAGACGCCCGCGCAGACGCGCGCGATGGCCTTCGTAATGGGCGGGCTCTTCGCGGCCGGGCCCCTTGCTCATGGGGCGTAGGGGGACGGCGCGTAGGGGGGATGCTCGAGCCCGGCGGGCGAAGCGGTGAAGATTTCCACCCCGGTCTCGGTGACCCCGACCGCGTGTTCGAATTGCGCAGACAGCGAGCGGTCGCGCGTCACCGCGGTCCATCCGTCGGCCAGCACTTTCACCGCAAAGCCGCCGAGATTGATCATCGGTTCGATGGTGAAGAACATGCCCGGGCGCAGCGGCGCGCCTTCACCGCGCTTGCCGACATGGAGGATGTTGGGCTCGTCGTGGAACAGGCGGCCAAGGCCATGGCCACAGAAGTCGCGCACCACCGAGCAGCGTTCGCTCTCGGCATAGGTCTGAATGGCGTAGCCGATGTCGCCGGTGGTCGCGCCCGGCTTGACCGCCGCGATGCCGCGCCGCAGGCACTCGTAAGTGACCTCGATCAGCCGCGAAGCGCGGCGCGGCGCTTCGCCCGCGACATACATGCGGCTCGCGTCGCCGTGCCAGCCGTCGACGATCAGCGTCACGTCAATGTTGAGGATGTCGCCATCGCGCAGCGGCTTGTCGTCGGGAATGCCGTGGCAGACGACATGATTGATCGAGGTGCAGATCGACTTGCGGTAGCCGCGGTAGTTCAGCGGCGCCGGATAGGCGTGGTGGTCGCGGGCGAACTCGTAAATGAACTTGTCGAGCGCATTGGTCGTCACGCCCGGCTTCACCCGCTCGACCAGGAGATCGAGCGCCTCGGCGGTCAGGCGGCCAGCCTTGCGCATCCCAGCGAAACCCTCCGGGCCGTGCAGCTTGATGTGGCCGCTGCGCCGACCGCGCAGCTCGGCAGAATCGACAAAAGTCATGTGCAAACCTCGGCGGAGCGGACGATCGCGCCCCGATCCCTGTCGATATTTAATACGCCGCCGCGCTCGCGCAACACAAGCCGCCGCGACAATCCGCGTGTCTCCCGCGCCGGGCGGTCGCCAGCGGGGGTTTTCGCCAGGCCGGCCGAAGCTGGCGAGCCGCGCTCCGGGCGTGCTAGACCGGCGACCCGCAGGCAACAGCGAGCGTCGATGTCCAGAGACAGCCTGGTCGAATCCTTGCCCTTCGGCGCCTACGCGCCCTCCGGCCTGCTGGCGCTGACCCTCAAAGCGACCCGCCGGTGCTCGACGGGATGGCTCGGCAAGCGCGCCGCCTTCCTGCTGCGCGGCGCGGCGTTGCGGTCCTTACGCGGGCGGCCGGTCGACGTCGTTTCGCTCGGCGCCCGTATGCGGCTCTACCCGTACAACAACAACGCCGAAAAGCGGCTGCTGTTCACGCCGCAATATTTCGATCCGCGCGAGCGGGCCTTGCTCACCGAGCGGTTGAAGGGCGACTTCGTCTTCCTCGACATCGGGGCGAGCGTCGGCGGCTACGCGCTGTCGGTGGCGGCGATCGGCGGTCCGCGGGCGCGAATCCTCGCCGTCGAACCGCTGCCGGCCCTGTTCGAGCGCCTCGCCTACAACATCCGCCAGAGCGATTTCGCCAATGTCAAAGCGGTCTCCTGCGCGCTGAACGACGTCGATGGCGAGGTGACGCTGTTCGTCAACACCCACAACCAGGGCGAATCCTCGATCGCATCGTCAGCGCCGAGGCGCTGGTCGAGCGGATTGTCGTGCGCGCCAAGACTTTGCTGACGCTGGTGCGCGAAGAGGGCTACGCCAAGATCGACGCGATCAAGCTCGACATCGAAGGCGCGGAGGACCTGGCGCTCGATCCGTTCCTGAGCGAAGCGCCGCGCGCGCTGTGGCCGCGCCTGATCATCATGGAGTTCGCGCTGCTGCGGGTCGGGGCGCAGCTCGAGCAGCGGTTGCGCGCGCTCGGCTATCGCGAAATCCTGCGCACCGGCGAGAACGTCGCCTACGAACTCGATGAGGAGGAAGCGCCCGCGTGAATGAGAAAACTGTCAGCGAGAAAATTATCACCGCCGCGGTTCTGGTGATCGGCGACGAGATCCTGTCGGGCCGCACCAAGGATCGCAATTCCGGCTACATCGCCGAGTACCTGACCAATATCGGCGTCGATCTGCGCGAGGCGCGCGTCGTGCCCGACATCGAGGAAGAGATCGTCGCCGCGCTCAACGCGCTGCGCGTGCGCTACGACTACGTCTTCACCACCGGCGGCATCGGGCCGACCCATGACGACATTACCGCCGACGCGGTGGGCAAGGCCTTCGGCCTTGAGGTGATCGAGGACCCGCGCGCGCTGGCGCTGATGCGCGCGCGCTACAAGTCCGACGATCTCAATGCCGCGCGCCGGCGCATGGCGCGCATGCCGGTCGGCTCGGAACTGGTCGAGAATCCGGTTTCGGCGCCGCCCGGCTTTCGCATCGGCAACGTCATCGTCATGGCGGGCGTGCCGGCGGTGATGCAGGCGATGCTCGACAATGCGGCCAAAACGATCGAAACCGGGACGAAGATGGTGGTCGAGACGATCGACGCCGCCGCCATTCCCGAGGGGCGCTATGCCGAGGCGCTGGGCGAGCTCGCCACGGCCCACGGCGAGACGGTCATCGGCTCCTATCCGTCCTTTCGCGACGGGACGTTCCACAACCAAATCGTCGTGCGCAGCCGCGACGGCGCCAAGGCAGCGGCTGCGCGGGCGGCGGTCGAGGCGATGCTGGCCGCCTTGCGCGCCACTATGAAGCCGGCCTGAGAGCGCGCCAGCGCGGCAAAGCTGTTGACGACCCCTGCGCCGTCTCGCGCGCCAGGCCGCCGCTTGCTAAGAGGGCGCAGCGGAGTTGCGGGGAAAAGCGCCATGGTCGAGGCTCGCCAAAAAGCCTTTCCGGTCTCGTGGGACCAGTTTCACCGCGATGCGCGCGCGCTCGCCTGGCGGCTCTCGGCGGCCGGCCCGTTCGACGCGCTGGTGGCGATCACGCGCGGCGGGCTGGTGCCGGCCGCGATCGTCTCGCGCGAGCTTGAGCTGCGCGTGATCGAAACCGTCTGCATCGCCTCCTATCACGACTACAAAACCCAGGGCGGCTTGCAGGTGCTCAAGACGATCGCCGACCAGGTGTCGAAGTCGGGCGGCGCCAAGATTCTGGTGATCGACGACCTGGTCGACACCGGCGCCACCGCCAAAGTGGTGCGCGAAATGCTGCCGAAGGCCCATTTCGCCACCGTCTACGCCAAGCCGCTCGGCCGGCCGCTGGTCGACACGTTCATCACCGAGGTGTCGCAGGACACCTGGATCTACTTCCCCTGGGACATGGGCCTCGCCTTTCAGCCGCCGATCGCCAAGGACGCCGCTGGCTGAAGCGCCAGTTCATTTTCCCCTCTGTTTGTGGGACAAGGCTTCGCGCGGACGTGGCGAAACTGGTAGACGCAAAGGACTTAAAATCCTTCGGCCGCAAGGCAATGCGGGTTCGACCCCCGCCGTCCGCACCAACGACGCCAAATCGCTGCGCGATTTCCGCCATGCACGCATTAAGGCGCGTGGCCGCGTATTGACACGCATAAGTTGTAGCGCTTAGCTGACGCCCGGTCCTGCCGGCGGGCGACGGGATCTTCTGCGGCCTCGCGCATGACGCGCGGAGCGGGAGGGGCGGATGCGGACGTTCTGGGATCAGGTCGTCGCGTTGGTCGAGCAGGGCGAGCCGCCGCGCGGGCCACGGCAGGGCGGCGCCGGACGCCGCGCGGGCGAAGCGCCGACGGCCAGCCCGCGCAACGCCGTGCTCAGGGCGCGCTGCGAGGACATCGAGCGCGCACTCGACCAGCTCGAACGGCTGCCCGTTTTGTTTCAAGGGCTTCTCTCGCCGGTGTCCGAACTGGCCCTCGAATTCGACGCCTGCGGCGCCCGGCTGGAGGAGGCGAGCGCCAAGCTCGCCGCGCTGGAGGAGGCCCATCGCAGCCTCGCGGCGCGCCACGCGCTCGTCCTCGAGGAGCGCCACCATCTCGCCGAGCGCTGCGGGCGCTTGGATCGAGAGAACGCCGCCCTGCGCGGTGGGGCGCGGTCGACCAACGGCGCTTCATCTGCGGGTGACGGCTCTGGCCTCCACGCGAGAGGCGCGTCTTGACAAGGGCGCGACAACACGATCCGCCTCCGCCGCGCACGGGCGCACTCGCGTTCGAATAGACTTAAGTAAAACCCTCGCAAAATTTTTGCGGCGACAGGAACGGCGCGAGCGCGTTGGGCTGGCGAACGTGCGCAATGCGTAGCGGGGCAGTTATCCACAGAAGTTTTTATCGTTCAGAGGCTGCGCGGCGGCGCCGTCGACGGCGTCTCGGGGTCGCGAGCACTGGCGGCTCAATCGTTACTATTTCGTTATAACTATGCTTTCGCCAAGTTAGCCATATCATGAGAAATTATATATCTCGCGCGTTCACAAGTATGTGCGTCATCGAATGGCAGAAAGGTCGAGTGGAACGGCCAATTGTGACGGTTAGCGCCGCCCGAGAAGCTAAGGAATCGCGGCAATCCGCTGCAAAACGGACTGGCGATACGCGACGATGATCGCTCAACTGGCCGCCACGTCTTGTCAGCGTCAAACGATATCTATAATGATTGACCGATGAGTTCGCGCTGCGGTTTTGCGTGCGTGTTGGAGGATGACGAAATGAAACTGAGCCTCACATATTTGGCCGCCGCCGCCCTCGTGGTCGGCGCCTCCACGGCGGGACAGGCGAACGGCGTTCGCCCGGTTGTCGCGACACAAGTCGCCTCCGCCGCGACGCCGCAGAGCGTCGACCTCAAGCCCTTGAATGCGGCTGAGATCAAGGCTCAAGTCGTCGGCAACACCATCACCGGCGCGGATGACAGCGGGCCGTTCACGCAATTCTTCGTGCCGGACGGGACCTTCAGGGGCGTGGGCAAGGAAGATTTTTACACCGGCACCTGGCAAATCTCGAACAATCAGATGTGCACCCATCTCGACTCGGACGACGGCGACAATAAGGGCTGGGACTGCACGCCGGTGACAGTCATCGACAATAAGCTGTACTGGTCGGGCGACGTCAGCGAAGGCGATGAGCCCGAGGCGACCCTGATCCACGGCAATCCGACCGGTCTGTGACCCTTCGGTCGATTAATCGCGCGCTTCGCGCGCCGTAAAGCAAGCGCCCCGCGTTCGTCGCGGGCGCAGCCTTCCCCTAGCGCTCGCTCGCGACTAAACAGCGCGGCATGTCCTCTCGCCAACCCGCGCGCGCCCTGAATTCGCCCGACGACCTGATCGCCGCAGGCCTCCTCGCCCCCGAGCGCGGAGCTGCGGCGGCGGCGGTCGCTGCCCGTTATGCTGTGGCGCTGACCCCCGCAGTCGCGCGCCTGATCGAGGCGGGAAACCCCGCCGACCCGATCGCGCGCCAGTATCTCCCCGATCCGCGCGAGCTCATTCACGATCCGGCGGAGGAGGCCGACCCGATCGGCGACGGGCTGAAGAGCCCGCTGAACGGCCTGGTGCATCGCTACCGCGACCGGGTGCTGATCAAACTCGTGGCGGTGTGCGCGGTCTATTGCCGTTTCTGTTTTCGCCGCGAAACGATCGGGCCGGGTGCGCGATCCTTGAGCGAATCCGATTTTTCCGCCGCGCTCGACTATATCCGCGCCCGCCCGGAAATCTGGGAGGCGGTGCTGACCGGGGGCGATCCGCTCGTGCTCTCGCCGCGCCGTCTCGCCGCGACGACGCGCGCGCTCGCCGAAATCGCCCATCTCAAGGTGCTGCGCTGGCACACCCGCCTGCCGGTGGTCGCGCCCGAGCGGGTGACGAGGGCGATGGCGCGGGCGCTGACCGCGGGACACGACAAGGCGGTCTATGTAGCGCTGCACGCCAACCATCCGCGCGAACTGACGGCCGAAGCGCGCGCCGCCTGCCGGCGGTTGATCGAAGCGGGCGCGACGCTGGTCAGCCAGAGCGTGCTGCTCAAGGGGGTCAACGACGACGCGGACACGTTGGAGGCGCTGATGCGCGCCTTCGTCGAAGCGCGGGTGAAGCCCTACTACCTGCACCACGGGGATCTTGCGCCAGGCACCGCGCATTTCCGCGTGCCGATCGCGAGCGGCCAGGCGCTGATGCGCGAATTGCGCCGGCGTCTCTCGGGCCTCGCCATGCCGACCTATGTGCTCGACATTCCCGGCGCCCACGGCAAGACGCCGATCGGGCCGAACGCCATTGTCGACGAGGGAGACGGCGTCTGGCGCATCCTCGATGCGGCGGGCGAGGACCACGTCTATCGCGACGTGGTGCGCGGCTAGCCGCCAAAGCCCTTGGTCAGCGCGTCCTGCACCTCTTGCGGCGGCGCGCCGTAGAAGGCGGGGGGATCGGTTCGACCGCCGAGCGCGCCATAGGCGCGTGGCCCCTCGAGGTCGAACATCACCTCGAACTTGCGATCGCCGCAGTCCTCGGGCTTGCACACGAACGACAGGCGAAAGGGTTTGCCGCCGATGTCGATCGCCTTGAACTCGCCAGTCATGCCGTCGTAGTTGCGGTTGAACTGCAAAAGCCAATCGGGCGTCGGCTGCACTTCCTTCATCAGCTTGTCCCAGGCGAGGCGATAGGGAAGCTCGCGCAGCACGTCGAACAGGAAGGAGCCCGCCTCGGGCGGCGTTACGGGCGCCGGGGGCGCGAGGGCGCGAGGCGCAATGAGCACGGCGTGTCTGGCGATAAGGGCGATGAAGAGGGCGGAGAGGAGCGCGCGCAAGGGATCAGAACGCCTTGAAGGTGATGACCGTCTTGGTGTCGACGATGCCGGGAATGATTTGAACGCGATGGCCGACGAAATGGCCGATATCGACATCGCCCTCGACGTAGAACTTGGCGAGGATGTCATAGTCGCCGGCGATCGAATAGATCTCCGAGGCGATTTCCGCTTCGGCCAGGGCGTTCGCCACCTCGTAGGTCCGGCCCAGCGCGCATTTGATCTGGACGAAGAAGGTCTGCATCGGACGTCAATCCTGCGTGTCGGCCTTTGGCGCCTTGGCGCTTCCTTGCGGGTCGGTCTGCGGCGCGTTCTCTTGTGCAACAACTTCCACGTCGCGGTCCACACCCGATTGCACCTCGAAGGTGGCCTGGTAGGTCTTCGATTCGTGGCGGGCGATCACGACATATTCCCCTTGGCCCAGCACCAACGAGGGAAAGGCGCCGATCAGCTCGCGGATCAGGTCGCCGCCGGGGGTCAGCACGGTGAAGCTGGAGTTGGCCAGCGCCTCGGCGCCGGCGGCGTTGACCAACTTGATCGTCACCGTCGCGGCGCGGTGGCGCAGCGTGACGTCGATCAGCTTGCCGGCAGCGACCTTGATGTCGGCGGCGACGATCGAATTGGTTGGCGTCGGCGCGCTCACGCCGCCTTGCGTCTTGCCGACGCCGATCGAGCCGATCCCGACGGTATCGAGGAAGGTCGAAACGATGTGATAGGCGCCTTCCGGCAGGCCGATGACGTCGCCGGCCCGGGCCTTGGAGTCGACCAGCTTGGCCTGCGGATTGTTGCGCTCCGGCACGTAGATCGAGATCGCCAGCTTGGAAGGGTCGATCGGCGTGCCGGCGTTGCCGGGGCCGTTAAGCGTGCCGCTGATGCGCAGCGCCCCGGCGTTGAGCGTCAGCCGCTCGTTGCGCATCTCGGCGCCGAGGCTGAGCCGCCGCGAGGCGCTGGCGAGCCCAAGCGAGACATGGACGACGTAGTCGCCGGGCGGAGCGGTCAGGGTCGGCTGCGCGTCGTTCGATTCGACGATCAAGGGGCGCGAGCCATCCGACTCGGCGCGCGCAGCGAACAGTCGCCAGTGCAACCCGCCGGTGAGGGGCGCCGTTGCGCCGACCAGGCTGGCCGACAGGTGCAGGGTGCCGAGGCCGCCGTCGAACGGCGCCGTCTGGGCGAGCGCCGGCCCGCCTAAAGCGGCCAGCGCCAGCGCGAAGAGAAATGCCAAGCGAACCATGGGCGACTGCCTTGCCGCGATCCTTGGCGCCGGTCAATCCTCGACGCGCATTCCGGCTCGTCGCGCGATAATGGGGCGGTTCGAAGGCGGTTTACCCGTGGCGAAAATGCCGCCAAGGGTGGTTTTCGCCCACGCCAAGGCTTAGATCGACCTTTCGGCCGAGCCTTGTGGGCAGGGGCCAAAGCAGCCACGGCGGGCGCCATGCAAGAACCGATATGGGAACCGATGCAAGAAGCGACAAACGAGACGATTCGCCTGCTCAAGGGCCGCCGTTCGCTGAAGCCGCACGAAATGACCGGGCCCGGGCCGAGCCCCGGGGAACTGCAGACCCTGCTGACGATCGCCTCGCGGGTTCCCGATCACGGCAAGCTCGCGCCGTGGCGATTCATCGTTTTTGAGGGCGCGGCCCGCGAACGGGCAGGGCGCATCGCCCTCGAGATCAAGCTCGCCGAAAATCCCGCGCTCGACGAGGTGACCCGCGCGGCGGAACTTGCGCGTTTCGCGCAGGCGCCGCTGGTCGTCGCCGTCGTCTCGCGCGCCGCCCCGCACAAGAAAATCCCCGAGTGGGAGCAGCAATTGTCGGCCGGCGCCGCCTGCATGAACCTGGAGATCGCCGCCGGCGCGCTCGGCTATGCGTCCTGCTGGCTGAGCGAGTGGTGCGCCTACGACCGGCGCTTTGCGGTCGCGATCGGGCTCGCCGATCACGAACGCATCGCCGGCTTCATCCACATCGGCCGCCCGAAGGTCGAGGCGGAGGACCGGCCCCGCCCCGCGCTCGTAGACATCGTCACGGTCTTCGCGCCTTGAAGGGAGAGGCTCATGTTCTATGAGACCGGGGCGCGCGACACGCAGTTGCTGCCGCGCGATCCGTTCAAGGCGATCGTCGCGCCGCGGCCGATCGGCTGGATCTCGACGCGCGCCCGCGACGGGCGGATCAATCTCGCGCCCTACAGCTTCTTCAATGGCTTCAACTCGGTTCCGCCGATCGTCGGCTTTTCCAGCGAGGGCTATAAGGACTCGGCCGATTTCGCGCGCGACAGCGGCGAGTTCGTCGCCAACCTCGCAAGCTTCGATCTGATGCAGAAGATGAATCTCACCTCTGCGCCGCTGCCGCGCGGGACCAGCGAATTCGAGCACGCGGGCCTGACCATGGCGCCGTGCCAGGTGGTCAAGGCGCCGCGTGTCGCCGAGGCGCACGCGGCGCTCGAGTGCAAGGTGGTCGACCATGTGCCGCTGAAGAACCGGCATGGCGAAGCGATCGATTCCTATCTCACGCTGGGCGAGGTCGTCGCCTTCCATATCGACGACGCGCTGATCCGCGATGGCCGCTTCGACACCGCCGCCGCCCGGCCGGTCGCGCGTTGCGGTTACTTCGACTACACGGTGGTCGAGACGCTGTTGGCGATGACCCGTCCGCCCGGGGGCGAGGGGCGCACGCGCTAAAGGCAGGCGCGACCGGCCTTAGCAGCGGTTGACGTGCGCCCAGCCAAGGAACTGGCCGGCCCGGTTATGGACCTTGCGATAGACGAGGCAGCCCGTGGGGTCGCTGCCGTCATCGTAGCCGTTGTCATCGAAGACATAGCCGCCCGAGAGTCCCGCGGTCCGTCCTGTGACGCCGACCGGGGGCTTCCAGATCGGAAGCGGCGGCTTGAAGTCGTTGTTGCGAAGGGTCGGTCCGTGGGGCGTGAGGGCGTCGGACCCGCGCGCGCTAGGCCCGGGGCCGGAGGGGCCGTGCGAAGGCGGAGCGCCACCCGGCGCCCCGTGCCCGCCCGGAGAGCCGCCAGGCCAACCGCCAAGCGACGCTCCGCCGTTGTTTCCGGCCGCCAACCCCGGACTGGCCAAACCCGCCGCGAGCAGCGCGGCGGCGAGTAGGATCGAGGGCATTCGCATTGGCGTCTCCTCACTACGCTGCGGGCGCTTGGGCGAGCCGTGCGCGCCGCATTAACCCTTCACCTAGGCGCCGCGGGTCGATTTTCCATACGCGCTCCGCCGCACGCACGGAGTGTTGAACGCGGGCTTGGCGTGTGAAGCGCGGCTGGGCTATGGTTCGCGGCCGCCGCGTTGCGGCGATGCGACCCGGCCGAGTGGGCGGGTGAATTCAGATTGCCCCTAGGGGAGGAGCGCCAGATGAAATTTCGCAGCTTGATGATGGCTATCGCCGTCTCGGTCCTGCCGGCGCTCGCTGCGCCTGCCTTCGCAGATGGAGTTAAAGTCGGGACGTTGCGCTGCGACGTTTCGGGCGGGCTCGGCTTGATCATCACATCTTCGAAAGAGATGAGCTGCGTCTTCCACTCGGCGCACGGCTATCGCGAGTGGTATTACGGCACCATCCGCAAGTTCGGCCTCGACATCGGCGCCACCAGCCGTGGCGCGCTCGCCTGGGCGGTGTTCGCGCCGACCGACGGTCCGCGCCATGGCGCGCTTGCTGGCGACTATGTCGGCGTCGCCGCCTCGGCGACGGTCGGGGCGGGGGTCGGCGCCAATGCGCTGGTCGGCGGCTTCGGTCGCTCGTTCACTCTGCAGCCGCTCTCGGTCGAGGTGAATTCGGGCCTCGCGCTCGCCGCCGGCGTCGCGTCGCTGACGCTGCGCTACGGTCGCTAAGGCGCGCCGCCGCTCTCAGACTACGATCCTGCCGCCGAGCGTGCGCCACCCCGACATGCCGCCGGGATAGTGGCGCACGTTCGCGACCCCTGCGCCCAAGACTGCTGCGCTCAAGACTTGGCGTAAGGCCGCCGCCGAGCGTGCGCCCACCTGGCAGATCAGCACCGGCGTCTTGTCGTGCGGCAGGTCCTCGGGCCGAAAGCTCGATAACGGCAGGTTGAGCGCGCCGGCAATATGGCCGGCGGCGAATTCATACGCTTCGCGCACATCGACGACGACGACGCTTCCCTCATCCAGCGCGCGCTGCAAAGCGTCGTGGTCGATGTCATACGGTTTCATGTCTTCGATCCTTGGGGCGTCCCGTCGTGTTCCGGCGCAAACCAATTGAGCTTGTCGCGCAGCGACACGACCGTGCCGACGATGATGATGGTTGGGCCGCGCAGCGCCGCCGCGCGCGCTTTTTGCGCGATGTCGGCGATCACACCGACCACCACCCGCTGATTGGCGCGCGCGCCATTGTCGATGATCGCGACGGGTAGGTTCGGATCGGCGCCGTGCGCGATGAAGCCCTTGGCCAAGTCTTCGATATGGGCGAGGCCCATGTAGATCGCCACCGTCTGGTTGGGGCGCAGCAGCGTTTCCCAGTCGAGATCGAGCGGGCCCAGCCGATCGTGGCCGGTGACGAAGACGCATGCCTGCGCGTGATCGCGGTGGGTGAGCGGAATGCCGGCGTAGGCGGCGCAAGCGGTCGCCGCGGTCACTCCCGGGCAGACCTGGAACGGCACGCCATGTTCGGCGAGCTTCTCGATTTCCTCGCCGCCGCGCCCAAAGATGAATGGGTCGCCGCCCTTCAGGCGCAGCACGCGCTTGCCCTCGCGCGCGAGCCTGACCAGCATATCGCTGATCTCTTCCTGCGGCAGCGTGTGTTCGTCGCGACGCTTGCCGACATAGATGCGCTCGGCTTCGCGGCGCGTCAGATCGACGATGCTGGGATCGACGAGGCGGTCGTAAAGCACGACATCCGCCTTTTGCATCAAGCGCAGTGCGCGGAAGGTCAAGAGATCGGCGTCGCCGGGGCCAGCGCCGACGAGATAAACCTCGCCGAGCGCAGCGCGCTCGCCGCCTGCCGCCTCGCGCGCGAGCGCGTCCTTGAGCGCGGCGTCGGCCGCCGGCTCGTTATGGGCGAGCACCAGTTCGGCGATCGGCCCCTCCAGCGTTCGCTCCCAAAAGCGCCGCCGCGCGAGCGGAGAGCGCAGGCTTTCGCCGACCTGCTTGCGCGAGCGGGCGACGAAGGCGGCGAGCCGGCCGTAGGCGGCGGGGATCAGCGTCTCCAGCCGCGCCCGCAACATGCGCCCCAGCAAAGGCGAAGCGCCGCCGGTCGAGACGGCGACAACGAGCGGCGAGCGATCGAGGATCGAGGGCGAAATGAAGGCGCTGAGGTCAGGGCGGTCGGCGACGCTGATTGGCGGCCCGGCGCCGGCGAGGGCGGCGTAGAGCCGCTCGTCGGCCGCGCTGTCTCCGGTCGCCACATAGCACAGCAGCGCGCCGGCAAGGTCCACACGCGTCGGCTCGCGCGCGACATGGGTGAAGGCGAAGCGGGCGCGCAACGGCGCGAACTCTTCTTCGTCGAGGCGTTGCGCATAGACCGTGACCAGCGCGCCGGCGCGGGCCAATGTCTCGACGCGCCGCGCCGCCACCGTGCCGCCCCCAACGACGCAGGCGGGCTCGCCCGTCGCGCGCAGGAACAGCGGCAGGTAGGGCGTCGTCGCGGGTTCGCCGCCGGCCGGCTCGTTGTCGTCCATGCTCATTCTTCAAGCCGCCGCGGCGAGGCGGCGGCGGTCGCGCGCGCTCCACAGCGCGGCGGCCCGCGTCGTCGCGGCGGCGGGATCCTGTTCGGCGCCGAGCGTCGTCAGCGCCAGCGCAATCGTGCCGACGATTGCGGCGAGCGCGGTCTCGTCTTCGGCCTCGCCGCGCCATAGCGCTGAGAGGCGGTCGAGCTCGAGCGGTTCTTCGGGCGGCGGGCGCGGGTCGGCGAGGAGCGGGGGCCAACGCGCTTCGCCCGGCGCGCCATCCTCGACGGTCAGCGTCTCGCACGGCTTGTTGGGCCGCCGCTCGGCTTCGCCGCCTTCCCCGCGCAGCACCGTCATGCGCCGCTGGCCGAGCAGCAGCGCGGCGTCGCGGTGGATCGCCATGTAGCCGGGATGAAAGACCGATTGCAGCGAGGCCGGCGCGTCGAATGGGTTGACCATCCGCGCCAGGGTATGAACCGGCGAACGCAGGCCAAGGATCGCTCTCAAGGCAAAGAGATCGGCGAGCCGCAGGCTGAAGGTCTCCAGCGGCAGGAAGGCGAAATTGCGCGCCGCCAGTTGCGCCGCCGCGTCATCGAGGCTGTTCGCAATCGGCAGGCCAAGATGGGCGAGCGCCTCGCGGGTGTAAAGGCGGCCCATCGTGTGGCCTTCGAGCCCATGCATGGCGACGCGCCAGCCGGCGCCCGCAATCGTCAGCGCGGCGAGCAGGAAATAGGGCAGTCGCCGGCGCTTTCCCGCATAGCTCGGCCAGTCGAGATCGGCGCGGATCGCCGGGGCTGGGAAACTCGCGCGGACAGCGCGCACAAAGCCGGCGATCTCTTCGCCGGTCTCCTCCTTGACCCTGAGCAGCATCAGGAAGGCGCCGATCTGCTCGGGCCGCGCTTGGCCGGCAAGTATCATCGCCATCGCCGCCTCGGCTTCGGGAAACGTCAGCGCGCGGGTCAGCGACTTGCCCCGGCCAAGAATGGCAATGAAGCGCGCGAAGGGATGCGGATCGCTCGACATGGTTGAATTGACGTCTCGCGGCGTTGGCGCCGGGGCGCAACGCTAGTGGAAAGCGGCAGGGCGGGAAAGACCCGCTTCAGGCAGCCAGCCGCCACACCCGCTCGGCGTTGCGGCGGAACAGGCGTGCGCGCTCGTCGAGGCTGCAGCCCTTGACGATGGCGTGGGTCGCCGCGACCCAGATCGACAGCGAAGCGGTCAACGTGCAGACCGGCCAGTCGCTGCCCCAGACGACGCGGTCCCAGCCGAAACAGGCAATGGCGTGTTCGACATAGGGGCGCACGTCCTCAAGCGTCCAGCTCGCCGCGTCGGCGTAGGCGACGACGCCGGAAATCTTGACGACGACATTGGGCCGGCGTGCGATCTCGATCATGCGCTCGCGCCAGGGATGCTCCTGGCGGTCCTTGATCGCCGGGGCGCCGCAATGGTCGAGCACGAACTGCACGTCGGGGCAGAGATCGACCAGCGCGATCGCCTTGTCGATCTGGTCGGGCCGCACGCAAAGATCGAACGGCCGTCCGGTCCCCGCCAACCGGGCGACATTGGCGCGGAAACTCGCCGACGCGCTCACCTCGTCGGGGACGACATGCAGCACACGGCGGAAGCCCTTGACCACCGGGTTGGCGAGCTGGCGTTCGAGGAAAGCAGGAAAATCGGCGCGCTCGGGCCGGCAGGCGCTGATCGCGCCGAGCAGCGGACTCGCCGGTCGCTTGGCGAGCGCCGCGATCTCGCGCGTTTCCGCCTCGATGTCGGCCTCGGCGACGTCGACCTCCATGTGCAGCGCCGCGCCAATGCCGCAGCGAAGCGCCTCGGTGAGGTAGCGCTCAAGCAGAAAATCCTGGTTGAGCGCGGGCGCGCTGGCAAGCCAAGGGTAGTCGAGCGCACTGCGGTCGATCAGATGGAGGTGCGTGTCGAGGATGCTTGGGTAGGACATCGATTGCTCATTGGCTGAAACAGCGCGCTCGTCATACGTGGGCTTGACCCGCGTATCCAGGCTCGGACAGTGGAGGGCTATTCACGTAGGCCTGCACCTGGGCGCCGGGGTCAAGTCCGGGCGTGACGGCGAGGGGCGCCTGTTCTCCCACCCTGACCCTTGCGCGGCGCCGCCCGATGTGGTGATCGGTGGCGACAATCACGCCGGGGCGGTTGCGGCCGGCGAGCAGCGGGAGCGAGACATGTCGGGACGACTGAAGGGCAAGGTGGCGTTGATGACCGCGTCGGGCGCCGGCATCGGGCGGGCGACTGCCGAGGCCTTCGCCGCCGAGGGCGCGCGGGTGATCGCAACCGACATCAATCTCGACGCTCTCAAGGGCCTGAGCGCCGAAACGCGCCGACTCGACGTCCGCTCGACCGAGGCAGTCGCGGCGCTGGCGCGCGAAATCGGGCTCGATCGATGTGCTGTTCAACTGCGCCGGCTTCGTTCACCACGGAACGATTCTCGATTGCAGCGACGAGGATTGGGACTTTTCCTTCGACCTCAACGTGAAGTCGATGCACCGCACCATCCGCGCCTTTTTACCCGGCATGCTGGAGAAGGGCGGCGGCTCAATCGTCAATGTCGCCTCGGGAGCGTCCTCGGTGCGCGGCATCCCCAATCGCTATGTCTACGGGGCGAGCAAAGCGGCGGTGATCGGCCTGACCAAGGCGGTGGCGGCCGATTTCATCCGTCGCGGCGTCCGCTGCAACGCAATCTGCCCCGGCACGATCGAAAGCCCCTCGCTCGACCAGCGCATTGCGACCCTCGCCGCCCAGTCGGGTCAGAGCGTCGAGACCGTCCGCAAAGCCTTCGTCGATCGCCAGCCGATGGGCCGCATTGGCAAGGCCGAGGAAGTGGCGGCGCTCGCCCTCTATCTCGCTTCCGACGAGAGCGCCTTCACCACCGGCCAGACCCATCTCGTCGACGGCGGCTTCGCTCTGTAGCGGCGCGGCGCGCCGGGCGCCTTGTCAAGTCGATCAAATCGCCTCAGAATTGCGGACCGGAGTTGAACGGGCGGCAATCACGATTGCGTACCGTAATGACGCATTGCTGCCCGCAACCGCCGCAGCGAGGAGGCGTCGATGAAAACAATTGCACAGTCGCTCAGCGCGCTGATGTTTTTTCTGATCCCTGCTTCGAGCTTCGCCGAAACGATCGACGTCTTTGACGATCACGGCGGGGTCGTGCCCGAATACGACGCGAAATGGGCGGGCCTCGCGGCGCAGGGCGTCAGTGTGCGCATTGTCGGCCCCTGCCAGTCCGCCTGCACGGTTCTGCTCGGCCACATCCCGCGCGATCACATCTGCGTGACGCCGCAAGCGCGCTTCGGCTTCCATCTCGCCAAGTTTCCCACCTCGACCGCGATCCTGTGGGGCGCCTATGCCCCGGACATTCGCGCCTGGATCGATGCGCGCGGTGGTCTCAAGCCCGACTTCATGTGGATGGGCGCGCCCGACATCTATCGCTATTTCCACAAGTGCTGAGAAACGCTAGGCCGGCTTGGGCAGCGGCGGCGTGAAGCGCCCGTCGGCGGCGGTCCAGCCGCCGTCGACCAGCAGGTAGGAGCCGGTGACGTAGGAGCTCGCGTCGGAGCAGAGAAACACCACTGCGCCGGCCATCTCCGATGGGTCGGCCCAGCGCTGCAGCATCGATTTTTCGGCGTAGGCGCGATACCAGGTCTCGTTCTGCTTGATCTGCTGGGTGAGCGGCGTCTCGACGACGCCCGGGGCGACGACATTGACCCGCACGCCCGACGTCCCGAGCTCGGCGGCCAGCGCCCGGATCATCTGCAACGTGCCGGCCTTGGTCGCCGCATAGACGCCTTGACCGGGCTCGACGACCTGCGCCCGCACGCTGGAGAAGGCGACGATCGAGCCCTTGCCGCGCGCCGCCATCGCGGGGGCAAAGGCGCGCAATACGCGGAACACGCCCTTGAGATTGAGGTCGACGACGCGGTCGAATTCCTCGTCGCTGAGATCGAGCAACGGCTTGCGCACATTGATCGAGGGCGTGACGACGAGCGCGTCGAGCGCGCCGAGACTCTTTGCCGCCGTCGTGATGCTGGCCGGCTCGCGCATGTCGATGCGCAGCGCTTCGGCCGAGCCGCCCTCGGCCTTGACCGCGCGGGCCGCGTCGTCGGCGAGTTCGACATTGACGTCGGCGATCGCGACATGGGCGCCGTGCGCGGCAAGGCCAAAACAACTGGCGCGCCCGATCCCGCTTGCCCCGCCGATGACCAGCGCGCGGCGGCCGGTGAGGTCGAACATCTTGGCGTAGTCGATCATCGCAGCCTCTTAAGGTTGGGTCGGCGGTTCGGGCCAGGGACGAGCTTCGCCGGCGCGCAACGTCTCGAACGCCATCGCCACGCTCAGCACGCCGACGTCGTCGAATCGCCGCCCGACGATTTGCAGGCCGATCGGCAGGCCCGTGTCGTCATAGCCGCAATTGATCGAAGCCGCCGGTTGCCCCGACATGTTGAAGGCGACGGTGAAGCCGATGTGAGCGAAGGGATTGAGCGGATCGCCGCTCGGCATCGCCATCTCGGCCGGATAGGTCGTGATCGGCGCGGTCGGCGACAGCACGAAATCATAGGGCAGGGTGGCCGCTGTCGCAGCTTTGGCCATTTCCCGCATCCGGCTGAAGTCGTGGAACAGGGCTTCGCCGCCAACGCCTTCGGCCGTCTCGGCCCAGACACGGATGAAGCTGAGCGTCTTGGCGCGCCGCTCGGGCGGCGCCCGCTTCAACTCGACGAGTTGGCGCATGCGCCAGAAGCGGTCGAGCCCGTCGAGCATGTCTTGAGTGAGGAACGGCGCCAGCGGCTCGACGACGGCGCCGGCGGCGGCAAAATCGCGCGCCGCGCGCTCGACCGCCGCGCGCACTTGTGGGCTCGGCCGATCGCCGCACCCGGCCTCCAGCATCAGGCCGATCTTTAGCCCGCGCAGCGCGGCGGGCGCGATCCGCCAATCGAGCGCTTGCGGGGGCAGGCTCTCATAGTCGCGCGCGTCGGGCTGCGACAGGCTCGCCATCAACAGCGCCGCGTCGGCGACGCTGCGCGTCAGCGGCCCGGCGACGCGTCCCGCATAGGGCGGGTCGATCGGAACCCTCCCGGCGCTCGGCTTGAGGCCGACAAGGCCGCACCAGCTCGCGGGCAGGCGCACTGAGCCGCCGATGTCGGTGCCGATGTGCAGCGGCCCATAGCCGGCGGCGGCCGCAGCGGCGGCGCCGGCAGACGAACCGCCGGGATTGCGGTCGAGCCGCCACGGGTTGCGCGTCAACGGGTGAAAGCTCGACAGCCCCGACGACAGCATGCCGTAGTCGGGCATTGTGGTCTTGGCGAACACGATTGCGCCCGCTTCCCGCAGCCGCGCCGCCGGCGGGGCGTCGGCGGGCGCGGGCGTCAGCAGGCTCGTCGCCGTGCCGAGCGGGCTCGGATCGCCATAGGTGGCGATGTTTTCCTTGATCGTCGCCGGTACGCCATCGAGCGGTCCGATCGGCGCGCCGCGCCGCCAGCGCTCTTCCGACGCTTTGGCCTCGGCGAGCGCGCGCTCGGGCGCGAGCAGATAGGTCGCCCGAATATGCGGCTCGAACCGCGCGACGCGCTCCAGCACGCTGCGCATCGCCTCGAGCGGCGAGAGCGCGCCCGAGCGATAAGCGGCGAGCAGCGCGCCGGCGCTCATCTCGAATGGCTGCATGGAAGAGGCCGCGTCCTCCGCTTGACGATCAGGGCTCAGTGGCGACGGGTCACTGCCACGACATGCCCGCGACGTCGTTGACGAAGATCGGCGCGTTCTTCCATAGGCCTTGGAGCTTCGCGTCGGCCACGGTGACGTTGGGGTATTGGAACAGGAAGACGTTCACGCAGTCCTTGACGATCAGGCGCTGCGCGTCGCCGATCGCCGACTTGAAGGCTTCCAGATCCGGCGCCGCTTGCAACCGCGCGAATATGTCGCGGAACGCCTGGCTGTCGTACTGAAAATAATAGTCCGGGTTGGCGTAGATGCCGATGTCGAGCGGCTCGACGTGGCTGACGATCGTCAGGTCGAAATTCTTGCCCTTGAAGACGCCCGACAGCCATTGCGCCCATTCGACGTTCTCGATCTTCGCTTCGACGCCGACCTCGGCAAGCTCGGCGGCGATGATCTCACCGCCTTTGCGCGCGTAGTCGGGGGGCGGGGGCAGGGTCAGCGTCAGTTGCAGCGGCGTCGTCACGCCGGCCTCCTTCAGCAGCGCCTTGGCCTTCTCGGGATCGTGTGGATAGGCGCCGGTCAGATCGACGTAGCCCGGATCGTTGGGGGTCAGATGGCTGCCGATCGGCGGGGCGAGGCCGTTCTCGGCCCCCTCGATGATCGCCTTGCGGTCGATGGCGTAGGCGAGCGCCTGGCGCACGCGCACGTCGTCGAGCGGCTTGCGCTTGTTGTTGATGGCGAGGATCGTTTTGCCCTCGGTGCCGCCGAGCAGCACCTGGAAGCGCGGATCGTTCTGGAACTCGGCGACGTTCTGCACGCCGGGGAAACGCGGGAACATGTCGACGTCGCCCGCCAGCATCGCTGCAGTTGCGGCGGAGGGATCGCTGATGAAGCGGAACGTCACGTGCTTAATGGCGATTTTCGCCGCGTCGCGAAAGCCGTCCCATTGCTCCAGCGTCGCCGAGGCGCCCTTGTTCCAGGCGCTGAGCTTGTAAGGGCCGGTGCCGATCGGGTTGGTCGCCTCGCTCGCCGCGCTTTTCTCGTCGATAATCACCGCGGTGTTGAGGCCGAGGTGATAGAGCGCCTGAAAGCTCGGCGCCTTGAAGGTCAACGTCACGACAAAGGGATCGCTCGCGTCGACCGAGTCAATCGAGGCGAAGAACGCCTTGTCCTTGTTGGTCGAGTCCTTGGCGGCTGCGCGCTCGAAGGAGAACTTCACGTCTTTAGAGGTGAAGGGCTCGCCGTCCTGAAAGGTCACGCCGTGGCGAAGGGCGAAGGTCAGGCTCTTGAGGTCGGGCGAGAAGGTCCACTTCTCGGCGAGTTGCGGCGATAGCGAGAAATCGGCCTCGATCTTGGTCAGCCCCTCGAAGATGTTGTCATGGGTGATCTCGCCGATCGCCGCGGCGGCGGCTGTGGTCGGATCGAGACTGGTCGGCTCCAGCACCATGCCGATCGTCACGCTGTCTTTCTGGGCGGCTTGGGCGGAGGCGCACACGAGGCTCACGGCGGCGAGAGACGCCGCGCCAAGCGCCAGGGCGATGGAATTCGTTGCACGCATGCGGCGGTCCTTCGGGCGAAACGAGGGTCAACGGGGAGAAGAAATAGCACCGGCCGCGCCGGCGGCGTCAAGCACGCCCACACAGCCTCACTCGCGGCCGTGGCTTGCGACGCGGCGCCGGCCGCCGTATTGGCGAGGCGCCGGCGCCTGATGACCCCGCGCCGCCTGAGGAGGGACGTCTGGATTGACCGATCGCGCCGCCACGCCCTCGGCCCCCGCGCTGGCGCGGTCCGCCTCGCCGCTGTTCCTCGCGCCGCTCGCACTGTTCGCGTTGCAGATCGTCGTCTGGACGGCGCTTGGCGCGCTGTTTGAAGGCTCGATCGACAATGACGTCGCCGAGGGCGTGGTCGATGGGCGCGAATGGCGGCTGTCGTATCTGCGCCACCCGCCGCTGTCGTCATGGGTCAGCGGCCTCGCTTCGACGACGGGTCCGCTGCGCTATGTCGTGCTGTTTGGCTGCGCGCTCGCCTTCGCATGCCTCGCTTTCACCCTTGGCGCCGCCTTCTTGCGCCGCACCGACGGGCGCGCCGCCGCGCTGATCGCGCTGATGGCCGGCTTTGGCTCGCCCTATGCGACCTACTGGCCGCTGAAGTTCAACCACAACATTGGCGTGATGCCGTTTTGGGCGTTGACGCTATGGACTGCGTGGGGCGCCTTCGAGGGCGGCAGCCTGACGAGTTGGGCGCTGTTTGGCGCGGCGGTCGGCTTTGGCCTGTGGGCTAAATACGCGATCCTGCACCTGGTCGGGCCGCTCGGCCTCCTGTTCCTGCTGGTTCCAGAATGGCGCCGGCGCCTCGCCGGTCCGGGGCCTTGGCTGGCGCTGGCGATCGCCGCGGCGATCGTCGCCCCGCAGGCGATCGATGTCGCGAGCCGCGGCGGCACGACGCTGAAATGGGCGACCCACGCGACGCCTTCGGGCGCGCTCGAGCGCGTGGGCTGGATGGCGCAATTCATCCTCGACGCCGCGCTGGCCAATGTGCCGATGGGGCTGCTCGCCTGGTTCGCCTGCGGCGGGGCCCGCTTGAAGAGCGCGATCTTGTCGATGTTCGCGCGCTCGACGCGAACGCGGTTCGATCTTTTCCTGCATTTCGCCGTCTTCGGCCCGGTGTTGTTGATCGCGCTCGCCGCGCCGCTCGGCATTCGCGTGTTCTATCATTGGTTCACGCCAGTCTCGATCAGTTGCGCGCTGTGGTGGGGCCATGCGGCGGCAAGAGCGGGGCTGCGTGAAGTGCCGCGCCGCGCCTGGGCGGCTTACGCCGTCTGGTTCGTCCTCGCCGTCGCCGGCTATATCGGGGTCAGAGAAGCCTGGCGGCTGCAGACGCCGCTCAGCACCGGGGCCTATGCCGAAATGGACGGCCCGGCGCTCGCCGATCTCGCGCAGCGCTATTGGTCCGAGCACGGCGAGGGACGCATTCCCTACATCGTCAGCTACGACGGCAAGATCGGCTTCCAGGCGGCCGGCTCGATCGTCTTCGATCTGCCGTATCGAGTGCGGGTGTTCAAAGACGGCGACAGCCTCAACGCGCCGTGGCTCGACCTCGCCGACTTGCGCCGGCGCGGCGCGCTGGTCGTCACCGGCGGCCCCGATCTCGCCGGCGTCTATCGACGATGCCCCGGTCGATGTGCGCGATCTGACCGGCTTCGTCAGGCCGATGCTGCCGGGGGTGAAGGCGCCGCCGCAGATCTATTTCGGGGTGATCGCGCCTGCGTCCTGAGACCCTCAGGCCGACTGGGCGCCGCTGAGCGCCGCCGCCATCTTCTCGATGCGCTGGCTCAACTCGCCGAAGGCCTGCGCGGCGGCGACGGCTTGGATCTCGGCGTCGCGCCGTGCGAGCCGGTCGCGTTCGACGATCTTTTCCGCGTCGGCCTCGAGGGCGGCGATCCGGCCGTGCGCCTCGGTGAGCTCGTCGGCGACAGTGAGCGCCGCCATGACGATCAGGCGCTGGTCGCCGATTTCGCCGAACGAGCGGTGCATCGCCTCGAATTTGGCGTCGACCACCCGCGCCAGCTCCTCGAGATGCGGCTCTTCGCCCTCATTGCAGGCCAGCTTGTAGGCGCGCCCGCCGATTGTCACCGTGACTTGCGCCATCGCCTCCCGCCTATTCCCCCTGGGCGACGAGCAGGCGGTCGATGAAGGTTTCGATCGCCTCGCTCGCCTGCGCAAGTTTCTTTGCGGCCTCGGCGTTGGCCGCCTCGAGCGCGCGCCCGCGCCCGAGCGCGCCGTCGAGATCGACCGCCAGCCGGTCGCGGTCGTCCTGCATCAACGACATCTCCTCATCGGAGTCGCCGTGCTTGGCGTCGCGCCGCACCCGGCGCTCGACCGCCGCTTCCAGCAAATCGACCGCCGCCCGCATGCGCTTTAGAGACGGTTCGAAAGGATTGAGGGCCATTTGACTCCATCCCTTAGCGCTCATTGCTTACGCGACGCTTGAAGCGGCCGTCAACGCGTCAAAGCCGCAATTGACAGAAGAATGCGGCGACGACTATCAACGCGGCGCAACCGCGCGCGCAGGCCGCGCCGTGCCCAATCCTGGAGAGCCGCGATGGCTGAAGTGTCCCACGACGCGATGGCGAATGCGATCCGCTTCCTGTCGGCGGACGCCGTCGAGAAGGCCAAGAGCGGCCATCCCGGCCTGCCGATGGGCGCGGCGGACTTCGCTACGGTGCTGTTTCGCGACGTGCTCAAGTTCGACGCCGCCGACCCGCATTGGCCCGACCGCGACCGCTTTGTCCTATCGGCCGGCCACGGCTCGATGCTGCTCTATTCACTACTCTATTTGACGGGCGTGGGCGGCCCGGCGGGGCTGACGATCGCCGATCTCCAGCAGTTCCGGCAGCTCGGTTCGAAGACCCCCGGCCATCCCGAATACGGCCATACGATCGGGGTCGAGACGACGACCGGGCCGCTCGGGCAGGGCCTCGCCACCGCGGTCGGTATGGCGCTCGCCGAGCGGATGATGGCCGCCGAGTTCGGCGGCGTGGTCGATCACCACACCTACGTCCTGGTCTCGGACGGCGATCTGATGGAGGGCGTCAGCCAGGAGGCGATCGCGATCGCGGGCCATCTCAAGCTTGCCAAGCTGATCGTTCTCTATGACGACAACGGTATTTCGATCGACGGCAAGACCTCGCTCTCCGATTCGGTCGACCAGCTCATGCGGTTTCGCTCGGCGGGCTGGCGCTCGCTGCGCATCGACGGCCACGACCCCAAGGCGATCCTCAAGGCGCTGCGCGCCGCCAAGCGCGCCGACAAGCCGACCTTGATCGCCTGCCGCACGACCATCGGTTTTGGCCTGCCGACCCGCGCGGGCACCAACAAGGCCCACGGCGAGGCGCCCGGCGCCGCCGAGATCGCCGGCGCGCGCGCCGCGCTCAACTGGCCTTACCCTCCGTTCGTGGTGCCCGACGAGATTCTCAGCGCCTGGCGCGCCGTGGGCAAACGCGGCAAGGGCAAGCGCGCGCGTTGGCGCAAGACGTTGGCGGCGCTCGCCCCGGAACTGCGCGCGGAATTCGAGCGCCGGCTGCGCGGCGATCTGCCTGCGGGCTTTGCCGCGGCGGTCGACGCTTACAAGCGCCAACTTGCCGCCGACGCGCCTGACATGGCGACCCGCAAGTCGGGCGAGGCCGCGCTCAAGGTGCTGGCGCCGGCCCTGCCGGAACTGGTGACCGGCTCGGCCGACTTGACCGGCTCCACCAACACCTTGGTGCCGGCGACGCCCGAAATCACGCCCGACGACATGTCCGGCCGGTACATCCACTGGGGCATCCGCGAGCACGGCATGGCGGCGGCCTGCAACGGCATGGCGCTGCACGGCGGTTTCATCCCATCGGGCGCGAGCTTCATGGCGTTCACCGACTACGCGCGCCCCGCGATCAGGCTCGCGGCGTTGATGAACATCCGTGTCGCCCATGTCTTCACCCATGAATTGATTGGTCTTGGCGAAGACGGGCCGACCCATCAGCCGGTCGAGCAACTCGCCGCGCTGCGCGCGATGCCGCATCTATTGCTGCTGCGCCCCGCCGATGCGGTTGAGACCGTCGAGTGCTGGCAGGTGGCGCTGATGGCGCGTCATTCGCCCTCGATCCTCGGGCTGACCCGGCAGAACCTGCCGGCGCTGCGCAAGGTCCATGTCGAAGAGAACCTGTGCGCGCGCGGCGCCTACGAGATCTCTGCGGCGCCCGACAAGGCGGCGGTGTCGATTTTCGCTTCGGGCTCGGAAGTGTCGATCGCGGTGGCGGCGCAGGCGCTGCTCGCCCAGAAGAACGTCGCCGCGCGGGTCGTCTCCGTGCCCTGCACGGAGCTCTTCGCCCAACAGGACGCGGCTTACCGCGCGAAAGTTATCGGCGAGGCGCGTGTGCGGGTCGGCGTCGAGGCAGCGGTGCGTCAGGGCTGGGATGCGCTGATCGGCGACGGCCCGTTCATCGGCATGACCGGATTTGGGGCCAGCGCGCCCTACAAAGAACTGTACGAACATTTTGGTATTACGGCCGCCAAAGTGGCCGAAGCGGCGCTGGCGCGGCTCGGCGCGTAAGCCGCGGGCGAAAAAACGTCCGCGTTTGCCGATTTCAGCGCATTCGCGGCGCCTAAATTGCAGAAAACCGAGCGCTTGGAGCGCTCGGGGTCCGTGTCGCCGCGGCGGCCAGAATGCGCCGCGCGCACTAGACTTTAGGTTGAGGATCGTAGAAAACGCGCGCTGTTTGCGTGTCGCCCTGGCGCGGGCCTGGGACCCTGAGATCAACTGGAGGCAAGACGATGGCGGTAAAGGTTGCGATCAACGGGTTCGGGCGTATCGGCCGCAATATTCTGCGCGCCATCATCGAATTGGGGCGCACGGACATCGAGGTCGTCGCGATCAACGATCTTGGCCCGGTTGAGACCAATGCCCATCTTCTGCGCTTCGATAGCGTCCACGGCCGTTTCCCGCACACGGTGAAGACCACCGCCGACACGATCGACGCCGGCCGCGGCCCGATCAAGGTGACGGCGGTCAAGGATCCCGCGCAACTCCCGCATAAGGATTTGGGCGTCGACATTGCGCTCGAATGCACTGGCATTTTCACCGCGCGCGACAAGGCGGCCGCACATCTGACCGCCGGCGCCAAGCGCGTCATCGTCTCGGCGCCGGCCGACGGGGCCGATCTGACGGTCGTCTACGGCGTCAACCACGACAAGCTGACCAAGGACCATCTCGTCATCTCCAACGCGTCGTGCACGACGAACTGCCTCGTGCCAGTCGTCAAGGTTCTCAACGACCTGATCGGCCTCGACCACGGCTTCATGACGACGATCCATTCCTACACCGGCGACCAGCCGACCCTCGACACGCTGCACAAGGACCTCTATCGCGGCCGCGCGGCGGCGCTGTCGATGATCCCGACGACCACGGGCGCCGCCAAGGCGGTCGGGCTGGTGCTGCCAGAGCTCAAGGGCAAGCTCGACGGCTCGTCGATCCGCGTGCCGACGCCGAACGTTTCGGTGGTCGACCTGAAGTTCGTCGCCAAGCGCGCGACGTCCAAGGAGGAGATCAACGAGGCGATCAAGGCCGCCGCGGCTGGTCGGCTCAAGGGCATTCTCGGCTATACCGACCAGCCCAACGTCTCGTCGGACTTCAATCACGACAGCCATTCGTCGATCTTCCATCTCGATCAGACCAAGGTGATCGAGGGAACCTTCGTGCGCATCCTGTCCTGGTACGACAACGAGTGGGGCTTCTCCAACCGCATGGCCGACACGGCGGTGGCGGTCGGCAAGCTGATCTAACAACCAAGGCGGAGCCGGCGGCCTCGCCGGCTTCCGCGACGTTTGAACGTATTCACGCCGCGAACGTTTGACGCCGTGTCGAACGGCGCTTGGTCAGACGGCGCATGGAGCCTTGCCGATGTCCGCTTTCCGCACGCTCGATTCCGCCGATCTCAAGGGTAAGCGCGTTCTGCTGCGCGTCGATCTCAACGTTCCGATCGAAAACGGCCGGGTCACCGACGCAACGCGCATCGAGCGCGTCGCGGCGACGATCCTCGAGATCGCCGACAAGGGCGGCAAGGTCATCATCCTCGCCCATCTTGGTCGCCCCAAGGGCAAGGTGGACCTCGCCTACACGCTCGAGCCGGTCGCCAAGGCGGTTGCCCAAGTGATCAAACGCCCGGTCGCCTTCGCCCCCGACTGCATCGGCGAGCGCGCCGCCAAGGCGATCGCGGCGATGAACAACGGCGACATCCTCGTGCTCGAGAACACCCGCTTCTACGACGCCGAAGAGAAGAACGAGCCGGGCTTCGTCGCCGAACTCGCCAAGCTCGGCGACATCTATGTCAATGACGCCTTCTCCGCCGCTCACCGCGCCCACGCTTCGACCGAGGGCGTCGCCCACCATATGCCGGCCTACGCCGGGCGGGCGATGCAGATGGAGCTCGACGCGCTGACACTCGCGCTCGGCTCGCCGGTTCGCCCGCTAGCGGCGATCGTTGGCGGCGCCAAAGTGTCGGGCAAGCTCGAACTGCTCGGCAATCTGGTCAAGAAGGTCAACATCCTGATCATCGGCGGCGGCATGGCCAACACCTTCCTGTTCGCTCAGGGCAAGGGGGTCGGCAAGTCGCTGTGCGAGAAGGACCTCGCGGGCACCGCGCGCGAAATTCTCGCGACGGCGAGCGCCGCCGGCTGCCAGATCGTGCTGCCGGTCGATGCGACCGTCGCCAAGGAATTCAAGGCCCATGCGCCATCGCGCTTCGTCGACGTCGATCACGTCGCCGAGGACGAGATGATGCTCGACATCGGGCCCAAATCGATCGTCGCCGTTGAGGGCGCTCTCAAGGGCGCCAAGACGCTGGTGTGGAACGGCCCGTTCGGCGCCTTCGAGACGCCGCCCTTCGACGCCGCGACGATGCAGATCGCCAAGACCGCCGCCTTCCTGACCGGCGATGGCAAGCTGAAGTCGGTGGCCGGAGGCGGCGACACAGTCGCCGCGCTCAATGCGGCCGGGGTCGCCGACAAGTTCACCTATGTTTCGACCGCCGGCGGCGCCTTTCTTGAGTGGATGGAGGGCAAGGCGCTGCCTGGCGTCGAAGCCCTGCGCGTAAAATAGTCTGATTGGAGAGACGTCAATGGCCCGCATCACGTTACGCCAGTTGCTCGACCACGCCGCCGAACACGGCTATGGCGTGCCGGCCTTCAACATCAACAACATGGAACAGGCGCTGGCGATCGGCGAGGCGGCGAGCGCGCTTGACGCTCCTGTCATCATTCAGGCTTCGCGCGGCGCGCGCTCCTACGCCAACGACGTCATGCTACGCCACATGATGGATGCGCTGACGGAAATGTATCCGCAGATCCCGATCTGCGTGCATCTCGATCACGGCAACGGGCCGGCGACCTGCGTCACCGCGATGCAAGCTGATTTCACCTCGGTGATGATGGACGGCTCGCTCAAAGCCGACGGTAAGACCCCGGCTGACTGGGCCTACAACGTGGGCGTCACCAAGACGGTCACTGACATGGCGCACCTCGGCGGCGTTTCGGTCGAGGGCGAGCTCGGCGTGCTCGGCTCGCTTGAGACCGGCAAGGGCGACAAGGAGGACGGTCACGGCGCCGAGGGGACGCTCAGCCACGACCAGCTCCTCACCAACCCCGACGAAGCGGTCAAGTTCGTGCGCGAGACCAAGGTCGACGCGCTCGCCGTCGCCATGGGCACTTCGCATGGCGCCTACAAGTTTTCGCGCAAGCCGACTGGCGACATCCTGGCGATGAACGTCATCGAGGAGATCAACAAGAAGCTGCCCAACACCCATCTCGTCATGCACGGCTCCTCGTCGGTGCCGCAGGACCTGCAGGACATCATCAACAAGTTCGGCGGCAAGATGCCGCAGACCTACGGCGTGCCGATCGAGGAAATCCAGCGCGGCATCAAGCACGGCGTGCGCAAGATCAACATCGACACCGACAACCGCATGGCGATCACCGGCCAGATCCGCCGCGTGCTAACCGAGCATCCGGACGAGTTCGACCCGCGCAAATACCTGAAGCCGGCGGTCGATGCGATGATCAAGGTCTGCAAGCTGCGCTTCGACCAGTTCAAGACCAGCGGCCAGGCCTCGAAGATCAAGCGCGTCCTGACGACCGCCGAAATGGCCAAGCGTTACGCGAGCGGCGAGCTCGATCCGAAGTTCGGCTGACGCGTCTACGGACGCTTCGAGCTTGCGGGCCGCGCTCCTGAAGGGCGCGGCCTGTCGCGTTTCAGCGCCCTTGGGCCAGCAGCGCCGTGACGATTTGCGTCCATTCGTCGGCAAGGGAAGTGCGGCTCGCCGGCTTGCCGGCGCGGCGGTACCAGTAGGCCGCGTTGCTCGCATCGCCCTCCTTGCGATGGAGGTAGGCGTGGACCCAGTCGCCAGCGCCGCCCTCATCGGCCTGCGCCAGCGTGTGGGCGCGCTCCCAGTCGCCCTTGGCCTCAAACCACAGCGCGTCGAGCGCCGGCCCGAGGCTAGGCGGCGGCGTGGCGGCGGCGAGCGAAGCGCGAAAGCTCTCGAAATCCATGGCGAACCCGATCAGCGCGGACATCGGGCCAGCCTTTCGCAATCGCGCGCGATTGTCTAGGACGACGGCGCGAGGAAGGAAGCTAAGAACGTGACTGAGCAAAACGCGCTGGTGTTGTTTTCCGGCGGCCAGGACTCGACGACTTGCCTCGCCTGGGCGCTCGAGCGCTTCGAGCGCGTCGAGACGGTCGGCTTCGACTATCGCCAGCGCAATCGGATCGAACTCGATGTGCGCCCGCGTGTACGCGCCGCGCTCATGCAAGCGTTTCCGCGCTGGGCGGGGCGGCTCGGCGAGGATCACCGCCTTGATCTCGCGACGCTCGCCGAGATTTCCGACAGCGCGATGACCAGCGACGTCGCCATCGCCACGCGCGCCGACGGCCTGCCCAACACGTTCGTGCCCGGGCGCAATCTCCTGTTCCTGACCTTCGCCGCCGCGCTCGCCTATCGGCGCGGCGTGCAAACCCTGGTCGCCGGCATGTGCCAGACCGACTTCTCCGGCTATCCCGATTGCCGCAATGAGACGATCAAGGCGCTCGGCGTTGCGCTCAATCTCGGCATGGCGACGCAGTTCGTGATCGAGACGCCGCTGATGTGGATCGACAAGGCGGCGAGCTGGCGTCTGGCGCGTGAGCTCGGCGGCGAGACCCTCGTCGACATCGTGCGCGAAGAGACACACACCTGCTACGAGGGCGACCGCTCACATCGTCACGAATGGGGCTGGGGCTGCGGCGAATGCCCCGCCTGCAAGCTTCGCGCGTCCGGCTACGCGGCGTTCCGCGCCGGGGGCTGATGACGTCGGCGTCTATTGCGCGACCAGCGTCCACGTCGCGGTGACGCTTTCGCTGAGCGTGATCGGGCCGGGCTCGATCGGCGGCGGCGTTGGCGCGCCGGCGACGGCGAAGGTCTTGGCGAGAGGGCGGAAGACCGGCTGCGCGGCCTCCGCGCTTATCGACTGCAACGCCCCAAGCTTCATCGCCGCGCCGCCTGCGTAGAGCGCGGCGCGACGGGCCGCGTTCTCCACCGCCTTGCCCCGCAGCGCGTCCTGCCGCGTCTCGCGGTCGGAAAGGTCGAAGCCGACGCCGTCATATTCGGCCCCGGCGGCCACCGCCTGGGCAAGCAGCGGGCCGGCCTTGTCGACCGGCTGCACCCGCACCGAGAGGCGATTGGTCGCCTCGAAGGCGACGACGCTGCGGGGCGAATTCTGGCCGCTCCACACCGGATCGAGGGCGAGGCCAGCGGTTACGATGTCCTTGGCCTCGACGCCGGCGGCGGCCAGCGCGGCGATCACGCCATTGGCGCGGTGCGCATTTTCGCTGGATGCCTCAGCGGCGGTCGGCTTCTGGTCGCGGATCGTCAGGCTGAGCCACGCAACGTCCGGCCGCGCCTCCTCGCTCGCTTCGCCCGCGACCGTCACAGTCGCCGGCGCGCGTTCCTGCGCCGACGCCTCGACGACGCCGAGGGCAAGGAGGGACGAGAGAATGACGGCAATGAATCTCATCAGGACGCTCCTCCAGCCGCGCGCGGGTCCGACTCGGGCGGAGCGCACGGACTCTTATTTTCTAACCGAGTCTTAACCCTAACAACCCCTAATGGCCGAAGCGGGGCCTCAGGTGGTCCGCGCGGCCGGAACCTCGTTGACCCCCATAGTGTCCCATGATAACCCAAGACATCCCGCCTAGCGACCGCCATTCCGGGCTGTCGGCGGCGCGCCAAGGCGCGCCGGCGTCGGCTGCGCAGACGCGCGGCCTCGCGGGAAAGGGCGCGTATGGACCTTTTCCTCTCCCATTTCGTCAATCGCTTCGACGCCAAGGGGCGCATTTCGGCGCCGGCGGCGTTTCGCGCCGTGCTGGCGAGGGACGGATTCGAGGGCGTGCTCGTCCATCCCGCGCTCGACGCGCCGGCGCTCGACTGCGGCGGCCTGGCGCTGCTGCGGGAGATCAACGCGCTGCTCGAATTCGATGCCGCCCTATTCGCCCGCGCGGGAGGATCTCTCCGCGGCGTTGCTGGGTTCCAGCGAGATTCTGCGCCCCGATTCGGAGGGGCGCATTGTTCTGGGCGAGCGCCTGCGCGCTTTGCTCGGCCTGCAGGACGAGGCGACCTTCGTCGGCCTCGGCCACAAGTTTCAGATTTGGGAGCCCAAACGGTTCGCGGCGCATTTCGAGGAGGCCAAAGCTCGAGCGCGGCGACTGCGGGCGGCAATCGGCGCCGGCACGGCGCGGGAGGAGCGAGAATGACTGCGGGCCGCGGCGAAGACGCAATCGCCGCCGGCGGACTGGCCCGCCATGCGCCTGTGTTGCTGGCCGAAGCGCTGCAAGCGCTGAACGTGCGCGCTGGCGGCGTCTATGTCGACGGCACCTTCGGGGCGGGCGGCTACACGCGCGCCATGCTTGAGCGCGGCGCGCGGGTGATCGCGATCGACCGCGATCCGTTCGCGCTTGCCGAAGGGCAGGGGCTCGTCGCCGCTTCCGTGGGCCGGCTGACGCTGGTTGACGGTCGCTTCGCCGACCTCGACGCGATTGCGCGCCGCTGCGGCGTCGAAGCGGTTGACGGCGTCGCGCTCGACGTCGGCGTCTCCTCGATGCAGCTCGACGAGGCGACGCGTGGCTTCTCGCTGCGCCGCGATGCGCCGCTCGACATGCGCATGGAGGCGAAGGGCCTGAGCGCCGCCGACATTCTGCGCGAAGCGGACGAGGGAGCAATCGCCGACATCCTGTTTTATTTCGGCGAGGAGCGCGCCTCGCGCCGCATCGCTCGCGCCATCGTCGCCGACCGCGTGAGCGCGCCTTACGTGTCGACCCGGCAATTGGCGGAAATGATCGCCCGCGTCGCGCC
Source organism: uncultured Alphaproteobacteria bacterium (assembly GCA_963835215.1). GTDB lineage: Bacteria > Pseudomonadota > Alphaproteobacteria > Rhizobiales > Beijerinckiaceae > Roseiarcus. Next base: position 755,746 of record CAWIES010000004.1, on the reverse strand, counting down.
GGCGCGCCCCGGCGAAGCGACCCATCCGGCGACGCGCGCCTTTCAGGCGCTGCGGATCGCCGTCAACGACGAACTCGGCCAGTTGCTGGGTGGGTTAGAGGCCGCTGAGCGCCTGCTCGCGCCGGGCGGCCGGCTCGCCGTCGTCAGTTTCCATTCGCTCGAAGATCGCATCGTCAAGCTGTTCCTTGCCCGTCGCTCCGGCCGTGGCCGCGCCGCCTCGCGTCTGCTGCCCGGCGAGCCGGCGCCGCTGGCGGCGAGCTTTCGCGTCGCGCCCGGCCAGCCGATCCTGCCGAGCCCGGCCGAGCTTGCCGCCAATCCGCGCGCGCGCTCGGCCAAGTTGCGTTTTGCCGAGCGTCTCGACGCGCCGGCGCACGGGCGCGACAGCGAACTTGCGGCGTTGACCAGACCGCCCACTGCGCGGCCGGGGAGGGGTTGATGTGGCGTCTGTTGCATGTGATCGCCATCGCCGCGTTGCTCGGCTCGGCCGCCTACGTCTATTCGGTCAAGTACCAGACGATCTATTCGGCGGAGCAGATCGTCAAAACCCGCCATCTGATCGCCAAGGAGCGCGACGCGATCAATCTGCTGCGCGCCGAATACGCCCATCTCGTGCGCCCCGACCGGCTGCAGGCGCTTGCCGACAAGCAGCTCGACATGCAGCCGCTGGCGCTGAGCCAGATCGTCAAGGCCGACGACCTGCCCGAAGCCGGGCCGAAGGTCGACTCGATCGGCCGCAAGCTCGAGTCGCTCGGCCTGCTCGGCGACAGCGCGACGCCAAGCGCCGGCCTCAGCGGCGCGACGCCTTCGGTGAGGTAGACCATGAGCGATGATCTGCCCCTCGCCGTCAACGCGCCCGAGCCGAGCGACGCCCCGCCTCGGCGCGCCGGTTTGATCACGCGCGCCGGCGCCCTCGTGCGCCGCCTCTTTGCCGCCCGTCTCGACAAGAGCGGCGGGCGCATTCGTTTCATCGCGCTCGCCATGCTCGCCGCCTATGTCGGCATTGGCGTGAAATTGGTGGTGCTCGGCGTCTCGCATGATCCGCCGCAAACCTTGAAGGTGGCCGCCGATCAGGCGGTTTCGGGCGCGCGGCCCGATCTGCTCGATCGCAACGGCGAAATCCTCGCGACCGACGTCAAGACGATGTCGGTCTTCGCCGAGCCGCGCCGCATCATCGACAAGGACGAGGCGGTCGAACTGATCACCGCGGTTCTTCCCGACGTCGACGCGAAGGAATTGCGCGAGCGGCTCGGTTCGAAAAAGGGCTTCGTCTGGGTCAAGCGGCAGGTGACCGCCAAGGAACAGCAGGAGATTTTTCGTCTCGGCCTGCCCGGCGTCGGCTTCCTGCCCGAGAACAAGCGCGTCTATCCCAACGGGCCGCTCGGCGCGCATGTGATCGGCTTTGTCGACACCGACAACATCGGCATCGCCGGCATGGAGAAATATCTCGATCAACAGAGCCTGACCGACCCGCATGTCGCGGGCTTCAATGTCGATCCCCAGAAGCTGAAGCCGGTGCGGCTGTCGATCGACATCAAGGCGACCCACGCGCTGCGCGACGAACTCGCCGCCGGTCTCGAGCGCTTCCGCGCCAAGGCTGCGGCCGGAGCGATCCTCGACGTCGACACTGGCGAAGTGATCGCGCTCGAGTCGCTGCCTGATTTCGATCCCAACGATCCTGGCGACTTCAAGGACCCCGAGCGCATCAACCGTCTCAATGTCGGCGTCTACGAGATGGGCTCGACCTTCAAGGCGCTGTCGATCGCCATGGCGCTCGACGACGGCAAGGTCACGCTCAACTCGCACATCGACGCGCGCGAGAGCCTGCGCTACGGCCACTTCACCATCCACGATTTCGAGGCGACGCACCGAGTGCTCAGCGTGCCGGAAGTGTTCACCCATTCCTCGAACATCGGCGCGGCGCGCATGGCGCTGATGGTCGGCGTCGAAGGCCACCAGGCTTTCCTGAGAAAGATGGGCCAGCTCGACCGGTTGCGCACCGAGTTGCCCGAAGGCGCCGACCCGCTGGTGCCCAAGCACTGGGGCGAGTTGAACACCATGACCATCGCCTTCGGTCAGGGGCTCAACGTCGCGCCGCTGCAGGCGATGATGGCGGTCGCCGCCCTGGTCAATGGCGGCAATCTGATCACCCCGACCTTCCTGCCGCGCACCGCGGATGCGGCGCTCGCCCTCAGCCGCCCGGTCATCAGCGCCCAGACCTCCGAGTCGCTGCGCTATCTGATGCGCTCCAACGCCACCCACGGCTCGGCGCGTTTCGCAAACATTCCAGGCTATTACGTCGGTGGGAAGACCGGCACGGCCGACAAGATCGTCCACGGCCGCTATTCTCAGGACCGGGTTTTCACAACCTTCATGGCTATTACGCCGTCGGACAAGCCGAAGTATCTTTACCTCGTGATGTACGACGAGCCGCAGGCCTTGCCCGAAGACGGGGGCTTCCACACAGCCGCCCACAACGCTGGGCGCACCACCGGTGAGCTGATAGAGCGGGTCGAGCCGCTCGAAGGCGTGCCGCCGGCCGATCATTTCCCCGACCTGCCGTTCCCGATCCTGGCGCGCCTCGGGCTCGGCGGCGACGCCGACCGGGTGGGCAAGGAGTGAAGCGGCTCGACCAAATCCTCGATCTTGGCGCGGGCGACGCGACGCTTGGCGCGCGCGCGATCGACGGTCTGTCAGCCGACAGTCGCAAGACGAAGCCGGGCGACCTGTTCTTCGCGCTTCCCGGCGCCAAGCAGGATGGCCTCGCCTATGTCGAAGCCGCGTTGGCAAAGGGCGCGGCGGCGATCGTCGGCGAGCGTGCGCCGGCGCTTTCGGCGCCCTTCGTTCGCGTCGCCGATGCGCGCCAGGCGCTGGCCAAGGCGGCGGCGCGGTTCTTTCCCCGCCAGCCCGGCTGCATCGTCGCCGTCACCGGCACCAGCGGCAAAACCTCGGTCGCCGCGTTCGTGCGGCAAATCTGGGCTTCGAGCGGGCGCGAAGCGGCTTCGCTCGGCACCATCGGCGTCGTGTCGCGGCCGATCAATCTTTACGGCTCGCTGACGACGCCCGATCCGATCGCGCTGCACCAGACGCTCGACCGGCTGGCCGAGGCCGGCGTCACCCATCTGGCGCTGGAAGCCTCCTCGCACGGCCTCGACCAGAAGCGCCTCGACGGCGTGCGGCTTGCGGCCGGCGCGTTCACCAACCTGTCGCGCGACCACATGGACTATCACGCGACGCGCGAAGCCTATCTCGCCGCCAAGCTGAGACTGTTCCGTGAGCTGCTGGCGCCGGGCGCGCCGGCGGTGATCGACGCCGATAGCGACGCGGCGCCAGAAGTCGCCGATGCGGCGCGCGCGCGCGGCCTGCAGCTCGTTTCGGTCGGCCGGCGCGGCGAGGCGCTGAAGCTGACCGCCGCCGAGCGCGAGGGTTTCGCGACCTGCATCGCCGTCGCCTGGCAAGGGCGCGCGTACAAACTGCGGCTGCCGCTGCCAGGCGACTTTCAGGTTTCCAATGCTTTGGTCGCGGCCGGCCTGTGCCTTGCGACCGGCGGCGACCCCCAAGCGGTCTTCGCCGCGCTCGAACGGCTGGAAGGGGCGCCGGGCCGGCTCGAGCGGATTGGCGACAAGGCCGGCGCGCCGGTGTTCGTCGACTACGCCCACAAGCCCGACGCGCTGGAAAAGACGCTCGCCGCGTTGCGGCCGTTCGTCGCCGCTCGCCTGATCGTCGTCTTTGGCTGCGGCGGCGACCGCGATGCTGGGAAACGGCCGATCATGGGGGCGATCGCCGCCAGAGACGCCGACCTCGTCTTTGTCACCGACGACAATCCGCGCTCCGAGGATCCGGCGACGATCCGCGCCGCCATTCTCGCCGAGGCGCCCGGGGCCCACGAAATTGCTGACCGGGGCGAAGCGATCCGGGCCGCGGTGGCGGCGCTCGAACCTGGGGATGCGCTGCTGATCGCTGGCAAAGGCCACGAAACGGGCCAAATCGTCGGCGATCAGACTTTGCCGTTTTCCGACGCCGAGGCCGCGCGGGCGGCGCTGCGGGGGGCGGCATGAGGGCGTTGTGGAGCCAGGATGAGCTGACGCGGGCGCTCGGGCCGCCGAGCGCGCCGCTCGCCGTGCCGATCTCAGGCGTGTCGATCGACACCCGCACGCTCGCCGCAGGCGATCTCTTCTTCGCCATCAAGGGCGAGGCGCACGATGGCCACGACCATGTCGCGCGCGCCTTCGAGGCGGGCGCCGCCGCGGCGGTGATCGCCAGGCCGCGCGGGCGGGATCTTGCCGAACATGAGCCGACCTTCACGGTCGACGATACTTTGCACGCGCTGGAGCGCCTCGCGCGCGCCGCCCGAGCCCGGGCGCGCGCTCGCATCGTCGCCGTCACCGGTTCGGTCGGCAAGACCAGCGCGAAAGAGATGCTGCGCGTCGCGCTCGGCCGCTTCGGGCCGACCCACGCTTCCGCCGCCTCTTACAACAATCACTGGGGCGTGCCGCTGACGCTGGCGCGCCTGCCGGCAAACGCCGCCTTCGCGGCGATCGAGATCGGCATGAACCACGCCGGCGAGATCGTCCCTCTGGTCGCCTTGGCGCGCCCGCACGTCGCGCTGGTGACGACGATTGCGCCGGTGCACATCGAGCATCTCGGCTCGCTCGAGGCGATCGCCGACGCCAAGGCGGAAATCTTCTCCGGGCTCGAGCCCCAGGGCGTCGCGGTGCTCAATCGCGATGCGCCGCAGTTCGATCGATTGGAACATGCAGCGCGCGCCGCGGGCGCGCGTGTCGCCACGTTCGGCGCCAGCGAAGGGGGTGACGCGCGGCTGGTCGATGTCGTCGCCAAGGAGGGCGGCTCGCGCATCCGCGCGCGCGCGCGTGGCCGCGATCTTGATTTTGTTCTCGGCGCGCCCGGCCGGCATATGGCCGAGAATGCGCTGGGCGTCCTGCTCGCCTGCGAGGCGCTCGGCGTCGATCTCGCCGGCGCGGCGGCGGCGCTCGCCGGCTTCGCGCCGCCCAAGGGGCGCGGCGAGCGCGTGACGCTGGCGAGCCCGAGTGGGCCGATCACGCTGATCGACGAAAGCTACAACGCCAATCCCGCTTCGATGCGCGCCGCCCTGGCGCTGCTGGGCGCCGCCGAACCGGGAAAAGCTGGCCGGCGGATCGCCGTTATCGGCGACATGCTCGAACTTGGCCCTGAAGGCGCGGCGATGCACGCCGCGCTGGCGCCCGATCTTTCGCGCAACCACGTCGATCTGCTTTTCGGCGCCGGCCCGCTGACTCGCGCGCTCTACGAAGCGGCGCCGGCGGACATGCGCGCAAGCTGGGCCGAGCGCTCAAACGACATTCTCCCCCCGCTCGCCGATGCATTGCGCGGGGGCGACATCGTCATGGTCAAGGGTTCGAACGGCAGTCGCATGGGGCCGGTGGTGGCGGCGCTGCGCGAAAAATTCTCCTCCGCCCAATCGCGACGTTAGGAACATCCCATGCTGAGCTGGCTGGCCGACCTTTCGCACGTTTCGGGCGCCTTCAATCTGTTCCGCTACCTCACCTTCCGCACGCTTGGCGCGGCGACGACCGGGCTGTTGTTGGTGTTCTTCTTCGGCCCGATGATCATTTCGGCGCTGCGCCTCAAACAGGGCAAGGGGCAGCCAATCCGCGCCGACGGGCCGGCCTCGCACCTTCTGACCAAAAAGGGCACGCCGACGATGGGCGGGCTGATGATCCTGTTTGGCCTGTTCGCTTCCTCGCTGCTGTGGGCCTCGCTCGAAAGCCCCTATGTCTGGATCGTGCTGTTCGTCACAGCCGGCTTCGCCGCCATCGGCTTCTACGACGACTATCTCAAGGTGACGCGCCAGTCGCACCTCGGCTTCTCCGGCAAGGCGCGGCTGGCGGCCGAGTTCGCCATCGCCTTCGTCGCCTGCTTCGCGATGATGCGCACCGGCGCGGTCGGCGCGACCTCGCTCGCGCTGCCGTTCGTCAACGGTTACATCGTCGATCTCGGCTGGGGGTTCTTGCTGTTTGGCCCGTTCGTCATCGTCGCCTTCGGCAACGCGGTCAATCTGACCGACGGGCTCGACGGGCTGGCGATCGTGCCGGTGATGATCGCCGCCGCGACGCTCGGCCTGATCGCTTATTTCGCCGGCAACGTGCTCTATTCGCGCTATCTGCTGATCAATCACATTCCCTACGCCGGCGACCTGATCGTGATCTGCGGCGCACTGGTGGGCGCCGGTGTCGGCTTCCTGTGGTTCAACGCGCCCCCGGCGCAGATCTTCATGGGCGACACCGGCTCGCTGGCGCTCGGCGGCCTGCTCGGCGCGACAGCAGTGGCGATCAAGCATGAATTCGTGTTGGCGATCGTCGGCGGTCTGTTCGTCATGGAGGCGTTGTCGGTCGTCGTCCAGGTCACGTCGTTCAAGCTCACTGGCAAGCGCGTCTTCCGCATGGCGCCGATCCATCATCATTTCGAGCAGCTCGGCTGGTCGGAGCCGCAGATCGTCATGCGTTTCTGGATCATCGCCTTCGTGCTGGCGATGCTCGGCCTCTCCACCCTCAAGCTGAGGTGAGGATGACCCCGGTCACAACCCTCCGCGGTCGGCGCGTTGCGCTGTTCGGTCTCGGCGGCTCCGGCCTGTCGACGCTGCGCGCGCTCGTCGCCGGCGGCGCCGAGGTCGCCGCCTGGGACGACGACGAAAAGGCGCGCGCGCGCGCCCGCGAAGCCGGCTTCGCGCCGGTCGATCTTGCCAGCGCCGACTGGAGCGTCTTTGCCGCGCTAATCCTCGCGCCTGGCGCGCCGCTGACCCATCCGAAGCCGCATTGGACCGCCGAGCGCGCCAGGGCCGCCGGCGTCGAGATCATCGGCGACATCGAACTCTTCGTGCGCGAGCGCGCCGCTCGCGCTCCCAACGCGCCCTTCGTCGCCATCACCGGCACCAACGGCAAGTCGACCACCACCGCGCTGATCGCCCATATCCTCAACGAAGCAGGGCGCGAGGTCGCGATGGGCGGCAACATCGGCGTGCCGATCCTCGATCTGCCGCCGCCCGACGATGCGCGCGTGCATGTCGTCGAGTGCTCGTCGTTCCAGATCGATCTTGCTCCTTCGTTGGCGCCAAACGTCGGCGCCCTGATCAACATCACGCCCGACCATCTCGATCGCCACGGGACGCTCGAGAACTACGCCGCGATCAAGGAGCGCCTGGTCGCCAAGGCGGAGACGGCGCTCGTTGGCGTCGACGACGCGCCGAGCCGCGCCATCGCCGCACGCCTTGCCGCCTGCGCGGCGCCGCATCTGGTCGCGATCTCGGCCGCGCCTTCGCCGCTCGCCGACGTCTGGGTCGAAGACCGCTTCGTCGTCGCGCGCGCGGGCGGACGGCAGCTCGATCTTGGCGGCGCCTCGGCGCTGCGCGGCGCCCACAACGGCCAGAACGCCGCCTTCGCCTTCGCGGCGACGCGCGCGCTTGGGGTCGACGCCGAGGCGATTCAGCGAGCCATGATTTCGTTTCCCGGCCTCGCCCATCGCATGGAGCTGATCGGCCGGCTCGGTCGCGTGCTGTTCGTCAACGACTCGAAGGCGACCAACGCCGACGCGGCGGAAAAGGCGCTGATGAGCTTTCACGACATTTTCTGGATCGTCGGCGGCAAGGCCAAGGCCGGCGGGATCGAGCCGTTGCGCCCGCTGTTTCCGCGCGTCGCCAAGGCCTATCTGATCGGCGCCTCGAGCGAGGATTTCGCCCGCACGCTCGAAGGCGCCGTTCCCTTCGAGCGCAGCGGCACGTTGGAGAACGCGCTCGCGGCTGCGACGCGCGACGCGCTGGCGAGCAAAGCGCGAGAGCCGGTCGCGCTGCTGTCGCCGGCCTGCGCTTCTTACGACCAATTCGCCAATTTCGAAGTGCGCGGCGAGGCGTTCCGCGCGCTGGTGGCGGCGCTTCTCGTCGCCGAGGCGCCGCGCGCGCAAAGGAGCGGAGCATGATGTCGAGAGCCGAGCGCGGGCCGGTCGCCGATTGGTTCCGTTCCGTCGATCCCTGGCTGCTAGGGTCGTTCTTCGCGCTGATGGTCGTCGGCGTCGTGATGGCGCTCGCCGCGAGCCCGGCCGTCGCCGAGCGGCTCAATCTCTCGACCTTCTATTTCGTCAATCGCCAGGCCGAGATGCTGCCGCTGGCGGCGCTGGCGATGATCGGCGCTTCGTTCCTCACGCCGCGCGGGGTGCGCCGCACCGCGCTGATCGTCTTTGTGGTCGCTCTCAGCCTCGTCATCCTGGCGCTGATGTTCGGCGTCGAGGTCAAGGGCTCGCGGCGCTGGATCTTCGGCGTGCAGCCGAGCGAATTCCTCAAGCCCGCGTTTGTCGTTCTGTGTGCCTGGGCCTTCGCCGAAGGCGGGCGTATGGGGGCGCCGCGCGTCGCTGGCAAGGTCTTCGCGCTGCTGCTGCTGCCGCTCACCATCGCGCCGCTGATCCTCGAGCCCGACTTCGGCCAGACCATGCTCGTGTCGATGGTTTGGGCGGCGTTGTTCTTCATGGCCGGCCTGCATTGGTTCTGGGTTCTCGGGCTCGGGGGCGCGGGCGTCGTCGGCGGCTTGGCCGCTTTCAGACTGTCGCCGCATGTCCATGAGCGCGTGCTGCGCTTTCTCGACCCGGACTCGGTCGGCGGCATGGTCGACACGTTCCAGGTCGATACCGCCTTGCAGAGCATCCTGTCGGGCGGCTGGTTTGGCCGCGGGCCAGGGGAGGGCGTCTATAAGCGCATCCTGCCCGACGCCCACACCGACTTCGTCTTTGCCGTCACCGGCGAGGAATTCGGCATGATCGCGTTGCTGGCGTTGATCGCCTTCTTCGCCTTCATCGTCGTGCGCGGCCTGTGGCTGGCGCTGCGCAACGAGGACCCGTTCAGTCGCTTCGCCGCGGCGGGCCTGACGCTGATGTTCGGCTTGCAGAGCTGGATCAACATGGCGGTCAATCTGCGCGCCGTGCCCGCCAAGGGCATGACGCTGCCGTTCATCTCCTATGGCGGTTCCTCGCTGCTGGCGCTCGGCCTCGCCATGGGCTTCCTGATCGCGCTGACCCGCACGCGGCCGCTGTCCGCTTTGCAGGGAAGGCCCGTGGAGGCGATGTGAGCCAAGCGCGGCCGATCCTGCTCGCGGCTGGGGGCACCGGCGGCCATTTGTTTCCCGCCGCCGCGCTTGCCGAGGCGCTGGCAAAACGCGGCGCGACGGTTGAGCTTGCGACCGACGCGCGCGCGCTGCGTTACGGCGGCGCATTTCCGGCGCGCGCAATCCACGCCATTCCCGCCGCGACGACCACCGGGGCGGGCGTGCTCAGCAAGGCGCGCGCGACGCTGGTGTTGGGGGGCGGACTTGTCGTTGCGCTGGCGCTGATCGCCAAGCTGAAGCCACGCGCCGTCGTCGGCTTTGGCGGGTATCCGACCGTGCCGCCGTTGCTGGCGGCCTCGCTGCTCGGCGCGCCAAGCGTGCTGCATGAGCAGAACGCCGTGATGGGCCGCGCCAACCGCTTCCTCGCGCGGCGGGTGACGCGGATCGCGACCGGCTTTCCCGACACTAAGGGGCTCGACGACGGCATGCGCGCCAAGGCGCGCGCCACCGGCAATCCGATGCGCCCGGCGGTGATCGCCGCCGCGGCGACGCCTTACCCGAGTTTTGAAGCGGGTCGCTTCAATCTGCTGGTCACGGGCGGCTCGCAGGGCGCGCGGGTGATGGCCGATGTTGTGCCGGCGGCGCTGGCGCTCCTGACGCCCGAAGAGCGCGCGCGCATCCGCCTGACCATGCAGGCGCGCGGCGAGGACAAGGCGCGCGTCGCCGCCGCCTGCGCTGAAATCGCGTTCCCGGTCGAGCTCGCCGATTTCTTCCCCGACCTGCCGGCGCGCATCGCGGGCGCGCATCTCGTTGTCGGCCGCTCGGGGGCTTCGACCGTGTCGGAGCTGGCGGTGATCGGCCGGCCGTCGATCCTCGTGCCGTTCCCGCACGCGCTCGATCAGGATCAGGCCGCCAACGCGGCGATCCTTGCCGCCGCCGGCGCTGCGACAGTCGTGCCGCAGAACGCGTTCACGCCCGAGCGCCTCACCGAACTGCTGCGCGGCGCGCTCGCCGACCCAGCCAAGCTCAACGCAGCCGCTGCGAGCGCCAAGGCGGCCGGCGTCGCCGACGCGGCCGAGCGGCTGGCGGAGCTGGTGCTGGAAGTCGCGCGGCCGTAAGAGGCGCCCCCTACCGATTGACCGCCTCGACAATCCAGATCGCGCCGGCAAGCGGCAGGCGCTCGCCTTGCAACAGGGGCGTCAGCGCGGCGCGGATTTCGGCAGTCGCGGCGGCGCGCTTGTCGGCGGGCTGTCCCTCCAACGCGCGGCTCGCCGGCCCGAGACCCACGGCCGTGTGCATCGCCGATTCGATTCCCCCGCCGATGGCGATGTCGAGGTCGAAATCGAGCGGGGTCATAGCGATGTCGACGAAGCCGGCGCCCTCGAGGATGCGCCGCACCCGCGCCTCGCTGGCGAAGGCGTAGGGGCCAGGATCGTTGGGGTCTCGTTCGGGCAGGCGCGGCACATGGCGCAGCGCCGCCCGCAGCGGAACCATCTGCCAAGCATTCCGGCCCGCCTCGCGCCAGCAAACGATGACGGCGCGTCCCCCGCGCCTCAACGCCCCGCGCAGGTTGGCGAAGGCGGCGAGCGGATCGGCGAAGAACATGACGCCCAGTCTGGAGATCATCGCGTCGAACGATCCAGCCTGAAACTGGCGCGTGGCCGCGTCGGCGAGCACGAACTCGATCCGAGCGTCGCTCGGCGCGCGCCGCCGAGCCTCAGCGAGGATTGGCTCGGAGACGTCGAGGCCGACGGCGGCGCCAGCCTCGCCCGCCCGGCGAGCCGCTTCGATCGTCGTCCCGCCGCAACCGCAGCCGATGTCGAGCACACGCTCGCCCGGCATGATGCGGGCGCGCGCGAATAGCGCGGCGGTAAGCGGCGCGAAGAGGAGGTCGTGCTTCTGCTGCAGCGCCAGCCAGCGCTGTCCGCCGGGTCCGTTCCAATAGGCGATCTGGTCTTCGGCCGCGGCGTAGGTCGTCGCGGCCCCGTCGCCAGCTGCGCTCACGTCGCCTGAGTCTCCGGCGCCTTTTCGAGCGCGTGGTCGTGACCAAGGACGAGGGCGATGATCAGCGCGACCGCCGCGCAAGCGGCGATCGCGGCAAGGCCCCAGGCGAAGGAGCCGGTCGCGTCTTTGATCCAGCCGACCGCGAATGGGCCGACATAGCCCGACAGATTGCCAATCGAGTTGATGACCGCGATGCCCGAAGCCGCCGTTGCGCCCGAGAGGATCGCTGTCGGCAGAGTCCAGAAGATCGGCAGCGCGGAAAAGACGCCGAGGGCGCCGAGCGTCAGCGCAGTCATCTTCAGCAGCGGATCGCTGAGCAGCGCCGAGGCGCCGACGCCAATCGCGGCCAAGGCCAGCGCGATTGAGAGATGGCGCAGGCGCTCTTGGCGCGCGTCGGAACGCATGCCCCACCAGATCGAGCCGACGAAGCCGACGGCGTAGGGGATGGCGGTGATCCAACCGGTCAGCGCGATCGATACGCCGAAGCCCTTGACGATCGTCGGCAGCCAGAAGCCGACGCCGTAAAGGCAGGCGACAACGCCGAAATAGATTAGCGAGGCGGCCAACACGCGCGGGTCGTAAAGGCTTTGCAACACGCTCGCCGGCGAGACTTTGGCGCGCACCTTCTCCTCGGCTGAAAGACGCGTCGTCAGCCAATTGCGCGCCTCGTCGTCGAGCCAGCGCGCGTTGGCCGGGCGGTCGGTCAGATAGAAATAGGTGGCGACACCGAGGATCAGCGACGGCGCCGCCTCGGCGATGAACAGCCATTGCCATCCTTTGAATCCGAGCGCGCCGTCCAGCCCGAGCAGCGCCGCCGAAACTGGCGAGCCAAGCGCGGAGGACAGCGGTATCGCCGCCATGAAATATCCGATCATGCGGCCGCGATAGGACGAGGGGAACCACAGCGTCAGATAGAAAATGATGCCGGGAAAGAAGCCCGCTTCGGCGAGGCCGAGCAGAACGCGTAGTGCGTAAAAGGTGTGCTCGCCACTGAGGCCAGTTGCCTTGGCGATGTCGGGGATGAAGGCCATGGCGCCGGAAATCAGTCCCCAAGACAGCATGATGCGGGTGATCCAGCGCCTCGCGCCGAAACGGTCGAGCGCGAGGTTCGAAGGAACCTCGAACAGGAAATAACCGATGAAGAAGATACCGGCGCCAAAGCCGAACATCGTGTCGCTGACGCCAATGTCGGCGTCCATCGTCAGCTTGGCGAAGCCGACATTGACCCGGTCGAGATAGGCGACGAAATAGCAGACGATGAGAAACGGAATGAGCCGCCAGGCGATACGGCTCATCGTGCGCTGTTCGAGATCGCTTGCAGTCATCGCATCCTCCCCCCGGTTCGCTATGCTGCGAACGCGTTTCATCGAGTTGAGCGCGCTTTCGCGCTCCGCGCAACCTCGCGGCGGTTCAGGCCGGCGCCGGCGCCGAGTTGGTCCGCGGGCGGCTCGCGTAGATCGCCAGCGTGGCGACGAGGCCGCACAGCGCCGCGAAGCTCATCCAGTAGCCTGGCGCGGCGTTGTCGCCGGTCACGCGGATCAGCCAGGTCGAGATCGCCAGCGACGAACCGCCGAGCGTGGTGGCGAGGCTGTAGGCGAGCGAGAATCCCGAGGTGCGCACGCTTGCCGGGATCACCTCGGTTAGCGCGACCACCATCGCGCCATTGTACCAGGCGTAGAGCAGCGACAGCCACAGTTCGACGATCAGCATCTTGCCGAAAGTCGGATCGTTCACCAGCCAGGCGAGCGACGGATAGACGCTGACCAGCGCCAGCAGCGTCGTGGCGATCAGGATGGGCCGGCGGCCAATCCGGTCGGACGCCGCGCCGGCGATCGGCAGCCAGAACAGGTTGGAGGCGCCCACCGCGATTGTGACGAGCAGGCTGTTGGAGGCGGCGAGCTTGAGAACGTCCTTACCGAAGTGGGGGGTGTAAACGGTGATCAGATAGAACGACACCGTCGTCATGATGACCATGCCGATCCCGCCAAGCACCAGCGCCCAATTGACCGCAAGCGTGTGCGCGATTTCGCCAAAGCCGGGATGATCCGTGCGCGCCTTGAACGCTTCCGTCTCCTGCAGCGAGCTGCGCAACACGAACAGGAACGGCACGATCATGCAGCCGATGACGAAGGGGATACGCCATCCCCAATCCGATATGTCGGCCGGCGCCATCAGCTTGCTGATGGTGAAACCAATCAGCGCGGCGAGGATGATCGCCACCTGTTGGCTTGCCGATTGCCAGGCGACGTAAAAGCCCTTGTGGCCAGGGGGCGCCATTTCGGAGAGATAGACCGAGACGCCGCCGAGCTCGACGCCGGCTGAAAAGCCCTGCAGCAGCCGGCCGATCACCACCAGGATTGGCGCGGCGAGGCCGATCGTCGCGTAACTCGGCACGAAGGCGATCAGCACGGTGCCTGAGGCCATGATTGCGAGCGTGACGATCAGGCCTTTGCGCCGCCCGATCCGGTCAATGTAGGCGCCCAGCACCAGCGCGCCGATCGGGCGCATCGCGAAGCCGGCGGCGAAACTCAGGAAGGTCGACATCAACGAAACGAATTCGTTGGCGTTGGGGAAGAACGCCTTGGCGATATAGTCGGCGTAGATGCCGAACAGGAAGAAGTCGAACATCTCGAGGAAATTGCCGCTGGTCACCTGGACGACCGTTCGGAAATTGCCGTGCCGCGCTGCGGTTGCGTCCAAATGCCCATCCTCCCTCAGATCTCGTCGACGCCGCGAGGCGCGATGCGAGACTCATTCGCCCCCGGCAACCGTCGCATGCGCCGCGAACTGCGGCAGATCGTCGGTGATCGTGAACCACGGCGCCTTCGAGCCGACAAAAATATGCTCGGTCGGGCGAATGCGGGGGTCGTCGACAAGCGTTCCCATGGCGATGTGCACGAAGGCGCCGGCGCGCACCACCGAATAGAGGAGCGAACCGCAAAGCTTGCAATGCGTATTGTTGCCGTCCGCGTCGCCGAAAGTCATCAGCGTTTCGGCGCCCTCGACGATTGTCAGCTTCTCGCGCTCGATGCCGGCGAATGGTTTGAAGGCCGATCCTGTCGTGCGTCGGCACGCGCCGCAGTGGCAATTCGCGGCGTAGAGGAACTCGTCGGCGACCGCGTAGCGCACCGCGCCGCAATAACATTGTCCGGCGAGCGTCGGGCTCGCCTTCGCCGAATTCGTCACGGGCTCTTCCTCCCGGCGCCGTCGCCCAGCCCACGCTCGCGCAACGGCCGTAAGCGGCGAGCCTACGCGATCCGGGGAGAAATCCAAGCCGCGCTGGCGCTCGCGCCGATCACGAGATCGGCGCCCTCAGGGCATCACGTAGGTGGCGCGCCCCTGTCCGAGCAGCGCGGCGCGGATCGCGCCGGGCTCGTTGATCGAGAAAACGACGATCGGGATGCGGTTGTCGCGCGCCAGCGCGAAGGCCGCCGTGTCCATGATCTGGAGATTGCGGGCGATCGCTTCGTCGTGCGTGAGGCGCTCGAAGCGCGTCGCAGTCGGGTCTTTCTTCGGGTCCGCGGTGTAGACGCCGTCGACCTGGGTCGCCTTCATCACCGCGTCGGCGGAGAGCTCGGCCGCGCGCAGCGCCGCGCCGGTGTCGGTGGTGAAGAAGGGATTGCCGGTGCCCCCCGCGAGCACGATGACGCGATGCTTGACGAGATGGGCGAGCGCCGCCTGGCGCGAATAGGGCTGGCACAGCGAGGGCATCGGCGCAGCGGAGAGCACGCGCGCCGCCTGGCCGAGCTGCTCGAGCGCGCCCTCCATCGCCAGGGCGTTCATGACGGTGGCGAGCATGCCGATCGAATTGGCGCGCGCCCGCTCGATGCCCTTATCGGCGCCCAATAGGCCGCGAAAGAAATTGCCGCCCCCGACCACCACCGCCACCTGCACGCCGAGGTCGGCGACGGCCTTGAGGTCGGCGGCGATGCGCTGCACGGTCGGCGCATTGAGGCCGAACGGATCGGGGCCCATCAGCGCCTCACCCGACAGTTTGACCACGACCCGCTCGAACATCGGCTTTTCGGGCCTCTCGCGCGCGGGGTCGCTCAAGCTCGCCTCCTGTCTTTGGGTCTGCAAATCCTCGGGCCGGCAAAAAGTTCCGCAGGCCAGAAAAAAGGGCGGCCCGAAGGCCGCCCGGTTGATTTGGAAGCTTAGCCTTCTTCGGCCGGTTTTTCGACGCCCTCGCCGAGGGCGAAGCGGACAAAGCCGGTGAGCGCGATTGGCGCGCCGACGGTCTTTTCGGCGTCCTTGACCGCCTGGGCGACGGTCTTGGCCGGATCGTGGACATAGGCCTGATCGAGCAGGCAGACCTCTTTGTAATAGGTCTTGAGGCCAGATTCGATAATCCGATCCAGGACTTGCGGCGGCTTGCCAGCGTTTTTGTCGAGCAGCACGGCTTTTTCGCGGGCGACGGTTGCCGGGTCGACGCCCTCGGCGTTGAGGGCGAGCGGCATGGCGGCGGCGACATGCATCGCGATATGGCGGCCGAGATCGACCAGCGGCTCGCGCGCGCCGGTCGAAGCGAGGGCGACGATGACTCCGATGCGGCCGAGCCCATCTGCGATCTGGGCGTGGACGTAATGGCCGATGACGCCCTGGGGAACGTGAAGGCCGTGGGCGCGGCGCAGGGTGATGTTCTCGCCGATGGTGGCGATGGCGTTGGTGATCGCGTCGTTGACCGTGCCCCCGCCCATATAGTGGGAGGCCTTGACCGCCTCGACGTCGACGCCGGCGCCCTTGTCGAGCGCCACCGCGAGGACGCCGCGCACCAAGCCTTGGAAGTCATCGTTGCGGGCGACGAAGTCGGTCTCGGAATTGACTTCGACGACCACGCCGAAATTCGCTTCGACCGCGACGCCGACGAGGCCGTCAGCGGCGACGCGGCCGCTCTTCTTGGCGGCCTTCGAGAGGCCCTTCTTGCGCAGCCAGTCGATCGCGGCCTCGATGTCGCCGCCGGTCTCGGTCAGCGCGGTCTTGCAGTCCATCATGCCGGCGCCGGTGTTCTCGCGCAGCTCTTTGACCAGCGCGGCGGAAATCGTGGCCATGGCAATCTTCCTCAGGAATTGAAGCAAACGGCGCGATGCGCGGGCGCCGGCGATGGAAGCCCCTCTCCCGCAGGCGGGAGAGGGGGGAGCTTTACGCCGCAGCGATCAGCGCGCGGGCCTGGTCGGCCCAATGGTCGCGGTCGGCGCGGCCATTGAGCTTCAAGTCGGCGTCGAGCTTGTCGGTCTCTTCCTTGGTCATGGCGGCGAGCTGCCAATAGTGGAACACGCCGTGGTCGTTGAGCTTCTTGACGATCTGCGGGCCGACGCCGGTCAGTTTGGCGAGATCGTCGGGCGCGCCGCGCGGCGCGGAGAGCAGCTCGAAGCGATCGACTGGGACTTCCAACTCGCCATCGGCGGTTTCGGCGGCGGGGGCCGCCGCAGGGGCGGGCAGGGCGGCCTCAAGCGGGGCCGCAGCTTCGCCGATGTCGACACCCGCCGCGCCTTGGCCGCGCGAGATGCCGTCGATCGCCGCGCGCGCCACCAGATCGCAATAAAGCAGAATTGCGCGGCTGGCGTCGTCGTTGGCCGGAATCGGGAAGGCGATGCCGTCGGGATCGCTATTGGTGTCGAGGATGGCGATGACCGGGATCTTCAGCCGGTTGGCCTCCTTGATCGCCAGCGCCTCCTTGTTGGTGTCGATGACGAAGACGAGGTCGGGCACGCCGCCCATGTCCTTGATGCCGCCGAGCGCCTTCTCGAGCTTCTCGCGCTCGCGCGAGAGCATCAGGCGCTCTTTCTTGGTCAGGCCCTTGGCCCCTTCGCCGAGCTGCTCGTCGAGCTTGCGCAGGCGCGAGATCGAGCCGGAGATGGTCTTCCAGTTGGTCAGCGTGCCGCCGAGCCAGCGCGAATTGACAAAATACTGCGCCGAGCGCTTGGCCGCCTCGGCGATGTCCTCGGCCGCCTGCCGCTTGGTGCCGACGAACAGCACCCGCCCGCCCTTGGCGACCGTGTCGGAGACGACCTTCAGCGCCTGGTGCAGCAACGGCACGGTCTGGGCGAGGTCGATGATGTGAATCGAGTTGCGGGCGCCAAAGATGTATGGCGCCATCTTCGGGTTCCAGCGATGCGACTGATGGCCGAAATGCGCGCCCGATTCGAGGAGCTGGCGCATAGTGAAGTCAGGCAGTGCCACTGCGTTTTCCTTTCCGGTTGAACCTCGGCGGATCATTGAGGCGGGAACCCCCGCCACCGGAGCGAACCCTTAAAGCAGGGTGCGCGAAAATCCGCCTGTGGAATGGTCGCGCGTATAGAGGAGGGCGGAGGGAAAGGCAAGCAGGCGGCCGTTTTCTCGCGTAAACGCCCCTGGCGGCGGCGCTAGGGGCCCCCTGCGCCCCCTCAGCCTTTGACCGCGCCGGCCGACAGCCCTTCGATCAGGAAGCGCTGCAGGTTGACGAAAAAGAGGGTGACGGGGACGACCGCGAGCGCCGAGGCGGCCATCAGGGCGCCCCAGTCGGTCAGGTGCGGCCCCTTAAACACCATGATCGCCGGCGTCAGGGTTCGCACCGAATCGTCGTTGATCAGGACGTAGCCGAACAGAAACTCGTTCCACGAGGTGACGAAGCAGAAGATGCCGGTCGCAAGGATGCCCGGCGCGCACAGGGGAACGAGAATGCGATAGATGAAGCCGAAGCGCGAGCATCCGTCGAGCTCGGCCGCCTCTTCGAGCTCCAACGGAATCGTGTCGAAGAACCCCTTCAGCATGAAGCAGCACAGGGGAATCGCGAAAGCGCAATAGACGAGGATCAGCGCCTGGTAGGTCGAGAGCAGGTTGAGCTCGCGCATGATGATGTAGATCGGCGCGAGGATGAGCACTCCGGGTATCGTCTGCGAGACCAATAGCGCGGCGCCGATCGCGCGCGTCACCGGCTCGTGCGGAAGTCGGCTCATCGCGTAGCCGCAGAATGTCGCGATTATCAGCGTGAGGATCGTTGTGCCCCCGGCGACGATCAGACTGTTGCGGAAGAAGATGAGAAAATTGCCGTCGGTCAGCACGTGGTGAAAGTTCTCGAGCGTCGGATGGGCGATCCAGAACGTCGGGTTCAAGCTCCGCACTTCGGTTGGCGGCTTGAGCGCCGTGTCGACCATCCACAGGAATGGAAACAGGCAAAATGTCGCGAAGACCGCCAGCGTCGCGTAGGTCGAAATCCCCTTGATCGCGCGCTCGACGCCGCCAGTGACCATCAGGCCGTCTCCTTCGAGCCGCGAAGCGCGCCGAACCAGTAGACGAAGAACACGGCGAGCATGAAGCCGATGCTCATCGTCGCCAGCGCGCTCGCCGAGCCGACGTCAAAATCCTCGAGCGCGAAGCGGTAGATCAGGATCGGCAGCGTTTCCGACGCGTTCAGCGGCCCCCCCTGCGTCATCACCCAAATGAAGTCGAAGTTGATCGAGGTGGCGATGACGTGGACGAAAATGAGGGTCAGCGAGACCGTCTTGAGATAGGGCATCGTGATGTGGACGAACCGCTGGATCGTACCGGCGCCGTCCATGGCGGCGGCTTCGAGCGTCTCTCTCGGGATCGACGTCAGGCCGGCAAGCAGGCAGATCGTATAGAAGGGAAAGCTTCGCCATATGTTGACGACGGCGATCGTCAGAAGGGCGGTGTTGAGATTGCCGAGCCAATAAAAAGGCTTCGCCATCAGCCCAGATTTCACCAGCCAGAGGTTGATGATGCCGTAGTCGGGGGTCAGCATCCAAGTCCAAGTGAGACCGGCGACGACGATCGGGATCACCCAGGGGATCAGAATGATCGCGCGCGAGACGCCGCGCGCGCGGCTTGGCTGGGCGAGCGCGAGCGCGGAGGCGAGGCCGAGCGCGTATTCGCCCACGACCGAGACCAGCGTCCATAGGCCGGTGCGCCAGAACGCCGGCCAGAAGCGTTCGTCGCCAATGACGTTGGCGAAGTTGTCGAACCCGGCAAATCCATGGACCGTCGGGTTCGTCAGATTGACGTATTGAAAGGCGTCCAAAAGGACCGAAGCGAGCGGATAGGCGATCAGCAGCAGAAAGACGATCGTCGCCGGCGCCACACAGAGCGCTGCGAGCCGATGGCGCTGCTTTGCGCGGCTCGACTCGCCCGCTCGCTTGCCTTCCCTCACGCTGCGTCCCTCCGCCGGCGCGTCGCCGAGCGGCGGCCGCGCGCCTAGACTATTGCGACGCGCGGCGACGAAGAAGAGTAGCTTAGCCGCCACTGAGTTCGCCGGACTGTTTCAGGTCCTTGTTGATCGTCGACGACAGCCATTTCGCCACCGCCTCCGGCTCGTCGTTCTTGAGCAGGACGCGGCCAAGCGAGTCGATCATGTCGCGCGTGATCGCGCCGAGCGCCACAGGCGGGAACACGACGCCGGTCGGCGCCAGCGCGGTGAAGTCCTTACCCCACTTGCTGTCGGTGGAGACGTCCGAGCGCGGCGAGTTGTTGGGATGCACGGCGGTCTGGAACTCCTTGCCGCTCAAGAAGGTGACGAAGTCCCATGTCTCCTTGGGATGCTTGCCGGCCTTGTAGACGTAGAACGGGTTGATCTCGAAGAACGTCGCCGGTTGCGCCTTATAAGGCGGCGCGCTGATCGCCACGTCCTTCATCGCTTCGGGGTTCTGGGCCTCGCGCGATTCCATCCAGGAGCCGTCGACCACCATTGCATATTGGCCAAGGGCGAAGTTGGTGTCTTCTTCTTCCCAGCCCCAGCTCGCCCCATCGGGATTGATCGCGCCGTCGGCGGCGAGCCGCTTGTAGAAGGCGAACACTTCCGTCGCCTTGGCGAGCTTATCCTTGTCGTCGGCCCAGGTGTTCTTGTACTTGCCGTCCGCCTGGCGCTCGGCGAGCGAGAGCCCGTTCTGGGCGAGATACATGATCAGTTCCTGGGGCGAACGGACGCCGGTCCCGGCGATGCCGAATCCGAACTTGCCGGTCTTGGCCTTGATCGCCTGGGAATCCGCGATCAATTCGTCCCAGGTCTTGGGCGGCGAGGCGACGCCAGCGGCTTTCAGCATGTCCTCATGCACGAGCAAGCCGCGGATGCCGAGATAGTGCGGCATCGCCAAGAGATGTCCATCGATCGTCAGCGCGTCGATGACATTGGGATAGATCGACTTCTCGTCAGCCCAGGTCTTGGCGTCCTCGGTCAGGTCCCGCAGCGCGCCCATTCTCGAGAATTCGCCTAGCCACTCGGGCAACCCCCAGCTCAGTTCTGGCGCGTCGCCGCCCGCGAGCGCAGTCACCAATTTGCTGTGCATGGCGTCATAGCTGATGTTCTGAATGTCGATTTTGATCCCGGGATGAGCCTGCTCGTAGGAGGCGATCTCGGCCTTGGCTGCTTTGCCGTCGAGATTTTGCGGGTCCCAAGCGACCCAGAAATGTATCGTCACCGGTTCGTCGGCGCGGACCGGCGCCGTCCAACACCATGCTGCGGCGAGCGCCGCGGCGAGGGCGCAATGGAGCTGTTTCATTCCCAATTCCTCCCCGATTTTCGCGTATTTCTTAGCGTCTGAAGGCCCTCGCCAGGGCGATCAGCCCACCTCCACCGAATCCGAACGTTCCGCCGACTTGCGCCTTTCGGCCTTGGCCGCGCGCAGTTCGTCCGCGGAGCGCACTGGACGCCGCGCGGCGCCTTCGCGCTCGGATTTGCGCGCCGGCGTCGCGGCGAGGCGCTTTTGCGCGCCGTCGATCGCGCCGGCGTATTGCGGCAGCCACTTCGCCTGCGCGACCAGCATTTCATCGACCATGCTGCCAGACTTCGTCGGGCGTGCAGACGGCGCCGACCAGCGGGTCATGCAACACGGCGAGTTTGAGCAGATCGACGTCGCCCGTCACCGCGGCTTGAACCGCCATGCGCTGAACGTTGATCGAAGCCTCGCAGGTCGCCGCGCAGGCGAGCGGCAGCTTGATGCCCGCCGCCATGTTCAGCCCGAAGCGATCGACGAAGCCCGCGCTTTCGACGATCGCGTCGTCGGCGAGATTGGTCGATCAAGCCACGGTTCTTGACGTTGAAATGGCCGCGATAGACGCGCCCGGTCTCCAACGCCTCGATGATGTGGCTCGCGTGCTCGTCGGTGCGCAGCGCCGGATCGAGCGGCGTTTTCGCCGCTTCCAACTCGGCCGGGTATTCCGTCTCGAACCAATTGCGCGATTCGATGCAGTGGCGCAGGTAGCCGCCGGTCTCGCCGTGAATCCATTCTGACATGTCGATCCAGCGGCGGATTTCCTCCGGCCGCTTGCGGTACCACGGCAGATATTCCGACAGGTGGCCGTTGCTTTCGGTTGAATAGACGCCGAAGCGCTTGAGAACGTCGATGCGCACCTTCTCCTGCTGCGAATAGACGGGGGTGGCGCTCGAAGGCGGCGAGCAACTCGTCGCGCCCGACCGATCGCCCGCGCAATCGCACGTCGATGTACCAGGTCTGGTGGTTGATGCCGGCGCAGATGTATTCGACCTCGTGCGGGTCCTCGGCGCCGAGCGCTTCGGCGATCTGCCGCCAGCCGTGCTGAACGCCATGGCAGAGGCCGATCGTGTCGACGCCGCCGTGGTCGATCGCCGCCCAGGTGTTCATCGCCATCGGGTTGGCGTAGTTGAGCAGCTTCGCCCCGCTCTCGGCGACCTCGCGGATGTCGCTTGCAGAAGTCGAGGAGCGGCGGGATCGAGCGCTGGCCGTAGAGAATGCCGCCGGCGCAGATCGTGTCGCCGACGCATTGGTCGACGCCGTATTGCAGCGGGATGCGAATGTCGTCGGCGAACGCTTCGAGGCCGCCGATCCGCACGCAATTGATGACGTAGCGCGCGCCCTTCGAGCGCCCGGCGGCGGTCGGTCGTCGCCGTGATTCGCGTCGGCAGACGGTTCACTTCGATCATCGGTCGCGAGAATGCGCTGGACCATTGCGAGGTTGTGTTCGTCGATGTCGGTCAGCGCGATCTCGATGTCACGAAGCTCCGGAACGCAGAGCACGTCGGCGACGAGTTTGCGGGTGAACCCGACGCTTCCCGCGCCGATGATCGCGATTTTGAATGGAGTCATTTTTCCGCCGTCGCTCCTAAGAAAACGCGACTTCCCGACGCCCCCCGACGCGGCTTGCGCCACGTCAGGGGCTAGGGGAGGACTTTTCACTCATAGACGAAAGATCGTCCTAGGCTCGATTATGCCCTGCAAATCCGGTTGCGAAAGAGGATGGATGTGCTTTGACGGGTAATTCTGTGCTGGACGAAGTGCGCTCGCGCGGACCGGGCGGGCGGGCAGTTTCGCTGGCGCGCAGCCGCGACCGGCTTTACGTGATGCCGACCAGCGCCGGCTACGAGATCGCGACGGATTCGAGCTATTGCTGGAATGGGCGCCAGCGCGGGCAAAGTCCGTTCAGCGTCATACAGCACGCGATTTCCGGCGTCGGGCGGCTGCAATACGAACGCCAGCGCCGTTTCGTCAACGCCGGCGAAACAATGCTGGTGACGATTCCTCACGACCACCAATATTGGATCGAAGAGGGCGAGCGATGGGAGTTCTTCTGGATCGCGATGACGGGGCGCGAGGCGCTTCGACTGCACCGGGCGATCCTCGAGGCGGTTGGTCCCGTGTTCCGGCTGCGGCCTGAAACGGTGGTGCGGCTCGCGCGGATGAGCCTCGATCTGCGCGACGGCAAAGCGAAAGGGGCGGGCGAAGCCTCGGCGATCGCCTATGCCGCGACCATGGCGATTTACGACGACGTGCTCGGCGGCGACGGCGAGCCGCGCACGGCGCGGCCGCGCTCGATTGAACAGGTGCTCGCGCACATCCGCCAGCAGCTTCACGCGCCGCTCGACGTTGAAACGCTCGCCGACGTCGCTGGCCTCAGCCGCTCGCACTTCAGCCGGGTGTTTCGGCGTTGCGAGGGCGTCTCGCCGACCGAATACATCTTCGCCTACCGCATGCGCCGCGCCGCGAGTCTGTCTCGTGCGCTCCGACGAACCGGTCAAGCAAATCTCCAGCGACTGCGGTTTTGACGATCCCAACTATTTCGCCAAAGCCTTCCGCAAACGCTACGGAGCGAGCCCGACCGAATTCCGCGCCACCGGCATGTATTCCGCCAAAGCGCCCTGACGTTGCCTAGGCCGCCTTCGCCATGCGCTTGGCCACCAGCTCGCGCAGCGCGCCGAGGTCGTGGGCGAAGACGCGGATACCTTCGGCGAGCTTCTCGGTCGCCATCGGATCCTCGTTCATCATCCAGCGCCAGCGTTTCTCGTCCATTGCGATGCGGGCCGGGGCGGCGCCTGCCGATTCCGGAGAGAGCTTGCGCGTCAGCGCGCCGTTGTCGTCAGCGAGCTTGTGCAGCAGGTCGGGCGCGATGGTCAGCCGGTCGCAGCCCGCCAGCGCTTCGATCTCGCCGGTGTTGCGGAACGAGGCGCCCATCACCACCGTCTTGATCCCGTAGGCCTTGTAATAGGCGTAGATCGCCTTGACCGAAACGACGCCGGGGTCGGTCTCGCTGGTGTAGGGACCGCCGCCCGCCTTGACGTGCCAGTCGAGGATGCGGCCGACAAAGGGCGAGATGAGGAACGCCCCGGCGTCGGCGGCGGCGACCGCCTGGGCGATCGAGAACAGCAGCGTCATGTTGCAGTCGATCCCTTCACGCTGCAGCGTCGCCACCGCCTGCGCGCCTTCCCAGGTCGAGGCGATTTTGATGAGGATGCGTTCGCGTCCGATGCCGCGCTCGGCGTAGGCGGCGATGATCTGGCGCGCCTTGGCGAGCGTGCCGGCGACGTCAAAGGACAGCGTCGCGTCGACCTCGGTCGAAACCCGGCCAGGAACGATGGTGGTCAGCTCTGCCCCGAAATCGATCACCAGCCGATCGGCAACCGCGTCAAGCGAGGCGCCGGTCTTGCGCCCCCAACCGATCGCCTCGTCGAACAGGCGACCATAGGCGGGAAGCTGGGCCGCCTTGAAGATCAGCGACGGGTTGGTGGTCGAATCCGTCGGCTTGTAGACGCCGATCAATTCCATGTCGCCGGTGTCGGCGACGATGGTGGTCATGGTGCGCAGTTGATCGAGTTTGCTCGGCATAGCGGGCTCCTCAAGATTGCGGGCGGACTATGCCGCCCGGCCGTCGCCGCCGCAAGCGCGCGGCGGCGGCGGGCGTTGGATTTAGTGCCCGGGCGTCGCCGGTTGCGCTGGCGTGGTCGTCGCGGCGCCCGGAGGCGAGGCCGGGGTCGCCGGGGCAGGCGTGGGCGCCGGCGCATTGGGGTCGATGTAGCCGGTGGCGTCAAGGCTCGACATCGTGTTGGCGTCCTTGGGACGCGGCGTCGCCATCTGCGCACCGATGGCGTGCAGCACGTCGGGCGCGTCGGCGTAGGCGCCGTGGTCGATGAAGCCGTCGGAGAAACTCGACAGATCGTACACTTTGGCGCCCAGCGCCTCGAGCCGCTCGCGGTCCTCGGGCTTGGAAGGGTTGATCGCGCCAACCCGCTGGCGCGACTGGGCGATGGCGCTGGAGAGCGAGAGCGCGCGGTCGTTGGCGGTCGCGAAGACGGTCACCTTGGCTGGGCGCAGGCGAGCCATCTGCGCGGCGAAGACGTCCATGTCGATGTCGGGGGAGGCGAGCATGACCTCGCCGAGGTGTCCCGAGAGGTCGCGATCGCCCGAGATCGCCTCCTGCCGCAACGCCTCCATCGCCAGCCAGCCGCCCATCGAGTGAGCGAGCACATGCACCTGGCCGACGCCGGGCGTGGCGGCGATGTCCTGCAACAGGCTCTGCAGCGCGTCGCGCGAAGCGGTGGCGTTGTCCTTGTCGGAGACGTAGCCGAACAATTCGTGTTTGGTTGGCCAGGTGAAGAGCACCGCGACGCCGCCGAAGCGGCTGTCGGCGACGATCTGGGCGGCCCGTTCGCGCGCTTCGTCGAACGGCGTGTTGAAGCCGTGGACGAACACCAGCACATCGCGGTTGGCGCCGATGCGGCCCGAGATATGCGAGGCGAGTTCGGAACGGAACTCGTCCCCATCGAGGTTGCGCTCTTCGGACAGCACGATGTGTTCGCGGGCGTTGGCGGCGCCAAACATCGGCTCTTCGAGCGAGCCGACGCGATGGCCGGGCGGGATGGTGAGAATGTCGAAGGCGTAGTGGACGCCGTCGCCCGACAGCACCTGCGCCGCCGCGCCATGCTCGCCCTTGCGGGTCGAGGCGATGAACAACTGCACCGGCTGGGCGCTGGGCGCGGCCGCTGACGGTCCGCCGATCCCGCCGACATAGGCCGCAGCGCCCGCCATATCGGTCTCGCAGCCCGACAGCGCCAGCCCAGCGAGGCCGAGGAGCCCGATGAGAACCCACCGCAATTGCGCGCCGCGCGACATCGCCTGAATGAACCCCTCGAAGCCGCGGACCGCGCTTGCCGGCGTGGCGCAATTGCGCGCAGGTGCATCGGCCCTCGATGTGGCGAGAGTGAGACGGGAAGGCGCGGCGACGCTCGCCCGGCTCATGTCCGGCCTGGTCGGAACGACTCCAGCGCGAAGCCGATCAGCGCCGCGAGGGGAAAGGCGAGACCGAGCGAGGCCGCGAGCCGCCAGCCCCCTTGTGCGAAGGCCCAGGCCCCGAGCGCCGAGCCGAGGGCGCCGAAGGCGAAGAAGGTCGCGATGTAGAGCCCGTTGAGCCGGCCGCGCGACTCGGCGCCCAGCGCGAAGATGGCGCGAAAGCCGACGACGAGATTGGCCTGCGCGCCGAAATCGAGCAGCACGGCGCAGGCGACCAGCAGCGCCAGCGCCCAGCCTGTGCCCTCCGGCGCGACCAGAGTGAGCGCGAGCGCCACGGCGACGAGAAGAATGGCGAAGCCGGTGACAGCGCGGCCGTAGCCGCGATCGGCGATGCGTCCGGACAGCGGAGCGGCGATCGCGCCCGAAACGCCGGCCAGCGCGAACAGCGCAATGCCGCGCTGGGTGTAGCCGAAGGCGTCGGCGAGATGCAGCGGCACGGTCGTCCAGAACAACGAGAAGGCGGCGAACAGGCACGATTGGTAGAAGGCGCGCCATTGCAGGGTCGGCGTGCGCGCGGCAAGGCCAATCATCGAGGCCATCAGCGCGCGGTAGCTGATGCCCGCGCTCGGCTGGCGGCGGGGCAGCGCCAGCGCCAGCAGCAGCGCGAGCGCGCCCATGACGGCGGTCGCGGCGAAAAAGACCACGCGCCACGAGCTGGCGGCGGCAAGAAAGCTGGCGGCTGGCCTCGCCATCATGATCCCGAGCATGATGCCCATCGCCACGTCGCCGACCACGCGCCCGCGTTGCGCCTCCGGAGCCATGTGGGCGGCGAACGTCGCCAGGACCTGGACCCCCACCGAGCCGAAGCCGATCAGCAGCGAGGCGAGCAAAAAGGTCGGCGCCCCGGGGGCCAGCGCCGCGCCGATCAGGCCGAGCGCGGCGATACCGATCGCGGCCAGCGTCAGACGGCGGTTCTCCAACTGGTCGGCGAGCGGGACGATCAGCAGCAGGCCGAAGCCGTAGCCCAGCTGGGTGAGCGTGACGATCAGGCCAGCGCTGCTGATCGGAATGCCGAGCTGGGCGGCGATCGGCCCGATCAACGGCTGAGCGTAGTAGATATTGGCGACGATCAGCCCGCAGGCCGTCGCCATAAGGGTCGTCAGGCCCGACGAAATCGTCGGCCCCTGGGATAGGGACAAAGCGAGCTCCCGGCGATCGATTTTTCAGGATTGTCGGCGAAGGGCGCTCAATAGATGAGGCGCGCGTTGCGATCAAGCGCGCTGGCTGCGTTCAGGCCGCCTGGCCGACCCGCGCGCCCGCCCGGCAGACTTCGATGTGCTGGAGGAACTGGCGCGCGCTTTCGCGCCAGGTGAAGCGTTGCGAATGCGCGAGCGCGCGCTCGCGCGGAATTTCGAGCGCGGCGAGACAGGCCGCGCCGAGATCGTCGTCGAGCGCGCCGGCGCCGCTGTCGCCGATGACGTCGAGCGGGCCGGCGACCGGAAAGGCGGCGACCGGCACGCCGCTCGCCAGCGCTTCGACCAGGACGATGCCGAACGTATCGGTGCGCGAGGGGAAGACGAACACGTCGGCGCTGGCGTAGACGCGCGCCAGCTCTTCGCCATGCAACGCGCCGAGGAAGTGGGCGTGCGGATAACGCCGCTCGAGCCCTGCGCGCGCCGGGCCGTCGCCGACGATCACCACTGAGCCGGGCAGCTTGAGCCGCAGCAACGCGTCGAGGTTCTTCTCGACCGCGACGCGGCCAACGCTGAGGAAAATTGGTCGCGGCAGATCGAGCGCGTCAGGGGGGCGCGGCCGATAGAGCGCGTGATCGACGCCGCGCGTCCACACTTTGACCTTGGCGAAGCCGCGCCGCGTCAGCTCGTTGCGGATCGAGGGGGTCGGGGCCAGCGTCGCGGCGGCGGGGGCATGGAAATGGCGCAGCGCCGCGTAAGAAAATTCTTCCGGCAGGCGGGTGCGGGCGGCGATGTATTCGGGAAAGCGCGTGTGATAGCTGGTCGTGAATAGGCGGCCGCGCTTGCGGCAATAGCGGCGCGCCGCCCAACCGATCGGCCCTTCGGTGGCGATGTGAATGTGATCGGGGCTCGCCGCCTCGATGCGCCGCGCCACTTCCCAGGGCGAAGCCAGCGCCAGCCGGATATCGGGGTAGGTTGGCAGCGGCAGCGAGGGGAAGCCCTGGGGGGTGAGGAAGACGAATTCGGCCTGGAGATCGCGCGCCGCCGCCGACATGCGCTCGAGCGTATGGACGACGCCATTGACCTGCGGGCGCCAAGCGTCGGTGGCGACGAGGATCCGGATCAAGCCGCCTCCGCTTCCGCTCCGACTTCATCTTCCGCCTCCACCTCGACCGGCGCGCCGAGGCGCTCGGCCTCACGGCTTTCGCGCCGCGCTTCGGCGAGGGTCTTCGACCAGCGCACGATCTCCAGGCGCCCGTCGTAGTGCTCCACAATCAGCGAGCAGGATTCGACGAAGTCGCCGGTGTTGACGTAGGTGACGCCGTCGATGTCGCGGATGGCAGGGTGGTGGATATGTCCGCACACCACGCCGTCGACGCCGCGGCGCTTGCCTTCGCGAGCGAGTTCAGTCTCGAACGAGCCGATGAAATTGACCGCGTTCTTCACCTTCAGCTTCGCCCAGGCGGAGAGCGACCAGTAGCTGAAGCCAAAGAGACGACGCACCGAGTTCAGGTGCGTGTTGACGAACAACGCCGTGTCATAGGCCCAGTCGCCCAAGTGCGCGAGCCACTTGGAGTGGCGAACCACGACATCGAATTCGTCGCCGTGCATGATGAGGTAGCGTTTGCCGTCGGCGGCGACGTGGATCGCCTGGCGGACAATCTCGATCCCACCGAAGCTCAGGCCGATGAACTGACGGGCGAACTCGTCGTGGTTGCCCGGCACGAAGATCATGCGCGCGCCATGGCGCACCTTGCGCAGCAGCTTCTGGATCACGTCGTTGTGCGCTTGCGGCCAGTACCAGCCGCTGCGCAGTCGCCAGCCGTCGACGATGTCGCCAACGAGGAAGAACGTGTCGGCGTCGTTGTGGCGCAGGAAGTCGAGCGCGAGCTCGGCCTGGCACCCACGCGTGCCCAGATGCAGGTCGGAGATGAAAATCGTCCGGTAGCGCCGGGTCGCATCGTCTTGCTTGGCCAAGGCTGCCTCGCTGGAAGCGGAGAGGGCTCTTTTGTCTTTTCCTTGCACAGATTCTCATGTCGGCGGGATGACACTGGGCGCGCGTCGACGCGCGAGATTGCCGGTTCAGCGCGCAGCCGCGATACTCGCGATCGCCTGACGAGAGAGGCGTTAACCATGAACGGCGCAAACACGCTGACCCGCCGCGTCGTCGTCGAGGGGCGAGTGCAAGGCGTCGGCTATCGCTATTTCGCCCGAACCGCGGCGCTGCGCCTCGGCGTCGCGGGCTGGGTGCGCAATCGCGCGGATGGTTCAGTCGAGGCGCTTCTTTCCGGCCCTGCCGACGCGGTCGAGGCGCTGATCGCCGCGCTGCGGCGCGGGCCGCCGGGGGCGAGGGTGCTCAGCGTTGAGCTCGTCGAAAAAGACGAGTTGGAGGTCGCGCCGCCGGTCTTCGAAGTGCGTGCGACGCGCTAGGCCGGCCGCGCGCCGCTCACCTCAATGCCTTTTCTTGGCGCGCGTGCCCCAGACGACACAGTCCGCCAAACGCCCGCCGTCGCCATCCGATCGCTCGCCGAGCCGAAAGGCGCTTGTCGATCAGACCATTGCCGTTGAGAAGCAGCCATTCCGCGACTGCGACTTGCCGAACGGGATGGGACGGCCTGCAGACTTCGAGGCGTGGACTTGAGCACACTCGAACGGTATAGTCTGAGTGGGCAAGAATTGACCCGCCGCGGCTGGGGCCAACTCATGAAACGTTCACTCTTGGGGTCGACCGGGTTGTGCGCCGTTTTCGCCTCGGGCGCCTTCGGCGGCGGTCTGGCCAGCGCCGAGGCCGCACCGGCCCCTTATATTGCGCCGCCGATATTCACCTGGAGCGGTTTTTACGTTGGCGCCAACCTCGGCGGCCTATGGTCGCGGGACTCCGTCGCGTCCGATTTCGCTGAAGGTGGGATGGACGCGCTTAGCACTTCGGGAATTGTCGGCGGCGTGCAAGCGGGTTACAATTACCAAATCTCGAACTTTGTCGTCGGCGCCGAGGGCGACCTCGACTGGTCGAGCGCGAAGGGTAGCGACGGCGGATTGTTTGGCACTACAGTAACCCACTCGGCAAATCTGCCGTTCTACGGCGATCTGCGCGCCCGCGCGGGCATCGCTTTCGATCGCTTCTTGCCCTACGTGACGGGCGGGGTCGTGTTCGCCGATTTGCACAACAACAGCGGCAGTGGTGAGTTCACGCCGCCGATCGCTCTCGGCCGCAGCGAGGCGACGGGGTGGACGATCGGCGGGGGCGGCGAGTACGCGATCGACAACCATTGGTCGGTAAAGGCCGAATACCTTTTCATGCAGTTCCCCGGCGAGACGCAGAGCTACGTCAACGGCGCTGCCTACACGTTCAAGTTCAAGGATTCGGCCCAGGTCGCCCGCGCTGGCCTCAACTACCGGTTCTAGTTGGTGAACGAGACGCCGTCGATGCGTGGCTCGCCCGCGACGTTTGCCGACCGCATTCTGCATCACGCGCGCCTCTGTCCCGAGCAGCCGGCGATTATTCTCGTCGATCGGCTGGTGACCTTCGACATGCTTGCGCAGGGCATCCTGTGCGCTGAGGCGCGCATCGGTGATCTTGACCTTGCCCAGGACGAGGTCGTTTGCGTCACTGTGGCGAGTCCGATCCGCCAGCTAATTCTCTCGGCGGCGCTCTTCCGCCTTGGTCAGCCGAGTATGGCGGCCGACACGGCCGAAGAGATCATCGCGCTCAATCTTCCCGTTCGAACCTATCTCCAGGACCCTGGCGACGCCCTCACGCCAGGCTTTCGGCGTTTACTCGTTGACGAGGACTGGTTCGCCGGGCCGCGCCGATCGGTCGCTCCGGCGCGCCCCTTCGCCAGCGAGGATGCGCTGTGCCGGGTCGACGTGAGCTCGGGATCGACGGGTCGACCAAAAGCAGCGTGGATGAGTGTAGGAGGCTTTCGCCGCTTGGTGAGGGGGCTTGAAGCGGGCGACGCCGTGGGCGTGCGCGGCCGCGTGCTCAATCTTCTGCGATTGAGCGGCACGTGGGGGTTTCGCGTCTCGGCCCATCTGCTTACCAATGGCGACACGCTCGTGTGCGCCAATTCGGCGCGCCAGGCGCTGCAGATGGCCGCCGCCTATCGCGTCGACGCCATCGTCGGCTCGACGCAACAGGTGCGCGATCTTGTGCGGGAGCAGACGCGCGCGGCGGTTCCGCTCCCATCGGTGAAGGCTCTGCTGGTCGGCGGAGCACGGACGAGCCCTGACCTGCTAAAAGAGGCGCGCGCCCATCTGTGCACGCAGGTGTCCATTCAGTATGGCGCGACCGAGGTCGGGTCGATGTCCGTGACTCCTGCCGACGTGTTGCCGGAAGTGGAGGGCGCGACTGGCTACGCCCAACCCGGCGTCGTCATCGAGATTGTCGACGATCAGGATCGTCCGCTCCCTGCCGGCGCCGCCGGGATCGTACGGGTGCGCGCGCCAGCGATGACGCGGGGATTTCCTCGGGACAACTCGCACACGAACTTGCGGGGGGGTTGGTTTTATCCTGACGACCGCGGCCGGCTGACCGAGGAGGGCATGCTGATCCTCGAAGGCCGGGTGTCGGAAGTCATCAACTCCGGCGGCGCTAAGCACGCGCCCGAGGGTATCGAAGAGCTTGTCTTGCGACATCCCAATGTCGCCGACGTGGCGGCCTTTGGCGTGCGCGGCGAGGGTGGCGTCGAGGAGATCAATCTTGCCGTGGTGACGCGAGCGCCGATCGCCGAAGGCCATCTCATCGATTGGTGCGCAGAGCGCGGCCTCGAAGTGGCGCGGGTCTTCGTCGTCGATGCGCTGCCGCGCACCGCGATGGGCAAGACTCGCCGCGACGAACTTAAGGCGTCTCTTGGGCTGATCGCCTGAGGTCGGCGCGTCACGCTGCGCTCGCCCTAGTTCTTCCCCGCCCGCTGCAACACCGTCTTCGCCCGCGTCAGGTGCGGCAGGTCGAGCATTTCGCCCTCGAGCGACACGACGCCCGCGCCCGGCGCCGCGGCGAAGGCGGCGACGACCGCGCGGGCTTTTGCGATCGCCTCGGGGGAGGGTGTGAAGACCGCATTGATGATTGCAATCTGCCCCGGATGGATCGCCATCTTGGCGGTAAAGCCGTCGCGCCGGGCCGCTTCCGCCTCGGCGCGCAGACCCTCGGCGTCGCGAAAGTTGGTGAAAGCTGCATCGATCGGCGCGACTTCAGCCGCGACCGCGCCGACCAGCGTCAGCGTGCGGGCGAGCGCGTAGGGCGCAGCGAAGGCGCCGCTGGGCAGGCGGTTGGTCTCGGCGCCAAGATCAGCCGAGAGGTCCTCCGCCCCCCAGGCGAGTCCTTCTAGCCGCGCGCTGGCGCCGCGATAGCTGGCGAAGCCGAACAGCGCGCGCGCCGATTCGGTGGCGATGGCGAGAATGCGGGTCGCGCCGTCGGCGAGGCCATGCTCGGCCTCGCGCACCGCGAGCTTGGCGGCGAGCCGCTGCACGTCGGCGCCCTCGCGGCATTTGGGCAGCACGATCCCGTCCGGCGGGTTTCCCATGACGGCGTCGAGGTCGGCCGCGACGAACCCGCTTTCGAGCCCGTTGACGCGCACATAGAGCCGCGGCCGCTTTGCGAGCGCTCGCGCCTCGGCGAGAAAGGCCGCGGTCGTCGCGCGCGCCGCCGCTTTGGCGGACGCTGCGACAGAATCCTCTAGATCTACGATCAGCGCATCGGCCTCGCTCGTCAGCGCCTTGGCGAGCTTCTTCTCGCTATCGCCGGGAACGAACAGCAGCGAGCGCATCGTCAAGCCGCGCTCGTCGTCGCATCTGGGCGCCGCAGCATGAAGGCGGTGCGGCGGCACTCGGCGACCAGAGCGCCGTCCTGCTTGAAGGCGCGATGCAGGAATTCGACCAGGCCGGCGTCGGCGCGCGATTGCGATGGGCGCTTGCTCAGGACTTCGGTGGTCGCGTTCACCGTGTCGCCTTCGAACAGCGGCGCGGGAAATTTGACCTCGCTCATGCCGAGATTGGCGATGGTCGTGCCGAGCGTCGTGTCGTTGACCGAAATGCCAACCAGCAGCCCGAGGGTGAACAGCGAATTCATGAGCGGCCGGCCCCATTGCGTCTCGGTCGCGCAGAAATGCGCGTCGATGTGCAGCGGCTGTGCGTTGAGCGTCAGGTTGGAAAACAGCATATTGTCCATCTGCGTGACGGTCCGGGTGAGGCGATGGCGGAACAGGCGGCCGACCTCGAAATCCTCGAAATAGAGCCCGCCGCGCGGATGGGACGTCTGGGAATGGGCCATTTCCAACCTCTCGGGTGCGCGTCTTAATCGCGCGTTTACCTTAAATCGGCGAAGAATAGACAATGATTGCGTCGCCAGCGCCGCAGAGCAAGCCGTGAGAGCCCTCCAAGCGATCGCCGAACCGCCTGTGGCGCTCGATGTCGCCGAGACGGGGATCGTGCGCCGATTTCTGGCCTTTGCGCAACGGGCTGACGCCGAGGAGCGCGCGCAAGCGGTGAGCGCGCTGGCTCGCGCCTATCTCTATTCCGATCTGCCGCCCGATACCCGCGCCGAGGTCGAACTCGGCCTCGCCGCCGTGCTCGACGACCCTTCCGCGCTGGTGCGCCGTTCGCTGGCGGAAGCATTGGCGAGCGCCGCCGACGCGCCGCGTCACATCGTGCTGGCGCTCGCGGCCGACCAAGCGGAGGTTGCCTCGGTCGTGCTCGGCCGCTCGCCGGTGCTTGAGGAAGCGGAACTCGTCGATTGCGCGGCGGTCGGCGACGCGCTCGCCCAGACCGCCATCGCTCGCAGGCCCCGGCTGACCGCCGGGCTGGCGGCGGCTCTGGCCGAAATCGCGGAGCGCGAAGCGGTGATCGCGCTGCTCGGCAATCTCGACGCAGATATCCGCGCAGGCGCTCTATGGCGCGTCTTCGAGCGGTTGGGCGAGGACGCCGAGATTCGCGAGGCGTTGACGAACTGGCCGGGGCTGCCGCCCGCCTTGCGCAACGAACTGGCGGGGGCGACGGCGCGCGCGCTCGCCGATTTCGCCGCCCGCTGCGACTGGTTGAGCCCTGGGCGCGCCCAGCGCATCGCCCGCGACGCGCGTGACCAGGCGACCGTGACCATCCTCAGCGCCAGCCGAGGCGAGGCGCTCGCCGAACTCGCCCGCCGGATGCGCAGTGCCGGCACGCTGACGGTCGCGGTGCTGATGCGGGCGCTGCTCTCGGGCGATCGCGAGTTTTTCGTCGAAGCTGTGAGCGAACTTTCCGGTCTCGCCTCGCGGCGCGCCGCCGCCTTCGCCCGCCGTCCCGACGGCCACGGCTTCGCGGCCCTCTATGCCAAGGCGCGCCTGCCGGCCGCGTTCCTGCCGGCTTTCCGCGCCGCGCTCGCCGGCATCGCTGCGATCGACGCGCCGCGCGGCGAGCGTCTGTCGCGCACGCTGTGCGAACGGACGATCGCTGCCTGCGAGGCGCGGGCGGAGCCGGGATTGGCGCCGATGCTGTCGTTGTTGTGGCGCTTCTCGGCCGAGGCGGCGCGCGACAGCGCGCGCGAATACGCCGATGAATCTTGGCGCTTGGCGCCCGCTTTTGTCGCACCGCGTCTCGAGCGGCCGAGCTACGCGCCGCTGCTGATCGAGGCCGTCGCCGCGGCGCTCGAAGAGTTCGACGCGCCGCCGATCGAGGCGAGCGAAGCTCAGGAAGATTTCTGCGCGCCGCTCGTTGAGCTGACGATGGCCGCGCTCATGGGCGAGGACAGCTCAGCGCCCGCGGTGCAACTTCCCCCCGAAATGCTCGCCGCCGTCGCCGAGGCGGCCTAGCCATCTCTTCCTTCCCCCGCAAGAGAGGAAGGGGCGCACGCCTTGCAGCATGAACCTCTTTGGCGAACGCGTTCACGCCACTTCGACGCCAGCCTTCGCCGCTCGCGCCTGGGCGATCGCTTTGGCGAGCACGTCGACGGCTTGCGCGCCAGGTACGCCTAGGCGCGAAGCGAAGATGAAGAACGGCACGCCGGTGACGCCCATCGCCTGCGCCTGGGCGATCTCGGCCTCAACCGCTTCGACGTCGTCGCCCTCGGCGAGCCGCTTGGCGACAAGATCGGCGTCCATGCCGCATTCGCGGGCTGTCGCGACCAGCAACGCCTGATCGCCGATATCGCGGCCTTGTTCGAAATAGAGCTGGAAGAGGCGCTCGACTATGGCGTTCTGCTGGTCGCCGATGTCGGCCCAGCGGATCAGGCGATGGGCGTCGAGGGTGTTGGGCGCGCGTTCGATCTTCTCGAAGGCGTAGGCGGCGCCGACTTCGGCCCCAAGCTCGGTCAGATGGTCGTGGATCGCTTGCAGGCGCGAGTCGTCCTTGAACTTGCCGCTGAGATAGGCGCGCCGGTCCATGCCGCCCGGCGGGATCGAAGGATCGAGCTGATAGGGGCGCCAGCGCACCGAAATTGGGCCCTCGTCGCTGTCGCGGATCGCCGCTTCGAGGCGCCGCTTGCCCAGATAGCACCACGGGCAGACGACGTCGCTGACGACGTCGATGATCAAGGGCTCCGCGCTTGCGCTCATGGCTCTCTGTCTCCTGTCGCCCCATATCCGCCATCGCCGGGCCGACCCTCGATGACATTTAGGCGCCCGTGGCGAGCGCGCCAAGGGCGCCGCCTGTAGAGGCGGCCGTTGGCCGCGTCTCTCCGCCTATGTTGAGGGGCGCGGTCGGCGACCGCGCCTACAGCCATCGTTCATTGCGGCTTGCGCCACCAGCTTTCCAGCGCGACGCCGAACAGGGGCATTCGATCGGGGTGGCCGAGGCTCGAGGAATAGGCGACCCATTGGTCGGGGGCGTAGAACAGCGGCACGATATAGAAGCCCGACAGCAGCAATCGGTCGAGCGCGCGCACCGCCGCGACGAAATCCTCGCGCCCGCGCGCGGCGACGACCGCGGCGATCATCGCGTCGATCGCCGGCGAGGCGGCGCCGGCAAATGTTGTAGGAGCCTTCCATCGTCGCCGCCGCCGTGCTCCAGCGATTGCGCTGCTCGTTGCCGGGCGAGGGCGAGGCGATCCACGAGCCGATCATCATGTCGAAATCGAAGCGCGCGCGTCGGCGCTGGAACTGCACCTCGTCGACCAGGCGCACGCTCGCGCTGACGCCGATCGTCGCCAGCGAGCGCCCATAGGCGAGCGCGAGCCGCTCCTCCTGGCGCGTCTTGACCAGGATTTCGAACGCCAACGGCGCGCCGCGCGCGTCGCGCAGCGCGCCCTCATGCAGCGTGTAGCCAGCCTCGCCGAGCAGCGTCGAGCGCCTGACGCGCGAGCGCCCGGTCGCGGCCCGAGCCGTCGGAGACCGGCGGCGCCCAGCGTCCCTCGAGAATGTCGTCGCGCACCGCGCCGGGGAACGGCGCGAGCAGGGCGCGCTCTTCGTCGGAGGCCGGACGCCCCGCCGAGGAAAGCTCGCTGTCGTCGAAGAAGCTGCTGCGAGCGCTTGATAGACGCCGGCGTAAAGGTTGGCGTTGATCCATTCGAAGTCGAACATCGTCGCCAGCGCCTTCGCGCACGCGGGCGTCGGCGAAGATCGGCCGCCGGGTGTTGAAGGCGAAGCCGGAGATGCCCTTCGGCAGACCATAGGGGACGGTCAAGCGCGACGATCCGACCGTCGCGCGCGGCGGGAAAGTCGTAGCCCTCGCGCCAGCGCGTCGGATCGTCCTCGATGCGGAAATCGTAGAGCCCAGCCTTGAACGCCTCGAACATCGCGGAAGCGTCGCGGAAATAGTCGATCCGGATTTCGTCGAAATTGTAGAGGCCGCGCGAGATCGGCAGATCGCGCGCCCAGTAGTTGGGGTCACGCCTGAGCACCAGCCGCTGGCCGGGCTCGACCTCGGCGACCGTGTAGGGGCCCGAGCCGAGCGGGATCTGCGAGCGTCTGGTCCTCGAAATGCTCGGCGTCGGTATGGGCGCGCGACAGCACCGGCATCAGGCCGAGGATCAGCGGCAACTCGCGGTCGTCGGCGCCGGTCAGGTCGAAGCGAACGGTCTAGTCGTCGGGCGCCTCGACGCTGCGGACCAGCGCATAGGCGGCGCGCTGCGAGGGCAGGCCCTTGGTCTTGAGCAGGTCGAAGGTGAATAAGACGTCGGCGGAGGTGATCGTCGACGCCGTCGGAAAAATGCGCTTGCGGATCGAGATGGAAGACGATCCGGTCGCGCGCATCGTCGGTCTCGATTGATTTGGCGATCAGGCCATAGAGGGTGAACGGCTCGTCGGCCGAGCGCGATCATCAGCGATTGGTAGACGTTGCCGATCAGCCCCTGGGCGGTCGACAAGCGCCTTGACGTTGTAGGGGTTGAGGCTGTCGAAGGCGCCCAGATAGGCGAGCGAAAGCCGGCCGCCCTTGAGGCGCTTGCGGATCGGCGTAAGGCAGGTGGGCGAAGTCGGCCGCAAGCGCCGGCTCGCCGTGCATGGCGATCGCGTAGGTCGGCGGGGAGGCTGGCTCGTCGGCCCGAGCCGCGCCGAACGGCGCCGCTGAGAGCGCCGCCAAAAGCATGAGAATCGCCGCTGGTCGCATGGGCGCATCTTAGAGAGCCGACCGCTGCCCGTCACGGCGCGGCGCGCCGGCAACACCTAGCCAGCATCTGCATGTCTAAGCGAAATTTTGGTTGGATTGTCGCCGCGGATGTGGAAAGAGGGCGCCGGCGCGCGGCAGCGGTCGCGCGCCCCTTTATGGCCGCATTGGCGCGACAAGGCAGGCGCGTCGCGCCGAGCGCGGCCGAAAGCTGCTGATCACCGATCGAAAGGACGTTTCATGACCTTCCCGTTCGAGCGCCGCGGCGCTCTGGTCTTGGCTGCAGGGTTGGTCCTGACGGCGAGCGGCGCGTTGGCGCAATCGGCCAAGCAGGCGCCGGCCGCGCCCGTGCAGGTCGCGCAGGTTGCGCCGGCGGCGAGCCCGCTGCGCCGGCCGCTGCTCCGTCCGGTCCGGTCAAACTCGATTTGTCGCCGATGCAGGCGCCCTGGACCAAAATCTGCGGCAAGGATCAGAACACCGGCAAGGAAGTTTGCTACACAACCCGCGATTTCGGTCAGGCCGCCGACCAGCCGCCGACTCTGGCGGTCGCGGTCTATCAGATGTCGAGCGAGGATCGCCGCATCGCGCGCTTTCTGCTGCCGGTCGGCCTGTTGCTGAAGCCGGGCTTTCGCTTGGTGATCGACAAGGGCGATCCGATCGAGGGCAAGTTCGCCATCTGCTTCCCCAATGGCTGCTTCGCCGAAGCCGATCTCAACGGCAAGACGCTGGACGCGCTGAAGAAGGCGCAGACGGCCAGCGTTATCGTGCGCAATCAGGGCAATATCGAAGTGACCTTCAACCTGCCGATGAAGGAATTCGGCGCGGCTTTCGATGGACCGGCGGTCGATCCCAAGCTGCTTGAGCAGCAGAATCAGGAGCTGCAGAAGCAGCTCGAGCAGCGCGCCGAAGAGCAGCGCAAGAAGCTCGAGCAGCAGCAGCAGTCCGCCGCGCCGGCCCCTGGGGCCGCTCCGGCTCCGGCTCCGGCGCCCGCCGCGACCCCGGCCAAATAGCGAAGCGTCGGCGCTCGCCGGGAGGCTGGTTCGCCCCCGCGCGCGCGCGGCCGCGATCGGCTGAGCAGGGTTTTTGAGACTGGCTTGCGCCCGAGGCGTCAGGAAGCGAGCGGCCGGTTGCGCAGGCGATAGTGGCCCTTGTCGGTGCGCACGAACAGCTCGTCCACCTGCGGGTGGCTCACCGGGTCGCCGGAATCGTCGAGCACCAGATTTTGCTCCGAGACGTAAGCGACGTACTGGCTTTCCGTATTCTCGGCGTAGAGGTGATAAAAGGGCTGGTCCTTGCCCGGACGCACCTCCTCCGGGATCGAGCGCCACCATTCCTCGGTATTGGCGAAGGTCGGATCGACGTTGTAAATAACACCGCGGAACGGGTAAACGCGGTGGCGGACGATCTGACCGATGCCGAACTTTGCGAGGCGGGCTTCCATGGACGCACGAACTCTTTGAATTTTATGCAATTACTGCGTGCGGCGATTGCTGTCAACGCCACCTCGAACCCATAGGGCCGTTCGCCGGCGCCGACAACATCACCCAAGTTTCCCGGCGCCAATTGTCTTTGGGCGACTTTGATCGGACCCGCGTCAGTCGCCTGACGATGTCGTCACGTTCAGCGCGGACCACGGGCCAAAGAGCATGATCGTCAAGCGCGCGGCGTCAGGCGACGGGGCGCCCTGGGCGTCGGACTGCGCAGCGTAGGCGCGGGCCTCCACCGTTCGGTCGGCGATGTCGATCGTGCCCGAGACCTCGATCGCTGAACCCGGGCCCTCGATATGGCCTTCGTCAATCGTCGCCACTCCGCCGGCGAGCGACAGGCGCACCTTCGCGAGCGAGAAGCGCGTTGCGCCATTGGCGAGGTCGCGCGCGACGTCGACCGGGCGGCGTAAACTGCGGCGCATCGCCTCTTCGACGCTGACGCCATCGACAGCGCCTGCTTTCAAAGTCGCGCTCGCCTGACCTGACAGCGAGAGAATTGAATCGGACGCGGCAAAGCCGGTCGACTTCAGTGTCGCTTCGACGTCGCCGCGGCCGTGGTATCCGCTCCAGCCGAATTCGGTGAACGCGGCGCCGAGGTCTGCGTCGGTCAGCGAGAGCGTCGCCTGCGCCTCGAGGCCGCGCGCAACGCGCGCCACGCTCAGTTCGCCCTTCAGCGCGCCTTGATAGGCGGCGGCTTCGAGCAGGGCGGCGCTGCAACGCCCCGCCTTGCACATCAGCGAACCTGCCGCATCGTCGACACCGTGGCCCCGCCACTCGAGCCGCGTTGCGGAGAGCCGCAGGTCAAGATCGATGTCGCGCGGCGGCGCGAATGTAAAAGGTTGGTCGCTCCACTCGCCGGCGTAGGTCAGCAGGTCAGGCGGGGGCCCGGTGAGCGCTTCGAGATCCAACTTGTCCGCCGCCAGCGTGCCGGAGATGGCGTAGCGCCCGTTCTGGCGATCGAGCGTGAGCGCGCCATCGAACTGCTGGCTCGCGGCGGTCAGTTTCGCCGCGCTCAGCGTCAGCGCGCCGCCGACGCTTTGCGCATTGCCCGAGAGGGTGAAGGCGTCGCCGAGCGGGAAGGGGCTCGGCTCGCCCCCGAGCAGCCGCGTCGCCGCGGCGAGCGAGCGGATGTCGAGCGACAAGCGGCCGGCAAAGCCGGGCGAGCCGTCGCCGCTCCATTGGCCATCGGCGGAAAGCGAGAATGACGGCGAGGCGATCATCAGCCCGACGCCGCTCGCGCGGTCGCGCAGCAGATCGCGCGGATTGTCGATGCGCCCGTTGATCGAGACGCTTTGGCCGCGCCACGCGCCCGCCAGCCTGAAGCGCAACGGCGAGTCGGCGCGTCGCCAATCGAAGCCGCCCTCGAGATTCTCGATCAGCGAATCGAGATGGCGCGAAGCGCTGACGACGTGCAGCACACCGCCGCGCAGGCGCACGCTCGACCAAGCGCCGACGCTCGCCTCGCCCGAGTCGTCGGCGACGGCGCGCTCCTCCGCGAGCGCCGGAGCGGCATCGAGATCGAGGAGCGCCGTCGGGCTCTCGAGTATCGCGCCGGTCGGCACGAAGCCGCCGCGAAGCAGCCCGACGAGCGAAAGCGGGAAGCGAGCCGTGGGCGCGGTGAGCAGGCTGCGCCCGTCCGCTTCGAGCAGATCGACGCCGACGACGCGCAGCGTCGGCCAGGGCAACAACGTCAGCGTGACGCGCTCGGGCCCGCGCCAATGCAGACCGATTGGCGGCATCGCGCGATTGAACTCCGCGCCGACGCGGGCAGAGGCAATCGGCCAGCGGTAGAAGCCGGCGACCAACGCCAATGCCGCTGCGACGGCGATGGTCAATTTCACGCTGCGACGCATGGGCGACTTTTGCTCCGATCCCTCCCGCGGCCCCCGCTCCGTTGCGAGCAGGACAACCGCCGCCTCATATCCTTGGGCATGGTTCCTTGGGCATGGTCGGCGCGGCGCTCCATCCGGGCGCGCGGCGGACCGGCCGAGTCGGCCGCGCCCTTGTTAACATCTTGGCCGGGCTCGGCGAAGCCTCGGCGCTAGCCGCCTCCGTCTGCGGGCGCGGCGAGGAAGCGAATTTCGCCGGCCGCCGACGCGCCGGCGCGCTGCGCCTCTTCAATCCCTTGTCCACTCGTTCGGCGCGCCGCAGCGTCTTCCTCGACCGCCGATTGGGGAGGGCTCGTAGGCGCAAACGCACTCAAGCCCGCGCGCTGGAGCGAGCCGATCGGCGCCCCGTCGAGCGGGGCGAAATCGGCGCGGCTGTATGGCGCCCCGCCGCCGGCGCCGTGGAAGATCACGACACCCTCGCTGGTCATCACCGCGTCGCCGCTGCGCAGCGTCGGATCGCGCCAATAGTCGAGCCCGGCCTCGCCGGCGCGCCGGCAGCCGCAAGCGGCCGGAGCGACGGCCCGGTAGCGGAACGCGGTCGGCAGGGCGGCGTAGGGTTCGCCGCTCGCCGAGGTCGCCTCAGTGATTTCGTTGGCGGCGCCCGAGAGATGGTAGAGCGCGACGCTCGCCGCCGGACACAGGGCGCGGCAGTTGGCTTCCTCCTCGCCCGCGGCGAATGGCCCCGAGGCGGAGGGAAGCGGGAAGAAATACCCGTCGCACAGCCGCACGCAGAAGGCGCGCGCCGCCGGGGCCGGGGCGCTGACGACGCGGGCGACAGCGGCGCGCGGCGCAGCCAGGGGCAGCAGTTCGAACTCCGCCGCGCCGGCGTGTTCGTGCGTTGCGGCCCCGGCGATGAGCGCGAGAGCGGTCAAGACAATGCGGCTGCTCGCCACGGAGGAACCCACGCAATGAAGCGGGGCGCGGCGCGCCCATATCGCTAACAAAACGTTAATGGCGGGGAGCGGATTGAGGCAATCGAATGCGCGCGGCGTGGTTAGCGGCGCGCGGGCGCGCCAGCTCGTCCCCGAGCCGAGAGGCTGCCGCTAATCCTATGAAAGAGAAGG
The DNA here is from genome assembly GCA_963835215.1 of uncultured Alphaproteobacteria bacterium. Taxonomy (GTDB): domain Bacteria; phylum Pseudomonadota; class Alphaproteobacteria; order Rhizobiales; family Beijerinckiaceae; genus Roseiarcus. The sequence goes on along the minus strand of CAWIES010000004.1, from coordinate 714,049 downwards.
GCAATCGGCCGCAGTCGCCCTCAGGTCGGCCAGCTGGCGCCGCGCGCGTTGACGTAGACCGCGTAGAGCGAGGTGGTGGCGCAAATGTAGAGCCGATTGCGCTTGGGGCCGCCGAAGCAAACATTGGCGACCACTTCGGGGATCTTGATCTTGCCGATCAGCGTGGCGTCGGGCGCGTAGATATGCACGCCATCGGCGGCCGAGGTCCAGATATTGCCTTTGGTGTCGACGCGAAAGCCGTCGAACAGGCCGGCGGTGGATTCGGCGAACAATTTTGCCGGGCCGAGCGAGCGCGCGTCCGCGCCGACCTTCGCGACCCGAATGTGGCGCGGTCCGTTATTGACATGCGTTGCGCCTGTGTCGGCGATGTAGAGCTGCGTCTCGTCGAGCGAGAAGGCGAGGCCGTTGGGCTTGACGAAATCGGTGGCGACCGCCGCGAGATCGCCGGTGTCGGGATCGAGGCGATAGACGTTGCTGGCGCCGACTTCTTCCGGCGCGGCGTCGCCCTCGTAGTCGGAATCGATGCCGTAGGTCGGATCGGAGAACCAGATCGAACCGTCCGACTTCACGATCGCGTCGTTGGGCGAGTTGAGACGCTTGCCTTGGAAGCGGTCGGCGAGAACGCGGCGCGTTCCGTCGTGGTCGATGCGCGAGATGCAGCGGCCGCGATGCTCGCACGAAATAAGCCGGCCCTGGCGGTCGACCGAATGGCCGTTGTGATTGTTGGCGGGCGCAAGGAAGGTCGAGACTGCGCCGCTGGTCTCGTCGTAGCGCAGCACGCGGTCGTTGGGGATGTCCGACCAGATAAGATATTTGCCCGCCGCGAAGTAGGCGGGCCCTTCGGCCCAGCGACAGCCGGTATAGAGTTTATCGATATGGGCGTTGTCGAACGCGAGCTTGTCGAAGCGTTCGTCGAGGGTCTCGAATTCCGGCGTCAGCACGCAGCTTCTCCCAAGCCCAGTCGGGGAGGATGATTACGCTGGCGAGCGTCGATCGGCAACGTCCGAGGAGGGGTTCGCGCGAGGCGCCGCGCGGCCTCGCGAACCCAAGCGGCAGGGACGGTCGCCAGAGCCGATCAGGCCCCGCGCCCGGCCGTCTCGCCGCGCAGGCGGCGGTATTCGAAGCGCACAGCCTCGGCGCCGCGCTGGCGCTCGAGCCGGCGGATGATGAAGTGCCCGCGCGCCAGGGTCTGGAAATGTTCGGCGAAGGCGAGATTGATCGCCGCGCCGCCGATCGCGCCGACCACCGGCACGGCCTGGGCGGCGAATTTTTCGCTGACGACGAGGCCGAAGCGGGCCGCGATCTGGGCGATCAGGCGCGCCATCGCCGGCGCGCTCTCGCTGGCGAGGCTGTGGCTGGCGAGATAACGCGCGCTGTCGGCGACCGAGCGGGCGAGCGCGCCGCGCACCGCGAAATAGCCGCTTTCGAGCGCCGCTTCGCCCGGTTCGTCGCTCGAGCGCGAACACTTCGAGGCAGGCGAGCGCGCCTTCGGGCGTTCTCGGGTCTTCGCCCTCTTCGCGCGCGATCTGGGCGATCGAGCGCATCAGGATGGTGGTGGTGAGCGGCAATTCGATCGCGGTCGAGGCCAGACCGAAAGCGCCCCCGATCGCTCCGGACGCAGCCGCCGCCGCCTTGTGCGCGCCGCGCGCGGCTTTGGGCGCGGCCGTCAGTGTCGATCGTGCGCAGCGCGGCCCGCAGCGCCGTCCTCAGCGCGCCCTCGGCGACGCGTCCGGCGAGGCGGCGCACCGATCCGGGCAGCGAGCGACGCGAACGCCTCGACCTGACGGCCGAGCACAGCGGCGGCGCGCGAAGCGAAACTGCGCCCTTCGAGGCAGCGCGCGGCAAAGCGCAGCTCCTCAAGTTCGGCGCTCGACAGCAGGCCAGGAGGCAGAACCTCGATGGCGGTCAATTGGCTCATGCGCCCGTGCTCCGCGAACGGGCGCCCTCGGCCACCCGCCTCGCTGTCATGTAGGGGCGTCGGGCGCCATTCTTAAGGGGGCGGCTCAGAAGAAGGCGATCACCGCCAGGCTGAACAGGCCGGCGGCGGCGCAATAATAGGAAAACGGCCGCATCGCCTCGAATTCGTTGGTGCGAAAATAACGCATCAGGAAGACGAGGCTGGCGTAGGCGACGATTCCCGCGACGACCCCCGAGAGGATCGCCGCGCCGCCGAGCGTGGTTCCCTGGCGCAAGAGCTTGGGCGCTTCGAGCACGGTCGCGCCGAGGATGATCGGCGTCGCCATCAGAAACGAGAAACGCGCCGCCGCCTCGTGCTTGAGGCCGGCGACAACGCCCGCGGCGATGGTCAGGCCGGAGCGCGAGAAGCCGGGCACCAGAGCGAAACACTGCGCGACGCCGATCGTCAGCGCGCCCTTCCAGTTGAGCTCGTCGAGCGCGCCGGTCGCCTCGCCGGCGATCCAGTCGGCGAAATAAAGGACGAAGCCGTTGACGATCAGGACGAAGGCGGCAAGCGTCGGGGTGCCAAAGGCGTCGCCGAGAAGCTTTCGGAAACCATACCCGACGACCACCGCCGGAATGGTCGCCAGCACGACCAGGGCGAAGATGCGCCGGTCGGTCTGCGCGCGCGGGCTCGAGGTCGAAATGAGCGAGCCGAAGAAGGCAAACCAATCGCGCCAGAAATAGAGGAACAGCGCGGTCGCGGTGCCGAGGTGCATGACGACGAGATACGGCAGAAAGTCGGGCGCCCGTTCGTCGATCGGCCAATTCAGCAGGCGCGGCAGGATGACCGCGTGGCCGAGACTGCTGATCGGGAAAAGCTCGGTTACGCCTTGCAGGACGGCCATGACGATGGCTTGGAAGGCAGTCACGCGCAACGCCCCGCGAATGGAGTAAGGATCGAGGACGCCTTCCTTAATCCAATCGGCGATTCGAGTCTTGTGGCGCGCGGGTCAAGTCCACAGCCGCCGCGCAACGAAAAACGCCGGCGAGGAGATCCTCGCCGGCGCTCGAAGAAAGCCGTAAGGCTTTGAAGTCTTACTTGAGGGCCGCGCCGACTTCGGCGAACTCGCTCGACAGCTTGGTGCCGAGGGCCGACAGAGCGGCGATGATGAACACGGCGATGAGCGAGGCGATAAGGGCGTATTCGATCGCGGTCGCGCCGGACTCGTTGCTGACGAAAGACTTGAGGGACTTGATCATAACTTTGCTCCTGCTCCAAAAACTATCCCGAAGGCGTGTTGACTTCGCCGCTCGGTGTAGGGGCAATCTAGGAGCGGGCCGTTGCGGCCAGGTTAATTCGGACCGCCAGAATCGGCCCCAACGCCTTCTCCTGCTGGCTTGGTAAAGGCCAGCTAAACGGCCATGGCGACGGCGCCAGAGCTGGCGCGCCTCCTTCAGCAGACGCTGTGGCCGCACTTATGGACGGCGTCGATCTTCTCTTTGAGCTGGTCGTAGCCGACCGCGCCGACCACGACTTCCTGGCCGACGACGAATGAGGGCGTGCCGTTGATCTGCAGCGCGTCGGCCATCGACATGATCTGCTGCAGGCCGGCGTCGATCTGCGGATCGGTCATGTCCTTGGCGAGACGGTCCATGTCGAGGCCCATCTCCTTGGCCACCGTCAGCGCCTCGGCTTTGCCGATCGGCCCGTGCATACCCAGCAGCTTATAGTGGAAGTCCCAGAAGCGGTCCCCGGGGAGCTGATTGCGGGCGGCGCTGGCGACCCGCGCCGCCTCGACCGAGCCCGGCCCGAGGACGGGGAAGTCCTTGAGGACGATTTTGAGCTTCGGGTCGTCCTTCATCAGGCGCGCCATATCGGGCAGGGCGCCTTTGCAGTAGTGGCAGTTGTAGTCGAAGAACTCGACCAGCGTCGCCGTGCCATCGGGATTGCCGACGTCGGCTTGGAACTTCGAGAAGAACAGCGGCCCGGCCTGATCGGTGATCGTCTTCTGACTCTCCGCCGCGGCGACCTCCTTGTCGTGCTTGTCGAGCGCTTCGATCGCAGCGCGCAGCACGTCGGGATGCTCGACGAGGTAATCCTTGATGAAGGCGCCCATCTCCTGCTTCTGCGCCGGAGTGAACTCGTCGGCCGCCGCCTGGCGCGCCGGGACCAACGCCGCCACTCCGATCATCGCCGCAACGCAGGCGGCCCAGTGCAGCTTCATAAGAGTTCTCCTCGCGCGTCGCAGGCGCTTTCTTCCTTTTGGCCTGAATTGGGTGGCGGATTCAAGGCGCAACGGCGAGGGAGGCGTTCAACCCCACGCGAGCGAACGGTCGACAACAAAGGCGCGCCGGTCTATTCCGCCCCGACTTGGTGGGTTCTGAGGCGCCGCGTCCATGATCGTTGTTTTTGGCTCGATCAACATCGACCTCGTCACCCGCGCCAAGATCCCGGCGCCGGGTGAGACGACGCTCGGCGACGACTACGAGGCGATCCCCGGCGGCAAAGGCGCGAACCAGGCTCTGGCGGCGCGCCGGGCCGGGGCTGTCGTCGCCCTGGTCGGGGCTTGCGGCGCCGATGGCTTCGCCGCGCCCGCCCTCAAGCTGCTGCGGGAAGCTGGCGTCGATCTCAGCGCGACCCGTGAGGTCGCCAAGCCGACCGGCGCGGCCTTCATCGTCGTCGATCCATCGGGGGAGAACGCGATCATCGTCGCCTCCGGCGCCAACAGGGAAGCGCGCGCCGCGCAGCTCGAAGGGATCGCCTTCGGCGCCGGCGATCTGTTGCTGCTGCAACGCGAGACGCCCGACGCGGAGGTCGAGGCGGCCGCGCTGCTGGCGCGCCGGCGCGGCGCGAAGGTGATGCTGAATCTTGCGCCGGCCGGCGTTCCGAGCGCCGCGCTGATCGGCGCGCTCGATTATCTGTGCATGAACGAGCACGAGGCGGCGACGCTCGGCGCGGCGAGTGGGATCGCGACGCGCGAAGCGGAGGACATTGCCGCTGAACTGACGCGTCGCCACGGCTTTTCGACTCTCGTCACTTTGGGCGCGGCTGGCGCGGTTGGCTTTGTCGCCGGCGAGCGTTTCGCTGCGAGCGCGCCCAAGGTCGCGGCGGTCGATACGACCGGCGCCGGCGACACCTTCGTCGGCGCGCTCGCCGCGGCGCTCGATAGCGGCCTTTCGTTTGCCGCGGCGATGCGGCGCGGCGTCATCGCCGGCAGCCTCGCCTGCGCCAAGCGGGGCGCGCAGACCAGCATGCCGAGCAAGGCGGAAATTGACGCTCTGGCGGGCCCTTAGAACTCGACCTCGAGCTCTTCGATTTCTTCCTGTTCGCCGAGCGCGGCGACGCGCCACTCTTCCATCGCCGGCAGGTTCCAGACGCGATCGGCGTATTCCTTGGGCGCGCCTTTGAGCGTGACGCCGTAGGTACGGAAACGGCTCACCACCGGCGCATACATCGCGTCGGCCATGCCGATCTCGCCGAACAGGAATGGCCCGCCGTAGGCGGAGAGGCAATCGCGCCAGATGACCAGGATGCGTTCGATGTCGGCCTGAGCCTTCGACCAGACTTTGAAGCCGGGAAACTCGGCGCGGATGTTCATCGGCAGCGCCTGACGCAGCGACGCGAAGCCGGAGTGCATTTCGCCGCACACCGAGCGGCAATGCGCGCGCCTTGCCTGATCTTTGGGCAGAAGGCCCGCTTTTGGCGCAATCTCGTTCAGGAACTCGCCGATCGCCAGCGTGTCCCACACCTTCAGTCCCTTGTAGGTAAGACAGGGGACGAGGATCGAAGGGGAAAGCAGCAGGATTTCGGCGCGCGCATCGACGTCGCCTGGCTCGACAACCACTTCCTCGAAGTCGAGGCCGGCCAACTTGGCCATCAGCCAGCCGCGCAACGACCAGGACGAGTAATTCTTGCTGCTGAGCGACAATGTGGTAGGCGACATTGGGGAACCGAGGTTTGCCGCCAGATCGTGCGCTGGCGACCGCATATCCACGAAAGCAAACCACGTGCCGGGCGCTTGCGGCGCCTTGTTTATTGAGGTGGCAAGTCGCTTCTCGGCGTGGCATGTGGTTTGCTGCAGTGCAAACTGATCCAGCGGGTCGCAGCATGATGTACGACGCCTATCAGGGTATGGCCGACGTCGGCGACCGCGTGCGCACGCTGGCGTTCAACGCGCACTCGATCCTCGATTCCTGGTCCTCGCAGCCCTTCGCCTCGCCGTGGCGACGGATGGCGGCCTATTACGAGCTGGTGGCGCTCGCCGGCTTCACGCACGCGCGGCCCGATTGGGACATCGGCGAAATCGAGATCGATGGCTTGGTCGTCGCGGTCGAAGAGAGCGTCGAGATCGCGACGCCCTTTTGCGAGTTGCGTCATTTTCGTAAATCGGGCGGCGCCGATGACCCGATGGTGCTACTGGTCGCGCCGATGTCAGGGCATTTCGCCACGCTGCTGCGCGGCACGATCCGCACGCTGCTGCGCGATCATCAGGTTTACGTCACCGACTGGATCAATCCGCGCAACGTCCCGCCCGAGGCCGGCGTGTTCGGGCTCGAGGACTACACCCAGCACCTCGTCGACTTTGTCCGCCATCTCGGTGAGGAGTGCCATCTCGTCGCCGTGTGCCAGCCGACGGTCAGCGCGCTCGCCGCCACCGCGATCCTTGCCGCAGAGGGCGGCGTCCAGCCGGCGAGCCTGACGCTGATGGCCGGGCCGATCGACCCGCGCGTCGCCCCGACCAAGGTCAACGAACTCGCGCAGGAAAAGCCGATCGAGTGGTTCCGCGACAATCTGATCGGCGTCGTGCCGGCGAAATTCGCGGGCGGCGGGCGACGCGTCTATCCCGGCTTTCTCCAGCTCTGCGCCTTCATGAGCATGAACGCGGAGCGTCACTCCAAATCGTTCGTCGATCTTTTCGAGCGCCGCATCGCCGGCGACTTCGAGAAGGCCGACGCGATCAACGCCTTCTACCGCGAATATTTCGCCATCATGGACATGAGCGCCGATTTCTACCTCGAGACGATCGACCAGGTGTTCCAGCGTTTTCTTCTGCCGCTCGGCGAGATGAAATACAAAGGGCGGCCGATCGAATTGCGCGCGATCCGCAAGACCTTCCTGCTCACCATCGAAGGGGAGAAGGACGACATCTGCGCCGTCGGTCAGACGCTCGCCGCGCAGGACCTGTGCGCCGGCCTATGGCCTTACAAGAAGACGCATCATTTGCAGCCAGGCGTTGGCCACTACGGCGTCTTTAACGGGCGCCGCTGGGAGACGCAGGTCTATCCGGCGCTGCGCAACCACATTCGCTCCAGCCGCTAGGGCGCGAGGCCGCTTGTCGGCGCGGCCAGGGCGCGCCAATGTGGCGCCCGGCTGGCAAGCGAGGAAGGCCTTTTGAGCAACGCCCCTTCGACAGCGTGGCGCGAGACGGTCGCGCCCGACGAGGCGGCGCGCTTCGAGCGCCAGGGAGAGACGCTCGCGCCGGTGCAGGCGGCTGTGTCGGCGCGCTGCGGGGCAGGGCGCCTTGCCCACCGCAAGCCGGTCATCGCGCTCAGCGGAACCTTGCAAATTCTCGACGGCCTGCCGCCACAGGCGCGCTTTGGCCTGTTCGCGAGCCCACGCGTGTTTGATGCGCTGGCGCGCCTGTCGAATGCGAGCGTCGCGCCGCAGCCCGACGCTACGCCCGACATTCGCGGCTTCGCGGTCAAGGCGCTGGGGGTCGCGGGGGCGGCGACGCTCGGCGGCGACGCCCAAACGCAGGACTTTCTGTTCGTCAATCAGACCAGTTTTGCCAGCAACAGCGATGAATTTGTCGGCGTGATCGCCGACTCGCCGCGCGGCAAGCTGGCGGTCGTGCTCGGCCTGATCCGTCGCCACGGCCTCGTCGGCGGGCTCCAGCGTGTGCGGCTGCTCTTGGCCAGCGTCGGGCGCCCCTTCGCCGGTTTTGCCGCCGAGACCTTCGACACGCTCTCGCCCTTCACGGTCGGCCCCTATGCGGCGCGGGCGCGGCTGACCCCGCTCGAGCCCGCGCCGGCGAAGGATAAGGACTATGCCGGCGATCTGCGTCGGCGCCTCGCCGCCGGGCCGCTGGTCTATGAGATCGCTTTGCAGTTCTTCGTCGACGAGGCGAGGACGCCGATCGAGGACGCGCGCCTCGCCTGGCCCGAAGACGTTTCCCCGCCGACGCCGGTTGCTCGGTTGAGCTTGACCCAGGAGGCGCCCGACCTCGAAGGGCTGCGCTTCGACCCTTGGGGCGGCCTTGCCGACCATCGCCCGCTGGGCGAAATCATGCGGGCGCGCAAGGCGGCCTACTACGCCAGCCAGAAGGCGCGCGGGGCGCTTTAGCGGGAGGCGAGGCCTCGGAAGGGGGCCCTTTTGGCGCGAATTGAGAGAGAAAGAGCGGCAAAAAGCCGGTTACAACTTACATAAAGTGTCACTTGAACCCGCCGATTTGCTCTCATTTGACGTCTCAAAAAGCGCCTTTACACCCCACAACCCATTGAAAACAATCGGCCTGGGCATTAGCTTGCGAATCGGGCGCCGGAATTTGAGCGTGCGCGCCGAAAGTCAGGCTTGAACGACTGGCGCGATGCGCCGATACGACCCCATCATTTCGCCGCGCCGGCGGGCGCGGGCGGGTCTCTTGGGACAGGCAAAATCTTGGGACAGGCAAAATCCATGGCGAGAAAGAAGATTGCTTTGATCGGGGCCGGCCAGATCGGCGGCACCCTGGCGCTCTTGGCGGCGACCAAGGAACTCGGCGACATCGTACTCTTCGACATCGTCGACGGCGTGCCGCAGGGCAAGGCGCTCGATCTCTCCCAGTCCGGCCCGGTCGAGGGCTTCAACGCCAAGCTCGCCGGAGCGAGCTCCTATGAAGCGATCGCCGGCGCCGACGTGATTATTGTCACCGCCGGCGTGCCGCGTAAGCCCGGCATGAGCCGCGACGATCTGCTCTCGATCAATCTCAAGGTGATGGAAGCGGTCGGGGCGGGCATCAAGGCCAATGCGCCCAATGCTTTCGTCATCTGCATCACCAACCCGCTCGATGCGATGGTCTGGGCGCTGCAAAAGTTTTCCGGCCTGCCGCACAATAAAATCGTCGGCATGGCCGGCGTGCTCGACAGCGCGCGCTTTCGCCACTTCCTCGCCGAAGAGTTCAACGTCTCGGTGGAAGACGTCACCGCCTTCGTGCTCGGCGGCCACGGCGACGACATGGTGCCCTCGGTGCGTTATTCGACCGTCGCCGGCATCCCGCTGCCCGACCTCATCAAGATGGGCTGGACGACGCAGGCGCGTCTCGACGCGATGGTCGAGCGCACCCGCAAGGGCGGCGGCGAGCTCGTCAATCTGCTCAAAACCGGCTCGGCCTTCTATGCGCCGGCCGCTTCGGGCATCCAGATGGCCGAGGCCTTCCTCAAGGACCAGCGCCGCGTGCTGCCCTGCGCCGCGCATCTTTCCGGCCAATACGGGGTCAAGGACATCTTCGTCGGCGTGCCGGTGGTGATTGGCGGCGGTGGCGTCGAGCGCATTGTCGAAATTCAGTTCGACGCCGCAGAGAAGGCGATGTTCGCCAAATCAGTCGCCGCCGTTCAGGTCCTGATGGACGCCTGCAAGACGATCAACCCGGCGCTGGCGGGCTGATCCCAAGCGAGCGCCGGCGACAACCGGCGCGTCTATTTTTCAGGGAGCGAGCGTTCGCCCATGAACATCCACGAATATCAGGCCAAGGCGACGCTCGCCGCCTTCGGCGCGCCGATCTCGGCTGGCAAGGCGGCTTTCACGCCCGCGGAGGCGGTCGCGGCGGCGCAGGCGCTGCCGGGGCCGCTCTTTGTCGTCAAGAGCCAGATCCACGCCGGCGGGCGCGGCAAGGGCAAGTTCAAGGAGGCTTCCGCCGGCGACAAGGGCGGCGTGCGGCTCGCGCACTCGGTTGAGGAAGTGCGGCAATTCGCGACGCAGATGCTGGGGGCGACGCTCGTCACGGTGCAGACCGGGCCGGCCGGCAAGCAGGTCAATCGCCTCTACATCGAGGACGGCTCGGCGATCGAGCGCGAACTCTATCTCTCCACGCTGGTCGATCGCACGACCAGCCGCGTCGCCTTCGTCATGTCGACCGAGGGCGGCGTCAACATCGAGGACGTCGCTCATAAGACGCCCGAAAAGATCCACAGCTTCTCGATCGATCCGGCGACCGGCGTGATGCCCCATCACGGCCGCGCCGCGGCGCGCGCGCTCGGCCTGACCGGCGATCTCGTCAAGCAAACCGTCGCGCTGATCGACAAGCTCTACGCCGCCTTCATCGCCAAGGACATGGCGATGCTCGAAATCAACCCGCTGATCGTCACCACCGACGGCCAGCTGCGCGTGCTCGACGCCAAGATATCGTTCGACGACAACGCGCTCTACCGCCATCCGGACATCCTGGCGCTGCGCGACGAGAGCGAGGAAGACGCCAAGGAGATCGAGGCCTCCAAGCACGATCTCAACTACGTCACGCTCGATGGCGCGATCGGCTGCATGGTCAACGGCGCCGGCCTCGCCATGGCGACGATGGACATCATCAAGCTCTACGGCGAAAGCCCCGCCAACTTTCTCGACGTCGGCGGCGGCGCCACCAAGGAGAAGGTGACGGCGGCGTTCAAAATCATCACCGCCGATCCCAAGGTGAAGGGCATTCTGATCAACATTTTCGGCGGCATCATGCGCTGCGACGTCATTGCCGAGGGCGTCGTCGCCGCGGTGAAGGAGGTCGGGCTCAAGGTGCCGCTGGTCGTGCGGTTAGAGGGCACCAACGTCGATCTCGGCAAGAAAATCCTGCGCGAGTCGGGCCTCGACGTCACCGCAGCTGACGACCTCGACGACGCCGCGCAGAAGATTGTCGCGGCGGTCAAAAGCGCGGGAGCGCGCGGCTGAAGCGCACGACCCTCCGTTTGAATTCACGACTGACGAAAGTCCCTCATGTCCATCCTCGTCACCGCCGAAACCAAAGTCATCTGCCAAGGCTTCACCGGCAAGAACGGCACGTTCCATTCCGAGCAGGCGATCGCCTACGGCACGAAGATGGTTGGCGGCGTTTCGCCGGGGAAGGGCGGTTCGCTCCATCTCGGCTTGCCAGTCTATGACACCGTCGCCGAGGCGCGCGAGGCGACCGGCGCCGACGCTTCGGTGATCTACGTGCCTCCGCCCGGCGCGGCGGACGCGATCTGCGAGGCGATCGCCGCCGAGACGCCGTTGATCGTCTGCATCACCGAGGGCATTCCCGCCCTCGACATGGTCAAGGTCAAACGTGCGTTACAGGGCTCGAAATCGCTCCTCGTCGGCCCCAATTGTCCAGGCGTGATGACTGCGGGCGAATGCAAGATCGGCATCATGCCGGGCAATATTTTCAAGCGCGGCAGCGTCGGCATCGTCTCGCGCTCGGGCACGCTGACCTATGAGGCGGTGTTCCAGACCACCCGTGAAGGCCTCGGCCAGACGACGGCGGTCGGCATCGGCGGCGATCCGGTCAAGGGCCTCGACTTCATCGAGGTGCTTGAGATGTTCCTTGCCGACCCAGCGACCAAATCGATCGTCATGATCGGCGAGATCGGCGGCCAGGCCGAGGAAGATGCTTCGCAGTTCCTCAAAGACGAGGCCAAGCGCGGCCGCGCCAAGCCGGTGGTCGGCTTCATCGCTGGCCGCACCGCGCCCCCCGGGCGGCGCATGGGCCACGCCGGCGCGATCATCGCCGGCGGCAAAGGCGGCGCCGAGGACAAGATCGCGGCGATGCAGGGGGCTGGCGTGCGCGTTTCGCCCTCGCCGGCGCGCCTGGGCAAGACATTGGTCGACGTGTTGAACGGCAAGTGACCTAAGACAAGTCAGCTACGGAAAGTGATTGGAGGCCGGACGTGACTCGGCAAGACATCAATCAGGCTTTGTTGCAAACTTCATTTCTCTATGGCGCCAACGGCGCCTATGTCGAAGCGCTACAGGCCAAGTACGAGAAGGATCCCTATTCGGTCGAGGCCGACTGGCGCGAGTTCTTCGATGCGCTCGGCGACGATCCCGCCAGCGTCGGCAAGACTGCGCAGGGCGCGTCATGGCGGCGGTCCAACTGGCCCCCGACCCCCAAGGGCGACCTGATCAATGCGCTCGACGGAGACTGGCCGACGGCGGAAAAGACGATCGCCGACAAGCTGCGCGCACGCGCCGCGGCCGCGCCATGAAGCGGCGCCGAGCGACGAAGCGATCCAGCGCGCCACCCGCGACAGCGTGCGTGCGCTGATGATGATCCGCGCCTACCGCATGCGCGGCCATCTGCACGCCAATCTCGATCCTCTGGGCCTTGAGCCGCAGAAGGACCACGAGGAGCTGCATCCGGCGACCTACGGCTTCCAGGAAAGCGAGTGGGAGCGCCAGATCTTCATCGACCACGTGCTCGGTCTCGAATACGCGACCGTCCGGCAGATGCTGGCGATCCTGCGCCGCACCTATTGCGGCACGATCGGCTTCGAGTTCGTCCACATTTCCGATCCGGCCGAGAAGTCCTGGATTCAGGAGCGCGTCGAGGGTCCAGGCAAGGAGATCCAGTTCACCAAGGAGGGTAAGCGGGCGATCCTGTCCAAGCTGGTGGAGGCGGAGGGCTTCGAGAATTTTTTCGACGTCAAATACGCCGGCGCCAAGCGCTTCGGCCTCGACGGCGCGGAGGCGATGATCCCTGCGCTTGAGCAGATCATCAAGCGTGGCGGACAGCTCGGCCTCCAGGAGATTTCGCTCGGCATGGCCCACCGCGGGCGCCTCAATGTGCTCAGCCAGGTGATGGGCAAGCCGCACCGCGTCATCTTCCACGAGTTCAAGGGCGGCTCGGCTTCGCCCGACGCGGTCGATGGATCGGGCGACGTCAAGTATCACCTTGGCGCCTCCGCAGACCGCGAGTTCGACGGCAACAAGGTGCATCTGTCGCTCGCCGCCAATCCCTTCGCATCTCGAGATCGTCGACCCGGTGGTGCTCGGCAAGGTGCGCGCCAAGCAGGATCAGCTCAACGACTATATCGAGCGCACCAAGGTGCTGCCGCTGCTGATCCACGGCGATGCGGCCTTCGCCGGCCAGGGCGTGGTCGCCGAGTGCTTCGGCCTGTCGGGCCTGCGCGGGCATCGCACCGGCGGCTCGGTGCATTTCATCGTCAATAACCAGATCGGCTTCACCACCTATCCGCGCTATTCGCGCTCTTCGCCTTACCCTTCCGACGTCGCCAAGCTGGTCGAGGCGCCGATCTTCCACGTCAACGGCGACGATCCCGAAGCGGTGGTGTTCTGCGCCAAGGTGGCGATCGAATACCGGCAGAAGTTCCATAAGCCGGTGGTCGTCGACATGTTCTGCTATCGCCGCTTCGGCCACAACGAGGGCGATGAGCCCGCTTTCACCCAGCCGCTGATGTATCGCGCCATTCGCGCGCATCCGACGACCCGGCAGATCTACGCCGACAAGCTGGTCGCGGAAGGCATCGTCACGCAGGGCGAAGTCGAGAAGATGCTGGCCGATTGGCGCCAGCGCCTCGAAGCCGAGTTCGACGCCGGTCAGGCCTACGCCGCCAACAAGGCCGATTGGCTCGACGGGCGCTGGACGGGATTCAAGGCGGCGCAGGATCTCGCCGACGATGATCGTCGCGGCGAGACCGGCGTCGACGTCGCCAGGCTAAAGTTCATCACGCAGCGCATCACCAAGGCGCCGGAAGGATTCAGCGTCCACAAGACGATCCAGCGCTACCTCGACAACCGCCGCGCTACGGTGGAGGCGGGCGAGGGTCTCGACTGGGCGAGCGCCGAGGCGCTTGCCTTCGCTACCCTGCTCGACGACGGCTTCCCGGTGCGTCTGTCGGGCCAGGACAGCGAGCGCGGCACCTTCTCGAGCCGCCATTCGGTGTTGATCGATCAGCAGACCGAGGCGCGCTACATCCCGTTCAATCACATTCGCGACGGGCAGCCGCGCTTCGAGGTGATCAACTCGATGCTCTCCGAGGAGGCTGTGCTCGGTTTCGAATACGGCTATTCGCTCGCCGAGCCGAACGCGCTGACGATCTGGGAGGCGCAGTTTGGCGATTTCGCCAATGGCGCGCAGGTGGTCGTCGACCAGTTCATCTCGTCGGGCGAGCGCAAGTGGCTGCGCATGTCCGGCCTCGTCTGCCTGCTGCCGCATGGCTACGAAGGGCAGGGGCCGGAACATTCCTCGGCGCGGTTGGAGCGCTTTCTTCAGCTGTGCGCCGAAGACAACATGCAGGTCGTCAATTGCACGACGCCGGCCAACTTCTTCCACGCGCTGCGCCGTCAGCTCAAGCGCGAATTTCGCAAGCCGCTGATCGTGATGGCGCCGAAGTCGATGCTGCGCAACAAGCGGGCGGTGTCGAGCCTCGAGGACTTCGCGATCGGCACCAGCTTCCACCGCGTGCTGCTCGACAGCGCCGAGACCCACAAGGGCGAGAAGACCAAGCTCGTGCGCGACGACAAGATCCGCCGCGTCGTCCTCAGCTCGGGCAAAGTTTTTTATGACCTTCAGGAAGAGCGCGAGAAGCGGGGGATCGACGACGTCTATCTGCTCAGGGTCGAGCAGCTCTATCCCTTCCCGCTCAAGAGCCTGGTGAGGGAGCTGTCGCGCTTCAAGAAGGCCGATTTGGTGTGGTGTCAGGAGGAGCCCAAGAACATGGGCGCCTGGACCTTCGTCGAGCCCTATCTCGAATGGGTGCTGGCGCAGGTCGGGGGCAAGGCGAAGCGCGCGCACTACGCGGGGCGTCCGGCTTCCGCCTCGCCGGCGACCGGCCTGATGTCGAGGCACCTCGCGCAGCTCAAGGCGTTCCTTGACGAGTGCTTCGCGTGAGGAGCGTTTCCTCCGCGCGCGGCTGATCATGGAGCGCCCGGCGATGCCGCACTACCTGTGCCGCCTGACCTCGCAGCGGCCGAGTTTGTCCGCCGACGTCACGCCCGAGGAGCGGGGCCTGATGACGGCGCATGTCGAGTATTGGCGCTCCTATGTCGATGTTGGCCGGGTGGTCGCGATGGGGAGCGTCGCCGATCCCGCGGGAGTGTGGCGCGTGGCGATCATGGAGGCGGACTCAGCGGGCGAAATCGAGGCTTTGCAGGCGCGCGATCCGCTGATCGTCGCGCGGCGCGGCTACGCCTATCACAACTATCTCATGCCCGACGCAGCCCTGCGTCCCGTCGAGCCGCGCGCCGCGGTGTCCACCATTTCCCCGTGAAGAGAAGGGCGCCGCTCGCGGCGCGAAAGTCCCATGGTCACTGAAATTCGTGTCCCGGCGCTCGGCGAGTCGATTTCCGAAGCGACCGTCGGCAAATGGTTCAAGCAGAAGGGCGAGGCGGTCAAAGCCGACGAGCCGCTGGTCGAACTGGAGACCGACAAGGTGACGCTCGAGGTCAACGCGCCGGCCGCTGGCGTACTGAGCGAGATTACCGCCGAAACGGGACAGACGGTGGCGATCGGCGCGCTGCTCGGCGGCCTGTCGACGGACGGCGGGGCTGCCGCCGCCAAGCCCGCCGCGCCCGCCGCCAAACCCGCTGGGCCTGTCGCCGCTCCCGCTGCTGCGCCTGCCGCCCCGCGCGCTGCGGCGACCGCAATGCCGCCCGCGCCCGCCGCCGCCAAGCTCGCGAGCGAGAAGGGCGTCGATCTCGCCGAGGTCGCGGGCAGCGGCAAGCGCGGTCAGGTGCTCAAGGGCGACGTGATTGAGGCGCCCGCCAGCGCGCCCACGCCCGTTGCGCCGGCGCCAGTCGCTGCCCTGTCGGTCGCAGCGCCGCCACCTGTCGCCTTGCGCGCCCCGTCGCCGCCCGATGACGCCTCGCGCGAAGAGCGGGTGCGGATGACCAAGCTGCGCCAGACCATCGCCCGCCGCCTCAAGGACGCGCAGAACACCGCCGCCATGCTGACGACCTTCAACGAGGTCGATATGAGCGCGGTGATGGCGCTGCGCTCGCATTACAAGGAAGCGTTCGAGAAGAAGCACGGCGTCAAGCTCGGCTTCATGGGCCTGTTCGTCAAAGCCTGCGTGCAGGGGCTGAAGGAAATCCCGGCGGTCAACGCCGAGATCGACGGCGCCGACCTCGTGTTCAAGAACTATTATCACCTCGGCATCGCAGTCGGCACCGAGAAGGGGCTAGTGGTGCCGGTGGTGCGCGATTGCGACGCGCTGTCGGTCGCGCAAATCGAGAAGTCGATCGCCGACTATGGCAAGCGCGCGCGCGAGGGATCGCTGAAGATCGAGGAGATGCAGGGCGGCACCTTCACCATCACCAACGGCGGCATCTATGGTTCACTGATGTCGACGCCGATCCTCAACGCGCCGCAGTCCGGCATTCTCGGCATGCACAAGATTCAGGAGCGCCCGGTCGCGATCGACGGCAAAGTCGAAATCCGGCCGATGATGTATCTGGCGCTCTCCTACGACCACCGCGTCGTCGACGGCAAAGAGGCGGTGACCTTCCTGGTGCGCGTCAAAGAGGCGCTCGAGGACCCGGCGCGGCTGGTGCTGGACTTGTAAGTCGAGCGAACACAAAACGGGGGGCAACAATGAGCGAAATTCTTTGTCTGGAACTGAGCGTCGTTCTCTGGTTCATCTTCCTCTTCACGCAAATTCTGACGACGCGAGCGGAATTCGGCGACGCCTGGCTGTTCACGCCGCGCGACGAGACCGCGGCGGCGAAAGGGTCGGCCTGCGGGCGCGCACGGCGGGCCTTGGCGAACTACATGGAGAACTACCCGCCGTTTATCGCCGTCGCCTTGGCCCTGATCGTCACCCAGCATGCGGGCGGCGTCGGCGCGCTCGGCGCGACATTGTGGATCATCGCGCGGTTGCTCTACCTGCCGGCCTATGTGCTCGGCTGGATTTATCTGCGCACCGCGTTGTGGGCGTTTTCGCTCATCGGCTTGCTGATGATGCTCTACCGTCTCGCCTTCGCGTGAGCGGTTGAACAGGAAAAGCGAGCGGAGGTCGATAGCCCGGCCGACGGTGACGTGGAGCGCGCCGATCAACGCCCGTGAAAGCGAATAAGAGGACTTCTGGCGGGAAGCGGGAACTGGCTTAGGCTCGGGGTTGCCGATGAAAGACGAGCAGTCGCGGTCCGACTCGGAGGAACGATGGCGGCCATGGGATCAGGAGATCGCCGAGGCGGCGATCGGGAAGATTGTGATCGCGGGCATAACCTACGTTGCGGCGGACGGGAAAACGGTGAAGAGGCAAGTCCAATTCTACGGAGCCATAACTGCGGTGGACGGCAAGGTTGGCGTCACCATCGAGTGCCGCGGCATGCACGCGGGCCAAAAGCTGTCTCTGCCGCCAGACATGAAGGTGTTCGCGCGCGCGGCTCCGGGCGAATATCGGCTTCGCTCGACGGGCGAAGTCGTCGTCGATCCCGATTTTGTGACACACTGGACCATGACACAACCCTACAAGCATTGACGCGCCAAATCGCGCTCGATCACAATAGAGAGCCGTTATGTCCTACGACCTGATCATCATCGGCTCCGGCCCCGGCGGCTATGTCTGCGCGATCCGCGCCGCGCAACTCGGTATGAAGGTCGGCGTCGTTGAGAAGAGCAAGACGCTGGGCGGGACCTGCCTCAACATCGGCTGCATCCCGTCAAAGGCGCTGCTTTACGCATCCGAGATGTTCGAGGAGGCCGGTCATGGGATGGCGCCGCTCGGCGTCGTCGTCCCGCCGCCCACCCTCGATCTTCCCACGATGATGAAGCACAAGGACGACACGGTGGCGGCCAACGTCAACGGCGTCGCCTTCCTGTTCAAGAAGAACAAGATCGACTGGCTGAAGGGCGAGGGGCGGATCGCCGCGCCGGGCGAAGTCATCGTCAAAGCGGCCGACGGCGCCGAGACAAAGCATGAGGCGAAGTCGATCGTCATCGCCACCGGCTCCGACGTCGCGCGACTGCCCGGCGTCGAGATCGACGAACAGACCATCGTCTCCTCGGAGGGCGCCCTCCGGCTCGCCCAGCCGCCCAAGAAGCTGATTGTCGTCGGCGCCGGCGTCATCGGCCTCGAGCTCGGCTCGGTGTGGCGGCGGCTCGGTGCGGAAGTGATCGTGGTCGAATTCCTCGACCGCATCCTGCCGGGCATGGATGGCGAGGTCTGCAAGCAGTTCCACCGCATGCTGGAGAAGCAGGGCTTCAAGTTCCACCTCGGCCACAAGGTCGCGAAAGTCGAAAAGAGCGCCGCTGGCCTCACGGCGACGATCGAGCCGGCGGCGGGCGGCGCGCCGATCGCGCTCGAAGCCGACGTCGTGCTGGTGGCGATTGGCCGGCGTCCCTTTACGCAGGGGCTCGGGCTGGAGGCCCTCGGCGTCAAGACCGAGCGCGGCCAAGTTGTCATCGATGGCCATTTCGCCACCAATGTTCCGGGAATCTACGCAATCGGCGACGCGGTGCGCGGGCCGATGCTCGCCCACAAGGCCGAAGACGAGGGCGTCGCGCTCGCCGAGAATTCTCGCGGGCCAGGCGGGCCACGTGAACTACGACGTGATACCCGCCGTTGTTTACACCAGCCCGGAAATCGCTTCGGTCGGCAAGACCGAGGAGGAGTTGAAGGCGGCCGGCGTCGCTTACGCAGTCGGGAAGTTCCCCTTCACCGCCAATGGCCGTGCGCGCGCGATGCGCCACACTGAGGGCTTCGTCAAAATTCTAGCGGATGCGACCAGCGACCGCGTGCTCGGCGCGCATATCGTCGGCTTCGGCGCCGGCGAGATGATCCATGAGGCGGCGGTGCTGATGGAGTTCGGCGGCTCGGCCGAAGACTTGGCCCGCACCTGCCACGCCCATCCGACGATGTCGGAAGCGGTCAAAGAAGCTGCGATGGCGGTCGCGAAACGGGCGATCCATATTTGAGGGGCGACCCCTTCTCCGCTGCGCGGAGAAGGGCAATCCGCGCCTACTCCTCCAACCCGCCCATGTGCTTTTGCGCATAGAGCTCGGCGCCGACCTGGGCGATCAGTTCGAGCTGGGTTTCGAGGAAATCGATGTGGTGTTCCTCGTCCTGCGTTAGTTGCTCGAACAGGTTCTTCGACACGCGGTCGTTCGCCGACATGCAATATTGCGCCGCCTCGAGATAGAGCTTGCGCGCGTCGACTTCCGCCGCGAGGTCGCATTGAAGGACTTCTTTGACGCTCTTGCCGATTCGCAATTGGTCGAGCGACTGCATGCTCGGCTGGCCTTCGAGGAACAGGATGCGCGCCACCAGAAGGTCGGCGTGCTGCATCTCCTCGATCGATTCCTTGCGCCACGTCTTGGCGAGATCCTTGAAGCCCCAATTGTCGAGGATGCGGTAGTGCAACCAATATTGATTGACCGCGGTGAGCTCGTGGCGCAGCGCCTTGTTCAAAAATTCGATGACTTTCGGGTCGCCGCGCATGTTCGTCCTCCGCGTTTTCGTCAGCCGGCCCGTGCGCTTGCCTCACGAACGGGTCGATTATGTCATCAGATTGGAAACGCTATCATATAGCCTGGGTCCGGGCGAGACGATCGACAAGGCGCCCCAGGGGAGTCGTTCAGGATGAGGGCCGCCTACGCGCCACTTGCCGCCGTGCTCCTCGTTCTCGCATTCGCCGCGCCCGCCCGCGCCGACCGAATGGCGCTGTGGACGATTGTTCATAGCGCTTGCGCGCCGCATGCCGAGGCGGGGCAGGGGCCGGCGCCATGCGAACGCATCGACCTTTCGCACGGCGAGGAGGCGGGCGCCGCGCTGCTCAAGGACCTGGTCGGCCGCGCCCAGTTCCTCGCCATCCCGACCCGCCGCGTGACCGGGATCGAGGATCCGTTGCTGCTCGACCCCGCCGCGCCCGACTATTTCGCCTTCGCCTGGAGCGCGCGCAACGCGCTCGCTGCGCGGCTTGGTCGACCGTTGCCGCGAGAGGCGACGGCGATCGCGCTCAATTCGCAATTCGCGCGCAGCCAGGACCAGTTTCACCTCCACGTCGATTGCCTCGACGCAGGCGTCGCGGCTGCGCTCGCGGACGCTCAAGGCGCAATTGACGAGACCTGGCGGCCGATGGCGGCGCCGTTGAAGGGGCGCGTCTATTGGGCGCGCCGGGTCCTCAGCGACGATCTTGCCGGGGTACGCCCGCTGAACCTGCTGGCCGAAGGCGTTCCCGAGGCAAAAGCGCGGATGGGGCAGGAGACGCTGGCGGTGGTCGGCGCGACATTCGCCGGCCAGCTGGGATTCATTCTGCTGGCCGACCGCGCCGAGCTTGCCGCCGGCGGCCATGCCGAGGATTTGCAGGATCACGATTGCGCGCTCGCGCCAAGGGCGCCATGAAGAAGCCCATTGCAGAGCCGCCACGGGGCGCCGAATCGGCGCCCTGAAGGCGCGACCGCATTGGCTGGGGAAGCGGGAATGCGTTTGGTTCGCGCTCTGGCGCTCGCCTTCGCCCTGTTCGGGGGCGTGGCCGAGGCGCAAGCGGCGGGGGTGCAGATCGTCGTCGATCTCGGCGGCCAGGTCATGCGCGTCGCCGCCGCGAGCGGAGAAACCTACGAATGGCCGATCTCCTCGGGCGGGCTCGGCCGCGCGACGCCGCGCGGCGAGTTCCGCCCTTACGCGCTCTATCCGATGGTCCACTCGTGGAAATACGGCAACGAGCCGATGCCGTATTCGATCTTCTTCCATGGCCAATACGCAATTCACGGGACTTTGGAGACCGATCGGCTCGGTCGGCCAGCCTCGCACGGCTGTATCCGCCTCGACCCACGCGCCGCCGCGACGCTCTATGCGCTGGTCAGCCGGGAAGGGGCGGTGATTCATATCGGCGGCGGGCCGGAATTCGCCGCCCCGACGCCTTCGCCCCGCCTCATTGCCCTGCCATTCGGCCGCGCGCTGGAACTCGCCCCAAGCGAATCCACGGCCGGCCGCTGAACGGTCTGCCGCAACGGTTCGCGAGCTGTCGTTTTTGAGCAATTCGGCAGTCGCGTTTCCCTTCGTTTTGCGCTATCAGGCCCAGCATCTGACCTTTCCTGCTTCGTCCGAGGAGGCCTTCGTGGAGCGACGACAATTTCTGGCCGGCGCCGCCGGGTTGATGGGCAGTACGCTCATTCCGCGTTTTGCGTTCGCCAAGGTGCCGACGCCTTTCACGTTCGACATGGACCCGCCGATGGACAGTCGGGAAAAGTTCATCGAATGGGGCGTCTCCGTGCGCGGCGAGGATCCCAAGTACCTCGGCGAGCGCTTCGATCGCTTCGGCGCCATGGTGCGCAACGAAGACATCTGGGACATTCGCCACAAGCGCGCCTTCCTGCTCACCCCGCGCGAAAAATTCGTGCTGCAGCAGAATCTCGGCCGCGCCTATGAGCACGCCTTCCTCGACATCGGCTACGGCGTGACGATCTCAGGCCCGCACATCGTCGGTCGCATGACCTCGACGATCGATCCCAAGCAGGGCGAGAAGGTTCTGGAGGTCGGCACCGGCTCGGGCTACCAGTCGGCCTATCTCTCGCACCTGACCGACCAAGTCTACACGGTCGAAATCATCAAGCCGCTCGCCGAGCGCACGCGCGGCATCTACGACGGCCTGATCGCCGACGGTTACAACGAGTTCTCGGCGATCCACACCCACAACGCCGACGGCTATTACGGTTGGGTCGAAGAGGCGGCCGCCGCGCCGGCCACAACGCCGACGCCGGCGGCAACTCCGATGGCTCAGGCGACCCCCACGACTCCGGCCAGTCCAATGGCCCCGGCGAGCCCGATGGCTCAGGCGACCCCCGCCGCACCGGTCTCAGGCGGCCCGGTCCCGGTCGCGCAGGCGACGCCGGCTGAGGCGAGCCAGTTGATCTTCGACAAGATCATCGTCACCTGCGGCATCGACCACGTGCCGCCGCCGCTGCTCCAGCAGCTCAAGGCCGGCGGCATCATGGTCATCCCGGTTGGGCCGCCCGGCGCCCAACGCGTGCTCAAGGTCGTCAAGACAAAGGGCGACGACGGCACGATCACCGTCGCGCGCTCCGACATCTACGGCGGGCGCATCGTCCCCTTCGTTCCCTTCACCAAGCTCGAAGGCGACGTCATCAAGGGCACGCACAACAATTGATCGCGCTCGCTGCCGATTTGCTTGCCCTCCGCCTTGCTGACGCGGGGCGGGGGCCGCTGACGTCCGGCAGGAGTCTCGCGCATGGATAAGCGCGTCGAGACGGTCGTGGCGACGACGAGCGAGGGCGACGTCGAGCTGAGCCCGCGCGGCCGTCTTGCGCTTTATCTCGCGGTTGGCCTCGGCGCGGGTTCGGTGATCGCGCTGCAGATCGACATTATGCGCGTCTTTGCCGTCGGCAATTGGACGCATTTCGGCTCGCTGGTGGTTTCACTCGCCATGCTTGGCTTTGGCCTCACCAGTGCGGTGATGGCGATCGCCAAGAATTGGTTCGCGCGCCATTGGCTGGGCATCGCCTCGACCGGGCTCGGCCTGATGGGGCCATTGGCGGTCGCCGCGAACCTCTACATCCAGCAGCTCGGCTTCAATCCGATTTATCTGATCTCCGATCCCAACCAGAAATGGAAGCTGGCCGAGATTTTCTTCGCGTCGCTCGCGCCGTTTCTCGGCGGAGCCGTCTTCCTCGGCTGCGTCTTCCTCAAGAGCAACAAAACCTTCGGGCGCGTCTATTTCGCCGATCTTGCCGGCTCAGGCCTCAGCGGTCTCGTGTTCCTTGGCGCGATGTATGTCTTTCCGCCGGTCGATCTGATCGCCGCGCCGCTCGCGCTGTGGTTCGCCGCCTGCATCGCCTGGAGCTTCATCCCCGGCGCGCGCGGCGCGCTCATTCCCTTCGTTCTCGCCGCGGTGGTCGCCTTCGGCGGCCATTTTGTCGCCGCCCCGGCGCTCGGCCTGTCACGGCTCGCGGTCAACGACTACAAGGGCGCTTCCTACGCGCGGCGCTTGCCCGAGGCGAAGGAGGTCTACGAGAGCTGGTCGCCGTTCGGCTTCCTCCAGGCCTACACGACCTCGTATCTGCATTTCGCGCCGGGCCTCTCCGACAACGCCGGTTTCAACCTGCCTGAGATGCCGGCTAACGCCTATATGGGCCTGTACATCGACAGCGACGGTCCGATCGGCGTCATGCGCCATCTGAACGCCAAGGAAGCGGCCTACTTCCATTACCTGCCGATGGACTACCCCTACATCATCAAGAAGGCGCCCAAGACTTTCGTCGTCCAGTTCGGCGGCGGCATCTCGACCGAGGTCGCGCTCGCCTCAGGCTCCAAGGACATCACGGTCGCCGAAGGCAACCGCGCCATCCTCACCGCCTTCCGCAGCCCGGTGTTCACGACGTTCACCGACGACATTTTGAGCAAGGTGCGGGTCATCGACTACGAGGGGCGCCATTTCCTCGCGCAGACGAAAGAAAAGTTCGACGTCATCGACCTCAGCCTCGCCGATTCTACCGGCCTCTCGAATCCGGGCGGTTTCGCGGTGGTTGAGAAGTTCGCCTACACCGAGGAGGCGATGGAAACCTACATGCGCGCCCTCGCTCCGGGCGGTGTGCTGTCGGTCACCATCTGGAACAAGGAAGAACCGCCCAAGTCGGTGCTCAAGCTCTACACGACGATGGCGGCCGCCTCGCGGGCGCTCGATGGCGACCGGATGGCCGAACTCGTTCTTTGTCGCTTCGTCGTATCTGTCGACCGCCACCGTGCTCTACAAGCGCGGTGGCTTCACCGCCGACGAGATCACGACGCTGCGCAAATATACCCACGATCTGTCATTCGACGAGATCTACTCGCCCGGCTACTTCTACGACGGCTCGCAGACCGACCGCACGCTGAGCGGCTATGTCGCGCAGTTCTTCTCCGCGCCCGAGAACGGCGCGCCGAGCGGCCCGGACAAGACGGACGTCGACCCGACCGCGCCGCCCGATGACGCGACTGGCGCGCCCCCCGGCGGCCCACCCGGGGCCGACGAAGGCGCGCTGCCCTCGACCGTCATGGGACGCCTTGCCTGGCACACGCTGGTCAACGGCGGCTGGAGCGAAATCGCCGCGCGCTACGTCTTCAACACCCGCAAGCTGACCAATGACGCGCCCTATTTCGCCGCCTATGTGAAGACCAAGGATCTGCCGCAGGTGCTGTTCGATCCCGACCGGCTCGAGCCGTTGCAGGACGAATGGGGCTATCTCCTGATCTGGGCGACGCTTGGCGTCGCCTGCATCGCCGCCGCGGCGCTGCTGGCGATCCCGATCCTGTGGGGCTGGCGCACGATCTTCGCCAAAACGCCCGGCAAGGCGCTCAGCGTCGTCTATTTCGCCTGCCTCGGCGCCGGTTACATCATGGTCGAGGTCGGGCTGATCGCCCATTTCGTCATGGCGCTGGGCAATCCGACCGTCTCGGCCTCGATCCTGATCACCGGCATGCTGGTCTTTTCGGGCCTCGGCGCGCTGCTCTCCGAGCGCATCCTGCCGATCATGCGCGTCTTCATGCCCGGGCTGTTCCTGGCGATCGGCGCGCTGCTGATCGGCTACGCTCTCTTCCTCAACGACGCGCTCGATGCGATCGGCGCGCTGCCGTATCTGGCGCGGCTCGCGCTGTGCTTCGCTTTCATCGCCCCGCCGGCCTTCCTGATGGGCTTCCCGATGCCGACCGCCATGACGACGCTCGGTCGGCTCGGCAAAGAGCACCTGTTCATCTGGGCCTGGGGCGTCAACGGCTGTTTCTCGGTGATCGGCGCCGCCGCGGCGCCGGTGATCGCCACCAATTTCGGCCTCGGCTCGGTCATCGAGATCGCCGGCTGCGCCTACCTGCTGGCGCTGCCCGCATTCTTCGGGGTAATATCTGGGTCTGCGCCGCGACGCGTTGCTTAAGTCGGCGGCTGAACGAGACGGGGGTCCCGCGATGAGCGTTCGGCCAGGTCGCGTTTTTCCATGTGCGGCCGGGGTCGGCCTGGCGCTGGCGCTAGCCGGTTGTAACGCGGGGTCGGGGCCCCAAGCCGCTCTGACAACTGGCTCGGGCACACAGATGCAGGCGGCGGGCGGCGGCGAGGTCGCCTACGCCACGTTCCGCAACTCGGCGTTTCCCTATCACGGCATCATTCCCGCCGACGCCGACACCAATGAACGGGCCAAGCCCTTCATGGACGCCAACGCCGATGGCCGGCTCGCTCACACCTCGCCGCGCGGCGGCCTGTTGTTCGAGGACACGACCTACAGCGACCGGCGCGTGCTACTCGCCGCTGGCCCCGATTTCGATCCCAATCGCTCGGGCGTCATCGTCGTCTTTTTCCACGGCAACCAGACGATCCTGGCGCGCGATGTCGTCGATCGCCAGCAGGCGGTGCGCCAGCTCGCGCAATCGAATCTCAACGCGGTCATGGTCGCGCCGCAGCTCGCGGTCGACGCGCAGGATTCGAGCGCCGGCAATTTCTGGCGCCCCGGCGCCTTCGCGCAGTTCCTCGACGAGGCGGAGGGCAAGCTCGCCGAGCTTTACCCCAACGCCGCGCGCGGCGCCTTCCGCCGCATGCCGGTGATCGTCGTCGCCTATAGCGGCGGCTACATGCCCGCCGCCTATTCGCTGGCCGAGGGGGGCGCGGGCGATCGCGTGCGCGGCGTCGTCCTGCTCGATGCGCTCTACGGCGAAGAGGACAAGTTCGCGCACTGGATCGAGTCGGCGCATAACGGCGCCTTCTTCGTCAGCGCCTATTCGACCTCGACCCACGACGAGAACCTCGCTTTACGCGATCGGCTCCAGCGCGAGGGCATCCACGCCGAAGACGGCATGCCCGACGGACTCAGGCCGGGCGTGGTCGCCTTCGTCGACTCGGGCGACGTCAAGCACGAGGACTTCGTCAATGTCGCCTGGACCAGCGACCCGCTGAGCGCCGTCTTGTCGCGGGTCGATCGCTAAAGCCCTCCAATCGTCATTGCGAGACGCGAAGCGGCGAAGCAATCCACGCTTCGGCCGCCGCTATTTCACCGCTGGATTGCTACGCTTGCGCTCGCAATGACGTTGGTTATTGCGAGAACTCGGCGGCGGCGAGGCGTGGACGCGCCGCGCTCAGGCCAGCCTCGCTCGCCCGTGCGTAGTAGTCGCGCGCGCGCGCGACGTCGCCCTTGAGGCCGATCGCGCCGAGGCGCGCCAAGGTGCTTGGGTCGTAAGTGTCGCCGAGCACCAGCAGCGCGCGCGCGTCGCCTGATTCGGAGGCCCGCTCGAGAAAGGCGCGCGCCTCGGCGACGTCGCCGTCGGCGAGCGCCACCAGGCCCTGCGCCCTCAGCCGCAGCGCGTCGTCGTTCGGGCCAGTGAGGCTGGCGTTGAGTGGCGTTAGCTCCAAGCCGCGCGTTGGCGAGCCTGGCGCTGGAGAGCCTGGCGTCGCCAAACCCGGCGCAGCCGAGCCGCCCATGGCCTGCGCCAGCTTGGCCTGCGCCAGCTTGTCGAGTCCGGCCGCCTCTACGCTGGCGGGTACGCTCGCGGGCGCCGCTATGGCGACCCCCAGCGGCTGAGCGAGGACCGGACGCGCCTCGACCGTTTTCCTTTCGTCTGGCGCCCAGAGCGCCAGACCAACAGTTCCCACGACGAGGCCAGCGAACGCGCCGGCGACGGACTTCAGCAAGATCGGCATCACGCGCCTCCTGTTATTGTTCTGTCCCCCGCCAACGCATCAAGCTGTCGAAAAGGCGATCGGAATCCTGCGGCGCTGGGCCGTCCGTGGCGCTCGCGGCGCTGCGCGCGACCGAGCGAAATGCTTCCAGCGAAGAATTTGCCGGCGTGGCGACGTCGTCGACCCAGGCCTGCGCGGCCTTGAGGCGTGGCCAGGGCGCGCTCGCCGCAAGGTTCACCGCGCGCCAAGCCTCGTCTTTGCCGGGCTCCTGCAAGCGATCGAACCCGTCGAAAAGGGATTTCGTCACCGCCGCCGCCGCCGCCGCACGCGGCGTGTCGGGCGCGGCGTCGAGCGCGATCAGCGCGCGCGGCGCATTGATGGAGTCGATTTTCTGCTCGGCGTCGATCAGGTTGGGGCGATCCTTCGCGCTCAGTCGCGCCGGCGCGTAGAGCATCTTGAGCGCCGGGGACCAGTGCACCGCGACCTCGTGGAAGCGATGGTCGCCGCCAAAGCTGGCGATCGCGCTCGAACAGCGCCCGTCAACCACGACAACGGCGGCGAGCTTGCCGGCGGAAAGATCGCTGAGTTCGGCGGCGAGCGGCGCGTAGGCCGGTTGCGGCGCAATGCCGAGCGCGCCGAAGATGATCGTCGCGCTCGTGGCGTCCGCGCTGTCGGTCGGGCCATAGCCGACGTTGCGCCCCGCGAGTTGGCGCACATCCGTGATGTCGCGCGAGGCGATGATTTCGACCGGTTCGCCGGGCAGCCGCGCGATGTAGGGCGCGCGCTCGCGCCAGCCGGCGCTGGTCTCGGGATGGGCGAGCAGCGCGTCGAGCGGGGCGATCGCGAGATCGGCGCTGTCGCCCTGAACCGCGGTGGCCAGCGCGCTTACCGAGACGCGTCCGGCAAGGACATGGGCGCCGCCGCCATCGACGTGTAGCGCGGCGGCAAGTTCTCCCGCGATGCGCGTCGCGCAGGAATCGTCGGGGTCGGCGAGCACGGCCAATCCATGCTGGCGCTGCGGTGGCGGCGCGGGAGGCGGAGCGGCGACGCTGCGAGCCTCGCTCGGCGCCTGAACCGCGGCCTTGACCCGGCTGCGCCAGGCGCCACGCCATAGGACAAGGTGGCCGTCCACCATGATCGGATGGTCGTAGCGAACCATGCCTGGCGGCGTCGTCGGCCCCGCGGTCGGGGTCGTCTGATCTTGAGCTGGGGCCGCCGGCGCGGTCGTCGCCTGCGCCTGCGGCGTGGCGATCTGACCGAAGCTGGCGCTCGAAGTCGCGAGCGCGGCCGCGCCGACACAAGCGGCGGCGAGGCCGACAATACTGTTACGCCCGGCGCCGGGCTGGGGCTGCTCACCCTCTGATGCGATGCGCCGGCTGGTACGCTGCCGTCTTACGCTGTTCGTCATGGGGGTAGTCTAGGAGACCAAATACGGCCTCATCACGGCTCCGATAGGGCAATGCAAAGGACGAAGGGCTTGATTGTGCTGTGATTTCCGGCCCAATTCGTCAGCCTCTTGTCAGCTTGCGGCGAGAACCGTAGCGAGCGCCGCGTCGAGTTCGGCCCCCTCGATCTCGACCGTTTCGCTCCCCGCAAGCCAAATCAGGTGGGCGCGAATCGGGCGGTCCGGATAGAGCGAACTCAGCGCCGCACGGTAGAGTGCGAGCTGCGTCACATAGGCCGGCGGATTGGCGGCGGGGCGGGCGCTGTTCTTGTAGTCGGCGAGATAGACCGCGTCGGGCGCGACCGCGAGACGGTCGATCCGGCCCGAGATGGGCAGCGCAGCGCGGCCTGCACGCGCCAGAGCGCCGCCAATCGCAACTTCGGCCCGCGAGCCGGGCGCGAACAGCGGCGCGAGTTCGGGACGCCCGAGCGTCGCCAAGGCGCGCTCAACGAGTTCGGCGCGCGTCGCCGCGTCGAGCATTGCGCCTTGGGTCGCAAGGAAGCGCTCAGCGGCGGCGCGGCGGCGCTCGGGCGCAAGTTCGGGCAGGCGCTGCAGCAGCGCGTGGATCAGCGCGCCCGCCTGGCGGCGCGCCCGGCCGGCCTCACTGCTGGACGGGAGGGCTGCGGCGCGTGACGGGCTCAGCGGCGTCGTCGTCGCCTCGGCCGGCGCTGCACGGCGTAGCCACGCCGGGTCGTCAACGGTCTGCGGCGCTGGCGCCCCTGCGACGTCCGCGCCGGCGGCGGGCGTCGCTCCAAACCGCAGGATCGTCTCGCTCGCGTCCCACGGCGACGGGGCGGGTTGCAGAACGTCGGCGAGACCGGCCGCAATCAGCGCGCGCCAATTATCCTCGCCGGGCCCTTTGACGCCGTGGTGGCCGGCGACGATCAGGCGCTGCGCAGCGCGCGTCATCGCCACATACAGCAGCCGGCGATGTTCGCCCGCGTCTGCCTGCCGCCGTCGCTCGCGCGCGGCGGCGAGGGGAGCGGAATCTTCGCCCTTTCGGGTCGCCCAGACGAACAGCGTCGGCGCCTCGTCCTCGGCCTCGCCAAGGTCGATCAATCGCGCCGGCTTGCCGCCGAACGCCGACGAGCACGTGTCGGGGAGAATGACGATCGGCGCCTCCAATCCTTTGGCGCCGTGCACCGTCATCACCCGCACGCCCTCGCTACGCGCCTCCATGTCGCGCTTGATCGGCGTATCGGCGGCTTCGATCTCGGCGAGAAAATCGACCAGCGACGGCGCCTGCTCACGCTCATGGGCGAGCGCCAGCGCCATGAACTCGTCGATCGCGTCCGCCGCCTCGGGGCCGAGCCGCTCAAGCAGCGCACGCCGTCCGCCTTCGGCCCCGAGCAGCGTGGCGTAGAAAGTGAAGGGGGTTCGCGCCTGCGCGCGTGTTCGCCACGCCTCCAGCCGCTCCTGCGCCGTGACGAAGGGCGCTTTGCTGGCCGCGCCGAGCGCCGCATGGAGTGAGCCGGGCCGTTCGGGCGCAATCTTGACGAGGTCGTCGTCGTCGAGGCCAATCAGCGGCGACTTCAGCACAGTCGCCAGCGTCAGGTCGTCCTCGGGCAGGAGCGCGGCGCGGCCGGCGGCGACGAGGTCCATCACGGCGAGCAATTCATTGAGCTTGAGCCGGTCGGCGCCGGCGGTTGGGATATTGTTCTCCTTGAGCGCGCGGATCATCGCCTCGAAGAAGGCGCCGCGCGAGCGCACCAGGATAAGGACGTCGCCCGCCGCGATCGGGCGCGCGCCGCCCGTTTCGACATCGACAACCCGCTCGGGAGAGCCGGGCGTCAACCAGCCCTTGATGACCGCCGCGATGCGGCGCGCGGCGAGGACCGCGGGCTCCGCCCTGCCGAGTTCATCGAGCGGCATGCGCCACTCTTCACGGTCGGGCGCTTTGACTCCGGCGATCGTCGGCCACAGCTCGATCAGGCCGGGCATGTCGGCGCGCAGCGCCTCGTGCGGCGGCGGTTTGATCGGCTCGCCGGTTAGCCCACGCCAGGCGTTCTCCTCGGCGAACACAAGGTCGACGCCCTTAAGGATCGTCGGCGCCGAACGGAACGACATGGCGAGCTGAACCGAAGCAAAGGGCAGGCCGGCCTTGTCGTGGCGGCCTTCCAGCGTGCGGCGCATCTGCGAAAACATGTATGGCGCGGCGCCCTGGAAAGAGAAGATCGACTGCTTCTCGTCGCCAACGGCAAAGACCGTGCGCGGGCCGCCGCGCGCGCCGGCGCCCGAGAGGAATTCTTCGCACAGCTTGGTCAGGATCGCCCATTGCGCGGGCGAGGTGTCTTGCGCCTCATCGACCAGGATGTGCTCAACCGCCGCGTCGAGCTTATAGAGCACCCAAGCCGCGTCAGCGCGCTCGAGCAACGCGCGCGTTCGGGCGATCAGATCCTCGTAATCAAGCAGACCGCGCGCGCCCTTGAGCGCGGCGTAGCGCTTCAGCACCCCGGTGGCGATCGTATAGAGCGCGACGCTACGCTCCAGCGCCTCGGCGCTGCGCAGCCGGTCGCGCATCGCGATGAGGCGCTCCTGTTCGATGGCGAGCCGCTCGGGCAAGTCGGGCGCGCGCTTGGCCAGCGTCTGCGTGACGAGCTGGCCCGACGCGCCGCCGCGCGGTTTGCCCTCGCGGGTGAAGAAGGCGTCGAAATAGGCCTCAATGCTGCGCTCGAGGTCATCGCCGGCGGCGAAGGCGCGGTCGAGGTCGGCGGCGACGCCTTGATCCTTGGCGCTGCCCTGCGCCAGCCGCTCGGCCCATTGCGGCCATTGCTCGCGGGTGACGACGATTTTGCGCTTGATAGTCTCGCTGCTGTCGCCCGGCCCAAGATCAAGCGCATGCCTGAGCGCCGCGTCATAGGCGACCTCGTCGCCGATCGCCTCCAGCCGCGCGCGCCGCGCCAGCGTCTCGCCGATCAGATCGTCGAAGGCCTCGCCGCCGGCCTCGCGCGCGACGCGGGCGATCGCCGCTTCGCCGCCCGGTTTGGTGAAAGCGTCGGCGAAAGCTCTGGCGCGCGCCTGGTCGAGCAGCAAGCCGGCTTCGCGGTCGTCGGCGACGCGAAAGCCGGCCGCGACATTGGCCTCGAAGGGAAATAGGTGCAGCAGACGCTCGCAGAAGGCGTGGATGGTCTGGATCTTCAATCCGCCCGGCGTCTCGATCGCGCGCGCGAACAGGCGGCGAGCGAAGGCGAGCGCGGCCACGCTTGGCGCGGGCGCGCCGAGCTCGACGATTTTGCCGATCAGCACCGCGTCGTCGAGGCCGGTCCATGACGCGAGCGTCTCGAACACTTTGGCCGCCATGTTGGCGGCGGCGGTTTTGGTGAAGGTCAGGCAGAGGATCGCCGAAGGCGCGACCCCGGCGAGCAACAGGCGCAGAACCCGCTGCGTCAGAACATGCGTCTTGCCCGAGCCGGCGTTGGCCGAGACCCAGGCCGACCTTGCCGGATCGGCGGCGCTGCGCTGTCGCTCGAGAACTGGCAGCGGGATGTTGAGCGTGCCGCTCATGTCTCCTCCGCTGTCGTTTCTTCGGACTGGCCGCCGGTCGCCGACCATTCCTTGACCCGCGCGAGATGATCGTAGTCGCCGGCGCGTGACGCGAACTTGGGCATGACGCGCGGTAAGTAGGGCGTGTCCACGTCGGCGAATTGCTCAAGCAGCTCGAGCAGGCCGGCGAAATGCTCGGCGACCATTGCCGCGAGACCCGCCGGCTTCAGCCGCTTCTCTTCGCCGCCCTTGGCGCCGCCGAGCTTGAAATAGAGCGCCTCGACCACTTCCACCGCCGGCGCGTCGCGGAATGCGCCCTCGGCGAGCATCTTGGCCGACAGCGTCAGTTGCGGCGCAAGGCCGATTTCGACCTCGCGCGGGCCCGGCGGCGCGCCGGTCTTATAATCGATTAGCGCCGCGCCGCCGGCGACGAGCTCGATGCGGTCGGCGCGCGCGGTAAGCGTGAAGGGTGAGCCATCGGCGAGCTTGAACTCGAACTTGCCCGCCCGCTCGACCAGAATGCGCGTGGCGCCGCGCCGGCGCGCGGCGTCGAAACTGAGGAAGGCGCTGAGCCCGCTGAGGACACGTGGCCAGCGGGTCGCGCGGAAATTTGGGTCGGCCAGCAGCGGCGCGAATTGGGCCGCGGCAAAGGCGGCGAGGCGCGCCTGCGCGTCGGCTGGCGGCGCCCGTCGCCGACGCTCTCGCTGAACGCTTGCAGCACGGCATGCCAGATATTGCCGATCTCGCGCGGGCCGGCGGCAGGCGCAATCGGCGCGAGCGGTGCAAGGCCGAGGATTGTCTCGGCATAGATCGCATAGGGGTCGCGGCGCAGCGTTTCGATGCGCGTGACGCTGAGGCGGCGTGGTCGCAACGCAACGGGCGGCTTCGGTTTAGGACGCAACATTGGCCGGTAGGCGGCGGGACGGTCGAGCCGCTCGGCGAGCGCGAGATAGCGTGCGCCGCGCGCCTCCGCCGCGCCGAACGCCGCCTCGCCGGCGACGGCGGCCATGCGCTGGAGAAAGCGTGAGGCGACGGTCGGCGCGCCGCCACGCTTCCTGGCGCGGCTGAGGATCACTTGAGGCGCGCCGAGCGCGGCGACGAAATCATGCGCGGTCTGGCCGATGCGCCGCTCGGGCGGCGACAGGCCGAGATCGGCGCGCATCTTGCGATTGAGGAAAGCGTCGGTGGTCGCGGCCGGCGGCCAGACCGTCTCGTCGAGACCGGCGAGCAGCGCGAGATCGAAAGTCGAGCAGCCGCGCTTCGAGCAGGCCGAGGATTTGCAGACGCGGATGCGCCGCCCGGCCAGGGGGCGCGCGTTCGGCGGCGACGACGGCGTCGAACAGCGCAGCGTAATCGCCAAGGCTGCAGCGGAACTCCGGGTCGGCGCCGTCGCTCCAGGCGTCGAACAGCGTTTCGAGCGCTTCCCCGCCCAGCGCCTCGCGCCAGTCGCCGTCGCCTGAACTCAGTGCGCCAAGCGCGTCGCGGTGGGCGACGATGAAATCGCTGAGCGGCGCCGCGTCGCCGAGCGCACGCAAAGGTGCAAACGCCGTCGTCACGTCGGCGAGCAGCGCTTCCGCGGCTTGCCACTCGGGCTCGGCGAGCCGTCGTAGCGCCGGATGAGCGTAGCGGTCGCTGGCGGCGGCGCGCGCTTGTGCAATCAACGCCCCCTGATCGCTCTAACCCCGAGGGCGGCAGGACCATGCGCAGCACACCGATTTCCAGCGCGCGCGCCGCGGCTTGGTAGGCCTCGCGCGTGCGGCCTAGCGAGGTCAGCGGGTTCGCCAGCAGCGCGGCGAGCGGCAGGGGCGAAAAATCGCCCGCCGCCGCCAACGCGAGGCGCGCCAGCACCCCGGCGTCGGTCTCTCCCAACGTGCGGCCGGCCGAAGCCTCGATCTCGATTCCCCAGCGCGTCAGTTCGGCGGCGACGCGGCGGGCGATGGCGACGTCGGGGGTGATCAGCGCGGCGGTGCGTCCCGGCGTCTCCAGCGCCTCGCGCATCGCGGCGGCGAGCGCCAACGCCTCCTCGTTTTCGTCTGCGGCGAGAATGATCGCGACGTCGGCCAGCCCGTCGTCTGTCGCCTCGTCGCGCCGCCGCGCCCAGAGGTCGGTCGAGTCGGCGGGGCGCAGCGCCTCGGTGAGGAAGCGCGCGCGGGCGCGGCGCGGCGCGTCGACGAGGCCAAGCGGCCTGACCGCGCCGCGCTCGACGCCGATCGTCGCCAGCAGCCGGCGCAGGATCGCCTGCGGATGGCCGGCGACGCCAATTGCGCCGTCGCCGTCTTCTCCCAGCATCGCCCAGGCCGCGTCGTCGAGGTCGCGGTCGAGATCGGGCAACACCACCGCGCCCTGTGGCGCGCGGGCGATCGCCGCGATCAGCCGAGCGGTGGCGCGATTGGCGCCGGTCGAGCCGGCGATGATCGTCGGCCCGCGCGCGGCGCCGTCCGCGAGCGCGCGAACTTCGGCTTCGATCGTCAGCGCGGCGCGGCGGGCGCGATCGACGAGGCCGCGCTCGGCGAGCCAGGCAGGCCAAAGCGCGAAAGCGATCTTGAGGAAGTCGAGCGTGATGCCCCAATAGGGGTCGAAGCGGTCGGCGACCAGCGTCTCAAGGCGCTCCGGCGCGACGTCCTCGATGATGAAGTCGTCGATCAGCCCGGCGAGATCGCCAGAGAGCGCGAACGCTTGGGCCGGACTGGTCGCGACCAGCGGCGGCTCGCTGACGTCGAACGTCATGCGCCCCTCGGCGTCGATGCCGCGAATCGCGCCGCGCAGCGCCTCGCCCCAGGCGCGCACCAGCCGCGCCAGCGTCATCCGCCGGGCGAGCTCGCCAACACTCGGCGGCGCGGCTTCGCTCAGCGCGTCGTCGTCGGCGATCAGGCCGAGTTCTTCGCGGGTCGGCTCGAAGGCGCCGAGCGGGGCGATGCGCGGCAGGATCAGGCTCGCCCCGCCGCTCGCCAAGACCAACTCGCGCGCCAGCGCCGCGGCCGCGCGCTGGGTCGGCACGTAGATCGTCGCGTCGGCGAGCGCCAGCGGCCCGCCCGCGCCGGGAAAACTCTCGATCAGCGCGCCGTCGAACAGCGCCCGCGCCAGCGTCGGCAAGAAGGGCGCGCCGGCGGGAATGGAGAAGAGGTTAGGGCCGGGCAGGGCGGACTTGCGAGGGGGAGTGAATGGACAGCTCTTGTCCCGCCGCCAGAGGGGGAAGGCAAGCGGCGGCGCGGCCCTTTCCTCGTCCTTCGAGACGCGCCCTATCGGGCGCTCCTCAGGACGAGGAAATGGGGTGCGGGATGACGTCTATCGCGCCAACGCCAGCAGCGCGTCGAGATCGATGTGCGCCGCCAGGTGCGCCGCGAGTTCGTCGAGCGTGCGCTCGACCATCGCCTCATAGCCCAGGCCGGACGTCGTCCCGAGCGCGGCGAGCCAGGCGGCGCGCTGGGCGTCGTCGGCGAACAGGCCGTGCGCATAGGCGCCCATGACGCGCCCATCGGGCGAAATCGCGCCGTCCTCGCGCCCGTCCGCGTAGCGGAGCAGCGGCGCAGCGCAACCCGGCCCATGCGTGCGGCCGATGTGCATTTCATAGCCCGAGAACGGCGCGCCGTTGGCGAGGCAGATTCCGGCAATCGAGCGCAGCGACTTTTCGCCCTCGAGAATCGTCTCGACGTCGAGCAGCCCGAGCCCGGCGACCTCGCCGCGCGGTCCCTCGGCGCCTTCGGGATCGGCGACGCGCTTTCCGAGCATCTGATAGCCGCCGCAAATTCCCAGGACACGTCCCCCGCGCCGCACATGGGCGGCAAGATCGATGTCCCAGCCTTGCGCGCGCAGGAAGGCGAGGTCGGCGATCGTCGCCTTGCTGCCGGGCAGGATAATGAGATCGGCGAGCGGGAGCGCCTCGCCCGGCCGCACCATGACGAGGCGCACGTTCGGCTCGAGCCGCAGCGGATCGAAATCGTCAAAGTTGGCGATGTGCGCGTGCTGCAACACGGCGATCGTCACCGCTGCGCGATCCTTTGCGCGCACGTCGTCAAGCACTACCGCGTCCTCGGCGGGAAGGCGATGGGCGGGGGCGAAGAACGGGATCAGGCCGAGCGCGCGCCAACCGGTGCGCTCGACGATGAAGCGCAGCCCATCGTCAAACAGGCTCGCGTCGCCGCGGAACTTGTTGACGAGAAAGCCGACGATCATCGCCGCGTCCTCGGGCGCGAGCACCGCTTTCGTTCCGACCAGTTGGGCGATGACGCCGCCTCGATCGATGTCGCCGATCAAGACGACGGGAACGTCAGCGGCGCGGGCAAAACCCATGTTGGCGATGTCGCGTTCGCGCAAATTGACCTCGGCCGGACTGCCGGCGCCCTCGACCAGCACAAGCTCGGCCTCGCCTCTCAGTTGCGCGTAGCTATCGAGCACGGCCGCCATCAGTTGCGGCTTCAGATTCTGATACGCGCGCGCCTCGGCGGTTCCGAGCACTCGGCCTTGCACGACGATTTGCGCGCCGGTGTCGCTCTGCGGCTTCAAGAGAACGGGGTTCATGGCAACGCTCGGCGCAACGCCGCACGCGCGCGCCTGCAGCGCCTGAGCGCGGCCGATCTCGCCGCCGCCCGGCGTCACCGCGGCGTTGTTCGACATGTTCTGCGGCTTGAACGGTCGCACCTTCAGGCCGCGCGACGAGAAGGCGCGGCAGAGGCCGGCCACGATCAGCGATTTGCCGACGTCCGAGCCGGTGCCCTGGAACATTAACGCGCGCGATCGGCTCACAACGCTCGCCTCCTTCACCGCCCGAGGATCACCAGCTCGGTGTCGGCGAGATCGAGCGGCGAGGGCGCCTGCGGACCCTTGTAATAACGCAACTCACGGCCAGGGAAGTAGCGGCCGGCGAGGCCAGGAATC
This sequence comes from uncultured Alphaproteobacteria bacterium, assembly GCA_963835215.1. GTDB lineage: Bacteria > Pseudomonadota > Alphaproteobacteria > Rhizobiales > Beijerinckiaceae > Roseiarcus. The sequence goes on along the minus strand of CAWIES010000004.1, from coordinate 677,798 downwards.
GGGCCGAGGGCGTCGGCGAGGGCGAAGAAACGCCCACTGCGCGCGAGATGGCGCCCATAGGCGAAGCCGAAACGCGCGAGGTCACTCGCTTCGCGGCAATAGATGACATGCACGCAGGGGATCAGCGCGCGCCAGATTGTGCGCGGCTGGAAGATGAGCGGCCGCGCCTCGTTCCCGGCGAGGCCGATCAACGCGATGCAGCCGAGTGCGGCATGGTCGGCGAGCAGGCGCGCGTCTTCGCGCGACAATCGCGCCGCCTCGGGCCGGTCCGCCGCATACTCGACCACGCGCGCGCCGGTCTGTCCGCGCGACAGCAACGGCGCGAAGATCACCTGTCCCGCGGTCGAGGCGCGATAGCCGAAGGCCTTGAGCGCGGCGACGGTGTGGGGCGCCGCGGTGAGCGTGAGATAGACCGCCTCGCGCCGGGCGATCGCGCGCGCGTGCAGCGGATGCGCGTAGCTGCGGTATTCGGGATCGACGCACCAGCTCGACATGTTGCAGCGAACCATCGGTCCGGGCGGCGTCTGGCGGGTGGCGAAAATCTGCAGCAGCACGCCGACGACCCGGCCGCCGACTTCAAGCAGATGCCCGTAGCGCGGATAGCCGTCGACCGGCGGGCGGGCGCCGAGCCGGGCGAGGCCGCGCGTCCAGTAGTCGCGCGCTCGCTCGGGAAAGCCCCGCATCAGGCAGTCGAGGACGCTTGGGAGGTCACGCTCTTCAATCGCGCGGCAAACCACGTTCGCCAGAGCGGAATCGACCATAAAAATTTACCGTTCGCAGAAATGACGCGGCGCGTGCGCGGCGAACCATAGTAGAGTGGTTGAACGCCCTCAATGCAAGGCAATGGACCGCATGACGACTCGGTTAACGATCCTCGCCGCCATTAACGAAGTGGCGGCGGAGCAGGGCAAGACGCTGGCGCCGCTCGCCGACGACTTGCCGCTGACGGAATCTGGCCTCGAACTCGCTGTGCTTCGCCATCCTGGTGTCGCGGCTCGAAGATTCATTGGGCGCCGATCCCTTCAGCGACGCGGGCGACGGCCGCTTTCCGGTCACGCTTGGCGAGCTGATCGCCTTCTACGAAAAATCGCTTGTCTGAGGCGCCGACCCTCGCCGCGCTAATGGCGCCGGGCGCCGGGCGCGGCCGGCGGATTTCGACGCGCAACTGGAGCGTCAACCTTGACGATCTCGCGTCGGCGACCTGCCTTGGCGCCGATCTCACGCAGCTCGAAGGGCGCTGCGTCGCGCTGGCGGTCGGCGATATGGCTAAGGCGGCGGCGGCGTTGATCGAGCTTGACGGCCTGGCGCGCCAGATCGTGCTGTGTCCGCCGGGAGTCGATGCGCTCGCGCTCACGGCGCTGATGCGCGCCGCCGGCGCCGATGCGCTGGTTTCCGATGGCGACGCGCCGCAGATCGAGGTCGGGGCGCGCATCGCTTGCCGCCTACCTCTCACGCCGCTCGCCGCGCCGCGCGCGCGACGCTTCGCCACCGAATGGGTCCTGCCAACCTCGGGCACCAGCGGGCCGCCGAAGCTGGTCGCCCACACGCTCGCGACGCTGACCGCGCCGTTCCGTGCTGACGCAGGTCAGCGCTGGGCGACCTTCTACGACATCCGCCGCTATGGCGGCTTGCAGATTTTCCTGCGCGCGCTCGCCGGGGTGGAATCGCTGACGCTGAGCGACCCGAACGAGAGCGTCGACGCCTTCCTCGTCCGCCTCGCTCACGCCGACGCCTCCCATATTTCCGGCACGCCGTCGCATTGGCGCAAAGTGTTGATGAGCGCCGAGGCGCGCCGCATCGCGCCCCAGGGCGTGCGCCTGTCGGGCGAAATCGCCGATGACGCGGTGCTCGCCTCGCTCAAGGCGCTTTACCCAAAGGGGCGCGTCGAGCACGCCTACGCTTCGACCGAAGCGGGCGTCGCCTTCGCGGTTGCCGACGGCCGCGCCGGTTTTCCCGCTGCGCTGATCGGCGAAATCGGCGAGGTGGCGATCCGGATCGAGGACGACACGCTGCGCATCCACTCCAATCGCACTGCGTTGCGCTACGTTGGCGAGAACGCGCCCTCGCTCAAGGACGCCGCGGGCTTCGTCGACACCGGCGACGTGGTCGAGCGGCACGGCGAGCGCTATCTGTTCGTCGGCCGGCGCGGCGGCGTCATCAATGTCGGCGGCGCCAAAGTTCATCCCGAAGAGGTCGAGGCGGCGCTCAACGCGCATGCGGCGGTCAGCGCCAGCCGCGTCTTTTCGCGCAAGAATGCGATTACCGGCGCGCTGGTCGCCGCCGAAGTGGTGCTGCGCGCCGGGGCGAAGGGTGACGAAGCGACCAAGCGCGAAATTCTCGCCGCCTGCCGCGCCGCGCTGCCCGCCTACAAGGCGCCGTCGTCCCTGAGCTTCGTCGCCGAATTGCCGATCACCGACGGGGGAAAGCTGGTCCGTCATGGATAACGTGCTGGTCACCGGCGCGAGCCGCGGCATTGGCCTTGCGATCGCGACGCGGCTGGCGCGCGACGGGTTCGCCGTCACCGGCCTCGCGCGCAAACCGAGCGAGGCCTTCGCCGAGGCGGCCAGTTCGCTTGCCGGTGGCGGCGCGCTGCATTTCGAGCCGTTCGATCTCACCGACATCGCCGCCATCCCCGCTTTCGTGCGCGGCCTGCGCGAGCGCCGGGGGCCGATCTACGGCCTCGTCAACAACGCGGGGATCGGCGGCGAGGCCCTGTTGGCAACGATGAGCAATGGCGACATCGAAGGCCTGCTGCGGCTCAACACGCTGTCGCCGATCGTGCTGACCAAATATGTCGTGCGCGGCATGATGGCCGAGGGGCGGGGGCGCGTCGTCAACATCGCTTCGATCGTCGCCGCCACCGGTTTCAACGGACTGTCCGTCTATGCCGCAAGCAAATCGGCGCTGACCGGCTTCACCCGCTCGCTGGCGCGCGAGGTCGGCCGGGTCGGCGTCACGGTCAACGCGATTGCGCCCGGCTTTGTCGCGACCGAGCTGACCCATAGCCTCGATGGCGCGCAACGCGAACGCATCGCGGCCCGCAGCGCGCTGCGCCGTCTCGCCGATCCCGAAGACGTCGCGGCGATGGCGTCGCTGTTGCTCGGCGAAGGCGGCCGCAACATCAGCGGCGCCGTGCTGACCGTCGACGCCGGCGCGACGGCCTAGCGACGCGACCCTCATCCGTCACGCCTGCGGCGTGACACCTTCTTCCGCAAGGGGAGAAGGGCGCCCTTCAGCTTGCTTGAATCACCTCGGTCCCCGACGGCTGCGCGTAGAGCGCGGCGACGGCTTCGGCGCGGCGTTGCAGGACAGCGCGTTGGTTGAGGGAGCCCTTGTCGGTGATTTCGCCGGCGTCGAGCGACGGCGGCTCGGCGAGGAGCACAATCCGCGCAATGCGTTTGGACGAGCCCGGCGCGTTGCCGGCGAAGGCGGCGAGGCGGTGGCGAAACGCCTCGCGTAAGGCGGGGGCGTTGAGGTCCTGTGTCCCGGTCTCCGCGCGGCAGGCGTCGGGGTCGGGAAAGATCAGCGCCGTCGCGTCGTCGCGGTCGTGGCCAGCGATCGCCGCGTCCCTAGCGAGCGGCGCGAGCGCCGAGACCAGCGCGGCGCGCAACGGACCGACGCTGACCCAGGTGCCGGTCGCGAGTTTGAAGTCCTCGGCGATGCGGCCATCGAAGAGGAAGCCGCCCGCTGCGTCGCCCGGCGTCGCAAAGCGCAGGGCGTCGCCGAAGCGATAGAAACCTTCTTCGTCGAATGCGGCGCGGGTCAGCGCTGCGTCGCGCCAATAGCCCGGCGTCACGCTCGGCGCGCGCGCGCGCACTTCGAGCTTGCCCTCGACGGGCGCCAGCTTGATTTCGACCCCAGCCATCGGATGACCCATGTTGCCGGGCTCCTCGACCTCGATCAGGCACATCAACGCCGAGGGCGAGGTCTCGGTCGCGCCGAGGCCGGTGACGAAGGGGATGTCGCGGCCGGTCTCGCGCCTGGCCATCGCGCGATAGGCGTGGAAGATCTCGGGCGCGAGGCCCGCCCCCGCGTAGAACAGCATGTTCAGCTGGCTGAAGAATTTCGCCCGCAGCGCGGCGTCGGCTTCGAGATCAGGCAGCAGCGCCTCGAAGCCCTTGGGTACGTTGAAATAGACGGTTGGCGCGATCTCCTTGAGATTGGCGACGGTCTCGCCAATCCCGCTGGGCATCGGCCGTCCGCCATCGAAGTGGAACGTTCCGCCGTGCGTCAGCGCGATGCCGAAATTGTGGTTGGAGCCGAAGGTGTGGCTCCACGGCAGCCAGTCGAGCAGCACCGGCGGCGCTGCGGCCAAGAACGGAAAGGCCTGCGCCAGCATCGCCTGATTGGCGCAGATCATCCGCTGGGTGTTGACGACCGCCTTCGGCCGGCCGGTCGAACCTGACGTGAGCAGGAACTTGGCGATCGTGGCGGGGCCGACCATTTCGCGCGCGCGTTCGAGCGCCGGGTCTGCGGTGGTGGCGAGATAATCGGCGAAGGGCAGCGCCTTGGCCGCCGCGCAGTTGCGCGCCGCGACGCGGGGAATGTCAGGCCCAGCGACGGCGTCGAGCGCGCGCGCGAAGGCCGCGCCGTCGCTCGCATAGACGAGGCCTGGCGTCAGCAGCTCGAAAGCGAAGCGGAGCTTGGCGAAGTCCTGCGAGAGCAGCGAGAAGGGCGGCGAGATCGGGCAATAGGGAACGCCAATCTCCATCGCCGCGAGGCCGATCAGCGCGTGTTCGATGTCGTTGCCCGAGAGCACGAACAGCGGTCGCTCGGGAGAGAGATCGAAGCGCAACAGCGCCGTCGCGACGCGCGTCACGGCGTCGAGCGTCTGCGCATAGGTGAGGATGCGCCAGTTTCGATTGTCGTCGCGCTGGGCGAGAAAGACGCGATTCGGGGCCTCGTGCGCCCAGCGGCGCAGCGCGTCGCCGAGGCGGCGCGGATAGTCGGGCAGCGGTTCGAGCGAGGTGACGATGAAGGCGCCGTCGGGGCGGGCGACAAGACGCGGGGTCAGCGTGCCGAGCATGGCGGACGCCTCGCCCCCGCCGCCAGTCGCGCGCATCGCTTCCTCCGAGCCGCCAATGCGTTTCGGGCAAAGGACGGCAGATCGCTATACTCTATAACTAATTTGTCAGGCCGGCGGGGGCCCGTCAAGCGGGGCGGAAGCGCCCTACAGTCCGAGCGCCTCTCGCACCGCGGCCGGCCATTTGGCGGCCTCCAGCCCGTGCGCGGCGAACAGCGCGGCGGCCAGGCGATCGATGCCGAAGGCGACGCAGGCGGTGTGGGCGGTCTCGCCGTCTTCGCTGCGCAAGCTCCAGGTCTGACCGAAATGTTCACGGTGGCAGTTGAAGCTCATGCAGGCGGTCGGCCGGTCGGCCGAGCGCACCGGCACCACCAATTCAAACTTCAATTGCTGCTCGATCTGGAAGCGGCCGACCATCGCGCCGCCGCGGCCGAAGAACGGATCGCTCGCCGCCTCGATGCGGTGCGAGAGGCCGAGCGTTTCGGCGACGCGGGCGGCGCGCGCCACCCAGCTCTCGCGGAACGCGGTCGCCGCGTCGGGCGCGCCGATGAAAACGAATTCGCGCATGCGGAACGACTGCAGCCGGTCGATCTCGCGCGAGGGCTCGCGGCGGAAACAATCGGAGGCGACGTCGAAGATCAGCCCGTCGCTCGGCACGCGTCCGCGCTGCGCCGCCATCGGATAGACGGGATAACAGGCCGCCGGCGCCAGCACGAGGTCGGTCGCTTCGAGCGAGTCGGTCCACTCTCCCCCGGCCTCGAAGCGGTCGACTGCCGCGCCGATCCCCTTTTCGCCGCCTCCGAGCGCGCACACACAGCCGAGCAGATTGGGAAAGCTTTTCAGATAGCCCGATTTCTCGATCAGCGCGCGGCTGACGACCGGCGGGAAACGGACGACTTCGGCGCGCGGGTCGCGCAGGCGCGTGATCAACGCGCCGAGCCCCTCGACCACGGTCTCATAGGCGCCGGAGCGGCCATAGACGCCGTCGATGCCGGTCGGGCGGAACATCGCCTCGAAAATTTCTTCGGGCGAGGCGGCGGGCTGGCCAAGGCGGGGAGGCGCAACGCTCATCGACGGGGTTCCCTATCTCTAAAGCTAGCGGCTGAGCGCGGTCGGCGCTTCGCTCATCAGCACCGCCGGATCAGCGCTGGCGAGGATGCGGTCGTTGTTGATCATGATAGGCGCTGAGAGGATGTCGCGCAGGAAGCGGCCCATGGCGAACTCGCTGTCGTTGCGATAGCCGGTGAGGCCACAGGCGCGCATCGAGGTCAGCACGGTCGCGACGGCGAGCTCCGAAGCCTCGACCTTGAGCATGGTCAGCGCGAGCTGCGCCTCCATCGTCGACAGGCCGCCGGGATCGGCGCCGTGGCGCTCAAAATTCGCGAGGCCGGCCTGAACAGTGGCGCGCAGAGTCTCCAGCGACAGGCGTGCGCGGGTGAGCTGCGCCGCGGCGGGAGGCGTGCGCCCGCCGGCGGCGCGCGCCGCCTTGCGCACGAAGGCGCGGGCGCGGGCGACGGCGCCGGAGGCGACGCCGAACCATGCCGCGCTCCAGAACAGATGCGCGTAGGGCACCATGGTCTGGCTGTGGATGCGCTCGTAGGGTTCGGGCAAAATCTGATCGGCCTCGCCCTCGGCGCGGACGATGAAGCCGACGCTGCAAGTGCCGCGCATGCCGAGCGTGTCCCAGCTCTGGGTCGGCTCGAGCGTGTAATCCGAGCGCCGGAAGACGACCAGCACCTGATCGGATTTGGCCGCGCTGTCGGAGCGCCGCGCGGTGGTGACCAGCGCATCGGCCTCGCGTCCATAGGAGATAACGGAGGCGTCGCGCTCCAGCGAGACGCGGCTGCCGGAAAAGCGCATTGGCGCTTCGCTTGAGCGCACGTCGCCGCCGTTGGAGGCCTCGGTGGTCGAAGAGGCGAGCAGCCATTGCCGCTCGGCGACCTCGCGCAAGAAGGCGAGCTGCCAGGGCGCGCCGCGCGCATGGCGCGTCAGGCAGGCGAGTTTGACCTGATGCATGGCGAAGATCATCGCGCTCGCGCCGCACGCGCGGCCAAGAATGGCGCAGACGTCGGCGACGTCGGCGGCGCGTGCGCCCTCGCCGCCGAGTTCGCGCGGAACCAGCATGCCGAGCAGCTTGCGCTCGCGCAGCGCTGCGAAAGCTTCGGTGGGGAAGCGGGCCTCGCGGTCGACCGCGTCGGCGAAGCCCGCGGCGATCTCTGCGACCGCCTCGGCGCGGGTGATGAAGTCGAGCGAACCGGATGCGTCGCCCTCTCTGGCGCGGGTGTTGCGAGGGGTGAGTGGGCTGACGTTGTGGCTCATAACGACAACTCCGGAAACTGATGGTTTGGCGGCGGCAAAAGTCTCACTCTCGGTATAGACTTTCACCGACCCACAGCATCGTCAAACATCGAACTCGGACGATGAGCGTTAATAGCGCAGTTTAATAACATGAGCGACAAATCCAACCTTTAAACCTTAACGATATCCTAACGCGATTTCTGAAAGTAAACCCTAATTCGGTCCGCGCAAATTAGGCTTAACGCGCAAAGATACGATGCGAATTCGATTCAAATGCTAGATAGATACTCGTCCCATTTTGTGACGGAACGCTGACCATGAGCGATTGCGCGACGCCAGACGAACGGATTCGGGACCTCGTGCGCGAGTTCGCGCCGGCCCTTCCAGCCGACCCGGCGCGCGCCCGCGAGGCCGATCTGCATGATTGCGGGCTGACCTCGATGGCGACGGTGAAGCTGATGCTGGCGATCGAAGCGGCCTATGACCTCGCGATCCCTGACGCCGAGTTGACGCCGGAAAACTTTCGCTCGATCGCCTCGATCGAGGCGCTCGTCGCGCGGTTGCAAACGGCATGACGACGCACTCGCGCGACTTCGACCGATCGGGGCTCGACCCGCGCGCCCGGCGCCTGCTTGCGTCTCTCGCGGCCGGCGCGCGGGGGCGCGCAGTTGCGAGCGACCTTTCAAGTCTTCGTGAGGCGACGGCCGCGCTGGCTGCCTTTGCCGGCCCGGCGCCGCCGGTCGAGCGGCGCGACGAGCGGATCGGCCCTGGAGCGGGTGTCGCGGTCAGGCATTGTACGCCGCCAGGGCAGGGCAACGCGCTGCTGCCCGCCTTGCTCTATTTCCACGGTGGGGGCTGGATTTCCGGCGGCCTCGACAGCCACGACGCGATCTGCGCCACGCTCGCTGCGCGCGGCAAGTGCCGGATCATCGCAGTCGACTATCGCCTGGCGCCCGAGCATCGCTTTCCCGCCGCCATCGAAGACGCCGAGGCGGCGCTCGATGCAATCCTCGATGACCCCGAGCGTTTCGGCGTCGACCCGCGGCGCTTCGGCGTCGCCGGCGACTCGGCGGGCGCCAATCTCGCGGTCGTCGCCGCGCGCCGGTCGCCCAAACCGCTCGCCCTGCAACTGCTGCTGTGTCCGGTGATGGAGCCGCTCGGGCGCACCCGCTCGCGCGCCGAACTTTCGAGCGGCTATCTGATTGAGGAAGCGACCATGGCGCGCTACTGGGAATTCTACCGCGTCGCCGATGTCTCGCCCAGCGATCCGCATGTTGCGCCGCTAAGAGGCGACGACTTCTCGCGCCTGCCGCCCGCGCTCGTCCATGTCGCCGAATTCGATCCGCTGCGCGACGAGGGCGCGCTCTATGTCGAGGCGCTGTCACAGGCCGGCGTCAGCGCCGCGCTAATGGTCCATGCCGGCCTCATCCACCATTTCTACGGCCTCGGCGCCGTCATCCCGGCCGGGCAGGCGGCGCTGGAGGGGATCGGCGACGAACTGCGGCGCGCCTTCGGGGCGATGGGGTGAATGTTCGCGCCCTTCCCCCGCAAGGGGGAAGGGTTTCAGAGCCGCATCGTCCCCGCGACGATCGCCGCATGGCGCGGCGCGTCGAGCGCGACGTATGCCTCAAGCTCCGCCTCGTAGACATAGAGCGGATCGCCGACGCGGGCGGGATCGAAGCCCTGCTCGGCGAGCGCGCGGCGCTGCGGCTTGAAGGTCGCGGTCGCCTCTAATTCGGCGCGCAAGCGCAGGAACAGCGGGCGCGCGTAGCGGGGCAGGGCGCTAAGCGCGCGCGCGATCCCGGCAAGATCGGGCGCGCCTTCGATGACCAGCGCCGCCATGCCGGCCTTGCCGTCGGCGTTTGGCACGGTGACGCCATAGACGAGGGCTTCGCGCACGCCGGGCGCGGCGAGCAGCGCGGCGGCGACCTCACTGGTCGCAACATTCTCGCCCTTCCAACGAAACGTGTCGCCGATGCGGTCGACGAAGTAATAAAAGCCCTCAGGGTCACGCCGCATCAGATCGCCAGTGCGCATCCAGGCGTCGCCGGGTGCGAAGACATCGCGCAGGGTCTTCTTCTCGGTCGCTTCGCGCTCGGTGTAGCCCTCGAAACGCCGACCGGGTTCAGCGGCGATGCGGCCGAGCGCCTCTCCGACCTCATCCACGCCGCAGCGCGCGCCAAGGCCGTTCGGGCCGCGCCACGGCGCCTCTTGGTCATAGTCGAAACGGGCGATCGCGACCGCATCGCGCACGGCGAGGAATGAAGGTTGTTTGCCGATCGCGCCGATCCTGCCTTCCACATTGTAGAGGGTCACGTTGCCTTCGCTCGAGGCGTAGAACTCAAGGATCTGTGGCACGCCAAAGCGAGCGGCGAAGGCGCGCCAGACATCGGCGGCGAGGCCATTGCCGCAGACGAGGCGCAGATTGTGCGCGCCTTCCTCGGGGCAGGGCGGCGCGGCGACGAGATAGCGGCAGAGCTCGCCGATATACTGCGCCATCGTACAGTTCCAGTGCGTCACGTCGGCCCAGAAGCGGCTCGCCGAAAAGCGCTCGGCGATGACCACGGAGCCGCCGTTGACCAGCGGCGCGCCCAGCGCCGCAACGCCACCGACGCTGTGGCAAAGCGGCAGGCAATCGTACATGCGGTCGCCCGGCCCCATGTCGGCAAGGCCGGCGAACCAATGACTCCAGGCGACGACGCGATGGTGGCTGACCGCGGCGGCCTTGGGCAGGCCGGTGGTGCCCGAGGTGTAGATCAGCAACGCCCGATCGGCGAGGCTGGTTGCGCGTCGCTCCTCTGCCGTGAGCGGCGCACCCGAGAGGTTCTCAAGCGCGAGGTCGACGCGGCGCGCGTCAACGCCCTCGCCTCCGTGGCGCCAGACTTCGAGCGAGAGATCTGCGAAGGCGGCGGCGCAGATTTCCGCGAAGGGCGCTTCGACGATCGCCGCGCGCGCGCCTGCGACCTTCACGCCATGGGCGAGCGCGAGACCTGCAAGATTGACGTTGAGCAGTGCGACGACGACGCCGACCTGGGTCAGGCCGAGCCAGAGGGCGAAATATTCGGGTCGATTGCCCATCATCAGCGCGACAACGTCGCCCTTGGCGAGGTTCGCGGCGAGCGCCCAACGGGAATAGGCGTTGGCGCGCGCGGCGAGCGCGCGGAAGCTGAAGCGTTCGCGCTCGCTGATCAGCGCCGGCGCGTCGCCGTAACGGTCCGCCCATTGATTGACGGCGAGCGCCAGCGTGCGGCTAGGGTCGCGGCTCGCCTCGTCGGTGATCTGCAGCGCTCTCAGCCAGGCGCGGGCGGGCGTCGCCGCGGCGCGCGGCGGCGCGGCCAAGCTCATTCCAGGCTCTCGTAGCGGCTGCGCCAATGGGCGAGAGCAGGTCCGCTCTCGCCCTGCCGCACCCCGGCCATCGCGCCGATGACGATCGCGTGGGTGTGGCGCTCGATGATCTCCTCGACCCGGCAGTCGATCGCCGCCAGCGCGTCCGCCAGCAGCGGAGCGCCGGTGACCAGCGGCGCCCAGCGCCCGAGCGCGAAGCGCGCCGCGCCATGGAGGCCGTTGCGGCCGGCAAAGACCTCGGCGAGTTCCTGGTGGCGGGAGGCGAGCAGATTGACCGAGAAGGCGCCGCTCTCGCGCAGGCGCGCCAGCGTCAGCGCCTCGCGACCGAGGCAGACGAGCAGGGTCGGCGGGCTCAGCGACAGGGAGGTCAGCGCGGTGACGGTGCAGCCGGCGCGATTGTCGCCCCGCGCCGCAAGCGACGATCGCGACGCCCGCGGCGAACTCGCGCATGGCCCGGCGATACGCCGCCGCGTCCTCGCCGCCATGAGGAGCGGTCATGCGTTTCCCTGCGTCGTCACGGCTGGTGCTTTCGAGACAATCCATCGGCGCCGCCCTTCTAGCCGCCCCAGCGGGCGACCGCAAACGAGGTCGCATTTCGCGCCGCCTTGCGTCGCGCCACCGCATCGAGCCAATTTCGCGCCAGCCGCACCCCGGCCTCGCGCCATGGCGCCTGGTCGATGGCGAGCGCCGCAGCCGGATAGGGCCCCCGTTCCGAGCCGGGCGTCTGGGCGCGGGCGACGAAATCGGCGATCGTGGCGGCGACGGCGGGGGGAAAATAATCGGTCGGGGGAAGCGGCGCCGGCGCTTCGCCGCGCAGGAAGCGCAGCGTATCGCGCCGGTGTTCACGCGCCAGGGTGTCCGCGTCATATTCGGGGTGGCCCTGCAAGAATACGTGCAGGCTGCGCGAATTGCGCACGAACATGTCGATCCCGCAGGTCTTGGAGCGCGTCAGCACCTGATAGCCCTTGCCGGTAAGCTCGGCCTCATCGAGGCCATTCCAGCGTGAATGCGGGAGCCGAAAACCGCCTTCGATGCCGGCGGTCAGCTCATGGTCGGCCACGACATCGACGGCGAAGACGCCGGAACATTTTGCCGCCAGCCGCCGCCGGACGACGCCGTCGCGGCGCAGCACCGCCGCGTGCGCGGCGAGACAGGAGTGAAGGGTCGAGAGCGCATTGGCGTCGGCCCAGTCGAGCACGAAGCCGAGCTCGTCCCAGTACGGCTCGTTACGCAGAGAGTCGGCGCGCGGCTCGGCGCCGGTGACGATGATCGCGTCGCGCGGCACGCTCGGCAGCGTGCGTGCGCGGCGGTAGTCCTCGCGCATCGCGCTGCGCGCCGCGTGCGAGCGCGGCAGCGTTTCGAGGTCGAACAGGCTGAGGCGCACGTCGAATTCGCCGCTCGCCGCTTCGATCAGGTTGACGAACTGGCGCTGCGTGGCGGCGACCGCCCCGTCGGGCATGTTGTTGACCAGGCCGACGTTGAGGCGCTTGCCGCGGTCGGCGAAGACGCCGCGACGCACGCGGCGCTCGCGCACCGACGAAGGGGAGAATTGCGGCGCCTTGGATTCGAGGGTCAGCGGCATGGCGGCCTACTCCGCCGCCTGGCGCGCGCCCGATGCGGCGAGCGCTTGGTCGAGGTCTTCGACGATGTCGTTGGCGTGTTCCAGCCCGACGCTGATGCGGATGGTCTCTGGCCGCACGCCGGCGCGGAGTTGCTCGTCGGGCGTCATCTGGCGATGGGTGGTGGAGGCGGGGTGGCAGCACAGCGAACGCGCGTCGCCGATGTTGACCAGCCGCTTGACCAACTTGAGCGCGTCATAGAACCGCTTGGCGGGTTCGAGGCCGCCGACAACGCCGAAGGTCAGCAGCGAAGAGGCGCGTCCGCCGAGATATTTCTGAGCCAGCGCGTGATAGGGACTGTCGGCAAAGCCGGCATAGTCGACCCAAGCGACGCGGCGGTCGGCGCGCAGCCAATCGGCGACGGCCCGGCCGTTCTCGACATGGCGCTGCATACGCAAGGCGACGGTCTCGATGCCCTGCAAAAGCAGAAACGCGTTCATCGGCGCCAGCACCGCGCCGGTCGTGCGCTGATAGACGCTGCGCGCGCGGGCGAGGAAGGCGTCGGCGCCGAAACGATCGCAATAGACGAGGCCGTGGTAGGATTCGTCCGGCTCGGAGAATTGCGGAAAGCGCGCTGCCTGGGCGCGCCAGTCGAAGCGGCCCGCATCGACGATCGCCCCACCCATCGCCACGCCATGGCCGCCCATGAACTTGGTCAGCGAGTGGACGACGATATCGGCGCCGTGTTCGATCGGCCGCAGCAGGATCGGCGTCGCCACCGTGTTATCGACCACCAGCGGCACCCCATGCGCATGCGCCAGATCGGCGAGCGCGGCGATGTCGCAAATGTTGCCGGCCGGATTGCCGATCGACTCGCAGAACAGGGCGCGCGTCGAGCCGTCGATCAACGGCGCGATGTCTTCCGCCCGCTCGCTTTTGGCAAAGCGCGCTTCCACGCGATTGTGGCGCAGCGTGTGGGCGAGCAGCGTGTGGGTGGTGCCGTAAAGCGTAGGAGGCGCGACGATCGAGCCGCCGTGGTCGGCCAAAGTGAGGAAAGCATAGGCGAGCGCCGCCTGGCCCGAGGCGAGCGCGAGCGCGCTGGCGCCGCCCTCGAGCAGCGCGACGCGCTTTTCGAGAATGTCGGTCGTCGGATTGGCGATGCGGCTGTAGCGGTAGCCTTCGACTTCGAGATTGAACAAAGCCGCGCCATGGTCGGCGCTGTCGAATTCATAGGCGACGGTCTGATAGATCGGCGGGGCGACCGCCTTGGTCGCCGGGTCATGATCGAATCCGCCGTGGATCGAAATGGTTTCGTTTCGCATGAGCTGGCCTCGACGCTCGTAGCGAGAAAAGGGGCGCGATCGCCTCTAGGCGCCGAGCGACGTGAACCAGAGTTGCGCGCGTTTGCTCGCATTTTCAACAATTGCGAGGCAACCATCGCGCGTTAGCGTTAAGGACTCGACTTGCGTGGTGAAGGAATCCGGTTAACGCCCGCGCCTTGTCGCGAACCTGTGCGGCTCAGTGCGTTGCAACGAATTCCGCGCCGCGCCGGGTCTTGCGCCACAGCGCGGCGAGCAGGGCGATCGCCGCCAGCGCGATCACGACGCCGCCGAAGACCGCGATCTTGCCCGGCGTCGCGCCCTCAGGCCCGAAGGCGACGCGGTACATGATCCGGCCGGGCAGGAACGTCAGCAGTCCGGTCACCACTAACGCCAGAAAATAGGTGAATTGCATCGTCCTTCGATGGCTTCCGATATCGCCGCGCTGGGCCCGGTTGACGCCGAGCCACAGCATGACGAGCGTGAACAGCGAGATCAGATGGATCGGGCTGAACAGCCACCACATCCGAATCGTCCAGATGAAGAACGACGACAGCGCGACAATCGCCATCAGCGTCACCCAGGACTTGCCAAGCGCCCGGTGCAAAGGATCGCCCTTCTTGCGGAACAATTGCAGCGCGCCAAGAAAGAGCGCGAGAAAGGCACAGGCCGCGTGGACCTGGATGACCAGCGAGGCGTGCAGAAAGGGATCGAGCGACATCGCAATCTCCGGTCACCGCGGCGCCGGCCGCTTCGCCTGGCCCGATCCGAGCAACATGAGGCCAGCGAACAAGGCCCATAGGTTGCGAACGAGGAAGAAGAGTTTGTCGGCGAGTCCGGCGAAGGGCGCCTGCAGGGCGATCACGACCCAAAGGCCCGCGAGCAGGCAAAACGATAGCAGGGCATAGCCGAGGAGCCGCCGGTAACCGCCAACCCAATCTGGGTCGCGCCGCAATGGCAGCGTCAACAAGAGCGCGCCGATTGGATAGAGCGTCCATTCGATCATCGCGGCGATCACATGAATCAAGCCGACCGTCGTCGCCGGCGGCGCGCCGGGCAGCAGAATATCGGTTGGAAAGAAATATTCGATCGGGAAGGTGAGCGCGACGACGATCATCAGCACGAGACCGATGCGCGACAGCGCCACGCCGGGCCCAAGGCGGAGAAACGCAACCGCCAAGGCGAACGTTGCGACGAACGACGCCCAGAACGCCGAGCCATAGATCCAGCCGTATGGACCCGTCGCATAGTCGCCGAGGTAATCTCTGAAGAGGTCGTATTGCGGACTGACAAGGTGAGCGGCGACCGCAGCGCAAAGAAAATAGATCGTCGCGACAATCGACAGGAACGCGGCTTGACGCCCCAAATTGTCAGCTTCATGCGGGGCAGCGCTCGTGGCCGAAGTGCTCAAGCGCGCGGTCCTAAAAGGTCGGGGCACGGAAGGCGACGGGGCGAACATATCGGAGCCGGGGCGCCGGTCAACCGCGAGGCAGCGCGCCAAGCCTCGCCCCGAAAAGTCCTTACGCCAGCGCGATCGCCGCCACCAGCCGGCCGTAGTCGGCCTCCTTGCGGTGGGTGGCGCGGCGATAGCTGAAGAAGCGCGCCTCGTCGGCGTAGGTGTCGAGCCCGAGGTCCTCGAAGCGGCCGATCCCGGCGCGCCGGGCGCGCTCGGCGATATAGCCGTGCAGATCGAACATCGACCGCCCGTCGTTGACGCTCGGCGATGAAGAACCGCGCGCGAGTCGCCATCGCCCGCGGCGAAAGCGGCGACGAATTCCGGCGCCGACCTCGTAGGAGGCCTGCGCGATGCAGGGGCCGAGCGCGGCGTGGATGCGGTCAGCGATCCGCGCCGAGCTTCTCCATCGCCGCGACCGTCGCCTCGACGACGCCGTCAGCGCGCCCTTCCAGCCGGCGTGCGCGGCGCCGATCACGCGCGCCTCCGGGTCGGCGAACAGGATCATGCCGCAGTCGGCGCCGGTGACGCCGAGGCCGAGCCCGGGCGTCGCGGTGACGAGCGCGTCGCAGCGCGGGCGCGCCTCGGGCGCGAACGGCTCGCTGAGGGCGACGACGTCGGGCGAATGGACCTGATAGGGGATCGACAGCCGCCCGGGCGCGATGCCGAGCGCAGCCGCCATGCGGGCGCGGTTCTCGCTGACCGCATCGCGCCTCGTCGCGCGAGCCGACGCCGCCGTTGAGCGAGGCGTAGACGCCAGCCGACACGCCGCCGCGGCGGGTGAAGAAGGCGTGCGCGACGCCGGGCAGGGCGAGCGAGCCGGCCGCGCAGGGCTTCCGCGCCGCTCACGCTGGCTTCGCCAGCCCGCTCTGGAAGCCGGGCGGGGCGGGCACGGCGCGATTGGCGACCGACCATCGCCTTGAACAGCGCGCCCATCTCGCCCTCGCCCTTGCCGACCAGGCGCTGGCGCGCCGCCTCGAACTCGGCCGCGCGCTCGGGCGCGCGTTCGGCGAGCGCGCGCGTGCGCAAGTCGATGCCGAGCGCGCGCAGGAAGTCGCCCTGGTCGATCGGGCCATAGACCGCGGCGCCGGCGGCGCGCGCGCTGCGCGCCATCGCGGCGAAATCGACATGGGCGGTCAGGTCGGCTCTCGCCCGGCTCGGCCAGCGGATCGACCTGCGGATGGGCGCGCACCGCCTGCAGGGTATCGCCGAAGCCGGTGGCCGGTGGCCCGTAATCGATGAACAGCGCCGCGCCGCCCTGTTTGGCGAGCCGCGCGCCGAGTTCGAACATGAAGCGGTGGCGCGGCGGCGCTGATCTCGAGCACGTCGCCCTCCGCGCCTTCGAGCTTGAGATGAGGCTCGGCATCGTCGCGCGACGCCGAATGCGAGTTCGCCCGCCGTCGTCGAGGCGCACGACGCGCTCGCGCCAGCGGCCGCCGCGGCGCACGTATTGGCGCACCGGCAGCGCGTCGAGAAATTCGTTGGCGATGACGATCGCCGGCCCGTCCGGGCGCCTCGGCGAGGCTCGGAGCGCCAGGCGATCGGCGCGCCGGCGGTCAGCAGCGTCTCGTACTGGATCTCCGCGAGCGTCGGGCTGGTCTCGACCAGCGTGACGTCGAGCGCGGCGCGGAATTCGGGAACGATGCGCGCGGCGCGCAGCGCGTCGCTCATCAGCGTGCCGCGGCCGGGGCCGAGCTCGATCAGGCGCACCGGATTGGGCCGCCCCATCGACGACCCACACCTCCGCCGCCCACAGGCCGAGCAGCTCGCCGAACATCTGCGAGATTTCCGGCGCGGTGGTGAAGTCGCCGGCCGCGCCGAACGGATCGCGGGTCATGTAATAGCCGTGTTCGCGGATGGGCGAGCGCCAGCTCCATGTAGCGCTCGACCGTGATCGGCCCGTCGCTGCGCGATCATCGCCTTGATTTCCTCGCCGAGCGCGCTCATGCCGGCGCTCCTGCGCGGGTCGCGCAGGCTCCAGACGATCAGCGCCGAGGCCGATCATGATCAGCGGCGCCGACAGCACCATGCCCATCGTCAGGCCGTCCGCCGAGATCCTCGAGGCGCGGATCGGGATCGCGAAAGAACTCGCAGAAGATGCGCGCCAGCGCCGTAGAGAACGCCGAAGCCGCCCGGCGATCAGCCCGGGCCGGCGCAGCGCGCCGCGGCGCGCCGCGAAGGCGCAGGACGACGAAGACCGCGAGCCCCTCGAGCAGTCGCCTCGTAGATCTGGCTCGGATGGCGCGGCAGGCCGTCGGAGCCGGGAAAGATCATCGCCCAGGGCACGTCGGTCGGCCGGCCCCACAGCTCCGGCTTGATGAAATTGGCGATGCCGGCCGAGGAAGATGCCGATCGGCGCGACCAGACGACGGCGAGGTCGAACACGGTCAGCAGCGGCGTCTGGTAGCGGCGCGCGAACAGCGCCGACGCCGAGCGCCGCGCCGATCAGGCCGCCGTGGAAGGCCATGCCGCCTTGCCAGACTTCGAAGATCTCGAGCGGATGGGCGAAATAATAGGCCGGGATCGTAGAACAGCACATTGCCGAGCCGGCCGCCGATGACGACGCCGAGCGCGCAATAGACCAGCAGATCGTCGATGCTGTCGGCGCTGGGGCGCGCCGCGCCGCCCCACAGCGCCGTCGGACGACGAGCCGGCGGATCAGCGCCCAGCCGGCGATCAGCCCGGCGATATAGGCGAGCGCATACCAGCGAATCGCCAGCGGACCCCATTGAACCAGGACGGGGTTGATCGCGGGAAAGGGCAGCACGAGCGTGGGCATCGGAGTCCTGATGCGACGGGCCTTTCGGGCCGTCAAGGGTCGAGCGGACGCCTTGACGCCCTTCTATCGCGCTGGACTTCGTTAGGGCCAAGCGCTCAGCGCGCGGCCGGCGCAAGCTTGATGGCGCGCCAGCCGCTCGTAGAGCGGGCGCGCCGCCTCGGCGATCGGCTTCGAGCGAATCAGGCAAGGTCGTCGAATCCGGCCTCGGCGCGCGGCGGGCGCAAAGCCGGTCGAGCGCTCGACCGCGTCGTACCAGGCCGGCGCCCAGACGCCGTCGCTCGCGCGCCGGCCCGGCGGCCAGGCGAGCATCGCCGGATCGAAGGCGATGCCGCAGCGCCGCGCACAGCGCGCTCAAGCACCGCCTGCGGATCGGCGAGCACGTCGTGTCCTTCGACGACCGGCGGCGCGCGGCCAAGCCGGTCGGCGGCGCGCTCGAACAGCTCGAGCTGCGCCGGCAGGCCGATCTCGTCGAGCGCGAAGTCGGCCCGCGGCGCTTCTGCGCGTAGGAGGCGAGCACCGCCTCGGGCGAGCGGATCAGGAAGGCGTTGACGCAGCCCATCGATCCAGTCGCGGCCGAAGCCGGGCAGCATGTGATGGGTCATGTGCTTCTGGTACCAGATCGCCTTGCCGCCCGGCGACGGGGCCGACCATCGCGCTCGCGACCGCGCGCCAGTCGGTTGGCTGCGAGGCGATGACTTCGTCGCGCATCGGATGGTCGAGGCCGGTTGCGGCGAGATAGGCGGCGTAGAACGGCTCGTCGCTGACCGCGCAGTCGCGCGCGATTGCCGAACGCGCGCATCATCGCGGTCGAGATGTTGCGCGGCCCGGACCACATGGCGATGCGAATGGGGGGCAGTGCGTGTTTCGTCACGTCCGGCCCTCATCCGGCCGCTTCGCGGCCACCTTCTCCCGCAAGCGGGAGAAGGGGAGTTTCCCCTCTCCCGCTTGCGGGAGAGGGCCGGGGTGAGGGTGGTGCGGTGGCGACCTCATGCCCCTCATCGCCCGCGCGCTTCCTCGGCCTCCAGCGCCTTGTAGAGCGTGCGCAGCCGTTTCGTCATCGGCCCCGACGCGTCGCCCGTCTCGCGCGGATATTCGCCGATCGGCCGGCCGTCGACTTTGGCGACTGGCGGTGAGCCCGGCGAAGGTGCCGGTGCAGAAGGCTTCGTCGGCGCCATAGACGTCGAACAGCGAGAAGTCCTTTTCATGCGCCGGAATGCCGGCGCGCCGCGCCGCTCGCAGCACCGCCTCGCGGGTGATGCCGCCAAGGCAATAGCCGCCGCCCGAAGTCCACAGTTCGCCGCGCCGCACGATGAAGAAATGCGTCGAATTGCAAGTGGCGACGAAACCGCGGTCATCGAGCATCAGCGCTTCGTCGGCGCCGGCCTCCATCGCCTGGATGCAGGCGAGGATGCAGTTGAGTTTGGAGTGCGAGTTGAGTTTCTGGTCCTGCTCGGCCGGGCCGGTGCGGCGCACGTGAACGGTGAAGAGATCGAGGCCGCGCGCCAGCATCTCGGGCTTCGGCAGTTTCCATTCTGGGATGATGACGATTGTCGCGGCGCCGATGGTCAGGCGCGGGTCCTGATAGGGCGAGCGCTTGACGCCGCGCGTCACCATCAGCCGGATGTGTACGCCATCGCGCATGTCATTGGCCTCGATCACGTCGAACAGACGCGCGGCGAGCGCCTGGCGCGTCAGGCCGATGTCGATGCGCAGCATCTTCGCCCCGTCCCACAGGCGATCGAAATGCTGGTCGAGGAACGCGATACGTCCCCCGTTAAGGCGCAGCCCCTCCCACACCCCGTCGCCCAGCACGAAGCCGGAATTGAACACCGAGACCTTCGCCTCGGGGCGTGGGCTGAGGACGCCGTTGACGCTGATCAGGACGTCGTCGTTGCGGGGGTCGCCGACGTAGTCCTGCGAGCCGGCGGAAGAAGATGCTTGGGGCAAGGGAGAACTCCAGGAGACAGGCCAGCATAGGACGACGCACAGGGCGACGGCCAGAGCGCCGCGTCGCTGCGAACACGGCAAGACAGGCTTAACCCTGCCAGCGGGTCTGCGAGGACTGTGACCGAGATTTCCGATAGTGCTCCCGACCGATTCAAGATCGGACTGGAAGTTTTGGAGCGTTCACGATGAAACTCGCCCCGGCTCTCGTTCTCGCATTCGTCGCGGCCAGCGCGCCCGCCCTCGCCCAGGAGTGCCGTCAATGCGCCGACGGCGTCGATAAGACGGTGAGGATCAACGCAAATTTTCAGGTGTCGCTGCCGGTCGACGACAACGCCGCCTCCGCCGACATGAGCAAGGCGATGACCAGCGCCAGTCAGTCGCTCTATGACGTCATCAACCGTCAGTGCGATGTGCTCGCCAACGAATACAAAGGCGACTGCCGTGTCGTTCAGTTGAACGTGAACACCTCGCTCAACGATCGACAAAACATGCAATTCGTACCGCCCGGCGAGCGCCTCAACCAGCCGAAGCAGCACGTCAACGCAAACGCCAATGCGGTCTTCGAGATCGCGCCCGCCGCCCCGGCGAAGCCCTGACGAGACTCTCCTCTCGCTTTTGGGGGAGTGGTCGAGGAACGGCGGCCGCAATTCGTCGGCAAGCGGAAAACGCGGTAAGCAGATCGCCTTCGCCGGCCTCCGGCTCGCACGCCGGCGGCCCTCGCGGATGGAGCGATTGCGCCCAGCATGTCCGATTTGCAGGCCAAGGTGATTTTCGAGCAATTGTCGCGCGCCTTCGCGGCCAGCCCGGAGTTTCCGCGCCGCGAAGTCGAACGGCGCCAGATCGCGCTTCTGGAGCGGCTCGCGCGCCATGCGCACGCGCATGTCCCGTTCTATCGCGATAGCGGGCGATTGAGGCCGCTGTTTCGCGCCGACGGTTCGTTCGACTTCGCCGGCTGGCGCGACGTGCCGGTTCTCACCCGGAACGAGGCGAAGGCCGGCGAGGAGGCGCTGTTGGCGGAAATCGTGCCCCCCGACATGGGCTCGCTCGCGGCCTATTCCACCTCGGGCTCGACCGGCACGCCGCTCAGCTTCCGGCAGACGCTGGTGCAGCGCGCCGCCTCCGAGGTCCTCATCAACCGGGCTCTGCGTTGGCACGGGTTGTGGCCGATGTTCGAATTCGCGATGTCGAAGAACGTCGCGCCGTCGCTCGATCCCGCGCCGGGCATCGTCGTCGTGCCGATCGGGCTCGATTTTCCCGCGCAGGTCGAGTTGTTGCGCCAGCGCCGCACCACGCATGCGCTGACCTTGCCGAACATCGCCGCCGCCTGGGCCGAGATCGCCGGCGGCGGCGGTCTGCCGGATCTGCGGGCCGTGCTGGTCACGGGCTCGGTGCTGCGGGCTGACATGCGCGCGGCGATCGAACGGGGTCTCGCGGCGAAGGTCATCAACCTCTATTCGACCAGCGAACTCGGGCCGATCGCGGCCGAGGACCCCGATGGCCGCCTGCGCGTCAGCGAGGAGATCGCCTGGCTCGAGGGTCCGCGCCCCGGCGCCGATCCGCGCGCGCCGACGCCTGTCGTCGTCACGCCGCTGTTCGCCTTCGCTACGCCGCTGATCCGCTACGCGCCGGGGGATTATGTCCGCTTCGCTTCGAGTTCGGCCAAGCGCGCGCCCGGCCTGCGCCGGCTGGAGGAAGTCGTCGGCCGGCAGCGCGGACTGCTGCGCATGCCAGATGGGCGCGCATTCATGCCGACGGGAATTCGCGGCGAGACGCTCGCCGCGATCGTCGACCATCGCGAGTGGCAATTGGTGCAGACCAGCTTAAGCGAGATGACGTTGAAGATCGTCATTCCGCGAGCGGCGACGCCGCAGGAGAGGAGCGCGCTCGAAGCCTATCTGCGGGAAGCGTTGCCGCGCCACAAGACGACGATCGCAATCGTCGACGCCATCGACAATCCGATGGCCGGCGGCAAGGCGTTCGAGCCGTTTCTCTCACTGCTCGAGGAGGGAGCCTGACCGGCGGCTCTAGAAATGGTAGCCCACATCCAACATCAGGATGTTCTCGCTGAACCCAGCCTTATATTGGATCGGGATCGTGATGGGTTCTTGGTTCAGCGTGTAGGTCGTCTTGGGAAAGAGCGCATAGCGGTATTGCGCGCCGATCTGCCAATGGGCGTCGAGCGCATACTCCGCGCCCAATCCGAGCGCCCAGCCATAGAGGGTCTTGGTCTGCGCCCCCCACGCGCTGGCGAACACGTCCGGGTCGCTATAGCCTCCGTCGTACGAGGTGAAGCTTAGGGAGGCCGTTTCGCGATCGTCGGCGATCGCCAAGCCGCCTGTGCCGTAGACGAGCAGGCGGTCGAACGCGATGCCCGCCCGCGCCAGCAGGAACGCCTGCCATGTATTGCGGAAGGCAAGCGACCCTCTCGTGACGTAGCAGCCCTCTGAAGCGCAGTCCGACCCATCAAGGAACTGGGTGGAGGACGTCGATTTCGAGCCTCGGAGCCCGCTCACGTCGAGTTCGCCGAGAACGCCGAGCACGAGGGAGTTGATTTGCCAGTCATAGCCGGCGTGGACGCCGCCGAGCAGGCCCTCGACGGTGAACGAGTCGGCGGGAATCGCCAAGTCGCTCGTGCTGAGATTGTCACTCTCTGCGCCCCAACCGTATCCGATGTTGGCGCCAATATTGAAGCCGGTCCAGGAATAGGGAGCGACGACGGGCGCGGGCGGCGGCCCCTTCATGGTCGGAAGATCGGCGGCGATCGCCGATGACGATAGTACCGCAACGCCGACGGAGGCGAGCAACACACCGCGCAGCTTCGTCATAGCGTCACCTCGTTGCCGACTATCCGCCACAATCAATAGCGGTCCGCTGAGGCGAGTCAACGAAATCGCCGGCAAATGCGGCAAATACGCGGCCGTCTCCCCACAATGGCGGCGCGGGTGTTGCGGCGCCGCAACAACCTCGGTGCGCCGGGCCGCGGAGCGCGCCCCCACCCGCCGACAAGGCCCCGGCGAAGCCCTAAATCTCGATCTCCCGCCCGATTTCGACCACCCGATCGCGCGGCAGCTTGAGGAAATCGCTGATTCGCGCCGCGTTGCGGCCCATCGCGGCGAACAGCGCCTCTTGCCAATGGGGCAGGGCGTGGTCGTCCTCGCGCGGCACGATCGTCTCGTGGCCGACGTAATAGGTGACGTCGTTGAGGTCCACCCGCGCTCCCAGGGTCTTGCAGTGCGCGATCAGGGCTGGAATGTCGGGCAGCTCCATGAAGCCGTAGAACACTTCGGCGCGGAAATAGTCGTCGGTGAGGCGGATCACGCTGACGCGCTCTTGCGGGTCGACACGCGGGGATGACAGGACGGTGAGCGTGAGGGAGAGGACGTGTTCATGCAGCGAGCGGTTTTGCTTGACGTGCCAGGACATGACCGGCGGCGTGCCCTCCTTGGCGCGGGTGAGAAACACAGCCGAGCCCGGCACGCGCGCGATGCGGCCTGACTGCAGCAGCGCGACGAATTCCGCGGTCGGCGTTTGCTCGGCGGCGACCTGGATGCGCACGGCGTTGGCGCCGCGGTGCCAGATCCACATCACTCCGTAGACCAAGGCGGCGAGCAGCAGCGGCACGTAGCCGCCCTGGAACACCTTGGCCATGTTGGCGGCGAAGAACGCGCCGTCGACGACGAGAAAGACCGTCGCGACCGCGCTGGCGGCGATGAGGCTCCAGCCCCAAATCTCGCGCATCGCGATGAACAGCAACACGCTGGTTATCAGCATGGTCAATGAAACCGCAATGCCGTAGGCGGCGGCGAGGTTGTCGGATTTGCCGAAGCCGACCGCCAGTCCGAGCGTCACGATCATCAACAGCCAATTGATCGCGCCGATGTAGATCTGGCCATAGCCCTCCGCCGAAGTCTGCTTGATGATCAGGCGCGGCAGCCAGCCGAGCTGAATGGCCTGCCTCGTCATCGAGAACGCGCCGGTGATGATCGACTGACTGGCGATGATCGTCGCGATCGTCGCCAGCACGATCAGGGGCGTCAGCAGCGGCGCCGGGCAAAGGCGGTAGAAGATGTTGCCCGCCGTCGGCGCGCCGTCCAGCACCAGCGCCGCCTGTCCCGCATAGTTGAGGATGAGGCTGGGGAATACGATGCCGCTCCAGGCGAAGCGGATTGGCTTGGGCCCGAAGTGCCCCATGTCGGCGTAGAGCGCCTCGGCGCCAGTGACGCAAAGGAACACGGCGCCGAGCACGAGGAAGCCGGTCAGACCGCCCGAAACGAGAAACTTCAGGCCGTAGATCGGATTGAGCGCGACGATCACCGACGGGTGCAGGATGATGCCGTAAATGCCCAGCGCCGCCATGACGAGGCACCACACCAGCATGAGCGGTCCGAAGGCCCGGCCGATGCGCGCCGTGCCCTGCGGTTGGACCGCGAACAGGGCGACGAGGATGACGACCGCGGCGGGCAGCACGAAGCTTTGCAGCGCCGGCGTGACCTGCTCCATGCCTTCGAGCGCCGAGAGCACCGAGATCGCCGGCGTGATCGCGCCGTCGCCATAGATCAGCGCGGCGCCGAACAGGCCGGCGGCGATGATCGCGGGGCGATGCCGCTTCTTGACGCCGAGCAGCGTCATCAGGGCGATGATCCCGCCCTCGCCGTCGTTGTCGATCCGCATGGCGAAATTGACGTATTTGACGGTGGTGATGAGGAACAGCGTCCACAGGATCAGCGACAGCGATCCGAGGATCGTCGGCGCGTCAGGATGCGCCCCGGTGAAATCGAGCACCGTCTTGAACGTATAGAGGGGGCTGGTGGCGATGTCGCCGAACACCACGCCGAGCGCCGCCAAAGTCATCGCCGCGAGGGGCGGCCTCGCGTCGGCGCGCGTCGTCTGATGGTTGTCCGCCATTGTCTCTCCCGTCGCTGTTTTGCCGCGCGACGGCGCGAGCTAATGTCTTCATCGATCTATATTCCCCCTCGCTCGCCAAGGATATGACGGCGTTTGGCGCGAGGCGCCCCGCCGGGCGGCCGGCGGGGGTAAGAACCGGTCAACCTTAAGAAATTTCAGAGTTTCTTCTTACCGGAGATGCTTCGAATTTTACTGAATTGCTTTTCGGCGCGCCAAGCCGATTGGCCGAACCTGTCCCCTGTCAAAACGACGGGGCGGGTTCATGTTTATCTGGCTGGCAAGGGCGATTGGCGGGGCGGTTCTGTTCGGCGTGGCGTTCGGCGGTTTCGTCGAAGCCTCCGAGCCGCAATTGCCGAGCGCGACGTTCGCAGCGGTTGGCGCGCCGACCTCGATCCCCTACGGTTGGGTCGACTTCTGCGGCCGCCGCCCCGAGGAATGCAACCTCGGCAAGCTCGCCCCGCGCGACATTCACCTGACCCGCCAGGTCTGGGCGACCCTTACCAAGGTAAACCAATTCGCCAACGCCGCGATCGAGCCGGTCAGCAATCTCGAGCACTGGGGCACCATGCTCGACCATTGGGACTATCCGACCGACGGCAAGGGCGACTGCAAGATCTACGCCCTGTTCAAGCGCAAGCAGCTCATCGACCAGGGCTTCCCGCGCCAGGCGTTGCTGATGACGATCGTGCGCGATCAAGATGGCGAGGGTCACGCGATCCTCACCGTCAAGACCGATCGCGGCGACTTCGTGCTCGACAACCTCACCGACGAAATCCTGCCCTGGAGCGACACCGGCTATCGCTTCGTCAAGCGCCAGGCGCAGGACGATCCCAATGTCTGGCTGGCGATGACCGGCGCGGCGGCGGCGGTCGCCAGCGGCGACTGAGGCCTCGTTACGCTGTCGCGCTGCTCTCCCAGGTGGCGTGGGCGACGCCGGGTTCCTTCGCCATTCGCGTCGTGATCGCGTCGAGTTCGGCCGCGACGACCGAGGTTGCGACCAGCGTCGCGACGACGTCGACCAGCTCGTCGCCCCGTTCGCTGGTCTCGACCTCGGCGACCGGGTAGTGAGCCGCCTCCAGCGCCTCGACCAGGCTCTCGCGCGCTTCCGCCGCACGCTCCGGGCTTGCCGCCACCCGCACATTGTAGGTTGCCTCTGACGCCTGCTCGTCGAGCGGAATGCGGTTGATGGCGTTGACCAGCGGCCTCAGCAACATGTTGCCGGCGATCGCCAAGCCGGTGAGCAGGGCGGCCTCGGCAAGAAAACCGGCGCCGGCCGCCGCGCCGACCGCCGCCGAGCACCATAGCGTTGCGGCTGTGTTGAGGCCGCGGATGTTGACGCTGCGCGCCGTGAAGCATCTGCGCCGGCGCTCGGTGGGGCCGCGCGCTGGGAGGCGGAGAGAAAGGCGTTGACGAAAGCGTAGCATTGGCTACACTTTGATTTTAGCCGGGCGCTCGCGGCGCACAAGAGACCGGCTACAGCGTCGCAGGGATGGAGAGACGGGTGGACTGGGACTTCGTGGGGGCCGAGGATTTGGCGCGCGGGCGGGACCGCCACCGTGTGCTGGAGATGCGCCGGGTGCGCCGCCCCTTGCGTCTGTTGTGGCTGCTGACCGGCCCGGGCCTGCTGGTGATGCTGGGCGAGAACGACGGCCCCAGCATGGTCTCCTACGCGACGACCGGCGCGAGCTACGGCGTCGGCTTCTTCGTTCCCTTCATTCTGCTCACGTTCCTGATGGCTTTCGCCGTTCAGGAAATGACGGTGCGGCTCGGCGCGGTGACCCACCGCGGCCACGCCGAGCTGATCTTCGCGCGCTTCGGCCCGTTCTGGGGCTACTTCGCCATGGCCGACCTCGTGTTCGGCAATCTGCTGACGCTGGTGACCGAGTTCATCGCCATCCAGGCCGGCGCCCTCTATTTCGGGCTGCCGCCATGGCTGTCGGTTACGGTCGGCGTCGCGCTCGTGATCGCTTCGCTCGGCCTGCGGCGCTACGCGACCTGGGAGCGCTGCGTGATGGCGCTGGCGGCGTTCAATCTGCTGTTCGTTCCGGCGGCGCTGTTTGCCCATCCCGACGGCGCGGCGCTGGCGCGGGCGATCGCAACCTGGGGCCCGCTGCCTGGCGGTCTCACCGTCGCCTTCTTCACGCTGGTGATGGCGAACATCGGCGCGACTGTGACGCCGTGGATGATCTTCTTCCAGCAGAGCGCCGTCGTCGACAAGGGGCTGACGACCGCCGACCTGCCGCAGGGCCGCTTCGACACGGCGCTCGGCGCCATCATCGCGGCGATCGCAGCGATCGCGACTGTGGTTGCGACCGCGCCCTTGCTCGCCACCGGGGTCGATGCCTCGAAGTTCGCCAGCGGCGCCGATTTCGCCAGTGCATTGCAGCCGCTAATCGGCTCGACCGGGGCGACCCTGTTCGCGCTCGGTATCCTCGAGGCGGGGCTGGTGGCGGCGATGACGATCTCGACCAGTTCGGCCTACGCCTTTGGCGAAACCTTCGGCGTGAGCCACAGCCTCAACGTCGACTTCGCGCACGGGCGCCTATTCTACGGCGCGGCGATCGTCTCGACTCTCGTCGCCGCCGCAGTCGTGCTGATCCCGGGCGCGCCGCTGCTGGCGATGACGCTGACCGTCAATGTCATCGCGACGCTGCTGATGGCCCCGGCGCTGTTGTTGCTGCTGCTGCTGGTCAATGACCGCGAGATCATGGGCAGGTTTGCCAACGGCTGGCGCGCCAATTTGGTCGGTGGGGGCATCGTCGTCGCCTTGACGCTGGTCGGCGCAATCTACGGCGTCGTCACCGTCTTCCCCAACCTGCTGGGCAGCTAGGATCGACCCATGACCGACCATTCAAGATGGCTAGACGCGCTCGAGCCGAGCCAGCTCACCGCGGCGACCGAAACGCCGCTGGCGCGCCGCAAGCTGCCTCGCGGCGTTCTCGTCCTGCTGATTGCGCTCAGGGTCTATGTCTTCATCGCCGTGCCGATCGTCGTCTACGCCTTCATCCACGCCCTGCTGACGTCCTAGCCAGGCGATTGCAGGGCGTCGGGAAACGGTCCGCCTTGCGCTCGCCCCCTCGCTCGTGCAGGGAAGGGCCACCCGCCGCGCCGCCGCGGCGCCTGGCGCGGATCGAATATGAAACGGGTGTTGGACGTCCTGTGGCCGATCGTCGGGCTCGGGGCGGTGGCGTTCACTTCCTTCCTCCTGTTCAAGGAGTTACGCGGCCTTTCGCTGGCTCAGATCGGCGAGGCGGTCGGCGCGATTTCGCCGCTGCATTGGGGTCTCGCCGCGGTTTCGACCGCGCTCGCCTACATCGCCTTGGCCTGGTACGACCAGATCGGGCTGCAGCATCTTGGCTGGCGCCTGAACTGGCGCTTCGTCAGCCTCGTCTCCTTCACCACCTATGCGCTCGCCCACAACATCGGCGCGTCGGTCTTTTCCGGCGCGGTGGTGCGCTATCGCGCCTATTCGACCAAGGGGCTCGGGGTCGCCGAGGTCGGGTTGCTGGTGGCGTTCTGCTCCTTCACCTTCACGCTCGGCAACGTGTTGCTCGGCGGCCTGGCGCTCGTCTTCGCCCCGGGTCTCGTCCAGCGCTACGCGCCCGGCGCGCCCGAATGGGCTGGCGTCGCGCTCGGCTTCGTGCTGCTCGCCGGTCCCTGGCTCTATGCGCTCGGCTCGCTGCTGCAATTCGCGCCGCTGAAGGTCGGCCGCTTCGAGCTCGTCTACCCGCGTCCACCCATCGCGGTCAGGCAATTGCTGGCGGGCCCGCTGGAACTGATCGGCGCGGCGGGCATCATCTATTTCGCGCTGCCGCAGGCGGGCAATCCCGGCTTCGTCGTCGTGCTGGGGATATTCCTCGCCTCCTTCACTCTGGCGCTGCTCAGCCATGCGCCGGGCGGCCTCGGGGTGCTCGAATATTCGTTCCTCAAGGCGATGCCCGATGCGCCGCCGGCCAGCGTGCTCGCCGCGCTGCTGGTGTTTCGCCTGCTGTATCTGATCCTGCCGCTGCTGTTCTCGCTGTTCATCGTCGTCGCCTTCGAGCGCGAGCGGATCGGCGAGATTCTCAAGCTGCGCAGGCCGGAGGCGCGCGATGGCTGAACGCTTCGTCCCAGGCGCTGACGACGCGCTGATCGTCGTCGACATGCAGAACGATTTCGTGCGCGGCGGCGCGCTCGCGGTGCCCGGCGGCGAGGCGCTGACGCCGCTAGTCAACCGGCTGATCGGCGCTTTCGCGCAATCGGTGCTGACGCAGGACTGGCATCCGCGTGGCCACGCCTCCTTCGCCTCCTCGCATCGGAACGCGAAACTGTTCGAGCAGATCGCGATGCCTTACGGCGTGCAGGTGTTGTGGCCCGACCATTGCGTTCAGGGCACGAGCGGCGCGGCGCTGGTCGCCGAGCTCGATACCGACTCGCCGTTCCTCGTTCTGCGCAAGGGCATGAACGCCGCGGTCGATTCCTATTCCGCCTTCCTCGAGGCCGACCGCGTCACGAGGACCGGGCTCGCCGCGCTACTGGCGGCGCGTGGCGTTACTCGCGTCTTCGTCTGCGGCCTCGCCACCGATTTTTGCGTCGCCTTCACCGCGCTCGATGCGCGCGCGGCCGGCTTTGCCACATTCGTGATCGAGGACGCCTGCCGCGCCATCGACGCCGACGGTTCGCTCGAGAGGGCCTATGCGCGCATGGCTGAGGCCGGCGTCGAGCGCCTTACGTCGGGCGCAATTCTCGCCCAGGCGAAGCGGACCGTCACGCCCTTTACGTCTGCTTAACCAGCCCCGCGCCATGACTGGCTTTGTGTTGTTCCCGGCTTCGGCCGGCCGCGTCGGTTGAGCGATGATCACCCTTCACCATCATCCGTTTTGTCCCCATTCGCGTTTCATCCGGCTCGTGCTCGCCGAGTTCGGCGTCGAGCCGGAACTGGTCGAAGAGCGGCCATGGGAACGGCGGCGCGAGTTCCTGCTGCTCAATCCCGAAGCCGTGACGCCGGTGCTGGTCGAAGAGGCGGCGCGGAGTGTGCCGGGCGCCGACACAATCGCCGAATATCTCGACGAAACGCGCGGCCTTGGTCTCGCTGAGCGCCGCCTGCTGCCCGAGGACCCGCTCGGCCGGGTCGAAGTCCGGCGGCTGATGCGCTGGTTCAACGTCAAGTTCTATGACGAAGTCAGCCATCTGCTGGTGAGCGAGAAGATCTACAAGCGTTTCATGACCTCGGAGCAGGGCGGGGGCGCGCCCGACATGGACGCGATCAGGGTCGCGCGCGCCAATTTGCGCTATCATCTGCGCTACATCGGCCATCTCGCCAGATCGAGAAACTGGCTTGCCGGCGATGAGTTGAGTTACGCGGATCTGGCGGCGGCGGCGCATCTGTCCTGCGTCGACTATCTCGGCGACGCGGCGTGGAACGAGAGCGAGACGGCCAAGACATGGTACGCGCGGATCAAGTCCCGACCCTCGTTCAGGGGGCTGCTGAGCGAGCACCTGGCGGGCATGAGCGCGAGCGCGAGCTACGCCGATCTCGACTTCTGAGCGCGCTGCGCGTGCGGGCGCAAGCGCTTGGCTTCGACGTTTGCCGCGTCGTCGCCGCCGCTTCGCCGCCTGGCGCGCGCGAGGGCCTGGCCGACTGGCTCGCCGCCGGCGCGCAGGGCGACATGAGCTGGATGGCCGAGACCTTCGCCCGCCGCGCCGATCCCAAGGCGCTGTGGCCCGAAGCGAAAAGCGTCATCATGCTCGCGGTCAATTATGGCCCTTCGGTCGATCCGCTCGCGGCGCTGGAGCATAAGGACCGCGGCGCGATCTCGGTCTATGCGCGCCATCGCGACTATCATGACGTCGTCAAGGGGCGGCTTAAAACGCTGGCCGGCTGGCTAGTGGCGGCGGCGCGACCCGAGCGCGCGAGCGCCAAAGCGTTCGTCGACACCGCGCCGGTGATGGAGAAACCGCTCGCCGCGGCGGCGGGCCTCGGCTGGCAGGGCAAGCACACCAATCTCGTCAGCCGCGAGTTCGGCTCCTGGCTGTTCCTCGGCTCGGTCTTCACCGATCTCGACTTCGCGGTCGATACGCCCGAGAGCGACCATTGCGGCCAATGCCGCGCCTGCCTCGACGCCTGTCCGACAGGCGCCTTTCCCGCGCCCTATAAGATCGACGCGCGGCGCTGCATTTCCTATCTGACGATCGAACGCGAGGGGGCGATCGATCGCGAATTCAGGCCACTGATCGGCAATCGCATCTATGGCTGCGACGATTGCCTCGCCGTCTGCCCGTGGAACAAATTCGCCCAGACCGGGCGCGAGGCGAAGCTCGCCCAGCGCGACGACTTTGCCGCGCCCCCGCTTGCCGAACTCGCCGCGCTCGACGAAGCGGGCTTTCGCGCTCGCTTCGCCGGCGGCCCGATCAAGCGCATCGGCCACGCCCGCTTCCTGCGCAATGTGATGATCGCGATCGGCAACTCTGGCGAGCCCGCGCTGATCGGAGCGGCGCGGGGTGGGCTCGCGGCGCCAGTCGCCGCTGGTGCGGGCGATGGCGGTCTGGGCGCTGGCGCGTCTTACGACGCGCAGCGAATTCGCCGCACTCGCCGAGCAGTTCATGCCGGGGGAGGGGGACGCTTCAACGCTGGAGGAGTGGAATATGACGCTCTCAATCCCGCCGGAGCAATGAGCCCCGCGGGGGATGGACGCGAACGCGAAATGGAACGGCGCGAAGCGACGCGCTAGTGCGTCATTACGCTTTCGGTTTCGTGCTTGAGCTTTTCGATCTCGTCTTTGAGGATGAGCTTTTTGCGCTTCATTTCATGGAGCTTGATATCGTCGACTGACGGGCGCGCTTCCTCCAGCGCGATCGCGTCGTCGATCTGCTGGTGACGACGCACGAGTTCCGTCAAATGCGATCCGAGAGACATGGGCAGGCTCCCTTGCTCATTAACGAACAAATTGTGACACAACGGCCAAGCCTTGCAACCCTAAAACCCGTAGAGCGCGTTCAAATCCGTGACGAATTTGGCAACAATACAAACGTTTCGTGAGTGATGCCGGCGCGCCGCCGCGCCCTTGCGCCATGGGGCGCCCGCTTGCATATTCCGGGGCGCAGGCTGACGCGTGAGCGAGGCTGATTCGGGCATTCAGGGGCATGGCGCAAAGCGAATTGAGCGAGGAGGAGCGCGCCGCCCTCGCGAATCACTTGGAGCGGTTGCGCGAGGAGCACCGCGACCTCGACGTCGCGATCGAAGCGCTGCGCCAGGCCGGGCAGGCCGACCAATTGCAGGTGCAGCGGCTGAAAAAGCGCAAACTGGCGCTGCGCGACCGATTGAGCAGCTCGAAGACGCGCTGACGCCCGACATCATCGCCTGAAGCGCTAACCCAAGGTCCGTCTGGCGAATGTCGGTCAAAATGGTCACGTATATCGCGCTCGTGCGCGCCGCGAATGTCGGGGGAACCGGCATGCTGCCAATGACCGAACTGCAGGCGATGTGCCGCGAAGCTGGGTTCGGTCGCGTCCGAACCTATATTGCTAGCGGCAACGTCGTTTTCGAGAGCGCGAAAAACGCCAAGAGCGTCAAACTGGCGTTGGAGACGCGGCTTGCTGTCTTTGCCGGCAAACCTGTCGATGTGATCGTGCGCACCGCGTCTGAAATGGCGGCGGTGTTGAAAGCGAATCCCTTTCCCAAAGCCGCTCCAAACCGCGCGCTGGTGGTCTTTCTCAACGATGCCCCGCCGAAGGACGCGTTAAGCCGCGCCACCGGGGTGAAAGACGAGGAGATGCATCTTGGCGAGCGTGAGATCTACATCCACTACGGCGAGGGGATGGGCGCTTCAAATTTGAAAATTCCGGCGGCCAAAACCGGCACCGCCAGAAACATCAACACCATCGCGAAGTTGATCGAAATGGCGTCGCAGCCTTGACGCAGGCGCCGAGCGCGGCGCTGACGCGTGCTCGATCTGCGATGACGGGTCGGCCGGCTCGCGAGCGGCGAGGACCCTGAGGCCCTGCGGGGCGCCCCTAGAGCAGCCTTGCTTGCGGCGCGCGCTTCCGCTAAGCGCAGCCCAGTTGTCTTGGCCTTCTTACGCTGGCGGGGCCGCGTGAACGCAACTTCCAAGTCCGTCGCCATCATCATGGGCAGCCAGTCCGACTGGGCGACCATGCGGCGCGCCGCCGAGACGCTCGACGAGCTCGACGTCGGCTACGAGGCGCGCATCGTCTCGGCCCACCGCACGCCCGGACCGGCTGGTCGCCTTCGCCAAGGGCGCGCAAGGCGGCCGGCTTCAAGGTCATCATCGCCGGGGCCGGCGGGGCCGCCCATCTGCCCGGCATGACGGCCGCTTTCACGACGCTGCCGGTGCTCGGCGTGCCGATCGAGAGCCGCAGGCGCTCGCCGGCCAGGACAGCCTGCTGTCGATCGTGCAGATGCCGGCCGGCGTGCCGGTCGGCACGCTGGCGATCGGCGCCGCCGGCGCGATCAACGCCGCGCTGCTCGCCGCCGCCGTGCTCGCGCTCGCCGATCCCGAACTCGCCGAGCGGCTCGAAGCGTGGCGTGCGGCGCGCAGCGCGACGGTCGCTGAATTCCCCAGCGACGGCGACGCCAGGATGATCCTCGCCCCCGGCGCGACGATCGGCATTCTCGGCTGCGGCCAGCTCGGCCGCATGCTGGCGATGGCGGCGCTCAAGCTCGGCCTGCGCTGCCACATCTACGCGCCCGAACGCGAGGCGCCGGCCTATGACGCGGCGAGCGAGCGCACCATCGCCGCTTCGACGACGAGGCGGCGCTCGTCCGCTTTGCCGAGGCGGTCGATGTCGATCACCTATGAATTCGAGAACGTGCCGATCGCCTGCGTCGAGTTTCTCGCGCGCCGCAAGCCCGTGCGCCCGGGCGCGCGCGCGCTGGCGGTGACGCCAGGACCGTCTCGCCGAAAAGACCTTCCTCAACGATCTCGGCCTCGCCACCGCGCCCTTCCGCCGGATCGACGACGCCGGCGGCGCTCGCCCGCGGCGCTCGCCGAGACTCGGCCGCCCGGCGGTGCTGAAAACGCGGCGCTTCGGCTATGACGGCAAGGGCCAGGCGATGATCCGCGAGGGCTCCGATCTCGAGGCGCTTCATCGCGATCTTGGCGGCGGCCCGATGATCCTCGAAGGCTTCGTCGCCTTCGAGTGCGAAGCCTCGGTGGTCGCGGCGCGCAGCCTGGAGGGCGCGATCGTCGCTTTCGATCTGTGCGAAAACGAACACGATCGACATATTCTCGCCCGCACCCATGTGCCGGCGCGGGTCGGCCCCGAGGTCGAGGCGGCGGCCAAGACGCTGGCGGCCAAAGCGCTGGCGGCGCTCGACTATGTCGGCGTGCTGGCGGTCGAGCTGTTCGTCGCCCGCGACGCGGCGGGCGGCGAGACGCTGCTGGTCAACGAAATCGCTCCACGCGTCCACAATTCCGGCCATTGGACGATCGAGGGCGCGCAGACCTCGCAGTTCGAACAGCATATTCGCGCGATCGCCGGCTGGCCGCTCGGCGATGCGGCGCGGCGCGGACGGATCGAAATGCAGAACCTGATCGGCGAGGAGGCCGAGGAATGGCGCGACATCCTCGCCCAGCCGGAGCTGTCGCTACATCTCTACGGCAAGCTGGAGGCGCGCCCGGGGCGCAAAATGGGCCATGTAACGCGGGTGTTTCCCGAGCCCGCGCGGCGGGCCTGAACGGCTGGACAAGCAGGGCGATTTTTGCTAGGCAGCCGACATGTGGGCGCGCCGCGTGTCGATGCGGCGCGCCTCTCTTGTCTTCCGCTCTTGTTTTGCGCAGAGCTTTTGCAACTTTCTTTGCTTGCAGGCGTTTTGCATATCGCAGTCATCGTTGGGGCTGGCGCCCCTTCAACATAGGAATGCCCGTGCAAGTTCTCGTCCGCGACAACAACGTCGACCAGGCCCTCAAAGCGCTCAAGAAAAAGATGCAGCGCGAGGGCATTTTCCGCGAAATGAAGCTTCGCGGACATTACGAGAAGCCCTCCGAGAAGCGCGCCCGCGAAAAGGCCGAGGCCGTGCGCCGCGCTCGCAAGCTGGCGCGCAAGAAGTTGCAGCGCGAAGGTCTGTTGCCGATGAAGCCGAAGCCGGCGCCGGGCGCGCCGCGCACCGCGGGCTGATCCGCCTTAGCGGACCTACGGCGAGGGGCCGGGGTTCGCGCGAGACTGGGGCAGGGGCTTTTGGTCATTCCGTCGTAACGCGGCGGGCGGAGGTTGGCGGATCATGCGGATTTGGGCGCGATCCCCGAACTGGACGGCCTTGACGGTCGTGGCGCTGTCGGCCTTTGCGCTTTCGGCTTGCAGCGAGACGCTCGGGCCGTTGTCAGGCGGGCCGAGCAAGGTCGCCGAGGTCGACGCCGACAATTCCGGGGCCAGCGCCGGCAACATCGCCTCGCTCTCCGACGTCATCACCCGCAATCCCGGCGACTCGGTCGCCTACAACACGCGCGGCATCGCCTACGCCAAGAGCGGGCGCTACCAGAACGCGATCGACGATTTCACCAAAGCGGTGCAGATCGATCCGAAGTTCGGCGCCGCCTACACCAATCGCGCGCTCGCCTATCGCCAGATGGGCAAGGACGGCCCGGCGCTCGCCGATTTCAACGCCGCCATCGTCGTCAATCCCAACGACGCCGCAGCCTATCTCGGGCGTGGCAACCTGCTCAGGGCCCAGAACAACCTGCCCGACGCGATGGCCGACCTCGACGCGGCGATCCGGCTCAATCCCGAGGGCGCGCAGGCCTATCACGCGCGCGGGCTGATCTATCAGCGCCAGGGCAATCAGGACTTGGCGATCACCGACTTCAACAACGCCATCGACCGTGACCCGTTCGCCGGCGCGCCCTACCAGGCGCGCGGCCAGAGCCTGATCGCCACCGGCAAATACGATCAGGCGGTCGACGACTTCAATGCCGCGCTCAACGTCGATTCCAACAACGCCGAGGCATGGGCCGGGCTGGGTCTTGCCTACGAGAAGCTTGGCAACAAGCCCAAGGCGGTCGAGTCCTACCAGCGCGCGACCATGGTCGCGCCCAACAACAGAGACGCGAAGGCCGGGCTGCAGAGGCTCGGCTCGGCGTAAGCGGATCGCTCGAAGAGCGCGCTCGCGGGCGCGCCTTCGAAACCCGCTCCATAAGCGCCGCATCATGGCGGTCCTTCCCGGAAGCGCAATGAAACCGCCCTCCAAAACCGCGCTTTTCGACGCCGTCAAACTTCGGAATGCGGCGGCGGTGGAGGCGCTGCTCGCTGCGTCGCCGGATCTCGCGCAGGCCACGGATTCGAAGGGGCGCACGGCGTTGCATCTGGCGTGCGCTGTGAAGCCAAGCAGTCCGACGACCGGCGAGCCCGCGGGCTTGAGAACGGTTGCCGCGCTTCTCAAAGCCGGCGCCGACCTGAATGCCGAAGCTCCCATGGACGAGGACGAAGGCGACTTTCGGGCCAATCCACTTTGGTATGCGGTCGCGCGGGGCGAGAATTTCCCGCTTGTGCAGTTTCTCTTGAGCCTGGGCGCCGACCCGAGCTACTCGCTGTGGGCGGTTGTTTGGCGAGACGACGAAGCGTTGTGCCGCGAGTTGCTGAAAAATAGGCCAAGGCTCGATCTGAGGGCCCATGGCGAAACGCCGATCTTCTATGCGGCTCGCCTCAAACGGTTGAAGACCCTCGATCTGCTGATCGCGGCGGGTGCAAATCCCGCGATCGCGGACGATCAAGGTCGAGACGCCGTCGACATCGCACGCGCCCGCCGGTTGCCCAAGACCCTGATCGATCGGCTGGCCGACGCCAAGCGCCGCCTTGAGCGAGCGACGTCGCGCGACTAACGCCCGCGCGCGACGATGGTCGCGCCCAAAAGCAAAGACGCCAAAGCCGGCCTGCAGAGGCTCGGCTCGGCTTAAGGGAGCCGCGCGCGATCGGGTGTGGCGGGCGGGGTCTGTGCACGGATTTCGCCCCACGATTCCTGCGGCCACTGCTGCGACCGCGCCGCCCTTATTCCCTCCCCCCTTGTGGGGGAGGGCGAGGGTGGGGGGGTCGCGCAGACGCTGCTTAGTGAAGCGAATCCCCGCCAATTGGATGGGCCTGTTCGACCCCCCTCCCCAAAACGCTCCCCCACAAGGGGGGAGGGGGCGCGCTTGGCGCACAGCGGCGCTTCACAGGAAACGCGTATCGGCGGGCGGGCGGTCATAATGGTCGTGGCGACCGTCCACATAGTTGATCGGCGCCGCCGCCAGCTCCTCGAGATCGACATTGTCGAGTAGCTGAACTTGGACGGCGTAGAAGGCGCCGCCCATGGCTTCGAGCAGCCCGCGCGCGGGCAAGCGGATGCCGCAATTCTTGCAGAAGTGGAATTCAATTGTCGGTCCTTCGCGACCGGGCGGCGTCCATTGATAGTCAGCCTGCGATTCCTCGCCCGCGACGCAACGAAAGCGGTCGGCCGGCGCGAAGATCAGCCAGGAGCGCGCCTTGGTGCAGCTTGAGCAGTTGCACTTTATCGTTCCCGTCGCGATGTCGACGTCGGCTTCGAATCGAACCGCGCCGCAGTGGCAGCTGCCGGAGTAAGTCTTCAGCGTCATGAGTGGAGCCTCGCATTGCTCGTGATGTTCGCCGCGATGGGGCGAGCCCGCCGGGACGATTGCGCTCCTAATACGTTTGCGGAGCGCTGCGAGATACGTGAGGCCTTGGCCCGTCAGGCCGTCAGCGCCAGGGCTGCGGACGCGTTCCAGACGGCGATGGAGGCGGCGGCTTCGATAACCCACGGACACTTGATGTAGTCGGCGAGCCGCACGATGCGACCGTCGGCCGTGTCGAGGCGGATGACCGAGAAGGGCGTCAAATCCTGAATGTCGTCGCGCAGGATAATCACGACGGGTTCGCCATCGAGCGTTCCGACCGCCATTCGCCAGGGGATGATCGGTTGCTCATATTCGATGAAGTAGGGCGAGCCGGCGAGGCGTCCGGCGAAGCAGTCAGCGACGCGCAGACGGGCGTCGGCGCTGGCAAGTTCGCGCACGCCGTCCCAATCGCGCCGATTGAACCGATCGACGTAGAGCCGCAATAACTCCAGGAGTTCCGCGTCGGCCGCCTGCAGCCGGGGGGTCGCGATCGGCAGGGCCGCCAACTTACCCCGTCCGCGGTTGAGGGCAGCTTTGACGCCGCCGACCGTCGAGTCGACGAGCTCGGCGACTTCCTCGAGCGAATAGTCGAAAATGTCCTTCAGCAAGACGCAGGCGCGCTCTTTAGGGGGCAGGGCAATCACGAGGCGCTCGACGGCCCGGTCGATCGCGCGGCCGGGAGGATCAATTGGCTGAACCAGATCGGGCTTGGCGGCGCTCGCCTCGGCCTCACTGCGAACCCTGCGACGGCGCAGAAAATCGATGCAGTGATTGTGCGCGATCCGAAACAACCAGGGGCTAAGCGGTCGGCTGTCGTCAAAGGCGTCCAGTTTGCGGTAGGCGTCGAACAACGCTTCTTGCATGACGTCTTCGCCGTCGAGAGACGAGCCGGTCATGCGAGCGCAGTAGCGATGCAACCGTGGGCGCAGATGCGCGATCGTTTGCAGAAACCCGGTGTGCCGCGCCTCAAAAAGGCCGAGCGTCTCGAAGCCGATTTCGGTCAAACGTCGGCTGCTCCCTCAATGCGCCATCGCCTTGACGATCGCGTCGGTCATCTTCTTGGCGTCGCCGAACAGCATCAGCGTGTTGTCGCGAAAGAACAGCTCGTTCTCGACGCCGGCGTAGCCCGAGCCCATGCCGCGCTTGATGAATAGGACGGTCTTCGCTTTCTCGACGTCGAGCACCGGCATGCCGAAGATCGGCGACTTCGGGTCGGTTTTGGCCGAGGGGTTGGTGACGTCGTTGGCGCCGATGACATAGGCGACGTCGGTCTGCGCGAACTCGCTGTTGATGTCGTCGAGTTCGAACACTTCGTCGTAGGGCACGCTCGCTTCGGCAAGCAGCACGTTCATGTGCCCGGGCATGCGGCCGGCGACGGGGTGGATCGCGTATTTCACCTCGACGCCGTTCTTCTTGAGAACGTCGGCCATCTCGCGTAGCGAGTGCTGCGCCTGCGCGACCGCCATGCCGTAACCCGGCACGATGATCACCTTCGAGGCGTTCATCATCATGAACGCTGCGTCGTCAGCCGAGCCCTGCTTGACCGGGCGCGTCTCCTTGCCGGCGACTGCGGCCGTCGTCTCGCCGCCAAAGCCGCCGAGGATGACCGAGACGAACGAGCGATTCATGCCCTTGCACATGATGTAGGACAGGATCGCGCCCGACGAGCCGACCAGCGCGCCAGTGATGATCAGCGCCAGATTGCCGAGCGTGAAGCCGATGCCCGCCGCCGCCCAGCCGGAGTAAGAATTGAGCATCGAAATGACGACCGGCATGTCGGCGCCGCCGATCGGAATGATCATCGTCACGCCGAGCGTCAGCGACACGGCGGCGATCAGCCAGAAGGCGATCGGCGACTGGGTGATGAAGAACAACGCGATCAGCACGACCAAGCCGACGCCCAGCGCCAAGTTGAGCGTATGGCGCTGCGGCAGCATGATCGGCGCGCCCGACATGCGCCCGTCGAGCTTGAGGAAGGCGATGATCGAGCCGGTGAAGGTGAGGGCGCCGATCGCGAGGCCGAGCGACATTTCGATCGTGCTCGCCGGATGGATGGCGCCGTTCTCGGCGATGCCGAAGGCGTCGGGCGCATAGAGCGCGCCGGCGGCGACCAGCACCGCGGCGAGGCCGACCAGCGAATGGAACATCGCGACCAGTTGCGGCATCGCCGTCATCTGCACGGTGCGCGCGCGCCAGGCGCCGATGCCCCCGCCGATGGCGAAGCCGAGCACGACCAGCAGCCAGGCGAGGCCGCTCGAGGGCGGGCGCAGCGCCAAGGTCGTCACGACGGCGATCGCCATGCCGATCATGCCGAAACGATTGCCCTGGCGCGAGGTCGCCGGCGACGAGAGCCCGCGCAGCGCGAGGATGAAGAGAACGCCAGCGATGAGATAGAGGAGGGCGGCGAGGTTGGCGTTCACGGCGCTCAGCCCTTCTTCTTGTACATGGCGAGCATGCGCTCAGTGACCAGAAAGCCGCCGAAGATGTTGACCGAGGCGAGGATGAGCGCGACGAAGCCGACGACCCGCGCGACCATCGAGCCGCTGTCGACGGCGGCGACGCCGACCGACAACAGCGCGCCGACGACGATCACCGACGAGATCGCATTGGTCACCGACATCAGCGGCGTATGCAGCGCGGGGGTCACCGACCAGACGACGTAGTAGCCGACGAACACGGCGAGGGCGAAGATCGCCAGACGAAAGACGAACGGATCGACCGCGCCCCCGGTCGCGGCGTGGCCGGCGGCGGCGAGTTGGTCGGCGTAGCTTTGGGCGGCCTGCGCCGCCTCCTGCGTCGCGTCGGCGGCGGCCTTCAGCTTGGCGATGGTGGCGTCGAGATTGTCCATCACATCCTCATAGGGGCGCGAGCATCAAAAGAGCCGGTCATGCCGGCGCCTTGGGCGCGAAAGCGTGGTGGACGATCTTGCCCTCACGGGTCAGCAGCGTCGCCTTGACCAGTTCGTCGTCCCAATTGACCGCAATCGCCTTGGCCGGCTTGTCGATCAGCGTCTCGACGAAGGCGTAGAGATTGCGCGCGTAGAGGGCGGAGGCGGTGGCGGCGAGCCGCGTGACGTTGGAATTGCCGACGACGCGCACGCCATTGTCGCTGACGACGACTTCGCCAGCGCGCGCCAATGCGCAATTGCCGCCGCGCTCGACCGCGAGATCCACGATCACCGAGCCCGGGCGCATCGACGCCACCATCTCGGCGCTGACCAGGCGTGGGGCGGGGCGGCCGGGGATCAGCGCCGTGGTGACGACGATATCCTGCTTGGCGATGTGCCCGGCGACCAGCGCCGCCTGCTTGGCCTTGTAAGCGTCGGACATTTCCTTCGCGTAACCGCCGGAGGTCTCGGCCTGCTTGAACTCGTCATCCTCGACCGCGACGAACTTGGCGCCGAGCGATTCGACTTGTTCCTTGGTGGCGGGGCGCACGTCGGTCGCGGTCACGATCGCGCCCAACCGGCGGGCGGTGGCGATCGCCTGCAGGCCGGCGACGCCGACGCCCATGATGAACACCCTGGCGGCAGGCACAGTGCCGGCGGGCGTCATCATCATCGGCAACGCGCGCCCGTATTCGGCCGTGGCGTCGATCACCGCCCGATAGCCGGCGAGATTGGCTTGGCTGGAGAGCACGTCCATCGACTGGGCGCGGGTGATGCGCGGCATCAGCTCCATGGCGAAGGCGGCAAGGCCCGCGCCGGCGAGCGCCGCCAGCGCCTGATCGGCGCCGTAAGGGTCCATGATCGAGACGACGATCGCGCCGCTTTTGATCTTGCCGATCTCGGCTTCGTTCGGGCGCCGCACCTTCAGGACAATGTCGGCGCCGAGCGCCTCGGCGGCGGAGGCGATTTTCGCGCCGGCGGCGGCAAAGTCGGCGTCGGGGACGCCGGCAGTCGTTCCCGCGCCGCTCTCGATCACGACGTCAGCGCCCAGAGCGATGAATTTCTTCACTGTCTCCGGGCTCGCGGCGACGCGCGTCTCCTGCGGATCCTTTTCCGCGGCCACCCCAATCAACATGACGACATCCCAGAGTGTCCGCGCTCGGCAGGTTTTCCCGGCGCCAGGCTATTAGAGAACGATGGCGGCGAGCCCGAGCAGCACGGCGATCGGCGCGACCGCGCGCCAGCCCACGCCGACCATGGCGCCGAGCGCGGCGGCGGCGACGGCGAGGATCAACCCGATCAGAGCGACGAAACCGTGGCCCTCCAGGCCCCACAGGACCAGGCAAAGCACGACGCACAG
This sequence comes from uncultured Alphaproteobacteria bacterium, assembly GCA_963835215.1. Taxonomy (GTDB): domain Bacteria; phylum Pseudomonadota; class Alphaproteobacteria; order Rhizobiales; family Beijerinckiaceae; genus Roseiarcus. The sequence continues at coordinate 636,321 of CAWIES010000004.1, read as the reverse complement.
CAGAAATGAGATAGTGATTTCGGTGAGGCCGATGAAGGCGACGTAGGTCGATTCGTGCTCGGCTAGATCCTCGGCATCGTCGACCGTCGCCGCGTCGTGATTCGTCGCCATGCTTGCCGCGCCCCGTCCTGGTTCAACACCAGACCGGGTGTAATGCATCGGCGCGCGCCTCGCAACGCCACGGTGCAGCGCGGCGAGCAGCGACGTTTAGAGCCTGGTTTCAGAGCCGCGCGGCGGTCTCGTGTGTGCGCTCCATCGCCTTTTCGCGACCTTCGAGCGATTCGTACTTGGCAAGTTCGGATTGCGCTTCCTCAAGGCCCGCTTTTGCGTCTTCGATCTGGGATCCGAGCTCGAAAATCGACTGCTTGAGGTTGTCGCGCCGCGTGCTGGCCGCGCGCGCATAGGTCGGATAGGCGAAATGGCTGGGGTCGCTGATCCCAGCGCGTTTTTCCTCGTTGGCGATTTCACGGTCAAGATCGCCGGCCATGCGGTTGAATTCGGCGACCATCGTCTCGATCTGCCGAACCCGCCGGCGCTTTTCCTCGACCTGGAAGCGCTTGAGGCGAATAAGCGTGTCTCGCGATTTCATTGTCACGCACTCCATACAACCACACCGGGCGGAACATCGCCGCCCGTCGATTCAACGCCACGAGACAGCATTAAGATGGCGCAGGAAGGTTGCTCATTTCTTACGCGAGCGGCGAAGAAATTGCGGTCAAAGACAGGCGCCGCCCCGCGCTCGGCCCCGCGAAAATCTGCTGCGCAACGCCCTCGCGTTAGGGGTTCGTTTACCCGCGTCGTTAACAATCCTTAGCAAGGGCAGCCTCAGGGCGTTGCGCCGCTTGGTTGTGGACGTAACGAAGAAAGGCTCGCCGCCGTAGCGCCGAAGGATGAATCAACCCTGTCGCTTGGTAAGAAAAGTTAATGTAGAGCTTTAGCCAAAGTGACAGCGAATCAGGTAAAAGTTTCAACGCGTTCCCTTTTGGGCGAGATTATTCCAGGCCGGGGGTTGCGTAAGTGAATCACAATTTGTTAACCATTGCTGGTCACTCTGCGTGTCGAATCGGCCGGGTCCGCTTCCCGGTTGCGCGCCCGGGTTTACGCGGTGCGGTTGCGGCGAGCGTTGCGCTGGGGCGTGCCTTGCGGGCAAGTCTGGGGATTTAACATGCGGATTTTACTGATTGAGGACGACGCGGCCACCGCGCAAAGCATCGAACTGATGCTGAAGTCCGAGAATTTCAACGTTTACGTCACCGATCTCGGCGAAGAAGGGATCGATCTCGGCAAGCTCTACGACTACGACATCATCCTGCTCGACCTCAATCTGCCCGACATGTCCGGTTATGAGGTGCTGCGGGCGCTGCGGCGTGACCAAGATCAAGACGCCGATCCTGATTCTCTCCGGCATGGCCGGGATCGAGGACAAGGTGAAGGGCCTCGGCCACGGCGCCGACGACTATCTGACCAAGCCGTTCCACAAAGACGAACTGGTGGCGCGCATCCATGCGATCGTCCGCCGCTCCAAGGGCCACGCCCAATCGGTCATCATCACCGGCGATCTCGTCGTCAATCTCGACCAGAAGACGGTTGAGGTCGACGGCCAGCGGGTGCATCTGACCGGCAAGGAATATCAGATGCTTGAGCTGCTTTCGCTTGCGCAAGGGCACGACGCTGACCAAGGAAATGTTCCTCAACCATCTCTACGGCGGCATGGACGAGCCGGAACTCAAGATCATCGACGTCTTCATCTGCAAGCTGCGCAAGAAGCTCGCGACGGCCTCGAGCGGGCGCAACTACATCGAGACGGTCTGGGGCCGCGGCTACGTGCTGCGCGAGCCTCCGCCGGCCGACGAGCGCATCACCGCCTGATCTTACGCTCCAGCCGAATTCATCAATCCCGCGGGCCTGCGCCCGCGGGATTTTTGTTTGCGCTCGGGCCGGCTGGCGAAGCGTGCCGCGACGACGGGCCGCTTGACCCGAATCGCGTATCCGCTTAGCTCTATGCGCGATCATACGTGTTTGTGCGTGATCATCGCGATTGAGGGCAGGGCATGTCGGTTGCTGGGCTGTTGCCGGAAGAGCGCGCGTTCGTCATTCGCCAGCGCCTGGAGCGCGATGGGCGGGTGGTTGCGGCGGAAGTCGCCCGGGCGCTGGGCGCGACCGAGGACACGATTCGGCGCGACCTGCGCGAACTTGCCGCGCAAGGCGCCTGTAGGCGGGTCTATGGCGGCGCGCTGCCGATCTCGCCGGCCTCGGGCGCCTTTGGCGAGCGGCTCGGGCAAGGCCTGGAGGCGAAGGGGCGTCTCGCGCGCGAGGCGGCCAAGCTCGCCGCGCCTGGGCAGTTCCTGTTTCTCGACGCCGGCTCGACCAATCTCGCGATCGCCGCCGCCTTGTCGAGCGAAGCGGATCTGACGGTCGCGGTCAATGCGCCGGCGATCGCCGCGGCGCTGCTGGCGCGCGGCGGGTTCAGGGTGGTGACGATCGGGGGCGAACTCGACCCTCATGTCGGCGGCGCGATCGGCGCCGGCGCGCTCGCCGCCTTGCGCGACATGCGAATCGATCTTGCGTATCTGGGCGCTTGCGCGCTCGACGACCAAGCGAACGTCGGCGCGTTCTCGTTTGAGGACGCCGCCTTCAAGCGCGAACTCGTCGCGGCGAGCCGCACGATCGCGGTCGCCGCGACCAACGAGAAACTTGGCGCCGTCGCGCGCTTCACCGTCGTTGCTGGTGGCGAGCTCGATCATCTGATCGTCGAGACGGACGCCGACCCGGCGCTGCTGGCGCGCTACGCCGAGATCGGCGTCAAAGTCCGGCGCGCCGCGTGAGCCGGCCCTGGCCCGCGCGCGCCGCCGTCAGCGCGCTGTTCCTCGCCAACGGATTCGGAATTGGCGCCTGGGCGAGCGCGATCGCGCCGCTGCAGGCGCGCCTTGATCTGTCGCCGACATCGCTGAGCCTTGCGCTGCTCTCGATGGCGGCCGGGGCGGTGATCGCGATGCCGCTCGCCCCCGCTCTCTCAGCGCGGCTCGGCGGCTCGGGCCGAGCCGCGGCGGTCGCCTCGTTGCTATGGGCGCCTGTTGTTGTCGCGCCGGGCCTCGCGCCCGGTCTTTGGCCGCTGGTCGCGGCGACCTTTGTCTTTGGCGCCCTCAACGGCCTGATGGATGTCGCAATGAACGCCCACGGGACGGTGGTCGAGCGGACTTGGGGCGGCGCGATCATGTCCTCGTTTCACGCGGCATGGAGTTGCGGCGGCATTCTTGGCGCTGGTTTTGGCGCCGTGGCGTTGCGCGCGGGTCTTGCCGCCGCCGGCCTGCTTGGCTTCAGCGCGGCGGCGGCGTTCGCCGCGGTCTTCGCGGCGAGCTTTTGGCTCGGCCCCGGCGAGCGGGCAGGGCGCAGCGGCCCGCTCTATCGTCTGCCCGATCCCAAGCTGATCGGCCTCGCGCTGGTCGCGCTGTTCGCCATGCTGACGGAAGGGGCGATGATCGACTGGAGCGCGCTCTATCTGACTTTGGTTGCGCATGCGTCGACGGATTTTGCCGCCGGCGGCTATGGCGTTTTCGCTGGCGCGATGTTCGCCGGACGCGTGCTTGGCGACGCGGCGGTGCGCATGGCGGGCCGGCGGCGGGTCGTCGCGCTCGGCGCCGCGCTGGCGGCGTTGGGCGTCGCGCTCGCGGTGCTCTGGCCGGCGCCCGGCCTCGTGCTGGTCGGCTACGGGCTGATGGGTCTTGGCCTGGCCAATCTGGTCCCCGCCGTGTTCAGCCAGAGCGCGGCGCGCGCCGCCTCGCCCGCCGCGGGCGTCGCGATGGCGGCGACGGTCGGCTACGCCGGGTTCATGCTCGGACCGGTGTTTATTGGCGCCGCCGCCGGCATTTTTTCGCTGCGGATCGGCTTCGCGCTGCTGATGGGGGCGCTTGCCGCCATCGTCGTGATCGAGCGGGGGACGGACGAGGCGACTTGACGCGAGGCGGCGCGGTCCCAATATATTACGTTCGATTCTACGCACAACGGGAGAATTCGCGATGGCCCCCGTCTTGGTCAAACGCTACGCGCGCTCGCGGCTCTATGACACAGCCGAAGGGCGCTACGTGTCCGTCGATGAGCTGCGACAATTGCTCAGCGAGGGCATCGTGTTTCGCGTCGAGGACGACGCGACCGGTGAGGATGTAACGCACGTCCTGCTGGCCTGAGCCGGCGGCGCTCGGGTCATTTTCGCTAAGGCCAATCGCGCGGACCTGCCGGCGATTGCGGTCCGCAGCGGGCTTTGCGTCGGAGACGACGTCCTTCATTTCGACATCGTGGCCAACTAAGCCGTTTGCTGTCGCATGCGGAGTGTTTTTGGCGCGACGTGACCTCGCGCGCGCTGTTCACTTCCGGTATGCTGGAGGCAAATTGGAGAATCGAGTTGGCGGACATCGATAAAGTGGTCGCTGCGATCCTGGCCGCCGCCCAAGTGTCGGCGACAGGCAAGCAGCAGGCCGAGCGCTATGTCGAGCAGTATCGCGAGATTTTGGCGTTGCTCGACATGGAGGAGAGCGCGGAGCGCCATGCGGCCGTGCAGCGCGAACTTCGCGCCGCGGCGCATGACGGAAAGAGGCGAGAGGCCTGACGCGCCAAAGGCGAGAAGCGGCCGGTCAAGCCTGAACCCCTCGGTTGCGGCGCGGCCTCGCGCTAGCGGACCTTTTGCGATATGCTTGGCCGAATGCGGGAGGGGACTATGCTGGGGACGTTTACAGCAGCGCAATGGGTTGAGGTGATTGCGGCCATCACCCTGCCGCTGACGGTCATCGGCTACGCGCTGCAAAGGGCGATCAGGGGTGGCGCGATTGCCAGCAAGTCGATTCAGATCATTGGCATTCTGCTGTTTTTGCCCGCCGTGCTGATCCTGGGCCTTGAGAAAGACATTCCAGAACCCGCTCTCGGAACATTGCTTGGCGCGGTGGCCGGCTATCTGCTTTCGAACATCGGCAAGGAAGGGGACAATGCCCCGCAGGCGTGAGCGCGAGCGCTCTATCGCCTGCGCCGATCCCGCCAGCCCGTAAGGGCCCGGTTTGAAACATAGGCGGCCGGACGCGGCCTCGCGCCGCGCGCCGCTTCCAACAGCTTGGTGAAATCAGGAGGGGACTATGCCGACGACGTTTACGGCGACGCAATGGGTGGAAGTGATCGCAGCCATCACCATGCCGCTCACGGTCCTGGTGTATGTGGTGCAACGAGCGATCACGGGCGGCGCCATTATCAAGGGGTCGATTCAGCTGGTCGGCATTTTGCTGTTTCTGCCGGCCGTGCTGGTCCTCGGCCTGGAAAAAGACATTCCCGAAGCCGCGCTCGGGACGCTGCTCGGCGCCGTGGCGGGCTATCTGCTCTCGAACATCGGCAACGACAGCGAATACGCCCCCGCCGCCCAAAAGCCGCGCGCAGCCGCGCCGACGTCGCCACCCGCGCCGTGAGTGGGCGCGTTAGTCGACGCGCAGGATGCGCGAAAGACAACAAGCCGCAAGGCTCTCAAGCAAGCATAAAAGTTCAGCCCGACAAACTGAGGCACTACCTTTTCCGCGGTAGTGTCTCACAAAAGTTCCATTTTCAAATCTTATCCCGTTCTTATCTTGATCTGAGTTTGTTATGCTAAGATCGGGGCTTTTAAGGAAGCGAAAACGCCTAGCGACGCTTTCGATAATTGCTGGTCCATTGGCACCGCTTATCGGCGTTACCTCCTCAAACGGAAACAGTACGGTGATCTTAGCGTTGTCATAAGCGATGAGCTTCATTATTCACCCATGCACGCTAGTGTGTTCATTGCGGGTTGCTTATATTCTGTCGTAGTCAGCGATAGAGCGCTTCTATTGGGCCGACCTTGCTGGCTATACACCGCGTTCATATTGCTATCTCGGAGCTCATCGAAATGAGAATAATTACTCTTGGTTCTCGGAATTAAGGGAGAAAAGGCATCCGGCTCCATTTCCTCACCAGCAATTCCGAGCAGAAGATCGCTAATTGTATCGAGCGTGAAATTTGACGGGCGCGCCGAGCCAGCGATTGATGATGTCCGGCGTCTTTCCGATCCGGCGCGCCAAAGCGGCTTTGGTCAGCCCGTCTTTTTGGGCACCGATAAATTTTTCCAAAAGAAAGTTGAAGATGCGATTTTGCAAGCGCTGCTGAAAGTATGCACGCTTAGGGCCCGGAATTGGGGGGCCAGAATGACCGGCCGCGACCTCAGTCAGGAACGGCGTTTGAGAGATAGTCATTGATATGATTCCCTGCGTGGGGCTCGAAATTTGGAAACAGGATACTCCATTGCGCTTTGGCGTCTCGAACCGCGTTTCGCCACGCTTTGGAGCGCGCGCCGAGCAACGGTACGCGCTGAAGCCACGGGACCGAAGCCGACCTAGGGCTGCACAAATGGGCGACCAAAACGTCCTTTTCCGCGAAGTGAAACGGAATCCGTAGCCCTGGCTTCGGTTTGACACTGCGAATATCGAACAGATTGTCCTCGATCGGCTCTAGCCGACCGATCTGGTGATGCTCTCGCCCTTTGCGGGGAGTCCAACAGACCACAAGCGGCTTGCCCGCCAGTATGTTTTCCAACTCTCCGCGCAATCGCGCGCGCCGCTCGCCTATTTCGTTTTCCGGCCATGGTGGCGCGACCAACGCATTTATCTCCGGCGACATCAGAACCGTACGTAGCTCAGGAGGGCCCGGAATCAAGAAATCGAGCTTGAACAGCTCATGCTCTTGGACTCGCTTTTCCCACATATCGCGTATTGACATATAAGTCAATATCTCTTAGCGCGCAAGTGAACTCGTCTGATCCTTTCATGGAGTTTGGGCCGCAGCAAACGACCATTACGAACAAAAACGCTTGACGCTAAGCAATAAAGTTCATATTATGTCGAGCATGAACAAGCTCGATATCGCGAAGCGCGCCCAAATCATCCATATGCTGGTTGAAGGCGTCGTCCCTGCGGTCGATCTCTCGCGTCGCCGACGTGTCGATCAACACCGTGACGAAGCTGCTTATCGACGCGGGGACGGTTGCCGCCGCGTACCACGATCAGAACGTGCGCGGCCTGCAATCGAAGCGCGTCCAATGTGACGAGATTTGGTCGTTCTGCTACGCCAAGCAAAAGAACGTCGCGACGCCAAGGCCGCGCCGAACGGGGCAGGCGACGTTTGGACTTGGACCGCGCTCGATGCCGATAGCAAGATGATGGTTTCGTGGTTCGTCGGGGATCGCAGCGCCGAGTCGCGACCATGCTGCTTGAAGACTTGCAGGCTCGCATTAAGAGCCGCATCCAACTGACGACAGACGGCCATCGGCGCCTATCTGCCCGCCGTTGCGCAAGTGTTCGGGATCGATGTCGATTTCGCCCAGCTTGTGAAGCAATACGGGCTCGTCAGCGAATCGACGCCCGAGCGGCGCTACAGCCCGGCGGAATGCGTGGGCGCGACGGTCAAGACGCGGGTCGAAGGCGCCCGGACGAGGCGCATATCTCGACGTCCTATGTCGAACGCCAGAACCTCAACATGCGGATGGGGATGCGCCGGTTCACGCGGCTCACGAACGCATTCTCGAAAAAGATCGAAAATCACTGCCATTCGCTGGCGCTGTATTTCCTCTATTACAATTTCGTCCGCATCCATAAGAGCCTCAAGACATCGCCCGCTATGGCGGCTGGCGCTGCGGATCGGCTTTGGAATGTCGAGGATATCGTTGCGCTGATCGACGCGCGGGATGCTCGCAAAACCGCTTCTCGGAAGCTCGCGAAGCAAGCATGAAAAATTCAGTTCGCCAAACTGAGACACTACCTTTTCCGCCTCCTCCCTTGACACTCCTCTCCGCTCGGCTCAAAACAAGAACAAATAGAGAACTTATCGGAGCATGCGGCGGATGTCGCTGGGCGGGGCTGAAGGCATGGCGCGTCTGCGGCGCGCCGTTGCGCAGATCGAGGGCCGCCGCGAGGCGGCGCCGGCTGCGCGGCGCGCGTCCGCTGCTGCCGCTGAGCGGCGCGCTCGATCGGGCGCTCGGGGGCGGGCTGTCGGGCGATGGATTGCACGAGATCGCGCCCGCGAGCCCTGGCGATGGCGCGGCGGCGATGGCGTTCGCGCTGGCGCTCGCCGCCCGCTTCATGGCCGAGCGCCGCCGGGCGGGGATCGTCATGGCCGAGGATTTCGCGCTTGTCGAAGCGGGCGCGCTCTATGGGCCCGGTCTCGCCGCGCTCGGCCTCGATCTGTCCCGGCTCGTCTTCGTGCGCGTCCCCGACGCGCCGGCCCTGTTCCAGGCGATGGAGGACGCGCTCAAAAGCGGTGCGCCGGCGGCGGTCGTCGCCGAAGTCTGGAGCCTCAAGGCCTATGATCTTGCCGCCTCGCGTCGCCTGCTGCTCGCCGCGCGGGCCGGGGCGACGCCGGCGCTGCTGACCGCGGCGAGCGCCTATGGCGCGGCCGACCAGCTCTCCAGCGCCGCCGAGACGCGCTTTGCCGTCGCCGCCGCGCCGAGCGCGCATCTTTCTTCAGCCGGCGAGGGGCGCGGCCTGCCCGGCGCGCGTGGTCTTCCCGGCGAACCTGCCTTCGCGGTGCGCCTCGTCAAGGCGCGCCTCAGGGCGGGCGCGGCGGCGCAAGGGCTCGATCCGACGCGCATCTTCCCCCTGACCTGGCGTAGCGAGGAGTTGTCCTTTGACGAGCCGACGCTTTCTCTCCCTGTGGCTGCCGCGCCTGACGACCGACCGCGCGCGGCGCGCGCAGGACATTGATCCACGCGCGCCGTTGGCGACCGTCGTCACGCTCGCCAACGCGCGCCGGCTCGCTGGCGTCGACGCGGCGGCGGCTCGGCTCGGCTTGAGCATGGGCCTGACGCTCGCCGACGCGCGCGCGCGCCATCCCGCTCTCGTCGTCTGCGAGGCCGACCCTGCCGCCGAGGCCAAGCTGCTGGAGCATGTCGCCGATTTCTGCGCCCGCTTCACGCCGCTCACCGCGCTCGATGGCGCCGACGGCTTGATGCTCGACGTTTCCGGCGTCGCGCATTTGTTCGGCGACGAAGAGGGGCTGGTCGCCGAAGTCGAGGCGCGGCTTTCCCGCCAGGGCTTCACCCTCGCGCTCGGCCTTGCCGATTCGCCGCGCGCGGCCTGGGCGCTGGCGCGCTTCTCTTCGCGCTCGCATCGCCCCCGCTGGCCTTACCGGCGCGGCTTTCGCCAAGCTCTTTCACGACATGCCGGTCGCTGCGCTGGGGCTCGAAGCGGCGGTTTGCGCCGATCTGACGCGCGCCGGTTTGCGGCGCGTCGGCGATCTCGCGCTGCGGCCGCGCGCGCCGATCGCCGCCCGCTTCGGCGCTGAGACGATCGCCCGGCTCGACGCGCTCAATGGCGAAACGCGCGATGCGATCTCGCCGCGTTTTCCCGCGCCCGAGCTCAGCGTCGAGCGGCGCTTCGCCAGCCCAATCGAGACCAGCGAAGCGACGATGGCGACGCTGACGAAGCTCGCCGACGATCTCGCCGCGTTGCTCGAGCGGCGCGGCAAGGGCGCGCGGCGGCTGGAGCTGACGCTGTTCTGGGTCGATGGCGGCGTGCGGCGCATTCGCGTTGGCGCCGGACGGCCGCTGGTCGAGGGGCCGGCGATGGCGCGGCTCTTTGCCGAGCGCCTCGCCGGCGAGGGGCAAGAGGAGATCGATCCGCGATTTGGCGTCGATTTGATGCGCCTTGCCTGCCTCGCCGCTGAGCGGGTTGCGCCGGTCCAGGGCGAATGGGAGCGGCTCGAGGATTCGGCTGGCGCGCGCGCGCTCGCCGATCTCCTCGACCGCCTGAGCGCGCGGCTGGGGACGCGGCGGGTGACGCGCCTCACGCTCATCGCCGCCCATCTGCCCGAGCAGGCGGTCGCTTCAACGCCGGCCGCGCTCGGCGAAGCGCGCGGGGCGGGGCAGGGCGGCGAGGCGCTCGCGCTCGACCGAAGCGCCGGCGCGGCCCCTGCGCCTGTTCGAGCGGCCCGAACCGATCGAGACGCTGGCCGAAGTGCCCGACGGCCCGCCGCTGCGCTTCCGCTGGCGGCGCGTGCTGCACGAGGTCGCGGCGATCGAGGGCCCCGAGCGCATCGCCGCGCCCTGGTGGCGGCGCCCCGGCGCCCCAACCCGCGACTATTTCCACGCCGAAGACGCCTCCGGCCGCCGCTTCTGGCTCTACCGCGAAGGCCTCTACGGCCGCGAAACGACGCTGGCGAAGTGGTTTCTGCATGGGGTGTTTGGGTGAGGAATTCCTTCGCCCCGCTTCGCGGGGAGAAGGTGGCGCGAAGCGCCGGATGAGGGGCGGCGCCTAACGATCAGGATGTTCATATGCGCACTCGCAATATTCCCGTAGTCGCCCGCGCTCAAACGCTGCGCGCCGCGTCGACGGAACCCGAGAAAAAACTTTGGCTTCGTCTTCGTGATCGCCGCCTCGCAGGCGCGAAATTCGTGCGTCAAGCGCCCGTGGGGCCTTACTATGCCGACTTCGTCTGTCGAGCTTGCAAACTCATTGTCGAGATCGACGGATCGCAGCATGCCGACAGCGCCTATGACGATCATCGCGATGCGATTCTGATCGGCTTGGGCTACCGCATTCTGCGGTTCTGGAATGCGGATGTGCTTCATTCCATTGACGACGTATGCGAGACGATTATCGCCGCGCTCGAGGGTCGGCTGACGCCCTTCACGCAATTCAAGACGCTGGCGACGACGAATGTCGCAGCCCCTCATCCGGCGCCAAAGTCCGTCGTTTGTGACGGGCGTCTTCCGACGCCCTATGGCGCCACCTTCCCCCCGCAAGCGGGGGGAAGGGAATGATCCGCCTTGCGCCCTGCTACGCCGAGCTCGCGACGACGACGAACTTTTCGTTTTTGCGGGGGGCTTCGCATCCCGAAGAGCTGGTCGCGCGCGCCGCCGCGCTCGGGCTCGAGGGGATCGGGATCGCCGACCGCAACACGCTCGCCGGCGTCGTGCGCGCGCATGTCTATGCGCGCGAGCGCCGCGACGAGATCGGCGCGTTGCGCGTCGTCACGGGCGCGCGGCTGAGCTTTGTCGACGGCGCGCCCGACCTGCTTGCGTATCCAAGAAACCGCGCCGCCTATGGGCGGCTGTGCCGGTTGCTGACGACAGGCAATTTGCGCGCGCCCAAGGGCGAGTGCCATTTGAATTTTGCAGATGTGCTCGACGTTCGGCGAGGGCCTGCAGTTTATCGCGCTGCCCCTCATCCGGCCCTTCGGGCCACCTTCTCCCGCGAGCGGGAGAAGGGATATGGCGCCGCCAAAGCCCCTCTCCCGGGAGAAGGGTTGGGGTGAGGGCCGATTTATCGCGCAGCTTCGCGAGGCCTTCCCCGGACGCGTATGGATCGGCGCGAGCCTGACCTATGGCGCGGATATGCGCGGCGGGCTTGCAGCCCGGGCGGCGTTGGCGCGTAAACTCGGCGCGCCGCTGATCGCGACCAACGACGTTCTCATGCATGCGCCCGAGCGGCGTCCGCTCGCCGATGTTCTCGACCTGCATCCGCGAGAAGACGACGCTGGAGGCGGCCGGGCGCCTGACCCAGGCCAATGCCGAGCGCCATCTCAAATCCGCCGACGAAATGACGCGCCTGTTCGCCGAGGCGCCGCAGGCGGTCGAGGAGACGATCCGCTTTCTCGACGGCCTCGCCTTCAGCCTCGACGAACTCGCCCATCATTATCCTCCGGAGCTGCGCGAAGGTTACGCCACGCCGCAGGCGGCGCTCGAAGCCTTCGCCGCGGCGGGCGCGCTAGAGCGCTATCCCGGCGGCGTGCCGGAGCGCGTGCGTGTCGCGCTCGAATCACGAACTCAAACTGATCGCCCGGTTCGATTACGCGCCCTATTTTCTCACCGTGCACGATATCGTCCGCTTCGCCCGCTCGAAGGACATCCTCTGTCAGGGGCGCGGATCGGCGGCCAATTCGACGGTTTGTTACTGCCTCCGCGTCACCGAGGTCGACCCGGCGCGCTTTGATCTTGTGTTCGAACGATTCCTCTCACCCGACCGCGGTGAGCCGCCCGACATCGACGTCGATTTCGAGCATGAGAAGCGCGAGGATGTGATCCAATATATCTACCAGCGCTACGGGCGCGAACGCGCGGGGCTCGCCGCCGCGGTCGCGACCTATCGCACCCGCTCGGCGATCCGCGAGACCGCCAAGGTCTTCGGCCTGTCGGAAGACGCGATCGTCGCGCTCAACAACACCGTCTGGGGCCAAAGCTCGGCGCCGATCGACGAAGCGCGTGCGCGGGCCGCGGGGCTCGACGCAGCCGACCCAACGCTCAAGCTTGCGCTCGAACTGGCGGGCGAACTGGTCGGCTTCCCGCGCCACCTCAGCCAGCACAGCGGCGGCTTCGTCATCACCAGCGACCGCCTTGACGAGGTCGCGCCGATTATGAACGCGGCGATGGAGAAGCGCACAACGATCGAGTGGGACAAGGACGATCTCGATGCGCTCGGCATTCTCAAGGTCGATGTGCTCGCGCTCGGCATGCTCACCGCGATGCGCAAGAGCTTCGATCTCCTCAAGCAGTACTACAAGCACCCCCTGACGCTCGCCTCGATCCCCTCCGAGGAGGCGTGCGTTTACGCGATGATCCAGCGCGCCGACACGATTGGCGTGTTCCAGATCGAGAGCCGGGCGCAGATGTCGATGCTGCCGCGCCTTCGCCCGGAGAAATTCTACGATCTCGTCATCGAGGTGGCGATCGTGCGCCCCGGCCCGATCCAGGGCGACATGGTGCATCCCTATCTGCGCCGTCGCCAGAAAATTGAGGAGGTGAGCTATCCCTCCAAGGAACTGGAGGCGGTGCTCGGCAAGACGCTTGGCGTGCCGCTGTTCCAGGAGCAGGCGATGAAGATCGCCATCGTCGCCGCCGGTTTTTCACCCGCGGAAGCCGATCAGTTGCGCCGCGCCATGGCCACCTTCCGCCGCGTCGGCACGATCGGCAACTTCGAAACCAAGATGGTCGAGGGCATGGTTGAGCGCGGCTATGAGCGCGAATTCGCCGAGCGCTGTTTTCACCAGATCGAGGGTTTCGGCGACTATGGCTTTCCCGAGAGCCATGCGGCGAGCTTCGCGCTGATCGTCTACGCCTCATGCTGGATGAAATGCCGCTATCCCGACGTCTTCCTCGCCGCGATGCTCAACGCCCAGCCGCTCGGCTTCTACGCCCCCTCCCAACTCGTGCGCGACGCGCGCGAGCACGGCGTCGAGGTGAGGGAGGTGGATGTCAATCTGTCGGATTGGGATGGCGCGCTGGAGCCCATACCCCCTCTCCCCGCTTGTGGGGAGAGGGTTGGGGTGAGGGGCTGCGCGGAGCTTTCCGACAAGGACGACGGGGCCCCTTCCGGAGAGGACGCCGCAGCCCCTCATCCGTCGCCTTCGGCGACACCTTCTCCCCGCGAAGCGGGAGAAGGAGATCGCCGCCTCCACCCCCGCCATGCCTCGATGGCCGATGACATCCGCGCGACGCATGCGGTGCGGCTTGGCCTGAGGCAGGTGAATGGCGCCAAGGAAGACGAGATGAAGCAAGCTCGTTAAACAGCGTGGAGCTGGCTACGACTCCGTGCGCGATCTGTGGCTGCGCTCTGGTCTTGAGGCGGCGGCGCTGGAGCGGCTCGCCGACGCCGATGCGTTCCGCTCGCTCGGCCTCGATCGCCGCGAGGCGCTGTGGGCGGTGCGCGGCCTCGATCGCGTCGGCGACCAGGACGATCTGCCGCTGTTCGCGCTGAGCCGTCCCGAACGCGACGCCGAGCCCGACGCCAAGCTGCCGCCGATGCCGCTCGGCGCCCATGTCGTCGAGGACTATCGCCATCTGTCGCTATCGCTCAAAGCCCATCCGGTCGCCTTCATGCGCGCGCGGCTCGATGCGCGCGGCGTCAAACGCTCCGACGCGCTTGCTTCGCTCAAAAGCGGCGAGCGCATCGTCGTCGCCGGGCTGGTGCTGGTGCGCCAACGCCCCGGCACGGCCAATGGCGTGATCTTCATGACGTTGGAGGACGAGGCGGGGATCGCCAATCTGATCGTCTGGCCGAAGGCGTTCGAGCGGCTGCGCGCGATCGTGATCGGCGCGCGCTTCGTCGCCGCGACCGGCAAGCTGCAGAGCGAGTCGGGCGTCATCCATCTGATCGTCGAGCGCATGGAGGATCTGACGCCGATGCTCGGCCTGCTCTCCGAGAAGGGACGCAACCTCGAAACGCGCATCCCCGCGGACGAAGTTCGCAGCCCTCCCTCAGAAAAGCCGAACAAGCGCCAGGGCAACCGCTTCGCGCAGGTCCAGCTCTTCGGCGACCAGCGCCTTGCGCCCACGCAAGCCGAGGGACGCGAGATCGAGCGCGCAATCCCAGCGGGGCGGAATTTTCATTGAGGCGGCAAGACCGGAGGCGTCGCCCCATTTTCACTCGCCGTCGGCGCTTTCACGCGAAACCACGCGAGATAGAGCGCCGGCAGGAACAGCAGCGTCAGCACGGTGCCAACGACAATGCCGCCCATCATCGCATAGGCCATCGGGCCCCAGAACACCTCGCGCGCGATCGGGATGAGCGCAAGCGTCGCGGCGGCGGCGGTCAGCAGAATCGGCCGCATGCGGTGTTCGGTCGCCTCGATCACCGCCTCCCAGGGCGGACGGCCCTCGGCGCGCGAGTGCTCGATCTGGATGATCAGGATGACCGAGTTGCGGATGAGAATGCCAATCAGCGCGAGCACGCCGAGGATCGCGACGAAGCCGAGCGGCGCGCGCGAGGGCAGCAGCGCCGCGACCACGCCGATCAGTGCGAGCGGCGCAACCGCGAACACCAGGAACAGCCGCTGGAAGCTTTGCAACTGCAGCATCAGAATCGTCGCCATGGCGAACAGCATCAAGGGCGCGACCGCGACGATCGGACCTTGCGCCTTGGCGCTCTCCTCGACCGAGCCGCCGACGACGACGTGATATCCCGCCGGCAGGCTCTGCCGGAACGTCTCGATCGAGGGCGCGAGTTCGGCGACGACGGTCGCGGGCTGGACGGCGCCTCGGACCGCAGCCTGAACGGTGATGGTGGCGACGCGTGAGCGCCGCCAGATGGTGGGCTGTTCGAGCCCATAGCCAAACCTCGCCACCGCCGCGAGCGGCGCCGACGCCCCGTTGGACGCCGAAAATTGCAAGTCGCGCAACGTCTCGATCGATTTGCGCTCCGCCGCGGTCGAGCGCGCAACGACGTTGACGAGATAGATGTCGTCGCGCACCTGCGTGACATTGGCCCCGGTGACGACATTGTTCAGCGCCGAGGCGATGTCCTGCGAGGAGATGCCGAGCTGGCGGGCTTTGTCCTGCAGCACTTCGATCTTGATCACGCGCGCCGGCTCGTTCCAATTGAAGACCGGTTCGGCGAGGTTGGAATTGGCCGCCATCAGGCCCGCGGCCTTCTGCGCGAGATCGCGCACGGTCTGGATGTCGGGCCCGCTGACCCGATACTGCACCGGACGCCCGACCGGAGGGCCGATGTCGAGCAGCTTCACATAGGCGTCCGTGCCGGGGAACGTGCGGGTCAGATAGGCCTGTAAGTCGGCCTGCAGCTTGTCGCGCACGGCGACACTCTTGCTGACGATGATCGTCTGGCCAAAGGTTGCGCTTGCCGGCTGCACGTCGAACGACAGCACGAATCTCGGGGCGCCTTCGCCGACATAGGTCGACCAATGGTCGATGTCGCTCGACTTCGCGAGCGCCTCACGTTCGAATTGCGCCATCTGGGCGTCGGTGTCGGCGATCGAGGCGTTCTGCGGCAGGTTCCAGTCGACGATCAATTCGGGCCGGTCGGAGCTGGGAAAGAACTGCTGCTCGACGAAGCCCATGCCGACGACCGCCGCGAGGAAAGCGACGAGCGTCAGGCCGATCGTCGCCCAGCGCCAGCGCAACGCGAGCAGCAGCGTGCGGGAGAACAACCGCGCGAATCCGCCCTTCGTCTCGCCATGCGATTTCATCGATTTGGGCAACAACGTCACGCCGAGCAGCGGCGTGAACACGACCGCGACGACCCAGGACACGAGCAGAGCGACCGCGATGACGACGAACAGCGTGAAGGTGAATTCGCCCGCCGCACTGGAGTTGAGCCCGATCGGAATGAAGCCGGCGACCGTGACGAGCGTGCCCGTGAGCATCGGGAAGGCGGTCGAGGTGTAGACATAGGTCGCCGCGGAGCGCCGATCGTCGCCCGCCTCGAGGCGCGCCACCATCATCTCGACCGCGATCATCGCGTCATCGACCAGCAGGCCGAGCGCGATGATCAACGCGCCGAGCGAGATGCGTTGCAGCGAAATTCCCCAAATCGACATGACGAGGAAGGTGATCGCGAGCGTCAGGGGAATCGCCACCGCGACGACCAGACCGGCGCGCAACCCCAGGCTGAGGAAGCTGATCGCCAGCACGATGGCGATCGCTTCGAACAGCGCGCGCGTGAAGCCCGAGACCGCCTCCTCGACGACGACCGGTTGGTCGGAGACGCGCTCCACATCGACGCCGATCGGCATCTCGGCGACGATCTTCGTCATCTCCTTGTCGAGCGCGGCGCCGAACTCGAGCAGGTTGGAGCCCGCCTTCATGCCGATCGCCAGCGCGATCGCCGGCTTGCCGTTGAAGCGAAACAACGAACTTGGCGGATCGACGACGCCGCGCCGGATCGTGGCGACGTCGGTCAGGGGAAAGAATCGGTCGTTCACCCTGATGTTGATCGCCTTCAGGCTCTCCTCGGAGGTGAATTGGCCGTTGACCCTGATAGCGATCTGCTCCGGGCCGGCCTGAATGACGCCCGATGGCGCGATCGCATTCTGGGCGCGCAGGCTCGCGCCGATCGACTGCGCGTCGAGGCCGAGCGCGGCGACCTGACGGGTCGAAAAATCGAGATAGATCGCCTCGTCCTGGGCGCCGATGATCTGCACCTGGCCGACGTTCGGCACGGTCAGCGCCCGCGCGCGCGCGTATTCGACGCGGTCGCGCAACTGGCGCTCGGTCAGGCCATCGGCGGTGAAAGCGTAGATGTTGCCGTAGACGTCGCCGAAATGATCGTTGAAGAACGGTCCAACGACGCCCTGCGGGAAATCCGACTGGATATCGGCGATCAGGTTGCGCACGCGCACCCAGGTCGCCTGCACGTCCTTGGCTTTGGTGGTGGGCAGCAGATCGAGATAAACGATGGTCTGGCCCGCTGTCGTGAAGCTGCGCGTGTAGTCCAGCGACTCCAGCTCTTCCAGCTTCTTCTCGATGCGATCGGTGACCTGGCGCGTCACCTCCGTTGCCGAGGCGCCGGGCCATTGCGCCGCGATGATCATGGTCTTGATCGTGAAGGCGGGATCTTCCTCGCGCCCGAGGCTCACATAGGAAAAGGCGCCCGCAATCGCGAACACGATCATGAAATACCAGAGCAGCGAACGGTGCTCGAGCGCCCATTCCGAGAGATTGAACGGCTTCACGGCGCAACCTCTTCATCGATCTTGACGCGCTGGCCCTCGACGAGGCTGTGCACGCCCGCGGTCACGACGCGGGTCGCGGGATCGAGACCGCTCTCGATCTCGACGAAATCGTCGCCATTTCTCGCGGTCTCGACGTCGCGAAGTGAAACCGTCAGCGACTTGGGATCGACGATCCACACCTGATCCTGACCATCCTTGTCGAGGATGGCGGAGACCGGCAGAAGAACGACCGCCGCGCCGGAACTCAGTTTCGCGGTGATCGTCGCGCCGAGACGAAAGGCGTCGGCGGGATTGTCGAGCGCGATCTTGACCCGCCGCGTCCGCGTCGCGGCGTCCGCTTCCGGCGCCACTTCGCGGATCGCGCCCGAGGCCTCGATCGAGGGATCGAGCTCCAGCGCCACCTTGAATTTGGCGCCCGGGGTCAGCACGGCGACGAGCGCGTCGGGCACGTCGATGATCGCGTCGCGCAGGGCGGGATCGGCGACGTTCGCGATCATTTGGCCGGGCGAAACGATCTGGCCCACTTCGGCGCCGACCGCCGTCACCACGCCGGCGAAGTTCGATTTCAGGATGGCGTAGCCGAGTTGTTCGTTGGCTTTGTCGAGCGCGGCTTGCGCGCTGGTGACGCCGGCCTGCGCTGAGGCCAGCGATTGCTCCGCCGAGTCGTAAAGCGCCTGGGTCGTCGACCCCGTCGTCAGCAGCTGCTTTTGCCGCTCCTCGACGCCGGCTGCGTTGGTCAACTGCGCCTGACTGTTGGCGAGAACCGCCGCGTCGGCTCGCGCGTTCAATTCGAGCGAGACCGGATCGATGGCGCCGAGAACCTGGCCCTTGACGACGAGATCGCCGACGTTGACCGGCCGCGCGGTCATGCGGCCGAGCACACGGAAAGCGAAGGCGGTCTGGATGCGCGGCTGCACGGTCCCCGCCAGCTGCAGGGCGTTGACTGGGGACTGGGCGACCAGCATCGAAAGAACCGGGCGAACCGTCTCCGCGGCAGGCGGATGCGGTTTGTCGCAGGCGCAGAGCAAGGTAAGCGCGCCGAGCGCCGCGATCGCGCCGAGGGGCTTCATGACTTTGCCTCCGCGACATCGACGACTTGTCCGGGGTAGAGGAATTTGACGCCGTCGGTGACGACGGTCTCTCCCTCCTTCAGGCCGTCGCGAATCAGCACCGCCTCTTCCTCATAGGCCTCGACCTCGACGAGGCGCAGGGCGACCACCTTGGTGGCGGGGTCGACGATCCAGACCGCGAGTTGTCCGTCCTTGCTTGTCGCCGCGCTCCAAGGGAGCCTGACGACCCGCTGCGGCTCGTACGCGCCCACCCCAACGACCGCGCTGCCCAGCGCCATTTCGGGCGGAGCGTCGTCCACGCCGACTTTGACCAGCACGGTTCCGGTCTTCGCGTCGATGACGGGCGCCACTTCGCGAATATGCCCGACCGCGTGGATCGCGGGGTTGGAGACGAGCGTCAAGGGAATTTCGCTGTGTGTGGTCTTGCGCAGGAAGATCGCCTCGTCGACGTTGAAGACCGCGTCGCGCGGGCCATCGACCGCAAGCGTGAAGGCAGCCTGCGCGGCTTGCGCGACCTGGCCGATTTCGATGTTTCGGGCGGTGATGATTCCTGCCTGCGTCGCTCTCAATTCGGTGAAGGACAGCGAGTCGCGCGTGGCGCCGGCCTGCGCATTCGCTGCATCCAGACTTCCTTGCGCGGTGCGCAGGCTCTCCTGGGCTGAGTCATAAGTGGAACGGGTGGTGAAACCGGAGTCGATCAATGACTTCTGCCGGTCGAAATTGGTGGAAGCCTGGCGCATGACCGCTTGGGCGGAGGCGACCGCCGCATTCGCCGAATCGAGATCCGCTTGCTGCTCGGTCGGATCGATCTTCGCCAGCACCGCGCCCGCCTCGACGTGCTGTCCGACGTCGGCGTCCCACTCGACGACCCGGCCATCGATGCGGAAAGACAGATCTGCCTGCGTCCGCGCCTTGATTGTGCCGGTCAGAGAGATCGTTGTCGCGTAGTCCTCGAAGTGAGCCGGTTGCGCCCTGACCAGCAGCGGCGGCCGTGGCGGCAGCGTCGCCTTCCCGCCGCAACCGGCCACGCAGAGCGCCATCGCGAGGAGCAGGCCGAAGCGGATCACATTCATCGGGCGGCCCCGCTCACGCCTTCACCGGCGCTTGCTTCTCGAGTTCGGCGACGATCGCCTGCAGCCGGTCGGTCTCGAGGCCCGCGCTCGCGCGCGCGTCGAGGATCATCTTGAGGTTGTTGGCGGATGACGCAGCTTTCCAGCCTTCGTCGAGCGCCGCCAGCGCATCGCCGAGCGCCTCCTCGGCGGCGTCCCAGTCGCCCTCGACCGCCGCGAGTTCGATCAGCGTCGCATGGTCCCAGTAGTCGCCGCCCTCATGCGCCAGTCGCTGGCGCACCGCGTAGCGCGCAACCCCGGCCATATCCTTGGCGGCGCGGTCGCGCGGATCGGCGATGGTCATCAGCGTCACCGCATTGACGCCGGGATAGGCGTCGCGCCAGTCGGTCTCGAAGCCCTGTCGATAGATCGCGATCGCCTTCTTGAGATGGCCGCGCGCCTCGATCTCGCGCCCGCCCCGGCGCGCCTTCTGCCAGCGGTCCTTGTGGATGCGGCCGAGCAGGCCGTTGGTCTCGCTCGATGGGCCACGCTCGGCGATCAGCCCGGAGAGGATCGTCTCCGCCTCGCGGTCGTCGCCGAGTCGGTTGAGCGCCAGCGCCCATTGCTCGCGCACGAGCTGCGTGCGTTGCAACGCGCGGTCGAGCTTGCCGCAGAGATCGACCATGCGCTGCCATTGCGACAGCGCGCGGTAGGAGAGCAAGAGATCGACGCCGACGCCGGCCTCGATCACATCGAGCGCGCCGAGCTCGTCGCGCAGCGCGTCGAGCGCCTCGACCCCGCTGGCGCGCGCTTCGGCGAGCCGCTTCTTCAGCACTTCGGCGTAGGCGACCTGCGTGCGGAACACGTCGGTCTTCAAGCGGTCGATCGGCGCCGCCTGGTAGCCTTCGAGCAATTGGAAGAGTGGCGAATCCATCGCGCGGTGGCCGCGCGCTTCGTTGAGCCGGCCTAAGAGGGCGGCGCTCGAGGCGGCGGCGTCGGTCGGCGCGCCGTCGGCGCCGAGCGCATAGGGCAGGGCGCGCAGCGGGCCAACATCGAAGGGCAGCGGCGAGCCCAGGGCCATCGTCAGCACCGTCGTTTCCGGCCGCGCCGCATGGCGGATGCCGAGCTCGTAATAGACGTTGGCGTTGAGAATGGTGAGGTCGGCGATGGCGAACTCGCTGAGCAGGATGCGCTCGTACATCAGCTTGTGGATGAAGCCGGCGCCCTTCTCTTCGTCGGCGCGCACCGCGGCAAGGCCCGCCGCCTCGACCGCCGGCCCGATCACCTCGGCGTAGATGCGGTCGAAATCGACGGCGCGCCCGCTCGGATCGGGCTTGCGGCCGAACGGCATGATGACGAAACAGACGGCGCGATGATCCATGTCTCCTCCCGAGACGCGGCATATGCCGCCGATCCTAACCCGGAGCGGGGCGCGAGTTTGCCGTCTCAGAAGCGTGGTTTGCTCTTGCCCTCCAACCTTGCTAGCCAGCAATCTCCCCTTGGAGAGCAGGCGTCTTGCCCTATGTCGTGCTGACCTTCCTGTCGCTGCTGTGGGGCACGTCTTTCCTGCTGATCAAGATCGCCGCCGGGGCCTTCGACTGGACCGGCTACGCCAGCGGCCGCGCAGGGATCGCCGCCCTGGCGCTGATCGCCTTCGCGTTGGTGAGGGGCATGCGCTGGCCGCGCGCGCTTGGGTCCTGGGCGCGAATGGCGGCGATCTCGCTGACCGGGCAGGTCGGCCCGTTCCTCCTGACCGGGATCGCCGCGCATCTGACGACCAGCGCGGATCTGGCGCTGATGATGGGCTCGGCGCCGATTTTCACCGTCGTCATCGCCCGCCTGTTCAACTTCGGCGAGGCGTGGAGCGCGCGGGCCGCGTTTGGCCTGGCGCTCGGGTTCGCCGGCGTCGCGATCGCGCTTGCTGGGCCGCTCGCCGCTCCGCTTGCCGTCGTCCCTGACCCGGTGGGCGCCGCCGCGCCGGGACTCGGGCGGGCGCTGGCGCTGCTGGCGGCGTTCGGCTACGCGATCGGCGGGTTGCTGTCGCGCGACGTCTCGCGTGACCTTGGCGCGGATGTCGCGGTGACCGGTTCGATGTCGATCTCGGCGATCCTGCTGTGCGCCGGCGCCCTCGCGACCGCCGGGCCGCCCTTGCCCGGTGAGCTGGCGGCGATCCCGGCCGGCCCGCTCGCGGCGCTGGTCACGCTCGCCCTGTTCAACACGGCGCTCGCCTATTTCGTCAATTTCCGGCTGATCGAGTCCGCCGGCGCGACCTTCGCCGCGCTCAACAATTACATCGTGCCGTGCCTCGGCGTGATCTTCGGCGCGCTGGCGCTCGGCGAAAGGGTTGGGCCGTCGGCCTTTATCGGCCTTGCCTGCGTGCTGTGCGGCGTCGTGCTGACCGGCTCAGCGGCGAAAGTCGCGCCCGGGATCGCGCCCGCGGCGGCGGACTAGCTCGCCAGGCCGCTCCTTAGCTGCGCCGGCGCTCGCTCGAGGCCCCAACCGAACGGGCGAACGGTCCCTCGAAAAAAATCGCATGCGACCCCTTGATCGAAACCGGGGGGCTCTTACCTTCGTTGAACAGTGAGCAACGCTCAGTGAGCAATGTTCACTTTCTTGTGAAAGGAAAAATACCATGCGCAATATGCTTCTTTTGGGCGCTTCGGCCCTCGTCCTCTCGCTGACCGGCGTCAGCGCCTATGCCTACGACCAGCCGGCCACGAATCAGCCCAACTATTCGACGAACAGCTCGGATTCGACCGGCGACGTCCAGCGGCCGCATCGCGTGCTGGGCGCTTACGTGGGCTATACCGGGACTGACGCGGCTGCCTATCCTGAGCACCGCGACGCCCGCTCGCTGTCCAACTGACAACCTGCCGGTCCGGACGCAGCTTAGGCGGAATTCGGGCAGGCGCGTGATTGTCGATCTCATGAGAGGCGCTTCGAGCGCCTCTCATGACTTGCCCAGCAAGATTTGCGGGGCAAGTCCGGACTAAGCGCCGTTCAGGCGTCCGCCGCGCGCCTGTCGGGTGCGGGCACGACGAAAGAGGTTCGAAGCGGGCGCATCTGCCCCCTGCGCCTCGCGAATCCCGCCATCATCGCCGGGTTTTTAGCGCGGAGGGCGCGCCGTACTTTCGCGCGTCCAGTCGGCGACACGTCAACGCGGCCTGTAAATTGCAGTTCGCCGGTCGGTCGGCCCTGCCGCGCAATTTTTGGCGCGTCGTCATTTGTTTGACACGTCGCCATTTACCGCGGCAAATACGAAGAGAATAAATCTCTACGCGTTCGCTGCTAGTCTACGTCTTTTGTCGCAACGCGCAACGTCAGGAGCCGTCAAATCTTCTTGAGGGGGGAGGTCGTGATGGAACATTCGAGAGTCGCAAGAAAGCCGGTCAAGTCCTACGTCGTTTCCTTGGAAAACAGGAAGCGGCGCGGATTCGGCCATCAGCGGCCCGAGGAAATCCTGAGCGCCGCCCGCGCGCTGTTTCTCGAACATGGCGCCGAAAACGTGACGACGCGGCAGATCGCGGCGCGCGTCGGCATCTCGCAGACGGCCCTCTACGTCTATTTCAAGAGCAAGGAAGAGATGCTCGATCGACTGGTCGCAAGCGCGCTGTCCAAATTGGGCGCGGCGATCGAGGCCGTGAGCGTGGGCAACGAAGATCCCTTCGAATTCCTGCGTTTGACCCTGAGCGAATACATCCGCTTCGGAGTCGAGAATCCCGATGAGTATCGCCTCGTGTTCATGCGGGTCGCCGCGCGGCGCAAATCCGATGAGGCGACGAACTCGGAGCCGGCTCGAATCGGCGATGCGCTGTTCAACGGCCTGTTGCGCCGCATTCAGCTTGGCGTCACCCGTGGCCAGTTCCGTTGCGCCAAGGGCGAGCGAGAGATGGCGCTGGCGGTCTGGGCGGCGATGCATGGCCTGGTCGCGCTGCGCATTTCCAAACCGTTGTTCGATTGGCCTCCGCTCGAGGCTCAGATTGCGGCGCATGTCGAATTGATCATCAATGGCATCGGCGGCGGCGGGCGCAGCGCCGTGAAGCGCGAGGATACTTCGGCCAGCGCGCCGGCGAAGGCGGAAGCCGTCGTCGCGCTCTAGCCAGGAACCGCGATCCGCAATCGTCTCATTTGGCGCGATCCTCGGGCGCGCCCTTCAGCGCGTCGGCGAGTCGCATCGCCGCCGAGCCGGGCTTGAGCGGCTTGGGCTGGCTTTCGTGCGGGGCCCAGCCGGTCAACCAGATCGTCTCGAAACTTGCGCGCAGGCGACCGTCTGAATCGGCGAAGCGCTCGGCGTAGACTTGCCCGGCGCGTTCGACCACGGCGCGCCGG
The DNA here is from genome assembly GCA_963835215.1 of uncultured Alphaproteobacteria bacterium. Lineage (GTDB taxonomy): Bacteria > Pseudomonadota > Alphaproteobacteria > Rhizobiales > Beijerinckiaceae > Roseiarcus. Next base: position 612,431 of record CAWIES010000004.1, on the reverse strand, counting down.
AGCGGTCGCCGGCTGCGCAGATGCAGCGCATTGGCGGCGCCGAAAGCGCGCAGATCGCGCATCAACGCCCCAAGCGTGGCATAGCGGGCGACCACCGCGTCGAGATCAACGACCGGCAGCGCGAAGCCGGCGCGCTGCATCAGGCCGCCGAGCGCGCGCACGTCGGCGAAGGGCGCAACGCGCGGCGCCGCGCCGCCGGTGATCTCGCTCTCGGCGATCGTCAGGCTCTGACGCAATTCGGTCAGCGTGTCGCCGCCGGCGAGCGCGCCGATAAACAGGCCGTCGGGACGCAGCGCGCGGCGGATCTGGATCAACGCGCCGGGAAGATCGTTGACCTGGTGCAGCGCCAGCAGCGAGACGACGAGATCGACGCTGTGCTCGGCCAGCGGCAAGCGTTCGAGATCGCCGACGGCGAGGGCGAATTCGCCGCCCCCCGCGGCGGCGAAAGTCGGGGCGAGGCGCGCCGTCGCGCCCCCGCCGGAGCGGGCGGCGAGGATCGCCGCCGCGTGCGGGCCGGGCGTTCCGACGTCGAGAGCGAAAGCGAATTCCCGTTTGACCAGCGTCAGCCGGTCGGCGAGCTCCTCGGCGGCGCGGGCGAGCAGGAAATCGGCGCCGGGGTTGTCGCCCCTGCGCCGCCAGGCGCGGTCGAGCCGCGCGGCGGCGAGCGCGCGATCGAAGATGAGCGGGGGCAGGGCGTCGGCCAAGCCGCCCTTATCGCGCGGGGCGCCGAGAATCGCAAAGGCGGCCGCTGCGAGCCGAATCCCGTTCCGCCTGCGGCAAATTCCTGCTTAACTCGTCCCTATGAGCCTCGTCCAAACCAGCGCGGGGATTTGGCGGCCGACGCGGCTGCGGGCATTGGTCGCGGCCCTTGGCGGGGCCGCGCTTGACGCCCTTTTCCCGCCGACTTGCATGGCTTGCCGCGCCGCGACGGGCGAGCATGGCGCGCTCTGCCCGGCCTGCTGGCGGGCGATGCGCTTCATCGAACGGCCGTTCTGCGAGCGGCTCGGCACCCCCTTCGAGCAGGATCTCGGCGAGGGCCTGCTGTCGCCCCAGGCGATGGCCGATCCGCCGGTCTTCCGCCGCGCCCGCGCCGTCGCCCGCTTCGAAGATGGCCCAGCGCGCCGGCTGGTGCATCGGCTCAAATATTCCGATCGCGGCGATCTCGCCCGCCCGCTGGGCGCCTGGATGGCGCGGGCCGGGGCCGAACTCCTCGCCGAGGCCGATGTCATCGTGCCGGTGCCGTTGCATCCGCTGCGCCTGTGGCGGCGGCGCTTCAATCAGGCCGCCGCGCTGGCGCAGGCGATTGCCGCGGCGAGCGGCAAGTCATTCGAGCCGCGCTGGCTCGAGCGGGTCAAGCCGACCCGCAGCCAGGTGGGACTGACCCGCGACCAGCGGGCGCAGAACGTGCAAGGCGCGTTTCGCGCCGCAGAAGGCGCGCCGCTGCGCGGGCTGCGGGTGGTGCTGGTCGATGACGTGCTGACCTCGGGGGCGACCGCCAACGCCGCCGCTCGCGCTCTGCTGCGCGGCGGGGCGGGGGAGGTCGATCTCATCGTCTTCGCGCGGGTTGTGACGGGCGGGTGACGCCCCATATATTGGCTACACGAGATTTGCCTTTACGCGCCAAAGGAGCGCTGTCGCCGGTGCCGCCGATCGTCATCTACACCAAGTCCAACTGCGGCTATTGCCAGGCCGCCAAGGACCTGTTGCGCCGCAAAGGCGCCGCCTTTGAGGAAATCAGCGTCGATGGCGACCACGCGAAACAGGCGGCGATGGCCGAGAAGGCCGGCGGGATCTCGACCGTGCCGCAAATCTTCATCGGCGCAACCCATGTTGGAGGCTGCGACGACCTCTACGAGCTGCAAGGCGACGGGCGGCTCGATGCGCTGCTGGCGGGCTGAGCGATGATCAGATACGCGCTCGCTTGCGACGACGGACACGCCTTCGAGAGCTGGTTCCCAGACGCTGCCGCGTACGATCAGCAGGCGCGACGCGGGCTGGTCGCCTGTCCGGTGTGCGGCTCGGCGCACGTCGCCAAGGCGATCATGGCGCCGGCGGTGGTCGGCGCGGCGCGCGGCAAGCGCGCCGAGGCCAAGGCGCAGGCGCAAGTTCAAACACAAGTCCAGGCGTCCGTGGCGCTGGTCGATGACAAACGCCGCGCGCTTGGCCGGGCGATCCACGCGCTGCGGCGCGAGATCGAAGCCAATACCGACGACGTCGGCGCCAAGTTCGCCGAGACGGCGCGCGCGATCCATTTCGGCGACGCGCCGGAGCGCGCGATCCGCGGGCAGGCCAGCGGCGAGGAAGTCGAGGCGTTGCTGGAGGATGGCGTCGGCGTGCTGCCGATTCCCGGCGCGCTCGACGACCTCAATTGACGCGCCTGCTTTATTGAGCGGCGAGGCTGAATTCGTCAGCCTCGATCACGGTTACGCCCATCATCGTCAGCGCCGAGATACGAAACGGGACCAGCACGTGCGCGGAGGCGACGGGCGCCAGCCACACTTCGAGCTCCTTGTTGTCGGCCATGAACTTGGTCGCCGGCCGATCGCGGCGGTGGCCGGAAATCGGCACGTAGCGCACCGCGCAGATCGCCACCGGCCCCTGGTAGCCCTTGGTCGAAACGTCGCGTTGGCCGACATAAGAGAGATCGATGTCGAAGCGCGTCCAGCCGTCGAAGATCGGGATTTTGCGATCGCAGGAATTGGGCCCGATGAGCGGTCCGCTCGTCGGCCCCGGGATGATGAAGGCGCCGATCGGGTCGACGACGCCTTGCTTGTCGTGCTCGGTCAGCGGCACGCGGTCGGGCTTGTCGTCGAAGGGCGGCTCGATGTCGACGCCGGTCACTGCATTGCCGGCCAGCGACATGCGAATCGTGCGGGTCATCGTCGCGTTGGAGGCGATTGTCGCGAAGGATGCGGGCGCGACGCGATTGCCGAAGATCGCGCCCTGGCCGCTCGAAGCGCCGCGCGCGTGCGAGAAGATATATGCGAGCCCGGAGATCTTGCCCTGGGCTTCGATCGAGTAGCTATTGGGGGTCAGCTTAGCGCTGACGTCGGCGGTGCCAATCGTCAAGCCGACCAGCGAAACGCTGTAGGTGGCGTGCAGCATTTCGGCTCGGGCGGAGGCGAGCGTGAGCGGCGACAGCATCGCCGCCAACGCCGCGCCGCGACCCGCGCGCAAAATCCCACCTCGCCAATCCATGCGGCGACTCCTGTCCCCCAAGCGATTCACGCTAGCATCCGTGTCGCGAAATTCCGACATGAAAATGGCGAATGCGGCGGTTTCCACATGGCTCGCAAGGTCGCTCGAAAGTCCTGGCCAAGAATTTTGACCTGCGTTGCCGAGCGGCACTTGCGGCGCGGGCGCGGCTGGACGTAACCTTGCCGGCATGGTCGAGACGGTCATATCCATCCGCACCGCGCGCCTGGGCGATGAAACCGGGATCGCCCGGGTGCACGACGAGGCGTGGCGCGAGGCCTATCGCGGCGTGATACCCGGGCGCGAGCTGGAGCGGATGATCACCCGCCGCGGCCCGGCCTGGTGGCGCCGGGCGATCGCGGGCGGCACGCGGCTGATCGTGCTCGACTTTGCCGAGGCCGTCGCCGGCTACGCCAGCTATGGGCGCAATCGTATGCCTTCGCTCGACTTCGGTGGCGAGATTTTCGAGCTCTATGTCGCGCCGGAATATCAGGGCGCGGGCCTCGGGCGGCGAATGTTCGAAGCGGCGCAGCGCGATCTCTCCGCACATGGCTACGCCAGCTTCGTCGTCTGGGCGTTGGCGGGCAACGAGCGCGGCCTCGAGTTCTATCGTCGGCTCGGCGGCCGCATCGTGCGGCGGGCGCCCGAACAATTCGGCGCCGAGACGCGCGAGCGCATCGCCTTCGCCTTTGGGTGAGCCTGCGCTCGCCAGCTTGAAATACGCTTCTGACGACGCGGCGCCTCCCGAGCAGACGAAGACGCGCCGCGCTATTCTCGATCCTGGAGATCTGACGTGAACCTCGCGGCGGTGTCGATCGGCGCAAACGCGCCCTCAGAAGTCAACGTCGTCATCGAAGTGCCAATCGGCGGCGAGCCGATCAAATACGAGATGGACAAGGCGAGCGGCGCGCTGCGGGTCGATCGTTTCCTCTATACCTCGATGCGCTATCCCGGCAATTACGGCTTCATCCCGCACACGCTGTCGGACGACGGCGATCCCTGCGACGTCATCGTCGCCAACACCCGCGCCATCATTCCCGGCGCGTTCATGGCGTGCAAAATCGTCGGCGTGCTGCTGATGGAGGACGAAGCGGGCGGCGACGAGAAGCTGCTGGCGGTGCCCTCGGCCAAGCTGACCCAGCGCTACGCCGGCGTCGCCAACTACACGGATTTACCCGAGATCACGCTCAAGCAGATCGAGCATTTTTTTGCCCACTACAAGGATCTCGAGCCCAACAAATGGGTCAAGATTCTCGGTTGGGGCGACGCCAAGACGGCTTGGCGCCTCGTCGACGAAGGCATCGCCCGCGCCGTGGCGGCAGGAAAAGCGTGAGGAAAGCGGCGCAATGAAACGTTCGTTCATCGAGGCGCGGATCGAGACGATGCGCGCCGCCTGCCAGCGCCATGGCCTCGCCCTGCCGCCCTTCGCGCTGTGGCGCGAGGATGAGTACCGCGCCAATCCCGATGCGGCGCGGCGCATCGCCGAGGGCGGGCTTGGTTGGAACATCGTCGAGTTTGCGCCGGGCGCTTTTGCGCGCGACGGCCTGAGCGCGTTCACGCTGCGCATGGGCGACTGGCGCGAACTCAGCAAGGGGCGCGGTCGCTTTTATGCCGAGAAGGCGCTCTACGCCGAGGACGGCCAGCGGGCGCCGCCGCACTATCACATCGTCAAGACCGAGGACATCGTCAATCGTGGCGGGGCGCGCTTTGTCATCGAGCTGTTCAAGGTCGATCGCGCCGGCGCGCCGGTCAAGGATCGCTTCCGCGTGCTCAAAGACGTGACGATGCTGGATGTCGGCCCGGGAGAGCGCGTCACGCTGGAGGCTGGCGAGAGCCTGACGCTGGAGCCCTTCATCGCGCACTCGTTCTGGGCCGAGGGCGGCGCGACGCTGGCGGCGGAAGTGTCGCTGGTCAACGACGACGTAGGCGACAACTACTTCCTGCCCCCGCTCGCCCCATTCGCGCCGATCGAGGAGGATCGGCCGAAGCGCTACGTCACGGTGCGCGATCACGCGCGGCTGCTGGCGATGGCCGGCTAGGCGCGAGCCAGTCGCTCCATCGCGGCAAGAAAGTCGGCGACAAAGCGCGTCGCCTCGACCGCGGTCGCGACCTCGGCGCCGGGCGGGCGGCCCCAGACTCCGCGCCAGTCGGCGACCGTCATGCCGCTGGTCAGCGCGCCGACCGTCTCGACATCGACCGCGACGCGCTGCGTGACGATTAGCGAGGGATCGATCGCCGCCGCGACGGCGAGCGGATCGTGCAACGTCAGAACGCGCGCGCCGGTGCGCTTTTCCATCAGCTCGAAATAATGGCGCGCTGAGTCTTCGAGGAAGCGCAGCAGCGCCGGCGCGTGTGGCAGCCCCTCGCAGCGGGCGGCGAGGGCGGCGAGATCGCCGGGGACAAGCTGCGTCTGATGCGTCACGTCGAGGCCAACGGCGATCAGCGGCGCCGCGCCCTCAGTGGCGAAGGCGCGAAACACCATCCGCGCCGCTTCGGGATCGTGCCAGATGTTGAATTCGGCCGCCGGCGTGACGTTGCCGGCCTGGCGATAGGCGCCGCCCATCAGCACCAGCCGTTCGAGGAGCCGCGGCAGCTCCGGCTCGCGCATCAGCGCGCCTGCGACATTGGTCAGGGGCCCAGTGGCGACCAGCCGCAGCGTGCCCGGCCGCGCCCGCGCCTCAGCGATGATCGCGTCGATTGCGTGCATGGGGGCCGCGAGCGTCGGGGGCTCGGGCAGTTCGGCGTAGCCGAGACCGCTGTCGCCATGCACGACGCTGGCGTCGCGCGGCGCGCTGCAGCAGCGGCTGGGCGCAGCCCGGCCAGACGGGGACGTCGGCGCGCCGCGCGAGCGCCAGCACCGCGCGCGTGTTGCGGGTCGCGCGCGCGAGATCGACGTTGCCGGCGACGGTGGAGACGCCGACCAGCTCGGCCTCGCGGACTGCGCGCAGGCGTAGAGCAGGGCGAAAGCGTCGTCGATGCCGGTGTCGACGTCGATGATCAGCCGCGTGCGCGTCGCTGGTCATGCTCGGTCCCGTGTTGCGGCGGATAGGTCGATTGGGGCCAGCGCCAGCGCGCCGTCAATCGCCCTCGATGCAGAAGAAAGCCGCGCCGCTCGCGGCTGCGCCAGCGCCACAGCAATTGCAGCGCCACCACGGCAAGGCCGCAGGCGAGCCCGAACCACAGTCCGAGGCCGCGCAGCGGCGTGAGGAAGGCAAGACTGAGGCCGATCGGCGCGCCGACCGCCCAATAGCCGGCGAGCGCCATGACCATCGGCCAGCGCGAATCGTGGACGCCGCGCAGCATGTTGGCGAGCGCCGCCTGCGCGCCGTCGAAGATCTGGAAGATCGCCGCAACCCGTAAGAACGTCAACGCCGTGGCGACGATCGCCGCGACATCCGCGCCGTCGCCCGCGAGGAACGGGGCGATCAGCAGGCGCGGAAAGACGAGCATCGTCGTCGCCGACAGCGCGACATAGGCCATGGTGACGCCGAGCGCGACCCAGCCCGCGCGTGAGATCGCCCGCGCGTCGCGCGCGCCGTAAGCGTGGCCGACCCGCACGGTCGCGGCTTGACCCAGACCGAGCGGAACCATGAAGGCGACGGAGGCGATTTGCAGCGCGATGGCGTGGGCTTCGAGCGCGGTTGCGCCGATCAGACCCATGGCGAGACCGGCGCCGGCGAAGATGGAGATCTCCGCCCCAATCGTCGCGCCGATCGGCAAGCCGAGGCGCCACATTTTGGCGAAGGCCTGAGCGTCGAAACGCGGCGGCGTCGCAAACAGGCGATAGGCGCGCAGCCGCGGATCGAGGAAGGACCAGCCAATCAGGATCAGTAGCATCAGGCTTTGCGACAGGGTGGTCGCAAGGCCCGAGCCGGCGATCCCGAGCGTCGGCAGGCCGAGGCGGCCAAAGATCAGGACATAGTTGGCGCCGGCGTTGGCGGCGACCGCGATCAGGCCGGCGATCAGTGTCGCGCTCACGCGGCCGAGCGCGGCGAACACCGAGCGGGTGGCGAAATAGAGCAGGGCGGGCGCGAGCGCCCATTGCAAGGCGTGCAAGTAGCGCGCGGCGTCACGGGCAAGGTCGGGCGGCTCGCCGATCGCGCCGAGGATCGTCTCGGCGTTCCACAAAATCGCCCAGACCGGCGCAGCAAGGACGAAGGCGCTGATCACCGCCTGGGCGAAGGCGCGGCGCAAGCCGACGATGTCGTGACGGTCGGCGCCAACCAGGCTGGCGGCGATCGGCGCGACGGCGCCAATGACGCCGATGCAAAAGAGGAACAGCGTCGTGTAGAGCGCCTGGCCGAGCGCGCCGGCGGCGAGCGCGTGCGGCGAGAGCCAGCCGAGCATCATCACATCGGTCGCGGTCATCAGATTGACCGCGAGATTGGCGAGCACGATCGGCACGCTCAGCGCCAGCGTCGCGCCGATTTCGCGCGCCAGCCATCGGCGCGGCGCCAATTCGCGAGCCTCGCGCTTTTCCACTCAGTCGAGGATCATGCGCGCGGCTGCGGCCATCGCGTGGCCGAGGATCGCGTGCTGGTCGGCCTCGTAGTGGATGCCGTCGAGGTCGGAGCAGACGATGAACTCGCCTGCGTCGACGAAGCCGACGCGATTGCGCTCGGCGATTTCGCGATAGCGCGCGCCAAGGCGCTTCGATTTTTCCGTGCCGCCTTCGAACATTTCGGCGAGCTCCGTCAGGCGCGTCAGCGGGGGCGGGGCGACCAGCAAGAGGGCGGGGGGCGCGCCGCCAGGTCCGACCGGCTCGGCCCGCGCCATCTGGATCAACCGCTCCGCGCCATTGGCGATGTCGCCTGGCGTCGCCGAGAAGCGGGTCTTGAGGTCATTGGCGCCGAGCGCGACGATCAGCAGATCGAGCGGGGCATGAGAGCGCAGGCAGGGCGGCAGATAATCCGCGCCGCGTCGATCGGGCTCGATTGGATCGTCAAACACCGTGGTGCGGCCGCGCAGCCCTTCCTCGACGACATGGAAGCCGGCGCCGAGTTCGCGCGCCATCACGCCGGTCCAGCGCACCTCGGGAGCGAAGCGGGCTCCGGTGGCCGGGTCCGAGCCCCAGGTGTTGGAATCGCCAAAGGTGACGATGACCTTCATGTTTCGCTCCCTCTGCGCTCAAGCGCGGGTGGCATTCATAGGCCAAATCCTTGCCGCGGCAACCATCGCCGGACGGCTACGGTCAGACCGGTTTTCCGCCCGGTCCGCCGGCCTTACAAGCGGCGCATTCCGCGACGCCAATGACGCCGGGGAGGAGGCCGTGGAGGAAGCGATGAGGACGCTGCCCGCCGACGAGGATTATGCGCGCGCCCTGATGACGATCTTTGCCGCTGAAGGCGCCCGCGCCGGACAAAGCCTCGCCGACGCCGCGCTCGGTCGTGCGTTCGGCGAGCGCAACTATGGCGACCGTTCGGACTACCGGGCGGCGCTGGACTACGCAGTCGCCTGCGGCTGGCTCACGCCCGCCTTCGACCGCATCCGCCTCACCCCCGCCGGCTTCGAGGAATTGTGAGCCGAAAGGCGCTGAAATAGCGCCCCCTCGTGGCTTCAGAAATCCTCGACGCCCATCGCGCGCAGGGCCTCGGTCAGTTGCAGCGACATCGGCAGTTCGAGGTCCTCGCCGGTCGGCGTCGGGCTGAGGAACCACTTGTGGTAATTCGCCACCAACTGTCCGTCGCTCGCCATCGCGGCGAAGGCGTGACTCACGAGCCCACTCATCTGCGCATCGTCCCGGCGGTACATTAGGCCGTAAGGCTCGTAGGTGAGGAAATCGCCGACCACCTGCATCGTCGCGGCGGAATCGTGGCTGATGATCAGGCCGTTCAACAGCACGTCGTCAGTGGCGAAGGCGTCAGCCTTGCCCGAGGCGAGCATATCGTACGACGCTTCGTGATCGGCGGCGGCGACGATCGTAATGCCAAGCTTGTACTTGTCGTTGGCGGCGCGCATCGCCTTTTCGTTGGTGGTGCCGCTGGTGACGACCAGGGTCTTGCCGGAGAGATCGCGCAGCGTGCGGATCGCGCTGCCCTTGGGCGTCATCAGCTTGGTGCCGGCGACGAAAATGAGCGGCGAGAACGCCACGCTCTTGCGCCGCTCGATGTTGTCGGTGGTCGAGCCGCATTCGAGATCCACCTTGCCCGACATCACAGCGTCGATGCGCGTGTCCGAAGTCACCTGCTGATAGGCGACCTTGATTGGCACGCCAAGTTCGCGCGCCGCCTCGTCAGCGACGCCTTTGCAGAGGTCGATCGAATAGCCGATCGGCTCGGGCCGGTCGGGGCGCGCGTAGGAGAACGGGAACGACGCGTCGCGATAGCCGAGCGTGAGAATGCCGCTGGAGCGAACCTTCGCCAATGTGCCGATGAGGATCGGAGGCCGTGTGTCCGCCTCAGCGGCCGGGGGCGCCGTGAGATCGGCGCCGTTGAGGTCCTCGGCCGATGCGGAAGCGGCGCCGGCGAGCGCCAGCGCCAAGGCAAAGGCGCCGTGAGCGAGCGCTGACATCACGCCGCCGCCGGCGCGTGGCCGAGCGGCGCTGGGCCAGTGTCGACGGCGTCGTCCTGCGCAGGGCCAAGATCGTTCTCGAACTTGGCGACCGCGGCGGCCGCAAGTGAGTTGCCGATGACGTTGGTGGCGCTACGGCCCATGTCGAGGAACTGATCGATGCCGAGGATCAGCAGCAGGCCGGCCTCGGGAATACCGAATTGCTTGAGCGTCGCCAGAATCACCACCAGCGAGGCGCGCGGCACGCCCGCCACCCCCTTGGATGTGATCATCAGCACCGCCGCCATCGTCAGTTGCTTGCCGATCGGCATGTCGACGCCATAGGCCTGCGCGATGAACATCGAGGCGAAGGTGGTGTAGGCCATCGTGCCGTCGAGGTTGAAGGAATAGCCGAGCGGCAAGACGAAACTGGCGATGCGGCGCGAGACGCCGAACTTCTGCAATTGCTCGAGGATCTTCGGATAGGAGGCTTCCGAGCTGGCGGTGGAAAACGCCAGCAGGAACGGCTCGCGCATGCGGCGCACGAGATCGCCCATGCGCGGCCCGAGCGTCAGCCGGCCGACCAGGATCAGCAACATCCAGAGGATGAACAGCGTGAGATAGAAGCCGCCGAGGAATTTGGCGAAGTTCACCAGGATGCCGGGGCCGGATTTGGTGATAACCGAGGCGACCGAGGCGCAGACCGCGATCGGGGCCAGCTTCATCACATAGCCCGTGATGTTGAGCATCATTTGCGAAACGCTGTCGGCGAGCGCGAGCAGCGGCTTGCCGAGTTCGCCCATCGCCATCACCGCGACGCCGGCGAACACCGAGAACACCACAATCTGCAGGATCTCGCCGTCGGCGAGCGACTTGAAGATCGAGGTCGGCACGAGATGGTCGATGAAGTTCTCGACGGTGAAGGATTGCGTCGCCAGATTGGCGGCGTTGGCGCCGGGATCGGCGATCACGATGCCGACGCCGGGCTGCAGAAGATCGACCATGAAGAGGCCGAGCAGCAGCGAGACGATCGAAGCGGTGACGAACCAGGCCATCGTCTTGGCGCCGATCCGCCCGACGCTCGCCGCGTCGCCCATGTGGCCGATGCCGACGATCAACGTCGAGAGCACCAGCGGCCCGATGATCATCTTGATGAGCTTGAGGAAGACGGCGCTGACCAGCGACATGTATTTGGCGACGTCCGCCGCGGTCGCTTTGTCGGGCAGCGAATAATAGCTTAAGGTTCCGAGGGCGACGCCCAACACCAACCCGATCATCACGTAGATGAAGCTCTTGTTCATGGCCTCGCCCCTCTGCAATCGCTTCGCGATGAAATGTCGCCCTATGCGCAAGGAATCGCGTCAACGGGGACGCGTCAAGACGAAACCATGACACCGGCGCGAATCCCTGTGTCTTCATGCAATTCGCGTGTAAGTTGACAAAATCTATAGAATGATAAAAACATAACGGTAGCCGCGCGGGCCGGCGTGTCGCCAGCGCCGCGATACCTTTGGAGGAAACCATGTCGCAAGCGCCCCACAAGCCTGAAACCTTGGCTTTGCACGCCGGATGGCGGGCCGATCCGACCACCGGGTCGGTCGCCGTGCCGATCTACCAGACGACCTCCTATCAGTTTCACAGCGCCGACCACGCGGCCAACCTGTTCGCGCTGAAGGAGTTCGGCAACATCTACACGCGCATCATGAATCCGACCAACGACGTGCTGGAGAAGCGCGTCGCCGCGTTGGAGGGCGGCGTTGCGGCGCTGGCGCTGTCGAGCGGTCAGGCGGCCTCGGCGATCGCGATCCAGAATCTGGCCAAGGTCGGCGACAACATCGTCTCCTCGACCGACCTCTACGGCGGCACCTGGAACCTGTTCGCCAATACGCTCAAGGATCAGGGCATCGAAGTGCGCTTCGTCGATCCCGCCGATCCGGAGAACTTCCGCCGCGCGACCGACGCGCGCACCCGCGCCTATTATGCGGAGACGCTCCCCAACCCCAAGCTGATCGCTTTCCCGATCGCAGAAGTGGCGGCGATCGGCCGCCCGCTCGGCATTCCGCTGATCGTCGACAACACCGCGGCGCCGCTGCTGACGCGGCCCTTCGATCATGGCGCGGCGATCATCGTCTATTCTTCGACCAAGTATCTCGGTGGTCACGGCACTTCGATCGGCGGCCTGATCGTCGATGGCGGCAATTTCCCCTGGGACGAACACAAGGAGCGTCAGCCGGCGCTCAACACGCCCGACCCCTCGTATCATGGCGCGGTGTGGAGCGAGGCGGTCAAGCCACTCGGGCCGATCGCTTACATCATCAAAGCGCGCGTCACGCTGCTGCGCGATCTCGGCTCGGCGATCTCGCCCTTCAACGCCTTCCTGACCTTGCAGGGCATCGAGACGCTGGCGCTCCGCATCGAGCGTCACAGCGTCAATGCCGAGAAGGTCGCCGCCTGGCTCGCCAAGCGGCCCGAAGTCGTCAAGGTCATCCATCCCTCGCAGCAGAAGGGCTGGCAGCGCGAGCGTGCGCAGAAATATCTCAAGGGCGGCTTCGGCGGTCTGGTCGGCTTCGAGCTCGCGGCTGGGCGCGAGGCGGGTCGGCGTTTCATCGACGCGCTGCAGCTCTTCTATCACGTCGCCAACATTGGCGACGCTCGCTCGCTCGCCATCCATCCTGCGACAACGACCCATTCGCAGCTCTCGCCCGCAGAACAGACCGCCACCGGCGTCACCGATGGCTACGTGCGTCTGTCGATCGGCCTCGAACACATCGACGACATCCTTGCCGATCTCGATCAGGCGCTCAACGCGGCGGGCGCGGGGAAAATCGCGGCGGAATAGTCAAAACAAAACGCCGGCGCCGATGGAATCGGCGCCGGCGACGCTCGCGGCCTCAATGGAAGCCCAGTCGCAACTCAGAAAGAGATTTCGCCCCCGATAGTCACACCGTTGTACATGAGATTGCCACTTTTTAACGGGCTCGAAGTGCCCCCGACAATCTGCGTCGTGCTGTTGGCCGCGCGCACCCGCGAGCGCCACGTTGTTCAACCACAGCGCCGTATAGCCGGCCTGCAGCCCTAAGTGCTGCCCGAGGTGATAGGTCGCGGTGAGATCGACTTCGCTAACCGTCGATCTTTGTTTCGCGGCGTCCTGGGCCGCCCCGACAATCGCCGACGCGAACGTGTTGCTGGCGTTGTTGGTGTACACGCCGGACTTGCCGGTGATATCCAGCTCGAGCGGGATGACCGGCGCAAGGAAAGCGAATTTCGCGCCGCCCTGGACGCCGTTCAAGATGTTGGATTCGACCCAATTGTTGAAGATCTCGGGGCTAGTGATCTGCATGTTGATGCTGTCAGAAAGTTCAACCCGGCGAATGCCGCCGATCAGGGTCAGGCCGCCGAAGATTTCCTTGGTGGCGTTGGCTTCGACACTGTGGAGCGCGGTCACCGATTGCGTCGTGACCGAGCCGCTGCCAAGGATCGTCACGCCGATTCCATCCGTCCGAAAAGTCGTGAGCGACGGGATGAGCGCCGAGCTGCTGTCCTCAGTGCTGAAGTAGCGCGCTTCGACGCCAAATCCGTTCCAGATCTGCCAGCTTCCCTGAATCTCGGGCCTTGCAACCCATTTGTAGGAATACTGACTCGCGTCAAGGATCGTCCCAGGACCGCTACCAGGGGTGATGATGACGCCTTCCGATTTGCCGCGTTGCATGTCCATCAAGCCAGCGGACAGGCTGACGGTCGGATCGCAATAGACGTAAGAAAAGCCGGTCGTGACGAAGGGGCAAGATGGAATTGTTCCGAAGATATTCGCTATGGAATCATCGGCCAAAGCCGGAGACGCTGCGCCGCCAAGCGCGAGCGATAGGCCAAATAGAACCCCGCTTGCGCGGACCATGGTGTTCATCAACTTGCCCCCTCGTTGCGACGTCCATCGTTCTGACTCCCTGACGTCAGAGCGCGTTGGCTCCGACCTTGAGTGTCTGCTTTTGCGCCGGTTCTTCGCCCCGCCCGGAAATGGCGTCGCGCGACCGCTACGGCCTCGGCGAGGACCCCAGCCAGGGTTCAAAGCCAATCGCTGTAGGAGACTTAACAAGGCGGCGAGCGCCGCGCAAATCGACCGAAAGCCGGCCTTTGCAGCGAGGGAGGCGCGCGCCCGCGTGCGCCGGAAGGCCTCGAGCGAACGGCTCCCTAAATGCCGGTTCGCGCGCCTCGTCGTCGCGCCGTAGCGCTACGGCGCGACCGTCGCCGCGTCGAGCTTCGCCCGCGAGAACTTGAGGCTTGGCCAAAGCTGCGACAGCGGCGAGAGCAGGTCGTGGCAGACCAGGATCGTGCGATTGCGCTCGTAGGGCATCGCGAGCGGCGCGCCCGATGGGCCGGCGATGTCGAGCGAGCCGCAATGCTTGTTCCAGAACGCGGGACGGCCGTTGACGACGATGAGATTGCGCGTGTCGTCGCTCGCCGGTCCCCAGAGGAAATATTGGTCCTCGCCGCTCATCGACTGGGGAAGTCCATCGGCGCGGCCGAAGACGTCGAGCGCCGCCGCTTCGCCGTAGTTCCAGGCGAAGACGCCGGTCGTCGCGCGCTCCGAGGCCGGCAACTTCTGGAAGATCGCGGCGACCGCGGCCTCGAGTTCGCGCCAGCCGAATTCGTCCGAGAAGACTTCGGTGATCGGCGCGCCGACGCCCGCCCGCTGGTCAGGAGCCGGCGCAAGGCCAGTCTTGTCGAGGTAGCCTCGCAGCGTCAGCGGATCCAGAATGGGCAGGGTCACCGGCGCGATCGGGATGAAGCTCGCGATCGCGAGGACGAGCCAGGCGAGTATCGCCCATCGATTCAGCCGCGCGGCCGCGACGGCCCCGGCGGCGAGTACGGCGGGATAGGCCGGAAAGAGATAATATTCCTTGCCGTGCGCGGCGAAGGTTGCGGCCGCGGCGACGATGAAGGCGACCGACAGAACGCGCGCCGGCCGCAACTCGCGAATTAGAAAAGGCGCGATGAGCCCGGCGAACCAGAGTGGCGCCAGCACGATGTTCATCGCCAGCGCCTGCGTCATGAAAAAGTGCAGCGGCCCCCCCGTGAAGGCGCGACCCTCGTCGCTGTGGTAGGCGACGATGTCGAGGAAGGGCCAACCGTGCAGCGCCTGCCAGATTAGGCTCGGCGCGCCGATGGCCGCGGCCAGCAGCGCCGCCAGCCAGAAGGCCCGCGTCGCCATGATGCGGCGCGCATCGGTGAGAGCCAGCCCGCCGCCGAGGCCGACGAGCCAGATCGCAACCCCGTACTTCACCTCGAGCGAAATCCCGGCGATCAGTCCCGCCCAGATGAGCGCCGAGCGCTCCTCCCGCATGACGGCGCGCAGCAGAAAATAGGCGCACAGCGTCCATCCGACCGGTTCGAAAGTCGGCGTGCCCAAAGTCGAGGCGATCGCCGTTAAGCCGGGCGAAATCGAGACCGCGATCGCCGCAACGATCGCCGCGCCGCGCCCGCCGCCGAGCAGAACAGCCATCGCCGCCGTGACTGGCGCCAGTGCGGCGGCGGCGATCACGGCGGGCAGGCGAAGCAGAAGGAGATTATCGCCCAGAAGCTGGGTCGCCGCGGCGAGCAACGGCACGAGCGGGGGCTGATCGGCGTAGCCGAAATCGGGGCGCCGACCGCAAACGATGAAATAGAACTCGTTGCGAAAGAAGTCATAGCGCGTCGCGACCGCGAGATGGACGAGGGCGACGGCGAGCGCGATCAGCCAGACTGCGGGGTCGCGGAAATCGCCCGTCCGCCGGGCGATCGTTGAGGGCGCGCGAACCGCGTCGAGAGAAGCTGGCGTCGTTACGGTCATGCGGCGCCTCGCCTCGATTTGCAGCGGGCGGGCAAGGTCCCGCCCTCAGATGCCGGTGACGAATTTCGCCATCACGACGATCATCGCGATCTGCATCGCGCCTTGCAGCGCGACGGAGTAGAAATACCAGCGCATCAGGTTGCCGATCCTGGCGCCGTCGGGCTTGGGTTTGCGCAGCTCGAGATAGACCCGCAGGTTGGTTGGCAGCAGGATGCCGAGCCCCTGGATCGTCAGCACGGCGAGGATCACCAGTGCGGCGACGACCCAGTAGAAATCAGGGTAGGGCGTCGCGAGCAAGCCGATCTGACGCGCATGGAACCAACCCGCGATTCCCGTCACGATCGAAAGCGTTGGCATCAGGAACAAGGTCTTGGGCGCGAGCCGCAAGATGAACGCGCGGCGCGCCGGAAAGGGCAGACGCTTCATCAGCGGTCCGACGATGAAGCCCATGAAGAGATCGATGCCTGTCCACATGACGCCGGCCATCACATGCACGAAGTTCAGCAACCAGACGTTGTCGATCGCGATGATGATCGCGAGCGCCGCGAAGGCGCAGGCCATCCAGAGGAAGTTCAACATATTGATCGGCGGCGCCTCGTCGGCGGTCATCTCCATCGTCATTGCTCGCCCCCAATTGTCCGCCGTGCGGAGAAACTCGTCGTCGGCTCCGCTGACTTCGCCGCGGTGGTTGGCGGCGAGGCTCGCCCGCCGCGCCCACTAAATCAAGGCGTCATCTGGCAGGATCGGACCATTTGCCGCTCGCCGCGTTTGCGCGGCTGTGCGCGCGAGCGCGGCAAAGCTCAGCGCGTCGACTTCCTCCGCGCGCTGGGTTGGTTCAATTCCCGCCGAGGCGAGCCATTGCCCGAGGTCGAGACCGCGCGAGGCGGCAAAGCCCTTGAGCGACTGTCGCAGCATTTTTCGCCGTTGGCCAAAGGCGGCGAGTGTCAATTGCGAGAGCGTCGGAAGATCGCTCGGCTCAGGCGCGGCGCGCGGGATCAGCTCGACGACGCTGGAGGTGACTTTCGGCTGCGGCGTGAAGGCGCTCGCGGGCACGTCGAACAGCAGCCGCGCCTGCGCGCGCCAGCCCGCGAGCACGGCGAGGCGGCCGTAGTCGGCGCGTTGCTCCGGCGTTGCGACGATGCGCAGCGCGACCTCGCGCTGGAACATCAGCGTCAGCCGCTCGATAGAAGGGCGGCCAAGGCTCGGCTTCCAGCCAGCCGACGAGCAGGGGCGTTGCGATGTTGTAGGGCAGGTTGGCGCAGATGCGCACCGGCGCGCCGGCGGCGATCGCGAGGAAGCGCGCGGGATCGACCGTCAGCGCGTCGCCGGCGATCACCTCGAGCCGTCCCGGCCAATGCGCGGCGATCTCGGCGAGCGCGGCGAGGCAGCGCGCGTCGCGCTCGATCGCGATCACTTTCGCCGCCCCTTGCGCGAGCAACGCGCGCGTCAGGCCGCCAGGCCCCGGTCCGACCTCGACGACGACAACCCCCTCGAGCGGTCCCGCCGCGCGGGCGATCCGGCCGGTGAGATTGAGGTCGAAGAGAAAGTTCTGGCCGAGCGACTTGCGGGCGTCGAGCCCATGCGCGGCGACGACTTCGCGCAGTGGCGGCAGGCCGTCGGCGGCGAGGCTCACGGAGCAAGTCGCGCGGCGAGCTTCAGCGCCGCGATCAGGCTCGCCGGATTGGCGAGCCCCTTGCCCGCGATGTCGAAGGCCGTGCCATGGTCGGGCGACGTGCGCACGAAGGGCAGGCCGAGCGTGACGTTGACGCCGTTGTCGAAGGCGAGCGTCTTGGCCGGGATCAGCCCCTGGTCGTGATACATGGTCAGCGCGACGTCGTAGCGCGACGCGCGCGGCGGCGTGGAACATCGTGTCGGCGGGCAGCGGGCCAGCAACCTCGAGCCCGCCAGCGCGCAAGTCCTCGATCGCCGGCGCGATGATCTCGATCTCTTCGCGCCCCATCGCGCCGCCTTCGCCCGCGTGCGGGTTGAGGCCGGCGAGCGCGAGGCGCGGCCTTGCGACGCCGAAGCGGCGCGTCATGTCGGCGGCGACGATCCGCGCGGTCGAGACGATCAGCGCCCGCGTCAGGTGGCGCGGAACTTCGCTCGAGCGCGATGTGGATGGTCACCGGCACGACGGCGAGCTCCGGCGACCAAATCATCATCACCGGTTGCGACGGCCCGCCCCAGTGACGCTCCGCCAGCGCGCCGAGAAACTCGGTGTGGCCGGGAAACTTGAAGCCGGCGGCGTAGAGCGTCGCCTTGGCGATCGGGTTGGTGACGAGCGCGCGCGCCTCGCCCGACTTTACATAGCCGACCGCGCGCTCGATCGATTCCAGCACCGCGGCGGCGTAGGCGGGGTCGGGCGCGCCGGCCTTGGCGTCGGCGCGCGCGCCGAGTGGGACGACCGGCAGCGCGCGCACGAAGGCGCCGCGCGCCTCTCCCGGCGCGACCTCGAGGATGGGAACGTCAAGAGCGAGCCGGCGCGCCAAGGCGCTCAGCGCTCGTGGGTCGGCCAGCGCGAAGAATGGCGCCGGCGCGGTATCGCGGGCAAGCCAGGCCCGCAGCGTCAGTTCCGGGCCGACGCCAGCAGGATCGCCCATCGTCAGGGCGAGCGGGGGAGGCGCGTCGCGGTCAAACATCATGGATGGCGCCAGGCGGAGGAAACGGCGATTTATTGCGTGGTGTTGTTGCCCGAGCCTTGCACGCCGAACGAGCCGCCGACTTCCCCGAGCGTGCGCAAGGTGAGCTGAACGAGCACCGTCTGATCGCGAACCGCCGGAACGATCACGCCATCGGCCAAATTGACCGGATCGCTCGTCGTCGTCGAATAGCTCACCTTCACCGTGGTGCAGGTGTCGCTGTAGGTCAGGCCGAGGCCGTAGTTCGGCGTGTAGAACACTGGCGTCGTCTCGCCTGGTTGATCGTAATAGTGGCGCGAAAAATCGAACAGCACCGAGCCGTTGACGGTCCAGGTCTTGTCGAGCTTGTAGGAGGCGCTGGTTTGCAGGCCCTCGCGCGCAAAGATGTAGCCGAGTTCCGGCTGCGCTGCGTAATGACCGTAATCGAATGACGTGGTGAAGCCGCCGAAAGTGGCGTTGGCGATGACGTCGAGGCGGTCGAGCGCGAAGGTCGAGCTGTCGAACTGCTGCTTGCTGGTCAGCGAGAAATTCGACGAGAAGGGCGCGACCGTCTCGCCGACGACGAAGTTCGAGTACATCTTGTCGAGGCCCGACTCGAGCCCCGTGTTGGCCATGTCGGCGATCGTGTATGAGTTCTGGCCGGCGAGCTGGATCGACTCGCCGCCCACGACGTTGGCGTGACCGCCGTTGGGGAAGTCAGCGGTGTATTGCGCCCCGTAATTGAGCCTCGTGCCGCCCTCGATGCGATCGTAGCCCGAATATTTGTCCCAGGCGAACAGGTTGGTTTCGTCGAACACCAGGCTCTGCGCATCCTCGTTGGGCTGCAGCTTGGGGATCACCTCGTCGGGGCGGACGATGAGCTGGGCGATCGGCTCAATGATCTGCCTGCCAAAAGACGAGGTCGAAATCAGCGGGTAGCGGTATTCGAGGCCAACGCCGGGCATCGCGCGAGCGGCCGCGTCGCTGTTCGCACTGAAATAGTTCGCCTGGCCGGAGTTATAAATCGAGCTGCCGCCGCCGTAGCCGTATGTGCCCGAGGTGTCGAGCGCCGTCGTCTCGCCGTCGAGCCGGGCGAACACGAAGGGTGTCCAGGTCTCGCCGATCGGATCGACGAATTTGCGCTGCCAGGAAACCTGTTCGGAGACGC
Organism: uncultured Alphaproteobacteria bacterium; assembly: GCA_963835215.1. Classification (GTDB taxonomy): domain Bacteria; phylum Pseudomonadota; class Alphaproteobacteria; order Rhizobiales; family Beijerinckiaceae; genus Roseiarcus. Next base: position 593,134 of record CAWIES010000004.1, on the reverse strand, counting down.
GCGCGTAATCGCCGGCGATGCCGCGCAACAGGCAGTTTGCCTGGCGAATAGGAGCCGCCCGGACCGCCGCTGGTCGTTCCGCCGGTTCGATAGCCGCCCGACACCGCGCCTCCGGTCGCGCAGACATTGTAGAGCTGGTAAGCCGAGTCGAGCGTATTGACGCTGGCCGACTGATAAGCCGCCTCGGTGCGCGCGATGTTGGTGGCGTTGAGGTCGAACTTGATCTCGCCGCCGATGCCGCCCGTCGCTTCGGGCGAGAGCGGGAAGGTCCGGTTGTAGTCCAAAACCGGCGCGGCGAGCGGCTGCTGGCGCTGGTCAGCGGACGCCGCGGTGCTCTCGAAGCGGTAGGCGCTGAGGTCGAAGAAGCCACGGTCGGCCTGGCCGCGCAGATAGATCGAGGAAACCACGTCCTGCAGATAGTACTGCGTCGGGTCGACGTTCTTGATCTTGTAATCGTTGATATAGAACGGGTCCGACATCGCGGTGATGTCCCATCCGTACTTCCATTTGTCGTTGATATAGAACTCGCCCTTCGCCTTCGATCGAGCCACGCCAGCGACGGTCGCCAGCATCGTAGGGATAGACGGGAACAGGCCCGGATCCTGTTGGTCGATGCCGGTGAGGCGAATGTTGTATTCGCCATTGTCGAGGCGCTGGCGCCACTCGACGTCGGCGAACGGCCCCTGCGCAGACAGATAGGTCGGCGTCAGGGTCAGGTCGTAATTGGGCGCGAGATTGAGAAAATAGGGTATGCCGACGCCGTAGCCGAGGTAGCTGCTGTGGATGATAGTTGGCGCCAGCACGCCGGTTTGCCGCGTCACCGTCGGATCGGGCGCGGAGAAATACGGGATGTAGGCGAGCGGCACGCCGGCGACTTCGAGCCAGGCGTCCTCGTAATAGACGACGTGGGTCTGCTGGTTCTCGATGATCCGTGCCGCGCGGACCTGCCAAAGCGGCGGCTTTTCGGGATGGTCCTTGCACGGCTCGCAGGCGGTATAGACGCCGCTGTTGAACACCGTCACATCGCCCTGCGAGCGCTCGACGCGCGGCGCGGTGAAGCGGGTCTTGATCGATGCTGACCGACTGCGACGCCCTCGGCGAAGCCGGCGGCGAAATCGTCAGTCAGATCGAAATCGCTGCGCGTAGGTGATGTTGCCGCGCTCGTCGGTGAGCTTGGCGTGGCCCTCGGCGTAGACGCGCTTGGTGTTGCGGTTGTAGACGACCCGGTCGGCCTGCAGGACGCGGTGCTTGTAATAGAGCTCGACGCCGCCGACGGCGGATACGACGTTGTGATCCTTGTCGTAGACCAGTTCGTTGGCTTCGAGGACCAGCTTGTCGGGGTTGCGCGCCGCAGCGCCCTCGGTCGCCGCCGACTGCGCTAAAGCAGGCAGCGCGCCCAGAAGCAGGGCCAACCCCAGCGCCAAGCGCGCCAAGACGCCGCCGCCGCGGGGTCGGCGTGCGTCAGGCGAGCTGATGGAGCCGCCCATCAACCATCCTCCTGGTGCAGAAGCACGTAAACTCCGAACAAGCATCCGACCACCGCCGGCGACCAACCTGCGACGGTGGCGCTGACGAAACCCGACCCCGCCGAGATCGTTCACCAATTTCGTCGCAACATAAAGCACGAAGCCCGCTGCGACGCCACCGGAAACCATGCTTCTGCACGCCGCCCATTCGGAAAAATCTTAATGAAAAGCAAGCGGCCACCAGAACCATCGCCGCGAGCAGCGCGGGCAAGGCCATAAGCTCCTGATATCGCAGACGATAGCCCGTCGGCGTCGAGGCCCGCGCGCTCGACTCTGTTCGACGAGGTCGGCGGAGCTCCCAAAATGACACAGTTTCGGGCGCGACGAAGGCCTGGGCGACCTCGGCCTTGGTCAGTGTCGGTGGCGAGCAGATAGGTGCCCGTCTCCAGCGTGTCGAATCCCGGGGTGACGACCTTGGCGTCGTGCAGGCGCCAATAGCCGTCTTCGAGCGTCGCGTCGGCGGCGTCGACGCGTTCGACGAAAGCGCCGCTGGAATCGAAGTTGAACACCTGGACGCCGATCAGGCCGGTTTTGGCGTCCTCGCGCCCGTCCGCGTGCAGGACTGAGTCGCCGTCAACGCTCTTCTGGCGGATCCACACCCCGGCCGACCCGCTCGCCTGGGCGCCAAACAGCTTGGCCTCGATGCGTTGGCCTGGCGCTTCATCGACGTGGAGACGGGATTGTAGAGGCAAGTCACGGCGATCCCGATCGCCAACGCGATCAACACCGGCGGCGCGAGAAACTGCCAAACCGAAACGCCGGCGGCGCGGGCGACGACCAGCTCGAGCCTGCGGGACAGATTGAGGAACGAAATCATCGCGCCGAACAGCACGGCGAAGGGCAGCGCCTGTTCGGCGACGATCGGGGTGTGCAGCAGCGAAAGCCAGGCCATCAGCAGCGGGGTGGCGCCGGGGGTGTCGCCGGAGCGGCGCAGCGTCTCGACGAGGTCGATGGCGAAAATCAGCACGAACACGCCGGCGAAGACCGCCAGGATGGTCGCGAAGAACCGCCGCGCAAAATAGCGCCCGAGCGTGCCGAGGATCACGTCGCTCTCGCCCAGGCAAACCTGCGCGCGCCCGATAGCGCGCGGATCAGCGCGACCTTGAGCGGGCCGCCGAAAGATCGCGTCGAGGCAGACCGCACAGGCGACGAGCGGCAGCGCCAGAGCGAGAATCGCCGCGCGCGGTTCGGTGGCCGCGAGCGAGGTCGCCGCAACGCCCGCCATTCGCAGCGCGACAAACATCAGCACGGCGACGGCGGTCGCGACACCGCGCCCCTGCCGGGTCGTGCGCGCTTCGCCGAGCGCGGCAAAGCCGATCAAGCCCGGCGGCGAAGGCGTAGAACGGGCTTGCGATGCGGTCGAGCAATTCGGCGCGCACCCGCCCCGCCATTCGCGGGGCGTCCACGCTCTTGGGGTCGAAAGCCATCAGCTCGGCGGTCGTGCGCTCGCGCGGACGCTTGATGTTGTCCCCCTTGGCGATGAATTGCGACAGATCGATCGCGTAATCGTCGAAGGTGACGATCGCCGAATCGCCGAGCGTTCGGGACGCTGATAGCTGCCCTTCGACAACACGAGATAAGTCTCGACCCTCCTTGTCGACCGTCTTGCCGACCTCGGCGATATAGGTGGTGATATGGGCGGGATCGCGGCGATCCTGCATGAACACGCCATGCAGCGAGCCGTCGGGCCCGCGCTCGCGATAGTGGAAGATGAAACCTGGCGTCCATTTCGTTGAACGCGCCGGGCCGCGCGAAATTGGCGATGAAATCGGCGTGGATCAGCGCGGTCAGCGCCTCGATCGCGTCGAAGCTCCGCGGCATGACCTCGACGTAGAGCGCCGCCACCAGCAAGAAGACCAGCACGAACAGCAGGAGGAAGGGCCGCAGCAACGTCCCGGCGAAATCGCCCGACGCGCTCATCACCACCAGCTCGCTGTCGCCGTTGAGCTTGTTGAGGCTGTAGAGCACGCCGGCGAACAGCGCGACCGGCGCGATGATCGCCAGCAGCGAGGGCACGGTCAGGCCGGTGATGGTGAGAAAGACCAGGATCGTCTGGCCCTTGCTGGTCAGCAGGTCGATCTGCCGCAGCGCCTGGGTGACCCAGACGACGCCGGTCAACGCGACCAGCCCCGCCAGAAACGCCAACGCGGCGGTGCGAAAAATATATCGTTCGATTCGCGTCATCGGGCGGTCAAATCCTTTGGCGGATCGTTGAACGCCCCCCGCGCGTGCGCCCGCCCGGCAGCGCTAGCGCGGCCGGCGGCCACTGGCAAGGCGCGCGGCGGCGCAGGGCGCTTGGGCCATCTTCCCGCCGCCTTATTGACGTCAGGGCGAAAGCCCATGATGAGTCCTGCGGCGGAAGCCCAACCCGCCGTTGTCCGCGAGGATTAGCATGAGTGAATTCGTCAAGATCGCCTTCGGACCTCTCGCCGCGCCCAAGGGCGGAACTTACGTCGTTTTCGTCGGCGCCGACCTGAAGCCGGCGCCGCGCGCGGCGGCGGCGCTCGGCGCGGCCGCGGTGCGACTCGAATCCGCCGCCAAGACGGTCCGCTTTCGACGGCAAGTCGTCGAGCGCGCTGGATATCGTCGAGGCGGCGGGGCTCGAGGGAACGCGGCTCCTCGTCGTCGGCGTTGCGCCGGGCAAGGATGGCAAACCGCTTGATTTCGCCAACCTTGGCGGCTTCGTCTACGGCAAGCTCGGCGCGGCCAAGAAGGTCGCCGTCGCTTTTCGAGCGCCAGAGGGCGACTGGGACGCCGCCGCGGCGGCCGAATTCGCGCTCGGCCTCAGGCTGCGCGCCTATCGCTTCGACAAATACAAGAGCAAGAAGGACAATGGCGAAGAGGCCGATGACGTCGCCCCGGCGGTGACGATCGAGCCGCGGAGTCCGCGGCCGCGCGCACCGCTTTCGCGCCGCGCCTCGCCATCGCCGAGGGCGTCGAGCTCGCGCGCACTCTCGTCAACGAGCCGCCGAACGTGCTCTTTCCCGAATCGTTCGCCGCGCGCGCGCTGGAGCTGAAGGCGCTCGGCGTCGAGGTCGAGGTGCTCGACGAAAAGGCGATGGCCAAACTCGGCATGGGCGCGCTGCTTGCCGTCGGTCAGGGTTCCGAGCGCGACAGCCGCCTCGTCGTGATGCGCTGGCGCGGCGCGCCGGGCCGCAAAACCAAGCCGGTCGCGTTCGTCGGCAAGGGCGTCTGCTTCGATTCGGGCGGCATCTCGATCAAGCCCGCCGCCGGCATGGAAGATATGAAGGGCGACATGGGCGGAGCGGCCTGCGTCGTCGGCCTGATGCACGCGCTCGCGAGACGCAAGGCCAAGGTCGACGCGGTCGGCGTGATCGGCCTGGTCGAGAACATGCTCGGCCGCGCCGCCTACCGGCCAAGCGACATCCTGACATCGATGTCGGGCCAGACGATCGAGGTCATCAACACCGACGCGGAAGGGCGCCTCGTGCTCGCCGACGCGCTCTGATGCGCGCAGGAGAAATTCAAGCCCCGCTTCATGGTCGACCTCGCGACGCTGACCGGCGCGATCCTCGTCGCGCTCGGGCAAGAGCACGCCGGGCTGTTCTCCAATGACGACGAACTCGCCGCGCGGCTCTCCGCCGCTGGCGCTGCGACCGGCGAGACGGTGTGGCGCATGCCGATGGGGAGCGTCTACGACAAGATGATCGATTCGAAGTTCGCCGACATGAAGAACACCGGCGGGCGCAACGGCGGCTCGATCACCGCCGCGCAGTTTCTCAAGCGTTTCGTCGGCGATACGCCTTGGGCGCATCTCGACATTGCGGGCACGGCGATGAGCTCGCCGGCGAGCGAGATCAATCAGTCCTGGGGCTCGGGCTGGGGCGTGCGTCTGCTCGATCGGCTGGTCGCCGATCACTACGAGAGCTAGTCAAACGCGCCGGTGGGAGCCTCTGATGCGGTGGAAATTGGGATCGGCCGTGGTCGCGCTGTGCCTTGTCGCCGCCTCGGGGCAGGCCTTGGCGCAGACGACGTCCGCTCAAATCGGCTGCGACGCATTCATCGATAAGCTGCGCGCCGGAGGCGAGCGATCTCGGCGTGGATTTCAGCCACGCGCTGGTGGTTTCGCGCGCGCGCAGCGACACCGACGTGTTCGACATCACCACCAAGTCGGAGATCGAGGGCGACATGAGCTGCCGCAAGGGCCGGCTGATGCGCTTCGAGGCGCGCATGTCCGAACCGGCGAGCGCCCATGCGGCGGGCGAGTTCGAGAGTTTTGAGGCCGCCGCGCTGCGGGCGGCGTTCGGCTGGGACGCCGCCAAGAGCCGGACGACCGCGCGCGAGATGAGCGCCGAGGCGCGAGAATATCTCGCCGCCTCGCGCCAGCGCGGCGACGTCTACATTTCCGGCAAGACGGAGGAGCACGCGCCGGGCGGGATCAGCCTCGGCCTGATCGTCACCGACACCGACAGCGCCTTCATCATCATCGGCGCCGAAGACTAAGCGGGTCGATACAGGCAATTTGACATGAGCGAATTCCGCTTCTACCATCTCGAGCGCCGCCGCATCGATCAGGCGCTGCCCGAACTGCTTCAAGAGGCGCTCGCCGCCGGCTGGCGCGTCGTCGTCCAGGCGGCCTCGCCCGAGCGGGTCGAAGCGCTCAACGAGCGGCTGTGGACCTATCCCGACGACAGTTTTCTGCCGCACGGTTCGGCCCGCGACGGCGAACCGCACGCCCAGCCGGTCTATCTGACCGCCGGGGCCGAAAACCCCAACGGCGCGCGCGTCCGGGTGCTGCTCTCGGGCGTCGAGACCGCCGCTCACGCGATCGGCGACTATGAGCGCATCGTGCTGCTGTTCGACGGCCGCGACGAAGAGGCGCTCGCCGAAGCGCGCCGCGAATGGGGCCTCGCCAAGGCGGCCGGCGCCGCGCCGAGCTATTGGCGCGAGGGCGAAGACGGGCGTTGGGAGAAGGCGCGGTAGATTCGTCGCGGTTTCATCCCGCCGCCTCGATCCTGGCCGACAGTTCGAGCCACGACTCTTCGGCGCTGGCCAGGGCGCGCTCCAGCTCAGTGCGTTTGCCGGCAAGATCGATCACCTTGGCCGAATTGCCCGCGGTTTCAGCCGCCTGCGCCAGCGCCTCGTCGATGCGGCGCAGCAGGTCCTGGAACCTGTGCATCTTCTGCTCGACGGCGACGATCTCCTTGCGCAACGGCCCGAGGTCGCGGCGCGGGCGGGCGCTTTCGCGCGGCTCGGGCGCGGCTTGAGCGGCGGCGTTCTCGCGCTTGGCCCGTTCCGGCGCCCCGCGTTGGCCGAGCACGAAGCGGCTGTAATCGGCGACATCGCCGTCGAACGTTTTCACCGTGCCGTCGGCGACCAGCCAGAGCCGGTCGACGCAGGCTTCGAGCAGCCGCCGGTCGTGCGAAACGATGAATGCAGGCGCCTTCGTATTCGTTGATCGCTTCGATCAGCTCGGCGCGGCTGTCGATGTCGAGATGGTTGGTCGGCTCGTCGAGGATCAGCAGTTGCGGGCCGTCGAAGGTGGCAAGGCCCATCAGCAGGCGCGCCTTCTCGCCGCCCGACAGCGCCGCGATCGGCGTGTCGCGCGCGATCGCCGGAAAAGCCGATCTGCGCCGTACGGGCGCGGATTTTCGCCTCCGGCGCCGCCGCGCATGCGCTCGGCGACATGCGAGGTAGGGCGTGCCGTCGAGATCGAGATCGTCGACCTGATGCTGGGCGAAAAAGCCGACGTCGAGCTTGCTCGGCGCGCGACCAGCCTGCCACTCGGTTGCGCCAGCCGGCCGCCGATCAGTTTGGCGAAGGTCGATTTGCCGTTGCCGTTGGCGCCGAGCAGGCCGATGCGGTCGTCGTTCGACAAGCGTCAGGTCGAGCTTGGAGAGCACGACGCGCTCGCCATAGCCGACGCTGACCTTCTCCATCGCGACGATCGGCGGGCTGAGCTTGCGGGCGATCGGCGGCCAGCGGAACGGCAGCACGGTCTCGTCGACGAGCGCGGCGATCGGCTCCATCCTGCGCCAGCATCTTGAGGCGCGACTGCGCCTGCGTCGCCTTGGTCGCGCTGGCGCGGAAGCGGTCGACGAAGGCTTGCAGATGCTTGCGCCGCTCCTCCTGCTTCTTGACCGCCTTGCCTTGCAGCGCCTGCTGTTCGCGCCGCTGGCGCTCGAAGCTCGAATAGCCGCCGCTCCACAACGTGAGCTTGCCGCGCTCGAGATGCAGGATGTGGTCGGCGACGTCGTCGAGCAGATCGCGGTCATGGCTGATGACGAGCGTGGTCGCCGGATAGGTCTTCAGATAGTCGACGAGCCAGAGCGCGCCTTCGAGATCGAGATAATTGGTCGGCTCGTCGAGCAGCAGCAGGTCGGGCGCCGGAGAACAGCACGGCCGCGAGCGCGACGCGCATGCGCCAGCCGCCGGAAAACTCGGCGAGCGGACGCGGTTCTGCGCCGCCTCGTCGAAGCCGAGGCCGGCGAGAATGCGCGCGGCGCGCGCCGGCGCGGCATGGGCGTCGATGTCGACGAGGCGGGTCTGGATTTCGGCGATGCGCAGCGGATCGTTGGCGGCCTCGGCCTCTTCGAGCAGGGCGCGCGCGCTCGTCGTCGGCCTCGAGCACGAAGTCGATCAGCGCCTGCGGGCCGCCCGGCGCCTCCTGCTCGACGCGCCCGATCCGGGCGCGCCGGGGCAGCGACGATCGAACCGCCCTCGGGGCTGAGCTCGCCGCAGATCAGGCGAAATAGCGTCGTCTTGCCCGCGCCGTTGCGCCCGACCAGCCCGACATGCGCGCCGGTCGGCAGCGCCACGCTCGCGTGGTCGATCAGCAGGCGCTCGCCGAGGCGGTAGGTGAGCTCGTTGATATGCAGCATGGCGGGCTTTTCACCCGCGCGTGCGCCGCTGACAAGGGGCGAAAAACGGAGCGAGGGGCGGCGCAAGGCGATTGGGCGCTCCCTTCCCTCATCCTGAGGAGCGCTGCGTAAGCTGGCGCGTCTCAAAGGACGAGGGAAGGGGACCCTCGGTCGCAAAAGCCTCGCAGCGCAGTTCGCCGTCATCCTCGTCCTTCGAGACGCCTGCTTCGCAGGCTCCTCAGGATGAGGATGATCGCAATCTGGGAGTTTGCCTGATCGCCCTTATGGCCTTGGTCGCCCAACATTGCTTTCGCCGGCGCGGCGGTTATATATGCCACGCCTTTTTGACCCCTCGCTTGGCGTTTTTCTGCGCCGGGCCGCCGGAGTTTGCCTGTGTTCACCACGTCCGCCTACGCTCAAGCCAGCGGCGCGGCCCCCACCGGGTCGACCGACATGCTGATCCAATTCGCGCCGTTCGTCGCCATTTTCGCCATTATGTATTTCCTGATCCTCAGGCCGCAGCAGAAACGCGCGAAGGACCAGAAGGCGATGGTGCAGGGGGCGCAAGCGCGGCGACGTGATCGTCACCAGCGGCGGCCTGATCGGCAAAGTCACCAAATCGACCGACGACAATGAGGTCGAAGTTGAGATCGCGCCAAACGTGCGGGTTTCGCATCGTCCGCTCCGGCATCGCCGACGTGCGCGCGAAGGGCGATGTGGCCAAGGACGCGCCGGCCGCTTAAGGCGCCGCCCGAACTCCTGACGCGCGCCATTCGGCGCCAAGGCAGCAAAAACCTCGATGCTTCGTCTCGCCCCCTGGAAGGTCGTCTCCATCCTGGCGCTGGTCTTCTGCGCGGCTTTGCTGCTCGTGCCGAGCTTCCTTTCGCCCCAAGTCGTCGAGACGGCGGAAAGCCATCTGCCGAGCTTCGTGCCGTTTCGCGCCATCGTGCTCGGGCTCGACCTGCAAGGCGGCGCCCACATCTTGATGGAAGTCGACAGCGCCTCGGTGACCAAGACGCAGGTCGAACATTTGCGCGACGACGTGCGCGGGAAAATGCGCGAGGGCAAGATCTCGATCAGCGGCGGCATCGCCATGCAGCCGCGCGGCGTCGTGGTGCGGATCGCCGACGCCGCCGAGCGGGCGCGCGCGCTCGGTCTCCTCCCTTCCCTCAACCAGAATGTCGGCGGCGCGCTGACGGGCGCGGCCGGGCATTCGCTCGACATTTCCGACTCTGGCGATGGCGCGATCCAGCTCCAGCTCACCGAGGCGGCGATCACCGAGAAGATCCGCCACGCGGTCACGCAGTCGATCGAGGTGCTCAATCGCCGCCTCAACGGCTCGGGCACCAAGGAGACCAATGTCCAGCAGCAGGGCGCTCGACCGCATCCTGATCGAGGTGCCGGGCCTGCAGGACACGACCAAGATCAAGGACCTGCTCGGCGCGACGGCCAAGCTCGAATTCCGCCTCGTCGCCGACCCCGGCGACCCGCCGAGCGAAGTCGAGACCCTGCCGCAGCAGCAGGGCGGCACGCTGCCGGTGGAAAAGCGGGTGATGGTGGCGGGCGAGGATCTGATCGACGCGCAGCCGGGCTTCGACTCGCGCACCGGCGAGCCCGACGTCAATTTCCGCTTCAACCTGCGCGGCGGCCAGCGGTTCGGCCAGGTGACGTCGGACAATGTCGGCAAGCTGTTCGCCATCGTGCTCGACGGCAAGGTCATCTCCGCGCCGCGTATTCTCGGGCCGATCACCGGCGGCTCGGGCCAGATCACCGGCAATTTCACGGTCGAGCAGGCCGACAATCTCGCCGTGCTGCTGCGCGCCGGCGCGCTGCCGGCCAAGCTGACCGTGGTCGAAGAGCGCACGGTCGGCCCCGGCCTCGGCCAGGATTCGATCGACGCGGGCAAGCGCGCGGCGCTGGTCGGCGGCGCGCTGGTCGTCGTCTACATGCTGGCGACCTACGGCATTTTCGGCGTCTTCGCCGACATCGCGCTGGGCGTGCACATCCTCTTCATCTTCGCCTCGATGGCGCTGCTCGGCGCGACGCTGACGCTGCCCGGCATCGCCGGCATCGTCTTCACCATCGGCATGGCGGTCGATTCCAACGTGCTGATCTACGAGCGCATCCGCGAGGAGGCGCATATGGGCCGCTCGGTGATCTCGGCGCTCGACGCCGGCTTCAAACGCGCCTTTGCGACGATCATCGATTCCAACGTGACGATGTTCGTCGCGGCGGTGATCCTCTATCTCTTCGGCTCGGGCGCGGTGCGCGGCTTTGCGGTCTCGCTCGGCCTCGGCATTCTGACCTCGGTGATCACGGCGGTGACGATGACGCGCATGATGATCGCGCTGTGGTATCGCAATCGCCGCCCCAGCGTGCTGCCGATCTGAAGCGAGGGAAGCATCCAATGAAACTGCTGCGCCTCGCGCCGGAGAACACCAAATTCGGCTTCATGCGGCTGCGCCGCATGAGCTATCCGCTGTCGGCCTGCCTTTCGATCATCTCCGTGGTGATGTTCTTCACCGTCGGCATGAATTTCGGCATCGATTTTGCCGGCGGCACGCAGGTCGAGTTGCGCGCCAAAAGCGGCGTCGCCGATCTCGCCGCCATCCGCGCCAAGGGCGACAGCCTCGGTCTCGGCCCAGTCGAAGCGCAGCGCTCGGGCGCCGACACCGACGTCACGCTGCGCGTCAAGGTGCAGCCGGGCGGCGAGCAGGGCGAACAGACGGCGGTCGCCAAGCTGCGCCAGGCCTTCGGCGACGATTACGAGTTCCGCAGCGTCGATGCGGTCGGCCCGCGCGTTTCGGGCGAACTGGTGCAGAGCGGCACGCTCGGCGTCGTCGTCGCGATCCTGGCGGTGCTGACCTATCTGTGGTTCCGCTTCGAATGGCAGTTCGCGGTCGGCGCCATCATCGGCACGATGCACGATCTGTTGCTGACGGTCGGGTTCTTCTGCGTCACCCAGCTCGAGTTCAACCTGACCTCGATCGCCGCGATTCTGACCATCGTCGGCTATTCGCTCAACGAGACGGTGGTCGTGCTCGACCGCATCCGCGAAGTGATGCGCAAGTACAAGCGCCTGTCGACCGCCGAGATCGTCGACATGTCGGTCAACGCGGTGCTGCCGCGCACGATCATGACCGCGACGACGGTGTTCCTCGCGCTGCTGGCGCTGTTCTTCCTCGGCGGCGACGTCATCCGCTCGTTCTCGGCGGCGATGATCTGGGGCATTTTCGTCGCCACCTATTCGTCGATCTTCATCTGTTCGCCGATGCTGATTTATCTCGGCGTGCGGGCCGACGTATTCGACAAGGGCGCCCCCGACGCCGACGCCGAACAGGCAAAATCGCCGGCTTGACTGCGCCGTGGCGCGGGCCTCCGCGCCCGCGACAGCGCAACGTCGGCCACGCGGGCGCGGAGGCCCGCGCCACTGGAGCCTGTGCCGGATGAGGGTTAGAAGTCCCTCATGTCCTCACCCCCCTACGTCCCCGGCCGGCATGCCCTCGAGGCCTATGGCTCAGGCGGTTTTCGCTTCGCCGGCATGAGCCATGTCGGCTCGATCCTGGCGACGCCGAGCGGCGTCGGCGCGATCGCCGCGACTAATCTCTCCGAAATCGGCGAAGCGACGCTGGCGCCGCTGTTCGCCGAGCTCGACGCCGCGCCGGGCTCGATCGAGTTCCTGATCATCGGCGCCGGCGCGAAGCTGGCCGCGCCGTCGCCGATCGTGCAGGCGCGCCTGCGCGCCGCCGGCCTGCGCTTCGAGACGATGGCGACGGGCCCGGCGGCGCGGGTCTACAACGTGCTCATCGACGAGCGGCGCCGCGTTGCCGCGCTGCTGATCGCGGTCCCATGAGCGAAGCCACGCGCGAGGCCGCGCTCGCTCAGAACTACGCCGATTGCGGCCACATCGCGCGCGAGGGTGAACACGATAGTTGGCTGGCGGCGCTGTTCGCGCCCGAGCCGCTGCGCCGGCACTTGCATGCCCTCGCCGCCTTCGCCCACGAGACGGGTCACATCGGGGAGCGCGTGCGCGAACCGCTCGCCGGCGAGATGCGCCTCGCTTGGTGGCGCGAGGCGCTGAACGGCACGCGCGCCGAAGAAGCGACCGGCAATCCCCTCGCGGCCGCGCTGATCGACACGATGGCCAAGTTCGCGCTGCCGTTCGCGCCGTTCGACGACCTGCTGCAGGCGCTGACCTTCGACGTCTACGACGAGGCCATGGCGAGCCTCGCCGAACTTGAGGCCTATGGACGCGCGAGCGCCGGCGCCCTGATCGCCATGAGCGCGCAGGTGCTCGCCAAAGGGCGCGATCCGCGTGTGAAGGGGGCGAGCGAGGCGGCGGGGGCAGGGCTGGCGTTGACGCGCGCGCTCACCGAGTTCGCCGCCGCGGGCCGGATCAAACGCCTGCCGCAGGACCTGTTGGCGCGGCATGGCGCGGCGCCAACCTGGATGTCCTCCGGGCGAGACGATGCCCGACTGCGCGCCGCGCTCGCCGAACTTGCCGCCATCGCCGAGGCGCGCTTTGCGGAGGCGGAGGCGCTGCTTGCCTCGGCGCCTGGCGCGCTCGCGCCTGCTTTCGCGCTGGTGGCGACGGCGCGGCTCGATTTGCGGCGCTGGCGGCGCAGCGGCGGCGCGCCCTTCGTCGCCGCCGCGCCGTGGCGGCGACAATGGGCGCTGTGGCTGTGGCTGCGCCGACGCTAAAAGCGCCCTTATTCCGCCGTGAGCTGACCGCGGATCTCGCCGCCTTTGTGCGCGGCGGTGTGGATGTTGAAGTAGACCTTGCCGTCGGCGAAATCCTTGGCCACCTCCTCGGTGATCTTGGCCGAACCTTCAAACGGGCTCTTGGGCGCATCGACCGGCACCAGCACCGGCGCATTGGCGCCGGCCGGCGCTGGGCCATGGAAATGGGCGGCCGCCTCGGGGCCGGTGAGGCCGGAATAGCTGCCCGTCCAACTCAGCGTTCCCGCCGCACTGTCGTAGGTTGCCTCGATCGTGCCGGTTCCTGCCGAATCATTGGCGGGGACTTCGCCGGCGCCAGTCAGTGTGGCCTTGTACTTGATCGTGTCGGCCAAGGCCGGGCTCAACGCCAGCACTGCGGCAAAAGCGGACAGGAAGAGGGCGGAACGCGCAAAATTCGACATTGCAGTTCTCCTTGGGGCGTCTTTGGGGGGACCCTAGCGAAGCGCAGGCTATGCCTTGTCGGCGACAATGCAATGGCGCTGCACTTACCTAGACCGGCGAACCCTCGAAGACGATCTGATCGGCAAAGCGCGCGGCGGCGCGCCGCTGCGCCAGCGTGCGCACTGTCCAGACCATGATCGGCAGTCCGCCCAAGCTGCGCAGCAGAGACGGCGCTGCGTGCGGCAGGTCGTCGACGTTCCACGACAGGAAGTCGGGCCGCGTCTCGGGAAAGTGGGTGAAGGCGGCGCAGCTTCGCTTTTGCTCCGCCTTCAGCGCCCGCCAATGCCAGCCGGAGTAGCTCGCTTGCGCGACCACGCCGAGCGGCGCGATCCCGTCGTGGCGGGCGCGAAGATGGGCGATGACGGCCGGGTCGAAGCTTTTCAGCGCCAGCGGGCCAGCGTATTGGCGCGCGATCGCCGCCACCCGCTCGGCAAGCCGCATGTCGCCGTCAAAACGGCTCTTGAGCTCGCAAATCAGCGGAGTGCGGCTGGCGATCCGGGCGAGAAATTCCGGCAGCGTCGGGATGCGGTCCTCGCCGCCGCGAAAGGCGAGGCGTTGCAACTCGGCGAAGCTCTGTTCGGCAAATGCGCCGCTCGCTTGCGTCAGGCGGGCGAGATGGTCATCGTGGAAGACCATCGCCTCGCCGTCGCGGCTGAGCTGGACATCGCACTCGATCGCGCAATGTGCGGCGATCGCGGCCTCGGCCGCGCCAATCGTGTTCTCGATCCGGCCTTTTGCGGCGTCGTGCAGGCCGCGATGGGCGATCGGCCGCTCTGTCAGCCAGGCCGGCGCGCTCAAGGGGCGATCTCGAACAGGCCCTCCACTTCGGCGATCGCCCCGAGTGGCAGATAGGCGACGCCGACCGTGGTGCGGGCGTGGCGGCCTTTTTCGCCAAAGACCTGCGCCATGAGATCCGAAGCGCCGTTCATCGCGAACGGCAGGGCCTCGAAGCGACCCTCGACGGCGAAGAACCCGCCGAGCCGAATGACCCGGGCGACGCGGTCGAGATCGCCAAGCGCCCCCTGCGCCTGGGCCAGGAGATTGATCGCGCACAGGCGCGCCGCCTGCGCCGCCATCTCGGTTGCGGCGGTCGGTCCGAGCTTGCCAATGAATGCGGGCGCGATTTTTCCGTCGGACCCAGTCGGCAATTGACCCGAGACGAACAGCAGGGAGCCGCTGCGCACGGAACTCACGTAATTGGCGACCGGGGCAACCGGTTTCGGCAGAGTGATTCCCAATTCTTCCAGGCGCTTGGCGACGATGCTCATGGCGTTTCGTCCTCGACTGGGGCGGCGTCGGCGCCCGGTTTGGCGGGGCGTATTTGATAGGCCGATCACGCCCGGACGGTAAAGGCGGTCTGGCGGCTGAGGCGAGGTCCGCGTATCAAAGAGGGACGGCCAGCCAAAGCCGGGCAACCAAGACGGGAGAGCGCGATGGAAGGCAAGGTCATCGTCGTCACTGGGGCGTTCGGCGCGCTCGGTCGGGTGGTGGTCGAAGCGGCGATGAAACGCGGCGCCTCGACCGTGGCGCTCGACTCCGCGCCAACGCCCTCGCCCGACCTCGTCGCCAGGTTCGGTCCGCGCGCGCTGATTCTGGCCGGCGTTAATCTCGCGGTCGCCGAGGAGGCGCAAACGGCGATGGCCGCGGTCAAGGCGCGCTTTGGCCGTCTCGACGCGCTGGTCAACATCGCGGGCGGATTTCTCTGGGAGAAAACCGAGGATGGGACGTCAGAGAGTTGGGAGCGGATGTTCGCCGCCAACCTGAAGTCGACAGTCAACGCCTCGCGCGCCGCGTTGCCGGCGCTGCTCGAGAGCGGGGCGGGGCGCATCGTCAATGTCGGCGCCCTGGCGGCGCTCAAGGGCGGGGCCGGGATGGGCCCCTACGCGGCGAGCAAGTCCGGCGTCCATCGCTTCACCGAGAGCCTGGCCGAGGAGCTGAAGGGCCGCGGGGTTACAGTCAACGCCGTGCTGCCCTCGGTGATCGACACGCCAGGCAATCGCGCCTCGATGAAAGACGCCGATTTCTCCCGCTGGGTCGCGCCGGGCGATCTCGCCGCAGTGATCTTCTTCCTCGCTTCGCGCGAGGCCGGCGCGGTCACCGGCGCGTTGTTGCCGGTGACTGGCGGGGTGTGAGAGCGAACGGGAAGCAGATGTGTCTTCCCGCGAGGACAATTGGTCCCCGCGGGAAGGATTTGCGTTTTTACGCCGCGGATGCGCTCCGGCGCGTCGCGCTCAGCGCGAAATAGATGATTCCGGAGATACCCACGCCGAAGAACCAGCCGTAGGTGCCCCACCAGCTCGGCAGTAAGTCGGTGAAATTGGGCAAAATGCTGGAGAACAGCGCGCCGATCAGCGCCGCAATCACGGCGCTCGGATTCCAGCCGCCGGAAAAGCGGTATGGACCGTTTTCGCGGTAGAGCGCCTCGACGTCGATCTTGCCTCTGGCGATGAGGTAGTAGTCGACCATCATCACCCCGAAGATCGGCCCCATGGTCGCGCCGATCGCGCCCACGAACGCCGCAGCGCCCCCTTCCCAGGGCGCGAAGGGATAGAGCACGAGCGCGATCAAGGCGGCGATGTAGCCGCCGCGCTTGAAGTCGATGATGCGCGGCGCGACGTTGGCGAAGTCGAAGGCTGGCGAGACGAAATTGGCGACGACGTTGATGCCGAGCGTCGCCACCGCGAAGGTGAGCGCCGCCAACAGGGCGAGAACCCAGCTATCGAACTTGGCCGAGATTTGATCTGGATGCAGCAGCGCCTCGCCGTAGACCTGATAGGCGGCGATGGTCGTCAGTCCGGCGACCAGCGAGAACAGGATCAGGTTGATCGGCAGGCCCCAGATGTTGCCCTTGCGCACTGCGGCGACGTCCGGCGCGTAGCGTGAGAAGTCGCAGAAGTTGAGATAGAGCGCGGCGAAATAGGTGATCCAGGTCGCCGCGACCGCGAACAACGCCGCGACCGAACCGGGCGCGCCGGGAACGCCGGCGTCCTTTGTCTTGTCGGCGAGCACGTCGGCGGGAATTCCCGCCTCGAAGCTGATGCCGCCGGCCTTGACGATCAGGCCGATGGCGAGGATCAGCATCATCACCCAGACCGCCGGTCCCGCCCAATCCTGGAACCGCCGGACCGTCTCCATGCCGCGCTGGATGATCAGCAGCTGCAGCGCCCAGATGACGACGAAACAGATCACCTCGAGCCCAGAATGGCCGAGAAAGTGGGTCGATTCGTGGAATGAGCGGAAGGCGTCGATGCGGATCAGCAGCGCCACGATCGCCCCTGACGCCGCGGCGGTCTGCGCGCCGTACCAGAAGCAGGCGACGATCGCGCGCACCAGCGCGGGCAGGTTCGCGCCCCAAACGCCGAACGAGGCGCGGGCGAGGACCGGGTAGGGCACGCCGGTGCGCACGCCGGCGTTGCCGACCAGGCTCATCAGAATGAAGATGACGACCGAGCCGAGCCCAATCGCCAGGATGAAATTGACGAAGCCGCCGCACAGCAGGAACAGGCTCGCCGCGAGGTAATAGCCCCAGAGGCTGTGAACGTCCGAGGTCCAGACGTTGAAAATGGAAAAGGCGCCCCAGTTTCTCACTGTCGCTGGCGCCAAGTCCTCGTTGTAGAGGCCCGGTGACGCGTTCGGAACGGACATGACGATTCCCCCCTGTCGCCGCTCGCGAGTTCGATTGTTCGAATTGCGGCTGCAGAGCGTCAGAATAATGCCGAAAAAAGCGGCAATTCTAGTCCGGGGGCGAAAGTGCTTGTGCGGAAACAGCCGATATATACGCGGTGTAGCTGTTGAACGTGCGGCGGTCCGTCCGTTTAGGGCGAGGGATCGGGCCGCTGCATCCACTTGATCAGCGCCGCCGCCGGCAGGGTCCAGAGGAGCCCGAGCACGCCGTAGCCGAACGCCTGCCATAGGGCTGGCGCCTCCTGCAAAGGCCGCGACTGCGCCAGCGCCATCGCCACCAGCGAGTAGACGCCAACGAAGGCGATCAGCGCGATGGCGCCGATCAGCTTGCGGCTACGAGCGGTCAATGCGCGTCTCCCGTAGTTCCACCACCCCGCCGGCGGCGATTGCCGCTCGCGGCGCAACCGCTTATGTCTTGGCGCCGCCAACGAGGCAAGCGAGGGAGTTCTATATCAATGCTGGATCAGAGGGGCCTCGTCCTCCCCGAAGCCCGTGCGACCAAAGTGGTCGATCCGACCCGCAAGATTTGGCTTTGGCTGTTCGGCGTCGCCTTGCTGATTTTCGTCATGGTGATCATCGGCGGCGCGACGCGGCTCACCGAATCGGGACTGTCGATCACGCAGTGGAAGCCGGTGACCGGCATGATGTTGCCGCAGAGCGAGGCCGACTGGCAGGCCGAATTCGACCGCTACAAGCAAATCCCGCAATACGCGGCGCTCAACCCTGACATGACGCTCTACGGCTTCAAGACCATTTACGAGTGGGAATGGACCCATCGCCTGCTGGCGCGACTGATCGGCGCCGCCTTCATTCTTCCCGCGCTGTGGTTCTGGTGGAAGGGTCAGCTCGCCGGCGCGCTGCGCCGGCAGGTGCTGGTCGCCGCCGGCTTTCTGGCGCTGGAGCCGATCGTCGGCTGGTGGATGGTCAGCTCCGGTCTCGCCGACCGCATCGAGGTCGCACAGGACCGGCTCGCGCTACATCTGCTGATCGCTGCGGCGACGTTCGCGACGCTGATCTACGCTGCTGTCGGCCTCGGGGCGCGCCAGCGCGAGGATGTCGGGCGCGGCTTCGCTACAGCGGCCGGGCTGTTCACCGGCCTGATCTTCGTTCAACTCGGCCTCGGGGCGCTGGTCGCGGGTCTGCGCGCCGGCTTCACCGACAACACCTGGCCGTTGATGGACGGCAAATTGGTGCCCGCTGGGTTGTTCCCGATGACGCCGTGGTTTTCTTCGATCGTCGACGACGTGACGACCGTTCAGTTCGACCATCGCGCGATTGCCTATCTCGTCGTGGTCTTCGCGCTCGTCCAAGCGGTCGCCGCCGCCGTCCTATGCGGGCACGTCTCGCCGGTTGCCCGGCGCGCTGGCGCGCTGGCCTATCTGGCGCTGCTCCAGGCCTTCCTCGGCGTCGTCACCCTGTTGCTGGTCGTGCCGATCCCGCTCGCGCTCATCCATCAGGCGATGGCGCTGGTGCTGCTCGGCGTGGCGACTGCGCATTGGCGCACGACCACTCTGGCGCGGGCCGGCTGATGACGATTGCTCGCCGCATGCGCAGCGCGTGAGCGAGCTTCAGCCCACCACGCTGGCTGCGGCCGCGACGCGCGCGCGCGCTTTCGCCCGGTCCAGCGAGCTCTTGCTGGTGGTGATCGCGATTGTCGTTGGCGTCCTCGCCGGCCTCTGCGTGACCGCGATGACGTTCGTCGCCGAGAGCGCGCATGTCGCCATCTACGGCATTCCGTTCGACGTGCGCTTGAGCGGCGCGGCGAAGATTTCGCCCTTCGCGGCATTCGCGGCGCTGCCGCTGGCGGGCCTCGTTCTTGGGCTGATCACGAGCTGGCGACGCGCCAAGAAGCTGCGGCCGGTGGTCGACCCAATCGAAGCCAATGCGCTGCGGGGCGGGCGCATGTCGGTGCGCGAGAGCCTGCTGCTCGCCGCGCAGACGGTGATCTCCAACGGCGCCGGCGCCTCGGTCGGGCTCGAGTCGGGCTATTCCCAGATTGGCGCGGCGATCGCCTCGCGCCTCGGCCTAGCGATGAATCTCCGCCGCCAGGATTTGCGCATATTGGTTGGCTGCGGCGCTGGCGGAGCGATCGCCGCGGCGTTCGGCGCGCCGCTGACCGGCGCCTTCTACGCCTCCGAGCTGATCATCGGCGCGTATTCGCTCGCCAACGCCGGGCCGATATTCGCCGCCGCGCTCGCCGCGACCCTGACCGCCAAGGCGCTGCTCGGCGCACCCTATGTCATTACTGCCCCGGCGGTTGCGCCGCTGAACCTTGAGCATCATTTCGCGCTGATCGGTCTCGGCCTCGTCGCCGCCGCGCTCGGCGTCGCCGCCATGCGCTTTGCCGCACTGCTTGAGCGGGGCTTTGCGGCGACGGGCGCGCCGCTATGGGCGCGCCCGGTCCTCGGCGGTCTGCTGCTTGCCGGTATGGCGCTGCTGACGCCGCAGGTGCTCGGCGCCGGCCACGGCGCCCTGCTGCTCGACTTTTCCGCGCAGCTTTCCGCGCAAGCGCTGGTCGCGCTCCTCGCGCTTAAACTGGCCGCGAGCCTGGTCTCGCTGAGTTCGGGTTTTCGCGGCGGCCTGTTCTTCGCCTCGCTGTTCGCCGGCGCGCTGCTCGGCAAGCTCTACGCGCTTGGCCTTGCCGCGCTCGCGCCCTCGCTCGGGCTCGACCCGACCGCCTGCATCATGGCCGGCATGGCGACGCTGAGCGTGGCGGTCGTCGGCGGGCCGCTGACCATGACGTTTCTGGTGCTCGAGAGCACCGGCGATCTCAGCGTCGCGGGCGGCGTGCTCGCGGCCAGCATCGCGACCAGCCTCGCGGTGCGCGCGACATTTGGATATTCTTTCACCACTTGGCGCCTGCACCTGCGCGGGGAGTCGATCCGCGGCGCTTACGACGTCGGCTGGCTGCGCGATCTCACGGTCGCACGGTTGATGCAGCGCGCCCCGCCGACGACGCCGGCCGAGGCCAGCGTCAGGGCGTTTCGCGACGCCTATCCGCTCGGCAGCGCGCAATTCGTCGTCGCCGTCGATCCGACCGGGCGTTATCGTGGGCTGGTGCAGGTCGCCGAAGCGCACGCCGATACGCTGGGGGAAGGCGAGAACGGCGGCCCGATCTCGGCGCTGGCGCGCCTGCGCGAAACCAGCCTGCTCCCCGAGCTCGAAGTGCGCTCCGCGCTAGAGATTTTCGAGGCCGCGGCGACTGACACGCTCGCGGTCGCCGAACGCGATACGGGCCTGGTTGTCGGAACTCTCAGCGAAGCCTTCGCCGCCCGTCGCTACGCCCAGGAGACGAGCATGGCGGCCAAAGGCGCGCTCGGGGGCGAGTGGTAGGGGCGGCGCCCCTCACGCCAGCGCTTGATCCAAATCTGCGATCAAGTCCGCGACGTCCTCGAGTCCGATCGACAGGCGCACCACGTCCGGCCCGGCGCCGGCGGCGGTCTTCTGCACGTCGGCGAGTTGGCGGTGGGTGGTCGAGGCGGGGTGGATGACCAGCGAGCGCACGTCGCCGATGTTGGCGACGTGCGAGAACAGCTTGAGCTTGCCAACCAGCGCCACGCCCGCCGCGTAGCCCCCTTTGACGCCGAAGGTGAAGACGCCGCCCGCGCCCCGTGGCGCATAGCGCTGGGCGAGCGCGTGATAGCGGCTCTCGGGCAGGCCGGCGTAGGAGACCCAGCCGACGGCGGGATGCGCCGCTAAGTGCCGCGCGACCGCCAGCGCGTTGTCGCAATGGCGTTGCATGCGCAGCGACAACGTCTCGATCCCGGTCAGAATGAGGAACGAGTTGAACGGCGAGATCGCCGGCCCGAGATCGCGCAACGATAGCGCGCGGCAGGCCATGGCGAAGCCGAAATTGCCGAAGGTCTCGGCAAGGACCATCCCGCCATATTCGGGCCGCGGCGCGGAGAGCATGGGATAGCGCGGATCGCCGAACCACTCGAACGCGCCGCCGTCGACAATCACCCCGCCCATCGAGTTGCCGTGGCCGCACAGATATTTGGTCGCGCTGTGGACGATGATGTCGGCGCCGTGCTCGATCGGCCGGATCAGATAGGGGCTCGCCAGCGTGTTGTCGACGATCAGCGGCACCTTCGCCTGTTTGGCGATCGCCGCGATCGCGCCGATGTCGGTGATGACGCCGCCCGGGTTGGCGATCAACTCGATGAAGATCGCTTTGGTCTTCTCGTTGATCGCGCCCCGCACCGCGCCGAGGTCGTCGGGATCAGCCCAGCGCACCTGCCAACCGAAGTTCTTGAAGGCGTGATTGAACTGGTTGATCGAACCGCCATAGAGCTTGGTCGAGGCGACGAACTCATCGCCCGGCTGCATCAGCGCATGAAAAACCACCGCCTGCGCCGCATGACCCGAAGCGACAGCGAGCGCGGCGGGCGCGCCCTCCAGCGCCGCGACCCGCTCCTCCAGCGCCGCCGTCGTCGGGTTGGTGATGCGCGTGTAGATGTTGCCAAACGCCTGCAAGCCGAACAGCGAGGCGGCGTGGTCGACGTCGTCGAAGACGAAGGCGGTCGTCTGATAGATCGGCGTCGCCCGCGCTCCCGTCGTCGGGTCGGGCCGCGCCCCCGCGTGGATCGACAGGGTGGAAAATCCCGGCTCGTCGGCGGCGGTCATGGCGTCTCCCTTTGACCGGCCATGGTGGCAAATTCGAGCGGCGAGGGGAAGCGAAAGGGCCGGGCGGAGGGCTGCGCGGTTAGCTGCGGTTGACGCCGCGCCCCTCCCGCCGCACCATTGCCGTCATGTCGCGACCGCGGCCGAAATTCGAACTCACCCCCGACGTCCTGCTCAGGGCCTATTCGATCGGGCTCTTTCCGATGGCCGAGAGCCGCGAAGCCGAGTCGCTGTTCTGGGTCGAGCCGGAAGCGCGCGGGATTTTCCCGCTCGACGGTCTCAGGGTCTCGCGCAGCCTCGCCAAGACGCTGCGCGCCGACACGTTCTCGGTCGTCGCCGATCGCGACTTCGCCGCGGTGATGAAGGGTTGCGCGGCGCGCGACAAGACCTGGATCAACGCCGAGATCCTGCGCATCTATGGCGAGCTGTTCGCGCGCGGCCACGCCCATTCGGTCGAGGTCTATCAGGGCGAGGCCCTGGTCGGCGGGCTCTACGGGGTCAGCCTCGGCGCGGCGTTCTTCGGCGAGAGCATGTTCCATCTTACCCGCGACGCCTCCAAGGTGGCGCTGATCCATCTCGTCGCGCGACTGCGGCGCGGCGGCTTCCGGCTGCTCGACGCGCAATTTGTCACGCCGCATCTGGCTGGGCTTGGCGCGGTCGAGATTTCCCGCGAAGAGTACCGCGAGCGTCTGGCGGCGGCGGTCGACGAATCGGCGGATTTTTCCGCCTGGCCGGCGATCGAGCCAATGTCGGGAACCGAGGCGTTGGCTCTGGCGTTTGCCCAGAATGACGGCACGAACATTGCTTCCCTGTAGGAAGGGGCAAGGAGAGGATCGGCATGGAGCCCGGCGGGGCGTTTGATGAGATGGGATATGGCGCCGGGGGCGCTCGCTCGCTCTATCGCCATGTCTCCGGCTGGCTCGAGCAGACGCCGCCCGACGTTCTGGCTTCCCGCCGCGCCCAGGCGGAATACATGTTCCGCCGCATCGGTATCACCTTTGGCGTCTATGGCGACAAGGACGCGGCCGAGCGGCTGATCCCGTTCGACATCGTGCCGCGTCTTATTTCGCGCGCCGAATGGAGCTTCCTCGAAAAGGGGCTGGTCCAACGCGTCACCGCGCTCAATCTCTTCCTCAAGGACGTCTACGGCGCGCGCGCCGTGCTGAAGGAAAAGATCGTCCCCGAAGAGCTGATCCTGCGCAATCCCGGCTATCGGCCCGAAATGATCGGCCATCGGCCGCCCCATGATCTCTGGGTTCTTATTGCCGGTATCGACATCGTGCGGGTCGGCGAGAGCGAATTCTACGTGCTCGAGGACAACGCCCGCACGCCTTCGGGGGTCTCCTACATGCTGGAGAACCGCGAGGTGACGATGCGGCTGATGCCGGACCTGTTCGCCCGCCACCGCGTCGCGCCGGTCGACGACTATCCCGATCAGTTGCTCGCCTGTCTGCGCTCCTCGACACCGCGACCGGGCGCGGAGGCGACGATCGTCCTGCTGACGCCCGGCGCTTACAATTCGGCCTATTACGAACATTCGTTCCTCGCCGACAAGCTGGGCGTCGAACTCGTCGAGGGGCGCGATCTGTTCGTCGACCGCGACGTCGTCTACATGCGCACGACGCTCGGCCCGCGGCGGGTCGACGTCATCTATCGCCGGGTCGACGATGAATTCCTCGATCCGGTCGCGTTCAATCCCGACTCGATGCTCGGCGTTCCCGGCCTGCTTGGCGCCTATTTGGCGGGCAGTGTGACGCTTGCCAACGCGATTGGCACTGGCGTCGCCGACGACAAGGCGCTCTACAGCTATGTTCCCGACCTCGTGCGCTTTTATCTCGGCGAGGAGCCGCTGTTGAAGAACGTGCCGACTTACCGCTGCCGCGAGCCCGATATGCTGAAATTCGTGCTCGAACGGCTCGATAAATTGGTCGTCAAAGAGGTCAACGGCTCTGGCGGCTATGGGATGCTGGTCGGCCCGCACGCCACCGCCGCGCAGCGCGAGTTGTTCGCCGGCAAGCTCAGGGCCGACCCGAACAATTACATCGCCCAGCCGACGCTGGCGCTGTCGACCTGTCCGGCCTCGTTCGAGACCGGCGTTTCGCCGCGCCACGTCGATTTGCGACCCTTTGTGCTCACTGGCGCCGACGGCGTGCGGATCGTGCCGGGCGGACTGACCCGGGTGGCGCTCAAGGCAGGTTCGCTGGTGGTCAATTCGAGCCAGGGCGGGGGCACCAAGGACACCTGGATCGTCGACGACGATCCGGCAGGGGCAGTTTGATTCCATGCTGGCCCGCACCGCCGACAATTTGTTCTGGCTCGCCCGCGCGATGGAGCGCGCCGATTTCACCGCCCGCATGATCGAAGCGACGATGCGGCTCGAGTATTTGCCGCGTCCAGGCGTCGATGATCCCGCGGTCGAATGGGCGGGCGCGCTCAACGCGGCGGGCGCCTTGGAGGCGTTTGAGGAGACTCAGCAGCAGCCGGGCGAAGCGAACGCAATCGACTTTCTCACCTTCGAGCGGGCGAACCCGTCCTCGATTTGCAATTGCCTGGAGAACGCGCGCGCCAACGGACGCGCCGTGCGCACCGCGCTCACGGTGGAGACCTGGACCGCGATCAACGACGCCTGGCTCGAACTCAAACGCTTCGAGGCGACGCGCCGCGCGGGGCGCAATCTTGATCGCGAGGCGCTGACCCGCTTTCTCGAATACGTCAAGAAAGCCTCGCTCGACTTCGACGGCTCCTGCTATCGGACGATGCTGCGCAACGACGCCTATTGGTTCAATCGCCTCGGCGTCTTCCTTGAGCGCGCCGACAACACGGCGCGGCTGCTCGACGTGAAGTATCATCTGCTGCTGCCCCCGAGCGAGGCGATCGGCGGCTCGCTCGACTATTTCCAATGGGTGGCGATCCTGCGCGCCGTCTCGGCGGCGACCGCCTATCACTGGGTCTACCGCGACCGGGTCAAGCCGTGGCTGATCGCCGACTTGTTGATTTTAAAACCGGCGATGCCGCGCTCGCTGATCGCCTGTTACGTCGGCATCGATTCTTCGCTCGATTCGCTCGCGCGCGAGGATGGCCGCTCGGGGGCGGCGCAGCGCAAGGCGCGCGCGACGCTCGCCAGGCTCGAACGCTCCAACATGGAAGAAATCTTCCAGAACGGACTGCACGAATTCATCACAGACTTCATCGAGGACAACGCCCGTCTCGCCGAGACCATCTCCGAGCAATACCTGTTCGTTTGATCGCTCTTTGCGCGGGCGGCGAACCAAAGCCCAACATGCGTATCGCCATCGCCCATCACACGACTTTCGCTTTCGCTCCGCCGGCGCGCGCCCTGGTGCAGAACCTGCGCCTGTCGCCGCGCAGTTTCGATTCGCAATACGTGTCGCGCTGGCGGCTGGAGATCGACATCGACGGCGCGTTGAGTCGCGGCGAAGACTCGCTGGGCAATCTCGTCCATGCTTTTTCCCATCCCGCGGCGATCGAGCGCTTCACGGTTTCGGCGATCGGCGAAGTGGAGACGAGCGATGCGGTTGGCGTGGTGCGCGGCGCGGTCGAGCCGCTGCCCGCCGCGATGTTCCTGCGCGCCAGCCCGCTCGCTCAAGCCAATCGGGCGCTACGCGAGTTTGCAACCGACGCGGTTGGCGGCGCCGTCGATCGCATCGAACGGCTCCACCGCTTGATGACGGCGGTGCATGAGGCGATGGTCTATGACCTCGGCCCAAGCGAGGCGCACGGCGAGGCGGCTGAAGCTTTCGCCCTGCGGCGCGGGGGGAGCGGCGAGTTCGCCCATATCTTCATCGCCTGCGCGCGGTTTCTCGAAATTCCCGCCCGTTTCGTCAGTGGCTATCTCGCCGATAGCGCGCCGCCGGCCCAGGGCCTGTTCGCCTGGGCCGAAGTTGAGGCGCCAGGTCTCGGCTGGGTGGCGTTCGACGCGGTCAACGACCAATGCGCCGACGATCGCTACGTGCGCGTCGCGGTGGGTTTCGACGGGCAGAGCGCGGCGCCGTTCCGCTCCGCCCATTCCGCAGGCGGCGGGGCGAAGGTCGATTCCGAGCTCAAAATCCACCAGGCGACTGGCCAGTCTCAGAACTGAGCCGGCCTGTCGCTATGCGTGGGTTCAGTCGACCCAGGCGTCCACCGGCGCCGGGGCGGCGGATTCGGCCGATTTGGGCTGGCGCGCCGCTTTGCGGTCGAGCGCAGGGTCGCGGCCATTGGCGACCTCGGTCATGATCCGACGCACGGCTTCGCGAGCGTCTTCAAGCGAGATCGCAGCACATGAGCCAAGTGGGATCCGGCGACGCACGCCCGCGCGCGTGTATTGGGCAAGATAGGTCTTGCCGCCGCTCGAAGTGACCCGAACGCCAAGCCCCGCCTGCTTGTCGTCGAAGGCCATCTTGTCGCGACGACCTTCGGGGCAGCGCAAATTCGCCAGAAATTCTTCCGTCAGCCGCATAACATCTCCTCGGTCCGACTCGCGAACCTTTGTCACTGGTTCGCCCCCCACGCCATTCATAGCGATTGGTCCGCCGAGCAGAACTAAGAAATCTTTTAATGTTGTCAGCCTCGAGCCGGCCTTTGGGCCGCCGGAGGCGTCGCCGGCCCGGTCGCAACCGGGCAATCGGCGCGCGATCCCCATTCGGCCCAGGAGCCGTCGTAGAGACCGGCGACCCGCCCGCCCGCCTCTTCGACCGCGAGGGCGAGGATGGCGGCGCTGACGCCCGAGCCGCAGCTGGTGATGATCGGCTGAGCGAGATCAATCCCTTGGGCGGTGAAGGCTGCCGCGAGCGCCGGGCCGCGTTTGAGCCGACCGTGCTCGACGATTTCGGTAAAAGGCAGATTGAGGCTGCCGGGGATGTGGCCCGAGCGGACGCCGGGACGCGGCTCGGGCGCCGCACCAACGAAACGATCGGCCGGCCGCGCGTCGACGACGAGGGCCGAATGGCGCTCCAGCGCCTCGCGCACATTATCGCGAGCGACGACGAAGGAAGGGTCGAGCGTGGGCGTGAACCGCCTCGGCGCCCGCTGCGGCTCGCCCTGGACGATCGGGCGGCCCTCGCTCACCCACTGCGGCAGGCCGCCCTCGAGGATGCGCACGTCCTCGACGCCGTAGGCGCGCAGTGTCCACCAAACGCGCGCCGCCGCGAACAGGCCGAGGGCGTCGTAGACGACGAAGCTCATGCCGTCGCCCAGGCCCAGCGCCGTCATCGCCTCGCCGAATTGCCGCGCCTCGGGCAGCATGTGCGGCAAGCCGCTCGCCGCATCGGCGATGGCGTCGATGTCGAAGAACACCGCGCCTGGAATATGGCCGAGGCGAAACTCCCCCGCGCCGATCCGCTGGGTCGGCGGCAGGTGCCAGGAGGCGTCAATGACGCCGAGGTTCGCTTCCCCAAGATGGGCCGCGAGCCAATCGGTGGTGACGAAGTTCTCACGCGCCATGGGTGAATTTCCGTTGCTTGTCGATCGCGCTTCAGGCGCTCACGCGCCGATAGGGATCGTCACGAGAGCGGCGCCGTCGTCAGACGAACGCCTGCGGAGCGGCAGTCTGCCGGTTCAACCAGGGCGGGACCGGCAGCTTCTTCTCGCGCAGAAAGGCAGGGTTGAACAGCTTCGAGGCGTAGCGCGCGCCCGAATCGGCGAGCAGGGTGACGATGGTGCGCCCAGGCCCCAGTTCGCGCGCAAGGCGGATCGCCCCGGCAATGTTGACGCCCGACGAACCGCCCAGCAGCAGCCCCTCCTGTTCGACGAGGTCGAAGACGATGCGCAGCGCCTCCTCGTCGGAGATGCGATAGGCGAAATCCACCGGCGCGCCCTCGAGATTGGCGGTGATGCGGCTCTGGCCGATGCCCTCGGTGATCGAGGAGCCTTCGCTGTGCAACGCGCCGCTGGTGTAGAACGAATAGAGCGACGCGCCGTGGGGGTCGGCGAGGGCAATTTTGATTCGTTTGTCGCGCTCCTTGAGCGCCATGCCGACGCCCGCCAGCGTGCCGCCCGAGCCGACCGAGCTGACGAAACCGTCGATCCGGCCGTTGGTCCCCTCCCAGATTTCCGGGCCCGTCGTCTCGTAATGGCCGCGGCGATTGGCGACGTTGTCGAACTGGTTCGCCCAGACCGCGCCGTACTGCTCGGTTTTGGCAAGCAGTTCCGCAAGTCGGCCCGAATACCTCACGTAATTGTTTGGGTTGGAGTAGGGGACTGCCGGCACTTCGACCAGTTCGGCCCCGACCAGCCGCAGCATGTCCTTCTTTTCTTGCGCCTGGGTGTCGGGAATGACGATGACGCTGCGAAAGCCCAGCGCCGCGGCGACCATGCCGATGCCGATGCCGGTGTTGCCAGCGGTGCCTTCGACGATCACGCCCCCTGGGCTCAGCGCGCCGCGGCCGATCGCGTCGCGGATGATCGCCAGGGCGGCGCGGTCCTTCACCGAGCCGCCGGGGTTCATGAATTCGGCTTTGCCCAGAATCGTGCAGCCCGTCGCCGCCGAGGCGGCCCGCAACTTGATCAGCGGCGTATTGCCGATGGATTCGATGATTGTCGGACTGAACGGCATGCTTCCCCCTCAAGCGGCCGGCACGCTAGGCGAAGCCCTCGGGCCAAACAAGCCAAAGGGACGTGAGCGTTACGGCGAGGTGTTACGGCCAAACGTCACGGCGAAGCGTCACCACGGACACGATGCGGCCGCTTTTCTCGGGCTTCTTGCCGCGCGGACCTTTAGGCCGCCGCGCGTTGGTAAAAACGTAATTGTGATTTGCTATCCTGAAGGTGCTATCCGTCGGCGCGCTCGCGCCTGTCAAGGTCAGTCCGCATCCATGAGCGTCAGTTCTCTATGATTGTCGAGCGCGCAAGTTTTGCTCCCACGCTGTTTCGCGACAAGGCGATGCGCCTGTTCGTCCTGCGCGGGTTGCTGTCGCCAATCGTCTCGACGCGTTGGGCCCGCTTCATCCGCCGCTACCATCGCGCGGTTGACGCCGAGCCGCCGGCGGCGCGGGTGCTCGGCAAGCCGGTGCGCAGCTATGTGCACACAAGGCTCAGTCCGTCTGGGCGGTTGACGGTCCTGCGCACGCACTATCGCCTGTTCCGCGATCTGTTCTCGCCCGACTGCGTGCGCCGTCTGTGTGGCGGCGAGCCAATGCAGATCGCCGAACTGGAGGCGCGCAAGGGCGCCCGCTATCAACTGGTCGTGGTCGCCTCGGTCCGCGTTTCGATGCAGCGCGAGGGTGAACTCGCGCTCTATCTGATCAAGCGCGGGGCTACGGCGCCGGTCAGCCGGCTGTCGCTGGCCTTCGGACGGGTTGAAGGGTGCGCCGCTGTGATGATCGGCGGCCTGCAGGGCCCTGGTGGGGGCCACAAGCGCGACGTGATCGAGGCGACGCGCGAGCTCCACGGCCTGCGGCCGAAAGACGCGACGCTGCTCGCCGCGCGCGCCCTCGCCAGCGCGTTGGGGATGGGATCGGTGCATGCGATCGCCAATCGCCATCACGTCCTCAACCGTTTGGAAGACAGCTCCAAGCACGCCGACTACGATTCCTACTGGTTGGAGCGGGGCGCTTTGCCCGGCGGACCGCTCGGCTTCGTCTTCGCGCCGCTCGAACCGGCTTCTCCCGCCGGCAACAGCCGCGACGCGATGAAGGCGACGATCGTCGCGGGCGTCGAGCGTTTTGCGCGCGAACAAGAGCGCCGCGCGCGCGACGTCGCCGTGGCGATGGCTGCTTAAGCCCGCTACGGTCCACCGATGTTTTTCATCGCGTCAAAAGCGCTGTGGTTTTTCGCCGCACCCGCCAGCTTGTTGATGTTAGGGGCGCTGGTCGGCGTCGTTTTCGCTCGCAGGCGCGGTGGCCGTGCGCTCGCCTTCGCCTGCATCGCCGCCTTGCTCGTGGTCGGCCTCGCGCCCGTCGGCGCCGCGCTGCTCGCCCCGCTCGAGGATCGTTTTCCCGCGCCGCCGGATGATCTGCCGGCGCCATATGGAATCGTCATTCTTGGCGGCGCGATCGACGACGACGCGAGCCATGCGCGCGGCCAGACGATTTTCGACGAAGGCGCCGCGCGCCTCACCGAAGCGGTGATTCTCGCCCGTCGCTATCCGCAGGCGAGGATTGTCTACAGCGGCGGCAGCGCCTCGCTGCTCGGGCGCGAATCGACCGAAGCCGAGGAGGGGCGCAAGCTGCTGATCGCGCTCGGAGTCGATGGCGCGCGCATCGCCATCGAAACGCGCTCGCGCAACACCGACGAGAACGCCCGCTTCACCGCCGCGCTCGTCCATCCCCAGCCCGATCAGACCTGGCTGATCGACACCTCCGCCTATCATATGCCGCGCGCGATGGGTCTGTTCCGCAAGGCGGGCTTTGTGGCGGTCGCCTATCCGGTCGACTATCGCACCGAAGGCGGGGGGCATGACTGGCGGCTCAATGTCAATCTGCCGCGCGGCCTCAGGCTGTTCGACCTCGCTATCCACGAATGGATCGGCCTGACCGCCTATCGCCTCAGCGGGCGGATCGACGACTGGTTCCCGGCGCCATGAGGCTCTCTTGGACGCTCACTCGACGTTTGGCGCGCCGAGCCGATAGACGCCGCGAAAATCATGTGGGTCGGCCGGCTTCCCCTTGCGATAGATGACCAGCCGGCCAGCGTCGGCGAGCCGCACCGCGGCGGCGCGCACGTTGCTGAGGTGCGAACGCCACGCGAGCGCATCCTCGCCGCACGCCGCCGCGTAGGCCACGGCGGCGTCGGTCGGGGCGATCGTGCGCCCCCCGCGCGCGTCGGCGGTGAGGCTCAGGATGACGCTTTCAAGCGAGGGTGAATCGGGCGAATCGGCATTGTCGGGGACGGCGTTCATGGCGGCGTCTTGGGGTGGCGACGGGGCGGGGTCAAGCGCCGCGCTCTCCCTTGACACCACGCAGCCCTCGGCCTCAGGAACGGCTGGGGTAGAAGAGGGGGCGCGCCGGTGCCGCTGAAGCTGATCGTCGCCAACAAGGCCTATTCGTCCTGGTCGCTCAGGCCGTGGATTCTGCTGGCGCATTTCAAGATTCCGTTCGAGGAGATCGTGATCCCGCTCGACACCCCCCGAAACGCTGGCCTCGATCCTCAAGTATTCGCCGACCGGCAAATGTCCCGCGCTGGTCGACGGGGCGATCACGGTCTGGGAATCGCTGGCGATCGTCGAATATATCGCCGAGCGCTATCCGGACAAAACGATCTGGCCGCGCGGCAAGGCGGCGCGAGCTCACGCCCGCTCGCTCAGCGCCGAGATGCACGCCGGCTTTCAGGCGCTGCGCCAGCATTGCCCGACCAACTTTCGCCGTCCTGTGCGCAAAATTGCGCTCACCGAGGCGGTCGAGGCCGACGTCGCGCGGATCGAAGCGGCCTGGGCGCATGCACGTCGCGCGTTTGGCAAGAGCGGGCCGTTTCTGTTCGGCCGCTTCAGCGCCGCCGACGCGATGTTTGCCCCGGTCGTCAACCGTTTCCATGTCTATGACGTTCCCGTGTCGCGAAAGTCGCGCGACTATATGAAGGCCGTGATGGCGCTGCCGGCCTGGAAGGCCTGGATCGCCGACGCCGAGGCGGAAGAATGGCGGATCGACAAATACGAAGGGCTCTAGCCCGCGCGCGCGAGCTGCTGACGGCCCCCTTTGGCGGGCCGCGGGAGCGCGTGCGTTCGCTGGCGGGGCGGCGAATCATCGCCCAGGGGCTTGAGCACAGCTTCTGGAAGGACTTCTACCACAACGCCATGACGGCCACCTGGCCGATGTTCTTCGGCGCGTTAGCGGCCGGCTTCGTCGTGCTCAATCTGGCGTTCGCCTGTCTCTACGCGCTCGGCAAAGACCCGATCGCCAATGCGCCGAAGGGCGACTTCTCCGACCTGTTCTTTTTCAGCGTCGAGACGACTTCGACGGTCGGCTACGGCGACATGCATCCGCAGACGTTCTACGGCCATGCGGTCTCGACCTTTGAAGGCTTCGTCGCGATCGTTTTGATCGCGATGATGACCGGCCTGACCTTTGCCCGCTTCTCGCGGCCCCGCGCGCGGCTGGTGTTCGCTCAGCATCCAGTCATCGCCGATCACGACGGGGTGCCGACGCTGATCTTTCGCCTCGCCAACGCGCGCAACGCCTTCATCTCCGAGGCGACGGCGAGGCTGTGGATGCTCGGCGCGAAGACCTCCAAGGAAGGCCGGCGTTTCGTCGGCTTCCAGCCGCTGCGTCTGCTCAGGAGCGAAAACCCCGCCTTTGCCCTGAGTTGGACGCTGTTCCACCCGATCGAGCCCGACAGCCCGCTCTATGGCATCGCGATGGACGATCTCATCGTGAGCGAGATCAATTTCGTGCTGTTGATCTCCGGCTACGACGACACCTCGGCGCAACTGGTGCGCACGCGCGCGACGTTTTCCGCTCGCGACCTGCGGCCGGGACACGAATTCGTCGACATCCAGAGTCTCGACGAGAACGGCGTGCGCCGTATCGATTACGCGCGCATCCACGACACGCGGCCGGTGCGCGTCGCCGCGCCGCCGGTCACGCAACTGGACGAAGCCTTGGCGAAGGCGGGGCAAGACTGACCGCGCTCGACTGATCGGATTGCTGGGAGAGAGCGAATGTCATGGCGGTAATGCACAGTGCGCCGCGATCTGACGCGTCGGCCGACGCGGCCAATCGCGCCGCCTGGCGCGTCCTGCTCGACGAATTGCAATCGCGGCGCGCCGCCGCCGCCGAGGGCGGCTCGGCCAAGGCGCGCGAGCGCCACGAAGCGCGCGGCAAGCTGCTCACCCGCGACCGCGTCGCGCGCTTGCTCGATCCCGGCTCGCCCTTTCTCGAGATCGGCGCGCTCGCCGCCAGCGACATGTACGAAGGCGACGTTCACGGCGCCGGGATCGTCGCGGGGATAGGGCGCATCCACGGACGCGAAGCGATGGTGGTCGCCAACGATCCGACGATCAAGGGCGGCGCTTATTATCCGATGACGGTCAAGAAGCACCTGCGCGCGCAGGAGATCGCGGCGGAAAACCATCTGCCCTGCGTCTATCTCGTCGACAGCGGCGGCGCCAACCTGCCGCATCAGGCCGACGTGTTTCCCGACCGCGAGCACTTCGGCCGCATCTTCTACAATCAGGCGCGCATGTCGGCCGCCGGCATCGCGCAGATCGCGGTGGTGTTGGGCTCCTGCACCGCCGGGGGCGCCTATGTGCCGGCGATGTCGGACGAGGCGATCATCGTCGAGAAGCAAGGGACGATCTTCCTTGCCGGCCCGCCGCTGGTGAAGGCGGCGACCGGGGAGACGGTCAGCGCCGAGGAGCTTGGCGGGGGCGACCTCCACACGCGGGTTTCGGGCGTCGCCGACGCGCTGGCGCGCGACGACGCCCATGCGCTTGCGCTCGCACGCCGCTCGCTGGCCAATCTCAACCTCGCGCCCAAAGCGGCGGGCGAGGCCGCTCCGGTGCGTGAGCCGCTCCACCCGGCCCACGAGCTGGAGAGTCTCGTGCCGGTCGATCTGCGCAAACAGGTCGACGCGCACGAGATCATCGCCCGGCTGGTCGACGGCTCCGAGTTCGATCCCTTCAAGGCGCGCTATGGAACGACGCTGGTCACCGGCTTTGCGCGCCTTTCGGGCATGCTGATCGGCATTCTCGCCAACAACGGCGTGCTGTTTTCCGATAGCGCGCTGAAGGGCGCCCATTTCGTCGAGCTGTGCGCGCAGCGCGGCGTGCCGCTGCTGTTCCTGCAGAATGTTTCTGGCTTCATGGTCGGCCAGCGCGCCGAGGCGGGCGGCATCGCCAAGGATGGCGCGAAGCTGGTCACCGCCGTCGCTTGCGCGCGCGTGCCGAAGATCACTGTGATTGTCGGCGGCTCGTTCGGCGCGGGAAACTACGGCATGTGCGGGCGCGCCTTCGGCCCGCGCTTTCTCTTTTCCTGGCCGAACGCGCGCATCAGCGTGATGGGCGGCGAGCAGGCGGCGAGCGTGCTGGCGACCATCAAGCGCGACGGGTTGGAGGCGGGGGGCGAAAGCTGGTCGGCTGAGGAGGAAGACGCGTTCAAGGCGCCGATCCGCGCCCGCTACGAAAGCGAGGGGTCTCCCTATTTCGCCACCGCGCGGTTGTGGGACGATGGCGTCATCGCGCCGAGCGAAACGCGCCGCGTGCTGAGTCTGGCGTTTTCCGCCTGTCTCAATGCGCCCGCGGAGGCGACGCGCTTTGGCGTGTTCAGGATGTGAGGCTTGCGGGCGCCGGCTCCGCCGGGGCTTCCAACAGAAACGCGAGCGCCGCCTCGCAACCGGCTTCGATCTTGAGCGCCAGCAAATCGTCGGCGCGGGTGCGCCCGAGATTGACCGCCGCCACCGGCTTGCCGGCGCGCGCCGCCATCTCGACGAAGCGGAATCCGGAATAGACCATCAGCGACGAGCCGATGATCAGCATCGCGTCGGCCTGCTTCGAGATGGCGCATCGCCGCCTCGACGCGAGCGCGCGGCACGTTCTCGCCGAAGAACACGACATCGGGCTTGAGCACGCCGCCGCAGCCCGCGCAGGAGGGGACGCGGAACGCGGAAAAGTCGGCCTCGTCGAGATCGGCGTCGCCGTCGGGCGCGTCGGCCGCCTGATGCGCAAGCCAGTCGGGGTTCAGCTGGCGCGAGTTCGTCCTGCAGCGCCTCGCGCGGCGTCAGTCGCTCGCAGCCCATGCAGCGGACGCGATCGAGCCGCCCATGCAGATCGATCACGGCGGCGCTGCCGGCCCGCTGGTGTAGCCGGTCGACGTTCTGGGTCAGCAGGATTTCGCTCTTGCCGATCGCCTCGAGCCGCACCAGCGCACGATGGGCGTCGTTCGGCCGCGCCCCGCGAATGCGCCGCCAGCCGATCAGGCTGCGCGCCCAATAGCGCTGGCGCGTCGTCTCAAGGGCCATGAAGGCCTGGAAGCCCACCGGCGGCCGGCGCTTCCACGCGCCTTCCGCGTCGCGATAGTCTGGAATGCCCGAGCCGACGCTGCAGCCGGCCCCGGTCAAAACGAAGAGCCGCCGATGCCGGTCGACAAAGTCCTCGAGGGAAATGGATTGCGCCATTCGCCAAAGGTAGTCGCGCCGCGCGGGTCTCGCCATAGCCGCGGCTGGATATCCGGACGCCGGACGGGGTAACCTCGTCCCAGGGGAGTGCAATGTTCGCCAGCGTCCTGATTCCCAATCGCGGCGAGATCGCCTGCCGCATCATTCGCACGGCGCGGCGGCTCGGCCTCAAGACGATTGTTGCGGCGACGCCGGCCGACCGGGGCGCGCTGTTCACTCGCCTCGCCGACGAGACGCACGAGATCGGCGAGGGCGCCAGCGGCTATCTCGATGGCGAAGCGATCGTCGCACTGGCGCGGCGGGTCGGCGCCGAGTGCCTGCATCCCGGTTACGGCTTCCTGTCGGAGAACGCCGACTTCGCTGAGATGTGCGAAGGCGCCGGCGTCGTTTTCGTCGGGCCGTCGGCGGCGGCGATGCGGGCGATGGGGCTGAAGAGCGCCGCCAAGGCGCTGATGGCCAAAGCCGGCGTCAGCATCGCGCCCGGCTACCACGGCGACAATCAGAGCGCGAAATTCCTCAAGGAGAAGGCCTACGAGATCGGTTATCCGGTGCTGATCAAGGCGATTGCCGGGGGCGGGGGGCGCGGCATGCGGCGGGTCGACGCGCACGTCGAGTTCGAGGGCGCGCTGGAGGCGGCGGCGCGCGAAGCGCAGGGCGCGTTCGGCGACCCACGCGTGTTGCTGGAGAAATATCTCCTCGCGCCGCGCCATATCGAAGTTCAGGTGTTCGGCGATCGCCACGGCGGGGTCGTCCATCTCTTCGAGCGCGATTGTTCTTTGCAGCGCCGCCATCAGAAGGTCATCGAAGAGGCGCCGGCCCCCAGCCTGCCGGAGGCGACCAGAGCGGCGATGTGCGAGGCGGCGGTCGCGGGCGCGCGCGCGGTCGGCTACGTCGGCGCCGGCACGTTTGAATTCCTCCTCGACACGGCGCGTGGGGCGGGGCCGGACAGTTTCTATTTTCTCGAGATGAACACACGGCTGCAGGTCGAGCACCCGGTCACCGAGGCGATCACCGGCCTCGATCTGGTCGAATGGCAGTTTCGCGTCGCCGCCGCCGAGCCGCTGCCGCTCAGGCAGGATGAAATCCGCCGCGACGGCTGGGCGATCGAAGCGCGGCTCAACGCCGAAGACCCTGAACAGGGCTTCCTGCCGAGTCCCGGTCGCATCCTTGCGATGCGGCTCGAGGCTTCGCCATCGCTGCGCATCGACGCTGGCTTCGAGGCAGGCGACGACGTGCCGCCGTTTTACGATTCGCTGATCGCCAAGCTGATCGCCCACGCGCCGAGCCGCGAAGGGGCGCTCGCGGCGCTGCGAGTCGGGCTCGCTCAGGCGGAAGTCGTCGGCCCCAAGACCAACCTCGCCTTTCTCGACGCGCTGCTCGCCCAGAGCGAGGTCGAGCGCGGCGCCGTCGACACGGGGTTCATCGACGCTAACCCCGCCCGCCTTGGCGCCGAGCCGCGGCCGCCAAACCCGCGCGCCATTCTTGCCGGCGCGGCGACCCTGATCGCGCCGCCCTTGTCGGGCGACGCCAACGATCCCTGGAGTGTCGCCGATTCCTTCGAGTTGGCGGGGCCGCGCCGCGTCGGGTTCGATCTCTTGGTCGACGATCGTCGCGAGCGACTGGTCGCCGTCGAGACGCCGGGCCGTCGCGCGTTTGAATTTGCCGACCAGCGCGCGCTTGGGCCGGCCGATCCGGCGCCACGCGTCACGAAGATCGGCGAGATTGCTTACGTCCTCGCCGGGGGCCGTCAGAGCCGCGTCGCGCTGGTTGACCCTCTAGCGGGTCCGCGAGCCGGCGCCGCGGAGGGGGCAGGCGAGATCGGCGCGCCGATGCACGGGCGCCTGATCGCGCTCGCCGTCGCCGAGGGCGACCACGTGGTCGAGGGGCAACGTCTTGCCGTCGTCGAGGCGATGAAGATGGAGCACGCGCTCGCCGCGCCCCGCGCCGGCCGCATCGCCGGCCTCACCGTCAGCGTCGGCGACGCCGTGGCGCAGGGGCAGGCATTAATGAGAATCGAAAAAATCGACAAATAGCCCCGACATTATGCGCAACCCTTAAGGGGTTGTAGACAACACGGTGCAACCATTGCGCGAGTTTTCGAGTGACGCGGTCTCGCGATGTCCATGCTGCAACCGCAGATTTCCGACTTGGCGCCCCCGCTTGGCGAGGGGATGCAGGACCATGCGCCGCGTCGGGCGCTGGGCGGATTCGACGCGGCGCTGCGTTACGCCCTGCGCGCGGGCGAACTCCGGCTCGACTTTCAGCCCTTGGTCGCGGTTGCGACCGGGCGAACGGCCGGCTTCGAGGCGCTGCTGCGCTGGCGGCGGCCTGGTCAAGGCGACCTTGACGCCGGCCAATTCATCGCCGCCGCCGAACGATCGCCCGTCTTCGACGAGATCGGCGCCTGGACGCTGCGTGAGGCGGCGCGCGCCCTGGCGAGCTGGCCCGATCATCTGCGGGTGACAGTCAACCTGTCGGCCGCGCAATTGCGCACGCCGCTTCTGTGCGAGACCGTACGCTCGCTGATCGATAAAGGGCGCCTCGATCCGCGCCGGCTCGAACTGGAAATCGCCGAATCGGCGTTCATCGACGATTTCGCCATGGTCGCCGCGACCCTGTGTGGGTTGCGACGCGAGGGCGTCAAAATCGCGCTCGACGATTTCGGCGGCGCGCATTCCTCGCTCACCGCGCTTGCCCGGCTGCCGCTCGACCGGCTGAAGATCGATCGCGCCTTCGTCGTCGACGCGCTGCTCAATCCGCGTTGCGCCGCCGTGATCCGCGCCGCCGCGCGCCTCGCCAAGGAGCTCGGGCTGGCGCTGACCGGCGAGGGCGTCGAGACCTGCCAGCAACTCGCCCTGCTGCGCTCCGCCGGCTGCGACGAGGCGCAGGGCTATTTCTACAGCCGTCCCCTGCCTGCGAGCGAACTCGCCGCTGTCTATGAGAGCGTGCCGAGGGGCTGCACCGGGCGCGACGATTGCCCGAAATGTCCGCGCGGCGCGCGGCGCTGACCTGCGCGTGAAGCGGGCCCAGACGTGGACGGGTTTCGCCGTCCATGCGAAAATGCGCCTCGGCCGGAGTGGTAAGCCGAGGAGCCTCGCGATGAGTCCGATCGCCGTCGTTCCCAAGACCAAGACGAAGGTCCAGACGGAACGCCCGCGCCTGCATAAGGTGATCCTGTTCAACGACGACTACACGCCGCGCGAATTCGTCGTCACGATTCTGAAAAGCGAGTTCCGCCTGAACGAAGCGCGCGCCAACGCCGTCATGCTCACCGCGCATCGCCTGGGCGCCTGTGTGGTGGCGGTCTTCGCTCGCGACGTCGCCGAGAGCAAGGCGACCCGCGCCACCGAGGCCGGGGCCGCCAAAGGCTACCCGCTGCGCTTCGATACCGAGCCGGAAGAGTAGGCGAGCGCTTTCCCTTCCCCGCTGCGCGGAGAGGGGCGTGCGCCCCTCTTGCGCTTGCGATGGCCTCACCCGATCGGCGGACAATTGCCCGGCGAGGCGCCGCCCGCTTTCGCCGGCGGCAGTGCAATCGGCAGCGTCTTGAGCTCGTCGAAGTCGCGTGGCCGCCACGCGGCGACCAGGCGCTTGGCGGCGTCGAGGTCGTCGCTGGTCATCTTTGGCTCGATCTCGCCGCGGATCTGCGAATTGTCGTGATAGGGGCTGCGCGCCGCGAGGCGGAACCAATAGTCGGCCTGGATGAGATCGGCGCCGATGCGCATGCCGCGCTGGTCGGCCTCGTCGCGGGTGAAGTTCAGGCTGAGCTGCTCCTGAGCGCGCGGATTGTCGATCAGGGCGGCGCGTGTGAGCCAGCAGTAGCTCTTGGTCAGGTCGAGGTCGCTCGCGGGGCCGGGCGAGTTCATCGCCGCGTAGCCGATCGACAGCATCGCCTCCGAATCGCCGCGCCGGGCGCCCGCCTCCATCCATTTGAGATATTGGCCACGATCGGCGGCCACGCCCGGTGCGCCGAGGATATAGATTTGGGCGAGATCGCTCGCCGCGCCGATCGAGCCGAGATCGAAGGCGCGGCTCATCATCGCGAGGCCCGCGGCGGGATCGGCCTTGGCGCCGCGGCCGCGAATGATCATCGGCCCGAGCGCGCGCATCGCCTCGGCGTCGCCCGCCTCAACGCGGGTCTGCAGCGCGCTGGCGATTTTGCGCTCTTCGACCGCAACACCTTCGCCGTTGCGCAGCCGGTCGGCAATGTCGCGCGCAGCGTCCGGTTCGCCCTGTTCGGCGGCGCGCGCCATCCAGGCAAGACCAGCCTCGCGATCCTCCGGCAGGCCTTCACCGGTCAGCAGGATCAACGCGAGATAATACTGGTCGCCTGACCGGCCGGCGACCGAGCCCTTCATCGCCGCCAGCGCCGCGCCCGTCACCGGGCAGAGGGGCCGCAGCAGACAGATGAGCGACAATTCTCGGTAGCTCGCCTCGATGTGATCGGGTGAATCGTCGCCCGCCGACTGTCCAGCCTCGCGCACCGCAAAATAGCCCAAGCCAGCGACAACTGCGGCGATCACCGCCATAACTTTGCGAAACCACATGACCTCGGCCCCCAATTGTCGAGGCAAGGTTACGGTCCGCCGCACCGTCGCGATAGAGCAAGCCTCACCGTCCGTTGGCCGGGCCAAAGCCGGCCATGACGGCACAGCTTTCTGGGATTTGCCGGGCTTGCCGCCTTTCGCGTGCCCTCGCCAATCTGCCATAACACCGGCATGGCTCTCAATCTCATCAAGCTGTGCGTCGGCGCGGACTCGATCGCCGATCTCGAGGAATGGGTCGGCGAGCGCGTCGCAGAACGGGTGGCGCGGGGCGAGCCGGCGCGCAGCGCCCATGTCACGCGCATGTCGCCTAAGCGCGCCGCCGAGCTGGTCGAGGGCGGCTCGCTCTATTGGGTGATCAAGGGCCGCATCTCGGCGCGCCAGCGCCTGCTGGAGCTCGAGTCCTTCACCGACGCCGACGGGATCGGCCGCTGCCGGCTGTGGCTCGAGCCCGAGGTCGTCGCGGTGGCGCCGCGGCCGATGCGCGCCTTCCAGGGCTGGCGCTATTTTGCCGCCAAGGACGCGCCGCCCGATCTCGACGCGGCCGGCGCGGGCGCGGCGGCGATGCCCGAGGCGCTGCGTCGGACGCTGGGCGAACTCGGGCTGCTGTGAACCGGCCGGGCTTGCGCCTTTGGCTCGCGCGTCCGATCTAAGTAGCGGCGCGTCGGGCGCCGGGAGCGGTTCGCCATGGGCGACAAGGATCTCCAACCAAAGAGCCATGGCGCGATCGACGCTTTCATCGTGGCGGCGCGCCAGACGCCGGCGCGGGTCGGCGATGGGCGCGGCCGGCTGATCTTCGCGCTCGACGCGACAATGAGCCGCCAGCCGACCTGGGATCTCGCACAATCGTTGCAGGGGCGGATGTTCGAAGCGGCGGCGGGCCATGGCGGCCTCGCGGTTCAGCTCGTTTATTTTCGCGGTCTTGGCGAATGTCGCGCCACGGATTTCGTTTCGGGCGGCCAGGGGCTCGCCGAGCTGATGAGCCGCATCGGCGTGCGCGCCGGCAGCACGCAACTGCGCCGGGTGCTCGCGCACGCGCGCGACGAGGCGCGGCGCGCGAGCGTCGGCGCGCTGGTCTATATCGGCGACGCGATGGAGGAGAACATCGATCCGCTGATGGCGACGGCTGGCGAGTTGGCGCTGGCCGGCGTCAAGGCGTTCATGTTCCAGGAGGGCCAGGACCCGAACGCGCGCCAGGCGTTCCGCGAAGTCGCCCGGCTGACCGGCGGCGCCTACGAGAGCTTCGACGCCGGCGCCGCGGGGCGGCTCGAGTCGCTGCTGCGCGCCGCCGCCGCCTATGCCGCCGGCGGCCGGTCGGCGCTGATCGCACAGGCTGGCGGCGACAAAGCCGCGCGGGCGCTACTGGAACAGATGCGCGGGACGTGAGAAGAGACAGGGCCGCCCGAAAGCGCGCAGGAAGCCTCTAGCGTCATGCCGAGCCTCATCGCCGGAGTCATCGCGGTCTATTTGATCTGGGTCGCGACGCGCCGTTTCGGGCGCCTGTCTCCCGGCGCGGCGGCGAACCTCGTGCGCAAAGGCGGCGCTGCGGTGGTCCTGGTCATCGCGCTGTTTCTGCTTCTGCGCGGCAACATTGCCGGCGCGCTAACGTTCGGGGCGTTTTCCTTCAGCCTCGGCCTATGGGGCGGACCCGGACGGTTGGCGAGCGCATTCAGCGCGGTGGGGTTCGGACCGCGCCGGGCCCGCCCAGCGAGCGCGCGTTCGGCTTCGATCGAAATGCAGCTCGATCAGGCGACCGGCGTGATGACGGGGCGCGTGCTCGCCGGGCCGCTGCAGGGGCGCGATCTCGACACGCTGACCCGCTCGGATTGCCTGGCGCTCTATGGCGACTGCCAGCGGGAGGACCCGGAAGGGGCGCGGCTACTGGAGACGTATCTCGACCGCCGGTTTGCCGGTTGGCGTCAGGCAGACCAGGGTCAGGGCGAGGCGGGGCAGCGAGGGAACGCTCGCGGCGGCGCGATGACCCGCGACGAGGCGTACGAGGTCCTGGGCCTGCCGCAGGGCGCGGGCGCCGAAGAAATCGTGCGGGCGCACCGTGCGCTCATGAAGAAGCTTCATCCAGACCACGGCGGTCCGACCGCTCTCGCCGCGCGGGTCAATGAAGCTAAGGACGTCTTGCTGCGACATGGCTGATCGCCTTCAGTCGTGCGCTGCAAAGCAGGGGAAGCCGCTCTTTTTCAGCGAGCGGCAGGCGGTCTCGGCGCTCTCCGAGTCGAGGCCGGCGAAACGGGCGCGATAAAAGACGTCGGCGCCCTTAACAACCTTCTCGGTGAACGGCCTTGCCGCGGCGAGCTGCGCGCGGTTTTTGTCGCGAGCGCGCGACAACAAATCGTTCGCCTTGGCGTCGTCTTCGGAAATGCCGATCTGAATGATCCAGCCGGAGTGATCGGTCGCGGCCGGCGCGGTCTCAAGGGCGACCGCCGCCGG
This sequence comes from uncultured Alphaproteobacteria bacterium, assembly GCA_963835215.1. Taxonomy (GTDB): domain Bacteria; phylum Pseudomonadota; class Alphaproteobacteria; order Rhizobiales; family Beijerinckiaceae; genus Roseiarcus. Next base: position 551,269 of record CAWIES010000004.1, on the reverse strand, counting down.
TTTGACGGGCGTGGCGGGGGCCGGCGTGGCGGCGGGCGCGAGTGGGGCGGCGAGCGCGCGCGGCTTGCCGGCGTCGACCGCTTCGGGACCCTTGACCCAGCCGAGCTGTTCGGGCGAGGCGGCGGCGACAACATTGGGCGCGGGACGCGACGCGACCACGGCAGGCTGTGGCTTGAGCGGCGGCGTTGGGACGATCGTCTCGTCGGCCGCGTCCGCGTCGCCTTCGGCGAGTTGACCGACGGCAGGGCGCGCCGGGGGCGCAGGAATGGCGGCGGGCGCGACGGCGACGGAGGCAAGCTGCAGCGGCGGGCCGGCCGGGGTCGTCGCCTCGGCGATCATCGGCGCGGTGTGGCCGCGGTCGGAGGCTTGCGCGAAATGGTCGCGGATCAGTCCTTCCATGAAGACGTCGCGCGCCGCGGCGGTGCGCCCGCCCATCACGACGGCGACCAGCGAGCGGCCGTCACGATGGACCGAGGTCAGCAGGTTGAAGCCCGAGGCGCGGGTGTAGCCGGTCTTGATGCCGTCGACGCCGTCGACGCGGCCGAGCAGGTGATTGTGGTTGTCGATGATCTCGCCGTCATAGGCGAACTCCTGGGTCGAATAATATTTGAAGTAGCGCGGGAAGCGCTCCTCGGTCGCGCGGGCGAGAACGGTGAGGTCGCGCGCGGTGGTGATCTGCTCGTCGTTGGGCAGGCCAGAAGCATTGCGATAGAGGGTGCGCGACATGCCGAGCGCGTGCGCCTTGCGAGTCATCATTTCAGCGAAGCGGCTTTCGTCGCCGCCGATCGCCTCGGCGATCGCCACTGCAATGTCATTGGCCGAACGGGTGACGACCGCCTTGATCGCGTCGTCGACCGAGATCGTGTCGCCGGGCTCGAGCCCGAGCTTGGTGGGTTCCTGCGAGGCGGCGTGTTCGGAGATCGGAAGCTGCGACTGCAGGGTCAGCGCGCCTTTGTCGAGCTGCTCGAACAGCATGTAGAGCGTCATGACCTTGGTCAGCGAGGCGGGATGGCGCGGCGCGTCCTCGTTGGCGGCAAAAAGCGTGCGGCCCGAATTGGCGTCGACGACGATCGCCGCGAAGGCGGGATCGGCGGGCGCCGGAGCGGGGGCGTAACGGACGAAGCGGTGGTAGTGGCGCCACCCTCGCGCCTCGGCGGGGGCCGTCAGCGTGCTGAGCAACGCCAGCGCCGCGCAAGCTACGAGGGTCATCCTCGACAATCGGGAAACCGGGGCCTGAAAGCGACGCAACGCCATGATCGTCCTGTTGAACTGACGCGACGCGAGGGTCTCGGCAAGGGGACCGTTGCGCGACAAACACAGTTCGTGACGCTATGGGGGCTCGGTTACGGCGACGTTAACGCGCTGCGGGGATTCCGCGCGGTTTTCGCCTAAGGCATTGATCGGAAACGCGAAGCGAAAGCGCGACGGCGCCGGGAGGCGTTGTTGAATTGACTTAACGCTTTGTTAAATTTGGCCGGACCCGGCTTGACCGGCCGTCTGGTCGATTTTGTTGCGGCGCAACAAACTTCTTGACATTATATTGTGCAGTGCACATTATGCGGCCACTGACGAAGGCGCTTCGCCTCGTCCACGATGCGCCGCCGCACCGAAGCCAACGAGGATCCCCCATGACCACCACCCCGACGATGGAAGACTTCCAGAAATTCTCCAAGCAGCAGCTCGAGGCGGTCAACGCCGCCGCGACGACCGTCGCCAAGGGCCTGCAGGAAATCGCCGCCGAGTCGTCTGAGTATTCGAAGAAGTCGTTCGCCGCGAGCTCGGCCGTGGTCGAGAAGCTGATCGGCGCCAAGTCGGTCGAAACCGCGATCCAGATTCAGACCGAGTTCGCCAAGTCGGCCTACGAAGGCTTCGTCGCCCAGGCGAACAAGATCAACGAAATTTACACCAAGCTCGCCACCGAGACCTTCAAGCCGGTCGAGACGGCGTTCGCCAAGGCGACCGCCAAGCCTGCGTAAGCCAAGCCTGCGTAAGCCAAGCCGGCTTAGTAGGCGATCCGGGTTCAGCGCGTCAGTTGCGCGCTGAAACGACCGACGTTCAGTGTATGACAGGGCCGGCGGATCGCCGGCCCATTTTTTTTGCCCCTCGCTCGCCCGCGCTACGCAAACCCCTTGCGCGCTCGCTTCAAATTGACGAACCTTGACTGCGTCGCATCGGCCTCTGGCGCCAGACGCAGTGGGCGCCTAAATGAGGCTCGTGGGGAGTCGCGGCGAACCCCCGAAGCGTCGCGTTCGCGCTGCTCGTGGGTTTGTCGAGGACTCGATTGATCGCCGAAGCCCATCCGCTGGTTGGTCGCTTGCGCGCTGGAATCGCCCGGCTGGCGCGGATGTTCTCCGCCTCGCACGCTGCGCCGGCGATCGTCGCCGCGCGCGAGCCGAAGGGGGCTCGTGAGCCCAAGCGCAACGGCGACAACCCGGGCGCCGGAGCGGCGGTGATCACGCGCACCCGCGCGCAGACCCGCCGGCCGAACATGTACCGCGTGCTGTTGCTCAATGACGACTACACCCCGATGGAGTTTGTGATCGCGATTTTGCAGGCGTTCTTCAACAAGACCTCGGAAGAGGCCACTCAGATCATGTTGCACGTGCATAACAACGGCGTCGGGGAATGCGGCGTCTACACCTACGAGGTCGCCGAGACCAAGGTCGCGCAGGTGATGGACCACGCCCGCAAGAACCAGCATCCGTTGCAATGCATCATGGAAAAGAAATGAAAGGCGAGTGATGCCGGTATTTTCTCGCGCTCTCGAAAAGACGCTGCGTAAAGCGCTTGCGCTCGCGAACGAGCGGCGGCACGAATATGCGACGCTCGAGCATTTGCTGTTGGCGCTGATCGACGATCCCGACGCCGCCGCGGTGCTGCGAGCGTGCAACGTCGACATCGACCAGTTGCGCAAGAACGTCGTCCATTATCTTGAGACCGACCTCGACAATCTGATTGTCGAGACCACGGATGAAGCGAAGGCAACCGCGGGTTTCCAGCGCGTCGTGCAGCGCGCGGCAATCCATGTGCAGTCGTCGGGGCGCGAGGAAGTCACCGGCGCCAACGTGCTGGTGGCGATCTTCGCCGAGCGCGAGAGCCACGCCGCCTATTTCCTGCAAGAGCAGGACATGACGCGTTACGACGCGGTCAACTACATCAGCCACGGCATCGCCAAGCGGCCCGGCCTGTCCGATCCGTCGCGCTCGCCGCGCGGCGCCGACGAGGATCCCGACGCGCGCGAAGCGAAGGACGCGAAGGAAGGCCCCGAGGGCAAGAAGAAGGAAGGGGCGCTCGACGCCTATTGCGTCAACCTCAACCGCAAGGCGCGCGACGGGCGCATCGATCCGCTGATCGGCCGCGAGGCCGAGGTGCAGCGCACGATCCAGGTGCTGTGCCGGCGTCAGAAGAACAATCCGTTGCTGGTCGGCGATCCCGGCGTCGGCAAGACCGCGATCGCGGAAGGGTTGGCGCGCAAGATCGTCGGCGGCGAAGTGCCGGAGGTGCTCGCGGGCGCGACCGTCTTCGCGCTCGACATGGGCGCGTTGCTCGCCGGCACCCGCTATCGCGGCGACTTCGAAGAACGCCTCAAGCAGGTGATGAAGGAGATCGAGCAGCACAAGGACGCGATCCTGTTCATCGATGAAATTCACACCGTCATCGGCGCCGGCGCGACTTCGGGCGGGGCGATGGACGCCTCCAACCTCCTGAAGCCCGCGCTCGCGCAAGGCACGCTGCGCTGCATCGGCTCGACCACCTACAAGGAATATCGCCAGTATTTCGAGAAGGACCGCGCGCTGGTGCGCCGCTTCCAGAAGATCGACGTCAACGAGCCGAGCGTTCCCGACACGGTGGAGATCCTCAAGGGGCTGAAGCCCTATTTCGAGGAGTTCCACAAGGTTCGCTACACGCAGGAGGCGGTGAAGGCGGCGGTTGAATTGTCGGCGCGCTACATCCACGACCGCAAGCTGCCGGACAAAGCGATCGACGTGATCGACGAGACCGGCGCCTCGCAGATGCTGGTCGCTGAAGCCAAACGCAAGAAGATCGATCGGCATCAAGGAAATCGAGGCGACCATCGCCTCGATGGCGCGCATTCCGGCCAAGACCGTCTCGAAGGACGACGCCGAAGTGCTGCAGCATCTCGACGAGACGCTGAAGCGCGTGGTCTACGGGCAGGACGCGGCGCTCTCGGCGCTCTCCTCGGCGATCAAGCTCGCGCGCGCCGGCTTGCGCGATCCGGAAAAGCCGATCGGCTGCTATCTCTTCTCCGGCCCGACCGGCGTCGGCAAGACCGAGGCGGCGCGCCAACTCGCCTCCAGTCTCGGCCTTGAGCTGACCCGCTTCGACATGTCGGAATATATGGAGCGCCACACCGTCTCGCGGCTGATCGGCGCGCCTCCCGGCTATGTCGGCTTCGACCAGGGCGGGCTGCTGACCGACGCGATCGACCAGCATCCCCATTGCGTGCTGCTGCTCGACGAGATCGAGAAGGCGCATCCCGACCTGTTCAACATCCTGTTGCAGGTCATGGACCACGGCAAGCTGACCGACCACTCCGGCAAGCAGATCGACTTCCGCAACGTGATCCTGATCATGACGACCAACGCGGGCGCACAGGATCTCGCCAAGGAAGCGTTCGGCTTCCATCGCTCAAAGCGCGATGGCGATGACACCGAGGCGATCAACCGGCTGTTCTCGCCCGAGTTCCGCAACCGGCTCGACGCGATCGTGCCGTTCTCGCGGTTGCCGGAAGAGGTCATCTCGCAGGTGGTCGACAAGTTCATCCTGCAGCTCGAGGCGCAGCTCGCCGACCGCAACGTGACGATCGAGCTCGCCGAGGAGGCGCGCGCCTGGCTGGTCAAGAACGGCTATGACGAGTCGATGGGGGCGCGGCCGATGGCGCGCGTGATCCAGAGCCAGATCAAGACGCCGCTCGCCGACGAGGTGCTGTTCGGCAGGTTGAAGAACGGCGGCGTGGTGCGGGTGGTCGTCACCGCCGAGGATGACGGGGTCAAGAAGCTCGGCTTCGTCTATCCGGAAGGGCCGGCGCAGCCGCGGCTCGAGCGCGACCTGATCGTCGCGGGGCGCAAGCGGGCGCAGGCCGAGCCGGAGGCGCGCAAGGGCAAAGGCCGCAAGCGGGCCGAGAGCCAGCCCGACGAAGACTCGCCAAGCGAGGAATCGTCGAGCGAACCCGAGCTAGGCTAAAGCGGCGCGGATTTTCGCGGCGTGAACTTCGAGCTCTGCGGCGGGCGCGATCGGCCCGCCGGGCGGGCGCAGCGCGACGCCGCTCCAGCGCGGCAGGACGTGAAAGTGCAGGTGGAACACCACCTGGCCGCCGACGCTCTCGTTGAACTGCTGGACGAGGATTCCTTCCGCCGCCATGCCGGTCTTCACCGCGCGGGCGACGCGCCGCACCATCGGGATAAAGCTGGCGAGTTCCGCGGCGCCGATGTCGAGCAGGTTGCGCGCGGCGACTTTGGGGATCACCAGGACATGACCGTCGGCGCGCGGCATGATGTCCATGAAGGCGAGCGAGAAATCGTCCTCGGCGACGCGCACGCAGCCCGCCTCGCCGCGCAGGATCTTGGCGAAAATGTTCTGGCGGTCGTAGGGGTCGCTCACTGCACTCTCCTCAAGCAATTGTTGTCACCCGTCACGACGGAACGGCAGGCGCTCGGCATATTCCTCGATCGCCTCGGCCACCGCCGGACGCTCGCGCGCCAGATAGTCGGCGACCGCACGCTGGAAGCGTGGGTCGGCGAATTCATGGGCCGAATAGGTCGCAACCGGCCGGTAGCCGCGCGACAGCTTGTGCTCCCCCTGCGCGCCCGCTTCGACGCGACCGAGGCCGCGGCGGATGGCAAATTCGATCGCCTGATAATAGCAGACCTCGAAATGCAGGAACGGCCGCTCGACGATCGCCCCCCAGTTGCGCCCGTAAAGCGCGTCGTCGCCGATGAAGTTGATCGCGCCGGCGACATAGCGCCGACCCTGACGCGCCATCACCAGCAGGACGCGCTCGGCCATCGAAGCGCCGATCCGCTCGAAGAAGGCGCGGGTGAGATAGGGGCGGCCCCACTTGCGCGAGCCGGTGTCCATGTAGAAGGCGAAAAACGCGTCCCAATGCTCGGGCTTGATGTCGGCGCCGGTCAGCAGGTCGACTTCGAGATCCTCGCCCAGCGCCTCACGGCGCTCGCGCTTGATCGCCTTGCGCTTGCGCGAAGCGAGTGCGGCGAGGAATTCGTCGAAATCGCGATAGCCCTGATTGACGAAATGAAATTGCTCGCCGGTGCGCACGACGAAGCCGGCGCGGCGTAGCGCCTCGCTGTCGGCTTCGTCGCAGAAGGTGACGTGGATCGAAGACGCTTCGACCGCTTGGCGCAGCGCGCGCCAGCCGGCAATCAGCGCCTCCGCGGCGCCGGGCGGCGCGTCGGCGGCGACCAGCAGGCGGCGGCCGGTCACCGGCGTGAAGGGCGCGGCGATCTGCAGCTTGGGATAATATTGGCCGCCCGCGCGTTGATAGGCGTCGGCCCAGGCGTGGTCGAAAACATATTCGCCCTGGCTATGCGTCTTCAGGTAGCTCGCGGCGGCGGCGACCAGGCGGCCGGCTCGGTCTTCGACCAGTACATAGGCCGGCGTCCAGCCCGTGCGGCCGCCGACCGAGCCCGACTGCTCCAGCGCGCTGAGGAATGCGTGCGAGACGAAGGGATTGAATCGCTCGCCCGCGTTCGGGCTCGCAGTCAGGCCGGGCGGATTGGCGCACGCGTCCCACGCCTCCGGCGAGACCTCGGCGAGACTGACGATTGTGCGGACGGCGAGGGCGGCGGCCATGTAAATCTGGGTCGGGAGGGGGCGCGTCAGAACAGCGCGCGCCCCATCATAACGCGCTCAGCGCGCGCGCCAAAATCACTCACGCGCGATGCTGCGGAACGACAGCGCGGTCGCCGGCGCAGCGATTTCAAATGGTGTCGTATCGGACCAGAAGCGAGCCGCGAAACGGCTGGAGTCGACCAGATAGGGCCGGTCCTGCTGGAAGCGCATTTCGACAAGCTCTCTGAGCGCCGGGACGAACAGGCCGAGCAGGCGGAGCAGGGCGGGGGGCAGACCGACGACGCGTGGGGCGACGCCGAGCGCCGCCGCGCCCAGCGCAATGATCTGGCGCGGCGTCTGGGTCGGCGCGCACGGGACATGCCAAGCCTGGCCAAAGGCGTCGTCGGGCGCATCGAGCAGGCTGACGACGGCGCGGCCGCAATCGGGCACATAGGCGAAATCATGCGGCGTGGCGCGCCCGCGCCCCGAATGCGCTGTCGCCAAGATGCGCCATCGGGACGCCGGGGCCATAGAAATCGGGCGCGCGCAACGCCGCGACCTATAGCCTTCCGGCCGCGCTCGCCGCTTGCCAAAGTCGCGTGATCGCGACTCGCGTCGCCGGCTTGACGCCGACGGGTTGCAGCGACGTCGTCTCGCTCAATGGCGTCGTCTGCGGCCCGTACATGTAAAGATTGTCGAAGAAGACCAGCCGCGCGCCGGTCTTGGCGCAGGCGTCGACGAAATTGGTCATCACGCGCGGCCACGCCTCGCGCCACACGGCGCCGACATATGGAAGGCCGACCGCCAGCACGACCTGCGACAGGCCGGCGACCGCCGCCGTGACCGAATCCGTATCGAGCGCGTCGCAGGCGATGAATTCGACGCCCTCGGGCAGCGCGGCCGACCTTGAGCGTTGGCAGACGCGAACGGGTCGGCCTTGCGCCGCCAGCCGAGCGACCGCGTCCGCCCCGACTGGCCCGTAACCGAAAACGCCGATCTTGCCGTCCATGCCAAACTCGCCGAGCGGCGCTGCGCGGGTTGTCGGCGCGGCCTCCGCGCCACCATCGCCTCGCTACAGGCTCGCCGCAAGCGGGCCCGCCTAGAATTCCTGCTTGGTCGGACGAAACAGGATCTCGTTGATGTCGACGTCCTCCGGCTGGCTGATCGCGAACGCGACGACGCGTGCGAAGGATTCGGCGGGGATGGCGTTGCCGTAGTTGGCGCGGACTGTGGCGGCAATGTCGGGTTCGGTGATGCTGTCGGCCAGCTCGCTTTGCACCGCGCCCGGCGAGATGATCGTCGTGCGGATGTTGTAGGGCTTGACCTCCTGGCGCAGCCCCTCGGAAATGACTCGCACCGCCGCCTTGGTCGCCGCGTAAACCGCGCTTCCCGGCCGCACCTTGTGGCCGGCGACCGACGAGACATTGATGATGTGGCCGCTCTTTTGCGCTTTCATGTGCGCCAGTGCGGCGGCGACGCCGTAGAGGACGCCCTTGAGGTTGACGTCGATCATCCGCTCCCAGTCCTCGACCTTGCCGCGCTCGAGTGGCGAGTGCGGCATCACGCCGGCGTTGTTGACGATGACGTCGATGCGCCCGTGCATCTTGACGGCGCCGTCGACCAGACGGCGAACCTGGTCGCGGTCGGTCACGTCGGTCTGTGCGATCGCGCCCTCGCCAAGGGAAAGTTCCTTGGCGAGGATTTGCAATCGGTCGAGCCGGCGCGCGCCCAGCGTGAGTTTGGCGCCACGCGCGGCGAGATAGCGGGCGGTCGCTTCGCCGAGCCCGCTGCTTGCGCCGGTGATGACGACAACCTTGCCCGCGATGCCTTCGTTCATGCTCTTGACCTCCCGCTCTCTGCTCAACGCCCGACCATCGCCTGCTGATGCGCCGGGTAGCGATCGCCCTGCACCTTGATCTGATTGAGCGCCGCGGCGATCTCGGTCAGGTCGCCTCCCGTCAGTTCGATCGCGTCGGCGCCGAGATTTTCTTCCAGGCGGGCGAGTTTGGTGGTGCCCGGGATAGGCACGATCCAGGGCTTTTGCGCCAGCAGCCATGCGAGCGCGATCTGCGCCGACGTCGCCTGCTTGCGTGTGGCGATCTTGGCGATACGCTCGACCAGGACCTGATTGGCGCTGAGCGCCGCCGTCGTGAAGCGGGGATTGTTGGCGCGGAAGTCCTTGGCGCCGAACGTCGTCTTGGCGTCGATCGCGCCGGTGAGGAAGCCCCGTCCAAGCGGGCTGAAGGGGACGAAGCCGATGCCGAGTTCCGCCAGCGTCGGCAGGATCTCCTTCTCCGGCTCGCGCCACCACAGCGAATACTCGCTCTGAAGCGCTGCGACCGGCTGTACGGCGTGAGCGCGGCGGATGGTCTGCGCGCCCGCTTCCGACATGCCGAAGTGTTTGACCTTGCCTTCGGCGATCAGCGCCTTGACCGTTCCCGCCACGTCTTCGATCGGCACGTTGGGATCGACACGATGCTGGTAGAACAGATCGATCCGATCGGTGCGCAGTCGCTTGAGCGAGGCCTCGGCGACCTGGCGGATGCGTTCAGGCCGGCTGTCCGTGCCGTTTTGCGCCGACCCGTCCTTGAAGCCGAACTTGGTCGCGATGACGATCCTGTCGCGCACGGGCGCCAGCGCCTCGCCGACGACTTCCTCATTGACGAATGGCCCGTAGGTCTCCGCGGTGTCGAAGAAAGTGACGCCGTGATCGACGGCGGCGCGGATCAGTTCGATCGCCGCGCGCTTTTCCGGCGCCTGCCCGTAGGCGGTGCTCAGCCCCATGCAGCCAAGGCCAATGGCCGAGACTTCAAGCCCGCTCTTGCCGAGTGTGCGCTTGTGCATCGTTGTTCTCCTTGCTCGAATTTGCGGGCGTCAGCTCAGACCTGCCTGCTGCTCTGACATTTAGACCGCGTTCGCGCTGACGATTAGATGGTATAATGCGCATGAGCTTATGAGAGGAGTTCATTAATGCCGCGCCAGACCATCGACGACCTTGTCGCCTTCCTGGCGGTGGCGCGCGAGCGCAGCTTCACCCGGGCGGCGGCGCAGGTCGGGGTTTCGCAGTCGGCGCTAAGCCACACCATCCGTGGCCTCGAAGAGCGTCTCGGCCTGCGACTGTTGACCCGCACGACGCGCAGCGTCGCGCCGACCGAGGCCGGCGAGCGCCTGATCGGCGCGGTAGGCCCGCGCCTCGACGAAATCGAGGCCGAACTGGCGGCGCTGTCGGCTCTGCGCGACAAGCCGGCCGGCGCGATCCGCATCACCGCCGGCGAATCCTCGGCGCAGACGATTCTGTGGCCGGCCGTGGCGAAGCTGCTGCCCGACTACCCCGACATCAAGATTGAGATCGTCGTCGACCAGGGCCTGGTCGACATCGTCACCGAACGCTTCGACGCGGGGGTGCGGATCGGCGAGCAGGTCGCCAAGGACATGATCGCCGTGCGGATCGGGCCGGACATGAGCATGGCGGTCGTCACCGCGCCGTCCTATCTCGCCGCGCGCGGCGTCCCCGGGACGCCCCACGACCTCACCGAGCACAGTTGCGTCAACCTGCGGCTGCCGACTTACGGCGGCCTCTACGCCTGGGAATTCGAAAAAGACGGGCACGAGTTGAAGGTGCGCGTCGAAGGGCAATTGGTGGTCAACACCAATGGCCTGCGGCTCGAGGCGGCGCTTGCTGGCCTCGGGCTCGCCTATCTGCCGGAAGAGCATGTCCGTGACGCTCTGGCGCGCGGCGCGCTCGTGCGCGTCCTCGCCGATTGGTGTCCGCCCTTTCCCGGCTACCACCTCTACTACCCCAGCCGCCGCCAGCCGACCCCGGCCTTCGCGCTGCTGCTGGAGGCGCTGCGCTATCGGGGATGACGACGATTGCCGCGAGCCGGCGTGAATTCGCGGTTTTCTCGCGATCACATTTCGAGTAGCGCCGTTTATTGCGGCGCCGGACCCGTGCACTATGTCGGCAATGGGCGGCGGGTTCTCCGTCGCTTCGCCAATCCGACATTCGGGGAAACAGTTCATGCCAGTCGAGGAATCGGCGTCGATTTCGCTTGGGCGCGCCCGCGCCGCCGAGGCGGCGCTTGCCGTGGGCAGCTTCGCCATCGGCACCGGTGAGTTCGCCGCGATGGGTTTCTTGCCGAGCGTCGCCGACGGCTTCGGCGTCACGGTCCCGCAGGCTGGAGAGATCATTAGCGCCTACGCGCTTGGGGTCGTGGTCGGCGCGCCGGTGTTCGCGGTTCTCGGCGCCAAACTGGCGCGTCGCCATCTCCTGCTGCTGCTGATCGCGATCTTTGGCCTCGGCAACATCGCGAGCGGCTTCGCCGCAAGCTTTCCCATGCTGATTGGGCTTCGCTTCGTCAGCGGCCTTCCCCACGGCGCTTATTTCGGCGTCGCCTCGCTTGTCGCCGCCGGCATGGCGGGGCCGGGCGGGCGGGCCAAGGCGGTCGGGCGCATCATGCTCGGCCTCACCATATCGACCTTGATCGGCACGCCGCTCGCCACCTGGGCCGGCCAGATCTTCGGCTGGCGGGCGGCCTTCGTCCTGGTCGGCGCCATCGGTCTTGCCGGCGTCGCGCTCTCGGCCGTTTTCGTTCCCCACGACGCGCCCGATCGCCACGCTGGCCCGCTGCGCGAGCTCGGCGCGCTGCGCAATCCGCAGGTCTGGCTGACGCTCGCGGTCGGCGCGGTCGGCTTCGGCGGCATGTTCGCGGTCTTGACCTACATCACGCCGACGCTGGTCCAAGTCGCGGGCATTCCGCTGCGCTGGGTGCCGGCGGTGTTGCCGATGTTCGGAGCGGGCATGATTATCGGCAATCTCGTCGGGCCGCGCTTCGCCGATCGGGGCCTGCTGCCGACCATCGGCGGCGCGATCGTCTGGAATGCATTGGTGCTCGCGCTGTTTTCCGTCGCCGTCCATTGGGCCTGGACGGCGGTCCCGTTCGTGCTGCTGGTCGGCACTGGGTTTGCGGCGATGCCTGCATTGCAGACGCGCCTGATGGACGTCGGCCGCGACGCGCAGACGCTTGCCGCCGCGCTGAACCACTCGGCCCTCAACATCGCCAATGCGTTTGGCGCCTGGCTGGGCGGGGCGGTGATCGCCGCTGGCTATGGCTGGGGGGCCACGGGCTGGGTGGGATCGCTGCTCGCGGTGGCGGGTCTCGCGGTCTTCGGCGTGTCGGTCGCGCTCGATCGCAAGCAGCGGGGTTCCGCGGCGCCGACGGCGGACGGCGCCGCGTCCGCCTAGTCGATAACGGCGATGGCGAACCGGGCGGCGACCTATCGGCCCTCGAGGGTCCCAGGCAGCCCGAACCACGCAAGCATGCTCTTGTCGAAGCGGATGATTGCTGAAACGCGATCTCCATCAATTGCGACAGCGATAAGACCAGACGCGTGGCTGACTCCGTCGGCGGGCGAGCGTGCGTAGATGCCGAACGCCGGCTGACCATTGGCTCGGGTGCGCACAAGGTCGAACCTGCGGCCGGCGCCGAACAACACGGCCAAAAAGCGGGCGACGGCGTCTCGGCCACGGTATTCAAGCGGCATCGGCGGCATCGACATGAAGACGTCGTCGGTCAGCAGCGCGACCAGCGCGTCGAGATCGGCAGCCTGATACGCGCTGACGAATTTTGCGACCAGCGCATCCTCCGAGTGCGGGGCCAAAGGGCGTGCGCTCTCGCGTTCGCCGCTCGGCGGAAGCTGGCGCTTCAAGTTCGCGCGCGCTCGCTTCAGCGCGCCATTCGCCGATTGGACGGTCGTATCCAGCATGTTGGCGACCTCTTTCGCGCTGAATTCGAGCACGTCGCGCAGGACAAGGACGGCGAGCTGACTAGGGGGCAGGACTTGGAGCGCGGAGACGAACGCCAACGAGATCGATTGGGTCTGGTTGTAGCGCGCCTCTGGACCGGGCGGCACATGGACAATGCCGTCGAGCATGGCGTCGGGAAACGGCTCGAGCCACGGCAATTCGCCCAGGCTCGAAGGCTCGGGCGGTTCGACTCCGGGGACGCTCCATTGCACGGCGGGGCGTCGATTGACGGCGCGGCGCGCGTTGAGGCATCGGTTGGTGGCGATCCGGTACAGCCACGTGCGCAGCGAGGCGCGTCCCTCGAACCCCTTGAGGCCATGCCAGGCCGCAAGCAGCACATCTTGAAGAACATCCTCGGCGTCGTGGAACGATCCGAGCATGCGGTAGCAGTGCACGTGGAGTTCCCGCCGGTGCGGCTCCACCAACGCGCGGAAAGCCTCGTTGTCGCCCGCTTGCGCCCTTGAGATGAGATCCGCCGTCATACCGCCGCCCATTCTTGTCGCTCGCCGTCCGCGCTGATCGCGGCTTTAGAGAGCGGTAGACACCGCCGGGAGCCAAAAATGGTCGCTCGGCGGCCGCCCATTTTCGTCGTGGCGCGGTGTCTACCCCGACGACGGCCCGGATGACCGGACCATCCGTCACAGACGAAATGGGGTCACAGATGTTGCTCGAAAACAAGGTTGCGGTGGTCTATGGCGCGGGCGGCGCGATCGGTGGAGCGGTGGCGCGCGCCTTCGCAGGCGAGGGCGCCACGGTCTTTCTTGCCGGGCGCCATCGGGCGTCAATGGAGATCGTCTACAACGAAATTGTTGCGGCCGGCGGATCGGTCGAGGGCGCCGAGGTCGATGCGCTCGACGAACAAGCGATCGACAAGCACCTGCAATCGGTTCTCGACAAATCGGGAAAGCTCGACATTTCATTTAACGCAATAGGCGTCCGGCACGCCAAGATTTTGGGCGTTTCGCTGCTTGAGCTGGACGCCGACAACTTTTCCCGGCCGATCATCGACTACACGCGGTCCTATTTCCTGACCGCGCGCCTGGCGGCCCGGCACATGGTCGCCAGCAACTCAGGCGTGATCATGACGGTCAGTGCGCTTCCATCGCGCAGCGGCACCATCTTGAACGGCGGCTATGGTTCGGCGATGGCCGCCAAGGAGGCTCTCACCCGCGATCTCTCCGCCGAACTCGCGCCGCACGGAATTCGCGTCGTCAGCCTGCGGCCCCACGGCATGCCCGAGACCGCGACGATGCGCAATGTCCATGCGATGAAGGCGTCGAAGATGTCCTACGACCAGTTCCAGGCGTTTCTCGCCAACACGACTCATCCCAAGCGGGTCATGAATTTGGCGGAAATGGCGAACGTCGCCGCCTTCGTCGCTTCCGACAAAGCCAGCGGGATGACCGGCACGACGGTCAATCTGACAATGGGCAGCCTCGACGACTAGGGTTCTTTACCCGCAAGGGATTCCCTCGAAGGTCGGAGCGTGAATTGCCAGGACATCACGCGTCGCTGCGCGGCGCGGCGGACATTGCGGCGTCGTCGCGCGTCCGCCGCGCCTACCCCTGTTTTCGCTGTGAAAGGGCGACGTCCTGGACCGCTAGACGATGGGCGCGGTTCGCGGCCTCAGGCCGCCGCAGCGAGGCGCGCTATAAAGACGGCGGGGCGGATCATCTCAATCGCCGCGCGCTTCTCGGGCTGCGCAACTGCGTCTCGTCCCAGGCTAGGCGATTTCTTCCGCGCTGAGAATGATTTCGTCCGCAGTCGTATTCAGCAGGATGCTTGACGTCTTTTTGTACCAGTCGTGGCGATCGAGTGCGGCGAGGGACTCTGAGCCGTCGAGCGCGAACAGGCGATTCCTGTAGGCATAGGTGCGTACGCTGGAAAAGACGAACAGATCGGCCAGGAGCCATCTGTCGTGCCGGTCGTAATGCGCGTTCAGGACCTTGCGGCTGCTCGCCGGCTTGAAGAAAAACGTGTCGCCACGACGTTCGAACAGCGACTGTATTTTCTCGAGGCCAGCGCGGTTGATGAGATATGCGGCCGCGCCGGCGATATGAAAGCCATCTTCAAGCGACAGGTTCCAGTCGGTGAAGTCGCGGTCGAGCTCGCTCGTATAGACCCAGCCGATCGAGATCGCCTGCCAATCGTGCGGCGCCCGCTCGAGGATGCCGGCGATCGCGTCGCGTCGAGCAAGGAAGGGGAAATACCGTAGATTGGCGCCGTCCTCGAGAATGAGAAAATGTTCTCCCTCCATCGCCGCGGCCTCGGACAGCGCTTTGAGATGGGATAGGCACCGCGCGATCTCAGGCGCGGACGCTGTGGCGTCGATGTCGGAACCCGCCGCAAGAGGGAGCGGAAACTCTCCGTCGACGGCGTCGATGCGCCGGCGCTCAATCGAGGTAAAGTGGCTGAGCGTTTCCTCCATCCGCGCGGATCGCTCCTCGGCTCCGGCAAAACTGATCCACAGAATATGATCGACGCCGGCAACGATCGCCTGGTAGTCGGCAATGAAAGCGGAGGGCGGAGACCGGAACACGCTACGCTTGTCCCACATGACGCTGTAGTGCGTGGTGAGGAGGTAATTGTTCTCCTCGTAGTAGCCGGGGTAGGAACAGTGGATGACGGCGGTTCCTGAGCGATCTTTGATCGAGCTCTGGCGCCACGCTTCGCCCTCGAAGCCATTGAAAAGCGCGGGCGTGAAACGAGCGTCGCTATAGACGGCGGCGCCGAGCACGCCGGGGCCGGTTATTGAAAGCGCATCGGCGCAATAATCATTGGCGGCGATGCGGTCAAGGCACATCAGGATCGCCGATTTGAAGATCGCGGATCGGCGCTGAAAACTGACGAAGAATGCGGTGTAGACGTAGTGCGGTGTAACGTCGGCCGCGAAGATGTGACCGTTCTCGACGAGATGATAGATCGCCGAGATCGGAACATTCAGCACCATCTTGACGTCGAAATAGATGCAGGCGTTGAGATAGGCGAAGAGATAGCGAAACAAATCCGCCCGGTACGCGGCCGGGGCGAGCGATTGATATGCTGTTACGACAATCGCGGAGAAATGGCGGGCGATAAGGGCGGCGCGCGCCTGCTCGTCGAAAAACAGATGCGGATGCGCGGGCGTGTAATTCAGGATCGCGCACACGGAATAGAATTTGCTGCGCGATACGGCGGCGCTGCTGTTTGTCTGCATAACCGGCAGGTTCGCTCGATCGTCCAGCGGGCGGAAGAGGGCGCAATAGGCCCGCACTACGAAGGAGAACTTTCTGCTTTCGACGCGCAGCGGCGCTCGGAAATAGCGGTCTGCGACGCTGAAAACAATTTCGATGTCCTGGCCGATCATTCCCGGTTCAAATGCAGTGACGGTGAAGATCGCCCGATCTTCGGCAAGATAATGCGCCACGACGTGCATGGATCGACCGACGTCGTGGAAGACGAGATCGGCGCAGTTTCGCAAGTTGCGCGGCGCGGTCCGAGACCGGATGACGAATCTCATCGACTCGGCGGGGGCGGTCTGCTCCAGGAAGCGATCCAGCCGCTTCTCGACGCCGCGTCGCGTTTCCGGAGCGGACCAACGATCAGTCCGCAAGGCCGCGCCCCCGGAGCTGTCCATTGCGGTTCGCGCCAGTGGTCCCATCGGCGCCGCGATCATATGGGTCGCGTAGAGACCCGCCCGTTTGACGAAGGCCGAGAAGACCCCATCATCGTGAAAAAAGGCCTCGGGAATGGCGGCGATCACGTCGGCGTGAAACTGCGGCAGGTCGGAAAGTCGGTCATAGCGCAATCCATAACCGAGCCAGCCGAAGAGCGTCGTGCGTTCGTCCAAGTCGCAGAAAATCGCTTTGTGGCGGTGAAACCGAAGGGGGGTCCAGTTCTGCACAAGACGTTCTTCGATGATGCTGACGTCGCACTGATAGAGGTCGTGACACAACTCGTGTTGATAGATCATCGTGTCGGCGTAGATGATGTCGTCGTCGACCACGACGATCTTGTCATCGGGCGATAGGACGCCGCCGCGCGCGGCATGTTCAAGAAGGGCGAGAAGCTTGGTCGCCGGGCCCTGGTCTTCGCAATCGACAATGGCGATCCGGTCGCCATATCGGCGCAGGACCTTTTCCACAAACTGCGGGCGCTCGCGATCCCAATCGACGCCGAACGAGCGCCGGTATTTCAGCGGCAGCGCAAGGTAGATCGCCTTCGCCCTTCGACGCTGTCCGACGAGCGCGTCGAGAACCTTGAAGAGGTCGCTCGAAATGGCGCGCGCCGGCGTCGTCGTCAGCGATATGCAGAAGCTTTCGGCGACGCCAAGCTCATCTGCCCCGGCGAAGGGCTCCTGATCGCTCGTGATGATCGAGATGACGTCGTTAGCGTAACGAAACCTCGAGCCGCCTGGCCGCCCGACCTCTCCCGAGCCGCCTTTCTCGCCGTAGCTGCGCAGCAGAGGCGAGAGTGGGAGGTTCCGTTTGGCTCGCCGATAGAGTTTGCGCTTTCTGGAATCGATGGGATGGCGCATGAGGGCGCGAACGTGGTGCCAATCGAACATCGGTCCCTTTCCCGCTGTCGCGTCGCCTCGGCCACGAAGGGCGCGCGGGCCACGACGTTCGAAAACGGCTTTCCCTAACCCGGGAACCCTAAAGATTCAAATGTCTTGACGCATGCCTTGCTTTCGATGGTATCTCGACGCAGGGGCTCTGCGCGACGTCATTCCTCCGGCGCAAAATTCAAAATGGCTGCAACCACGCTGTCTTCGATTTCGATCGTTCTGAATGTCCATCGAGAAGCCGATTGCATCGCGCGGACGCTGAAGTCGCTGGACGCCGCGGTCGCCGTCGCCAAAGAAAAAGGCCACGCGGTCGAGGTCGTCGCCGTGTTCGATCGAAGCGATCAGGCCACGCTCGACGCCTTCTCGAACTTCGAGCTGTCAGCCGCCGATTGCGTGAGACGCATCGCCGTGGACCATGGCAATCTCGCATTGTCCCGAAATTCCGGGGTCGAAGCCGCCAGTGGCGATTATGTCATGGTCGCCGACGCCGACGACCTGATGTCGACGAACACCCTCGCCGCTAAAGCTGACGCACTGTCGAAACATGGTCCCGATACGCTGGCGATCCCGGAGTTCTGCGTCGCCTTCGGCGCCTGGCGTCAGTTTCGCAGATATCGGCCCCTGGCCGGGATTTCGAAGCTTTCCTTTGTCAATATGCACCCCTTTGTTTCTTCCGTGATGGCGAGGCGGGCCGTGTTCGTCGCCATCCCCTATGTCGCGACCTTTCCGAAAACGCCTTTCCATTATGAAGACTGGCGCTTCAACTGCGAATGCGTGGCGAATGGGATCGATATCGTCGTTGCGCCCGGCACAATCGCCTACTACCGCCAGCGCGTCGGCAGCATCATGAGCCGATTTCCGAACGCTCCGCACCGTCACCTCGCCGCGACCAGTCTTTTCTCCCCCCCGCGTTTCACGGCGATCGCAGCGGCCGACTACCAGTCGTGGCGATCGGGAGACGCTGGGCGGCGCTTGCGGCATCGCTGGTCGAAAGCGGCGGTTGAGCCGCTCGCCGATGACATCGTCTTCCAGAACCGGATCGATCCCGAAATCCGCCTTGACTGCACAGCGGAGTCCCAATTCGCCGACGTCCAGCGCAACACAAAGCTCCACATCGGCGCCGCTTATTTTGAGCTGTGCACGATAATTGGCGCCTTCGAATACAACCATGTTTTCATTCTCCCGAGCCGTGACGACGAAGAAGCCGAAGACTTTGTGAAGGCGACCATCGCCTCTCTCTATCGAAATAATCCGACCGCGCGCACGCTTGTGCTCGGCGGCCAGACGGACTCCTCGGCGCCCGACAGCGCCTGGGTGGCGCCCAATTGCACGGTCTTGGATCTCGCGCGAGACTGGCCTCTGCTGAATGACGACGAGCGCGTGCTGGTCTTGTTCCGATTGATCCAGTCCATCGCGGCGAACGCGCTCATCCATGTCCCGCTTTCGTCGTTCGGCATTCGATTTTTGACGGCGTGTCAGCGCAGCCTGCCGGCGGACAAGCTCATCCTCTATCCGTTTCACGCCGCGGGGCGATTGGACGATGAGCGGATGCCCCGCCATCCCCGCTCGTCAGATTTGACCCGTCGGGCCGTGCAACCGGACGACCCTCTCGGGCCGCGCGAGCAGATTTCGTTTCTGGAGGAGCAAAACTCCGCGCTGCAGGACGCTCTCGCGTTCGAGCGCGCGCGCCTGAGCGCGAATTATGGCGCACAGGCTGCGGGCCATCCCCTGTCGATGACGCCCGAGGAGATCCGCTTTGACGGGCGCGCCCTGCCGCTCAAAGCGTTCTGGGGCCTCGCGAAAGTTTGGCGAAAGCCGTGGAAGCGACGCGTGGCCGAAACGCTGCTTCGCATGCTTGGGGCAAAGACCTAAGGGGAGCGGCTCCGGGCCTGAAGCGCAAATCGTTGAAGCGAGATGGCGCGCCCGAAGAGGTTCGAACGCCTCGCCCCGGGGCGGCCAAGGGCATCTTTCCCGGATAATTCCGCGCAGCCGACAATCGCCGCGAGAAAACGTCAGCAAGTCTTTGATTGTATTGGCGCGCCCAAGGGGAATCGAACCCCTGTTTTCGCCGTGAAAGGGCGACGTCCTGGACCGCTAGACGATGGGCGCGGTTCGCGGCCTCAAGCCGCCGCAGCGAGGCACGCTATAAAGACGGCGGCGCGGGCTGGCAAGATGCGCCGCGCCTTCAAAGCTCGAGCGGCCCGCGCAACAAGGGGATAAGCGGCGCGACCTCGCCGGGGCTCCCGTACTCCATCTTGCGTACAGACAAGACGCGGAGAATTATGGTTTCCTAAGAAGGTTGGGGGGAGGCGGCGATTATGCGCGCGATTCGTATCCACCGGACCGGGGCGCCCGATGTCATGCGCCTGGAGGAGATCGAACTGCCGCCCCCGGGGGCCGGCGAGGCGCGGGTGCGCCATCGCGCTATCGCCGTCAATTACCTCGACGTCTACTATCGCACCGGCTTTTATCCACCTCCGCCCTTTCCCTTCACCCCGGGCAACGAAGGGGCGGGCGACGTCGTTGCAATCGGCAAGGGGGTCAAGACGTTCAAAGTCGGCGACCGGGTCGCCTATGTCTCGACGCTCGGCTCCTACGCCGCGGAGCGCAACGTTCCGGTCAAGCATCTCGTCAAGTTGCCCAAAACCGTCGCCTACGATGTCGCCGCGTCGATGATGATGAAGGGCTTCACCGCTCAGTTTCTGCTGCGCCAGACCTATAAGGTGAAGAAGGGCGACGTCATCCTGGTCCACGCAGCCGCCGGCGGGGTCGGCCAGATCCTGTGCCAATGGGGCAAGGCGCTTGGCGCGATCGTGATCGCCACCGCCGGCTCCGAGGACAAAGCCAAGATCGCCAAGAAGTGCGGCGCCAAGCACGTCATCCTCTACCGGGAGGAGGATTTCGCCGTCCGGGTCGCCGAGATCACCAAGGGCGCCAAGTGCGACGTGGTCTATGATGGCGTCGGGCGGGCGACCTTTCATGGTTCGCTCGACTGCCTGAAGCCCTTTGGCCTGCTGGCGAGCTTCGGGTCGGCGTCCGGCGCGGTCGAAGCCTTCAATCTCGCGCTGCTCGCCCAGAAGGGCTCCCTGTTCGTGACCAGGCCGACCCTTTTCACTTACCTCGCCGACCGCGAACGGCTCGAGCGGATGGCGCGCGACCTCTTCGCCGCAGTCGCTTCGGGCGCGGTGAAGATCGCGCCCCCGACGCTCAAGCCGCTCGCCGACGCCGCCAGCGTCCATGCCGCGCTGG
Source organism: uncultured Alphaproteobacteria bacterium (assembly GCA_963835215.1). Classification (GTDB taxonomy): domain Bacteria; phylum Pseudomonadota; class Alphaproteobacteria; order Rhizobiales; family Beijerinckiaceae; genus Roseiarcus. The sequence continues at coordinate 530,861 of CAWIES010000004.1, read as the reverse complement.
AGGCGCGCCAGACGATCGGCTCGACGGTGCTGACGCCTTGAGGCGCAGCTAGGTCCTTTGAGCGCAAAATTGCCGCGCTCATGCCTTTTTGTTGGCGGGGCGAGCCCCTAGCTCGTCGTCAACAGTTGCGACAACCCTTGGCGCGCCGCAGGCGGACTTGTATAGGAAGCGCAACAACGCGCAGCGGCCTGGCTGCGGACGAGTCTGAAGATTCCGAGGCTAAAGATTCCATGAGCGAACCGAACACTCTCAAACGACCCGTCCAGGCGGCCGCCGCCAAGGAAGAGGGCTGGTGGGAGACGGTCAAGGTCGTCGTCCAGGCGCTGCTGATCGCGCTAGTGGTGCGCACGCTGCTGTTTCAGCCGTTCAACATCCCCTCTGGTTCGCTGATCCCGACGCTGCTGATCGGCGACTATCTGTTCGTCTCGAAATATGCCTACGGCTATTCGCATTATCTCTTTGCCGGGATTTATCGACCTCGCGCCGACCGCGATGCCCGGCCGCCTGCTCGCCTCGCAGCCCAAGCGCGGCGACGTCATCGTTTTCAAGCTGCCGCGCGACGGCGAGACCGATTACATCAAACGTCTGATCGGCCTGCCGGGCGACCGCATCCAGATGAAGGCCGACCGCCTCTACATCAACGACCAGATCGTCGAGCGCCAACCACTGCCGCCCTATCACGACGACCGGGCGTTTCGGCGAGGACGTCCAGGCGCCCACTACCACGAGACGCTGCCGGGCGGCGTCAAGCACGAGATCATCCAGCTCGAGGGCGACAACAATCCGATGCCCTACACCGCCAACACCGACGTCTACGTCGTGCCGCCGGGCGAATATTTCTTCATGGGCGACAATCGCGACAATTCCAGCGACTCGCGCGTGCCCCCCGATCGCGGCGGCGTCGGCTACGTTCCGTTCGAGAACCTGATCGGCCGCGCTGAAATGATCTTCTTCTCGGTCGATGATGCGCCGGCCTGGGAATTCTGGCGCTGGCCGTGGACGGTGCGCTGGAATCGCTTGTTTCACGCCGTTCACTGAGGTGAGACGAAGCCTCGCGAAGGGGGCGGAGTGCGCCCTGGCATGACAAAAAAAAACAAAGTCGAGGTCGCCGAACTCGAAGCGCGTTTTGGCTATGTCTTCCGCGACCGCAGCCTGCTGGCGCGCGCGCTCACCCATCTTTCCGCGCCAGCCGCCGGCGGCCCCGACCGCTCCCAGTCCTATCAGCGCCTCGAATTCCTCGGCGACCGCGTGCTCGGCGTCGTCGTCGCGCACATGCTGTATGAGGCCTACCCGCAGGCGAGCGAAGGCGAATTGTCGATGCGGCTCGCCAAGCTGGTGCGCCGCGAGACGTGCGCCGACGTCGCGCTCGAATGGGACGTCGGCCCGCATGTCGCGATGGGGCAGGGCGAAGCGCGCGCCGGCGGGCGCAAGAAGGCGGCGATCCTCGCCGACATCTGCGAAGCGATCATCGGCGCGGTGTTTCTCGACGCCGGCTTTGCGCCGGCGAGCAAGGTGGTGAGCGACACCTGGCGCGCCGCGTATGGACGCCGATCTCGAGCCCGAGCGCGACGCCAAGACCGCGGTGCAGGAATGGGCGCAGGCGCGCGCGCTGCCGGCGCCGCGCTATGTCGAAGCGGCGCGCAGCGGCCCGGCTCACGCGCCCCATTTCGTCATGCAGGTCGTGCTCGATGGCTACGAGCCCGAGAGCGGCGAAGCCAATTCCAAGCGCGCCGCCGAACAGGCCGCCGCGCAAGCCTTTCTCACCCGATGGAGCGGCGCATGAGCGAAACGCGCTGTGGCTTCGTCGCGCTGATGGGCGCGCCTAACGCCGGCAAATCGACGCTGCTCAACGCGCTGATCGGCTCGAAGGTGACGATCGTCTCACGCAAGGCGCAGACGACGCGCTCAACCGTGCGCGGCATCCTGATGGAGGGCGCGACCCAGATCATCTTCGTCGACACGCCAGGCCTGTTCGCGCCCAAGCGGCGGCTCGACCGGGCGATGCTCGCCTCCGCCTGGGGCGCGGCGGGCGACGCCGACGCGCTGGCGCTGCTGATCGACGTGCGCCAGGAGACCGTCGCGAGCGAAAAGCACGGCGGAGCGGAGCTCACGCGAGGGGACGCAGGCGATCCTCGATGCGCTTGCGCGAGCGCAAGGGGCCGAAATTCCTCGTGCTCAACAAGATCGATCTGGTCGAGCGCTCGAAGCTGCTGGCGCTCGCCGAGCGGCTCAACGCGGCGCTGCCGTTCGTCGACACGTTCATGATCTCGCGCGGTCAATGGCGACGGGCTCGACCGGCTGCGCGCGAACGCTTGGCGACGCGTCATGCCGGCGGGCCCCTGGCTCTATCCCGAAGACCAGATCGCCGACGCGCCGATCCGCTCGCTCGCCGCCGAGATCACGCGCGAAAAAATCTTCGAGCGGCTGCACGACGAACTGCCCTACCAGACGACGGTCGAAACGGAATCGTGGAAAGACCAGCCCGATGGCTCGGCGCGCGTCGAACAGACAATCTATGTCGCGCGCGAAAGCCACAAGAAGATCGTCATCGGCGAGGGCGGCAGGACGATCAAGTCGATCGGCGCCGCGGCGCGCAGAGAAATCGCCGAAGCCAACGAGACGAAAGTGCACCTCTTTCTGTTCGTCAAAGTGCGCGAGAACTGGCTCGACGACCCGGAGCGCTACCGCGCCATGGGGCTCGAATTTCCCAAGCAATAGCGCGCGCTCGCCGCGCGCCATCAAGAAGAGGCTCATTTGCGGGCGAATTGCCGGGCGGCGTCTGTGCAGGCATGATCGTCGCCGCCGCCGGAGCCGACGCCTCGCCAATGTCCCTCATCCCGTTCGAGAGCCGCACGCCGAGCGAGACCCGCGCCCCAAGCGAGCTGCGCGCCACAGTCTCAGCCGTGCCGCCGCCCGGCCGCCTCAGCCGTTTCGCGAACTCGCCGCTCGGCGTGACGCTCGCCGGCCTCTTGATCTTCGCCGGCGCGCTGGCGCTGTTTCGCTGGGGCGTCGAGGCCGCGCATGACGTTTATTTCGACGAAACCTGGTACGTACCGGCGGCGCGCGCGCTGCTGAAGAACGGCGAGATCCTGCGCCCCGAGCATCCCCCGCTCGCCAAGATGCTGATCGAAGCGGGCATCGCGCTCTTGGGCGACAATCCGCTCGGCTGGCGGGCAGCGAGCGTGCTCGCCGGCGCGGTGACGCTGACCGCGGTCTTTGCCTGGTCGCGCGCGCTGCTGCGCCACACCGGGCAGGCGCTCTTTGCGACGGCGGTGACGCTCTGCGACGGCATTCTCTATGTGCAGTCGCGCATCGCCATGCTCGATGTGTTCCTGATGGCGTTCGGCGCGCTGGCGCTGACCTTCTTCACCCTCGCGCTCAAGGAACGCGGCTCGCGCTTGCGCGCGCTGGTCTTCGCCAACCTTTGCGGCCTCTCGCTTGGCCTTGCGACCGCCTGCAAATTGTCGGGGCTATTCCTGTGGGCGGGGATGGCAGCGATCCTGCTGTTGATAGGGCTGATGCGGCTGTGGCGCGTGCGCTTTGAGGAGCCGCGACCGGAGGACTTCTACGCCTCGCGCGAATGGCCGGCGCTGAGCGCGGGCGGTGCGATCGTCGCCTTCATCGCCGCGCCGCTGCTCGCCTATTTCCTCGCCTATCTGCCGCAAATCGTGCGCGCTGGCTCGGTGGTCGAGTTCTTCGCCGCCCAGCGGCGGATGATCGACATCATGACCGGCGTCTCGGCCACCCACCCTTACTCCAGTCTTTGGTACGCGTGGCCGGCGATGACGCGCCCGGTGTGGGCGCTGTTTCAGGTGGTCGGGGGCAATGCCGGCGCCTGGAGCGCGCAGCATCCGGCGCTGTCGATCGTTGGCCTCGCCAACCCATTTGCTTTTTATCCCGGCGAGGTCGCGATTCTGTTCTGCCTCTGGCTGTGGATCGCGCGGCGCGACATCGACGGGATGATCGTCGCCGTCGCCTTCTTCGCCCAGTACCTGCCCTGGGCGGTCAACCCCAAGGGGCTCGAGTTCTTCTACTATTACTTCCCCTCGATCCTCTGCCTCGGACCGGCGCTGGCGCTCGCCTTCTTTCGCGGCGCGCCGAAGGCGCGCTACGGGCCGGCGCTCGGCTTTCTCATCGTCGTCGCGCTTGCCTTCGCCTTCTTCCTGCCGGTCTATTCGGCGCAGTTTCCTCTCGATCCGGATGGCTTTGCCGCCCGCATTTGGTTCGAAGGGTGGCGCTGACGGGTCTTCCCATCGCCGCGCGCGGCGCATAGGAAGCCTCCATCATGTCGCTCACCTCCGAACCCGCGCCCGTGGCGAGCGGGGCGCGCATCTCGCGTTCCCAGCCGGAATTCTGGCGCGCCGCCGCGCCGCTGGCGTTCGGCGGCTTCTCGACCTTCGCGCTGCTCTACAACGTGCAGCCGCTGATGCCGCTGTTCGCGCGCGATCTTGCGATTTCGCCCGCAACCGCCAGCCTGTCGCTGTCGGTCACGACGATTGTGCTGGCGACCGCGATGCTCGGCGCCGGCGCAGTCGCCGACGCGTTCGGGCGCAAGCGGGTCATGGCGGTCTCGATCGCCGCCACCTCGGTGGCGACGCTGCTGGGCGCCGCGGCGCCCAACTGGCCGATTTTTCTTCTGTTTCGCGCGCTGGCGGGCCTGACGCTCGCCGGTCTGCCGGCAGTGGCGATGGCCTACCTCGCCGACGAACTCGACCCGCAGGCGTTGGGCCTGGGCACCGGGCTCTATATCGCCGGCAGCACGTTAGGGGGCATGGCGGGGCGCCTGATCGCGGCGGCGATTAGCGATCATTGGGGCTGGCGGCCGGCGGTGGCGACCGCCGGGGCGTTCGGCTTCTTCGGCGCCGTGCTGATCGCGCTCTATCTGCCGCCCGAGCGGCTCGCTGCGCCGCGCGCGGCGGCGCGGGCCGGCTTTTTCGCCGCGCTGGCGCGCCCGTTCGCCGACCCGGGCCTGCGGTTCTTGTACGCCGAGGCCTTCCTACTGATGGGCGTCTTCGTCTGCGCCTATAATTACATCGGCTTCCGGCTGGCCGCGGCGCCGTTCTCGCTCAGCCAGACGACAATTGGTTGGGTCTTCGTGCTCTATCTGCTGGGCGCGGTCAGCTCGACGGTGATGGGCGATTTCGCCGGCCGCTACGGTCGCCGGCGCGTGATGTGGATCGCGGTCCTGTGCCAGCTCGTCGGCGTCGCGATTACGTTGTCCGACAATCTGGCGGCGATGATCGGCGGGATCGCGCTGCTCACGTGGGGCTTCTTCGGCGCCCATTCGATCGCCTCGAGCTGGGTCGGCCTGCGCGCCGCCTCCGATCGCGCCCACGCGGCGGCGCTCTATCTGTTTTTCTACTATCTCGGCTCCAGTCTGGTCGGCTGGGGCGGCGGGGTGTTCTTCGCGCGGGGGCACTGGCCGGCGGTGGCGGCGCTGTTGATCGCGCTCTCTGCGATCGCGCTTGTCGTGGCGCTGCGGCTTTCCAAAGTCGCCCCGCCGCGGCATCTTGCCGGTCGTTAGGGAGCTGCATTAGCGATGGAATGGCGCGACGAGGGCATCGTCATCGGCGTGCGCCGTCACGGCGAGAGCTCGACGATCGTCGAAGCAATGACGCGCCGCCACGGACGCCATCTCGGTCTGGTGCGCGGGGGCCGTTCGAGCCGGCTGCAACCCGCGCTGCAGCCGGGCAACACGCTTGGCCTCGTCTGGCGCGCTCGGCTCGACGAACATCTCGGCGCCTATGCGGTCGAACCGCTGACGCTGCGGGCAGGGCGGTTGATCGCCAGCGCGATCGGACTTGCCGGCGTCGGTTGGCTCGGCGCCCTGACGCGCCTGTTGCCCGAGCGCGATCCCCACGAGGCGCTGTTCGAGGCGTTGACCTTGATCGCCGAGCAACTTGACGATGCAGATCTTGCGCCCGCCTTGGTCGCCCGTTTCGAGGCGCAGGTGCTCGCCGAGTGCGGCTTCGCGCTCGATCTCGACAGTTGCGCGGCGACCGGCGCACGCGACGAGCTGATCTATGTTTCGCCCAAAAGCGGCCGGGCGGTTAGCGCCGCCGCCGGCGAGCCGTGGCGCGACCGGTTGTTCGCCTTGCCCGCCTTCCTGCGCGGCGCCGCCGGGCCGGGCCCGAGCGCGGCGGAAGTCGACGAAGCCTTTCGGCTGACCGGGTTCTTCCTGACCCGCGATCTTTTCGCGCCGCGCGGCCTGACCTTGCCCGACAGCCGGCGCGCCTTCCTCGTCGCCGCAGCCAAGGCGCAGAGCGCGCTCTGAGCCAGCCAAAAGCGCAAGATTGGGCCGCGCGGGCCGAGGTCCGCGCGCCGAGCGCCGTTAAGACAGCGCGCCATCGCCCTGAAACTTAAGGTCATTCCAGCCTTCGGCAAGGCTAGAACAAAGTCTGCCGAAACCCACATTGCTGACACATTCGTCCATAGTATGCCGGTCGCTCGTATAGAGCAGGTGATGAGCGCACTAGGCCAGTCGAACGGGGAACGTACGACTATCGGCTTAGGCGCTATGACCAACTGACACGACGGGAGCACATCAAGTATTGCCACGCTCCGCGTGGCGAGATGTCTTTTTGTCTTTGCGATGGAGTGAGGTATTGAGAGTAACACTGAACGCGGCGGCGCTCGTTGGCGCCCTGTTGGCCGCGAACCTAGCCCCCGACCTCGCCGAGGCTTCTGGCCGCGCCGGCGGCGCCCAACCTGTGAGCGCGCCCGTCGTCTTGCTGCGCGAGGTCGGCAGGGTGCGCCGCGCTTCGCCGGCCCTGGCGCCGAGATTTTTCGGCGGCGGGAGCGATGTTGTCGCCGAGGCTTCGCGTTGGATCGGCTCAGGCAAGTTCACCGCGCCGCCCGGCCCGTGGTGCGCCGACGCCGTGTCGGCATGGCTCGAGCGCACCGGCCACCGACCGCTCGACAGCCGCATGGCCTCGGCGGCGCTCGCCTATGGGCCGCAGCTTTCCGGCCCGCAGGTCGGGGCGCTGGCGGTGCTGGGATCGCGGCGCGGTTGGGCCGCCCATGTCGGCATCGTTTCGGGCGTCGAGTCGGACGGCTCGATCCGCCTCATCTCCGGCAACTGGGGCGCCCGCGTCGCCGAAGCGGTGATCTCACGCCGTTCGGTCGTCGCTTTCGTGGCTGTGCAATAGAAGCTGGCGCCAAGACGCCAGGGCCTCGGCGCAAAGCGCCATTCCCCGCCACCCAAAATTGCGCGGCGCCTCAAGTTGGCTCCGCGCGTCGCGATCACGCCCCGAGCGGCGCGAACGCGATAATCCGGCAGACCTCGCCCGCCGCCGCCGCGGGGGCGCCGATTTCGCGGACCAGCAGCGCGTCGGCGCGCGCAAGCGCCTTGGTCAGCGAAGAATCCTGCGCGGCGATCGGCCTCGCTAGCAGCCGGCCTTCGGCGTCGTAGGCGAGCGTCGCGCGCAAATAGTCCCTGCGCTCGCCATTGGCGGGCAGCGCGACGGCGAGCCGCGCTGGCTCGCTCGGATCCTCGCCCGCGGCCGGGTCGCCGAGCAGCGCACGCACGAGCGGGCGCAGGAACAGGATCGCGCAGACGGTCGAGGACGTCGGGTTGCCGGGCAGGCCGAGCACGCTCATGGCGCCGAGGCGGCCGTGGATCAGCGGCTTGCCGGGCCGCATGGCGATGCGCCAGAAGGCGAGCGCCATGCCGGCCTCGGTGAGCGCCTGACGCACCAGGTCATGGTCGCCGACCGAGGCGCCGCCCAGCGTCACCAGCACGTCGGCGCGCTTGTCCCGCGCCTCGGCGAGGAGAGCGGCGAGCGCGGCCGCGTCGTCGGCGACCATGCCAAGGTCGATCGGCTCGCCGCCCGCCGCGGCGACGACGCCCGCGACGGCGAAGGCGTTGGAGGCGACGATCTGCGCCGGACGACGGGCGGCGCCGGGAAGCACGAGTTCGTCGCCCGTCGACAGAATGGCGACGCGCGGCCGGCGCGTGACCGTAAGCCTCGGATGATCGGCGGCGGCCGCGAGCGCAACGTCGCGAGCGCTAAGGCGCCGCCCGGCCGGCAGCAGCGTCTCGCCCTCGGCAAAATCGAGACCGGCCGCGCGCACATTGGCGCCCGGCGCGACCAGCGCGTCGAGGATCACCGCTTCGCCCTCGCGGCGGGCCTGCTCCTGGATCGCGACCGCATCGGCGCCGTCCGGCATTGGCGCACCGGTGAAGATGCGCGCCGCCTCGCCGGTCTTGACCCGGCCCGCGAAGGCGCGGCCGGCGGCCGACTCGCCCACCACTTTTAACCGCGCTAACGGGCGCACGGCGTCGGCGGCGCGCAGCGCGTAGCCGTCCATCGCTGAATTGGCGAACGGCGGCTGAACCCGCAACGCGGCGACTTCGCGTGCCAGCGTGCGTCCGAAGGCATCGGCGAGCGCGACGCTCTCCGTTTCGAGCGGGCCGGGGATCGAAGCCAGCACAAGCGCCAGCGCCTCCTCGACCGGCGTCAAGGCAGGGCGGCTCAACCCTCGTTCTCCGCGCGCCACAGGCCCGACTTGCCGCCGCGCTTCTCGATCAACCGCACGTTTTCGATGCGCATGCCGCGGTCGGCCGCTTTGGCCATGTCGTAAATCGTCAGGCAAGCGATCGCGACGGCGGTCAGCGCCTCCATCTCGACGCCGGTCGCCCCGGTCGTCTTGGCTTCCGCCCGCACGAGGACGCCGGGCAGCGTCTCGTCGAGCGTCAGATCGAGCGAGACGCTGGTCAGCGCCAGCGGGTGGCAAAGCGGGATCAGCTCGTGCGTTCGCTTGGCCGCCATGATGCCGGCGATGCGCGCCGTCCCGAGCACATCGCCCTTCTTGGCCTCGCCCGAGCGGATCAGCGCGAGCGTCGCCGGCGCCATGACGACGCGCCCTTCGGCGATCGCCGCGCGTTCGCTCGGCGCCTTGTCGGAAATGTCGACCATCCGCGCTTCGCCCGCGCCGCCTAGGTGATTCAGCTTGGCCATGGGCGTTTCAAGCAAGTTTCGTAGGCGCTGGCAATGGCGGCGCCCGGCTCAAGCGAGGCCAACCTTGAGAAACGGCGCCAAGCCTGAAACAGTGGCGTGACAACCATCCCAGCTCTGGAGGCTCACGCCGATGAACGATGTCGCCGCCTTTCTCGCCCGCGCGATCGCTGCGGGGCGCGGCAAGGCGCCTGCCGATCTCGTGCTGAAGGGCGGGCGGATCTTCGACCTCGTCAGCGGCGAGTTGCGCAAGGGCGACGTCGCCATCGTCGGCGACCGCATCGTCGGCACGCTCGCCGACTATAGCGGCGCGGTCGAGATCGATATTTCTGGCCAGATCGTCGTGCCCGGCTTCATCGACACGCATCTGCACGTCGAAAGCTCGCTGATCACGCCGCTCGAATTTGACCGCTGCGTGCTCGCCCACGGCGTCACCACCGCGATCTGCGATCCGCATGAGATCGCCAATGTGCTCGGCGTGCCGGGCCTGAACTACTTTCTCGAAGCTTCGCTGGCGACGGCGATGGACCTCAGAGTGCAATTGTCGAGCTGCGTGCCGGCGACCCATCTCGAGACCTCCGGCGCGCGGCTGGAGGTCGACGATCTCTTGCCGCTGGCGAGCCACCCCAAGGCGCTCGGTCTCGCCGAATTCATGAATTTCCCCGGCGTGCTGGGCGGCGATCCGGCCTGCCTCGCCAAGCTCGCGGCTTTCCAGGGACGGCCGATCGACGGCCATGCGCCGCTGCTTTCCGGCCTCGACCTCAACGGCTATCTCGCCGCCGGCATCCGCACCGACCACGAGGCGACCAACGTCGGCGAAGCGCAAGAGAAGCTCGACAAGGGCATGCAGATCTTGGTGCGGGAGGGTTCGGTCTGCAAGGACCTGCATGCGCTGGCGCCCCTGATCACCGAGCGCAACTCGCCGTTCATCGCCTTTTGCACCGACGACCGCAACCCGCTCGATATCGCCGAGGAGGGCCACCTCGATTTCCTGATCCGCACCGCGATTGCGCTCGGCGCGCCTCCGCTTGCCGCCTATCGCGCCGCCAGCATTTCCGCCGCGCGCATTTTCCGCTTCAGCGATCGCGGCCTGGTCGCGCCGGGTTGGCGCGCCGATCTCGTCGTGCTCGACGATCTCGAGACTTGCGCGGTGGCGAAGGTGATCGCGGCCGGCCGGCTCGTCAACGAGGCGCTATTCGCCGCGCGGCCTTCGGTCGCGCCGGTCGGGCGTAATAGCGTCAAGGCGCGACACGTCACCGCGGCCGATTTCGCTGCGCGCGGCCAGGGGCCTTCGACCCAGGCGATCGGCGTCATACCGGGAAAAATCATCACCGATCGCGTGCCGGTGACGCTGCCCTTCGCCAACGGCCTGCGCGGCGTCGATCTCGAGCGTGATTTCGTCAAGGTCGCGGTCGTCGCTCGCCACGGCCACAACGACAACATCGCCGTCGCCTTCGTGCGCGGTTTCGGCATGAAGCGCGGCGCCATCGCCTCTTCGATCGGCCACGACAGCCACAACATCTGCGTCGTTGGCGCGAGCGAGGCCGACATGGCGATCGCGGTCAATCGGCTCGCCGAGCTCGAAGGCGGCTTCGTCGTCGCCGAGGGCGGCAAGGTGATCGCAGAAATGGCGCTGCCGGTCGCCGGCCTGATGAGCCTCCTCAGCTTCGAGGATGTGCACACGGCGCTGGTGCCGCTGCGCGCGGCGGCGAAAAGCCTCGGCGTGGTGCTCGCCGAGCCGTTCCTGCAAGTCGCCTTCCTGCCGCTGCCGGTGATCCCGCATTTGAAGATCACCGACATGGGGCTGGTCGATGTCGATCGCTTCGAGATCGTGCGCGACTAAGACTCCCTCTTCCCGCTCGCGGCGAGAAGGGATCGCCTAGTCCGCCGACTGGCGCGGCGAGAACGCGAACACCAGCGCCAGCGCGAGCCACGACAGGATCATCAGTGAGCCGCCGATCGGCGCGGCGAAGGGAAAAAGGCGCGCGCCGAGAAACGCGCGACTGGTCAAATCAGCGGCGAACAGGATCGCGCCGACGGCCAGCGCGAAGCTGGCGATCGTCAGCCCGCGCGTTGCGCGATGGGCGCTTGCCCCCAGCAGCGCCGCTGCATGCAGGATCAGAAACAGCGCCGCGGTGCGCGCGAATTCGCCGCCGGCGGTGTGCTCTCCCGCCGCCGCCAAGGCGACGCCGGCGGCTCCCATCAGAGACGCGAGGATGGCGAGGACACGCGAGGCGCTTGAAATGACTGGCTCCTTCGACAGCGCGACGGCGCGCAATCAGGCAGATCGTCGCCAACGTGTCAACGAAGCACGCGCTGCTTCGTTTCGCGGATGCGCATCCGCCTCGGCGTCAGGATTGACTGGCCGGCAATCCCGCCGCTTGCGCCGAGGTTTAAGCTGTGGCGTGATGGGCGACGGGCTGGGTCGGCCGCGCGCTCACGCATCGGAGCGAAACCTGGACTGGCCGCCGCCGCTTGGAGGCTTCTGTGGCTGAGAATTCTCCGTCCGCAGTTGTGGAGAGACCGGCAGGATCCATGTCGCCCAAGATCGGGCGGCTGGAAATGCACGTGACTCACGTTTGCAATTTGACGTGCGAGAGCTGCTCTCACTTCTCCAACCACGGTCACAAGGGACGCCTCGAATTGGCGCAGGCCGACGCCTGGATGTCCGCGTGGCGGGATCGGATCGAGGTCGGCGAATTTGTGCTGCTTGGCGGCGAGCCGACGATTCATCCCGAGCTGACCGAATTCGTTCCGCTCGTGCGCCGTCATTGGCCGCGGGCGAGCATTGTGATCATCACCAATGGCTTCTTTCTCGATCGCCATCCCGGACTTCCGCGTGCTTTGGCGCTTTGCGGCAATGCCCGACTGTGCCTCTCAGTGCATCACGACTCGCCCGAGTATCGCCAACGCATCCAGCCGGTCCTCGATCTCACCGAGCGATGGCGGAGGGATTACGGCGTTTCGATCGAGGTGACGCCATCGTACACGAATTGGACTCGCCGCTACATGGGCTTCGGCGACGCCATGTCGCCTTTCGACGATCAGAACCCGCGCGCGAGCTGGCAGATTTGCCGGGCGCGCCATTGCCGACAGCTGTTCGAAGGCAATATCTGGAAATGCTCGCCAATCGCCTACCTGACGTTGCAAAAGCGACAGTTTCGCCTCTCGCACGATTGGGATCGATATTTGAATTACGAGCCCCTGGAGCCGACATGCTCTGACAGCGCGATCGTGGAATTTCTTGCGCGAGAAGAGGAGGGCATATGTTCGATGTGTCCGGCCAAACGAGTGCCGCTTGAGATTCCCAATCCGATCCGAGGCGCCGAGGCGCGAAGCGCGCGGGAGGTTCCGCCGCAAGATCGCGCTCCGGCCCAACGTCCTCAATAGGACGTTGTTCGCGGACGGACTTGTCGCGGCGCCGCACCGGCCCCTCACCAGTAGTCGTGGCGAGACGATTGTTCGAAGAGGGTCTGCGACTGCGCGCGAAGCCGCGATTCCGACAGCGGCACGGGCGCAGGGAAGAAAAAATGCGGGCCGCGCATCTGCCCAAGATGTTGGCGATAAAATTCGGGCCGGAAGTGCAATCCGGCTTTGCCGATGTTGATCGCGTAGCTGGTCGGCGGCATGAACGCAAAGCCGTCATGGTGAAGCATGATGGCGGTATGCGCCGCGTCTTGCGAGGTTATGTGCGCGAGGTTTTCGCTATTGCGAAATCCGGAGAGAAATTCGTGAATTTTGTCGTGCGGCCGCAGCCGATAGGGAATCCCCTTCATCAAGTCGAGATAGCGAACGTAATCGTCGCGGCCGCGAAGCCAGAAGTCTCGCGTCATTCCGTGGCCCCAGCGATGATGCATGGGAATGTAATTGTTGCGCTCGAGAAATTGTTGCTTGAGGGTCAATTGCGAATCGCCGAACGCGGAAAAGGCGCCGACGCGATCGTTGTTGAGGGCAAATCGCGCCAGCGTCTTCATCATCGCGAAGAAGAATCTGGAGATGACGATATCGTCTTCGATTAGGATCAGGCAGTCGGCGCGTTCCTGTTCAAACGCCCAGACCTCGGCGGCGTACACGATCTCGGCGACGCCGCGATTTCTTTCGCCATGGCTGTCGACGCCGACCGACAAAACGCCAAACAGATCGAGCGCGCGGCGGACGCGCTCGGGCGATCCGACCGTGACATTGAGAGAATCGACCCAACCGTCTTGAAACACCCTCAACGACCATGTTCGCGGCAGGAAACGCATGACCCTGAGCAGCGCGTGCTTCACCAGGTGAAATCGATCAAAACTTGTCAGGGCCACCGCGATTTTCATAACGCCCAATTTCAGTCTCGACGCGAGCGCGTCAATGGCTCGGCGCCGGCTTCAACTCAATTGATTTTGTCACGCGCCGACGTATCGTGAGAATTGAAAACGCCCAAGCGGCGGACCGCGACCGCCAACCTGGGGCGGCTTACCGGCTCCCAAATGCGACGATGCTATAGTGGAGCGCCGACCCAGGGGCGCACGGAGTTCTGAGTTTGCCGTTATTGCATCACGTCCACGCCTTCATCGCGACCTACGGCTACTTTGCCGTCTTCTTTCTCGTCGCGTTGGAGAGCGCCGGCGTGCCGGTGCCGGGCGAGACGGCGCTGGTCAGCGCCGCGGTGTTCGCCGCCACCGGCTCGCTCAACATCGTGCTGGTCGTGTTCAGCGCCGCGGCGGCGGCGATTCTGGGCGACAACGCCGGCTATTGGGTCGGGCGCGAGTTCGGCTTTCCGCTGATCTATCGCTACGGACGCTATATCCGCGTCGACGAGGGGCGGCTGAAGGTGGCGCAATATTTGTTTCAGCGGCACGGCGGCAAGATCGTCTTTTTCGGCCGTTTCGTCGCCATTCTGCGCGCCTTCGCCGCCTTCCTCGCCGGGGTCAATCGTCTCCCCTGGCCGCGCTTTCTCGTGTTCAACGCGCTCGGCGGCGTGGTCTGGGCGACGCTGTTCGGGACCGGGGGTTACCTGCTCGGCCATGCGTTCGAGCGCTATGCGCGCCCGGTCGGCCTCGCCGCGCTGGTCGCGGCGGTCGTCGGCGCCGTGCTGGCAAGCCGCTTCATCGCCCATCACGAGAGCCTGCTGCGGGCCGAGGCCGAAGCGGCGATCCCCGGCCCGCTGGTCGCTCCGAAACCCGACTGACGGCGCGCCTCAGCTTGCGTGCGACAGCGGTTGGGCGGCGCGCTCGCGCGGGGCGATCCACAGGCGCAGTTTCTCGGAGCGGCGCAGGAAGTCGACGCTCACCGTACGCGCGATCAGGTCGGCATCGAGCCGCCGCATCAATTCGCCGATGCTGTTGACCGGCTTGCCGTCGATCGCGACGACCAGGTCGCCGCTCAGCAGCCCGGCTTCGGCCGCCGGCCCGCTCTGGTCGATGTCGACGAGCCGCGCGCCATTGGCCTGCTCTATGCCGAGCCGCAGCGCGATGCGGCGCGGGATCGGCACGGTGGCCGCCGCGACGCCGATGAAGGCGCGCCGCACCCGGCCGTGGCGAGCAATCTCGCCAGCGACAAAATGGGCGGTGTTGGAGGCGACCGCAAAGCAGATGCCCTGCGCGCCCATGATGATCGCGGTGTTGATGCCGATCACCTCGCCAGCCGACGAAACCAGCGGGCCGCCGGAATTACCGGGGTTGAGCGCCGCGTCGGTCTGCACGACGTCTTCGATCATGCGCCCGGTGCGCGATTGCAAAGTGCGCCCGAGCGCCGAAACGACGCCGGCGGTCACGGTCGCGTCAAAGCCAAGCGGATTGCCGATGGCGATGGCGATCTGGCCACGTCTGAGGCGCGACGAATCGCCCAGCCGGGCAGCCGGCAGCGTGACGTCCTCGTCGACCCGCAGCAGCGCGAGGTCGGTGTCGGGATCGTCGCCGAGCACGCGCGCCTGCAACTCGCGACCTTCGAGCGTGGTCAGCACGACGCTGCGCGCGCCCTGCACCACATGGCTGTTGGTCAGCGCGAGGCCATCGGGCGAGATGATGACGCCCGAGCCGGCGCCGGCGGCGCGCCCGTTGCGCTTGACGTCGATGCGCACGACACTCGGGCCGACCTGATCGACGACCTTTGTGACGACCTGCGAATAGGCGTCGAGCGCCTCGTCTTCGCTGGGGGAGGCGGGTTCGACGGCGGCCGAGACATCCGTCTCGGCGGCAGCGGCGACAAGCCTCAGGTTGGGGGAGGTTTGGGACATGTTAGGGCATATGGGCGGGGCGGGGGCGCGTCGCAAGGGCGCTACTTCGGCTTGGCGAACCCCGCCTCGATCTCGTCCATCAGCGGATTGGTCAGGCCCTTGGCGCGCAAGAAGGCGAAGCTTTCGCTCGCCGCCGCCTCCCAGGTCTTGCCGCCATAGGTCGTCTCGCCGCGATGTTTTTCGTAGAGCGCGCGCGCCTCGCCCGACCGGTTGAGGAACATCAGGCAGGCGCCGCGCACCAGGTCGAGCCAGTTCTGCTCGGGCGCAGCGGGCTTCGCCTGATCGAGCGCGCCAAGCGCGCCGGAAAAGTCGTGCGCGATCAGCATCGCGTTGGCGAGCAGCCCGATCTTGGCGACGCTCGTCTTCAGACGGCTCGCCGCATCGGCGTCCTTGGCGTCGGCGGCGAGCGCGCTCGCGGCGGAGTCGTGCGCCGCGACATAGGCGGCGAGCGCTTCGGGATAGGCCTTGGCGGCGAGGCGCGCGTCGCCGAGGTCGATGGCCAGCAGCCACGCTTCGCTGCGGTATTGGGGATTGCTTGGCGCCTTGGCGGCGAGCCCCTGCGCGAGCGGCAGGCCTTCGGCGAAGTTGGCGCTCGCGCCTGCCTCGTCGCCGCCGGCGGCGAGCGCGCCGCCGACCAGCGCCAGCGAAATCGTAAGGTCGCCGCGCGCCAGGTCGCCGGCGTCAGGGCGCGCCGCGAGCGCGCGGGCGACGGATAAACCGTCGCGGTACAGCGCCAGCGCCCCTGCGCCATCCCCTGCCGCGATGGCGAGACGGCCGGCGAGGTTGTCGTCGATGAGCTCGGCGCGCCGGCGTGTGGCGTCGTCGGGCTTTTCGTCGGCAAGGCCGTGGCGCAATGCGATCGCCGCGGCGATGGCGGCGCGCGCGGCGGCGTATTCTTTTTGCGCGTCGAGGACCGCGCCAAGCGCCTCTTGCGTCGTCGCCGCGCTCGTGCGCGCCTCGACTGTCCCGCGAACCGGCGCCGGCTGGCCGTCGGCGACGGCGAGGCTGTCACGATAGGCGCCCGCGGCGCCGTCGAAATCGCCACCCGCGCGCAGGGTGTCGCCAAGCCGGTCGAGGGCGACCCCCTCGGTCTTGGCCCATAGCGGTTCGGCCCCGTCCTCGGCGGCGAGAGTCTTGGCGAGCGCCGCCGCCTCGCGCAACGCCGCAACCGCGTCGTCGCCTTGGCCGGCCTTGAGCTTGGCGTGAGCCTCGGCGACCAGCAGGGTCGCCAGTTGGCCGCGCAAGGCAGGCGTCTTTGCGTCATCGACGATCCGATCGCGCGCCAGGCCCTCGGCGCGCACGTAAGCGGCGAGGGCGCCGGGCGTATCGCCCTTGAGCGACAAAGCGCCGGCGAGGCCGGTCAGCGCGACGAACGCGTCGCCGCGCCCGTCCTTGACGATCGGCGAGGCGTCGGTGCTCGCCACGGCGTCGCGATAGGCGGCGAGCGCGCCATCGAGATCGTTGGCGCCCAGCAAGGTCTGGCCGACCGCGGTCTCGGCCTGGACGACGCGCCGCGCCCAGCCTGCTTCACCCGGCGTGCGCGCTGCGACGGATTTCGCGAAAGCCAGCGCGTCGCGATTGGTCGCGAGCGCCGCGCTCGCGCCGCCGCTGCTCGTCAGCGCGCCGGCGAGCCGTTGCAGGCTGGTCCACTCGTGCTCGCTCCATTGCGCGTTGGAAGCGTCATGGGCGGTCAACGCCGCATCGATCGCCGCCGCGTCGCGGAAGGCCTGCGCTGCGGCGGTGGGATCGCCCAACGCCTGATCGGCGTCGCCGACTTCGACGTGGCCGATTGCGATGTCGTATTGCCATTCGAGATTGCTCGGATCATGCGCCGCCATGGCGATCGCCGTCGCCTCGCCCGCCGCAAAAGCCTTGAGTGCGCTGGCGAAATCGCCCTTGGCGGTCAGCGTTTCGCCCTGGCGCTCCTGGCTCAGCGTGTAGTCGCGCTGCAACAGCGTGTCGTCGGGGTTTTCGCTCGCGAGCTTGGCGGCGATGGCGCTCGCCGCGTCGAATTCGACCGCCGCATCGTCGATCGCCTTCTGTTGCAACAGCGCGTCGCCGACATTGCGATGCGCGATCGCCAGCCGGTTGCGCGCGGCGAGATCGGCCGGCGTCGCGTCAGAGAGCGCCTGGGCGATCGTCAAGGCCTGGCGGAACAGCGTCAGCGCGCCGGCGAGGTCGCCGCGCGCCTTCAGCGCGTTGCCGATATCCTGCAAAGTCAGGCACAGGTCGGCGCGCAGCATGGGATCGTCAGGCGTACGCGCAAGTCCGGCGGTCTCGAGGTCGCGCGCGCGTCCATAGGCGGCCTCAGCGCCGGAGGCGTCGCCCTGTCGCTGCAGGATCGCGCCGATCGTGCCCTCGGAATAAGCGAGGTCGTGGACGTAGCGGACATCGCCCGGCGCTCCGGCGAGCAGCTTGGCGTAAATGTCGCGCGCCTGCTGAGCGAGCTTCAGCGCGTCGGGGGCCTCGCCCAGTGCGAGCTCGGTGACTGCAGTCTCGCCGAGCGCCGCGGCGTGATTGGCGTTGAGCTTGACGCTGGATTCGCCGGCGCCGAGCAATTGCTCCTGCAGGGCGCGCGCCTGAGCGAGGATGTCCTTGACCACGTCCCTTGGCACGCCGGCGACGTGGCGGAACTTCTGCGCCAGATCGAACACCAGCCCGTCTGCGGTTTGAGTGGCGAGCGCCAGGTCGCGCTCGGCGCGGACGCGCTGAACCTGCGCGACGCGCCACTGCCAGCCGGCGAGCGCAGCGAGGACAAGCGCGACGACCAGCCCGACGCCGGTACGGCGCGCGACGCGTTTGGTGGCGGCGGCGATCGCCTCGGCGTCGGCGGCGCGGCGGCGGCTCTCTTCGAGTTCGCGGTTCCGGCGCTCGGCGGCGGCGGCGCCGGCGCTGGCGACGAACACGCGGGTGGCCGGGCTCGCCTCGTCGCCGAAGCGCTCGATGTAACGCTGGGCGCCGTCGAGCAGGGCGGGAGAGATGTCGAGGTGGCGCGGCTTGTCGGGCGCCGTCGCCTCCGCCCAGTCGCGCACCAACGGCGCGAGCGCGTGGCGCACGCGCAGCAATTGCGTCGATTCGGCGATGATCGCGGTCGCCTGCGGCCAGATGCGCAG
Organism: uncultured Alphaproteobacteria bacterium; assembly: GCA_963835215.1. Taxonomy (GTDB): domain Bacteria; phylum Pseudomonadota; class Alphaproteobacteria; order Rhizobiales; family Beijerinckiaceae; genus Roseiarcus. Next base: position 512,574 of record CAWIES010000004.1, on the reverse strand, counting down.
CAGGGCCTCGTGGGTCGGCCGGACGCGCTCGCTCGCCGCGTCGCCCTCTGCGGTGAGCAGGCGCTTGGCGACGAAGGCCTCGATCAGCGCGCGCCGTTGCGGCCGGCCGGCCTCGAATGACGTGCGGTCGAGCGCGCCGATCACCGGCGTTGGCGCGCCGGTGACGGGATCGGCCGCGACGTCGCGCACTAGGCCGGCGATCAGATTGGGCAGTTCGGCGCGCGCCGCGGGGTCGAGGCCGGCCATCGCCTCGTTGGCGGTCTCGGTGACCGCAGCGCCCATTCCGCGATAATCGGCAAAGCGCAGGACGCCGTCGCCGCGCTTGGCTTCCGCGCCGGTCAGGCGGTCCAGCGTCATCTGCAACAGCGGCAGCGCGTCGCCGCCGCGCGCGTCGGCGACCAGCTCGGCGGCGAGGAAGCGGCCGTCGACCCGCTCGAAGGCGAGCGGCGGATCGCAGAGTGCGACCGGGCGCGTCGTCATCTCCTCCAGCTCGCTGGTCGTCGGCGGCAAAAGATCGAGGCTCGCGCCGGTTTCGCGCAGCGCCACCAGCGGCGCGACCGCCTGGAAGCGCGCATAGGCGTCGCTGCGCAGGGCGAAGACGATCGTCGCGAGGCGCTGACGCGTCAGTGCGGCGAGCAGCGCGGCAAAGCGCGCCGCGACCTCGGGCGAGGCCTCGCTGAACAATCGCTCCGCCTGATCGAGGACGAGGAACAGCCGGGCAGGGCGCGGCGCGTCAAAATTGGCCTCGCGGCGGCGTTGCTCGGCGGCGCGATCCAGCGCGTCGTGCAACGGCGCGAGGGCGATGTCTGGATCGCCGCCGAGTTGCTTGGCGAGCAGGTCCTTGGCGCGGAACGGCCCCTGCGATAATTCCGGCCCGAGCGCGCCCTGCGACAGCAGGCCTCGGCCAGCGCAGCGAACGGGTCGGCGTCGAGGGCGAGGATTGCGCTGCGCCACAGGTCGACCTCGGGAAAGACGCCCGGCATGACGAGCCGCGGCGCGAGACCGGCGCGCAGCAGCGAGGACTTGCCAGAGCCCGCTGCGCCGATCAGCAGCAGGAAGGAGGCGTGCGCGGCGCCCTGCTGCCGGGCTTCGAGTTCGCGCAGGCGGCCGATCGCCTGCTCGATCACCAGCGTGCGGCCGAAGAAGACGCCGCTGCGGCTGGCGTCGAATGCCGCGAGGCCGGGAAAGGGCGAGCCGAGGCGCGCGCGGTCCCACTTCTCCCCTTCAGCGGCGAACCCACGCCGCGCCAGCCATTGGCGCAGACAATCCTCGACCTTGTGGGCGAAGTCGTCGGTCGTGTCGAATTCCTGGAACGCGGCGAGAAATTCGCCCGAGCGCGTGCGAAACCAGGTCTGGAAGAACGCGGTCAGCCGCCGCCATTGCTCTTCGATATCGGCGCGGTCGGCGGCGTCGAGCGCGACCAGTGGCGCTTGCGGGCGGCGGAAGACGTAGATGTCGGGCACGCCCTGGCCGCGCCGGCGCGCCTCGATCGCGCTGAGGACCTCGTAGGCCGAGCCGGTGGGATAGGGCTCGCCCGAAGCCATCGGCGGAAAGTGTTCAGGCAGGGGCGAGCCGAGCCGCGCGCCGAAGATTGCCAGCACCAGGTCACAAGCGCTGGCCTCGGGGATCTGGGTCTGGAAGGTCTCGTGCGATGAGTAGAAGCGCGTCTCCCAGCGGATCGTGCGGATGCGCACGCGGCCGGAAAACTCGGCGTTGAGCCGCTCGACGACGAAGTCGACTCGCTCACGCTCGCTCTGCACGTCGCCGGGCGAGGAGACGAAGAGATTGAGAACCGCCTCCTCCGCCATGACCGCAGTTCAACTCCCTTTGTCGCCCGCCGCACGATCCCCTTCTCCCAGCAGGCGGGGGGAAGGGATGACACGTTTCGCTATCTCCGCCCCTCCGCCATCGCCGCGACGATCTCCTTCGCTCGCGGCGAAGCGAACAGCGCGTCGATCGTCAGCGTCAGCTTGTGGCGCCAGTTGGGCCGCTCGCGATCGGTGCCAGGCAGGTTGGTCGCGCGCAGCTCGCCGGCAAGATCGTCGAGCTGGGCGCTGATCAGCACCGAGCCCGAACTGGCGAGAAAGGCATGCACCGCGGCGGCGAGTGCGTCCGAAGGCAGCGCGGCGAAGTCGGGTGGGTCGGTGATCAGGCCGCGTTCGCGTAGCGCCGTCGCGAGCGCCTGCTTTTCCACCAGGCGGTCGGCGATCTGGCGTTCGGCGTCCTTGAGCGAGATGAGTTCGAGGCTGAGCCGCTCGGCGATATCGGCGCCGCTCCACCAGCCTGCGAAGGTCGGCAGATCGTGGGTCGACACGCAGGCGACCGCGAGCGCGGTGTATTCGGCGGGCGGCAGAAAGTCGGCGCCACGCCGCTCAAACCACAGCACGCGGGTGCCGAGGATGTCGGTGCGCCTGAGTTTTTCGCTGAAGCCCTGCGGCACGGTGCCGAGATCCTCGCCGACCACCATGCATTGAGCCCGCTGGCTCTCGAGCGCGAGCAACCCGAGCAGGTCGTCGACTGGATAGGCGAGATAGGCCCCCTCCGCCGGCTTGGCGCCGTCGGGAATGACGAACAGCCGCGCAAGGCCCATCGCATGGTCGATGCGCAGCACGCCGGCGTGGCGCATGTTGGCCGCGATCAGCGCCGAGAAGCCGCGAAAACCCTCGCGTGCCGCAGCGAGCGGATTGGGCGGCGGCACGTTCCACACCTGGCCCTGCGCCGAGAACGGATCGGGCGGCGCGCCAACGCTGGTGGTGAGCGCAAGTTCCGCGCGCCGCGCCCAGCTCTCCGCGCCATCGGGCGCCGCGCCGACAGCAAGATCGCGATAGAAGCCGATGTCGAGGCCGCTTTGCTTGGCCTTGGCCGCCGCGGCGGCGAGCTGACGGTCGGCGAGCCATTGCGCGAACAGGACGAGCGAGACGACGTTGGATTCCTCGCCCGCGACCTGGCCGAGCGCGGCGGCCTCGCCATCGCGCAAAGGGGCGGGCCAGCGGCGCCAGTCCTCGCCCCCGCGCCGCGCCGCAACCGCCTCGAAGACCGCAAGACGCTGCAGCGCGTCGCCGCCAGCGGCGATGAAGCGGTCGTAGTCGGCGAAGATCGGATCGCCTGGCCGCGCTGCGCGAGCGCGCGCGAAAGAGGCGTAGCGCGCGACCAGCGCCCGGTGCTTGATCGCCCAGAGGGCGGGATAGTCGACCCCGCCAGAGGCGCAGGCGGCGCGGATCGCCTCGGCTTCGGCGGCGAGCGCGGCGGCGCCAGTCTCGTCCTGCGGCAGGCCGGAATCATCGAGCACGTCGATGTATTGGGCGTCGAGAAAGCGCCGGTCCGAGGGGTGATAGGGGCTCACCCGCTCGCGGTCCCAAGGGTAGAGCGCGTGCAGCGGGCTGAGGCCGACGAAGGCCGCGCCGCGTTCGCCCGCGAGTGCGGCCGCTTTGGCAAGGGTCGAGAAATCGCCGATCCCCTGGTCGCCCTCGCGCCTGAGCGCATACAGCTGCGCCGCGACGCCGAAGCGGCGCCTGAGCGCGCCGATCGGCAGGTGCGCTTCCGAAGGGGCGATCGTCAGCGCGCATTCGACGTGGTCGACGATCAGACGGTGGCGCCCGACCGGTAGTTCGGGTAGCGCGATCATGCGCTCAACGATGGTGCGTCCGTCCGCGAGCCCCGAGCTTTCCGGGTCGCCCGGCTCGGCGCCGAAGTCGATCGTGCGCCCGTCCTCGCTCAGCACCGTCGCGGCCATCGGCCGCTCCGTCTGATCGGGAGCGAAGCGTAAGGGAACGAGGCGCGGCCGGTCGAGCCGGCTCACGTGCACCATCGGCAGGCGGCGCGCGCTCGTCTCCTCGACCAGCCGGGTGAGGCTCTCTCGCGCTTGTCCTTGCGTGGCGGCGGGCAGGCCGAGGCCCGCGAGCAGAGCCAGCTTGGTCTCGGGCGAGACGATCGCGCGCTTGCCAGTGATGTCCCACCAGTCGCCGGCGATGCCGGCAGCTTCCGCGAGCGAGTCGACGTCGCGCGAGGAGGGCGCGCGCAGGCGCGGGTTGGGCGCGTCGATCTCGGCGAGGATCAGCGTCGCGTGCGCGGCGATGCGCGCGCGGTCGGCGAGGGGGGGCGTCATGTCTACGACCGTGTCGTCGCTGGTGTCGAGCAGAATGCGCCAGCTCTTGCCCGAGCGCGCCTCGGGCAGGCGCACCATGAAGCTTTCGGCGCCGGGATTGAGCGCGACAGCGACCCGGTCGAGGCCGCCCGAAGCGCGCGCGGCGAACACCGCCACCAGCGTGTCGTTGTCGGGCGCATCCCATTGCGCCGCCGTACTCAGCGCGCCTTTGCCGTCGCGCCACTCGATGTCGGGCGGGCCGCCCTCGCCAATCGGCGCGCCGCTGAGCCAGGCCGAGCGCGAGAGCGCCGGATGGGCCCGGCGCAGCGCCGCCAGCCGGCCGACGAAGGCGATCAGCCCGGCGTCGGCGTTGCTCCAGTCGATCCAGGTGGTGGCGTTGTCTTGCGCGTAAGCGTTGTTGTTGCCGTTCTGGCTGAAGCCGAGTTCGGCGCCCATCGCCAGCATCGGCGTGCCGCGGGCGACGAAAGGCAGCACCAGAAGATTGCGCATGTCGCGGGCGCGCGCCGCGATGATGGCCGGGTCGTCGCTCGGACCTTCCTCGCCGTGGTTCCAGGAGAAATTGGCGTCCGAGCCGTCGCGATTGTGTTCGCCGTTCGCCTCATTGTGCTTGTGATCGAAGGCGACGAGGTCGGCGAGCGTGAAGCCGTCGTGGGCGACGATGTAGTTTATGCTTTTGGCCGGCGCGTGGGCTTGCGCGAAGACATCGCGCGAGCCGGCGAGGCGGGTCGCGAGTTCGCCGCGCTGGCGCGCGTCGCCGCGCCAGAAGCGGCGCGCGGAGTCGCGGAACTTGTCGTTCCATTCGCCCCAGCTCTCGGGAAAGGCGCCGAGCTTGTAGCCGTCCGGCCCGATGTCCCAGGGCTCGGCGATCAGCTTGGCCTGCGAGAGCACCGGATCGGCGGCGATCGCCTGAAACAGGGGCGCCTGAGCGTCGAAGCCCCAGTCGCGCCGGCCGATCGCGACCGCAAGATCGAAGCGAAAGCCGTCGAAGCCGCCGAGAATCATCCAGCGCTTCAGCGCGGCGATCGCCATCGCGACGACCGGCCCTCGGTCGAGCGCGAGGCAATTGCCGCAGCCCATGTCGTTGATGTAGCGCGCCGGATCGTTTGGCAGGAGACGAAAGTAGGTGGCGTTGTCGAGGCCGCGCAACGAAATCGTCGGGCCGAATTCGTCGCTCTCGCCATTGTGGTTGAGCACAATGTCGAGCACCGCCTCGAGGCCCGCCGCGTGTAGCGCGTCGGTTGCGGCGCGCACCTCAGCCCAGCCGCCCGGCGCAAGGCGCGGATCGGGCGCGCCGAGCACGACCGGATTGTAGCCCCAGGCGTTCGACAGGCCGAGCGGGGGCAGATGACGCTCGTCGACGAAAGCATCCGCTGGCATGATTTCGACGGTGGTGACGCCGAGCCCGCGCAGGTGCTCGACGATCGCCGGGTGCGCAAGGCCGGCGAAGGTCCCACGCGCCGCCTCCGACACGTCCTGGCGCAGCCGGGTCAGTCCGCGCAGGTTCGCTTCGTAGATGACGGTCTCGTCCCAGGCGACGCGCAAGCGGCCGGGCTCGCTTGGCGGCGGGGCGAGCGCGATGGCCTTGGGTGCAAAGGCGCCGCTATCGGCGCCGAGCTCGAACATCGACTTATGCAGGCGAAACGGTCGATCGAAGGCGAGCGCGTAAGGGTCGGCGAGCAGCTTGGCGGCGTCGAAGCGGTCGCCGCGCAGCGGATCGAACGGTCCATCGACTCGGAGGCCATAGCGGGCGCCGGCTGTGAGGCCGGTGACCGAAGCGCGGTGGACGCCGTCATCGCCGCGTGTCAGGCGTTGGCGCCCCGCCTCCTTGGCGCCCGTTTGGTCGAAGAGACAGAGATCGACCGATCTCGCGCGCGCCGAATAGACCGCGACCTCCGCGCCGCTTGCGGTCAGCGTGACGCCGAGCGGCTTGTCGATGGCGGACGCGTCATTCATGCGTTGGTCCTGGCGGCTGCGCGGTAGAGCGCCGCGTATCGCTTGGCCGGTCCACGCCAGGAAACGTCGGCGCGCATGCCGTTGAGGCGGGTGCGGTGCATCGAAGCGTCGTCCGCGTAGAGTGCAAGCGCGCGCCGCAGCGCGTGGGCGAGCGAGGGCGCCGAGGGCGGGGAGAATTGCAGACCGGTGGCGACCCCGGCCGAGAGCGCCGCTTCGTTGGCGTCGATCACGGTGTCGGCAAGGCCGCCGACTCGGGCGACGATCGGCGTCGCGCCATAGCGCAGGGCATAAAGCTGCGTGAGGCCGCAGGGCTCGAAGCGCGAGGGCACGACAATGAAATCCATGCCCGCCTGCATCAGGTGCGACAGGTTTTCGTCATAGCCGATGGTGCAACCGACCGCGCCCGGATGCGCGCCCGCGGCGGCGACATAGCCCTCTTCAAGCGGCTTGTCGCCCGAACCGAGCACCGCGATTTGGGCGCCCTGGCCGATCAGCGTGGGCAGCTCGGCGAGCAGCAGGTCGAGCCCCTTCTGCAGCGTGAGGCGGGAGATGACGCCGAACAGCGGCGGGGCGGGGTCGACAGCGAGGGAGAAGCGCCGCTGCAGCGCCGCCTTGTTGCGCCCGCGCATGTCGATGCGCAGCGCGCTGTAATTGACGGCGATCTCGGGGTCGGTGGCGGGGTTCCACACCGCGTCGTCGATGCCGTTGACGATGCCTTCGACGACGTCCGCGCGCCCGCGCAGCAGGCCGTCGAGCGCCATGCCGAATTCCGGGGTCATGATCTCGCGCGCATAGGTCGGCGAGACGGTGGTGATGCGGTCGGAGAAGAGCAGGCCGCCTTTGAGATAGCCGACGCCGCGGAAATATTCGACGCCGTCGATCGACATCGCCCGGGCCGGCAGGCCGATCGCGGTAAGGGTCGCGGCGGGAAAATGGCCCTGAAAGGCGATGTTGTGAATGGTGAGGATGCTCGCGGGCCGCGGGCCGCCGTCGTAGTGGAGATAGACTGCGGTCAGCGCCCCCTGCCAGTCATGCGCGTGGACGACATCGGGGGCAAAGCCGGCGACCGCGCCTTTGGCGAGATCGGCGCCGGCGCGCGCCAGCGCCGCAAAGCGCAGGTCGTTGTCAGGCCAGTCGCGCCCGCCGGGGTCGAGATAGGGCGATCCCGGCCGGTCGAAGAACAGCGGCGCGTCGAGCACGAAGAGGTCGAGCCCGCCGGCGCGCGCGGAGAGCACCCGGGCCGGCGCGCCCATCAGCGAAGAATAGACGTGAACCGGCGCGGCGGATTCGAGCTTGGCCATCACCGCCGGATAGCCGGGCAACAAAGTGTGGATCGCGACGTTTTCGCGCGCCAGCGCAGCCGGCAGCGCGCCGGCGACGTCGGCGAGGCCACCAGTCTTGATTAGCGGATAGATTTCGGAGGCAATCGACAGGACGGAGAACGAACTCATTTCGCAAGCTTGTCCAGCATCGGTTGGGTGATGAGGGCGACGCCGCCCTCGGAAACGCGGAAGCGCTTGGCGTCGAGCTCGGGATCTTCACCCACCACCAGACCGTCGGGGATGACGACCCCGGCGTCGATGATCGCCTTCTTCAGCCGCGCGCCGCGACCGATCCGCGCGTAGGGCATCACGACCGCCTCGTGAACCGTCGCGTAGGAATGCACCCGCACGCCGGTGAACAGCAGCGAACGCGACACGGCGGCGCCGGAGATGATGCAGCCGCCCGACACCACGGAGGAGACGGCGACGCCGCGCCGCCCATCGACATCGTGGACGAATTTGGCCGGCGGCGTGATCTCGCCGTAGGTCCAGATCGGCCAGGCGCGGTCATAGAGATCGAGGTCGGGCACGATGTCGGTGAGATCAACATTGGCCGCCCAATAGGCGTCCACCGTCCCGACGTCGCGCCAGTAGACATGCGACTCCGCGTTGGCGACGACGCAGGAGCCGGAGAAATGGTGCGCCACCGCTTTGCCGTTGGTGACCAGATAGGGAATGATGTCCTTGCCGAAATCATGCGCGGAGTTGGGATCGGCGGCGTCGCGATGCAATTGTTCGATCAGGAATTTGGTGTCGAAGACGTAGATGCCCATGCTGCACAGCGCCGTGTCCGGCTTGCCCGGCATCGAAGGCGGGTTTTTCGGCTTCTCGAGGAACGACAGGATGCGGTCGTGTTCGTCGACGCCCATGACGCCGAAGTCACGCGCCTCGGCCAGCGTCGCCTCGAGACAGCCCACCGTGACGTCGGCGCCGGACTCGACGTGCTGCTGCAGCATCTTCTCGTAGTCCATTTTGTAGATATGGTCGCCCGCGAGCAGCACCATGTATTGGGGCGCGTAGCTCTCGATGATGTCGATGTTCTGATAGACAGCGTCGGCGGTGCCGAGGTACCACATCGTCTCGGACACGCGCTGCGAGGCCGGCAGGATATCGAAGCTTTCGTTTCGCTCGGGACGAAAGAAGTTCCAGCCGCGTTGCATGTGGCGGATCAGGCTGTGGGCTTTGTATTGCGTCGCCACCGCGATGCGCCGGATGCCGGAGTTCAACGCGTTCGATAGCGCAAAGTCGATGATGCGCGATTTGGCGCCGAAATAGACGGCCGGCTTGGCGCGCCGATCGGTCAGCTCCATCAGCCGGCTGCCGCGTCCGCCCGCGAGCACATAGGCCATCGCGTGACGGGCGTAGGGGGGGCTGGGCGCTGGTTCTTTCTTGGTGTTCTGCGGGGACATGACGAACTCCTCCCGAGGGCCGTTTGGTCGAGCGCGGCGGGGCCTCACCGCGCCTCACATGTGAAGAAGACGGTGGCGAGCGGCGGCAGCGTTAGCGAGGCGGAAGCTGGCTGGCCGTGCAGCCCCCGCTCCTCGGCGACGACGCCGCCGAGGTTGCCGACGTTGGAGCCGCCGTAGCGTTCGCTATCGGTGTTGAGCGCCTCGCTCCAGCGCCCGGCGCGCGGCAGGCCGACGCGGTAGTTGTGGCGCACCTCTGGGGTGAAATTGCACACCACGACGACCGATGGATCGTCGCCCTCGCCAAGACGCAGGAAGGCGAAGACCGACTGGTTCTCGTCATTGACGACGATCCAACGGAAGCCCTCGGGCTCGCAGTCGCGCGCGTGCAGCGCCGGCGTCTCGCGATAGAGGCGATTGAGATCGCGCACCAAGGCCTGCACGCCCTTGTGCGGCCAATGGTCGAGCAGCCACCAAGGCAAGGACTCGTTGGCGTTCCACTCGGTCGTCTGGCCGAATTCCTGGCCCATGAACAGCAGCTTCTTGCCCGGATGCCCCCACATGAAGCCGAGGAAGCCGCGCGCATTGGCGAAGCGCCGCCATTCGTCGCCCGGCATTTTGCCGACCAGCGAGCCTTTGCCGTGCACCACTTCGTCGTGGGAGATCGGCAAGACGAAATTCTCGGAGAAGGCGTAGAGCAGGCCGAAAGTCATCTTGTCGTGGCTCCAGCGGCGATAGATCGGATCGCGCGACATGTAGTCGAGCGTGTCGTTCATCCAACCCATGTTCCACTTGAAGCCAAAGCCGAGGCCGCCCGAGCTGGTTGGGCGCGACACGCCGGAAAAGGCCGTCGATTCCTCGGCGATCATCACCGCTCCGGGAAACCCGCCGTAGACGAGTTCGTTGGCGCGCCTGAGGAAGCCGACGGCGTCGTGGTTCACGTTGCCGCCATCGGCGTTGGGTAGCCATTCGCCCGCTTTGCGCGAATAGTCGAGATAGAGCATCGAGGCGACCGCATCGACCCTTAGGCCGTCGATGTGGAAGCGGTCGACCCAATAGAGCGCGCTCGCGTAGAGGAAATTGGCGACCTCGTGCCGGCCGTAATCGTAGATCGCGGTGTTCCAGTCGGGATGGAAGCCGCGGCGCGGGTCGGCGTGTTCATAGAGCGGGCCGCCGTCGAAATGGGCGAGGCCGTGGGCGTCGGTCGGAAAATGCGCCGGCACCCAGTCGAGGATCACCCCGAGCCCGGCGACGTGGGCGCGATCGACGAAACGGGCGAAGCCTTCGGGCGTCCCGAAGCGGCTGGTCGGCGCGAACAGGCCGATCGGCTGGTAGCCCCAGGAGGCGTCGAGCGGATGTTCGGCGATTGGCAGTAGCTCGAGATGGGTGAAGCCGAGATCGACCGCGTATGGGACGAGCTGGTCGGCGAGCTCATCATAGGTGAGGAAGCGATTGTCCTCGCCGCGCCGCCACGAGCCCAGATGAACCTCGAAGATCGACATCGGCTTGCGCCGCGCTTCGCCCTGCTGGCGGCGCTCGAGAAAGTCGTGGTCGCTCCAGGCGAAATGCTCGGTGTCGGCGACGACCGAGGCGGTCGAAGAGCGCACCTCGGCGGCGAAACCGAGCGGGTCGGCTTTCAGCGGCTGCAGCACGCCGTCGGCACTGACGATCTCGTATTTGTAGACGGCGCCAGCGGTCATGCCGGGGACGAAAATCTCCCACAGGCCGCTATCGACCCGCTTGCGCATCTGGCAGCGACGTCCGTCCCACATGTTGAAATCGCCGACCACCGAAACGCGCGAGGCGTTCGGCGCCCAGACGACGAAGGCGACCCCGGCCGCGCCTTCGTGCCGGATGAGCTGAGCGCCCAGTCGCTTGTAGAGCAGGTGATGCTCGCCCTGGACGAGCAGGTGCTCGTCGAGCGGCCCAAGCACCGGGCCGAACGCGTAGGGGTCGTCGTAGATCTCGCTCCCATCCACCCGCTTGACCGCAAGGCGGTAGCGAGGCCGCTCGGCGGCGCCGGGGACCAGCCCTTCAAAAAAGTCGCCGCTGCGGCGCGTAAGCTCGACAATCGGCACGCCCTCGCGCGTCATCGCGGCAAGGCTGACCGCGTCGGGGGCGAAGGCGCGGATCGCCCAGCCGGCCTCGGTCAGATGCGGCCCGAGGACGGCGAAGGGATCGGCCTGACGCGCGGCGGCGATCGCCTCGATGTCGGCGACATGCGCCCGCCAGCCTTCCTCGCTCGACCGCGGCGTTTCCCCCATTTGACGCTCCAGTTCAGGCCAGGGGACGCAGAGGCGCGTTCCAAATCTCACGCGCGTATTCGGCGATGGTGCGGTCGGACGAGAACCAGCCGACATTGGCGGTGTTGAGAATGCTCATGCGCAACCAGCGCTTGCGATCGTGCCAAGCCGCGTCGATCTTGAGCTGCGTCGCCCAATAGGCGTCGAAATCGGCGCAGACCATGAAATAGTCGTGGTGCGTCAGGTTTTCGACCAAGCCGGCGTAGCGGGCGCGGTCGTCGGGCGAGAACACGCCGTTGGCGACTTCTTCGAGCGCCTCGCGCAAGATCGGCGAGGCGGCGATGCGCTCGCTCGAGTCGATGCCCTGCGCGCGCGAGGCTTCGACCTCGCCCGCGGTCAATCCGAAAATGAAGATGTTGTCGTCGCCGACCAGCTGCTTGAGCTCGACATTGGCGCCGTCGAGCGTGCCGACGGTGAGGGCGCCGTTGAGCGCCATCTTCATGTTGCCGGTGCCGGAGGCTTCCATCCCAGCGGTTGAAATCTGCTCGGAGAGATCGGCGGCGGGCATGATCGTCTCGGCGAGCGAGACGTTGTAATTGGGCAGGAAGGCGACCTTCAGCAGGCCGCGCACGGTCGGGTCGGAGTTGACGACGCGGGCGACGTCGATGGCGAGCTTGATGATCAGCTTGGCCTGAACGTAGCTCGCCGCCGCTTTGCCGGCGAAGATCTTCACGCGTGGCGCAAAATCGATCGTCGGATTGGCGCGAATGGCGTTGTAGCGCGCGATTGTCTCAAGAATGTTGAGCAGTTGCCGCTTGTATTCGTGGATGCGCTTGACCTGGATGTCGAACATCGCGTCGGGGTCGATACGCAGGTTGAGCGTCTGCGCCATGAGCTTGGCAAGCTCGAGCTTGTTGGCGCGGCGCGCGAGCGCGACCTGCTCGTGCAGCGCGGGGTCGTCGGCATGGGCGGCGAGCTTGCGCAAGACATCGGGGTCCTCCAGCGCCTTCTCGCCGGCGACCCCCACAATGATGTTGGCCAAGCGCGGATTGCACTCGATCAGCCAGCGACGGAAGGTGATGCCATTCGTCTTGTTGGTGATGCGGCCGGGGCAGGCGAGGTCGAGATCGCGGAACACGGTCTGGCGCATCAGTTCGGTGTGGAGCGCCGAAACGCCGTTGATCTTGTGCGAGCCGACGAACGCGAGGCTGCCCATCCGCACCCGTCGCCCGCCGTGCTCGTCGATCAGGGAGATTGAAGCGAGCAGGGCGGGATCGCCGAGCCCCTTGCGGCGCGCCGCATCGAGATGCACGGCGTTGATGAGATAGATGATCTGCATGTGGCGCGGCAGCAGCCGCTCCATCAGCGGCACCGGCCAGCTTTCCAACGCTTCGGGCAGCAGCGTGTGGTTGGTGTAGGAGAAGACGCGCTGGGTGATGTCCCAAGCCTCCGCCCACGGGATTTGATTAAGGTCGACGAGAATGCGCATCAGCTCGGTGACGGCGATCGCCGGATGCGTGTCGTTGAGCTGGACGGCGGCGTGGTCGGGCAGCGAGCGGATGTCGCCGAATTGTTTGACGTGGCGGCGCACGAGGTCGAGCAGCGAAGCCGAAGCGAAGAAATATTCCTGCCGCAACCGCAATTCCTGACCGGCCGGCGTGGCGTCGCTCGGATAGAGCACCTTGGAGATCGCCTCGGCGCGCACGGAGTCGGACAGGGCCGCGACATAGTCGCCTGCATTGAACGCGTCGAGCTTCAGCGGGTCGACCGAGCGCGCCGACCACAGGCGCAGCGTGTTGACGTGGCGCCCTTGCCAGCCGGCGATTGGCGTGTCGTAGGCGATGGCTTCGACCGTCTCGCCAGGGCGCCAGACGTGGCGGATTTCCGCTTCGCCGTCGCCGACCGCCTCAACCAGGCCGCCAAAACCAATCGGATAGCTGACCTCCGGCCGCTCGAATTCCCAAGGATTGCCGTGGGCGAGCCAGTCTTCCGGCGTCTCCTGCTGCCAGCCGTTGCGGATGATCTGCCGAAACAGGCCGTTGTCGTAGCGAATGCCGTAGCCGTAAGCGGCGATCGACAACGTCGCCATGCTATCCATGAAACACGCCGCGAGCCGACCGAGACCGCCATTGCCTAACGCAGCGTCGGATTCGACCTTCCGTAGCGCGGCGAGGTCGAGGCCAAGCTGCGAAAGCGCGGCGGTCATCGGCTCGACGATGCCGAGGTTGGTCATCGCATCGAACAGCAGGCGACCGATGAGGAACTCAAGCGAGAGGTAGTAGACGCGCTTGCGGTTGTCTTGATAGGTGGCGGTGGTGGCTTCGATCCACCGTTCGACGACGATGTCGCGGGTGGCGAAGGCGACGGCGAGGAACCAGTCGCGCTGGCTTGCGGCGATACTGTTCTTACCCACCGCGTAGGTCAGCTTGCCGAGCACCGCCGCCTTGAGTTCGTCGGCGGTGTAGACACGCATATCGGGCAGCGAAATGGTCTTGGCGCTCAACGCTTCAGGGGTCTGCTGATCCATCTGTCTTCCTTTCGGGCGCGCCGTCGCTGGATTGGTTCTAACACGGTTGAGAATCTTCTCAATCTTGCCTATCGCTCGCCGGGGCGGCCCGAGCGTCGCCAATTCGTCTTAGCTTTCTGGGCTTTGGCCGGGAGATGGCGCGATGAGGATCGACGGGCGCGACTATCGCACGCTCTGGCCGACCCCGGACGGAAGCGCGGTCGAGGCGATCGACCAGACCGCGCTGCCGCATCGTTTTCTCACCCGCCGGATCGCCGATCTCGACGGCGCGGTTGAGGCCATCCGGACTATGGTCGTGCGTGGGGCGCCGCTGATCGGCGCGACCGCCGCCTATGGGCTGGCGCTCGCCCTGCGGCGCGCGGGGGACGATTCCGCGCTGGAGACGGCCTATCGCGCGCTCCTTGCCAGCCGGCCGACCGCGGTCAATCTGCGCCACGCGCTCGATGACGTCCGGGGCGCAGTCGCCCCGCTGCCCGCGGCTGAGCGGGCGGGCGCTGCCTGGGCGCGCGCCGGGGCGATCTGCGAGGAGGACGTCGCCCTCAACCGACGGATCGGCGAGGCCGGCCTGCCCCTGATTGTGGCGCTCCATCGTCGTCTCAGCCGATCGGTCAACATCCTCACCCATTGCAACGCCGGCTGGCTCGCCTGCGTCGACTGGGGTACGGCGATGGCGCCCATTTACAAGGCACACGAACTCGGCGTGCCGTTACGGGTGTTGGTCGACGAAACGCGCCCGCGCAATCAGGGGGCGGCGCTGACCGCCTTCGAGCTCGGTCAGCAGGGCGTGCCCTACGCCGTGATCGTCGACAACGCCGGCGGCCACCTGATGCAGCGTGGCGAAGTCGATCTTGTGATCGTCGGCGCCGATCGCATCACCGCGCGCGGCGACGCCGCCAACAAGATCGGCACCTATCTGAAGGCGCTCGGCGCGCGCGCCAACGGCGTGCCGTTCTACGTCGCCGCGCCGCATACGACCTTCGATTGGACGATCCGCGACGGCCTAACAGAGATCGCGATCGAGGAGCGGCCGGCTGAGGAGGTGACGCACATGGTCGGTCGGCTCGATGATGGACGTATCGCCCGCCTCGCCCTGACGCCGCCCGGCGCCTTGGCGCTCAATCCCGCCTTCGACGTAACGCCGGCCGAGTTGATCGACGGCTTCATCACCGAGCGCGGCATTGTCGCCGCCAACGCGGACGCGCTCTCCCGCGCCTTTGGCCGCGCGTTTATTTCGGTTTAGCGGCGTCGCTCGGCGGCTGGAGCGTTTGGGTCTGGTTTTGCAGATCGGTGAGGCGGCTCTGGGCGTCCTCGAGCTGCTGCTGCAGATCGGCAAGCTTGGCCTGCGCCGCGGTAATCTGCCCCTCGACGACGCTGAGCTGGTCGTTCTCGTCCTGCAACTTGGCTTGAACGGTTTCCAGGTCGCGGCCCTTGGCGTTGGCTTCCTCTTGGGCGCCCGACACGGCGAGCTTGGCCTCGCTGATCTGCTTGGTCAGTTCGGCAATTTCGTTCTGGGCGGCGGCGCGGGCGGAAACCGCCTCGCCGAGCGCCGCCTGCGCGTCCTTGGATTGCTTCTCGAGATCGGCGGCGGAGCCGGCGGCCTTTTGCAGATTTTGCAGATCGGCGGCGAGACCGGCGCGGGCAAGCTCAGCCCGCTTCATCGAATCGTCCATCTGCGCGCGCACGTCAGCGGCCTGCGACCAGAAATAGGAGACCAGCAGCCAGCCGACGATCGCCAACGCGGCGAGGGCGAGGGACACCGGGCGGCGGAAGTCATCACTCATGTCGCGGTCCAAACTGGAACTGAACGCGTTCCCAATTCGCGCCGCGAGGCGAGTCGAATGGGCTCGGTTACAAAAGGGCTCGGCCATATTGGAGCGCCCTTCGCGCCGCGCCAAGGGCAAAATGCGATCCTCGGCGAGGACAGCGTTGCCCGGCGCGGCCGGAACGGGTTAGGTCGCAGTTGGCGGCAGAGACGTCTCGCCGCCTCGGGGGGCCGAAGGGTGAAGTTCTCATTCGCCAGCCTCGCGCGCCAGGCGCTGACCGGCCACAAGGGCTGGCAGCCGCAATGGCGCTCGCCCGAGCCCAAGCCGGCTTACGATGTCGTCATCGTAGGCGCCGGCGGCCACGGCCTCGCCACCGCCTATTACCTCGCCAAACAGCACGGGCTCGCCGACGTCGCCGTCCTCGAAAAAGGATGGCTTGGGGGCGGCAACACCGGCCGCAACACGACGATCGTGCGCTCCAACTATCTCTTTGAAGCCTCAGAGGCGCTCTACGCCCACGCCCACGCGATGTGGCCGGGGCTTTCGGCCGAGCTCAACTACAATCTCATGTTCTCCCCGCGCGGCGTGATGCAACTCGCGCACAGCCATCACGAGGAGTTGACCCTAAAGCGCCATATCCACGCCAATCGGCTCGCCGGCATCGCCAACGAATGGCTGAGCGCCGAGGACGCCAAGGCGTTCTGCCCGGTCCTCAATATCGACCCCGCCATCCGCTATCCCGTGCGCGGAGCGGCGCTGCAACGCTCCGGCGGCACGGCGCGCCATGACGGCGTCGCCTGGGGCTACGCGCGGGCGGCCTCGGCGCGCGGCGTCGACATCATCGAGAATTGCGAGGTGACCGCGATCCGTCGCGACGCGTCGGGCGCGGTCAGCGGCGTCGAGACGACGCGCGGCGCGATCGGCGCGAACAGGATCGGCGTCGTCGCGGCGGGCCATTCGAGCGTCGTCATGGGCATGGCCGGCGTGCGTCTGCCACTCGAATCCTTCCCGTTGCAGGCGCTGGTCTCCGAGCCGCTGAAGCCGGTCATGCCCTGCGTCGTCATGTCCAACACCATCCACGCCTATATGTCGCAGTCCGACAAGGGCGAGCTGGTGATCGGGGCGGGGACCGACGCCTATGTCTCTTACAGCCAGAGGGGCGCGTTGCATGTCGCTTCGGCGACGCTAGCGGCGATCTGCGAGTTGTTTCCCTTCGCCTCGCGCCTCAGGATGCTGCGCAACTGGGGCGGCATCGTCGATACGACGCCCGACCGCTCGCCGATCCTCGGCAAGACGCCGGTCGCCGGCCTCTACGTTAATTGCGGCTGGGGCACCGGCGGCTTCAAAGCGACGCCGGGCTCCGGCGCGCTGTTCGCGCACCAGGTCGCAACCGGCGAGCCGCACCCGATCGCCGCGCCCTTTGCGCTCGATCGCTTCCGCTCGGGCGCGCTGATCAACGAAGCGGCCGCCGCCGCCGTCGCCCATTGAGAGCCACGCCATGCTGCTGATCCGCTGTCCGTACTGTCAAATGGAGCGCCCGGAAGTCGAGTTCGCCTACGGCGGGCAAGCGCACCTGACGCGCCCCGATCCGAACGACGCGAGCGACGCTCAATGGACGGATTACCTCTATTTCCGCGCCAATCCGAAGGGCGAGCACGCCGAACGCTGGCGCCACGCAGCCGGCTGTGGCCGCTTTTTCAACGCCCTGCGCGACACGCGGAGCGATCGCTTTGTCGCCACCTATCGGGCCGGCGAGCCGCGGCCGGGGGCGGGGTAGGGCGGCGCACCGATCTTGGCGAACGCGCCCCTCGATCCGCACGACAGGGAATCTTCGCGCTGGATTCGCGTGTTAAAACATAAGGATCGACGCTCAGAGGCGGGGGCTGGAGAGCGCCTATATGCCGTCACATAAACTGTGGCATGTTGGCCCCCGGTTCGCAAACTCACGGCGGCAGGACTTCCCCTCGCCGCCCAAACAATCCCCCACCGAGCGGAGTTTTTTCGATGAGCCAGGATCATTCTGACGCGCTGGTCGTTTTCGGCGTCACGGGCGACCTGGCGTTCAAGATGATCATTCCGGCTCTCTATGCGTTGGCCAAAAGCAACGCGCTCGATGTTCCCGTCGTCGGCGTCGCGGCGCCCGATTGGTCGCCCGAGCAACTGCGCCAACGGGTCGAGGCCAGCCTCGCGCGAGTTGGCGGCATCGACGACGCCGCTGCGTTCGAGCGGCTGATGGCTCGGCTCGTCTACGTCAGCGGCGACTACAACGCGACCTCCACTTTCGCTGCGATCAGGCAGGCGCTCGGCGGCGCCGAGCGACCGGCGCATTATCTCGCGATCCCGCCGGCGCTGTTCGAGACCGTCATCAACGGCCTGCGCGCTAGCGATCTGACGCAGGACGCGCGCGTTATCGTTGAAAAGCCGTTCGGGCGCGATCTTGCCAGCGCCCGCGCGCTCAACCGCGTGGCGCGCCGCGCCTTCGCGGAGGACGCCATTTTCCGCATCGATCACTTCCTCGGCAAGGAAGCGATCATGAACATCCTCTATTTCCGCTTCGCCAATACGTTCCTCGAGCCGATCTGGAAACGCAGTTACGTGAAGAGCGTTCAGGTGACGCTGGCCGAGGATTTCGACGTCGCGGGCCGCGGCGCCTTTTACGAGACGGCCGGCTGTCTGCGCGACGTGATCGAGAACCATCTCTTCCAGATTGTCGCGCTGCTCGCGATGGAGCCGCCAGCGGGGCGCGACTATGGCGCCGTCCAGGACGAGAAGGCCAAGATTTTTCGCGCAATGCGACCGCTCAAGCCCGAGGACGTGGTGCGTGGTCAATATGTCGGCTACCGCGACGAGCCGGGCGTGGCGAAGGACTCTCAAGTTGAGACCTTCTGTGCGTTGCGGCTCTTCATCAACTCCTGGCGCTGGCAAGGCGTGCCGTTCTACCTGCGCTCGGGCAAATGTCTCAAACGGACCGCGACTGAGGTCCTGGTCGAGTTCGAACCGCCGCCGCAACGGTTGTTCGCCGACGCCCTGTCAGCGACGGGGCGCCACAATTACGTGCGCTTCCGGCTGTCGCCCAAATCCGGCGTCGCGCTCGCCGCGCGCGTCAAACTGCCGGGCAAGGAATTCATCGGCGAGCAGCGCGAACTGGCGCTCGCCGACGAACATCCGGGCGAGCAGACCGCCTACACGCGCCTGCTCGGCGACGCGATGGCGGGCGACGGCGCGCTGTTCACCCGCGAGGACGCGATCGAAGCCGCCTGGGCGGTGGTCGATCCGATCCTGCAAGTCCCGCCCGAGCTGCGCCCCTATTGGCGCGGCGGCTGGGGCCCCGAAGCCTCCGACGCCCTGATCGCCGCGGATGGCGGGTGGGACGAGCCGGGGTTGTAGCGGCTTAGGATCGGGCGCGTCGCAAACCCGTCGGGGTGGCCGAGGTCATCGGTTCGGTCCTCTGCGCGTCCGCGACCGGCGCAAGGACCTGCAGGATTACCGAGGTTTAATTCCGCGGTGAGCGCGAATTCACCTCGCAGCCAAAAATCAGCAAAGATCTGTCGGCAGGCTCCTGCGCATCGACCGGCGAACGCTTCGCCTCCTGCGACGCAAGGCCGGGTCCGGGAGGACGCATCTTGCGAAGCCGCGTCGACGCGGTCGCTCTCGCCGCCCAGTTCGCGGACGACGAGGCGGCTCACCCGCGCAACGCGACGACGATCGACGCGCTCCTTCCGCTAGAGGGCGACGCTGCGAAGGGATCGATCCCTTCGCGCCGGCGCGCCTCCGCCAAGAAGGAGTGATCAAAGTGACCAAGACATATGCAAGCGACGATCGTGGCTCGCGGCTGGCGTTCCTGTCCCGCCGCACCCTGTTTCGCGGCGGCTTGAGTTCGGGGGCCGCGCTGCTCGCGTTCGGCGCGCTCGGCTCACGCGGTTCCGCGTTAGCGGCCGACGAGATGGGTGGGCTGCCGACGCATCCCAAATGGAAATTCGTTTTCGTCAACCACGTGACGACGAACCCGTTTTTCGTGCCGACGCAATATGGCGCGGCGGATGCCTGCGCTTTGCTCGGCGCCAGCTATCAGTGGGCCGGCTCGGAGACCTCGGTAGCGGCCGACATGGTCAATGCGATGAACGCGGCGATCACCGAGAACGTCGACGGCATCGCGGTCGCGCTGGTCGACCTGCACGCCTTCAACGCGCCGATCAAAAAGGCACTCGCCGCGGGCATCCCCGTCTTCTCCTACAACGCGGACGCAAAGGGCGCCGATCGTCTCGCCTATATCGGGCAGGATCTTTACGCCTCCGGCCAGGCGCTCGGCCGACGGATCGTCGAAATGGTGCCGGAGGGCAATGTCGTCGGCTTCATCGCGACGCCGGGACAGCTCAACATTCAGCCGCGTCTCGACGGCGCCAAGGACGCGATCAAGGCGTCGGGCAAGAAGATCGTGATCGACGAAGTCGCCACCGGTCCGACGGTCAACGAGGAGGTCTCGCGGGTCGGCGCCTATTACGTCGGCCACAAGGACTTGAAGGGCATGTTCGCGGTCGACGCGGGCAGCACGATGGCGGTGGGCAAGACGATGGAAAAATACGATCTGCACGCCAAAGGCGTGCGCGGGGGCGGCTTCGATCTGCTGCCCGCCACGCTCGACGCCATCGCCAACGACCATCTCGACTTCGCCATCGATCAGCAGCCCTACCTGCAAGGCTTCTACACCGTCATGGAGATGGCGATGTTCAAGCTCTCGGGTGGCCTGACCGGCCCCTCCGAGATCAACACCGGACTGAAGTTCGTCGCCAAGAGCGACGTCGCGCCCTACCGGGCGACCCACAGTCGCTACGAGGGCAACTCCTCGGCGGAGGCGGTCATTCCGCGCACTGGCCCGATCGGCGCCTGACGAGAGGACGCTCTCATGCGGGGCGGAACCGACCAAATTGGCGGCATAGGCGGCTCCGTCCCGCGCCTGGCGACGGGTGGGTCCCCCAATCTGCTACGGCGGGGCGGCGAGTTCGTGCTGCGGTGGCGAGAGGCCAGCATCCTGCTCGCCGCCGCAATGCTCGCCGCCTATTTCCAGTCGACGAATTCGGCGTTCCTCTCGCTCTCCAACGTCGAAAATCTAATCGATTACACCGCGACCACCTCGATCATCGCCGCCGGCGAGGTGATGGTGCTGGTGTGCGGCGAGCTCGATCTGTCGGCGGGGATGGTCTACGCGCTGACGCCGTTCATCATGTATTTTGGGGTAGCGGCGGGACTGCCGGCGGGCGTCGCCGTCGCGCTGGCGTTGGCGGGGGCGGGCGTCGTCGGCCTGATCAATGGCGCGATCACCACCCTGCTCAACGTGCCCGCTTTCGTTACGACGCTCGGAACGATGTTTCTGATCAACGGCTTCACTTTGACCATCTCGGGCGGCTTTCCGGTCGAGCCCAATGCAGCCGCGCCCTTCATCGCGCTATTCGGCGGCGACGTCTGGGCGAGGCTCGCCTGGTCGATGGCGATCGCCGTGGTTTTGCAACTCGTGCTCAGCCGCACCCGCTTCGGCCTGCACACCATCGCGACGGGCGGCAATCCCCTCGCCGCCGCGGAGGTCGGCATCCGGGTGCGCAGCGTCAAGATGCGCAATTTCGTGTTGTGCAGCATGCTCGCGGGCTTCGCCGGCGTCATCGACGCGTTCCGCATCGGCTCGATCGACCCGCTCGCGGGAGGGTCCGAAATCACCTTCGCCGCCATCGCCGCGGCGGTGATCGGCGGCACGCTGTTGACCGGTGGCTCGGGCACGTTGATCGGCGCCTTCATCGGCGCCTTGGTGCTGGGAATCCTCAAGGACGGCTTCACCCTCTCCGGGGTCAGCGCCTTCACCTTCGACATGATCCTCGGGGCGGCGATCCTCGTGACGATGGCGGTCAACGTTCGTCTGACCCGTTGGCGCGAGCGCGGAGGCGCATGATGACAACTGCCCTAGGAAGCGAGGCGCTGCGGGCCGAGCACATCGGCAAGTCGTTCGGGCGCATCGCGGCGCTCAGGGACATCAACCTGCGGCTTCGCCGCGGCGAAGTGCTCGGCCTGCTCGGCGACAACGGCGCCGGCAAGTCGACTTTGATGAAAATCCTCACCGGCTTCTTTCAACCGAGCGCCGGGCGGCTCTATTTCGACGGTGAGCCCATTCAATTCCGCTCGGTCGCTCATGCGCGCGCGCTCGGCATCGAGGCCGTCTACCAGGATTTGGCGCTGGTCGATCAGCTCAACGTCTATCGCAATATGTTCCTCCAGCGCGAGCTCACGCGCGGCGGCCCGCTCGGGGTTCTCGACCAGCGCCAGATGCGGGAGCGGGCGATCGAGATGCTCGAGCGCATGCAGGTCAGAATTCCTTCTATCGACGTCGACGTCGCGAGGCTGTCGGGCGGACAGCGCCAGGCGATCGCCATCGCGCGCTCGGTCTATCAAGAAGCCAAGGTGCTCCTGCTCGACGAGCCGACCGCCGCCATGGGCGTCAAGGAATTGGCGTTGATCCTCGACCTGATCCAAAGGCTGAAGGAGCGCGGCGACATCGCGATCATCATCATCGCCCACAATTACGCGCAGATCTTCGACGTCTGCGATCGCGTCAATCTGATCGAAGGCGGCGTGATCGCTTTCGACAAGCCAACTGCGGAAACGTCTGTCCAGGAGCTGACCGACAGAGTCGTGCACGAATACCGCTCGGCCCGCGAAAGCAGGCGCGTCCAGCGGTGTTGAGCGCAGGCCCGCGACTCACGGCTGCATTCGCATGTCCGACATGTTGCTCGGGACCATCATGTTCGCGTTGAGATGGTACATGATCCATAGCGATCCGGCGATGACGATGCCGACGATCAGCGCGCCGAAGGCGAGCGCCAGCGCGTTGTTGGTGTTGTCCGGCCCCGACGTGATGTGCAGGAAAAAGGCGAGGTGCACGCCCATCTGCGCGATCGCGAGCGCCGCGAGCGCCATCGGGACGCCGGGCGCGTAAATCAGCCCGTGGTTATGCGCGACCCAGAACGAGCCGACCGTCAGGCCGGCGGCAAGCGCCAGCCCAATGAGGTAGCTGCGAACGCCGGCGGCGGCGCCGTGGTCTTCGATGTCGTCGCCGGGCGCGGCGTCGACGCCCGCAAGGTCTGCCTCGTGTTCGCTCATGGGATGGTCCCCAGAAGGTAGACGTTGGTGAAGATGCCGACCCAGATGATGTCAAGCGCGTGCCAGAACAATCCGAAGCACAGCCCGCGACGCATGATGTCAGGCCGGAAGCCCTTGGTCTGGAACTGCGCCATCATCGTTCCGAGCCAGAGCAGCCCGATCGTCACGTGCAGGCCGTGGCAACCGACCAGCGTGAAGAAGGCCGACAGGAACGCGCTGCGCTGAGGACCAGCGCCCTCGGCCAGCATGCGCGCGAACTCCGAGACTTCGAGCCAAAGGAAGGCGAGGCCGAGCAGCCCGGTGACGAGGTAGCAGACCTGCGTCAACAGCAGCTTGCGCGCGTTGCTGGCGATCGTCGCTAGGCCGCAGGCGAAGCTCGACAACAAGAGGCAACCGGTCTCGATCTCCACCGTGCGCAGATCGAAAAGGCTCGCGCCCGACGGGCCGCCGGCGGTCGCCTGCGATAGCACCGCGTAGGCGGCGTAGAAGCCGGAGAACATGATGAAGTCCGACAGCAGGAAGACCCAGAACCCGTAGCCGGTGACGATGCGCTTGGGGGCGGGCCCCTTGTGTCCGCCGTCGGGGTCGGCGTGAGCGCCGACGTGATGAGGATCGCGCTCGCTGGGCGGGGTGTATTTGACCGCGGCGATGCCGGGCTCGCGGCCCTCCACCAGAGCAATGCGCGCCCTGCGGCGTTGGCCGTCGAGCTCGGCGAGTTCCCCCGCCGACATTTCGTATTCGGAATGGTCGCGCCAGGCAAAAACGACGAAGGTCACGAAGGCGCCGGCGATCCCGAGGGCCGCCATCCACCAGATGTGCCAGATCAGCGCAAAGCCGGTGACGACAGCGAAAAAGGCGACGACGAAACCCGTCGGGCTGTTGCGCGGCAGCTCAATCGCCTTGTAGTCGGGTAGATCGCTTAAGCGGCGCTGCGCGATCGCCTGCTGTTTAATGTCCCAATAGGCCTCTTCGCCCGATACGTTCGGCATGACGGCGAAGTTGAAAGCGGGCGGGGGCGACGTCGTGACCCATTCGAGCGTGCGCCCGTCCCAGGGATCGCCCGTCAGGTCGCGCAGCCGTTCGCGGTCGCGGATGCTGACGACGAGTTGGATGATCTGGCAGGCGATTCCGACGAGAATCAGGAGTGCGCCGCCCGCGGCGGCCACCAGCCATGGTTGCCATTCCGGAACGTCGTAGTGCTGCAAGCGGCGCGTCATGCCCTCGAGCCCGAGGAGATAGAGCGGCATGAACGCGACGTAGAAGCCGACGACCCAGAACCAGAACGCCGCCTTACCCCACCGATCGTCGAGCTTGAAGCCGAACGCTTTGGGGAACCAGTAAGTGTAGCCGGCGAAGGCGCCAAAAAGCACGCCGCCGATGATCACGTTATGGAAATGCGCGACGAGAAACAGCGAATTGTGCAGCACGAAGTCGGCGGGAGGCACGGCGAGCAACACGCCAGTCATCCCGCCGATCAGAAACGTCACCATGAAAGCGAGCGCCCACAGCATCGGCGTCTCGAACCGAACCCGGCCGCCGTACATCGTGAACAGCCAGTTGAAGATCTTCACCCCGGTCGGCACCGCGATGATCATCGTCATAATGCCGAAGAAGCCGTTGACGTCGGCGCCCGCGCCCATGGTGAAGAAGTGATGCAGCCAGACCAGGAATGAGAGGATGCAGATCGACATCGTGGCGATGATCATCGAGCGGTAGCCGAACACCGGCTTGCCCGAGAAGGTCGCGATCACCTCGGAAAAGACGCCGAATGCCGGCAGGATGAGAATATAGACCTCCGGATGCCCCCACGCCCAGATGAGGTTGACGTACATCATCACGTTGCCGCCAAGATCGGTCGAGAAGAAATGAAAACCGAGATAGCGGTCGAGCAGCAGCATCGCGAAGGTTGCGGTGAGGATCGGGAAGGCGGCGACGATCAGCAGGTTCGAGGCGAGCGCCGTCCAGCAGAAGATCGGCATGCGGGTGTAGGTCATGCCGGGGGCGCGCAGCTTGAGGATGGTCGTGACAAAATTGACGCCGGTGAGCAGCGTGCCGATGCCTGATATCTGCAGGGCCCAGAGATAGTAGTCGACGCCGACGCCCGGCGAGAATTTCAGCTCGGAGAGCGGAGGATAGGCGAGCCACCCCGTCTTGGCGAACTCGCCAAGGACGAGCGACATGTTGACGAGCAGCGCGCCCGAGGCGGTCAGCCAGAAGCCGACAGAATTCAGGGTCGGGAAGGCGACGTCGCGCACGCCGAGCTGAAGCGGGACGACGAAGTTCATCAGGCCGATCACGAACGGCATCGCGACGAAAAAGATCATGATCACGCCGTGGGCGGAAAAGATCTGATCGTAGTGCTCGGGGGGAAGATAGCCGGGCGACTGGAAGGCGAGCGCCTGCTGGGCGCGCATCATGATCGCGTCGGTGAAGCCGCGCAGCAGCATTAGCGAGGCGAGCAGGCAGTACATGACGCCGATGCGCTTATGATCGACCGAGGTGATCCACTCGCGCCAGAGGTACGGCAGGTGGCCGCTGAGAACGATCCAAGCGAGCGCGCCGACGATCACCAGGATCATCAACACCGACGCCGCCAGAGGAATTGGCTGATCGAAGGGGATCGCCGACCAGCTCAGTTTGCCGAGCATCACGATCCCCCCGACCGCGAGCGCGGCGCATCTTGACCTCCCGGCAGGGCTTGGGGGCCCTCAGCCGGCGGCGCGGTTCCGTCGACAATCGCGCCGAACAATTTCTCGTCGATCGCGCCAAACGTCTTTGGGCTCGCGTCCTCGCTCTGTTTGGCGAGATCGGCGTAGCTCGTCGCGTCGAGGCGATCGGCGCTCGCTTTGGCGCCAGCGACCCATTGCGCGTAGCCCTCAGCCGGCAGGGCGCGCACTTCGAAATGCATGCCGGAAAAACCGTCGCCGCTGAAATTCGTCGAAATGCCGGGATAGGTTCCAGCATTGTCCGCTTGCAGGTACAGTTGCGACGTCATTCCGGCCATCGTGTAAATCTGACTGCCGAGCTCGGGGACGAAAAAGCCGTTCATGACGCCGTTGGACGTCAACTTAAAATGGATGGGCGAGCCGACCGGCACGACGAGCTGGTTAATCGTCGCCACCCCGTCGTCGGGGTAGATGAACAGCCACCGCCAATCGAGCGAGACGACATCCACTTCGAGCGGCTTGACGTTTTCCTCTCCCGCGAGCGGGCTGAACGGGTCGAGGGCGTGCGAACCGAACCAGGCGATGCCGCCAAGGAAGGTGATCACCAGCGCCGGGATCGCCCAGACGATCAGTTCGAGACGGCCCGAGAAAGCCCAGTCCGGCCAATAGGCCGCGCGCGCGTTCGAGGCGCGAAACCACCAGGCGACGCCGAGCGTGGCGAGAATCACGGCACGACGATCGCCAGCATGATCGCAAGCGAGTCGAAGAGAATGAGCCGCTCCGAGAGGTCGACCGGCCCATGCGGTTCGAGCACGCCGCTGCAACCCGAAAGCGGGAGCCCGAAGATCAGCGCGACGCAGGCGGCTCGCGCGAGGGGAGGGCGCCCCTGGCAAGAACCCAAAATTCGGCCGCTTGAAGGCATCAGGACATCGCCTTCCCGCGAATGTCGCGCGGAGCGACTGGCAGGCTGCGCCGAATATAGATGAAAACGAGGCCCCGCCAGTGAGCAAGAGAGGTCCGCATTTATAGCGCACGGGCCGAAATTGCCCTCAAAATAGCCGAGAGGAAAGAGATGTCAGCTCGGCTGCGGCATGGCTTTGATCCGGTTCCAACTATCCTCGACCCGAGGTAGCGCAGTTGGCGGGCGGCCGAGGCGATGGAAACCTAGCGCCGGAGACCGAGGCGTCACGCGTCGGTGCGAAGATCGCCGAGGAGGGGTGTCTAATTGACTTCGTCATTTCGAATTTTCACCTGGTTAACACTTGATCCGCTGCGGACAACTGCGAATTGCTTGTGGAAAAAAGGTGCCTTGAAGGTTTACACTCTCGCGTTGGCGGACTGAAGGGAAGGTCACTTGCCGGTTCAAGTTCGCAAGGCTGCCGGTGTGCTTGGCCTGGTTGGGACAGTCCTAGAAATAGCGACATCGTTGCCGGTTGGGCATAGCCTTTGGTTTCGGGGGCTGAGCAGGTCAACCCATTCGCTCGTTCCGTCTTAAGCGAACGAATGCACGCGTGTCCAAGCGCTCGTCGAACGCGAACAGCGCTTGCTAGCCCGCTTTCGCCAGCGCAGTTGCCGTACTGGCCACAAGGATATCCACAAAACGATTGGGAGCACCTATTTGCTATGCAGCACTATGGGTTGCCCACGAGACTCTTGGATTGGAGCGAAAATCTCTTTGTGGCCGCCCATTTCGCGGGCAAATCGTTACTCTCGCTCTGCTCGCCCATCGGTTGGTGCTGACCCCCTTGGTCGCGGACTCAGGCGTTCGGAATCGCATCAAATGACGCGATGACCACTTTTGAAAATGACCGTGCGCCTATCGTCCCGATAACAACATAGCGGAGAGGAAAGTCTCCGGTCGCCTTTTCCGAGCAAGTCTATAGTTGCTTTGTTCTGCGCGGCGCCTTGAGCATCGGGGGTAGCGAACCGAAGCCACTGGAAACCTTTGCGGAGGAAACCGCGGCCAATTTGTGGAAAGTTGACATTGAAGGCGATCGAGGCGCGTTGGCAAAGTCATTCGCTGCGCTTGGTTTCGGCGAAACGATGGTTTTTCCTGAGCTACCGTTTTTAGCCCAAGAGCTCGCCCGATCCGAAGGATGGAGAAAATGATGAAGCCGGAGCAGGACGCTCTCGAAATCAGAAATTCGCACGGCGAGGTTGAATATTTCGTCTGACGGTTACCCGATGAGTATTGGCGAGCTCACTAATCTCTACAAAGAGGGAGAGCTAAAAATTCGACCGGAATTCCAGAGATTGTTTAGATGGTCTCTGACACAGAAATCTCGTCTCATCGAGAGCTATTGTTAGGCATTCCCTTGCCATCAATATTCGTGCGCAATCCGAGGGTGGAAAGTGGGAGCTTGTTGACGGATTGCAGCGAGTTTCGACAATTCTCGAACTTCAAGGGGAACTTCGCGATCTCGAAGGTAAATTGAAGCCGCAGCTTGAGCTAGAAAAGACGAAGTATCTACCGGGCTTGGCCGGACGAAAGTGGCAGAACAAAAGCGCCGAGAAAAGCCTTTCTGAAGCTCAACGTCTCGATATCAAACGCTCCAAGCTCGACTAAAAATTATTAAGCGAGAGTCGTCACCGCAAACCAAATTTGATTTGTTCCAACGGCTTAACAATTACGGGTCGCCGTTGACAACTCAGGAAATGCGGTCAGCGCTTCGGTCTCAATTTCCCCCGGATTTTTTTTCGTGGCTGGAAAATTTATCTGTCCACGGAAATCATTCATGGAATGCGCGCAACTCAGCGAGCGGTTATCGAGGAGCGATTTGACCTTGAGCTAGTTGTCCGTTTTCTTGTTCTTCACGATCGCGCCGACGCACAATTGACTTTAACTGCCTTGAGGGATTTGCCGCAGGTTCTCGACGACGCGTCAGTCGAAATGGCGATAGCCTTCCCAAAAAAGCGCGAACGTCTAGCAAGGGTTTTTCGATCAACATTCGATTTCCTTGCTACAAATGGAGGCGAGCAAATATTTCGGCGCTGGGACTCCAAGAAGGCGGAATTCAAAGGCTCATTCTTGAACACAGCGTT
This sequence comes from uncultured Alphaproteobacteria bacterium, assembly GCA_963835215.1. Lineage (GTDB taxonomy): Bacteria > Pseudomonadota > Alphaproteobacteria > Rhizobiales > Beijerinckiaceae > Roseiarcus. The sequence goes on along the minus strand of CAWIES010000004.1, from coordinate 484,404 downwards.
CGAGATTTTCGGCCTTGGGATTGGATACCACGTAGCAAACGGGACGCCGCACCGCGAAGACATCATGAAAGTGGCCCAAAAATTCTGGTCGCGTCCTGAGATGCAGAAAGGGTATGCCACCGGACGATCTACAGAGGATCGGCTTGTCGAATTTATTCCTTTGGGCAGGAGATTAACATCGAAGGGTTGAAACGTTCAGTTCGACGGTGACTGTCGCTCAGCGGCGTGTGGTGATCGCGCCCTACTGGACGTCCTGCTTCCGCCCCTTGCCCCAACTCATCGCCTCCGCTAACCCGCGCGCATGGCCAAAACAGCTGCCGCCCCTCCGCCGCCCCCGCCGGCGGCGCCGATCGACGTTCCGCTGCGTGAAGCGCTGGAGGAGCGCTATCTCGCCTATGCGCTCTCCACCATCATGGGCCGGGCGCTGCCGGACGCGCGCGACGGGCTGAAGCCGGTCCATCGCCGCATCCTGTACGGCATGCACATCCTCAAGCTCGATCCCGGGCTCGACCTTCAAGAAATGCGCCAAGATCGTCGGCGACGTGATGGGCTCGTTCCATCCCCACGGCGACCAGGCGATCTACGAGGCGCTGGTGCGCCTCGCGCAAGACTTCTCGTCGCGTTATCCGCTGGTCGATGGCCAGGGCAACTTCGGCAACATCGATGGCGACGGCGCCGCGGCCTATCGCTACACCGAAGCGCGAATGACCGACGTCGCCAAGCTGATCCTCGAGGGCGTCGACGAAGAGGCGGTCGACTGGCGCGACAATTATTCCGGCGACACCAAAGAGCCGATCGTCCTGCCCTCGGCGATCCCCAACCTGCTCGCCAATGGCGCGCAGGGCATCGCGGTCGGCATGGCGACCTCCATCCCGCCCCACAATGTCGCCGAGCTATGCGATGCGGCGCTCCATCTCATCGCTCATCCCAAGGCCGAGGTCGAGGCGCTGCTGGGCTTTGTCCAGGGTCCCGATTTCCCAACCGGCGCCATTGTCGTCGACGACCGCGCCTCGATCGCCGAGACCTATCGCAGCGGGCGTGGCGGCTTCCGAGTGCGCGCGCGCTGGACGCGCGAAGAGACCGCTCGCGGCGGCTGGGTGGTCGTCGTCACCGAAATTCCCTACGGCGTGCAGAAGTCGCGGCTGATCGAACAGCTCGCGACGCTGGTGACCGAGCGCAAAGCGCATCTGCTGGGCGACGTGCGCGACGAATCGACCGAGGACGTGCGCGTGGTGCTCGAGCCGCGCGTGCGCACGGTCGATCCGGCGATGATGATGGAACAGCTATTCAAGCTCAGCGAGCTCGAGAGCCGCATTTCCGTCAACCTCAACGTGCTGGTCGACGGCGTGACGCCGCGCGTCATCGGCCTTGGCGAAGCGCTGCAGCAATGGCTCGATCATCGCCGCGCCGTGCTCACCCGCCGCTCGGCCCATCGGTTAGCGGCGATCGAACACCGGCTCGAACTGCTCGCCGGCATGATCATCGTCTTCCTCAATCTCGACGAGGTGATCCGCATCGTGCGCGAGGACGACGAACCGAAGGCGGCGCTGATGGCGCGCTTCACGCTCAGCGAGACGCAGGCCAATTATATCCTCGACACGCGCCTGCGCTCACTGCGCCGGCTCGAAGAAATGGCGCTGCGCAAGGAGCAGAAAGAGCTGACCGCGGAAAAGGGCGCGATTGAGGGCTTGCTCGCCAGCGAGAAGAAGCAATGGCAGGCGGTCGCCTTTGAAATCCGCGACGTGCGCAAGAAGTTCGGCCCCGATACGCCGCTCGGGCGCCGGCGCACGCATTTCGAAGCGCCGCCTGCGATCGAGGTCGATCTCGCCGAGGCGCTGATCGAGCGCGAGCCGGTGACGATCCTCGTTTCGCAAAAGGGCTGGATCCGCGCGCTCAAGGGCCACGTCGCCGATCTCTCCGCCGTCGCCTTCAAAGGCGACGATGCGCTGCAGATCTCGTTCTTCGCCGAGACCACTTCCAAGCTGCTGGTGCTGGCGAGCGACGGCAAGATCTTCACGTTGGAGGCGGCCAAGCTGCCGGGCGGACGGGGCGCGGGCGAACCGATCCGCCTGATGGCCGATCTCGACGAGAGCGCCGAGATCGTCGCCGTTTGGCTCTATGGCGCGGGCGAGAAGATGCTGGTCGCCACCAGCGACGGGCGCGGCTTTGTCGTCGGCCAGGACGAGATGCTGTCATCGACGCGCAAGGGTAGGGCGGTGCTCAACGTCGACGCCCCGGCGCGCGCGCGCCTCGCGACCCCCGCGAGCGGCGACCATGTCGCGGTGGTCGGCGAGAACCGCAAGCTGCTGGTCTTCCCGCTCGCCCAGACGCCGGAGATGGCGCGCGGCAAGGGCGTGCGCCTGCAACGCTACAAGGACGGCGGCCTCGCCGACGCGCGGGTGTTCAAGCTCGCGGAGGGCATGAGCTGGCGCGACTCGGCAGGGCGCGCCTTCTCCGTCGCCAAGACCGACCTCAAGGACTGGATCGGCAACCGCGCCGAAGCCGGCCGCCTGCCGCCCAAAGGCTTCCCCAAGAGCAATCGCTTCGAGGGGTGACCCTTCTCCCGCTTGCGGGAGAAGGTGGCGCTGGGCTTGCCTTTTGCCTTCGTTATGGGTATATGCCCGCTTCATGGATTCAATCTGCTATTGCGATGTGCTCCGCGCGGCGACGCGCAAAACCACGGCGATCTACGACGCCGCGTTGGCGCCGGCGGGGGTAAATTTGGCGCAGTTCAGTCTTTTGAGAAAAATTCAGCGGGCGGGTTCGGTTTCGCTGTCCGAGCTCGGCCGTCTCGCCGCGCTCGACCGCTCGACGATCGGGCGCAATGTCAGGGTCTTGCAGCGCATGGAGCTGGTGCGGGTGACGCCGGGCGAGGACCATCGCGAGGCGACGGTGACGCTCGATGGGCGCGGCCTCGCCGTGCTCCGCGAGGCGGCCCCGCTGTGGGACGAGGCGCAGCGCCGGATCGCAGCCAAACTCGGCGATGGCGGCCCTGAGCGGTTGAGCGCGTTGCTGGTCGCGTTGTAATTTTTTACGCGACGATACGGGTATATGCCACATTCGGGGCGTCGTCGGCGCCTTCCAACGAAAGGCCTTTGAGATGGTTTCGACCCGACTGGCGGCCTTTCTCGCCGCGCGGCGCATCCATTACGGCTGGGTTGTCCTCGGCGTGACGTTTCTGGTCATGCTGGCGACGGCGGGTGCGATGGGCGCCTCGGGCGTCATCATCCAGCCGCTCGAAGCCGAATTCGGTTGGGCCAACGCGGACATCTCGACGGCGCTTGCGTTGCGCCTTGCGCTGTTCGGCCTGATGGGCCCATTCGCCGCCGCGTTCATCAATCGCTTCGGCTTGCGTGCGGTCGTCGGCTTCGCCGTGGCGCTGGTCGTCGCCGGCATCATCGGCACGATCTTCATGGGCAGTCTTTGGCAGTTCGTCCTGTCGTGGGGCGTCGTCGTCGGTCTTGGCACCGGCATGACCGCGCTGGTGCTCGGCGCGACGGTCGCGACGCGCTGGTTCTCGGCGCGGCGCGGGCTGGCGGTCGGCCTGCTGACCGCCAGCAACGCCACCGGGCAACTCGTCTTCCTGCCGCTGCTCGCCTCAATCTCGCAGCACTGGGGCTGGCGCGCGGCGCTGGTGCTGGTGATTGTCCTGCTGACGTGCGCGCTTCTCCTTGCGGTGACGTTCCTGCGCAACCGTCCGGGCGACATCGGCCTGCCGCCGTTCGGCGAGACGACAATCGTCGCGGCGCCAAAGAGCGTGCAGACCCTCGGCGCAATGTTCTGGTCGCCGATCGCTGCGCTGCGCGAAGCCTCGGGCAGCCGTGTGTTCTGGGTGTTGTTCGCGACCTTCTTCGTCTGCGGACTGTCGACCAACGGCCTCATCCAGACGCACTGGATCACGCTATGCGGCGACTATGGCGTCGCGCCGGTTAGCGCGGCGGGCATTCTGGCGGCGATCGGTGTCTTCGACTTCTTCGGCACCATTCTGTCGGGATGGCTCTCCGACCGCTTCGACAATCGCTGGCTGCTGTTCATGTATTACGGCCTGCGCGGGCTATCGCTGCTGTTTCTTCCCTACACGCAGTTCTCGATCATCAGCCTGTCAGTGTTCGGGGTGTTCTACGGCCTCGATTGGGTCGCGACGGTGCCACCGACCGTGCGCATGTCGGCCGACGCCTTCGGGCCGGAGCGCGCCAATCTCACCTTCGGCTGGATCTTCGCGGCCCATCAACTCGGCGCGGCGACGGCGGCTTTCGGGGCAGGGGTGGCGCGCACCGAGTACGCGACGTATTTGCCGGCGCTCTATGTCGCTGGCTCCGCCTGCCTCGTCGCTTCCGCGCTGGTCATGACTTTGGCGCGGCCACGCCGGCGTGTGCTCGCGGCCGCCTGACTCAATGGCGCGGCGAGTGGTGGAAATCTGACGCTACGCTCAACATCCCCGCGAAGGAACCTTCATGAGCGCGAATTTGCTGGTCGCTGTCCTGATTGGTGGGATGGTCGCCGGCTTCCTCGACATCGGCGCAGCGGCGGCGATAAATCGCCGGGACCCCGTCGCCATATTGCGGTTCGTCGCCAGTGGGCTTCTTGGCGCCAAGGCGCTGACGGGTGGCGCGTCGACAGCGATCTTGGGCTTTGTCCTGCAATTGGCGATGAGCGTCTTAATCGCGGCTGTCTATGGGTTCGCCAGCGTTTGGCTGCCGATTCTGGCGAGCATGTGGATCGCCGGCGGACTGATCTACGGCGTCGGCGTTTTCGTCGTCATGACCTATGTCGTCGTGCCGCTGTCAGCCGCTCCCAAGCGTCCGCCGCCGGGGATTTCGAGGAACGCCAAGGACCTGCTGGCCATGCTCGCCTTCGGCCTGATCGTCAGCTACGCCGTCTATCGAGGGTCGTTTTAGACCTCCCTTACAGCGCAGCGCGATCCACGCGGCGAGTATCGGAGTTTGTCCGCTAGCGCGCCGCCAGCCCTCCGGGCGGGCAGGCTTCATCGAACAGGGTCGCCGCGCCCGGCGCCTTGGCGAGATCGAGGCTCGCCGACCAATCGCGCGTGGGCGCCTCCCCCACTGCGATCGTCGGCTCGGTGAAGCGGACATCGAACCGCGCGCCGCGCAGGCGGCAGAAGTCGCGCAGCGGAATCCGGCCATTGGCCGCCTCGCTCGGCGCCGGCTCGCCGAACACGACGGGCGCGGACTTCCCGCTCAGGATCGAAAACGCTCCAACACGTGGCCGGTGAAGGGGCGCCCCGCTCTGGGCATCGACCAACGTGAAGGAAATGAAGACGGTTCCGGCGCCCCGGCGGTATTGGAGGTTCGCCTCGATATTGGCGCGGCTTCCTTCGATCTCGCTCGGAACTTGTCCCGATAGATTGGCGAGGAAGCTCACCGGCAGGCTCGACGACGATCCAACCGGCGCCCCGGCCAAACCCTCCGGGCCGTCGGCGGAGCCGAACGGACTGTCCATCATCCACATCGTCGCCAGATGCGAGCTGATCAGTTCGGCGTTGGTGAGGAGATCGATTTTGTCCGATGGCGTGAGCAGCATCGATTTGATGATGGAATCGCCAACGCCCATCTCGGTCAGATATTTGGCGACCGCGTTGTCGGCGGAGGACAGATCGACCGAGGTCGGGACGACCGAGGACTGCTCCTCGCTCATCAGGGTTCGCGAGATTTCCTGTTTCTCGCCGCCGACGATTCGGTACTGCACTTGGTAAACGCGCTTGATCATCGTCTTCGGGCCTAACCTGAGCTGATGAACGCCGATGGCGGAGAGCCCATTGACGTAGCGCTCAATTCCGCCCGCCAGCATCACCGGGCACGCCGACATGCAGATGCTGCCCGACAGCTTGGCGACGCCGCGCGCGGGGAGGCACTTGGGCTGGTCGGGCGGGCAGGGCGACATGTCGGTTCGCGCCACCGCGACCGCCAGACGATGGGCGCGAATGAGGCGTCCCATCGTCATCGCGTCCTGCATCGACCCGCCGGGGGAACTGATCAGGATCGGCAATCGCCTGCCGCCTAATCCCGCGATGAAGCGCGCGAAAATCTGCGCCGTCCCGACCATGATCTGGCCTTCGGCCGAGATCCATTCGGGACAGTTCGGCTGGCATTGGGGTCCGGCGCCAACGACATGGACGAACTGCATCGGTGGCGCGATCTGCGGAACCGTCGGCGAATAGGAGGGCGTCGGCGACGCGGTCGAGGCCGCGCGCGCCGGAACCGGACTCACCAGGCAAAGGGCGAACAGCATCCCGGTCGCGGCGAGCAGCGTGGCCACGTCGAACACCGGGGGGAAACGAACGCGCAAGGCGCGCATGGCAAAGCGTCCGGTTCGATCGTCAAGCGACGATCTTCACAACAATTCACGCCAAGTCCACTGCGGAAAGATGACGACGCGTGGCGTTGCGACGCGATAACGCGGACTCACGCCTTGGAAGGTTCGCTCGCCCAGGCTTCAGATCGTGAAGCTGACGCCGCAGCCGCAGGAAGCGACCGCGTTGGGGTTCTTCACCTTGAACGCCTGGCCCATCAGGTCGTCGACGAAATCGAGTTCGGAGCCGCGCAACATCTCCAGCGAAACCGGATCGACGACGACGCTGACGCCGTCGCGGCTGACGACGAGATCGTCCTCGGCGCGCTCAGGGTCGATGTCGAACGCGTATTGGAAGCCCGAGCAGCCGCCGCCCTTGACGGAAATGCGCAGCGCCGCGCCCGGCGCGGGAGCGAGCACCTTCTGCAGGCGGCGCGCCGCGCTGGCGCTGATGGACATCGGGGCCGCGCTGGCGGCTTCGGCAATCTCGCTCATCGGTCCTTCCCGGGGCAGACAATCGGCTGGGCGGCCTTTATGAACATAGGCGCGGCGGGGCGAAGCGCAATACGGGGAGCCTGAGATGATCGAGAAGGCGGCCAGTGGCCGCGCGCCTTACGCGGCCGATCCCGCCCGCTCCCGCGGCCGCCTCCACCCCGAACCGCCCTCGCCGACCCGCACGCCTTCCAGCGCGACCGCGACCGGATCATCCATTCGACGGCTTTCCGCCGCCTCGCCCACAAGACGCAGGTCTTCGTCCACCACGAGGGCGACCATTTCCGCACCCGGCTCACCCATACGATCGAAGTCGCCCAGATCGCGCGCGCGCTCGCCAAGGCGCTTCGGCTCGACGAGGACCTGGCCGAGGCGGTCGCGCTCGGCCACGATCTCGGCCATACGCCGTTCGGCCACACCGGCGAGGACGCGCTCGACGCCTGCATGGCGACGCGTTCGGCGGCTTCGACCACAACAGCCACGGCCTGCGCCTCGTCACCGAGCTTGAGCGCCGCTACGCCGATTTCGACGGGCTCAATCTGACTGCCGAGACGCTGGAGGGCCTCGTCAAGCACAACGGCCCGCTGATCGACGGCGCAGGGGCGCCGCTTGCAGCGCTGGCGCGAGCGCGGCGTGCCGCTGGCGATCCTCGCCTACGACCAACTGCCAGAGCGCTCGCATCTCGACCTATACGCCAGCCTCGAAGCGCAGGCGGCGGCGATCGCCGACGACATCGCCTACAACGCCCACGACATCGACGACGGCCTGCGCGCCGGCCTGTTCGATCTCGAGGCGATCCGCGCCGTCCCCTTTGTCGCCGAGCTGCTCGACGAGATCGATCGCGCTCCATCCCGGCCTCGAGCGCCCGCGCGTCATCCACGAACTTGACCCGCCGGCTGATCACGCGCTTCATCGAGGACGTGATCGCCGAGAGCCGCGCGCCGCATCGCCGCGGCCGGCGTCGCCAGCCTCGACGACGTGCGGCGCGCGGGCCGCGCGCTTGTCGGCTTCTCGCCGGCGCTGGAGACGGCCGACCGCGACATCAAGACGTTCCTGTTCGCCAACATGTATCGCCATCCAGAGGTCAAGCGAGTGCGCGAACACGCCGACGCGGTGGTGCGGCGGCTGTTTTCGCGCCTTTTTCGCCGACCCCCAGTCCATGCCGCCCGACTGGGCGGTCAAAGCGGGCGCCAGCGACGGGGACCGCGCGCGCGCCGCCGCCGACTATATCGCCGGCATGACCGACCGCTTCGCGATCGCCGAACACCGCCGCCTTTTTGACCCAGGCGCCAGACTTGCGTTAAAGCGGCGCCCGCTTCGACCGCGGGCCCATTTCATGAATATTTTCGCGGATTTCCAGGCCCGCGTGGGCGCCGCGCTTCAGGGGCTGGCGGCGGCCGGACGCTTGTCCTCCGCGCTCGATCTGTCGCGCTTCGTCGTCGAGCCGCCGCGCGATGCCACGCATGGCGACCTCTCCACCAACGCCGCGATGGTCTATGCCAACGAAGCCAAGGCGGCCGGCTCGAACCCGCGCGCGCTGGCGTCGAAGCGCTGGCCGCCGCGCTCTCGCCGATGCCGGACGTCGAGAGCGCCGAGTCGCGGGCCCTGGCTTCATCAATATTCGCCTGAAGCCAGAGGTTTACCAGAATGTCCTGAGAGCGATGTCTTGAAGCAGGCGAGCGATTTCGGCGCGCTGGCACAAGCGCCGAGGGCAAGGTCAATGTCGAATATGTCAGCGCCAATCCGACCGGGCCGATGCATGTCGGCCATGCGCGCGGCGCGGTGTTCGGCGACGCGCTGGCGAGCCTGCTCGCCTTCGCCGGCCGCAAGGTGACGCGCGAATATTACATCAACGACGCGGGCGCGCAGGTCGATGTGCTCGCCCGCTCGGCCTATCTGCGCTATCGCGAGGCGCTCGGCGAAACGGTGACGATCCCCGAGGGGCTCTATCCCGGCGACTATCTCATGCCGGTCGGCGAGGCGCTGGCGCGCGAATTCGGCGCCGCCTTGCGCGACAGACCGGAAGCCGAATGGCTGCCGCCGATCCGCGCGCGCGCGATCGCCGCGATGATGGCGATGATCCGCGAGGATCTCGCCGCGCTCAACATCGCCCATGACGTGTTTTCGTCCGAGCGCGCGCTGACCGGCGCCGACGGCGGGCCCGATCAGGTTGCGCGCGGCGATCGACGATTTGCGCCAGCGCGGCATCGTCTATGTCGGCCGGCTTGCCCCGCCCAAGGGCGCGCCGATCGACGATTGGGAGGACCGCGAGCAGACGCTGTTCCGCTCGACCGATTTCGGCGACGACGTCGATCGGCCGCTGATCAAATCGGACGGCGGCTACACCTATTTCGCCAGCGACATCGCCTATCACAAGATCAAGATCGACCGCGGCTTTCTCAGCCTCGTCGACGTCTGGGGCGCCGATCATGGCGGCTATGTCAAGCGCATGCAGGCGGCGGTGTCGGCGCTGTCGGCCGGCAAGGCGCGCGCTCGACGTGCGGCTGTGCCAGCTCGTGCGGCTGATGCGGGCGGGCGAGCCGGTGAAAATGTCGAAGCGCTCCGGCGACTTCGTCACCTTGCGCGAAGTCGTCGGATGAAGTCGGCGCCGACGCCGTGCGCTTCATCATGCTGATGCGCAAGAACGACGCGCCGCTCGATTTCGACCTCGCCAAGGTGATCGAGCAGAGCCAGGACAATCCGGTCTTCTACGTGCAATACGCCCATGCCCGTCGCACAGCGTGCTGCGCCAGGGGCGGCTTGCCTTTCCCGCGCTCGATCTCTCGCCCGCCGCGTTGGCGCGGGCGGATTTTGGCCTGCTTGTCGACGAAGGAGAACGGGGGCTGATGCGGGCGATCGCCAACTTCCCGCGCGTCGTCGATCAGGCGGCCGAAGCGCGCGAGCCGCACCGCATCGCGTTCTACGCCCATGATTTGGCCACTCTGTTCCACGCCCATTGGAACCGGGGCAAGGATTTGCCTCATTTGCGCTTCGTTAATGAGGCTAATGCAAACTTAACCAATGCGCGTCTCGGCCTGGTGGTGGCGACCGCTAGCGTTCTGGCCTCGGCGCTGGGAATTCTTGGCGTGAATGCGCCAGAGGAAATGCGCTAGGCGGCCGGTCGCGTTCCGTGACGGCTTGGCGCGCGAGGGAAGCGACGCGAAACGCCGTCCAAAATCGGACGCGGGCGCGCGCCGACCCTCCAGCGAGGGCAGACATGAGCGGCACGACGCCCAAAACCGTTCCGGAAATCAATCTCGATGAATTCGAGCGACGCTTGCGGGCCGCCGGCGCCCCTTCGACCGGGGTCGAGGACCCGCTCGCCGAGCTGACGCGGCTGGTCAACGCGGTCCATTCCGACGCGCGGCGCGCCTCCACGCCGTCGCGGGGGGCGGCGCAAAGCGCCTCGTCCGAGCCGGACGACGAGCCGGAGATGGCTCCGCTCCCGTCATTCGTGGCGCCGTTGCGGCCGTCCTTCACCGAGGCCGACCACGAAGCCGAATCGCAAGACCAACCCGAATTTGACGAGACCGCCGAAGCGCCGGCGCTGGTCGCGCCAATCGACCCGGCGAGACGCGCCCCGCAGCGCTCGAGCGGTTGGACGTTCAAGATCGTCGGGCTGTCGGTGCTCGGTTTTGCGCTGCTGGTCGGCGCGATCGCGATTAAGAACGGCCGCGTTCCCGGCCTCGCCAAAGCGCCGCCGTTCATCGCCGCGGACGACGCGCCAACCAAGGTGCAGCCGCCCAACGAAGCGACGGTGCAATCGAGCGGCGACATCGCCGGGCTGCTGATGAAGGACTCGGCGACGCCGACGCCGGTCAAAGTGGTCAACAACGAAGAACAGCCGGTCGATCTGCGCACGCAGACCCAGCCGGCGGCGCCCGGGGCCGACGCGGCGGCGACCCCTGCGGCGAACGGCGGTTCGCCGATCGCCAACGCGCCTGACACGCCGGTCGTGGCGCCCGGAACGCCCTCAAGCAGCGTCGCGCCGCTCTTTCCCGCCGCCAAGCCGGTCAAGACGGTGTCGGTGCGCCCCGATGGCACTCTGATCGCCCCCGACGCGGCGCCGCTCGCGCCCCCGCCGAGCGCGCCGCCCAACCCGGCGCCGACGCCACCGGCCAAGTCGACCGCGCGCGCGCTCGATGCAACGGTCGCGGCGCCGGACGCCGCAACGCCCAAGCTCGACATACCGACCAAGCTCGCGCCGCCCAAATCCGCGGCGCGCGTCGTCGCCAAGACCGACACCACCGCGCCCGCCGATGCGACCGACACAACGCCGAGCGCGCCGCTGCAACTGAGTGCGCAAAAGCCGAACAAACCGGCCGCCGCCGCGCCACCCCAGACGGTCGCAATGGCCGCGCCGACGGACGTCTCCGCGCCGATGGTCTCTTCCGCGCCAGCCGACGCCGCCGCCGCGGGCGACGGCCTGTGGGGCGTCCAGCTCGCGGCGCCGCACTCCGAAGCCGACGCGAAAAGCGCGATCAACCGGCTGAAGAGCAAATACGCCGACGCGCTGGGCGATTCCGAACTCGGCGTCCATGAAGCCGACGTCAAAGGACAAACGATCTACCGCGTGCGCGTCACCGGCCTCTCGAAGGGCGACGCGGGCGCCCTGTGCGCCAAGCTGAAGGCGGGCGGCGGCGATTGCTTCGTCGCCAAGGATTGAGGCCCGTCAGGCCGGCGGCGACGGAGCGACGATGATCCGCGCTTTGGTCCTTGGCTGCGCCGGCGCGACGCTCGGCGAAGAAGAGCGCGCATTCTTGCGCGAGGCGCGGCCTTGGGGGCTGATCCTCTTTAAACGCAATGTCGTCGATCGCGAGCAATTGCGCGCGCTGATCGATGATTTCCGCGAGCTTGCCGGGCGCGCCGACGCGCCTGTCCTGATCGATCAGGAGGGCGGGCGGGTGCAGCGCATGGCGCCGCCGTTATGGCAGGCCTATCCCGCCGCGGCGCGCTTTGCCGCAACCCGCGCGCCCGAACGCGCCGCTTGGTTGTCGGCGCGCCTGATCGCCGCAGATCTCAGGGAGGTCGGAATCTCCGTCGATTGCGCGCCGGTGCTCGACGTCGCCGACCCTGAGATGCACGCCGTTATCGGCGCGCGCGCGTTCTCCGATTCGCCGGCGATCGTCGCCTCGCTCGGGCGCGCCTTTTGCGACGGGCTGATCGCGGGGGGCGTCGCTCCCGTCGTCAAGCACATGCCCGGCCACGGGCGCGCGAAAGCCGACAGCCATCTCGAGCTGCCAGTCGTGAACGCGAGCCGCGAGGCATTGGCGGCGCGCGATTTTGCCCCCTTCCATGCGCTGCGCGACGCGCCGATCGCGATGAGCGCCCATGTCGTCTTCACCGCAATCGACGCCAACGCGCCGGCGACGACTTCGGCGCGCGCGGTCAGCGAGATCATGCGCGGCGCGCTCGGCTTCGAGGGGCTGATCGTCAGCGACGATCTGTCGATGAAAGCGCTGACTGGTTCATTCGAGGCGCGCACGCGCGCCGTGTTCGCCGCCGGTCTGGACATCGCCTTGCATTGCAACGGCGAACTTAGCGAGGCGAGGGCGGTCGCCGCCGCCGCGCCGGAATTGGCGGGCGCTTCGCTGCGCCGTGCGCAGGCCGCGTTGGCGCGCGTCGCCGGCGGGCCGCAAGCCTTCGACGCCGACGCGGGGCGCGCAGAGCTCGCGGCGCTGATGGCGAGCGCGCCTTAGGCGGCGCTCAGCCCTTGTCGAGCGTCAGGCGCTGGAAGCCCGGCCCGGCGAGCGGCTTGCGCGCCGAAATGATGCGCGAATTGACGCCGCTCCAGGCGATCTCGCCCGACAGGCGGCCGTATTCGATCTTCGGGCAACGGTTCATCACCACCTTGACGCCGCGCGCCTCGGCGCGCGCCGCCGCGTCGTCGTTGCGCACGCCGAGCTGCATCCAGATGACTTTGGGCGGCTCGGGCAGCGCCAACGCCTCGTCGACCACGCCGCCCGCCGCCTCGGAATTGCGAAAGATATCGACCATGTCGATCGGCTGGGGCGCCGCCGACAGCGTGGCGTAAACCGGCAGATCGAATAGCGTCTGACCGGCGAGGCCGGGATTGATCGGCAGCATCGTGTAACCGCGCGCGGAGAGATATTTCAGCACGAAGTAGGACGGGCGCGACGAATTGGCCGAGGCGCCGACCATGGCGATCGTCTTCACGCTGGTGAGGATGTCGCGAATGTAACTGTCGGAATAGGAATCGTGGTTCACGCACCCTCCCAGCGCGGCGCGCGCTTGTCGAGAAAAGCCGCAGCGCCCTCGTTGGCGTCGGGATGCGCGAGATTATCGACCATCGCGCGCGCGGCGAGCGCGTAGGCCTCGGCGAGCGGCGCCTCGATCTGGGCGTAGAGGGCGCGCTTGCCGATCGCCAGCGTCACGGCCGAGCGCGCAGCGATGCTTGAAGCGAGTTTTTGCGCCTCGGCGAGCGCCTGGCCGGCGGGCGCGACGCGGCTGATGAGGCCGAAGCGTTCAGCAGTCGCCGCGTCATAGAGATTGCCGGTCAACGCCATCTCCATCGCATGCTTGCGCGAGATCGTGCGCCCGACCGCGACCAGCGGCGTCGAGCAGAACAGCCCGATCGACACGCCGGGCAGCGCGAAGCGGGCGCGCTCGCCGGCGATGGCGAGATCGCAAGTCGCAACGAGCTGGCAGCCGGCGGCGGTCGCAACGCCTTCGACCGCGGCGATCACCGGCTTGGACAAAGCGACGATTTGCTGCATCAGCTCGCCACAACGCGCGAAGACGTGTGTGTAGAAAGCCTCGCCGCGATCGGCGTCATTGCGATGGGCCTGCAGCTCTTTGAGATCGTGGCCAGCCGACAGGGCAGGGCCGTCGCCGGCAAGCACGACGACGCGAGCGGTGGGATCGGCCTCGATCGCGGCAAAGGCCCCACTCAGCGCCTCGATCATCGCCAGGCTCAGCGCGTTGCGCGAGGCGGGCGATTGCAGCGTCAGGGTCGTCACGCCGCCCTCGCTGTGACGGCGCAGCAGGGCCGGCGCGCTTGCGGTCGGCGGCGAGGCGTTCATGGCGGGCTCCTGGGCGCTTTCGCGCGCGGCGCGCGCCCTGGAGGGAATATCGCGCGGAAAAAGCGGAATGCAAGGCGCCGCGAAGGGCTCAAGCGGCGTGCGCCGCCAGGACGATCTGCGCGCAGGCCATCGCGTCGGACAGGGCCTCGTGGTGGTTGAGTTCGATGTCGAGCGCCCGGCAAACGTCAGAGAGCTTGGTCGGGCGGATGTTCCAGGCTCGTCGCGAGAGCTGCACCGTGCATTGGAAGGGCAGCGAGGGCGCGGCCAGCGCGTAGACGAGGCAGCAGGCGTTGAGAACGCCCTTGTCGAATGGGGCATTGTGCGCCGCGAGAAACTCCGCGCCTTCGAGCAACGGGGCAAGTCTTGGCCATAGCTGGCCAAAATCCTCCGCCTGTTCCACGTCCCTCCAGGTCAGACCGTGGACCCAAGTGAAGACGAACTGCCGGCTCGGCGGCCTGATCAGATGGACCGCCCGCTCGACGATCCTGCCGCCAGCGACTTTGACCAGGCCGACGGCGCAGGCGCTATCGGGGCGATGATTGGCGGTCTCGAAATCGATCGCGACGAAATTCAGGGCATCCCGCCGGCTGGTCACGCCGGTTCGCGCCCAGGTGAGCCTCGTCGAGCTGTCGGCGGTTGAAATCGTCACGCCGTCGCCTCGCGGCGGGGACCGGCGTGACTGGCGGGGTTCGAGGGGATGAACGTCACGCGCTTTCTTGAGGATTCGGCGCGCAAAGCTTAGGCCCTCGCCGCCGCAATCGCAAAGCGGTCGTGCGCTGGTGAGCCTCGCCATGCGCTCGGAGCCTTCGGCCTCCAGCGGGATGGATCGCGTCTCCAAGCCGAGGCCCCGGAAAAGGTCTCCGCGTGGGCTAGCCTTTGCAATCGGCGGTAAATTCCGCGAGGTTCCGCTTTCGGCAGGTCAATCGGAATTTGGCGTCGCGCGACGCGCTCCGGCGTTTTCGAGCGCGCGTTTCGTCGATATTGATCCAAGTCGCCGTTAGCAGGATTGGGGCGAATGTCCTCGGACGCCGTGAAAGAGCCGACGCCGCCGCTCGACCGAGCCTTCGATCTCTATGAATGCGGCGACGCAAACGGGGCCGCCGAGGTCTGCAGGTCGATACTCAGCGCCGAGGATGACAATTACGGCGCGACCTATCTGCTCGGCGCCATCCTCGGAGAACAAAAACGCTTCGACGCTTCGATTTCGCTCCTGAAGAAGGCCATCGCCATCGCTCCAGCCAAGCCGGTTGCGCACTACAATCTCGCAACCGTGCTGCACCGAGCCGAACGCTATCGCGATGCGCTCGCCGCGATCGACTCCTATCTCGCTCTCGTCGCCAATGACGCTGAGGCGTATGTGCTTCGCGCGGCGGTATGCTTCAAGCTAGGCCGACTTGCCGATTCGCTGTCGAGCGCAGATCGCGCCGTTGAGCTGAAGCCTCAATTGGCCGAGGCTCACAACGATCGGGGCAACGCGCTCGGCGGTCTCAAACGCTTTGTCGAGGCCGTCGCCAGCTACGACAAGGCGATCGCGCGCAAGCCCGACTTCGCCGGCGCCCATCGCAATCGCGGCGGCGCGCTCAATGAGCTGAGGCGCTTCGACGAGGCGTTGCGCAGCTACGACCGAGCCATCGCGCTGCAACCCGATTTCGGCCAAGCTTACCTCGGCAAGGGCGCGGTCCTCAGTGAATTGAAGCAACTGGAAGGCGCGCTCGTTTGCCTTGAGCGGGCGAGGGCGTTGGCGGTTGGAACCGACTTTTTGGCCGGCGAGATCTTCAGTACCCGACAAAAACTCTGCGATTGGGAGGCATACGCCGAGCGAGTCGCGAGCCTGAAGAGTCAGATTGAAGACCTGGAGGCGGCGACGAAGCCATTTACGGCGCTCTCGATGTCGAACTCCGCCGCTCTCGACAGGCGGGCGGCTGAAATATTCGTCGCGACGACATTGAAAGACCTGGACCCGCCGACGGTGATCGAGCGGCGTCCCAGGCGCGACAAAATACGGATCGGGTATTTTTCGGCCGACTTTCGCAATCACCCAGTGGCGCTGGTGATGGCGGGCGTGTTCGAGCGCCACGACAGGCGCGAATATGAAGTGACCGCCTTTTCTTTCGGCCCCGAGAGCGGCGACGACATGAGAAAGCGATTGATCGTCGCGTTCGATCGCTTCGTCGACACCAGCGGCCAGTCGGACCTTCAAGTCGTGGACTTGGCCCGACGTCTCGAAATCGACATTGCAATCGATCTAAGCGGGTTTACCGCCGGTAACCGAGTTGAAATCTTCGCTCGCCGCGCCGCGCCGATCCAAGTCAATTTTCTTGGTTACCCGGCAACGATGGCGGCGCCATTCATCGATTATATCATCGGCGACAAGTTGGTCGCGCCGGAGCGAAGCCGGAGCGACTACTCGGAAAAAATCGCATATCTCCCGGACAGCTTTTTTCCCTACGATCGGGGCACGAAGATTGCCGACCGAGTCTACGGGCGAGACGAGTTCGCGTTGCCGAGGCAAGGGTTCGTGTATTGCTGTTTCAACAATAGCTACAAAATCACGCCCGACGTGTTCGATTGCTGGATGCGCATCCTGAAGCGGACGCCGGACAGCGTTCTCTGGCTTATCGGCGACAACCGCGCCGTCGTCGCGAATTTGCGTAAGGAGGCGCGAGCGAGAGGGATCGATCCCGACCGTCTGGCGTTCGCCGAGCGCCTCCCGGTGGCGGAATATCTTGCGCGCTACCGCGTCGCGGATTTGTTCCTCGATACGCGCCCCTACAACGCCATCACGACCGCGTCCGACGCACTGTGGGCGGGCTTGCCGGTGCTGACGTGGATCGGCGAGACCTTCGCGGGGCGGGGCGCCGCGAGCCTGCTGACAGCGATCGGACTGCCCGAACTGATCGCGCAATCGCAAGCCGAATACGAGGCCCTTGCCGTCGAGCTCGCCACGAACCCCGAAAAGCTTGCGGCGATCAAGGACAGGCTGGCGAAAAACCGGCTGACGACGCCGCTGTTCGACACCGAGCGCTATACCCGAAACCTCGAGGCCGCCTATCGAGCGATGTACGATCGCCACCACGCCGACCTGCCGCCTGATCATGTTTTCACCGAGGCGTGAGGCGACGAAACGTCGCAGCGTCTCGCAAAATCGCTGCAGGCGTGGCCGAATTTTCGCTGCGGGAACAGCGCCGCGGATGGTTAATTCGGCGAGACGGAGCTTCCGTCGCCCGCTTAAGACTAAGTTCAAGGAATCTTGCCAGAGTTGGTCTCGCGACATGACGTCGCCGACCACACTCCTACTCAGAGGCAGCGTGTATGCTGAAACAAGCTCGCAATTTCCTCAATGACGCTTCGGGCGCGACCGCAATCGAATACGCGCTGATCAGCAGCCTGATCGCGGTCTTCATCATCGCCGCGCTGTCGGCGCTGGGCACCAAGCTCAGCAGCGAATTCGCCGAGGTCGGCGCCGCGCTGAAGTAAGTGGCGCCGCCCCTCAAGGGGCCGGCGACTTGCGGTATTCAGATACCGCATAGAAAAATTGTCCGTTTTCTGGTCGATTCCGCGACTTCGGCGTTGACGGGGGCGTGAGAGCCCCCGTATAAGCGCGGCCCTGACCGGCGCGCCGTTGCGGCGC
The DNA here is from genome assembly GCA_963835215.1 of uncultured Alphaproteobacteria bacterium. Classification (GTDB taxonomy): domain Bacteria; phylum Pseudomonadota; class Alphaproteobacteria; order Rhizobiales; family Beijerinckiaceae; genus Roseiarcus. The sequence goes on along the minus strand of CAWIES010000004.1, from coordinate 466,929 downwards.
GCGCTCGAGAAAACGGACCCGAGATTTCATGTTCGGCAAGACCCATTCGACCAAGACGGCCGACGTCGAGAAAAAGTGGCTGGTGATCGACGCCAAGGGCCTCGTCGTCGGCCGCCTGGCGACGATCGTCGCCCAGCGCCTGCGCGGCAAGCACAAGCCCTCCTTCACGCCGCACATCGACGACGGCGACAACGTCATCGTCGTCAACGCCGAGAAGGTGGTGTTCACCGGGCGCAAGCGCGACCAGAAGGTCTATTACCACTACTCCGGCTACATCGGCGGCATCAAAGAGCGCAGCGCGAAGTCGATCCTTGAGGGACACTATCCCGAGCGCATCGTCGAAAAGGCGGTCGAGCGCATGCTGCCGCGCGGACCGCTCGGCAAAAAGCAGCTTGGCAATCTCAAGGTCTACAAGGGCCCTGACCATCCCCACGCCGCTCAGTCGCCCGAGGCGTTCGACATCGCCAAGCTCAACTCCAAGAACAGCCGGAGCGCCTGATCCATGGCCGAGACCCTTTCCTCCCTCGCCGACCTCAAGGATACGGAGCTCGCCCCGGAAGGCGTGCAGGCGCCGGTCCATGTGCAGAAGCTCGACAAATACGGGCGCGCCTACGCGACTGGCAAGCGCAAGAACGCGGTCGCGCGCGTTTGGATCAAGCCGGGCAAGGGCGCGATCAGCGTCAACGGCAAGGCGCTCGACGTTTATTTCGCCCGGCCGGTGCTGCGCATGATCCTCAACCAGCCGCTCGTCATCGCCAATCGCCTCGGCCAGTACGACCTCGTGGTCACGGTCGCCGGCGGCGGCCTTTCCGGCCAGGCCGGCGCGGTGCGCCACGGCCTCGCCAAAGCGCTGACCTATTACGAGCCGGACCTGCGCCCCTCGCTGAAGAAAGAGGGCTTTCTCACGCGCGACTCGCGTGTCGTCGAGCGCAAGAAGTACGGCCACGCCAAGGCCCGCCGCAGCTTCCAGTTCTCGAAGCGCTGAAGTTTTCCGCGCTTCTCCAAGATTGCAAAAGGGCGGCTTCGGCCGCCCTTTTTTGTTGGCGTTTTCGAATGCGGACGGCGGCTTGACACTCACGAGCGAAGCTCCGAGCTTCCGCTGAGGCCGAGAATACGGCCGGACGGGAGGAATTGTCGATGCAACGCGGGTCCAGTTACGTCAGCGGCGCCAGCGACGAGCCCTTGCTCGGCCAAACCATCGGGCAGGCGCTCGAACTCGCAGCCGAGCGCTGGGCGGATCGGCCGGCGCTGATCTCGCCGAGCCACGGCGCCGCCTGGACGTGGCGTGAATTTCGCGAGCGTGTCAGCGATCTCGCCGCCGGTTTTGTCAAACTCGACCTGCAACGGGGCGAGCGGATCGGCGTCTGGTCGCTCAATCGTCCCGAATGGACGCTGACCCAGTTCGCCGCCGCCGAGGCGGGGCTGGTGTTCGTCACCATCAATCCCGCCTATCGCCTGCACGAGCTCGAATACGCGTTGAAGAAGGTCGGTTGCGCGGCGCTGGTCGTCGCGACGCGCTTCAAGACCAGCGATTTCATCGGCATGGTCAACGCGCTCGCGCCAGAACTCGCCCATTGCCAGCCCGGCGCGCTCAAGGCGGCGAAACTGCCCGATCTGCGCATCGTCATCCAGATCGGCGAACAGGCGCCCGGCACGATCCCCTTCGAGGCGGTCGGCAAGCTCGGCGGCGCGGCCGAACGCGCGGCGCTCGCGGCGATGCGCGACGAAATCCAGTTCGACGACGCCGCCAACGTCCAGTTCACCTCGGGCACGACCGGCGCGCCCAAGGGGGTGACGCTCAGCCACCACAACATCCTCAACAACGGCTATTTCGTCGGCCGCGCGATGGAGCTGCAACCCGAGGATCGCATCTGCATTCCGGTGCCGCTCTATCATTGCTTCGGCATGGTGATGGGCAATCTCGCCGCCGTCACGATCGGCGCGGCGATGGTCTATCCCGGCGAGGGCTTCGATCCGCTGGCGACGCTGAAGACAATCGAATCCGAACGTTGCACCGCGCTTTACGGCGTGCCGACCATGTTCATCGCCGAACTCGATCATCCCGAGTTCGACCGCTTCGACCTTGCCTCGCTGCGCACCGGCATCATGGCGGGCGCGCCGTGCCCGATCGCGGTGATGCGCAAGGCGCTCGAGCGGATGCACATGCGCGATGTCACCATCGCCTACGGCATGACCGAGACCAGCCCGGTCAGCTTTCAGAGCTCGACCGAAGACTCGATCGAGCGCCGCGTCACCACGATCGGCCGCGTGCATCCCCACGTCGAGGTCAAGATCGTCGACGTCCAAGGGCGGATCGTTCAGCGCGGCGCGCCGGGCGAATTGTGCACGCGCGGCTATTCGGTGATGTCGGGCTATTGGGGCGAAGCGGAGAAGACGCGCGAGGCGCTTGATCCCGCCGGCTGGATGCACACGGGCGATCTCGCCACCATCGACGCCGAGGGCTATGGCAACATCGTCGGACGCATCAAGGACATGGTGATCCGCGGCGGCGAGAACATCTATCCGCGCGAGGTCGAGGAGTTCCTCTACAAACATCCCAAGGTCCAAGACGTGCAGGTGTTCGGCGTCGCCGATGATCGCTTCGGCGAGGAGCTTTGCGCCTGGGTGCGCGTGCGCGCCGGCGAGACGCTGACGCGCGAGGAGGTGCGCGCGTTCTGCGAGGGCCAGATCGCCAAAAACAAAATCCCGCGCTACGTCGAGTTCGTCGACGAGTTCCCGATGACGGTCACCGGCAAAGTGCAGAAGTTCTTGATGCGCAAGGCGGTGGAGGAGCGGCTGGGGTTGCGCAGGGCGGCGACCGCCTGAGGACGCGAGGGCTCGCTCCGCTCCCAACGCGCCCTTGACGCCGCGGCCGCGATGGCGCAATTACCCCTCGCCATGATCGCTTCTCGACTCCGCCGACGCTGACTTTCTCCCCTCGCGCCCTTTGAAGGGCCGCGAGCGCGTCGCCATATTCGGAGCGAGACCATCATGACCGCCAGCATTTTCATCGACGGGGAAGCGGGAACCACCGGCCTGCAAATCCGTGACAAGCTCGCCGGGTTGCCGGGCGTCGCTTTGCGTTCCCTGCCGCCCGACCAGCGCAAGGACCCGGCGGCCAAGCTGCGTTTGATCGAGACGGTCGATCTCGTGATCCTCTGCCTGCCGGATGAAGCGGCCCGGGAGAGCGCCAAAGCGATCGAGGCGATGGGCGCCAAGGCGCCGCGCGTGATCGACGCGTCTTCCGCCCATCGGGTCGCGCCGGGCTGGGTCTACGGCTTTCCTGAGCTTGCGGCCGGGCAGGGCGCGGCGATCGCCAGCGCGCGCAAGGTGACCAATCCCGGCTGCCACGCCACAGGCGCCATCGCGCTCATCGCGCCGTTGACCGCCGCCGGCCTGATCGCCAAAGACGCGGCCGTCTCGCTCAACTCGGTCAGCGGCTATTCGGGCGGCGGCAAGGCGATGATCGAGGCTTACGAAGCCGGCCGCGCGCCGAGCTTCGAGCTCTACGGGCTCGCGCTCGAGCACAAGCATTTGCCAGAGATCGAACGCTACAGCGGCCTGTCCGCGCGGCCGATCTTCACGCCCTCGGTTGGCAATTTCCGCCAAGGCATGATCGTCAGCGCGCCGCTGTTTCTCGATGCGTTGCCGGGCAAGCCGAGCGGGGCTGATCTGCGCGACGCGCTCGCCGCGCATTATCACGGCGCCCGCTACGTCAAAGTGGCGAGCGCGGCGGAAACCGCCGCCGCGCTGCGCCTCGAGCCCGAGTCGCTCAACGGCACGAACGACATGCTGATCTACGTTTACGAAAACGCGGCGCGCCGGCAGGCGGTGCTGGCGGCCAAACTCGACAATCTCGGCAAGGGCGCCTCGGGCGCGGCGGTGCAGAACCTTCAGCTCATGTTGGGGCTGTGACCCCTTTTCCCGCAGGGGGAGAAGGGTTGTGCGTCACGCCGACCGCCGCCCCTTGATCAAGCTAAAGGCGGCGCGCGCCAGCGCTTCGATCAGCGCGCCCGCGACATAGGCGAGCGCGCAGCAGAACGCCGCGGCGCCGAGAACTTGCGGCAAGACGCTGGCGTCAAAATCCGACGAGCCGAAGAGCCCATAGACCGTCAGAATGTAGGGGACCGCGGCGAGCGACAGCCAGACGCCGGCGAAGAATGCGTCGGGCGCCTGGGCATAGAGCCAATAGGCGATGACGAAGGCGAGGGCGTAGAGCCCCGCCAACGCCAAGCCGAGGATCGAGCGGATCGCCCGCATGCCTCACGCGCCCTCAGCCCGTCTTGGACCAGGCGACCACGCGCTGCGCCTGCTGGCCGAGGCGCTCGATGCCGAGCGAGACGGTGTCGCCCGCCTTGAGAAAGCGCGGCGGCTTCTGTCCCGAGCCCACCCCGGGCGGCGTGCCGGTGGTGATGACGTCGCCCGGCTCCAGAATCATAAAGTGCGACAGATACGCGACCAGCATGCGCACGCCGAAGATCATCGTCGCCGTCGAACCGTTCTGCATCCGCTCGCCATTGACGTCGAGCCACATGGAGAGCTTCTGCGGGTCGGCGACCTCGTCGGCGGTCACCAGCCACGGGCCGATCGGGCCGAAAGTCGGGCAACCCTTGCCCTTGGTCCACTGGCCGCCGCCGCGCTCGAGTTGATAAGCGCGCTCGGAAACGTCGTTGATCACGCAATAGCCGGCGACATGGGCCATTGCATCCTTTTCCGACACGTAACTGGCGCGCGAACCGATGACGACGCCGAGCTCGACCTCCCAATCGGTCTTCTCCGAGCCCTTGGGGATGACGACGTCGTCAAAGGGCCCGACGACGCAGGAGCGCGCCTTGGTGAAGACCACCGGCTCCTTGGGAATCGCCATGCCGGATTCGGCGGCGTGGTCGGCGTAGTTGAGGCCGATGGCGATGAACGCGCCGACCTGCGCGACGCAAGGGCCGATGCGCGGCGCGCCGCGCACTGCCGGCAGGCTCTCGGGCTTGATTTTGGCGAGGCGGGCGAGGACGCGCGGCGCGAGCGTCGCGGCGTCGATATCGGCGACCACCTCGCTGAGATCGCGGATCTTGCCGGCGGCGTCGATCAGGCCGGGTTTCTCCTTGCCGGGCTTGCCATAACGGACCAATTTCATGCGCGTTTCCCTCCGATTTTCATCCTCGTCCGCCTTCCTCGGCGCCCGCTGCGTTTGGTGGCGTCAGCCATAGCGCAGGCGTGGATAACGCACAACGAAACGGGGACCGGGCGCGGCGTTTGCACGCATAATTGTGGCGAATGGCCGCACCGCGGCATAAAATGCGCCACACTCGGCGCGCCCAAATTGCGGCCGCCAAATCCTTGCCTTAGAGACCGAGCCCATGCCCGATCAGGAACGCCTCGCTCTCTTCATCGACGGGGCCAATCTCTACGCCTCGGCCAAGTCGCTCGGCTTCGACATCGACTACAAGCGTCTGCTGCGCGAGTTCCAGGGGCGGGGGCGGTTGATCCGCGCCTATTATTTCACGGCGCTGATGGACGATCAGGAATATTCCTCGATCCGGCCGCTGGTCGATTGGCTCGACTACAACGGCTATTCGGTCGTCACCAAACCGACCAAGGAATTCGTCGACGCGGCTGGCCGGCGCAAAGTCAAAGGCAATATGGACATCGAGCTCGCCGTGATGGCGATGGAGCTCGCGCCGCACGTCGACCAGATGGTGATCTTTTCCGGCGACGGCGATTTCCGCTTCCTGGTCGAAGCGCTGCAGCGGCGCGGCGTGCGCGTTTCCGTCGTCTCCACCGTCGCCACCCAGCCGCCGATGGTCGCCGATGAGCTGCGCCGCCAGGCCGACGAATTCATGGACCTTGCGCAATTGTCGGCGCGCATCGGCCGCGATCCCGGCGAGCGCGCTGCGCGCGCGCCCGATCCGCGCCGCGCGGCGGCAGGCGTTGCTTCGCCGCCGGCAGCCCCCCCGCCCGATGAGCCTGGGCACGAGTGAGCAAACAGCGGCCTTTCGCGATGACCGTTCGATCGGGGCAGGGGCGCCGCGATGGCCTTTGACGTCAGCCCGCCGGCCGACTGCCAGATCTGCCCGCGGCTCGCCGCCTTTCGCGCCGCCAACCGCGTCGCCCATCCCGACTTCCGCAACGCGCCGGTCGAGTCCTGGGGCAGTGGCGAGGCGCGGCTCGCAATCGTCGGGCTGGCGCCAGGCCTGCGCGGCGCCAATCGCACCGGTCGGCCATTCACCGGCGATTATGCCGGCGATCTGCTCTACGCGACGCTGCTCGAGTTCGATTTCGCCCGCGGCGTGTACGATCGCCGCCCCGACGATGGGCTCACGCTCAACGACTGCGCGATCGTCAATGCGGTCCGCTGCGTGCCGCCTGAGAACAAGCCGACGCCGGCCGAAATCGCCGCCTGCCGGCCCTATATGCTGGGCGCGCTCCAGGCGTTGCCACGCCTTGGCGCGATCGTCGCGCTGGGGCGCATTGCCCACGACAGTGTGATCAAGGCTTTTGCGCTGCGCGCCTCGCAGTATCGCTTTGCTCACGGGGCGAAACACGCCCTCGCGCGGCCAGCGCTGGCGCTGTTCGATAGCTATCATTGTTCGCGTTACAACACGAACACGGGTAGGTTGACGCCCGAAATGTTCCGCGCCGTCTTTGCCGCCGTGCGCGACCATTTGGGGACGTCAGAGAGCTGACGCGAGCGCGGCGAGGGGGCGAGCACAAAGCCGCCGGTTGGGGGAGTTGGTAATGAACGTGCATTCGTTCGGGCTTTTCAACGAGACGCCCGTGTTCGAGGCGACCATCGCCAACAAGGCCGGCGCCTCGGCAAAGATTCTCACCTATGGGGCGGTGCTGCGCGATCTGATTGTGCCGCTCGGCGCGGGCAAGCAGCGCGTGGTCCTGGGCCTCAACTCGATCGAGGACTATGTCGCGCACTCGCCCTCTTTCGGCGCCGTGCCTGGGCGCTACGCCAACCGCATCGCCAACGGCCGCTTCACCCTCGACGGCCGCCTCTATCAGTTGGCGCGCAAGCCGGACGATAAGCACACGCTTCATGGCGGCCCCGCCGGCTTCTCGCATCGACTGTGGAAGGTCGGCGCGGTCGATGCGTCGTCGGTGACGCTCGAGTACGATTCAGCCGATGGCGAAGAGGGCTTTCCCGGCGCGTTGCGCGCGGTCTGCGTCTATCGTCTGCTTGAGCCGGCGACGCTGCGAGTCGAACTCACTGCAACCTGCGACAAGCCGACCATCGTCAACCTCACCCAGCACTCGTATTTCAATCTCGATGGATCGAGCGATGTGCGCGACCACGAATTGTCGCTGCTCAGCGACTTCTATACCCCGAGCGACAGCGAACTGATCCCGACCGGCGAAATCCGCGCGGTCGCTGGAACGCCTTTCGATTTCCGCCAGCCGCGATCGATCCGCAACCCCGCGGGTCAGACCTACGACACGAATTTCGTCGCCTCGCGCGTCGTCGACGAGACCGGACTCGCGCCGATCGCGCGGTTGCGCTCGCCGCTGAACGGCTTGACCATGCAACTGCATAGCAGTGAGCCGGGGGTTCAGTTCTACGACGCGGCCAAGCTCGCCTGTCCGGTTCCCGGCCTGGATGGCGCCCGGTATGGGGCGCACGGGGGAGCGTGCCTGGAGCCGCAGCGCTTCCCCGATTCGCCCAATCGCCGGCATTTCACGCCGAGCCGGTTGGCGCCAGGCGAAACCTATCGCCACGTCAGCGAATTCCGCTTCGGCTGACCGGGGCGTGTAGGCGCGGCCGATGGCCGCGCCCCTGCTCGACATGCAAGCGCGGCCAACGGCCGCGCCTACATTCCCGAGCTCGCTTATTCGCGCCCGAGGCTCTCGCCGGGGCCCGCCTCGGCCAGCGCCTTGCCGACCTCGAGGCCGAGATCGTCCATCGAGGTCTCTTCGCGCACCGTCAGATCCTCGCCCTTCGCCTGACGCTCGGCCTGCTCGGGCGAGCGGGCGACGTTGATCGTGATGAAGGCCTCGACCTCGGGATGCAGATGGATCGGCGTGCGTGCAGGCCGAGCGCCTTGATCGGCTGCAGCAGGACGACCTGGTTGCGGTGAACCGCGACGCCTCCGGCGCTGATCGCCTCGGCGATGTCGCGCGCCGAGACCGAGCCGTAGAGCTGCCCGGTTTCGCCGGCCTGGCGGATGATGATGAAGCTCTTGCCGTCGAGCTGCGCGGCGAGATCGCCGCCTTCGCGCTTGAGCTCGAGGTTGCGCTCCTCGAGAACGGCGCGCTGGCCCTCGAACTTCTTCTTGTTCGCGTCCGTCGCGCGCAGCGCCTTGCCGCGCGGCAGCAGGAAATTGCGCGCGAAGCCGTCCTTCACCCGCACCGTGTCGCCCATATGGCCGAGCTTGCCGACGCGCTCCAACAAAATGACTTCCATTGTTCTCTCCTTTGTTTCGTTGAGTGCTGAAGTTAGATTTTTGACCGGCGCGCGGCGGCGGCGCGGGCGCGCAAAGAGATCGCGCTTTCGACGAGGCCGATGAGGGCGATTAGCGGCAGCGTCCAGCCGGCGCGCACCGCGCAGCAGAAATAGAGCGCCACGATCAGCAGCGGGCGTAGCGGCAGGCCGCGCGAGAGCGCGTGCAGCACCGCAAGGCCCTGCAACGCGAAGGCGGCGGCGAATGGGGCGGCGAACACCCAGGCAAATTGGTCGGTCGGCTCGGGCAGGGCGATGGCGACGCCGACCGCGATCGCAGCGATCAGCGCAAACGTGCGCGACAGGACGAATTCGCTCGGCAGGTCGGGCCAGGGGCGGGGCAGGCGATGCGACAGCGCGGTCGAGCGCGCGGCGGCATAGAGATTGGCGCAGAGCGTCAGGAAGCCGAGTCCGGCGGTGGCGAGCGGGGCGAGGCGCGCGACTTCCACGGCGACGTCATGGGCGGTGACGCCATCGGGCAACGCGACGACGCCTTGCAGCGCGTCTTCGATGGCTGGGGTGAGTTCGGTCACCAACGCCTGCAAGCCTGCTTCATAGCCGCTGTAGACGAAGATCAGGGTCGCAAGGCCGGCGAGACCAGCGAGCGCGCCGAGTACGGCGGCGAGCGTGACGACCGCGCCGATCGGCGTGCGATTGCGGGCGTCGGGCAGGCCGCGACGCCAAGGCGGCGCGTAATTCGCCAGCAGCGCGAAACTCGGCAGCGCCCAGGCGGGGCCGGCGACGACGAGAACGAAAATCAGCGCGCCCTGCGCGCCAAAAAAGCCGGCGATAGCGGCGGCGGCGATGGCCGCGGCGAGCGCGCCCCCAAGCGGGCCCCAGCCGAAGGCGGCGATCATCAACGGCAGCGGCGCGAGATAGGCGAGCGCGACCGCGAGCGGCGTCCCCTTCACTGTCAGGAAGAAGAGCAGGGCGGAGGCGAGGCCCGCGCCGAGCGGAACGCCAAAGCGATTGATCAAAGCCGACACGCTGTCCCGCCTTTCAAGCGGTTAGGGCGAGGGCGGAAAAGCCCGCCTCGCCCAACTCGTCCCGCGCCGGGCTCCCACGCGGGACTGAATTGTCGTCAAGGGCCAAAGAGGCCCTCGTCAGAGACCGTCAGCGAATGACGTAAGGCAACAGGCCAAGGAAGCGCGCGCGCTTGATCGCCTTGGCGAGATCGCGCTGCTTGTTGGCCGAAACCGCGGTGATGCGCGAGGGCACGATCTTGCCGCGCTCGGAGATGTAGCGCGACAGCAGACGCGTGTCCTTGAAGTCGATCTTGGGCGCGTTGGCGCCGGAGAACGGGCAGGACTTGCGGCGGCGGAAGAAGGGACGACGGGGCGCGGTCGGCCATCAGAATGCTCCTGCTTGGGCGTCGTCGCGCGGGCGACGGGGCGGACGATCGCGATCGCCACGATCGCCGCGATCGGGCCGCGGACCACGTCCGCCGCGCTCGTCACGATCGCCGTCTTCGCGCTTGCGCAGCATCGCCGAGGGACCGGCTTCGTGCTCTTCGACGCGCAAAGTGATGAAGCGGATCACGTCCTCGTTGAGGCCGAGTTGCCGCTCGAGCTCGACGATCGCCGCCGAGGGCGCGTCGATGTTGAGCAGCGTGAAATAGGCCTTGCGGTTCTTCTTGATGCGGAAGGCGAGGGATTTGAGACCCCAGCCTTCGACCTTGGAAACGGAGCCGCCATTGCGCGGCGATGAGGGTCTTAAGCGTCTCGGTCAGCGCTTCGACCTGCGGCGCGGTCACGTCTTGACGCACCAGATAGATATGCTCGTAGAGAGCCATGGAGAGCCTTTCCTTCTTCGTTCGACAAGTCCCCACGCTGAGCCCTTCGAGCCCGTAAGAAAGGCTCGAGACGGATCGATCGAAGGCGGGAACACGGGAAGCCGGGCCTTCTGAGCCCTGCCGCGTCCAAACTTGGTCGCGGCCTTCCGTTCAGCCCCCAGCGGGAACTTCGAAGTGGCGGCTTATAAACGAGTGGGCGGCTGAAGCAAGTCTATTTGCGCCTCAGGCGGCAGTCGGTGAAAAGCTCATCACCCGGTCCTGCGGGAAGTCGTAGAGTTTGCCGGTTTCGCGCCACTCGGGCGAGCACAGCGCGACGATTTTGGGGGCAAGTTCCTCGGGGGTGCGCAAGGTCATCGGATCTTCGCCCGGCATGGCGGTCGCGCGCATGCGGGTGCGCAGCGGCCCCGGATTGACCAGCATGACCTTGATCGAGGAGGTGTTGACCGTCTCGGCGGCATAGGTGCGGGCGAGGGCGTCGAGGGCCGCCTTGGAGGCGGCGTAGGGCCCCCAGTAGGCGCGAAGCTCGGTCCGGTTCGCCGCCCCGGAGGTCACGAACACTGCTCGGCCGGCCGCCGAAGCGCGCAGCAGCGGATCGAGCGAGCGGATCAATCGCCAGTTGGCGGTGACGTTGACGGAAAAGACCGCGTCCCACTGCTTGGGCTCGACGTGGTGGAGCGGCGAGAGCGGCCCGAGCATGCCGGCGTTGCCAACCAGGATGTCGAGGCGGCCCCAGCGCCGGTAAAGCGCTTCACCGAGCCGGTCGATCGCGGCAAAGTCGGTCAGATCGCAGGGGACGAGCGTCGCCGGGTTATCGACACCGGGGCGCAGGGCGCGGATCTCGTCGTCGAGCGCCTCCAGCGCGCCTTGGGTGCGGGCCAGGGCGACGATGTGGACGCCGGCGCCGGCAAGGGCGAGCGCGACGGCGCGCCCGATGCCGCGCGAAGCGCCGGTGACCAGCGCGATGCGAGCAGGGGCGGCTTCAGGGGCGGGGTTCATGCTGGCGGCCTTCCATCGCTAAGAGGACCGGCGAGGCGGCCCGGGGAGCGACTAGCAGGCCTCGCCCTCGGACGCCACCGTCAAGCGCGCTTGGGCGCCCAAGGAGGAAGACCTGCGGCGCCGAGGTAAGAACAATTGGTCGCGGGGCCTAACGGCTTTCCTCGCCAACGGTTTTTGGTGTAACGTCCAGGCCGAATTGCGGTGGCAGGCGCCGATTTTGCGCCATCGAAGCGGTTGTTTGCCGACCGAAGGCGCCGGCGAGGCGATAGTGTGTGTTGGGGGGGCCCATGTCTGAAGCCAAGACCGACCGTCAGACCGGGCGGACCGTAACGCGCGCTGACCTTTCCGAGGTTGTTTATCACCGCGTCGGATTGTCGCGAACAGAATTCGGCGGAGCTCGTCCAGGCGGTGCTCGACGAAATCTGCGACGCCGCGGCGCGAGGTGAAACGGTCAAGCTGTCGTCGTTTGGATCGTTCGTCGTGCGCTCCAAGGGCCAGCGGATCGGGCGCAATCCCAAGACCGGCGTCGAAGTGCCGATCCTGCCGCGCCGGGTGATGGTCTTCAAACCCTCCAACGTGTTGAAGGCGCGCATCAACGGCGGGGGCCCGGCGCGCAGGGGCGCGGCGCCGGCGAGCTGATCGAAAGGGCGGGAGAGCAACGGACTATGGACAAAAGCCCAGACGCGTTTCGCACGATCAGCGAAGTCGCCGAAGAGATGGACTTGCCGCAGCACGTCCTGCGGTTCTGGGAGACGCGCTTTCCACAGATCAAGCCGCTGAAGCGCGGAGGCGGGCGACGCTATTATCGCCCCGAGGACATCGGGCTGCTGCGCGCGATCAAGCAACTGCTCTACGGCGAAGGCTACACGATCAAGGGCGTGCAGAAGCTGCTGAAAGAGCAGGGCGTCGCCGCTGTGGCGCGCAGCTTCGGCGGTGAGGGCGACGTCGAGGCGCCCTTCCTCGAGCCGCCCTTCCTCGATATTCCGGCGCCAGCGGCGCGCGGCGCGGCGCCGGCCGAGCTCGCCGCTCGCGCTTCGCTCGCCGCCAAGCCAGCCGCAGAGGCTGGCGACATTGCGATTCTGAGAGCCGCGCTCGCCGATCTGCGCGAAGCCGAGCGTCTGCTCGCCTCGGCGCGCGGCGGCTGATGCAACGGATCTTCGCGATCGACGCGAACCCGATTGCCACCGGCGTTTAGGATGCCTATAAGCCGCTTCGTCGGAGTGTAGCGCAGCCCGGTTAGCGCACTTGTCTGGGGGACAAGGGGTCGTGGGTTCGAATCCCGCCACTCCGACCACTCACCCCGCCGACGCTGTTCAAGGTCTAGCGGTGTGCGGGCCGCTCGGCGGTAATCTGCGCCTCGGCGCGAAAGCGGCGCACCGCCACGACGCGCGCTTCGCCATCGCCATCGTCATAAAAGCCGGCTTGCACGGTCCAGAACTGCTCTGCCAGCAGGCGGGCGAACTCGCCAGCCTCGCCAGAGGTCTGGAAGATCCGCAGCCGCCAACCTCCACGATCGACCAAACCGTTCGAGGTCACTTTCGCAAACCTGACGAAGTGTCGCATGGCGTTCTCCCTGCGCCACCGAGACACAGCGTAGCGCCGCGCCACGCGCCGTCCATCGCTGGACAAATCTTGGATGTGCACAACGTTTTGAATGCGGTGGATAACCCGCGCGGCGGCGCGGCTTGACACGCCGACTTCAAAATCCCGTCACGATTCGGCGCTGTTCAAATGCCCGGCGCGGCGACGAAGGCATCGCCTGGCGCAGCGAAATCGGTGTGTCGCCGGCGCGCCCAGAGGCCGGTTTCGTCGGCCACGGGAAAGGGCGACGGCTTGGGCTCATTCGCATAATGTATATTATGGAACCAATATCGATGTCATTGGCGCGCCAAAGCGATTTGGCGCTGGCCGGCGGCGCGCCAGGCGCCTCAGCCGGCCAGTAGCTCGGCGAGCGTCAACGCCACGACTTCGGTCGCCCGGTAAAGGTCGGCCAGAGGCAGGCGTTCGTCGGCGCGGTGCGCATTGGCTTCTTCGATCGAGCGCGGCCCGGCGCCGTAGAGCACGATCGGCACGCCGGCTTTGGCGTAGTGCCTGGCGTCGGTGTAGAGCGGCACGCCGCTGGTCGCGATCGGCTCGCCGAAGACGCGGCTGGCGTGGCGGCAGATCGTCTCAGCAAGCCGCTTGCCCGCCGGCGTCGGCGTCAACGGTTCGGCGAGCAGGATGCGGCGCACCGCCACGCTCGCTTTCGGATGCGCCTTGGCGGCTTCCGCGATCACGCGCCGCAACTCGGCTTCGACCTCGGCCGGGTTCTCTTCCGGGATCATGCGGCGGTCGAGGCGGAAGACGACGCGGTCGGGCACGACGTTGGTGTTGACCCCGCCCGAGATCAACCCAACCGTCATCTGCGGCGAGCCGATGCCGGCGATCGCCGACACGCGCGCGTTCAGACCTCGTCGCCAGGCGTAGAGAGCGCTCAGCACGGCGTTGGCCGCTTCGAGCGCGTCAACGCCGGTGTATGGCTTGGCGGCGTGGGCCGAGCGGCCAAGCGCCTCGACCTCGAGATGCAGGGCGCCGTTGTGGGCGTCGACCACGGCGTAGGAGAAGCCGGCGCCGATCGCGAGATCGGGTTTGGTCAGGCCTTGCTCGATCAGCCAAAGCGGACCGATCTCGCCACCGGCTTCCTCGTCGTAGGTCACATGCAGCTCGACGGTCCCACCGAGCTTGGCGCCGCTGGCCTCGAGCGCCAGCAGCGCGTAGGCGTAGGTTGCGATGTCGGACTTCGACACGGCGACGCCGCGGCCGTACATCCAGCCATCGACGATCTCGGCCCCATACGGGTCGTGGCGCCAGCCAGCGCCCGGCGGCACAACGTCGCCATGCGCGTTGAGCGCGATCGTCGGCCCAGGGCCGAAGCGCCGGCGCGCGATCAGATTGGTCGCCGAGACCATGCCGTGGGCTTTGACCAGCGCCTCGGGCACCGCGTGACGCTCGACGGTGAAGCCGAGACCCTCGAGCAGCCCGGCGACGACAGCGGCGGCCGGCGCGCAGTCGCCCGGCGGATTGTCTGACGGCGCCTTGACGATCGCCGCCAGCAGACGGGTCGCGGCCTCACGGTTCGCTTGGACGAAGGTTTTGATCGCGGTCTCGATGGCGGGCGTCACGGGCTCTCTCGGGCTTCGATTTGGACTGGCTGGCTCTTCCTTACCCCCTCTGCGCTCGCGAGGAGAAGGGACGGATTTCACAATCCCTTCAACCGCAGGCCGTCATAGGCCGGTTCGACCCCCTCCGGCAGCCGCCGCCGCAGCGCCTCGTAGTCGAGGTCGGTGTGCAGATTGGTCAGCACGGCGCGGCGCGGGCGCAGCCGCGCAATCCAGTCGAGCGTCTCGGCGAGGCTCCAGTGGGAGGGGTGCGGCGTATAGCGCAGCGCATCGACGATCCACAGATCGAGCCCCTCGAGCCAGCGCAGGCTGTGCGCCGGCACGCCGTTGAGGTCGGGCGTATAGGCGACGCCGCCAAAGCGAAACCCGAGTGCGGAAATGTCGCCATGCGTGATCTCGAACGCGACCGCCTCGATTGGCCCGCCTGCCCCTTCGATGACGATGGTCTCGCCCGGCGTGACGCGGTGCTCATTCGCCATCGGCGGATAAGCGCTGCCGGGCGGCGTTTCGAAGACATAACCGAACTTGGCTCGCAGCGCCCGCGAAGTCGGCGCATCCGCATAGATATCGAGGCGCCGGCGCGTCGCCAGATAGATCGGCCTGAGATCGTCGATGCCGTGGGTGTGGTCGGCGTGCTCATGGGTGATCAGCACGCCATCGATATGGCCAACGTTGGCCTCGAGCAGTTGCGCGCGCAGATCGGGCGAGGTGTCGACCAGCGTCACGGTGCTCCCCTGCGGCCCCTTGCGCTCGACCAGCAGCGAGCAGCGTCGGCGCGCATTGCGTGGATTCGTGGGATCGCAGGCCCCCCACCCTTGCGCGACGCGCGGCACGCCCGCCGAAGAGCCGCAGCCCAGAATGGTCAGCGACACGCTCACGTCAGGCGCCTCCGCCGGCCGCCATCTTGGCGAACAGCCGCAACGTGTTGGCGCGGGTCGCGGCGGCGAGCGCCGCGAGGTCCAACCCTTTGGTCTCGGCAAGAACCCGGGCCGTCTCGATGACGAAAGCCGGCTCATTGCGCCGGCCGCGATGCGGGGTCGGCGCGAGATAAGGCGCGTCGGTCTCGACCAGCAGCCGATCGAGGGGAATGTCACGCGCCAGCGCGCGTAAATCGGCGGAGTTCTTGAACGTCAGCACGCCTGAGAACGAGACGAACAGGCCGAGCGCCAGGCCGGTTTCAGCCAGCGCGCGCGAGGAGGTGAAGCAATGCAACACCGCCGTGAACGCCCCCTGCCCCATTTCTTCGGCGAGGATCGCTGCGACATCGTCGTCGGCGTCGCGCGCGTGAATGACCAGCGGCAGTTTCAATTCGCGCGCCAGCGCGATCTGGGCGCGAAAGACGCGCTTGGCGATGTCGGCGGGCGCGTATTTGTAGTGGTAGTCGAGCCCCGCCTCGCCGATGCCGACGCATTTGGGATGGGCGGCGAGCGCCAGCGCAGCATCGCGGTCGAGGTCCGGCTCGTCGGCGGCGTTATGGGGATGGGTGCCGACGGTGAAGTAGACCGAAGGAAAGCGTTCGGCGATCGTGCGCAATCGCTGAGCGTGCGCGACCCTTGTCGAGATCGTCACCATCCGCTCGACGCCCGCCGCCTCGGCCCGCGCCACCACGCCATCGAGATCGTCGGCGAAGTCGGGAAAGTCAAGATGGCAGTGGCTGTCGATCAGCATCACGCCTTGGCCTCGCCGTCGGGCTCGACGTAGCGCGGGAAGATCGGCGTTGGCGCCGGCAGCCGCGCGCCGAGCTGCAGGCGGCTGGGTGTGGCGTAGCTCCCTGCCCCGCTGCCTGCGTCAACCGCTACGAAATTGCGCGCGTCAGCGGACACTCCGAGCAAATCGAGCAGCTTGCCCATCGCCGCCGGCATCGCCGGCTGCAACAGGATCGCGGCGATGCGCACCACCTCGATCGTCGTGTAGAGCGTCAGGGCCATGCGCTTGGGATCGCTCTTGGCGAGCTTCCACGGCTCGGCGGCGGCGAAGTAGCGGTTGGCTGCGGCGATAACTTCAAACACCGCACCGATCGCCTGGTGCAAGGCGAACGCGCGCATCGCCGTGCGCGCCGCGCCGATCAGCGCGTCGGCGCGCGCGAGCATGGCGAGATCGGCCGCGCCGGGCTCGGCCGCGCGCCAGTCCGGCACGACGCCGGCGCAGTTCTTGGCGATCATCGAGAGCGAGCGCTGGGCGAGATTGCCAAGATCATTGGCGAGATCGGCGTTGATGCGCTGGACGATCGCCTCATGCGAATAGGTTCCGTCCTGGCCGAACGGCACTTCACGCAAGAAGAAATAGCGCATTTGGTCGACGCCATAGGCGGCGACGAGATCGGCCGGGCTGACGACATTGCCAACCGATTTCGACATTTTCTCGCCGCGGTTGAACAGGAAGCCGTGGACGACGATCTGCTTGGGCACGGGCAGACCCGCCGACATCAGGAAGGCCGGCCAGTAGATCGCGTGAAAGCGCGTGATGTCCTTGCCGATCACATGCGCATTGGCCGGCCAGAAATGCGCGCGCGGCCCGTCGTCGGGAAAGCCGGTCGCCGTGATGTAGTTCGTCAACGCGTCGACCCAGACATACATGACGTGCTTGGGGTCGCCGGGCACCGGCACGCCCCAGTCGAACGTGGTGCGGCTGATCGACAGATCGACCAAGCCGCGCTTGACGAAGGCGACGATCTCGTTGCGGTAGGATTCCGGCGTGACGAAATCGGGGTTGGCCGCATAGTACGCAAGCAACCGATCAGCATAGGCCGAGAGCTTGAAGAAATAGCTCTCCTCCTCCACCCATTGCGCCGGCGCGCCGCTCGGCGCGAGCTTGCCCCCGCCCGGCGCATCGGTGAGTTCGCTCTCGTCGAAATAGGCTTCGTCGCGCACCGAGTACCAGCCGCGATAGTTCGACAGGTAGATGTCGCCGGCCTTTGCCATCCGCTCCCAGATCGCCTGCACCGCACGCTTGTGGCGCGCCTGCGTGGTGCGCACGATGTCGTCGGCGCGCGCATTCAACAGCTCGCCCATCGCCTCGAATTGTGCCGCGGTGCGGTCGGCGAGCGCCAGCGGCGTCAGCCCCTCGCGCGCGGCCGTCTGCTGCATCTTGAGGCCATGCTCGTCCATGCCGGTCACGAACAGCGTCTCACGGCCGTCCAGGCGCATGAAACGCTGGATCGCGTCGGTGGCGATGCGCTCGTAGGCGTGGCCGATATGGGGCGCGCCATTGGCGTAGGGGATGGCGGTGGTGATGTAGAAAGGCTCGCTCATGGCGCCCTCCCTAGAGCATTTCCGGCCGCTTGGAAATGCGCGCATCGGGCGGGTTTCTAGAGCCGGCGCGCCTCGCCGGCGATGTCCTCGAACACCGCCAGAACGTGCAGACGGCGGTCGAGGTTGAGCGCCTCGGTCTCGCGCGTCGCGGCGCGAATACGGTCCCACAGCGCCGAAAGCGTGCGCCGCTGCGCGGGCGAAGCGTCGGCTCTGGCGCGCGCGGCCAGCCATTCGAACAGCGCGGCCGAGAGGGCGGCGAAGGAATCGCCGGCGGCGCGTCCGGCGAGCGCATCGGCGAGCCGATCGACCGCGCGCGGATCGGGGCGCGGCAAATCGCCGACCGCCGCGTCGATCAGCGCGCCCAGCTCCGCCGCCTCCGGATCGAGCCGGCGCAGCGTCTCACGCACCGAACCATCGGCGCGCGCGGCCGCCGCGGCGCGCTGGGCCCGATCGATCGCCGCCCACGGGTCGCCGAGCCCGCCAACTACCGTTTCGATCTCGTCCGGCGTCAGACGCTCGAGCAGCAGTCGGCGACAGCGCGAGCGGATCGTCGCCAGCACCTGCCCCGGCCGATGCGCGACGATCAGGATGAGCGCACGCGGCGGCGGCTCTTCGATCATCTTGAGCAGCGCGTTAGCGCTGTGCGGGTTCAAGTCGTCGGCGCAGTCGACAAGGGCGACACGCCAGCCGCCGAACGCCGCCGATAGGTGAAACATCGACAATGCGGCGCGCACGTCGTCAACGCGGATGTCGGTGAAGAAGGTCTTGGGTTTGGCGTTCCACTCGCGCCGCACCAGCGCGAAATCGGGGTGCGCGAGCGCCCCAAGTTGGCGCGCCGCGGGATGGTCGGGGGCGACCGTGAGGTCCTTGGCGGCGCGAACCGCCGGCGCGTTCGGATCGGGATTGGCCAGCACGAAGCGCGCGAAGCGCCAGGCGAGCGTCGCCTTGCCGATCCCCTCGCGCCCGCCAATCAGCCAGGCGTGAGCGAGGCGCCCCTCGCGATAGGCGGCGAGCATCGTCGCTTCGGCGCCCTGGTGTCCGATCAGGCGCGTAGCGAAGCGCGGATGGGGCGCGTCGGGAAATGCGTCGCTTTCGGGCGGCGCGTCGTTAGCCGAGCGACTCATCGGCGGCGCGCCGGGCGCGGCAGCGCGTCACCGAGCCGCGAGCCGACCGTCACCCAGATCGCCGCGGCGACCGCATCCTCGCTCGCCTGCGCGTCGATCACGGCGCAGCGCCAGGGCTCGCTCTCGGCGATGGCGAGGAAGGCGCGCCGCAGCGTCTCATGATAGGCGAGGCTCTCACGCTCGAAGCGGTCGGGGACATCGCCGCCGCGCCGGGCGGCGGCGCGCGCCAGCCCCTCGTCCGCCGGCAGATCGAGCATCAATGTCAGATCGGGCCGACAGGGCCCGACCGAAATGCGCTCGAGGCTGGCGAGCAGCGCCGGATCGAGCGAGCCGGCCACCCCCTGGTAGGCGCGGGTCGAATCGAAGAAGCGGTCCGAAATCACCCAGTCGCCCCGCCTCAACGCTGGCGCGATCGTCGCGTCGATGTGGTCGATCCGGGCGGCGCTGAACAGCAACGCTTCGCCCGCCGCGCCAAAGCGCGCCGCCCCGCCGGTGAGAATGACCTCGCGCAACGCCTCGGCGCCGGGCGATCCGCCGGGCTCGCGGGTCGAGACGACGCCGAGCCCAAGTTCGCGCAGCGCGGCGGCGAGACGGCGGGCCTGGACCGACTTGCCAGCCCCCTCCCCGCCTTCAAGAGTGATGAACCGGCCCCGCGCCGGCGCGAGCGCCATCAGTTCTTCGCCAGGGCGCCGCGAACAAGATCGGTGGCGAACTCGAGACCGGCGTCGAAGGCCCGCTTAGCGAGACCGCCGAGGGGAACCGCGCTCTGGGTTTTCAGCGGCGCTTCGAGCACGAGCGTCGCGCCGCGCCAGACCCGCAAGGTCGCGACCTGCGCGCCAGCGGCGACCGGCGCCGCCAGCGGGCCGAGATAGGCGATCTTGGCGGTCAGATGCTCCTGGTCGCCGCGCGCGAGGAAGACCTTGATCTCCGTGTCGCAGACCAGAGGCGCCTCGCCCGAGGCGCCGCCATAGACGGAGGCCGAGCCGACCACCGTGCCAGCATGGTAGAGCACGCGCGGCTCGAACGAACGGAAGCCCCATTCGAGCAGCTTGCGCGCTTCCTCGGAGCGCTCAGCGGCGGTCTTCACGCCGGAGATGACGACGATCAGCCGCTGGCCGTCCTCAACCGCCGAACCGACCAGACTGAATTCTCCCGCAGCGTCGTCGCCGGTCTTCAGCCCGTCAGCGCCGGCGACCGCGCCAAGCAGCGGATTGCGGTTCATCTGATGGATCTTATTCCAGGTGAAGTCCTTCTCGCCGAAGTAGTGATAATAGTCGGGATACTCGCGGATGATGTCGGCAGCGAGCACAGCCATGTCGCGCGCGTTGACGCGCTGAGTTGGGTCGTCCCGGCCCGACGGATCGACGAAGACCGAGTGCTGCAGGCCGAGTTCGACGGCGCGCTTGTTCATCAAGTCGGCGAAGGCCTCCTCCGATCCGGCAAGCCCCTCGGCCAGCGTGATCGCCGCGTCGTTGCCGGACTGCACGATCAGGCCACGCAGGAGGTCCTCGATCCGCACCGCGCTATGCACATCGAGGAAGCTCGCGGTCGCGTGCGCATGGCCGCCGCCGGTGCGCCAAGCGTGCTCGGAAACCGTGAACGTCGTGTCGAGGGTGATGCGGGCCGCCTTCAGTTCGCGAAAGACCAGTTCGGCGGTCATCAGCTTGACCAGCGCCGCGGCGGGAAATGTTGCGTCGGCGTTCTTTTCGTAAAGCGTTGCGCCGCTCTCGTAGTCGATCAGCAGCGCTTCGGGCGCCGCGCTCTGAAAGTTCTCGGCGCCGAGCGCGGCGCCGGACAGGCTCAGCGCGGCGATGAGTGCGAGCGTGAAACGAACAAACACAGCCGATCCTCAGGCGGCGCCGAGACAAAGCGGCGCGCGCCAGTTGTGGCGCCGGCTTGAAGACAAATCAACGGAAAGGCGGCCTCAGCCGAGCGCGGCTCAGCGATCCCCGGCGCTCGTCACCGCGGCGAAGGGCTCGTCGCGCAATAGCCGCGAGGCTGGGGTCTCGCCCGAGCTGAAATACAGCGCGCGATCGCCCGACAGGGCTTGGCGAACCGGACGGCGCTGCGGCGGCAATGGGGCGCCCGAAGCGGTGTTGATGATGCGCGCGATCTCGCCGAGGTCGAAGGGGCGCGGGGGCGGCGGCGGCGCTTTCATCAGTTTCGGATTTGCTGTAGCGACCAGCGGCAGATCGTTCGCGCGCGGGGGCGCCACAGGGGCCGAGGACGCGAAACTCGGCCGCGGCGGCGTGGCGTCATCGGCCTCGGCGACATAGGTCGGCTGGGGCTGGGCTTGAGGTTGAGCTTGAGGCTGCGCGTTGAGCATCGCCATCGCGCCATCGGTGCGCAGGCTGGCGAGCAGCATCGTGTCGTCCGAGCCCTCGATCGGCGCCGGGCCGACGTAGTCGACCTTCACCTTGCCGGTGCCGGCGTTTTTGAAATCGAGAACGTCGGCGACGCGCGAGGACACGTCCATGATGCGCCCGCCCGAATAGGGGCCGCGGTCATTGACGCGCACGATGATCGAGTAGCCGTTGATGAGATTGGTGACGCGCGCATAGCTCGGCAGCGGCATGGTCGGATGGGCGGCGGTCAGCGAGCGCATGTCGTAGATTTCGCCATTGGCGGTGCGCCGCCCGTGGAAGGCGTCGCCGTACCACGACGCCATGCCGACCGCGCTGTAGCCGGCGTTCTCGCGCGGATAATAGGTGCGCCCGGCGATCGTGTAGGGATGACCGACCAGATATTGCCCGCCCCCGTGCGGCACGGGATCGCCATCGGCGACCATCCGCTGGCTCGCCGGCCCGTACTTTGCGACGGAGAAATACTCGTTGCTGCCGTGGCGGGCGTATTGCTGGCCGCCAGGCCCCGCGCAGGCCGCGAGCCCGCCGGCCGCAAGCGCGAGCAACCCGCAGCGGCGGAAGGCGCCGCGCGCGCTCAAAACGCCCGCCCAATCGCGAGCGCGAGATGCGCCAGATTGCGCTGGGCGCCAAAGCGGCGACAAGGGAGGAAACGCGGGTCGGGGAACATCACGGTCGTCACTCTGCCCCGACTTCCTTTCCAAACGCCTAATGGCGAATCGTAAGAGGCCAATTCGCGAGATTGCTCAAGACGTTCGGCGCGCAAGCTGTCGATGGCCAGAGAGTCAGCGCCAGTGATCCTTCAGCCACGCCACCGGGCGCACCCGCTTGTAGGTTCGTTTGTACCAGGGGGCTGGCCACTCACCGGCCAAAGCTTCGTGCGGCCTCGGATGTCCGGTGAACACGACCACCCGGGCCCCCGCCGGTATCGCCACATCTTTGAAATGATTGAGCGGAAAATGCGGCATCATCGTGGCTTTGAAGCTCGGGCACCACTCGCTTGGCCAATAGGCGGGGGGCAGACCGGACTCGCGGCTGAGGTAGACCTGCTCGTTGGAATAGAGCCGCCGCATCTCCAACGGCGCCGCCTCGAATCGATCGACCAGATGCGGCGCGCCGCCGGCGGGAAATCGCATCACCGACGAGTTGCCGCAGTCCTTGGTCCCCCAGTCGCGGATGATCGCCAGTTCGCCGGGATGATAATCGAACAAATCGTCGAGCGGGCCCACGACCACCGTGTCGAGGTCCATGAACAGGATGTCGCCCTCGACGCCAAGATCGCGCGACCACAGCGACAACTTGCGCCACGGACTGCCGCCAAGGCCGGTCGCGGGCAGCCGGATCGGGGGAATCGCACGTGCTTCGACCCCGGAATCGAGGCCGGTGGCGTCGTCGGTGAAGGCGATGAAGCGGGTTGGGCGGGTCACATTGCGCATGACCCCGCGAAAGAGACGGTTCGCGTAGTCGACCGGAAAGCCCGTTCCCCAGCGAAGACAAGCTACAGTTTGCAGGATTGGGTCCTTTTCGACAGGCGAGCGACGGCGGGCTGGCGACTCCGGCAGGACTCGAACCTGCGACCTGCCGCTTAGAAGGCGGCTGCTCTATCCAACTGAGCTACGGAGCCGGCTCCGCGTCCGCGCCTTGGGTCAGTGCGACCACGGCGTCAGACGCCCGGCGCGGAAATTGTCGGGATAGGAAACGACCTTGCGCGTCGTGGGCTTGGGCTCTTCGATCCGGTAGACGAGGCCCGCGCGCTGAGCGTAAGCGATCGCCTCCTCCTTGCTGTCGAAGCGCAGGCGCACTTGCGAGCGCATGTCGGTGGAGCTGGTCCAGCCCATCAGCGGCTCGGCCTGGCGCGGCGATTCCGGCTCGAACTCGATAATCCACTTGTCCTTGGCCTGACCCGACTGCATTGCGTTGCGGGCGGGCTGGTAGATGCGAGCGGTCATATCGCCTTCACCTGTTTTTCGCGCCCGGGTGAAGCCTGGTCGGGGTAGTAGGATTCGAACCTACGACCTGAAGTACCCAAAACTTCCGCGCTACCGGGCTGCGCTATACCCCGAGGCTCGCGCCGTGGCTAACATGCGCGGGGCGGGCGAACAAGGGCGCCGGCGCGTGGCTTTGCGTCGGCTGGCCGGCGTCGTATACCGCAGCCCTTCTCACAAGCCAGCGGGGCCCCATGGCGAGGATCGTCCACGCCGCCAACTTCAGCCGCAAGGCCAAAGGGGCTTTCCAACATTCGGTCGAACACAAGATTTCCAACGGCCTGATCCGCAACGGCCATGCGGTTTACAATTTCTCGGACCGCGACGTTGCGAGGTCGGGCACGCTGCTCGGCCATCGCGCGTTCGGCGGCCGGGCCGCCAATCGCGCTTTCGCCGAGTTCTGCCGTAGCATCGAGCCCGAGCTGATCCTGCTCGGCCACGCCAACACGCTGAGCGCGGAGACGCTGGCTGAGCTGCGCCGCGCGCTGCCGGATCTGCGCATCCTCCAGTACAACGTCGATCCTTTGTTCGAGGCGGAGAACGTCGCAGCCATCCTCTCGAAGATCGACGTCGTCGACGCGACCCTGATCACCAGCGCGGGCGAAGCGTTGCGGCCCTTTTATAAGCCCGGGCGCGTCCTCGGCTTCATGCCCAATCCCGTCGATCCGTCGATTGAAACGGGGCGTTGTCACGAGCGCGCCGAATTGCCGTTCGATCTTTTCTACGCCTGCGGCAATCAGAGCGATCCCCGTTTCGTCGCCGGCCGCGACTGGACCTCGCGCGACCTCATTGCCAAGCTTCACGACGCGCTGCCGCGGCTGCGGATGCTCACTCCCGGCGTCGAAGGCGCGCCGCAGCTGGCTGGCGCGAAATATCAACGCGCCCTGGAATCCTGCGCGATCGGCCTCAATGTCAGCAAGCGCAACGACATTTTCCTCTATTCCTCCGACCGGCTCGCCCAGCTCGCCGGCAATGGCCTCGCCGTGCTGATCGACCGCGCCGCCGGCTATCAGTCCATATTCAGCGAAGATGAGTTCGTCTATTTCTCCACCATCGACGAATTGTTGGACAAAATCAGTAAGTTGTCCGGAGATCGGCCGTACCGCCAACGCATCGCCGCGGCCGGCTGGGCGCGCTATCACGCATTGTTCAACGAGCGCGCGGTCGCCCAATATCTCTTCGATGTCGCCTACGGCCGCTGCGATCCCCACGCGTTGACCTGGCCCAGTCTGCACAGCTTCTAAATCACCCTCGGCGCAAGGGCTTCGCGCCCGGAGCAAAAAGCCGCTATTCAGAGCGCGCGGGCAAAATTCATTTCCCTCAGAGTCGCTTTTGATCGCCATCGCCACGCAATGTCTCGGCCCCGACATCGGCGGCATCGAGATCCTGATGACCGGCCTCGCCGACGAACTGGCGGCGAGCGGGCGCGCCGTTGAAGTTTTCGCCGATCGCATCCACCGCGACGGCGCCAAGGAACTCCGGCGCCCCTATCCGATCCGGCGCTTCGGCCTTCCCCGGCCGGTGCGGCGCTGGCTCAAGCGCCGGGCCTTGGCGGCGCGCGCCGCCACGGGCGTGGCCGGTGTGTTCGCCGACACCTGGAAGAGCGTCGCCGCGATCCCGCCCGGCCTTGGCCCGATCGCCGTCTTCGCCCATGGCAACGAGATCCCTCAGGACGTTGACAGCCCCAAGGCGGCGAGAGTGCGCAGCGCGCTGAGCCGGGCGCGCGTCATCATCGCCAACTCGCAATTCACCGCCGAGGCGACGCGCCGCGTCTTGGGCGTCGGCGGACCCGAGATCGTCGTCGTCAATCCGCCGCTATCGTCGCGCGAGGTCGCTCAGCCACCGGCGCTGGCGGCGATCAGGGCGCGCATCGCGGGTCGCGGGCCGGTGCTGACGACACTGTCGCGGCTCGAGCCGCGCAAGGGCGTCGACATGGTGATCGGCGCGCTGCCCAAATTGCGCGAGCGCTTCCCCGGGATCGTCTATCTCGTCGCCGGCGGGGGCGAAGATCTGCCGCGCCTGCGCGAGCTCGCCGCCGAGCGCGGCGTCGCTTCGCAAGTCGAATTTCTCGGTCCCCTGCCCGACGAACAGGCCAAGGCCGCCCTGTTCGAGCGCAGCGACGTCTTCGCCATGCCGGCGAGAAGAGTCGGCGCCTCGGTCGAGGGCTTTGGCATCGTCTACGCCGAGGCGGCCTGGCGCGGCGTGCCGAGCCTCGCGGGCGCCGAGGGCGGCGCGCCCGACGCGGTGCTCGACGGACGCACCGGGCTTGTCTGCCGCGGCGACGACCCCGAGGCGGTGCTCGATGGCCTGACCAAGCTGCTCGCCGACGAGCCGCTGCGCGCGCCGCTGGGCGCCGCCGCTCGCCGGCGCGCGCACGAAGAGCTCACCTGGGGCCGCGCGCTGCCGCTCTATCTCGCCGCGCTTGGGCTCTGAGGCCGGCGCCGGGCGCTTGGGGCGACGCCTTAGGTGACAGGCGGCTCGCCAATGTTACACATTGACGAATGCGCGCCCCTCACAAGGACGATCCAGCATGAAAGTGACGATCGAGATCGACTGCACGCCGCTCGAGGCGCGCCAGTTCATGGGCCTGCCCGACGTTCAGCCAATGCAGGCGGCGGTGATGGCGGAAATCGAAAAGCGGATGATCGCCGAGGCGGCGAAATTCTCGCCCGACGGCTTCGTGCGCGCCTGGTTTTCCGAAGGCCAGCAAAGCGCCGAATGGTTGCGCGAGCAAATGCGCGGCCTCTTCGCGCAGGCGGCGGCGGCATCCGGCGGGGGCATATCGACGAAGGAATAGGGGCGCGCGAGACGCGCCCCTCTATGCCTCCGGCAAGTTCGTGCGGATGTGCAACTCGCGCAACTGCTTGGTGGTCGCGGGCGAAGGCGCGCCCATCAGCAGATCCTCGGCGCGCTGGTTCATCGGGAACAGCGTGACCTCGCGCAGGTTCTGTTCGCCGGCTAGCAGCATGACGATGCGGTCGACGCCCGCCGCCATGCCGCCGTGCGGCGGCGCGCCATAGTGGAAGGCGCGGTACATGCCCCCGAAGCGCTCGATCACCGTCTCTTCGCCATAGCCGGCGATCTCGAACGCCTTGACCATCGCTTCGGGGCGATGATTGCGGATGCCCCCTGACGCGAGCTCGTAGCCGTTGCAAGCGATGTCGTACTGGAACGCCTTGATCGTCGGCGGGTCCTGCGTCTGTCAACGCCTCAAGGCCGCCCTGCGGCATCGAGAACGGGTTGTGCGAGAAGTCGACCTTCTTTTCGTCCTCGTTCCATTCGAACATCGGGAAGTCGACGATCCAGGCGAATTCGAAGCGGTCCTCGTCGACCAGCTTGAGGTCCTGGGCGATCTTGGTGCGGGCGAGGCCGGCGAATTTGGCGAACTTGTCCGGATCGCCAGCGGCGAAGAATGCAGCATCGCCCGCCTTCAGTCCGAGCTGGAGGCGCATCGCCTCGGTGCGCTCGGGGCCGATGTTGTTGGCGAGCGGCCCGCGCCCGCCGATTCCTTGTCGCGTTCGGATCGGCGGTCAGGCTGGTCTCATCATGCGCGCGATCGAAGAACAGCATATAGCCGAGCCCCGGTTGTCCCTCGCCCTGCGCCCAGGCGTTCATGCGGTCAGCGAAGGTGCGCTGGCCGCCGCTCGGCGCCGGGATCGCCCACACCTCGTTCTTTTCGCTCTCCAACAGGCGCGCGAAGACTTTGAAACCCGAACCGCGGAAATGCTCGGAGACGTTCTGCATGACGATCGGGTTGCGCAGGTCGGGCTTGTCGGAGCCGTATTTGCGCATCGCATCGGCGAAGGGAATGCGCGGCCACGGCGAGGGCGTCACTGGCTTGCCCTTGGCGAATTCCTCGAACACGCCGCGGACGACCGGCTCCATCGCCGCAAACACATCGTTCTGTTCGACGAAGCTCATTTCAACATCAAGTTGGTAGAATTCGCCGGGCAGCCGGTCGGCGCGCGGGTCTTCGTCGCGAAAGCACGGCGCGATCTGAAAATAGCGGTCGAAGCCCGCCATCATCAGGAGCTGCTTGTACTGCTGGGGCGCCTGCGGCAGCGCGTAGAACTTGCCCGGGTGAATGCGCGAAGGCACGAGGAAGTCGCGCGCGCCCTCCGGGCTCGAGGCCGTCAGAATCGGCGTCTGGAACTCGAAGAACCCCTGCCCCTTCATGCGCAGGCGCAGCGAATCGACGATCTTGCCGCGCAGCATCATGTTGGCGTGCAGCTTCTCGCGGCGAAGATCGAGGAAGCGATACTTGAGCCTTGTGTCCTCAGGATAGGGCTGGTCGCCGAACACCGGCAGCGGCAGATCGCCCGCGACGCCGAGCACTTCGATTTCCTGTCCGTAGACCTCGATCAGGCCGGTCGGCATGTCATGGTTCTCGGTGCCGGCAGGGCGCTTGCGCACCTTGCCGTCGAAACGCACGACGAATTCCGAGCGCAGCTTTTCGGCTTGCTTGAACGCCGGCGACTCCGGATCGACCACGCATTGGGTGATGCCGTAGTGATCGCGCAGATCGAGAAACAGCACGCCGCCATGGTCGCGGATGCGATGGCACCACCCCGACAGGCGGACCGTCTGGCCGTCCTCGGCGATGCCGAGAGCGCCGCAGGTGTGGGTGCGGTAACGATGCATTTCGTGCGCTTCTTTCCTGAAGGGGCTTGGCTCGCCCTGCGCTCTAGCGGAAAACGGGCGGCGGGAAAAGCAGCGAGGCCATCCGCGTCAAAGCCCTGCCCCAAGGAGCCCTCATCCTGAGGCGCCGCGTTAGCGGCCTCGAAGGACGAGGGCGGACGGCAAGCGCCCCTCGTCGTTCGAGACGCGCCGTTGACACGGCGCTCCTCACGATGAGGGGTTCAGGCGCCCAATCGTGCTAGATTCCCCTCCTCGCGTTCAAGGAGCCGACCCTTTGTTTTCCCCCGCGCTGATCGAACGCGCCGCCAAGCTGGTGGCGCTTTGCCGCGAGCGCGGCCTCAGGCTCACCGCAGCGGAATCGTGCACCGGCGGCCTCGTTTGCGCCCTGTTGACCGAGATTCCAGGCTCCTCGGCGGTCGTCGAGCGCGGCTTCGTCGTCTATTCCAATCAGGCCAAACAGGAGATGCTTGGCGTCACTGAGGCTACGCTCGCCCGCTGCGGCGCCGTCAGCGAGGGGACGGCGTGGGCGATGGCGCAAGGCGCGCTCGCCAATTCAGCCGCCGACCTCGCGGTTTCGATCACCGGCATCGCCGGCCCCGACGGCGGCACGGCGGAAAAGCCTGTGGGCCTAGTCCATTTCGCGCTGGCGCGGCGCGGCGGCGCAACGATCGCGGCGGAGCGGCGCTTCGGGCCGCTCGGGCGCACGGCGGTGCGCCTCGCCGCAGTCGAAACCGCGCTCGAGCTGCTGGAAAAGGGCGCGCGTCAGGCGCCAGCGCGCCCGTAAACCACGTCCGCCCGCGCCTCGAAGGCGGCGGAGAACTTGCGGAAGGCGATATCAAACATCGAGCCCATCAGCGCCGCGAGAACCCGGCTGCGAAACTCGTAGGCGATGTAGAACTCGACCGTCGAGCCGCCGCCCTCCGCCGCGTCGCGGAAGTTCCACAGGTTCTCCAGCCGGCTGAACGGGCCGTCGACATATTCGACCCTGATTTTCAGCCGCGGCCGGTCGAGCGCGACACGGCTGGAAAAGCGCTCGTGGATCGCCTTGTAGCCGACCTCCATATCGGCGATCAGCGTTTCCACCCCTGGCTCGACCGGCTCGCGCCGGCGCACGTTGAGCGCGCGGCATAGCGGCACGAATTCGGGATAACGTTCGACGTCGGCGACGAGGTCGAACATCTGCGCAGCGGAATGGCGAACGCGCCGCTCGTTGCGAAACGAGGGCACGCGCCTCAACCCATCCAGAAGGCGAAGGCGTCGACCATGAGGAAGACCGCCGCCGCCACCGCGGTCGTCCAGATCGCGACGCGCAAGAGATGGGGCGAGATCGGCGCGCCGGGCTCGACGCCGCGCGGCAGTACGGCCTCTTCCGGCTCGTGACGCGAGCGCGCGGCGATCGGCAGGACGGCGAACAACGCCACCCACCAGATGGTGAAGAAGACGGCGATCGCCAGTGGCGTCGGCATCAGCAGAGGCCCGAACGGCGGAAGCGGTCGGCGCTCACGTTACTTCGGCGGCTCGGGCGCCGGAGCGGCCGGCGCGGCGGGGGCCACGGGCGCTGCTGGGGCCGCAGCCGTCGCGGGGGCTGCCGGCGCGGCGGGAGCCGCCGGCGCCGCCGGAGCGGCTCCGCTCTGGTTCTCCATTTGCTTGAGCTGGTCGAGCAGGCTCGCCGGGGCACTCGGGTTGGCCGGGGCGCTGGTGGAGGAAGCGGGAGCGGATTCGAGCAGCGAGGTCGGGGCGCGGCTCCAGCTTGCCAGGATCGACATCAGGATCGCGGTGACGAAAAACAGGGTGCCGAGGATCGCGGTCGCCCGCGACAGCGCGTTGGCCTGGCCGCGGCCGGTCATGAAGCCGCCGCTCCCGCCGCCCGCCCCGAGCACGCCGCCCTCGGAGCGCTGCAACAGCACCACGGCGACGAGGGCGATCACCACCAGAAGGTGAATGACGAGGAGTACGCTTTGCATAAAGGCGATCCTTGGAAAACCCGGCCGCGCGGCGACCTAGGCAGAATTTGGGGCGCTCCTAGCATGTCGGCAAGGGCGCGTCCACGCGCGGCCGGCCGCTGCAGTCGGTCAGTCTGAATTTCCGCCGCTGGCGATGAGCGGAGTGGCGGCTTCTAGCGCCCGAGATGCCGACGCGGAGGCTCGCCGCTGCGAAGCGTCTTCGCAACTCTCGATCCGAAGAACACGGCCAACTGCGATTGTGACTGTAAAAATCTTCTCACAATACCGATGGGCCATCCGTCGGGCGCATCAACCCTCCGGCCTTGATTCAGACCCAAACAGGCGGGTGACGCGAAAGAGCAACAATCGACTCAATTCATCCGGCAAACAGGCTCTTCCTATTCCAGAGCTCAATTTTATTTTATATTGTGGGGGAGTCGCGGGACGTCGCGCCAACGCATGCGGCAATCGGAGGGGCTATTGAAAATGCGCGTGATTTTGGCCTCAACCGCCGCTTTCGCGGCGCTCGCCAGCTCGGCGCTTGCCGCCGATCTGCCTACAAGCAAGCCCGCGCCGGCTTTCGTCGCGCCGGCAGCCGTTCCCACTTGGACCGGATTCTATGTTGGCGCGACCGCAGGCTGGGCTTGGGGCCAGACCAACTTCTTCGACTTTGAGAAGACCAACCCATTTAATATCAAGGGTTTTTCTGGCGGCGGCGAGGTTGGCTATAATTACCAGTTCGGCAGCAATTTTGTCGCCGGCCTTGAAGCTGATTTTCAGTCCGGCCCGTCAGGCCGCTTTGGGCCCGGCAATCTCGGGGCGCAGAACGGCAGCAGCTGGACTTGCGCTTCGGGGCCTTGCGTGACGGACGTTGATTGGTTTGGCACCGCTCGCGGCCGGCTCGGCTACGCGGTGGGCAATGCGCTGATCTATGGAACAGGCGGGTTGGCCTACGGTCAGGTCAACTCCCACATCGAGAATTCCTCAACCTTTACCGTTTCCAACACCAACACCGGCTGGACCGCCGGCGCCGGCGTTGAATATCGGTTTACTCCCGCGATATCGGTCAAAGCCGAGTATCTCTATGTCAATCTCGGCTGGACGCCGGAGCCGTTGAGCATGAAGTCCTATACGGATTTCGGTGTCGCTCGCATCGGCCTTAACTACAATTTTGGCGGGCCGTAAACGCCGGTCGCCGCCAAATATTGAGCCGGCGTTCGCCCGCTCGAAGAAGCCCGGTGCGCGCGGAGCGCCGGCCCCCGCTCAGGCGTAAGTGGCGGCGATCGCCAGAAAATCAACCGCCTTGAGGCTCGCCCCGCCAACCAGCGCGCCGTCGACATTGGCGAGGCCGAGCAGTTCCTTGGCGTTGGCCGGCTTGACCGAGCCGCCGTAGAGGATGCGCAACTTGGCCCCCGCCGCGCCGTAAATCTCGCCCAGCAGCTTGCGGATCGCCGCGTGCATTTCGGCGACGTCGGCGGCGGTCGGCGTCAGGCCGGTGCCGATCGCCCAGACCGGCTCGTAGGCGACGACGACGGTCTCGGGCGCGCCGACGGCGGGCAGTGAGCCGCGCACCTGACCGTTGACGACCTCGATCGCCTTGCCCGCCTCGCGCTCGGCGCGCGTCTCGCCGACGCACACGATCGCGGTCAGGCCCGCCTTGTGCGCCGCCTCGGCCTTGGCCTTCACCGCGGCGTCGTTCTCGCCGTGATACTGGCGGCGCTCGGAATGGCCGACGATCACGTAAGACGCGCCCGCGTCCTTGATCATCGGCGCGGAGATGTCGCCGGTGAAGGCGCCGCTCTCTTTGGCGCTACAGTCCTGCCCGCCGAGCGACACCTTGCCGCCCTTCAGCGCCCACGCCGCCTGCGCCAGCAGGGTCGCCGGCGGGCAGACCGCGAGTTCGGCCTCGCCCGCCTTGCCCGCCTCGACCGCTTCGGCCATCGCCGTGATTTCCACCAGCGAGGCCGACAGGCCGTTCATCTTCCAGTTGCCAGCCACAAGGGGGCGCACGCCAGGGGTCATCGATCGCCTTTCGGGGGACGGAGCTTGAATGGAACCTTGGCGGATTATCACTCCCGCCGCGCCTATGCAAAGCCCATGGAGGGGGTTAGATAGGCGCCGCGCGTTTCGCCCCTAGGCTGAGAAAGCGCGTTCAAACGTCAGGGAATCCATTCGTCCATGCTCGACGGGATGCGCAGACTTTCGAAGGGCCTGGTCGGCCGCGCCATCATGACGCTGCTGTTCGGCCTGATGATCGCCAGCTTTGCGATCTGGGGCATCGGCGACATGTTCCGCGGCTTCGTCTCGGACAAGCTCGCCGACGTCGGCGGCGAGGTGGTCACCGCCCAGCAGTTCCAGAACGAAATGCAGACCATGCTCTTTCGCTTCCAGAGCCGCAGCCACACCAGCCTTACCAGCGCGCAGGCCCGGGCGCTCGGCTTTGACCAGCAGGTGTTGCGCAGCCTGATCTCCGACGCGGCGCTCGACCAGCGGGCCCATTCGCTCGGCCTGGCGATTTCCGACGACGCCATCGTGGCGGCGGTGCGCGCCGACCCCAATTTGCAGGACGCCTCCGGTCAATTCGACCGCAACCGCTTCGATCAGGCCCTGCGCGATTCCGGCCTTTCCGAGCGCGGCTTCTTCGCCGAACAGAGCAAAACTTATCTGCGCCAGCAGATTGGCCTCGCGCTGACCCTTGGTCTGACGGCGCCCAAGCCGCTGGTCGACTTCCTCGCCCGCGTCCAGGCGCAGACCCGCGCCATTGATTACCTCGTGCTGCCGCCCTCCGCCGCTGGCGATATCCCCGCCCCGACGAGCGACGCGCTCAAGGCCTTTTTCGAGGACCGCAAGGACGAGTACCGCGCGCCCGAATACCGCGCGATCGACATCCTGCTCGTCGACCCGGCCGCGCTCGCCAAGCCCGGCGACGTGTCGGACGAGGACGCCAAGGCCGACTACGACAAAGTGCGCGACGCCCGCTTCGTGACACTCGAAAAGCGCAAGCTGCAGCAGATCGTCTTTCCCGACCAAGCCGCCGCCGACGACGCAGCGGCCAAGATCAAGGCGGGCGCTTCATTCGACGACATCGTCAAAGCGCGCAATCTGACCCCGACCGACACCGACCTCGGCGAGACGACCAAGGCTGGGGCCTACGATCCCGCGATCGCCGACGCCGCCTTCGCGCTGCCTGAGGGCGGGGTCAGCGAGGTCGTCAAAGGTCAATTCGGACCGGCGATCGTGCGCGTCGTCAGCATCACGCCAGGCGGGGTCAAGAGCTTCGACGAGGTCAAAGATCAGTTGAAGAAAGAGATCGCCGCCGACCGGATCGGCAATCAGGTGCAGACGTTGCACGACAAGATCGAAGACGCCCGCGTCTCGGGCAAGTCGCTCGCCGAGGCGGCCAAATCCCTCGGCCTGGAGACGCGCTCGATTCCTGCGATCGACGCCGAAGGCAAGGATTCCGCCGGAGCCGCGGTCGATCTGCCCGACGCGAAAGACCTCCTCTCCTCCGTCTACGCGTCCGACGTCGGCGTCGACGACGCGCCGTTGCAGACCAAGGATCGCGGCTGGCTGTGGTTCGACATTTTGAAAGTCGATCCCGCGCGCGCGCTTTCCTTTGACGACGTCAAGGACAAGGTCGAGACGCAATGGCGCGCCGACGCCACGAGCAAGGCGCTCGCCGCCAAGGCCGCCGACATGGTCAAACAAATCGACGCCGGCGCGACGCTGGTCAGCCTCGCCGAGGGCGCGGGGTTGGAGGCGAAGTCCGCGACCGACATCCACCGGGACGGCACGACGGCGCTTGCGCCGAGCGTCGTCAGCGCCGTCTTTGACCTGCCCGCGGGCGGCGCCGGCTCGGCCGGAACGCCGGAGGGGCGGGTCGTCTTCAAGATCACCGCCGACGCGACGCCGCCGACGCGGTTCGACGATCCCACGGTCAAGGCGCTCGCCACACAACTCGGCGAAGGTCTGCAATCGAGCCTGGTCGACCAATACCTCGACGCGCTCGAGCGTGAGCTCGGCGTGAAGATCCACCAGGACGTGCTGCAGGCGGCCGAAGGAAGCTGAGGCCGCCGGCGATGACGATGATGCTCCCGACCGACTATGAAGACTTCGCCCGCCGCTACGCGGCCGGGCGGGCGAGCGTGATCGTCGCCACCCTAGTCGCAGATCTCGAGACGCCGGTCTCCGCTTATCTCAAGCTCGCGGCCAAGCGCGCCGGCAATATGTTCCTGCTCGAGTTGGTCGAGGGCGGCGCGCAACGCGGCCGCTATTCGATGATCGGCCTCGATCCCGACGTCATCTGGCGCTCGAGCGGCGAGGGCGCCGAGATCAATCGGCGCGCGCTCACCGATCTCGACACTTTCGTTCCCTGCCCCGGAAAGCCGCTTGAGGCGCTGCGAGCCCTGCTCGCCGAATCGCGCATCGATCTGCCGCCCGGCTTGCCGCCGATGTCGGCGGGCGTATTCGGCTATCTCGGCTACGACATGGTGCGGCGTATGGAGCGCCTCGCGCCGGCCAAGCCCGACCCGATCGGCGTGCCCGAAGCGCTGCTGATCCGGCCAACGGCGATGGTAGTGTTCGATTCGGCGCGCGACGAAATGATTGTCGTGACGCCCGTGCGCCCGGCCGCCGGCGTCGCCGCCCGCGCCGCCTATGAGAGCGCGCAAGGCCGGCTCGAGGCGATCGTCGCGGCGCTCGAAGCCCCGCTCGATCACAAGCCGCCGCCGGTCGATCCGACGCTGCTGGCGAGCCCCGCTGTCTCCAACACCAGTGAAGCCGAATTCATGGCGATGGTCGCCAGGGCGAAGGACTACATCGCCGCGGGCGACGCATTCCAGATCGTGCTCTCGCAGCGCTTCGTCAGTCGCTTCGACCTGCCCGCCTTCTCGCTTTATCGCGCGCTCAGGCGCGTCAATCCATCGCCCTATCTCTGCTTCCTCGATTTCGGCGGCTTCCAAGTCGTCGTCTCGAGCCCAGAGATTCTGGTCAAGGTGCGCGCCGGCAAGGTCTGCATCAGGCCGATCGCCGGCACCCGTTGGCGCGGCAAGACGGTCGAGGAAGATGAGGCGCTCGCAGCCGAACTGCTGGTCGATCCCAAGGAGCGGGCCGAGCATCTGATGCTGCTCGATCTTGGCCGCAACGATGTCGGCCGCGTCGCCAAGATCGGCACGGTCAAGGTCACCGACAGCTTCTTCGTCGAGCGTTACAGCCACGTCATGCACATCGTCTCGAATGTCGAGGGCGAGCTGCGCGACGATGTCGACGTGGTGGCGGCGCTCGCTGCGGGCTTTCCCGCCGGCACCGTCTCGGGCGCCCCAAAAGTGCGCGCGATGGAGATCATCGACGAACTGGAAAAAGACAAGCGCGGCATCTACGCCGGCTGCATCGGTTATTTCGGCGCCGGGGGCGAGATGGACACTTGCATCGTGTTGCGCGCCTCGGTGGTCAAAGACGGTCAGATGCACGTCCAGGCCGGCGCCGGCATCGTCTATGACTCCGATCCCGCCTACGAGCACCGCGAATGCGTCAACAAGGCGCAGGCGCTGTTCCGCGCGGCCGAAGAGGCTGTGCGGTTCGCGACGCGGGCGAAACGGGGACAGTAGCGGCGCCGTTTCCCATTGGCTCAGGGCAGTTCGGTGACCCGGTCGCAACTCCGCATCCTCGTCGCGACGATCCTGGGCTCCTCCATGGCGTTCACCGACGGAACGATCGTCACAGTCGCCATCCCGCGCATGCGCGTCGCGCTCGACGCATCGCTCGGGCAAATGCAATGGGTGTCCAACGGCTACACCTTGACCCTCTCCGCCTTCCTGCTGCTGGGCGGCGCGGCGGGCGATCGCTACGGGCTGCGGCGGGTGTACGGCGTCGGCGTCGCCTGTTTCGCTGCGGCCTCGCTCGCCTGCGCGCTCTCTAGCGGTGTCCTGACCCTGATTGGCGCCCGGGCGCTCCAAGGCCTCGCCGCGGCGTTGCTGGCGCCGGGCAGTCTCGCCCTTCTCAGCGCGCATTTCCCTGCGCCCCAACGCGGCCGTGCAATCGGCGCCTGGGCCGCCTCGACCAGCGTGGCGGCGGCGCTCGGACCGCTGCTCGGCGGTTGGCTGATCGACCACGCGCCGTGGCAAACGATTTTCCTGATCAACCTGCCGCTTGCGGCGATGGCGATCCTCGTTCTCAGCCGCGGCGTCGACGAGCTGCCCAAGCGTGAG
This sequence comes from uncultured Alphaproteobacteria bacterium, assembly GCA_963835215.1. Lineage (GTDB taxonomy): Bacteria > Pseudomonadota > Alphaproteobacteria > Rhizobiales > Beijerinckiaceae > Roseiarcus. The sequence continues at coordinate 431,039 of CAWIES010000004.1, read as the reverse complement.
GCCCGCGCGATGGACTGGCCCGGCGCCCTGCTCGCCGTCGTCAGTCTCGGCGCGGTGACGTTTGGACTGACCTGGCTCGGCGAGTTCGGCGCCGCGCCGTCTTATCCGATCGCGATCGTGATCGCCGGCGCCGCGTTGTTTGGGCTGCTTCTCGCATGGGAAGCGTTCGCGCCGGCCCCCATGGCGCCGCTGCGCCTGTTCGCGCGCCGGCAGATCGCCGGCGTGAACGCGCTCACGTTCTTTCTCTACTTCGCGCTGGCGGGTATGGTTTTCTTCTTACCCTCGACCCTGATCAACGCCGACGGCTGGAGCGCGGCGGAGGCGGGCTCGACCTTCCTCGCGCTCACCGCGATGATGGCGATCCTGTCGCGTTTGGGCGGCGCGATCGCGGATCGCTTCGGCGTGCGCGGACCTCTCTCGGTCGGGCCGGCGATCACGGGCGCGAGCTTCCTCGTTTTCGGCCCGGCGGTCGCCAATGGCGGCTATTGGAGCGCGATCATCCCGGCGATGCTGCTGATGGGTTTCGGCATGGGGCTCACAGTGGCGCCGCTTTCGACCGCGGTCATGAACGGCGCGCCGGAGGGCCAGACCGGGGTCGTTTCCGCGATCAACAACGCGGTCGCGCGCGTCGCCGGCCTGATCGCGGTTGCTTCGCTTGGCGTTGTCGCGGGCGACGTGCTGGTCGGCGGTTCGCGCGAGGCCGCGCTCGCCGGCTTTTCACGGCTCACACTAATTTGCGCCGCGTTCTCGGGACTCGCGGCGCTGGTCGCATTTCTGACCTTGCGCGATGAACCTGAGATATGACGATATCGCCGCTGGAGCGGTTCGCGGCGTGGGCGAAATTGACACGCGCATGAAGACGGGACGGATTCTCCGGTCATGAAAATCCTCGGCCTTTTCGTCTGCGCGACGCTCGCACTCGCGGCCTGCGGCGCTAAGGCGCAAACCCCCGCCTACGGACCGGAGTTGCAAGGATTTCGACTACCCCTACCCGGTCGCGCATTTCGCGTTCTCGTCCCAGGGCCAGACGCTCGACATGGCCTATATCGACGTGAAGCCCGAGGCGCCGAACGGCGAGACCGCCGTGCTGCTTCACGGCAAGAACTTCTGCGCCGCGACCTGGGAGGCGACGATCAAGGCGCTGGTCGAGGCCGGCTACCGGGTCATCGCGCCGGACCAGATCGGCTTTTGCAAGTCGAGCAAGCCGCAAGGCTATCAATACACGTTCGCGCAACTCGCCGCGAACACGCGCGCGCTGCTAAAGTCGCTCGGGATCGAACGCTCGATCCTGATTGGCCATTCCACCGGCGGCATGCTGGCGATCCACTGGGCGCTGACGTTTCCACGCGACGTGAGCCAGCTCGCGCTGGTCGATCCGATCGGGCTCGAGGATTGGCAGGCCGAGGGCGTTCCCTGGCAGAGCATCGACGCCTGGCGCGCGCAGGAGCTCAAGACCTCCGCCGATTCGCTACGCGCCTACGAGCAGGCGACCTATTACGCCGGCAGTTGGGCGCCCGCGTATCAGCGCTGGGTCGACATGCTCGCGGGCCTGTACAACGGCCCCGGCAGGGACGTCGTCGCCGACAATGCAGCGCGCATCGACGACATGATCTTCACGCAACCTGTGGTCTACAAATTCGGCGACATAACGCAGCCCGTTTTGCTGATGATCGGCGACAAGGACAACACCGCCATCGGCAAGGCGCTCGCGCCGCCCGAAGTGCGGGCGCGCCTCGGCGATTACCCGGCTCTCGGCAAGGCCGCGGCGAAGGCGATCCCCAAGGCGCGGCTGGTGGAGTTTGCGAACTATGGCCACGCGCCGCAGATCCAGGCGCCGGAGGAATTCAACCAAGCGCTGATCGCGGGGTTGAAGCTGCAGAAGCCCGAGTAACTGGGCGAAGTGGGGACGTGGCGGGGAATTCGGGGGACCTCGTGAGCATCGGTATCGACGAAATACTCGGTTACGTGGCGGGCGGCTTCGGCATCTACGCGTTTCGCGCCAAGACGATGATCCCGCTACGGATCGCGGCGACTTGCGGATGCGCCTTCGGCCTCGCTTATGGCGCTTTGCGCGGCGCGCAGACGACCACCGTCGTCAACGCGATCATGCTCGCGCTGAATTTCTGGCGCCTGGTGGAGATGCGTCGCCTCATCCGCGATTCCGACACGATGACGCAGATCGACCCGTCGCGGCCGAGCGGCTACGACTGGCTGAAGCCATTCATGCATCGGATCGAACTGCCCGCCGGCCACGTCCTGTTCCGCAAGGGCGAGGTCGGCGCCGAGGCGTTCCTGATCGGCTCGGGTGAAGTCCATATTCCCGAGTATGACGCGACCGTGCGGCCCGGCGACCTGCTGGGCGAAATCGGTCTGCTGGCGACCGATAACCTGCGCAGCGCAACGGCGGTCTGCCGCACGCCGGTGCGCGCCTGGCGCGCCAGCTATCATGAGCTCAAGGAGCTTTGCCTGCAGAACCCGCAGTTCTGCCTGCATCTGGCGACCATGATCGTGCGCCGCTACGAGCACAATCTGCGCCACGCGCGCCGCGAGATCGAAACGCCGGCGGCGCAATCGGCCTAAAGTCGCGCCACGTGCAGCGCCGAGGCGAGAGAAGACTTTCGCCCGGACCTCGGTGTAGCTTCGGATCTCGCGCATCCCCCTCGCCGCAAGCAGCGCGCCGGATCGGGGCGAGGCTCGCGGGCCGACGCCTCGCGTCGGGCGGGACGAGGGGCACGAGGGGGAGAGCGCCGTGTATTTTTACCTGACCGAAACCACCGGCTGGATCGCCTCGATCCTGGAAGTCTACGCCTTTCAGGAAAAGACAATGATTCCACTGCGCATTGCCGCCGTGTTCGCCTGCCTGTTCGGCTTCGCCTACGGATATTTGAGCCACGCCTATCCAAGCATGGCGGTCAGCATCGCGCTGCTGCCGCTGAACCTTTGGCGGCTCAAGGAATTGCGCCGCCTGATCGCCGACTCCGGCGCCTCGGCTATCCGCTCCTCGTCCCACTACGAATGGCTACGACCCTTCATGCATCGGGCCGACTTTCCCGCCGGCCACGTGCTGTTTCGCAAGGGCGAAGTCGGCGACGAAGCGTTTCTCATCGGCGCGGGCGAGGTTCACATTCATGAATACAACGCGACGGTCGGCGCGGGCGGACTTCTGGGCGAGATCGGCTTGCTGACCGCGGGGCATGTCCGCACTGCTTCCGCGATCTGCCGGACGGACGTTCGCGCCTGGCAGATCAGCTACGCAGAGCTAGAGCAACTCTGCCTGCAGGACTCGAAATTCTGCCTGAACATGGCCCGCGTGATCGTGCAGCGCTATCAGGCGAACCTTCAAATCGCCGCCGCCTCGGCGGCGTCCGCGGTCACAGCGGCGCCGACTTGATCCAGCGCGCGAAAGGCGCTCGCTCACCTGATCGGCGGCGCGTATTGCAGTCCGCCGTTGGTCCACAGCGCGTTGAGGCCGCGCGGGATCTTGATCGGCGACCCCATGCCGAGGTTGCGCTCGAAGCTCTCGCCGTAATTGCCGACCGCCTTGATGATGCGATAGGCCCAATCATTGGTCAGGCCGAGCCCGGTCCCGAAATCGCCCTCGACGCCGAGCAGTCGTCGGATCGACGGATTGTCCGATTTCAGCATCGTGTCGACATTGGCCTGCGTCACGCCGAGCTCCTCGGCGGTCAGCATCGCGTAAAGGCTCCATTGCACGATCTCGAACCAATGCACGTCGCCGGGACGCACCGAGGGTCCGAGCGGCTCCTTGGAGATGATCTCCGGCAACACGACATTGTCGTCGGGCGCAGTCAGCTTGAGACGCTCGGCGTAGAGGCCGGACGCGTCGGTCGTGTAGGCGTCGCAGCGGCCGGAGTCATAGGCCTTCACCGTCTCGTCGTCGGTTGAGAACACCACCGGCTCGAACTTGAGATTGTGAGCGCGGAAGAAGTCCGCGACATTGAGCTCGGTGGTCGTGCCCTGCTGCACGCAGATCGAGGCGCCGTCGAGCTTGAGCGCCGAATCGACGCCGAGCTTCTTGTGCACCATGAAGCCTTGGCCATCGTAGTAATTGACGCCGGTGAAGATCATGCCGCCGGTCTGGCGCGACAGCGTCCAGGTCGTGTTGCGGATCAGCACGTCGATCTGGCCGGAGGCGAGGATCGTCGGCCGATCCTTGGCGTTGATCGGCAGGAATTTGACCTTCTCGGGATCGTTGAGGATCGCGGCGGCGATGGCGCGGCAGGCATCGACGTCGAAGCCCTTGTAGACGCCTTGACTGTCGGGCTGGCCGAAGCCGGCAAGGCTCGGGTTGGCGCCGCAGATCAAGACGCCGCGAGCCTTCACATCCTCGAGCGTCCCCGCTTGCGCGGCGCCGGCGGCCGTGAGGGCGGCGGCGAAAAGAAACGGCGCGGATATCCGCATGGCAAGCCTCCGGCCAAGATTGGGCGCGACGAGACGCGCCTCCTCGAGAAAGCATCGCGGCGAAGGCGGGCGCGAGTCAATCGTCGGCTCTTTCGCGTTCCCCCTTGCGCCAATCGCCCGGCTTCGCGGCGGCGGCGAATGCTGCTAGGCTCGGCCGATCCCCGTTCTCCTCCGCCAGGCCGCCCCCATGCGCGCTCGTTCGCTTTGCCCAGCCATCGTTCTCTTGGTCGCCGCCGCGCCAGCAGCCGCCGCCGCCACCAGCGACGGCGCGGCGCAATTGGCCCGGTCCTACGCCGACTATTTCACCCGCGCCGTGATCGACAAGGGCGTGGTCTCGGTGACGCCGGACGGCGATGGCTATGTCGTCGCCTGGGATCTTGAAAAGGCGATGGCGCTGCTCGGCGCTGACGCCGGCGCGCTCAAGATGCAGCCTTTCACCTATCGGCTGACGCCGGCCGGCGATGGCCCATGGCGCCTCGAAGCGCAGAACCTCCCGAGCGTTGCGCTCGAAGGACCGAGCGGGGCGGACCACTTCAGCGGGTCGCTCGATTTTCACGGATTTCAACTCGACGGCGTCTACGACCCAGCCGAGTCCGATTTCCTGCGCTCGCGCCTCGGCGTCGATGCGATCGTCGGCAAGTTCAACGAGTCCGAGGCGACGCAGGCGACCGAGATCGAGATGGCGCAATCCGGCCTGGTGGGCGAAATGCGCGCCAAGTCCTCGGCGGCGGGGGCGGGCGTCGACGTCGCCTACGTTCAGTCGATCAAGAGCCTCGGCCAAACCGTGGTCATCAAGCCGGCGTCCGGCGACAGCCAGCCGGCGACGGTCGCCTATTCGATCGGCGCAGTCGGCGGCGCGATCACCCTCTCGGGCCTGCGCGCGCGCGAGATAGGCGATTTGTGGAAATACGTCGTCGCGCACAACGACGACAAAGAGCCCTCCGACGGGTTGAACGCCAAGCTCGGCGCGGCGCTGCCGCTGTGGAACGATTTCAAGCTCGACGCCGACCTCCACGACTTCAGCGTCGAGACGCCGGTCGGGCGGGCGACGATCAAGTCGCTGGCCGAGAAGCTCGGCCTCAGCGGATTGACGCCGCTGGCGAGCGCGGAATTCGGCGTCGCTTTCGACAGCCTCGCCTTCGAGTCCGCGAACGCACCGGCCTGGTCGGCGCGCCTGACGCCGATCTCGCTCAGCCTCGATCTGCAATTTTCCGGGCGGGGGGTCGATCAGGCCGCTCAACTCGCCCTGCAAGACCCGGGGCTCGCCGGGGGCGGCGAACTGACGCCCGAGACGCAGGACAGGATCGACGCGGCGTTGCTCGCGGGCGACCCCAAGCTGACGCTGGCGCCGGGGCGCCTGACCATGCCGGCGCTCGATCTCGCCTTCGCGGGTGAAGCTTCAACCACCAACGGCGCGCCGAGCGGCCATTTCACTGTCAGCGCCGACAGTCTCGACAAAACTCTCGAGCTGCTGCAAGACATCGCCAAGGACGAGCCGGACGCTCAGATGGCGATCCTCGGCGTGACGTTTATCAAGGGCCTGGCGAAGACCGGGCCTGACGGACGGCTGGTGTGGAAGATCGACATCGACGAGGCTGGCGTCACGATCAACGGCGAGCCGTTGCCGACCGGCAAGTGACGCTCGCGCGCCAGCCAAGGCCCCTTCCCCGCCGCGCCGCGCCCGGCAAATTTGCGCGATCCAGCCGATGAAAAACCTCAGCTCCGAAAGCAAGGCCCGTCTGCGCACTCGCTCGCGCCTCGTTCACCTTGGCCGCGACCACGAGACTTCGCAGGGCTTCATCAGCCTGCCGCCGTTTCGCGGCTCGACCGTGCTGTTTCCCGACGTCGCGACGCTCACGAGCCGCAAGCAGCGCTACACCTATGGCACCCACGGCACGCCGACCACCGACGCGCTGTGCGAAGCCTGGACCGCGATCGCCGGCGCGGCCGGGACTGTGCTCGTTCCAACCGGCATGGCGGCGATCGCGATCGCGCTGATGAGTGCGCTGGGCGCCGGCGACCATCTCCTGATGACCGATTCCACTTACGGACCGACGCGCACCTTTTGCGACGGCACACTGAAGCGCATGGGCGTCGAAACGACCTATTACGATCCCCGCCTCGGCGCCGAGATCGCGGCGCTGTTTCGCCCCAACACCAAGGCGGCGTTCCTCGAATCGCCCGGCTCGCTGTCGCTCGAAGTCCAGGATGTTTCGGCGATCGCGGCGGTCGCGCATACGCACGGCGCCTGCGTCATCGCCGACAACACTTGGGCGACGCCGCTCAACTTCGCGCCGCACGCACACGGCGTCGATCTCGCGATCGAAGCGGGCACGAAATATCTCTCCGGTCATGCCGACCTACTGCTCGGCCTGATATCGGCCAACGCGGAATGGCTGCAGCGGCTGAGCCGCACCCATGACGAATTCGCCATTCCCCCTGGCCCGGAGGACGCGTTTCTCGCGCTGCGCGGATTGCGCACGATGGAGCTTCGACTACGCGAGGCCGAGCGCCAGAGCCTCGCGCTCGCCGAGTGGCTGCGCGAGCGCGCCGAGGTGTTGCGCGTGCTCCATCCCGCCCTGCCCGACCACCCCGACCACGCGTTGTGGAAGCGCGACTTCACCGGCGCCTCGGGCCTGTTCAGCGTCGTGCTCAAGCCGGTCGCCGAACGCGCCATCGCGGCGATGCTCGACGGGCTCGAATTGTTCGGCATCGGTTATTCCTGGGGCGGCTTCGAGAGCCTGGTCATTCCCTTCGACTGCGCGCGCATCCGCACCGCGACCCGCTGGGCGCCGGGTGGCCCCGCGCTGCGCTTCTCGGTCGGCCTCGAAGACCTCGATGACCTCAGGGACGATCTGACGCGCGGCTTTGCGCGGTTGAACGCGGCGGGCTAGGCGGTTCCACACCCCTCGCCGTCATGGCCGGGCTCGACCCGGCCATCCATCCCGCGTCTCGGGGCGTTGGGCTCTATTGTTCCGACGCGGCGCCTGCGCCCGGATGACCGGGTCAAGCCCGGTCATGACGGGCGTCCGAGCCTACGGCGCCGAGCAAACGCCATCACGGCGAGCGCAGCGAAGCCATCCAGCGCCAAGACGTGCTAGTCAGGGGCGCCCCTCCCTCTCGCCAAGCCCCTGCCCGATCATGCGCCAGTTCCTCATCGACACCGACACTGCTTCCGACGACGCGGTCGCCATTCTGATGGCGCTCGCCGCGCCCGACGTCAGCGTGCTCGGGCTCACCATCGTTGCGGGCAATGTCGGGCTCGAGCAAGCGACGCGCAACGCGCTGTTCACCGCTGAGATCGCCGGCGTCGAGGTTCCCGTCTTTGCCGGCGCCGCCGCGCCGCTGCTGCGCCTGCACGAGCACGCGCATTGGTTTCACGGCAAGGATGGCCTTTCCGATCGCGGCTATCCGGCCCCGCGCGGCAAGCCTGAGCGCGAACACGCGGTCGAGGCGATTCTGCGCCTCGCGGGCGAACACCCCGGCCTGACGCTGGTGACCCTCGGGCCGCTGACCAATGTGGCGCTGGCGCTCGCCCGCGATCCGACGCTTGCCGCCAAAATTGATCGCTGCGTCGTCATGGGCGGCGCGCCGTGTTGCGAAGGCAACGTCACGCCGGCGGCCGAATACAACATCTGGGTCGATCCCGAAGCGGCGCGGCATCGTCTTCCGCTCAGGCCTAAACATCGAAATGGTCGGCTGGCACGTCTCGCGCGACGCCTCGGTGCTGAGCGAAGCCGAGATCGCCGACATTCTCGCATTTGGCACAGCCAAGGCGCGCTTCGCCATCGAGTGCAACACGCGCGCCAAAGCCGCCTATCAAACACAGACCGGCGAGGTCGGCCTGTCGCTCGCCGATCCGACCGCGATGGCGGTGGCGCTCGATCGCACCATCGGCACGAGTTGGAGCCGTCATCTGGTCGAGATCGAATGCGCGAGCGAGCTGACGCGCGGCATGACTGTGGTCGACCGGCTCAACGTCGCCGCCGACGACAACAACCGCCAGGTCTGGCGCCAAGCGCTTGAGGGCCAAGCGCTTGAGGGTCATGCGCTTGAGGGCGAAACGAAAGCCGACATCTGTTGGACCTTCGACAGCGTCGCTTTCAAGACGATGCTGAAGCACGCGTTGGCTGGATGACGGCGCCGCCAGTTCAGGAGAAACGTCATGTCGCTGGACGGCAACCAGCTCGCCGACGCCACCTCGCCCTATCTGCTGCAGCACGCGCATAACCCCGTACATTGGCGCCAATGGGGGCCGGATGCGCTCGCCGAGGCCAAGCGCCGCGACTGTCCGATCCTGCTGTCGGTCGGCTACGCCGCCTGCCACTGGTGCCATGTCATGGCGCATGAATCCTTCGAGGACCCAGAAATTGCGGCGTTGATGAACGCGCTCTATGTCAACGTGAAGGTCGATCGCGAAGAGCGCCCCGACGTCGACGCGCTCTACATGGCGGCGCTGCACGCGATGGGCGAGCAAGGCGGCTGGCCGATGACGATGTTTCTTAGCCCCGACGGCGCGCCGTTTCACGGCGGCACCTATTGGCCGCCGGAGCCGCGCTGGGGCCGGCCCTCCTTCGCGCAAGTGCTGCGCGCGGTCGACGTCGCGTGGCGCGAGCGGCGCGCGACGCTTGAACAGCGCGGCGCGGCGCTGGTCGCCCATCTTGCCGAGCTCGCCGCGCCGCAGGCGAGTCCCGATCTGTCGCCCGGCGATCTGACGCAAGCCGCCGACAGCCTGCTGCGCCTCGTTGATGAGCGCGCCGGCGGCTTGCGCGGCGCGCCAAAATTTCCCAACGCGCCGATCTTCCGCTTCCTGTGGAGCGAATTCTTCCGTCGCGGCGACCCGGCCTGTCGCGCCGCCGTGCGCGGGCTGCTCGACGGGCTGTGCGCGGGCGGCATCTACGATCATCTCGGGGGCGGCTTCGCCCGCTATTCGACCGACGCGGTCTGGCTCGTGCCTCACTTTGAGAAGATGCTCTACGACAACGCACAAATCCTCGAACTGCTCGCGCTGTGCCACGCTGAGACGCCGACAGAAATTTATGCCGCGCGGACGCGCGAAACGTTCGATTGGCTGATGCGCGAGATGAAGGTCGGCGAGGCCTTCGCCGCCTCGCTCGACGCGGATTCCGAGGGCGAGGAAGGACGCTTCTATGTCTGGAGCGCCGAGGAGATCGCCGCGCTGCTAGGCGAAGACGCGCCCGCCTTCGCCGCCGCTTACGATGTGACCGTTAACGGCAATTGGGAGGGGCGCAACGTATTGCGTCGGCTAACGCCGCTTGGCGCGCCGGCGGATGAAGCGCGTCTCGTCGCCGCGCGCGCCCGCCTTTTGGCCGCCCGCGAGAAACGCCCGCGGCCGGGGCGCGACGACAAGATCCTCGCCGACTGGAATGGGCTGATCATCGCCGCACTCGCGCGCGGCGCCGCCGTCTTCGACGCGCCCGACTATCTCGCCGCGGCTGAGGCCGCTTTCGCCTATGTCGAGACCAACTTGCGCGACGCGCACGGCGCCCTGTTGCACGCTTGGCGCGACGGGCGCGCTGGCGCCTCCGGCATGCTCGACGATTACGCAGCGATGGCGCGCGCTGCGCTCGCTTTGTTCGAAGCGACGGGCGCGCCGCGCTACTTCGAGCTCGCGCTCGATTGGGCGAACGAGGCTGAGGGTCGGTTCGGCGATGGCGAGGGCGGTGTTTTCATGACCGCGCGCGAGAGCGCCGACGAGCTGATCGTCCGTGTGCGCCCGCCGCACGACGGCGCTAGCCCGTCGGGCGCATCTCTGCTCGCCGAGGTCTTCGCCAAGCTCCATCACGTCACGGGCGAAGCGCACTGGGCCGAAGCCGCCATGAGCCTTGCGCGCGTTCACGCTGATGAAGGCGCAGCCGTCGCGCAAGCGCCGCTGCTGCTCGCGGCGATCGATCTCCTGCACCGTGGCGGCGCGGTCTTCATCGAAGGGCGGCTTGACGACGCGGGCGCGAGCGCGCTCGCTGACGTTGCGCTGACGAGCGCCGATTCGGCGATCGTCACGCTGCGCTTCGACCCGTCGCTGTGGCCCGAGGGGCCGCCCGGCGACCGGGCGCCGCTGCCCAATGCGCCCGCCGCAATGCTGTGCCGCGGCCAGATCTGCAGCTTGCCGGTGGACAACGTCGAAGCGCTGAAGGCGCTGATCGCAACACTGTGATCGCGCCAATGCTCCCCAGCGTCACACCTGCGTGAGATCGCGTCCGCGCGCGTTGTCGACGCGGCGCGCCTGCGGCAAAATGTCATCGGGTGGCGCAGTTCTTGATTGGTGTGGTCATGGCCCATCCGTCGCGCAACCAGAGCGTCGATTTTGGTCGGGGACTGGTCCTCATCGCGATGATGATCGACCATGTGCCGGGCAACATCCTCGAAAAGGTCACCCCGCGCAATTTCGCACTCGCCGACAGCGCGGAGGCCTTCGTTTTCCTCTCCGGCCTGTCGATTGGGCTGGTCTATTACCGGCGCGTTCTCGCCGACGGGCTCGCGCCCGTCGCGGGCGCGTGCCTCAAGAAGGCGGTGAGGCTCTACGGCCTGCACCTCCTGCTGACATTTTGCGCGCTTGCAATCTTCGGCGGCGCCTATTGGCTCGCCGGCGATGCGGACGCGCTGATCGCGCCGCATGGGCGCGCGGTCGTGTTTCAAGAGCCGCTGCGCGGCGGGCTCGGCGTCGCGCTGCTCAGCCATCAGCTCGGCTATTTCAACATCCTGCCGCTTTATGTGGTGCTGATGGCGCTGACGCCGGCAATCCTGGCGCTGGCGCGGTTCAGTTCGGCGGCGGCGCTGGCGGCGTCGCTCGGCGCCTATGTGCTGGTCAGATTGACCGGATTCGACCTGCCCAACTGGCCCGAGCCGGGCGGCTGGTTCTTCAATCCGCTCGCCTGGCAGCTCGTCTTCACCCTCGGCGTGCTAGCGGGGGTTCGCTGGCGCGATCGCGCACCCGAGGCTTCGCCGATCGTTCAGGCGCTCGCGCTCGCTCTGGCGGCGGGGGGCACGTTCGTCGTGACCGACGGCCTGTCGCTCGTCCCCGGGCTGCGGGACGCCGCCTTCGCCGCGCTCGACATCGGCAAGCAGAACCTCGGCCTGGCGCGGCTCACCAATTTTCTCGCCATCGCCTATCTCCTGGCGACGACAAGGTTTTTCGGCGCTGTGGCGCGCGCACCGGCGGGCCACGCGGTGCAAAAACTCGGTCGCCAGTGCCTGCCGATCTTCGCCGCAAGTTCGCTGCTCAGCGCGCTTGGCCAGGCCGGCGCGGCTACACTCGGCGCCGGGCTCGACGAACCCTTGGCGCGCGGGCTCGAATTCGGCTACACACTCGCCAGCATTGGGGCCTTATTCGCGCTGGCGAGTTGGTTGGAATGGAAAATTTCGCTTCGTGGCGACGCGCCCGCCGCTACGCGCTTGCTTTCGCGGCGGTCGTCGCAATCGGCCTTGGCGCAGTAGCCGCCAGAGCGGGCGGCCCGATCGTCTGCCCGGCCGCCACGCCCAGCGCTTTTGCCGAGAACGGCGCCCAAACGCCGCTCGCTGAGTCTCCCAGCGGCGGTCGCCGCTTGCGCATTTTGGCGATCGGCTCCTCTTCGACGCTCGGCGTCGGCGCTTCCTCGCCGAGCGCCGCCTATCCGGCCCAGCTTGCTTCCGATCTCGCTTCGCAATGGAAAATCGACGCCGCGGTGGTCAACGCCGGGGTCGGCGGCGAGATGGTTGAAGCGACGCGCGCACGGCTCCTCGCCGCGCTCACGGCAAATCCGCCCGATCTCGTCGTCTGGCAGGTCGGCACCAATGACGCGGTCGCCGGGGTCGCGCCGGACGCCTTCCGCGCCAATCTGACCGCCGGGATTGCCGCCGCCAAAGCGCGTGGCGTGCCGATCGTGCTGGTCGATCCGCAGTTCTATTTCGGCATCAAGGATCTTGCGCGCTACGAACAGTTTGCCGCCATCATCGCGGAGGTCGGCGCGGCCGAACACACGCCGGTCTTTTCGCGCTTCGCGATGATGCGGGCCTGGGCGGCCAAATCGGCCGCGACGCTGAGCGACGCGCTGGCGCCGGACGGCTTCCACATGGGCGACGAGGGCTACGCCTGCTTCGCCCGCGCGCTCGCTGGCGACCTCGCCCACGTCGGCGCAATCGGCGAAGGGCCGGCGGCAAAGCTGTGAGGGCTCGGGGCGCCCAACGCCCGGGCGTCCTTCCACAATTCGCCCGGCCGTATTCGCCCGTCTCCGCAACTTGACGCGGCCCGGGCCGCAATGGAATAGACGTGGCCTAGCGGAGCCCGAAGGCCGATGCGCGTCACCCTGATCGACAACTACGATAGTTTCACCTTCAACCTCGTCCACTATCTGGGCGAGCTTGGCGGGGACGTGTCGGTGTGGCGCAACGACGAGCGCAGCGTCGAGGAGATTGTCGCCGCCAAGCCAGACGCCATCGTGCTCTCGCCCGGTCCGTGCACGCCCAACGAAGCGGGCGTCTGCCTCGATCTCGTGCGCGCGGCGAGCGCCTCGACGCCGATCCTCGGCGTCTGCCTCGGACACCAGGCGATCGGCCAGGCGTTCGGCGGGACGATCGTGCGCGCGCCGACGCCGATGCACGGCAAGCTCTCGCGCATCGCCCACAACGCGCGCGGCCTGTTCCGCGGCCTCAACGGACCGTTCCAGGCGACGCGCTATCACTCGCTGACGATCGCGCGCGACAGCGCGCCCGAGGCGCTCGAAGTCAGCGCAGAGAGCGACGACGGGCTGATCATGGCGGTCGCCCATCGCGAGCTGCCGGTTTACGGCGTACAGTTCCATCCCGAGAGCATCGCCAGCGAGCACGGTCACGCCATGCTGGGCAATTTCCTCGATCTCGCGCGCGCCTTCGGGCAGCGCGCGCACTACTGAAAGAGGAGCGGGACCCGAGGTATGGAATCCTTCAAGCCGCTGATCGCCAAGGTCGCTGCGGGCTCGCAATTGTCGCGCGCCGAGGCGGCCGACGCGTTCGACGTAATCCTCTCGGGCGAGGTAACGCCCGCGCAGCTCGGCGGCTTCCTGATGGCGCTGCGCGTGCGCGGCGAGACGGTTGAGGAGATCACCGGCGCCGTCTCAGCGATGCGCGCCAAGATGCTGCGCGTCGCCGCGCCGGCGGATGCAGTCGACATCGTCGGCACCGGCGGCGACGGCTCGGGCTCCTACAATGTCTCGACGCTCGCCGCGCTAATCGTCACGGCCTGCGGCGTGCCAGTCGCCAAGCACGGCAATCGCGCCGCGTCCTCCAAGTCGGGCACGGCCGACACGCTCGCAGCTCTCGGGGTCAAAGTCGGCGTCGCGCCCGAGATGGTCGAGCGCTGCATCCGCGAAGCGGGGATCGGCTTCATGATGGCGCCGACCCACCACGCGGCGATGCGTCACGTCGGGCCAACCCGCGGCGAGCTCGGCACCCGCACGATCTTCAATCTGCTCGGGCCGCTGTCCAATCCCGCCGGCGTCAAGCGCCAATTGATCGGCGTCTTTTCCGCCGCCTGGCTGACGCCAATGGCCGAGGTGCTGCGCAACCTCGGCTCGGAGCGAGTTTGGATCACCCATGGCGCCGACGGTCTCGATGAAATGTCGACCACCGGCGTCACCAAGATCGTCGAACTGAAGGACGGCGCGATCCGCGCTTTCGAAGTGACGCCGGAAGAGGTCGGGCTGGCGCGCGTCGATCTTGCCGCGCTCAAGGGGGGCGACGCCGCCCACAACGCGGCGGCGCTCAGGGGCGTGATCGAGGGGGCGCACAGCGCCTATCGCGACATCGCGCTGCTCAACGCCGCGGGCGGCCTGGTTGTCGCCGGCAAGGCGCGCGAACTTGCCGAGGGCGTCAGCATGGCGGACAAGGCGCTCGCCTCCGGCGCAACGAAACGCGTTCTCGACCGTTTGATCGCAGTCTCCAATGGGTGATCGAGCCAAGGCATGACCGACATCCTGCAAAAGATTGAAGCCTACAAGCGGCGCGAAGTCGCCGAGGCGAAAGTGCGCGTGCCGCGCGCAACGCTCGAGCGCGAGATCCGCGACCAGTCGCCGCCACGCGGCTTCATCAAAGCGCTCGAGCGCTCGATCGAGGCCGGGCGGTTTGGACTTGTCGCCGAGATCAAGAAGGCGAGCCCTTCGAAGGGGCTGATCCGCGAGGACTTCGAGCCGGCGGGCCTTGCCCGCCACTATCAGGCCGGCGGCGCCGCTTGCCTGTCGGTGCTCACCGACGCGCCCTCGTTCAAGGGCGATCCGCAACACCTGGTGCAGGCGCGCGCCACGTCGGCGCTGCCGATCCTGCGCAAGGATTTTCTCTACGACCCCTATCAGGTGCTCGAAGCGCGCGCCTGGGGCGCCGATTGCATTCTGATCATCATGGCGGGGGTCGACGATGAAACCGCGCGCGCGCTCAACAAGAGCGCGCACGACCTTGGCCTCGACGTGCTGATCGAAGTCCACAACGAGGGCGAACTGACTCGCGCGCTGGCGCTCGAAGGGCGGCTGATTGGCGTCAACAACCGCGATCTCCACACGTTCGAGACTTCGCTCACCGTGTGCGAGCGGCTAAAGCCGCTGATCCCCGCCGATCGTATCGTCGTCGCCGAGAGCGGAATTTCGCGCCACGCCGATTGCCAGCAGCTCTCCGCCATCGGCATCGACGCCTTCCTGGTCGGCGAGGCGCTGATGCGCGAAAAGGACGTCGAGGCTGCGACCCGATCGCTGCTGACCGGCGTCTAGCTCCGACGCGCGGCGCGTCCTTCTCCGAGCACCATCAAGGTGGAGGTTCCATGCGCGAGTACACGGCCGGTTGCATCGACAACTCTAGCTTCGGCTGAAAGTATTCGAGCGCCACGCGAGACGATGCGAGATTCGGCGCGCACCTTGCCTGTGTCTGCGAGGATGGGACGCGAAAAGTTCACCTTGGTTTCGATCGTCGTATAGCCGGCCCCGACGGGCAACAACGTCATCGCCGCGCAACCGGCCGCGCTGTCTACGAGCGTCAGGGCCCAGCCGCCGTGGACCACTCCCATCGGGTTCAAGAACGTCTCGTCAGGCCTGCCCTCGAAGGCCGCAAATCCCTCGCCGACTTCAACGAGATCGAAGGCGAGAGTCTTGGCCATCGGCGGGGTCGGCAGCTTGCCGTCGATCATGGCTTGCAAGATTTGCCTGCCGTCCAGTTCGGCGATTTCCTCGTGGTCGGCCACGCCGTAGCGGCGTTGAGGCGCTTCAGACATAGGCTTTTCCCCTTTCAAATGCGTCCGACGGGCGTAATTGCCGGCGGCCCTTGAAACGACCCCGGATTCTTCAGCCCTTCGGCGACGACAGGCGCAGGCGCATAGACTCGGAGGATGAGGTAGAAGGGCGCCGAGGAGACTGGCAGCCAGTTTGATCGCCGCTCCGGGCCGGGATCGTCGCGCTGAACGTATATCGCGAACGACCCATCCGGGTGGCGCCCCAATTCGCTGTCTCCTCCGAGCGCGTATCGGCGAATCGTATTGGGGATCGTATACTAGTGGCGTTGTCGTACGCCGTTATCGACCAGAAACCGGGTGAGACGGCTTCGGCCTCGAAAGAAACGTCGCTAAAGGACTCGGTGGAGGTTTCTCATGAGCGACAATGCGGAGAGCGAGCGGGCATCTCTCGCGCAAGCGGCGCGGGTGCGTGTTTCGCTGCCCGCAGGCTATCGACAGGCGATCGTGACGGCGATAACGGTCTTCTTGGGTTTCTCGCTGCTGTTTCTCCGATTTTGGAACTTCGAGCTCCCGGGTCCATGGCGAGCGGCTTCGCTGGCGGCTTCCGCCCTGTTGGGCCTGGCGGTCGCGCTTGAATTGTTCGCTCTGTGGCGGTCGCTACAGCCAGAGGACGACGATGAATTTGAGTATCGATTGACGCTGCGATGGTTTCTCGGCGGCGCGATCATGTTGGCGCTGAGCCTTTTGTGCTCGGCCGTCGCATACAATCATGCGTTCGGGCTTTAAGGCATTCAATCATTTGGGTCGCCGCTTTGCCGGCCCACGCCCTGTCGACGCAGGCGGTTGGCCCATCTGCCTTATGGGCTCGTTGATCTGAAATCCGCGCCGCGAACTTCCGGGCCGAATACCGGCACGACGCGGTGCGCCGGGTCGACGTCAACATGTCGATCCCGGGCTGCTTCACGGCTTCAACGCGCGCTGGAGCCGCGACTTCGCCGTGCACTATGGTTGGTGTCTGGGAGCGCCTTACGAGGCAGCCAACAGCGAGCGCGCGATCCGCGCCCAGCGCCCTGCGCGAGTGTCGCGGTTATTGACCGGGCGGCGCGTCGCCATCAGGCGGCGGGTCAAAATTCGGCGGCGGCGCGGCGGTGAACGAGCGCACCATGCCCGGCAGCGCGGCGAAGCCGGCGATGAAACCGCCATGGGGCTTCGCGTCCGCCGTGACCGCGGCGGGCGGCGCCAGTCCGTCCTTGCCGTGCGCGCTGATGTAGGCGGCGGCGACTTCGCGATCGTCATCGCCAGCCGTCGCCCAATCCTTGGTGTAAAGGTCGCGAATCCATTCGTCCTTCGGCCCTTGAGCGGCGGTCTTGGCAAGCGTCAGCCACATCAGGCCCCGCGCCCGCTGGCGCGGCACGCCTTCGCCGAGAAACAGCAGATGGCCTAGCAGCGCCTGAGCCGGGTGGTGGCCCTTGTCGGCCGCGAGCGCCAGCCATTGCGCCGCGCGCATGTTGTTGCGCTCCAGCCCGGCGGCGCCGTCCATGTACATGCGCGCGAGATTGTACTGCGCGTCCGAGTCGCCGAAATTGGTCGCGGCGTACTGGAACATCTCCAGCGCGCGCTCCGGGTCGGCCTTAATTTCGCTATTGGCGATGCCGTTGAGGCAGTAGACGCCTACCGCCACGAAGGCGTTGGATATAGCGGCGATGTCGGGCCGGTCGGGATCGTCCTCGTTGTAGCTCTCGACCAGGCGCTCGAAATAGACATAGGCCTTGGCGTCGTCGCGCGGCACGCCCTCGCCGCGCGCGTACATGCGCCCGAGCTTCCACTGCGCGAGCGGCTGACCGCCGTCGGCGGCGTAGGTGAGCGCCTGGACGGAGGATTGCGCGTCGCCGGCATTGAGATCCTGGACGCCGGCCTTGAGCGCCTGCTCGACGCTGGAAAAGGACTGGACCGCAATCTTGGGCTGACCGTTGCTGGGCTTGCCGCCGTCCAGCGCCAAGGCTGCCACACTCTGGCAGCCGAGGGCGCCGATCGTCAGGGCCAGAATGGCGAAGAATCGCTGGCAAGCGGCGCCGAAACCTATCGGGGCGGATCGCATCAGGGACGACGACCACACGCGCATTCTGCTTCCAACCTCGCCCGTCAACTGACCGCCCGCACGGCGCCCGTTGAGTTCGCCGCCACTGCGGCATCGGCTTCCGCTTGCTTTAGACTGGCAAATAGCGCGGGGTTTATGGCGCAATCTGGGCGTGGGAACGCTGAAATCCCGGCGGAATCGCTTTGCCCGCGGGCTGTTGCCCAATTGCAACGATCGCCCTTAACCAGTCCCGCCGGGCCCGCTTTTACAGGCGCTGCAGGCGCTCGCGCGCCGCGCTCATCTTAGCGATGCGGGCCAGAGAGGCTTCGCGCCGCTCCTGATGCTCGGCGACGACCTCCTCGGGAGCTCTCGCGACGAAATCGGCGTTGGCGAGCTTGGCGTCGACCTTGGCGACCTCCCCTTCCTCGGCGGCGATCTCCTTGCCCAGCCGCGCCCGCTCGGCCTCGATGTCGAGGATGCCGGCGACCGGGATCGCGACCAGCGCTCCGCGCACGACGAGCTGCAACGAGCCCGCGGGCGGCGCGTCGGCGAAGTCGACCTCGCCGACCCGGGCGAGGCGCTTGATCGTCTCGGCCCAGCGGCGCGCGACGTCCGCCTGGCTGGGCGACGACTGGACCAGCGTCAGTTTGGGCTGGGCGGCGGCGGGAACGCCCATCTCGGAGCGCACCGAGCGGATCTCCGAGACGAGCTCGACCACCCAGCCGATCTCCGCCTCGGCCACAGGGTCGATGGCCAACTCGGAGCTCGGCCAGGGTCCGAGCGCCAGCACGTCCGCGCGCGGCGGACCGACCTCGCCCTTGATCGCCCACAGCTCCTCGGTGATGAAGGGCATGAACGGGTGCAGCAGCGCGATGACGTCGTCGAGAACATGGGCGATCGTCGCCTGGGTCTCGCGCTTGGCTGGCGAATCCCCCTCCCCTTGCAGCACCGGCTTGGCGAGCTCGAGGCACCAATCGCAGAAGACGCTCCAGACGAAGCGATAGGCGGCGTTGGCGGCGTCATTGAAGCGGTAGGATTCGATCGCCGCGCTGGTCTCGGCGACCGCCCTGGCGGCTTCGGCGAGGATCCAACGGTTGAGCGGCTCGCGCGCGTCCTTGGGATCGTAGCCGGCGACCCGCGTGCAGCCGTTCATCTCGGCAAAGCGCGAAGCGTTCCAGAGTTTGGTCGCGAAATTGCGGTAGCCCTCGACCCGGCCCTCCGACAGCTTGATGTCGCGTCCTTGCGCGGCCATCGCCGCCAGCGTGAAGCGCAGCGCATCGGCGCCGAAACGGTCGATCAGCGCGAGCGGGTCGATGACGTTGCCCTTCGACTTCGACATTTTCGCGCCCTTCTCGTCGCGCACGAGAGCGTGGATGTAAACGTCGCGGAACGGGACTTCGCCGCGGAAGTGCAGGCCCATCATCATCATCCGGGCCACCCAGAAGAAGATGATGTCGAAGCCGGTGACGAGCGCGCTGGTCGGGTAGAAGCGCGCGAGTTCCGGCGTATCCTCGGGCCAGCCGAGCGTCGAGAACGGCCACAGCGCCGAGGAGAACCAGGTGTCGAGCACGTCGGGATCGCGCGGGATCAACGCGCGCAGCCGCTCCGGATCGGCGGTGAGCGCGGTTGCTTCCGCTTCGCTCAGCGCGCCGCGCTCGACGCCATCGGCGAGCGCAACCGCAAAGGCCGCCTCCTCGCTCTCTTCGACATAGACCGAGCCCCAGGGCGCGTACCACGCCGGAATCTGGTGGCCCCACCAGAGTTGGCGCGACACGCACCACGGCTGGATGTTCTCCAGCCAGTCGTAATAGGTCTTCTCCCAATTCTTCGGCGTGAACTGCGTGCGCCCGTCGCGCACCGCCGCGAGCGCGGGCTGGGCGAGCGTCTTGGCGTCGACGTACCACTGGTCGGTCAACCACGGCTCGATGACCGCATTGGAACGGTCGCCATGCGGCGCGGTGTGGGCGTGCGGCTCGATCTTGGCGAGCCGCCCCAGCGTCGCCATCATGCCGACGATGCGCGCGCGGGCGACAAAGCGATCGGCGCCATCAAGCGCGGCGACGAGCTGCGAGAGCTCGTGATCGGCCGCCTCGAGCCCATCGAAGAAGTCGAGATTGCCCTTCAGCCAGACGCGCGCCTCGGCGTCGAGGATGTTGATCGCCCTCGCCCCTTCAGCTTCGTGGCGCTTGCCGACTTCAAAGTCGTTGAAGTCGTGGGCAGGCGTGATTTTGACCGCGCCCGTCCCCTTCTCAGGATCGGAATAGCTATCGGCAACGATCCGCATCAACCGCCCGACCAGCGGCAAGCGCACATTGGCGCCGACGAGCGCGCTAAAGCGCGGATCGTCGGGATGGACGGCGACCGCGCTGTCGCCCAGCATCGTCTCGGGCCTGGTGGTCGCCACGGTGACGACCTCGCCGGTCTCCTCGCCCTGCGCATCGACGACCGGATAGTCGAAATAATAGAGATGGCCGCCCGGGTTGCGCGCGAGCGCCTTCGCTAAGGCCGCCTCGTCGAATGGCGCGGCGTCGCCGCGCGCCCATTTGAATGCGCCCTTGCACTCGACCTGAACGACTTCGAGATCGGAAATGGCCGTCTGGAACTTCGGGTCCCAATTGACCAGCCGCTTAGCCTTGTAGATCAGCCCGTCACGATGGAGCTGGACGAAAACCTTGGCGACCGCCCGCGACAGGCCCTCGTCGAGGGTGAAGCGTTCGCGGCTCCAGTCGCAGGAGGCTCCGAGCCGGCGGAGCTGCTGGACGATGGCGCCGCCAGACTCGGCCTTCCATTCCCACACGCGCGCTAGGAACGCGTCGCGCCCGAGCGTGCGCCGGTCGGCCTGCTTGCGCTCGGCAAGCTGGCGCTCGACCACCATCTGTGTGGCGATGCCCGCATGGTCGGTGCCCGGCTGCCACAGCACGTCGCGGCCCTTCATGCGCTGATAGCGACACAAGATGTCCTGCAACGTGTTGTTGAGCGCGTGGCCCATGTGCAGGTTGCCGGTGACATTGGGCGGGGGGATCACCACGCAAAACGGTTCGGCCTCGCTCCGCTCCGCCCGCCCAGCCCGAAAGGCGCCCGCCGCCTCCCAGCGCTCGGCGACGCGCGGTTCGACTTCGGCGGCTTGGAACGATTTTTCCATCATCTGGCGCGGCCCGGTGCGGCTCTCGCCGAGCGCGGCGCGAAGGGCGCTCCCGGCGGGTTAAAAAACGAGGGCGCGCCGGCAGGCCAGCGCGAAAAACGCCGTCCCCTCCAAGGGAAGGGCCGGCGGCGCCCGCTTAATGCCAGCGCGCAGACGAATGTCAATGCGAGATGGCCGCCGCCCCCCAGCATGAAGACTGGGGAAGCCTCGCCGACGTGAAGGACAGAGGGTGAAGCGTTTAGCGGACGCCGCGGGCGACGCGTTGGATTTCGGCGCGCACCAGACGCTCGACCAGGCTCGGCAGGTTCTCGTCGAGCCACGCTTTGAGCATCGGGCGCAGGATCTCGCGCGTCATGTTTTCGGCGAGCTCGGCGCTTTGAAGCGCCAGACCGGCCGACAGCTGCTCGAAGGCGGCCGTGACCGCCTCGTCGGCTTGGGGGGACAGCAGCGCGCCGCTCTCC
Organism: uncultured Alphaproteobacteria bacterium; assembly: GCA_963835215.1. GTDB lineage: Bacteria > Pseudomonadota > Alphaproteobacteria > Rhizobiales > Beijerinckiaceae > Roseiarcus. Next base: position 409,752 of record CAWIES010000004.1, on the reverse strand, counting down.
GGCTCGGGGGCCTGTGGCGCCGGTCGGCTCGGCGGGGGCGCAATCGCTTCGGGCGGCGGCGCGCTCCACACGACTTTGGGCATCGGTGGCTCGGCCGGCGGCAGCTCGGCGACGCGCGCGGCGAACTCGTCCTTGGAATAGACGATCTGCGGGCCGCTCGGCGCGGGGGCTGGCTTGACCGGGGGCTCGCGATCGTCGGCGATGATCGAGCGGATCGAGGCGAGGATTTCCTCCATCGAGGGCTCGTGGGCGCGCTGCGCGCGACGCAACGCTTCCAGGTCGCGCTCGCCCGGGGTGAGATTGGGTGAGTTCATTGTCGCCGCCTCCGCGCCGATGAGCGCGCTTCTCGTTTCGCCGAACCGGCGAAGCGAACGCCTTGTGTGAAGCAAAGGTGAACGACTTAAGTCGCCGACGCAAGACCGAGGCGTTAGGTCAGGTCGAGAATCTTGTGCTCACGCGCCAGCGCCTCGCGTGAGCGCGTCACTTAGGCGCCTCACTTGCCGTCCGGCGTGCGCACGCCCCACAGCTTGTTCTTCACCTGGTCGAAGTGAACCCTCGGGTCGTATTCGGCGGTCGCGATGCCGAGCGTGCGGATCGACAAACGTCCGACCGCCGAGAGCAGGCTGTAGGAATTGACCACGCTGTCGTGTTGGGCGGTGACGAGCTGGACGCGCGCATTGAGCAGCGCCTGCTGTGCGTTGAGGACGTCGAGCGTCGTGCGCTGGCCGACTTTGGCCTCTTCGCGCACGCCCGCAAGCGCGACCTCCGCCGCCTGCACCTCGGCGCGAGCGGCGCGCAGCACGCCGCCGGAATTCTGATTGGCGCCCCAGGCGGCGACCACCGCTGCGCGCACGGTGTCGCGCTGTAAGTCAGTCTGCAACTCCGTCTGGCCGAGCTGCTCCTTGGCCTGGCGGGTCGAAGCGAAGCTGAGGCCGCCGTCGTAGATTGGCACCGAAATCTGCCCGACGATCGAGGCGACGTAGACTTGGCTGCCTGGAATCGCCTGGTAGTCGTAACGCTTCTGCACCTGCCCGGTGAGGCCGATGGTTGGAGCGAGCGCGCCCTCGGCGATCTTCACCTGCAGGGCCGCAGCGTCGATCCCATGCAGCATGGCGACGATCGCCGGATGCTCGACCTGCGAAACGCCGATCGCCTCCGGCAGGGTCTTGGGCAATTCGCGCACAATCGGGGAAACCGGCGAGAGGCTGCGCGGGTCGTCGCCGATTGCCTTACGATAATTGGCGAGCGAAGCCTGCAACTGCGACTGCGCGCCGAGCGCGGTCGCGCGCGCGCCCGCCAAGCTCGCCTCCGCCTGCGCAACGTCGGTGCGCGTCACCTCGCCGACGTTGAAGCGATCCTGCGTCTGACGAAGCTGCTCTTGCAGCACCTCGACGTTGTTGCGGTCGAGCTCAAGGATTGCGCTGTCGCGCATCACGTCCATGTAATAGGTGACGGCGCTGAGCAGCACGTTCTGTTCGGTGTTGCGCAATTGCTCGCGCGCGCCGAACACGCCCGATTCGGCTTGACGAATCGTGTTGTCGTTGCGGTTGCCGTTCCAAACATTCTGCGTGACGGTCACGCCGTAGCCGCGCGGCGAGGTAACCGTGGCGTCCGTCGCGGGAATGCCAGTCGGCTCGAAGTCCTCACGGCCCGCGTCCGCCTCGGCCGAGATGTTGGGCAGATTGGCGGCGTTGGCCTTGGGAATATTTTCGTCCGAGACGCGCACTGCGGCGCGTTGCTGGTTGATGTCGGGGTTGTTGGCGTAGGCCTTGGTCAGCGCGCCGCCGATCGTCTCGGCGCTTGCGCCAGTCGCAAATAGGCCAGCGCACAGCGCCACGATCGCGACGCTTTGTCGCCAACCGCGCGCCGCACTCGAAGTCCGCGAAACACCCAAAATCACAAAACGATCCATTGCAGCCTCTAGGGCGCGTCCCCGCCGCGACGCCGACCCAGCCCGTAGAATGAGCGAGCGGCTCACGCCGCCTGGGCCGCACACGCCAACCCGACGCGCGGAATCAACGCATTAATCGTAAGCAAGCTTACAAGGGAAACAAGGCCGCCGGCTACTCCCAGGCGCAGATTCGCCGCAAAGTCTCCCCAGAAAACAGTCGACTGTCACATCCATGCGACACCCGTAGACGAGGGGGACAATTGCAAGACCACCCGGCGCCGATGCAATCACATTGCCGCGACTAAAATGCGAAATTGGGAGTCCGGCGGAACACTTCAAGCGTCGCCGCCCGGGTCTCGAACAGCACGCGGCGGCTCGAGCCGCCGCCCCGGCGCTCGATCAGCACCGCCGACTGGGCGCGCGAATCGGCCTCGATCCCCACCAGCCGCCCGTTTTCAGCGAGTTCGTCCAGAAGCGCCTCGGGCGCGGTCTCAAAGGCGCCCTCGATAACGATGACGTCGAACGGCCCCCTGCCCTTGGCGCCGTCTGCGAGATCGCCCTCGAGGACTTCGATCTCCGGGCTATTGGTCAGACATTTGCGCGCGGCGGCCGCCGCGCCGGGGTCGGATTCGAGCGCGGTGACCTTGGCGCCGAGGTGGGCGAGAATCGCCGCGCCGTAACCGGCGCCGCCGCCGACATCGAGCGCCCGGTCGCCCGGCTTGACCAGGGCCGCTTGCAACAGCCGCGCCAATACGACCGGCGCGAGCAAGCGCCGCACGTCCGATCCGAGCGAGGGTTGATCGCCGTCGCGATAGGCGAATTGCGCCTGTTGGGGCGCGACGAAAGCCTCGCGCGGAACCTCAAGAAACGCCGCCAGTAGGTCAAGATCGTTGACATCAGCCGTACGAAGCTGACCGTTGACCATGTGCAGGCGCTGCGCCGCCAAAGAGTTGGATTCCATTCCCCTCGCCCCGCTCGCGCTATTCGCCCAAGCGCCCCCTGCCGGCGCCGAAACCGAAAATGGAGGCCTCGCCCGGAATCGAACCGGGGTGCAAGGATTTGCAGTCCTCTGCGTAGCCACTCCGCCACGAGGCCATGCCGCTTGCGCCAAAACGCAGCGACGGGGCGGCTATAGCGTGTTTCGCCGCGCGGCGGCAAGCCGCCAGCGGCGCCGCGCGGCGCCGAAGCGTCAACCCTGCGAATCCACCCAGGGCGCGCGGCGCGCGAGCGGGAGCGCGAGGACATAGAGGGCGATCACGGCGAGGCCAATCTTCACCCACAGCGCCGGCTCGAGCCCCTGAAAAATCGCGATTGCCGCGAGCGCGAACCAGGCGATCGTCGCGACGATCGTCAAGGCGCGCAATTGCCTGACCCGCAGCGGGTGGACGAAGACGACCGGCGCGAACATCGCCGCCGTCGCAACCAGCGTCAGCGCCGCGCAGACCGGCCACGGCGGCTTGAAGACGAAGAGGTAGAACGCGAAGGCGTTCCACAGCGCGGGAAAGCCGCGGAACCAATGGTCGGGCGTCTTCATCCGCGTGCCCGCGAAATACAGCGCCGAGGCGATGACGACGACGACGCCGAGCGCGAGCGCGACCGCCGGAGGCATCAGCTCGGAGCGCCACAGCGCCACCACCGGCGTCAGGACATAGGTGAGAAAATCGACCACCAGATCGAGCGTTGCGCCGTCGATCGTCGCCGCGGTCTCGCCGACGCGGGCAAAGCGGGCGAGCGTGCCGTCGATCCCGTCGATGAACAGCGCGAGCCCCAGCCAGGCGAAGCAGAGCGGGAAGTTGCGCTCGATCGCCGCCGCGAGCGCGAGTAGCGCGACGGCGGCGCCCGAAGCGGTGAAAAGATGGACCGAGAACCCCGCCACGCGGCGACCCGGCGGGGCTTTGCGCCCGCTCGTGATGTGGTCTTGTCCCAAACGCCCCACCGTTTGCCCGCGCTCGGCTGGACAGTCAGAAAGCACGCGTGTCAGGATAGGGCAATGGCCCCCCGACAGTCCGAACCGAGCGCGAATTGCGACGTTTTCGTCGTCGGCGCCGGGCTCGCCGGGCTGGCGGCGGCGATTGGCCTGGCCCGCGCCGGCTTCCGCGTGATTTCCTGCGGCGAAGTCGAGCGGCTCGGCCAAGGGCGCACCGTCGCGCTGCTCGGGCCCTCGATCGACCTCCTTGAACGACTGGGCGTCTGGCCCGAGTTCGCGAGCCGCGCGGCGCCGCTGCGCACGTTGCGCATCATCGACGACACCGGCTCGCTGTTCGCCCCGCGCCCAGTCACGTTTCATGCGCATGAAATCGGCCGCGACGCCTTCGGCTGGAACATGGAGAACGCCGGTCTCGCCGAGGCGCTCGAAGCGGCGGCGATGGACGCGGACAGGCTAATCCGCATCGCCGGCAAGGTCGTCGCCTTCGATTTCACCCCCGATGGCGCCACGTTGCGGCTCGAGGACGGGCGTGCGCTCACCGCTCGCCTGGTCGTCGGCGCCGACGGGCGCAATTCGCCCTCGCGCCGCGCCGCCGGCATCGAAGCGATCCTCCATCGCTATCCCCAGAGCGCGTTGACCGTCATTCTGCGACACACGCGCTCGCACGAGGACGCTTCAAGCGAGTTCCACACCCGCCAGGGTCCGTTCACGCTGGTGCCGTTGCCGCCTGAAGCTGGCGCGCGGCATCGCTCGAGCCTCGTCTGGGTGATGAACGAAGCCGAGGCGGCGCGGCGCGCGGCGCTCGACGACACGGCGCTGGCGCGCGAGATCGAACGCCAGGGGCGCGCGTTGCTCGGCGCCATGACAATCGGAGGCGCGCGCGGCGTGTTCCCGATGGGGCGCCAAAGCGCCCGCAGCCTCGTCGCGACCCGGCTGGCGCTGATCGGCGATGCGGCGCACGCCTTTCCCCCAATCGGCGCGCAGGGGCTCAATCTTGGCCTGCGCGATGTCGAGGGCCTGATCACGGCCGCCGAAGCGGCGGACGACATCGGCGATGCGGCGACGCTCAAGCGCTACGCTGAAAGCCGCCGCTCCGACGTCGCCTTGCGCACCGCCGCGGTCGACGGCCTCAACCGCGCGCTGCTCGCTCACCTCCCGCCGATCGACGCCCTGCGCGGCCTTGGCCTCGCCGCGCTCGCCGGCGTCGGCCCGTTACGCCGCCTCGCGATGCGCCAGGGCCTCGCCTCGACGCTCGGGCGTTAGCAGCCGCCGTCCCTTCTCCCCGTTCACGGGGAGAGGGGGCTCGCGGCCTCGATCAGCCGCGCGGCGTAGCGGGCCATCACATCGACTTCGATGTTGACGCCCTCACCGACTTTGCGCGCGCCCCAGGTCGTCACCGCCAGCGTGTGCGGGATCAGCAGCACCTCAAACGTGTCGCCGCCGACGGCGTTGACGGTGAGCGAAGTCCCATCGAGCGCCACCGACCCCTTGACCGCGATGAACTTGGCGAGCGGCGCCGGGACGCGGAGGGTCAGATGGGTCATGCCGTCGAAGTCGCGCCGCTCGACGATCTCGGCGACGCCATCGACATGGCCGCTGACCATGTGGCCGCCGAGCTCGTCGCCGACTTTCAGCGAACGTTCGAGATTGATCTTGTCGCCGGCCTTCCAGCCACCGAGCGTCGTCACCGCCAAGCGTCTCGGCGCCGACGTCGAAGGCGACGCGCGCGCCGCTGTTCGTACGCTCCGCCGAGACGGCCGTCAGGCAGACGCCGGCGACGGCGATCGAAGCGCCCAGCGCAATCGAAGCGGGGTCGTAGGCGCAGCCGACGGTGAGGCGCCGCAATTCGCCGATTGGCTTGATGTCGAGCACCTCGCCGACGTCGCTGACAATTCCGGTGAACACGCTTGTCTCCCTCTACCCCACCCGCTCCCAGCGCCGCAGGCGGTCGTCGCCATAGGCTGCGCCATCCTTTTCGCGATAGCGCGCCGGATCGGCGAGCGCCCCTTGCGTCGCCGCGTCGAGCGCGGGGCGGCCCGGCCGCCCGAGCGGCTTCAACGCCGTGAACAGCGTCACTTCGTCCGCGAGCCCGGCCGCCACCAGCCGCGCGGCGACGCGCGGGCCACCCTCGCTGAAAACGCGGGTCACGCCCCGCGCGGCGAGCAGCCGCAGCGCCGCGCCAAGATCAATTCCGCCGGAGGCGACCGCAGCGACCCGCGCAATTTCGGCGCCGGCGGCGGTAAGCGCCGCCTCGCGCTCCGGCGGCGCGGCCTGCGTCGCCACGATCAGCGTCGGAAACTCGCGCGCTGTCGAGACGAGCCGCGAAGCGAGCGGCAGTTCGAGCCGAGCGTCGAGCACAACGCGCAGCGGGCGCGCATTCACGCCCGGCAAGCGGACGGTCAGCAGCGGATCGTCCTCGCGCGCGGTGCCAATGCCGACCATGATCGCTTCGTGCAGCGAGCGCATCACCTGCACAGCAAGATTGGCCGCTTCGCCGGTGATGGCGAGGCGCGGATCGTGGTCGTCGCCGGCCGCGTAGCCATCGGCGGTCCGCGCCAGCTTCAGCGTCACCATTGGCCTCTGGGCGGTGACGCGCAGAATGTGGCCGCGGTGATCGCGCCGCGCCTGCTCGGCCCCGACCCCGACCTCGACTGCGATCCCCGCTGCGCGCAGCATCGCGAAGCCGCGCCCGGCGACGCGCGGATCGGGGTCTTCGAGCGCGGCGACGACGCGCGCCACGCCCGCCGCGACAATCGCCTCGGCGCAAGGCGGCGTCTTGCCATGATGCGAACAGGGCTCGAGCGTGACGTAGATCGTTGCGCCGCGCGCCGCCTCGCCGGCTTCCGCAAGCGCAACTTGTTCGGCGTGTGGGCGGCCGCCAGGCTGAGTGACGCCGCGCCCGACGAGAACGCCCTCGCGCACGATCAGGGCGGCGACGCTAGGGTTGGGCGCGGTGAGGCCGAGGCCGCGGCGGCCAAACCGCAGCGCCGCGTCCATCCAGCGTTGATCGTCCGGGCGAGTTTCCGTTTGCGTGACCGTCTCGATCATCGCGCCGGCGCGCGTGGGCGGCGCGGCGCCTCGTCGGCGGGGCCCGCTTCCGGCTCGCTCTCCAACTCGCCGACGATGGCGTTGAAGTCGCGCGCCTCGCGGAAATTGCGATAGACCGAGGCGAAGCGGACGTAAGCGATGTCGTCGAGACCCTTCAGCCCCTCCATCACCAATTCGCCGATCCGCTCGGTCGGAATGTCGGCGTCGCCCTGGCTCTCGAGCTGACGCACGATGCCGTTGATCATCCGCTCGACCCGCTCGGGCGCGACGGCGCGCTTACGCAGCGCCACTTCGAGCGAATGCTGCAACTTGTCGCGATCGAAGGGCACGCGTCGGCCGTTGCGCTTGACCACCATCAGCTCGCGCAATTGCACGCGCTCAAAGGTCGTGAAGCGCCCGCCGCAATCGGGGCAGATGCGCCGACGCCGGATCGAGGACGCATCCTCGGTTGGCCGCGAGTCCTTCACCTGAGTGTCGAGCCCGCCGCAATAGGGGCATCGCATGAGAAAGCATTCCTTTGCCTAGGGCCCTCATCCGGCCCTTCGGGCCACCTTCTCCCGCTTTGCGGGAGAAGGGAAAGCGACCCCCTCTCCCGCCTGCGGGAGAGGGCTGGGGTGAGGGGAGGCCGCGCCCCTCAGTAGATCGGAAACCGCCGCGTCAGCTCGGCAACGCTCTCGCGCACCTTGGCTTCCACGCCAGCATTGCCCGATTCGCCGCCCGCCGCCAACCCGTCGAGCGCCTCGACGATCAGCTCGCCGACCTTGCGGAATTCGGCGACGCCGAAGCCGCGCGAGGTCGCCGCGGGCGAGCCCAGGCGAATGCCCGAGGTGATCGCCGGCTTCTGCGGGTCGAACGGGATGCCGTTCTTGTTGCAGGTGATGTGGGCGCGCCCGAGCGCCGCTTCCGCCGCCTTCCCGGTCAGGCCCTTGGGGGTCAGATCGACCAGCATCAAATGGTTGTCGGTGCCCCCGCTGACAAGCTTGTAGCCCCCCGTCAGGATCGGCTGGGCCATCGCCTTGGCGTTGGCGACGACGGCGTGGGCGTAGGTCTTGAACTCGGGCCGCAGCGCCTCATGGAACGACACCGCCTTGGCGGCGATGACATGCATCAGCGGGCCGCCCTGCAGGCCGGGAAAGATCGCCGAATTGATCTTCTTGGCGAGATCCTCCTCGTTGGTGAGGATCATGCCGCCGCGGGGCCCGCGCAGCGTCTTGTGGGTGGTGGTGGTCACGACATGGGCGTGGGGGAAGGGCGAGGGATGCGCCCCGCCCGCCACCAAGCCGGCGAAATGGGCGATGTCGACGACGAAATAAGCCCCGACCTCGTCGCAGATGGCGCGGAAGCGCTCAAAATCCCAATGGCGCGCATAGGCCGAGCCGCCGGCGATGATCATCTTCGGCTTATGTTCGCGCGCGAGTTTGGCGAGCGCGTCCATGTCGATGCGGTGGGTCTCGCGGTCGACGCCGTAAGCGACCGGCTTGAACCAGCGCCCCGACATGTTGACCGGCGAGCCGTGGGTGAGATGCCCGCCGGCGGCGAGATCGAGCCCCATGAACGTGTCGCCCGGCTGCATCAGCGCCAGGAACACCCCCTGATTAGCCTGGCTGCCGGAATTGGGCTGGACGTTGGCGAAGCGGCAACCGAACAGCTTGCAGGCGCGCTCGATCGCCAGCGTCTCGGCGATATCGACAAACTGGCAACCGCCGTAATAGCGCCGCCCCGGATAGCCTTCGGCGTATTTGTTGGTCAGCACCGAGCCCTGCGCCTCCAGCACCGCCTTGGAGACGATGTTTTCGGACGCAATCAACTCGATCTCGTCGCGCTGGCGGCCAAGCTCCAGCTCCACCACCCGTGCGATCTCCGGATCGGCGTCGGCGAGCGAAGCGGAAAAGAACGAGTTGGAGCGGATCGGGTTCAGGGCGGCGGTGTTCTGCATGGGGCGGACCTGCGCTTATGGGGAGGACTCACGCGCGGGCGGATTAGCACGAAGGGCGCGCGGGGGGGAAGGAATAAGGCAAGCGGCAACCCTCGACGGGGGCCTTCCGCTCTCGGTTCCCCCATGCCGCCCACTCGCCGTCATGGCCGGGCTTGACCCGGCCATCCAGCATGAATGAGCCGGGATTATGCATGCTCGGCGGGGCCAGGGCGCTGGCCGATCGGCCGGCGCAGCCTGGATGGCCGGGTCAAGCCCGGCCATGACGGGGAATGGTGTGCCCGTCCTCCCGTCTGGACTTGGCTGGGGCCGCCCGCCACATTGCCGCCCCCGGCGCAGGAGCCTTGTCGATGTCCACCTACACCGCCGCCGTCCGCTGGTCGCCGTCGGCCGTCCGAGCGCTTCCTCGATGGGCGCTACAGCCGGGCGCATCAATGGGCGTTCGACGGCGGGGCGGTGGTGCCGGCTTCGTCCTCGCCTCATGTCGTGCGGGTCCCGTTCTCCGATCCCGCCGGCGTCGATCCCGAGGAGGCCCTGGTCGCCTCGCTGGCGAGTTGCCACATGCTGTTCTTCCTCGATTTCGCCAAGCGGGCTGGCTTCGTTGTCGAGCGTTACGATGACGACGCCGAGGGGATCATGGCCGCCGACCCGGCCGGGCGCGTGTCGATGACGCGCGTGACCCTGAAGCCGCGCATCGTCTTTTCCGGCGACAAGCGCCCGCGCCGCGCCGATATCGACGCCCTTCATCACAAGGCCCACGACGCCTGCTACATCGCCAATTCGGTCAAGAGCGAGCTGCGCATCGAAGGGCGTGAGGAGGGGCTGGCCGAGGGCTGAGGAGAGCGCCCGCGCAAGCGCCATGCGCCGCGCGACACCCGTTGCCTCGCCTTGCGATGATTCGCCCCCGGCGCCAAGGTCCACGTGGCCAAGAGCGCCGTACTCGGCAGTTTCCGCTAAAACTTTCGAGGGCGACCCTCGCCGTGGCGAAAAAATCGAGCGAGGCGACGATGAGCCCTGGCAAGGACGATTTCACCGCTTTCGCGGGCAACAGCATTCCCGAGAATTACGATCGCGGTCTGGTTCCGGTGATGTTCGCCGGATTTGCCGACCAGATTGCGCGCCGAGCGGCTTCCTACGGCCCCAAACGCGCGCTCGAAACCGCGGCGGGTACGGGCGTTGTGACCCGCCTCTTGCGCGATCATTTGCCCAAGGGCGCAACCATCGTTGCGACCGACCTCAACGCGCCGATGATGGAGCTCGCCAAGGCGAAATTCCATCTCCGGCGAGCAGATCGAGTTTCGCGCCGCCGACGCCTGCGCTTTGCCCTTTCCCGACCATGCGTTCGATATCGCGCTCTGCCAGTTCGGAGTCATGTTCTTTCCCGACAAGCCCAAATCCTATCGCGAAGTCCGCCGCGTCCTGGCGCCCGGCGGCCGCTATCTCTTCACGGTCTTCGACACTCTGGCGTTCAACCCCTGCCCGCGCGTCGTCGCCGAGGTTGTCGCCGAGACCTTCAAGATCGATCCGCCGCCCTTCTTCCAGATCCCTTTCGGTTACGCGAAAATCGATGTGATCGTCGCCGCGCTGAACGAGGCCGGTTTTCGCGACGTTCGCATCGATGTCGTCAATCGCCTCGCTCCGGTTGACGATCTTAGCGCCTTCGCCGCCGGTTTCGTGCTCGGCAGCCCGCTGGCCGACCAGATCCGGGCGCGCGGAACCGATCCGCTCACACTCGTCCCGCTGGTCGAGACGGCCTTGCGCGAGCGTGCGCTCGACGCGGGCCGCGCGCCGCTGCGCGCGATCCTGGTCGACGCGGCGGCGCCTTAGTCAATCTCGCGCTTGACGCGAAGAACGCCAGGCTCAGTTCGCCTTGACGGGGTTGGTGAAGATCACGACGTCGTCCTTGCCGACGCGGTCGAGCGTCGCGCGGGCTTCTTCGTCGAGCAGGTCGCGGTCGACCGCCTCGGAGCGCATTGCTTCGACGCGCCGGCGCCAGCGCTCGTGCTCGCCCTGGATCGAAGCGAGTTCGACCCTAAGCGCGGCCGCTTCGACATCGTCGTTCGCCTTGGCCGCAAGGCCGCGATCGCCTTGCGAGGCGCCCCAGACCAGCCAGGCGCTCGCCGCGCCCAGCACGAGATAGAAGAGGATCGGAATGAGGATCGCGCGGGCGCGCGTTCTGACGGCCATGATGGAGCGAGCATGGCGGCGGCGCGGTTAATTTCCGGTTGCCGCCGCCGCGTCTCGCGAAGTCTTCAGCGCGCCTTGAGCGCGCCCCAGCCGGCGTAGCGGGCCTGGTCGCCGAGCTCCTCCTCGATGCGGATGAGCTGGTTGTACTTGGCGAGTCGGTCGGAGCGGGCGAGCGAGCCGGTCTTGATCTGCCCGCAATTGGTGGCGACCGCGAGGTCGGCGATGGTCGAATCCTCGGTCTCGCCGGAGCGGTGCGACATGACCGCGGTGTAGCCGGCGCGGTGCGCCATATCGACGGCGGCGAGCGTCTCGGTCAGCGAGCCGATCTGGTTGACCTTGACGAGGATCGAATTGGCCGTCGCCTTCCTTGATGCCGCGCGCCAGGCGCTCGACATTGGTGACGAAGAGATCGTCGCCGACGAGTTGGCTTGGTCTTGCCGATCGTGTCGGTCAGCAGCTTCCAGCCCTCCCAGTCGTCTTCCGACATGCCGTCCTCGATCGAGACGATCGGATAGGCGTCGGCGAGCTTGGCGAGATAGGCGACCTGCTCCTCGATCGAGCGCGTCTTGCCCTCGCCGGAATAGACATAGGCGCCGTCCTTGAAGAACTCGGTCGCAGCGCAGTCGAGGCCGAGCGCGATGTCCTCGCCCGGCTTGAAGCCGGCCGCCTCGATCGCCTTGACGCAGAAGTCGAGCGCGGCTTCGGCCGAGGGCAGGTTGGGGGCAAAGCCGCCCTCGTCGCCGACGTTGGTGTTGAGGCCGGCCTTCTTGAGCGCGGCCTTCAGCGTGTGGAACACTTCGCGAGCCCCAGCGCACCGCCTCGCTCAAGCGAGGGCGCGCCGAGCGGCATGATCATGAATTCCTGGAAATCGATCGGATTGTCGGCGTGCACGCCGCCATTGAGGATGTTCATCATCGGCGTCGGCAGCACGCGCGCCGTCGTGCCCCCGACATAGCGGTAGAGTCGGCAGGCCGGAGGCCTCGGCCGCCGCCTTGGCGACCGCGAGCGAGACGCCGAGGATCGCGTTGGCGCCGAGCTTGGCCTTGTTCGGCGTGCCGTCGAGCGCGATCATCGTCTCGTCGATCTTGACCTGGTCCTCGGCCTCGAAGCCGGAGATCGCATCGAAAATGTCGCGGTTGACCGCCTCGACCGCCTTCATGACGCCCTTGCCGCCGTAGCGGCTCTTGTCGCCGTCGCGCAGTTCGACCGCTTCGTGCGCGCCGGTCGAGGCGCCGGAGGGCACGGCGGCGCGGCCCATCGAGCCGTCCTCGAGCGTGACGTCGACCTCGACGGTCGGGTTGCCGCGGCTGTCGAGAATTTCGCGGGCGACGATGTCGATGATGGCGGTCATTCGGCTCCTCGCGACTCGATGCGACGACGCGCGGCGCGCTGCAGGCGGGCTCAATACGCCAAGGTCGTGGCGGACGAAAGACGGCGGCGCCGATTATCGCCGACGCTGACGAGCAATTGTCGGACCGGCCCCGGAACGATTTGTCGCTAGAACAGGCCGAATGACCGATTCTCGGCAAGCAAAAATTTGTATTTGCAGGCCAGCCCAGGGATGGTGACAGTGGCCAGGATTTTCCTACTAACAATTCCCCCTCGTGAAAAGGAGGCCGCCGCCCTGATCAGTGGCGACGGAAGTGCCGAGTCTGTGGGAGGACGGGGAGCTTAACCGGTTGACAAAGCGCGCGCCGCATAAGCGGCGACAGAACGCAAGAGATCAGGCTCGCAATTCAGGGACAGAGTGAGAGGAGCAAGGCGTGGGAAACTCCCCGCCTTGCTTTTTCGTTAGTCGCCGCCTGTTTTTCGGCGCCTGTCTTTTCGCCCTCGTCCCAACCCGCCTTGACTTCGGCAATGTAGTCGCCGAGCCGCCGCTCGGCGATCGCGCGCGCGCGCTCCGGCCATCAGGTCCTGATAATAGGCGAGATTGACCGCCGTCAGCGCCATCATGGCGAGGATTTCGCCCGACTTGACGAGATGGCGCCAGTAGGCGCGCGAAAAGTCGCGCGCCGGCGGGCGCGGATGAAGCCTCGTCGATCGGGCGCGGATCGTCGGCGAAGCGCGCGTTGCGCAGATTCATGCGGCCGCGCCGCGTGAAGACCATGCCGTGCCGGCCGGCGCGCGTCGGCATCACGCAATCGAACATGTCGACGCCGCGCGACAGGGCCTGCAGCAGATCGTCGGGCGTGCCGACGCCCATCAGATAGCGCGGCTTGTCCGCCGGCAGATCGGGCTCGACCGTCTCGATCATCTCGAGCATCACCGCCTGCGGCTCGCCGACCGCCAGGCCGCCGATCGCGTAGCCGTCGAAATCCATGCGCGACGAGCTCGCGCGCGCTCTCGCTGCGCAGCGTCCGGCTCGTCGCCGCCCTGAACGATGCCGAAGATCGCGCGGCCCGGCTGCGCGCCGAACGCCGCGCTTGCGAGCGCTCCGCCCAGCGCAGCGACAGCCGCATCGCGCGCTCGGCTTCCTCGTACGGGCAGGGCAGGCGCACGCATTCGTCGAGCTGCATCTGGATGTCGGAGCCGAGCAGGCGCTGGATCTCCATCGCGCGCTCGGGCGTCAGTTCGTGGCGCGAGCCGTCGATATGCGACTGGAAGACGACGCCGCGCTCGTCGAGCTTGCGCAGCTTGGCGAGGCTCATCACCTGGAAGCCGCCGGAATCGGTGAGGATCGGGTGCGGCCAGTTCATGAACTTGTGCAGGCCGCCGAGCCTGGCGATCCGCTCGGCGCCTGGCGCCAGCATCAGATGATAGGTGTTGGCGAGCACGACGTCGGCGCCGAGCGCGCGCACTTCGCCCGGATACATCGCCTTGACCGTCGCCGCGGTGCCGACCGGCATGAAGGCCGGCGTGCGGATCGTCCCGCGCGGCGTCGCGATGACGCCGGTGCGCGCCGCGCCGTCGCTCGCGTGGAGGGAGAAGGAAAATGCGTCGCTCATCGGCGCCCCGGCGAAAAGAGCAGGCAGGCGTCGCCATAGGAATAGAAACGATAGCCGGCGGCGATCGCATGCGCATAGGCGGCCCGCATCGTCTCAAGGCCGCTGAAGGCGGTGACCAGCATGAACAGCGTCGAGCGCGGCAGATGGAAATTGGTCAGCAGCACGTCGACGGCGCGAAAACGATAGCCCGGCGTGATGAAGATCGCCGTCTCGCCCTCGAAGGCGCGAAGCTGGCCGTCTTCGCCGGCGGCGCTTTCAAGCAGGCGCGCCGACGTGGTGCCGACCGCGACGATGCGCCCGCCGCGCGTGCGCGTCTGCGTTGAGCGCCTCGGCGGTCGCAGCGTCGAGCCGGCCCCATTCGGCATGCATCTCGTGGCTCGCGGTGTCGTCGCTCTTCACCGGCAGGAACGTGCCGGCGCCGACATGCAGCGTCAGCGAGAACAGCCGCGCGCCCGCCGCCTCGACCCGCGCGCGCAGTTCGGGGGTGAAATGCAGGCCCGCGGTCGGCGCGGCGACCGCGCCCTCCTCGCGCGCGAACATCGTCTGGTAGTCCGCGCGATCGGCGGTTGAAATCGCCCGGCGGGCGGCGATATAAGGGGGCAGCGGCGGCGCGCCGATGCGCTCGATCGCTTCATCGAGCGCGGCGCCGGAGAAGGCGAAGGCCAGCGTCACCTCGCCCGCCTCGCCTTTGGCCTCGACCTCCGCGTCGAGCGCGCCCAGCAGGCAGGCCGAGCTTTCGCGCGTCTCGCCAAAGCGAATGCGCTCGCCGACCTTGAGCTTCTTGGCCGGGCGCACCAGCGCCCGCCAGCGGCTGGCGTCGAGGCGCTTGATCAGCGTCGCCTCGATCGCGGCGACAGCCTCGCCGCGCATGCGTATCCCATCGAGCCGCGCGGCGATGACGCGCGTGTCGTTGACGACCACCGCGTCGCCAGGCCGGATGAAGCGCGGCAGATCGAAGATATGCGCGTCCTCGAGCGCCCCCTCCGGCGCGACGACCAGCAACCGCGCCGCATCGCGCGGCGAAGCGGGCGTCAGCGCGATGCGCTCTGGAGGCAGATCGAAATCGAAGAGATCGACGCGCAAAGAATCTCTTCTCCCGCTTTGCGGGAGAAGGTGGCCCGAAGCGGCCGGATGAGGGATCTCCCGCCCTCACCCTGGCCCTCTCCCGCTCCGCGGGAGAGGGGATTTGTTCAGCCCAGCGTCGCTTTGACGATCTTGTCGGGATCGCGCACTGGCTCGCCGCGCTTGATCTTGTCGACGTTCTCCATGCCCGAGACGACCTTGCCCCACGCCGTATATTTGTGGTCGAGGAAGCTCGCGTCGTCGAAGCAGATGAAGAACTGCGAATTCGCGGAATTCGGGCTCTGCGCCCGCGCCATCGACACCGTGCCGCGCACGTGGGGCATGTCGTTGAACTCGGCCTTCAGGTCGGGATACTTCGACCCGCCCGTGCCGGTGCCTTTGGGACAGCCGGTCTGCGCCATGAAGCCGTCGATGACGCGGTGAAAGACCAGCCCGTCGTAGAAGCCTTCGCCGACCAGCTTCTTGATGTGCGCGACATGGCCGGGCGCAAGATCGGGAAGCATCTCGATCACCACCGGGCCTTTGCTGGTCTCGAGTGTGAGAGTGTTTTCAGAATTGCTCAAAATCGCGCTCCTTTGCGCTTAGAGTTAAGGACCGTCGCTCTCGAATGTAAGGCGGTCAGTCTTCGCGGCTCAGTCTTCGCGGTTCAGTCTTGGCCGTTCAGTCTTGGCCGGTCGGCGGGGCGGCTGGATCGGCGGCGGGCGCATCGGTCGCCTTCGGCTTCGGCTTGGCCTTGTCGCCGCCGGCCAGACGCAAGGTTACGATCTTGTCGGGGTTGTCGACCGCGCCGTTGTTGTCCTGCGTGCCGGCCTTGATCTGGTCGACGACGTCCATGCCCGAGACGACGTCGCCGAAGGCGGTGTATTTGCCATCGAGAAATTCAGCGTCGCCGAGGCAAATGAAGAACTGCGAATTGGCCGAGTCGGGGTCTTGCGAGCGCGCCATGCCGACGGCGCCGCGCTTGAAATGCGCGTCGCTGAATTCGGCCGGAATGTTGGGGAGGTCGGACCCGCCCGAGCCGTCGCCCTTCGGGTCGCCGGTCTGCGCCATGAAGCCGGGAATGACCCGATGGAAGGTGAGCCCGTCGTAGAACTTGCGCTTCACCAGCGTCTTGATCTGCGCGACGTGCTTGGGCGCGAGATCGGGCCTGAGATGAATGACGACCTTGCCGTGCTTGGTGGTCAGGATCAGCGTGTTCTTAGCGTCGCTCGGGGCGTCGCTCTTGGAATCGCTCTTGGCGTCGTCCTCCGCGAGGGCCGGCAGGGCGAGCGCGATCATCGAGACGGCGAGAAAAGCGCGGCGGCTAAAAGGCGACATTCGGGCCTCTGGCAAGGGGCGGCGGTTCGCCGCGGCGCGGCTTGATAGCATGGGCGCGCCGCGAGGCAAACGCACATGCCCTCAGACCATGCCTGCCTGCCCCGAACGCCCTGCTCGTGCACGGTTTTCTCCAGCCAGGGCTTGGCCGGCGCGGCTTGCCGCCGCGCCGAAAACTGCTACTCCGCCGCCGTCGGCAATTGGGCGAGCGAGGCTTGCAGCGCCGCCGGGTCGTAGTCCTGATCGACGAGCTTGCCGGCGAAATAATCGGTGTAGGCCTGCATGTCGAAATGGCCGTGACCGGATAGGTTGAAGAGGATCGTCGGCGACGTGCCCTCTTCGCGCGCCTTTAGCGCCTCGTCGATCGCCGCGCGCACCGCGTGGTTCGATTCCGGCGCCGGCACGATGCCCTCGGTGCGGGCGAACATGCACGCCCGCCTCGAAACACGGATTCTGGTGATAGGCGCGCGCCTCGATCAGGCCGAGGTTCAGGCAGTGGCTGACCAGCGGCGACATGCCGTGATAGCGCAGGCCGCCTGCGTGGAAGCCGGGCGGGATGAAGGCGGAGCCGAGCGTGTGCATCTTGACCAGCGGCGTCAGATGGCCGGTGTCGCCGAAATCGAAGGCGTAGCGCCCGCGCGTCATCGTCGGGCAGGCCGCAGGCTCGACCGCGATGATGCGCACGTTGCGCTTCTCGCGCAGCTTCTTGCCGAGAAACGGGAAGGCGATGCCGGCGAAATTCGATGCCGCCGCCGGCGCAGCCGATGACGATGTCGGGATAGGCGCCCGCCGCCTCCATCTGCTCGATCGCTTCCTGACCGATCACCGTCTGATGCAAGAGCACGTGGTTGAGCACGCTGCCGAGCGAATATTTGGTGTCGTCGCTCTGAGCGGCAACCTCGACCGCTTCGGAAATGGCGATGCCGAGGCTGCCCGGGGAATTGGGCGAGCTCGCAAGGATCGCGCGCCCCGACGCGGTCTCGTTGCTCGGGCTGGCGACGCAGGTGGCGCCGTAGGTCTCCATCAGCGCCCGCCGATAGGGCTTCTGATCGTAGGAGACCCTGACCATGTAGACTTTGACCTCGAGGCCGAACAGCGCGCCGGCGAAGGCGAGCGAGGAGCCCCACTGCCCTGCCCCGGTCTCGGTCGAGAGCTTCTTGACGCCTTCCTGCTTGTTGTAGAACGCCTGCGCGACGGCGGTGTTGGGCTTGTGGCTGCCGGCCGGGCTGACGCCCTCGTATTTGTAGAAAATGCGCGCGGTCGTGCCGAGCTGCTTTTCCAGTCGGCGCGCACGGTAGAGCGGCGTAGGGCGCCACATGCGGTAGATCTCGCGCACCGGATCTGGGATCTCGATCTCGCGCTCGGTCGAGACTTCCTGGCCGATCAGCGCCATCGGAAACAGCGGCGCGAGATCGGCGGGGCCGATCGGCTTGCCGGTGCCGGGATGAAGCACGGGGGGCGCGGGAGGCAAATCGGCGGCGATGTTGTACCAAACGCGGGGAATCCGCTCTTCGCCCATCTCGTATTTGACGCGCTCGCCCATGGTCGCTTCTCCCCTTAACGCATGGCTGTTTGGCAGGAATTATCACGCCGCGCCGAGCGGACCACAAGGCCAATTGTCGGTTGGGCCGCTCTTGACGGCGCCGCCCGCACGCGCGCGATAGCCGCCCGGCCCTGCCATGGGCCAAGGGGAACGCTGGACCCATGGGTCTTTTCGCGCGAGTGCGCATCCGCATTGAATACGTCCTGTTCCGCCTTGTCGCGGGAATCGGCGGCGCGCTGCCGCTCGATTTTGCCTCCGCCGCCTCGGGCCTGATCTGGCGGCTGATCGCGCCGTGGCTTGCGCGCCAGCAGCGCGCGCACGAAGGCCTGGCGATGGCGTTTCCCGACATGAGCTTCGCCGAGCGCGAGCGCATCCTCGATCGCCATGTGGGACAATCTCGGGCGCACCTTCGCCGAGTTCTTCCATCTGCCGCAAATCTTCGCGCAAGAGCGCGTCACGATCGAGCAGCCCGACAAGTTCGCGGCGATCGTCAAGAGCGGACCGTTCGTCGTCTGCACGCTGCACTTGGGCAACTGGGAGCTCGCCGCGCAGGCGGGCCTGCGCTACCAGCTGTCGCTCGCTGGCGTCTATCAGGCCCTCACCAATCCGTTGGTCGACCGCTGGACCTACGAGAAGCGCCGCGCGATTTTTCCCGGTGGACTGTTCGACAAGTCGGCGGCGACCTCGCGCACGTTGCTCAGGCTGGCGCGCGCCGGGGGCTGCACCTGCTTCGTCGCCGACTTGCGCGAGGGCCGCGGCGTCGACGTTCCCTTCTTCGGCCACCCTGCCCAGTCCAACCCCTTCCCCGCTTTCCTCGCGCGGGTCGCCGGACTTCCGCTCTACGCCGTGCGCGTCAAGCGCGTCGGCGGCGTGCATTTCGTCATGAACATCGAACCGGTCGTGGTCCCGGTCAGCGAGGACCGCGACGCCGACGTGCTGGCGGCGACCGCGGCGCTGCAGGCGCGCTTCGAGGAATTCGTCCGCGAGACGCCCGAGCAATGGATGTGGGCGCACCGCCGCTGGGCCCACCAGGGCGACATTGAGAAAGTCTATCGGACCCGCTAGGCATGAGCGAACTTCGGAGTCCAAATCCTGGAGCCCGCGTCCTGATCATCGCCACCTGGAACGTCAATTCGGTGCGCCAGCGCTTGCCGCATCTCATCGACTATCTCAAGCAGCAGAGCCCCGAGGCGCTGTGCCTGCAGGAGATCAAATGCGTCGACGAGGCCTTCCCGCGCGCCGAGATCGAGGACCTTGGCTACAACGTCGCGACCCACGGACAGAAGGGTTTTAACGGCGTCGCCATTCTCGCCAAGCGGCCCTTCGAGGTCGAGCGCGGGCTGCCGGGCGATTCCAGCGACGAGCAATCGCGCTACATCGAGGCGGTCATTCCGATGGAGCGCGGCGCGCTGCGGCTCGCCTGCATCTATCTGCCCAACGGCAATCCGGCGCCGGGCGAGAAATACGATTACAAACTCGCCTTCATGGAGCGGCTGATCCGTCATGCGCGCGGGCTGTTGAAGCTTGAAGAGCCGTTGGCGCTGGCGGGCGATTTCAATGTCATCCCCGAGCCGCGCGACGCCGCCCATCCCGAGCAATGGACGCAGGACGCGCTCTATTTGCCTGAGACCCGCGCCAAGTTCCGCGAGCTGATGGCGCTCGGCTTCACCGACGCGCTGCGCGCCGTCAGCGACGACGCCGGCCTCTACACGTTCTGGGACTATCAAGCGGGCGGCTGGCAGCGCAACAACGGCATCCGCATCGATCACGTGCTGCTCTCGCCGCAGGCCGCCGACCGGCTGGCGAGCGTCGCCATCGACAAGGAGATGCGCGGGCGCGAAAAGGCCTCGGACCACGTGCCGCTGCGGGTGACGTTGCGCGAGGCGTGAGCGCCGGCGACGGCCGTGGCGCGAGGGCGCTGTTGTTGCGCGGGATTGTTTATATTCAACGGCCTGCACGGCGCTTTTCTTCCCTCCAGCGACGGCCGGTTCCCATCGCGGCGATGAGTGGTTGACTAGGAAATCATATTGATGTAGTTTCCTAGTCAATCAATGAGGCCGCTATGTCGCCATCCTCCGTATCCGATCTCACCACCCATCTCGGCTTCTGGCTGCGCATGGTCTCCAACCACGTCTCCCATGCCTTCGCGGCCAAGCTGGCGGGCAAGCAGGTGACGGTCGCCGAATGGAGCCTGATGCGCGCCCTCTACGCCAAGGCGCCGACGCCCCCGAGCCGGCTCGCCGACGAGATGGGCATGACGCGGGGCGCGATCACCAAGCTCGCCGACCGTTTGATCGCCAAGTCATTGGTCACGCGCGAGGCGAGCGCGAAGGACGGCCGCGCCCAGACGCTGGCGCTGACGAAGCGCGGCGGCGACCTTGTCCCCCATCTCGCAGCGCTCGCCGACCGCAACGACGCCGAATTCTTCGACGGCCTCAGCGCACAGGAGCGGCAAACGCTGGAGCGTCTCTTAAAGAGCCTCGCCGAGCGCGGCCGCATGACCGCAATCCCGATCGCATGAACGCGATTGGAATCTCATCACGGAGAATTCGCAATGGACGATCAGCAGAAGACCGTCGCCCGAACCTGCCTCGAGGCCGCCGAGAGCGGCGCCATGACCTTTCCCCAAATCGTCGCAACGCTGATGAAAGCGGGATTCGAAAGCTATGCGATCGACTTCCGGCGGGCGAGCGCGACCTACTACCTGCCCGACGGAGAGAGCGTCGAACTGCCGGCCCACCGCGCCGAGGCGCCGATCGCCGCGTCGTTCGACGCCACGCTCATGCAGGCCGCGATCCGCGAAGCGCAGCAACTGGTCCCGGGCTACACCTACCGGGGCTTTTGCGAAAAGGCGGTCTCGGCCGGGTGCGCCGGTTACGTCGTGTCGTTCTCCGGCCGCCGCGCGCTCTACATCGGGCGCACCGCCGAAACCCACGTCGAGCACTTTCCCGGCCGCTAGGCGGCGCGGCGCCACGCCACCGTTGTCAGCGCGTCTCCGCCGTCACGCGGCGGAAGGTTCGCGAGGCGGGCCATCGGATCGGCTATAAATGAAGGATGGGCGCGGTCCCGGCCCGTAAGGCATGAGCCATGATGATGCTCCGCGCCCTCGCCGCCCTGGTCGCAGTCCTCGGGCTCGCCGGCTGCCTGTCAACCCAGAGCGAGCCCTTCGCGCTCGATGGCGGCGACGACATCGCCGCGCCGCCGGGCGATTATTCGTGCCGCAGCTTCGACGCCAACGGCGCGGCGCGGATCGGCGCCGCCCGGCTCGTGCATTTAAGGCGCGACCGGCGCAGCCAATATGTTTTGCTCTTTCCCGATAATTCGCGCGGCGAACCGGCGACGCTGCATCGCCTCAACGACGGGCGCTATCTCGTCGCGCTCGCCCACGAAGAGGATGCGGGCGAAGACCTCTATCTCGCCGCGCCCGGCCCCGGCGCTTCATTCCGTCTCTATGACCCCGCCCCCGCCGCGCTGACCAAGGCCGCGCCGCTCGCCGCCACGTTCGGCGCGACGCTCAAGCATTCGCGCTTCGCCGACGATCTTTCCGGCCCCCTCGCCGCCCAGCGCGCCTTCGCCCTCGCCTTCGCCGCTGATCCGCGCGACTGGCGCCTCGCCGCCGATTGCCGGGCGAAGAGTCCGTAGGGCGTTCGCGCGCTGACCCCCAGGCTGTGCGAAAACTCATCAAAACGGGGGGCGCCGCTTACCTGTCAGGGCATCGCCTAGTCGTTCTTGAAGGGTCTTGCCCGCTTCCCTCAGGAGTCTACTGGCGCTGCCAGCGCATCGGCGTAGCGGCGAAGCGATCGCGCGAGATCGGTAATTTCGCGCTCGGACCAGCCGGACAGCGCAGCACGGGCAAGCCGCTCACGGGCTTCGTCGATCTGTCGCGCCATCGTGTGGCCCGATTCCGTCGGGCGCAGTTCGCGTTGGCGGCGGTCTGTCGGGCTCGGCTGTCGCTTGACGAGGCCGAGTTGCACGAGCTTGGCGACTTGACGGCTGACCGTGCTGTGGTCGCGGCCCACTCGGCCGGCGAGTTCGACGACACTGATCGGCCCAATCCGCTCCGTCAGCACCAGGAGCGGGAATAAGGCCCGGTCGAGCTTTATCTGCGCCGCCCGCATCAGCACTTCGTCCCGATCGGGCCGGTTGATGAAGCCGACAACGTCGAGGACGGCATCGTGGAGTTGTGTGAGCAGCTTACTGCTCGGTGCATTATACACGGACATTGACCCCGAAGCGGGCTTGCTTTAGTCTGTGTAACATACACGGACTTTTGCCAGATCGGAAGACCATTGTTCATGAAAGCCGCCATCGTCGAGCAACCAGGGCGCTTGCCGGTCTACGGCGATTTCGCCGAGCCGGTCGCGCAGCCGGGCGAGGTCGTCGTGCAGGTGACGGCATCCGCGCTGAGCCAACTCGCCCGTGGCCGCGCGGCCGGCGGGCACTACAGTGCTGCGGGCGGGTTTCCGTCCGTCGCCGGCGTTGACGGGGTCGGCCGTCTGGAAGACGGGACGCGGGTCTACTTCCTGCTGCCCCGCGCGCCGTTCGGCGCTATGGCCCAACGCACGGTCGTCGCCAATGGACATTGGCTGCCGCTGCCCGACCATCTCGACGACGCGATGGCCGCCGCCCTCGCCAATCCAGGCATGTCGTCCTGGGCGGCGCTGACCGAACGCGCCAAGCTGAGCGCCGGTGAAACCGTTCTCATCAACGGCGCAACGGGCGCCGCCGGCAGGTTGGCGGTCAAAATCGCGCGATATCTCGGCGCGGGTCGGGTGATCGCAACAGGCCGCAACGAGGCGGTGCTTCACACCGTCGGCGCGGACGCGGTAGTGCCGCTACGCCAGGACGAGGAAGACATCGAAGCCGCCCTGCGCCAGCACTTCGCCGATGGCGTCACCGTCGTGCTCGACTATCTCTGGGGGACAAGCGCGCGGTCGATCTTCGTCGCGGGCGCGAAAGCGGCGCCTGACGGCGTTCCGATCCGCTTCGTTCAGATCGGCGCCGCCGGCGACGCCGAGCTCGCGCTGCCCGCGGCGGTGCTTCGCTCCTCTTCGATCGAAATCAAGGGGAGCGGCCTTGGGAGTGTCGGCCTGCCCCGGCTCGTCGCCGCCATAGACGGTGTTTTTCAAGCCGCCGCCAAAGCCGAACTGGCGCTCGATTACCGCACGGTCCCGCTCGCCCAGGTTACGGCCACTTGGACGGCCGAAGGGCGGCGGATCGTCTACCTACCGCGCTGAGGAAAGCCGGCGCCGCCCCGCGAATTCGCAGGGCGTATCGCAATAGGAGATCGCCATGATCGTTGTCACCACCCCCACCGGCCAGATTGGCCAGCATGTCGTCCACGGCCTGATCGCGGCCGGGGCGCCCGTCCGCGTGATCGTCCGGGACGCCACCAAGCTTCCCCAAGATATCCGGCGCTCCGTCGACGTCGTCGAAGGCTCCCATGGCGACGCCGCCGTGATTGACGCTGCGCTGGAAGGAGCTGACAGCCTGTTCTGGCTCGTGCCTCCCGATATGACCAAGGACGCCGGGGAGGCCTATATCGGCTTCACCCGGCCGGCCACCGAGGCGATCCGTCGCCATCACGTCAAGCGCGTGGTCAGCGTAACTGGGCTCGGCCGGAACACACCCTGGCAAGAGGCCGCCGGGCTGCTGACTCTGTCAATCCACACGGACGATCTTTTGATGAGCACGGGCGCGGATTTCCGAGGCCTCGCCATGCCGTCGTTCATGGACAACGCGATCCGCTACGTGGCGCCGATCAAGGAAAGAGGGATGTTTTCTGGCCCCATCGATCCGGATCGCAAGCTGCCCCTCACGGCGACGCGCGATATCGGCGCCGTCGCCGCCAAGCTTCTCAGCGGCGGCAACTGGTCCGGTCAGCAGGAGATCGCGCTGCTAGGGCCCGACGACCTGTCCTTCAACGACATGGCCGCGATCATATCCGAGGTGCTTGGCCGCGAGGTCCGCTATCAGCAAATTTCGTTTGAACAGTTGAAGGAGCAGTTCCTCAAACGCGGCGCGAGCGAATCCATCGCGCAGGGTTTTGTGGACATGTACAGGGCCAAGAATGAAGGCGTGGACAACATGGCCGAAGTTGGCGTGAGCGATCGTATGCCGACGACATTCCGCCAATGGTGCGAAGAGTTCTTGAAGCCGGCGATGCTGGAATAGCTGACGGCAATGCCCCGGAGACGCCCCAAGAACTTGGGACGATAGCGCAAATCAGCATAGAATCCACGCACGGAAAGAAATGGGGCGGCCTGTGAGTCTCATCGATGGCGATTGCCGAGATCAGATCAGCCTGCTGCCGGCGTGTGTTGACGACTACGTCGCGCTTGACGCGCTCGTTCGCGCTATCGACGCATTCGTCGCCAGCCTCGACATAGCCGAACTGGGTTTCAACGGGGTCGTGGCTGCGGCGACTGGTAGGCCAAGCTTCCAACCTGGCGAGATGCTCCGCCTCTATATATAGGGCTATCTCAACCAAGTCCGATCATCGCGGCATCTGGAGAAGGCGTGTGTCCGCGACCTGGAAGCGCTGTGGTTGATGCGCCGACTGGCACCTGACTATCGCATCATTGCCGCGTTCCGGCACGACAATCCGGAGGCGATCGTCGCCGCGAGCGCGGCCTTCGTCCAGTTCTGTCGCGAACAGGGGCTTATCGGCGGGCGCATGGTGGCGCTGGATGGAACGAAGATGCGAGCCGTCGCCAGTCCGAGTCACAGGAAACCAGGCGGCGCTGGCGAGGATCGCGGTGCATCGCCGAGAGCGGCTTAACCCGAGAACAAAAAGGCCGCTAAGTGGAGCGGGCTTTTATTGGAGAAAACTGACGAAATCCTTGCTTGCTATTGCCGTGCGCACGGGGTTTTCCCTCCTGTTGTCAGCAGGCTCTTCCACGACCACCGCAGAACATTTCTGCACCCTTCGCGTCGATCGCGGCGCGAAGACTCTTGGAACCGCAATGGTCACGGAGGAAGGCGCAGAAGTATGGGCGAACGCGTCGTAGTTTGAGTAATCAGATCTTGCCGCATTTCTCATCAAGAAAGACGGCAATATCAACGCCGCCGACGGAAATTCCATGTGACCCGAAACTGTTATTACCGAATGAGCCCGGTTTGTCAGGATAACTCAACGTCGCATCCTGACTTGATTTCCAGTTTCCGTCCGGCTGCCTCGAAAATTGGGAACAAATGATGCTTACGCCGCTTGGTCCTTTGATGACGGTCTCGGCGGCAAAAACGTTCGTTACGGACGCGACGGTAAGGAGTGAGACCCACGCAGTGGCTTTCATTTCAAATACTCCCTGTGATGTTCGGGCCAAACATGGTCGCCGCTTATCTCGGGGCGCTGAAGCCTTCCATTTAGAGGAACACGCGTTAGAGGGACACGCGCGAACCAAATGGCCGATGCGCCAATCGCCTTCCCGTGATGCCAGCAGCAATCCTTGAACGTGCGCTCAGCGTTTTCAACGCCGAATTTTGAGCGGTTCGAGTAGCGGAAATCGTACTCGCCCAGATAGCGATGCAAGCGCTTTTGCCTGCACTGTTGCTAGACGCCCTTCATGCCGCGCCTAATGATAAAATAGAAGCCCTCGCCGGCGTTGATTGTAACGAGCGTGCCGTCTTCGTGACGCGTATATGCGTCCCTGGCGTGGTTCACGCTGTCGTGGTGGTGAACTCGGTGCCAATTTCGGGATACCAAGCGACTTGGTCGGTCATGATCTGCGCCTCGCGCGTGACATGCGGCGGAATGACGGGCTCAAACTCGGCGATGGTGGTCGCGTTCGCACGGAAAAAACGAGCCGAACGACCGCGCTCGACAGAGGGTCGAGCCGCCCCCGGCCTTATCCCCTCTAGACATGTACGTCGAAACCTGATATAAAATCGGCATGAGCAAATCACCGAAGATCACGACCCTCAAACAGTTTCAGGCTCGCTTCCCGAACGAGGACGTTTGCCTCGATCACTTGATGCGGGTGCGCTACGGCCAGCGCCTCGTTTGCTCGAATTGCCAAGCGGAGGGGCGGTTCTACCGTGTCAAGCTCCGCCGCTGCTTTGAGTGCGAGCATTGCGGCTATCAGGTCTATCCGACCGCCGACACGCCCTTTGAAAACACGCGGACGCGGCTGACCGATTGGTTTTTTGTGATGTTCCTCTTCACGTCGTCCCGCAACGGCGTGGCCGCGAAAGAGGTTCAGCGCCAGATCGGCGTGACCTATAAGACTGCTTGGCGCATGTGCCACAAAATCCGCGAGCACATGGGCAGGGTCGATGGTGACCGCCCTTTAGGCGGAGCGGGCCAAAAGGCCCCGGTCGTTGAAATCGACGAAGCCTTTCTCGGCGGACATGATCGCGCAGGACATGATGACAAAGCGGTCGTACTCGGCATGGTCGAGCGTGACGGCGATCTCGTCACGCGCCAGATCGCGGGGCGCCACACCAATCAAATCTTGCCGCAGGTGAAGCGTTGGGTTGTCGAAGGCTCGCGCGTTATGACAGATGACGCGACCGTCTATCGCGGGCTCGACATTCTCGGCTTCGGCCATGAGAGCGTGAACCATTCCGCCTACGAGTACGTTCGCGGCGACGCTCACACGAACACGATTGAGTCGTTCTGGGCGATGCTAAAGCGCGGCGTCAACGGCACTTACATTCACGTCTCTAAGAAGCATCTTCCGAAGTATCTGGCGGAGTTTGAATATCGCCACAATCTTCGCCGTTCTCCGCATTTGATGTTTGAGATTCTTCTGATTGCGTTTTCGCGTCCGGCTCAGGTGGCGGCGCGCTGACCATCGAACGCAGGAGGCGACGAAATCTCTCTTCGGCTTCCGGGTGCGGATCGTCAGGTAATTTTTTGATCGCCATCATCAATCCCGAAAGGCTCTGGCAGGAGAGGATACTGCTTAAAGACAGTCTCCTTTGAAAATTTCACGTCTTGGTACACTGTTTTTCTGTACGCCGCCGGCACCGTGAAATTGATGCAAAACCCGGTGCTGAGGTTTTTGAAATCAACTTCTTCCATGGACAGTTTGATATCGCTCCACTCTTCTGCGGCAATTGGCGCTAAGGGGGAATGCCGGTCGACGCGTCCCCACGCCGCGACACGGCCAGCTCTCAGATTGTCGTGAAGGTCCCTCTCAAGGGCTTTGAGCAATCTCCTTTTGATTGCTTCCTTCTTGGAGACCATATCCTCGTACCATCCTGCGACCATAGAATCAGGCCTGATAGCTAGGCTTCTGGCCCACTCGCTCTGGGTCAGGATTAGATAAGCCGCCTTCATGGCGAATATCTGTGGGGATGCCGTAGACTTGGGCCAGAGGGCTTTGACCGCAGCGCCGTCGAAGCGGACGTCCCTATATGCAGCCCCGTTTGCCGGCGGTCTCGTCTCGACATGAAAGTCGTGTGTACGATCGCCGTCGCCAAAATACTCATAAGTGAAGGCGGCGGTCCGCCAATAGGATTGATCTATCGGGGCTAAGTTGGGATGCCCTACATAACCGCGATTTAAAATGCTCGCCTGTCGCCCATATCCTTTCAATTTGCCAAGAGATAATGCGTCTAGAATTTCTTGCCCAACGGTGGCGAATGTAGCGTTTTCCAAAACGTCGGCGTCCTTGTAAAAAAACACGTCTTGGACCGCCATATCGGCCACTTCAGCAGGCGCAGAAGGCACCCCTCGGTTGGCCGAGTCCTTCTCGATAAGCGCGGTACGATCCTTCGAGCACAACAAAAATCACGACTACGAGCGAAGCGAGAGCCCAGCCATACCAGGGCATGTTCAACAGCCAGCCGGGCAGATAGTCCGAAAATAGCGCAGGAAGTTTGAGACTTGCGGCGCGCTCCGGCGACAGAAATTCGTCCCGCACAAAAACGAACGCGCTGAGAGCCGCCATCGGCGCAGCGTAGAGAAAACGCCACGCCCTGCCGGCGACGCGTCGCCAGTGTGCGATGCGCGGGATGATCTCCATGCCTTTTTGTAGCACGATTCCCCGTACATGTCGCAAGGGGATATGTTCGGCCTCCCCCTTGCGGAACACAGCGCGAACAGATACGCATCTGTTCGTGATTTGTTTACGCCTAGCCCGCGATTCTCCGCTTCGCCCGTGAGCGAGCCGTTGATTCGCGCTGGGCGGTTGGGAGCCTGATATGCTGACACGAAAGCAAAGCGAGCTGCTGCGCTTCATTCACGAGCGCCTGCAGAACGACGGGGTTCCGCCCTCTTTCGACGAAATGAAGGACGCGCTCGATCTGCGCTCGAAGTCGGGCATCCATCGTCTGATCATGGCGCTGGAGGAGCGCGGCTTCATTCGCCGCCTCGCCAATCGCGCCCGCGCCATCGAGGTGCTGCGCCTGCCCGAATCGGCGACGGTTGGCGCGCCGCGCGCGCAGAAATTCTCGCCGAGCGTCATTGCCGGCAATCTCGGCCGGGTCAGGCCGCGCAGCCGGCGCCGAGGCGCTGCCGCCGATCGCGATGATCCCGATGATGGGCCGCATCGCGGCGGGCACGCCGATCGAAGCGATCCAGACCCGCACCGACACGATCGCGATGCCGCCGGATTTTCTCGGGCCGGGCGAGCATTTCGCGCTCGAAGTGCGCGGCGACTCGATGGTCGACGCCGGCATCTTCGAGAACGACACGATCATCATTCGCAAGCAGGACACCGCCGAGACCGGCGACATCGTCGTGGCGCTGATCGACGAGGAAGAGGCGACGCTCAAGCGCCTGCGCAAACGCGGCGCTTCGGTCGCGCTGGAGGCCGCCAATCCCGCCTACGAGACCCGCATCTTCGGCCCCGACCGGGTGCGCATCCAGGGCCGCATGATCAGTCTGCTGCGCCGCTACTGAACGACGGGGAGTGGCGCGGCCCTCCGTGGCCGCGCGGGCGCGGAGGCCCGCGCCACTTTTGGGCCGCGGGCGGGCGGCCGTCATCGCGAGCCGTAGCGAAGCGATCCAGGGGCTAGAGAGCGCCACCCTTTCACCTTCTGGATTGCTTCGCTCCGCTCGCAATGACGGGCGACGAAAGATGCTGTTGGGAAAATAAGGAGGCCGGCCGGAAGCAGCGATTGAGGAGGCCACTCCTTGCTGCTTCCGAGCCGGCCGACCCCACGGACCCGGGAGATGCGGCGGACCCGAGCACCCCGCGGGGTATCTCTTTTGGGCGACCATGCCCTGCGCCAATGACGGTACGCCGACGCCCCCCAAAATCAATCGTTCGGATGCTTTCCGCCTGATAAACCAATTATTTACCTAAATAACCTTGGTTAAACTCGGCCTCTTAAGCTTAACTGGGGAGGACGCGCCCTGTGGACGCAGTGGCGCCTCAACCTTGCGATCCCCTCCGGCGCGGGCCAATGTCGCTTGCTGCCGTGTTGAGGTGATTCGTGGCCGGCGTCGGCGCATTTGCAGACGATTTCCAAGTCGAGCGCGCCGAGGGCGAGCCTGCCTTCACCGTCGATCTCGACGGGTTCGAGGGGCCGCTCGACCTGCTGCTTGAGCTCGCGCGCCGCCAGAAGGTCGATCTGGCGCGCATTTCCGTCCTTGCGCTCGCCGAGCAATATCTCGCCTTCGTCGAGGCGGCCCGTAAGCTGCGGCTGGAAGCTCGCCGCCGATTATCTGGTGATGGCCGCCTGGCTCGCCTATCTGAAATCGCGCCTGCTGCTGCCCGCGCCGCCGAAGGCCGGAAGAGCGGGGACGCGGCGGAGCTTGCCGACGCGCTCGCGCAGCGCCTGCGCCGGCTGGAGGCAGATCCGGCGCGCCGGCGCTGCGCTGATCAACCGGCCGCGCCTCGGGCGTGACATTTTTGCCCGCGGCGAGCCCGAGGCGGTCGCAAGTCGCCAGCACGCCGGTGTTCGAGGCGACGCTCTATGATCTCCTGTCGGCCTACGCGCGCCAGAGCCAGAAGCACGCGCGCGCCCGGGTGCGCATGCAGCCGCGCGCGGTCTGGTCGCTGGCGGAGGCGCGCGAAGCGCTGACGCGGCTGCTCGGCGGGACGTCGGACTGGACCGATCTCGATTCTGGCTGATCGACTATTGCGTCGATCCGAAGTTGCGCCGCACGGCGCGCGCATCGTCCTTTTCCGCCTCGCTCGAACTGGTGCGCGAAGGAAAGATCGAACTCCGGCAAGACGCGGCCTTCGCGCCGATCTGTGGCGCGCGCCCGGCTCGCCGACGCCGCAAGCGCAATCGAGCTGAGACGCCAATGATGGGAAATGTCGCCAAATTGTTTGACGACCGACGCGCCGCCGCGTTTCGCCCCGGAGGACCTGCGCATCGCCGAGGCGCTGGTGTTCGCCGCCGCCGAGCCGCTCGATGAGGCGACGATCGCCGCACGCCTGCCGGAAGGCGCCGACGTCGCCGCGGTGATGGCCGAATTGCAGCGCGTCTATAGCGAGCGCGGCGTCAACCTGGTGCGCGTCGCGGGGCGCTGGACGTTTCGCACCGCGCCCGATCTTGCCTGGCTGCTGGCGCGCGAAGACGCAGGACAAGCGCAAACTGTCGCGCGCGGCGATCGAGACGCTGGCGATCATCGCCTATCACCAGCCGGTGACGCGCGCCGACATCGAGGAAATCCGCGGCGTCGCCGTCTCCAAAGGCGCGCTCGACGTGCTGATGGAGGCGGGCTGGGTGCGCATGCGCGGGCGCCGCAAATCGCCGGGCCGGCCGATCACCTATGGCACGAGCCTGGAATTCCTCAGTCCATTTCGGCCTCGATGCGATCGGCGACCTGCCCGGCCTCGACGAATTGCAAGGCGCGGGCCTGTTCGACGGCAAACTGCCGCCGGGCTTCGGCGTGCCCCAGCCGGACGATGACGCGAGCCTGCGCCCCGACGAAGAGCCGCTCGAAGCGCCGACGTGCGCTCGAACAGGTCTGGGGACCGATCGGCGAAGCCGACGAGCCGTGAGCTGTCTTGGCCACGAATCCGCCGGAAAGCTTGGTGACAACGAGACGTCGGCGCTCATGAAATGATCTCGGGCCGGCCGGAGAGTCTCTCATGATGGGTCGCATCCTCGTCTCGGCGGCAGCTCTAGCGGCGAGCGTGGTCGCCGCGCGCGCCGATGTCGTGATGCCGCTCGCGCCGCACCGGGCCGCCTACGAGATCACGATGATCGACGACTATGGCGCGCCGCACGGGGGCTCGCAGGCGCCGGTCTCGGCGAGCGGCCTGATTGCCTATGAATTCTCGGGCTCGCGCTGCGAGGGCTACGATTCGAACTTCCGCCAGTTCACGCAGTTGCAGCGTAGCGAAGGCGATCCGGTCTCTTCGGACATTCACGCCGTCACCTTCGAGGATGGCGAGGCCAAGCGGATGCGCTTCCAGATCGAACTCGACGCTGGAGGGTGGCGACGCGGCGCCGATCGCCGGCTCGGCGAGCCGCGCCGACAGCGGCGACACCACGGTTGCGCTGAGCAAGCCGGCGGCCTCGACGATGGACATCGGCAAGGACATCCTGTTTCCGACCGAACACATCGAGCGCATCATCGCGCGCGCCAAAGAGGGCGGCGGGCCGATGGAGGCGCGCGTCTATGACGGCTCCGACACCGGCAAGAAGGTGTTCCAGACCTTGACCGTCATCGGCAAGGAGGCGACGACGCCGACCCCCGACGCCGACTTCGCCAGCACGCTCGGCAATATCCGCCGCTGGCCGGTCACCGTCTCCTATTTCGACGAGAACGACCGCGAGGCGCCGCCCGAATACATTCTCAGCTTCGATCTCTACGAAAACGGCGTCTCGGGCACGCTGAAGCTCGACTACGGCACGTTCGCGCTCTCCGCCAAGCTCAAGCGGCTAGACCTGATGCCGACGCCGGTTTGCGCGAAGTAACGCAGCCCTACCGCGCTCGCGTGCCGCCCGGCCGATACGCGAGGCCGCGCTGGACGGCGGCCGCGCCGAAGCGATCGCGTAAAGTTGTGATCGCCGCTTCGCGCGCCTTCTCGCGACTGCGGTCGCCCTCGATGAGATTGGCGGCGTCCGCTTCGCCCGCCGGCGCAAGATCGCCCGCTCCAACGCCAATCAGGCGATAGGCCTGCCCCGCTGGCTCCGCCTCCAACAAGGCGCGCGCGGTGGCGAAAAGGCGCAGCGCCATCTGCGTCGCATCGAAGCCTGAGCGCGAGCGCGTGTGCAGGCGAAAGTCGGGCGTGCGCAGCTTGAGCGTCAGCGCCCGCGCCGAGAGCCCCGCCTTGCCAAGCCGCGCCGCCACCCGCTCGCACTGGACGAGCACCACGCGCGTCAGTTCGGCAAGATCGGCGACGTCGGTCTCGAATGTCGTCTCGCTCGAAATGCTTTTGGTCTCGCGCTCGGGCGACACGCGCCGATTGTCGACGCCATTCGCCAGGCGCCAAAGGCGGCGGCCCTCCTCGCCGAGCTTCGCCACGGCGCCCTGCTCGTCGAGCTTTTGCAGATCGCCAATGGTGCGCATGCCGAGCCGTCACGAGCCGCGCCTCGGCGACCTTGCCGACGCCCCACAATCGCCCGACGCTCATCGGCGCCAGCTGCGCGCGCGCGCCCGCGCGTGTGATGATCGAGAAGCCGCGCGGCTTGTCGAGATCGGAGGCAAGCTTCGCGAGAAACTTGCAGTAACTGAGGCCGATCGAGACGGTGACGCCAAGCTCGCGTTCGACCTCGCGGGCAAAGCGCGCGAGCGTCAGCGCCGCGCCGCGCGCCGTTGGCGCCTTCGCAGCCGGTCAGATCGAGGAAGGCCTCGTCGATCGACAGCGGCTCGACCAAGGGCGTCAGGCGACCCATGCGTTCGCGGATCGCGCGGCTGACGCGGGCATATTTGGCCATGTCGGGCGGCAGGACGATCGCCGCCGGGCACAGCTTCAGCGCCTGACCGGTCGGCATCGCCGAGCGCACGCCATAAGTGCGCGCGAGATAGCAGCAGGTCGAGACGACGCCGCGCCGTCCCCCGCCGCCAACGATCAGCGGCTGATCGGCAAGTTCGGGCCGGTCGCGCTTTTCGACCGCCGCATAGAACGCGTCGCAATCGACATGGGCGATCGTCAGTTCTGGGCCGGCGTCGGCGATCAGGCGCGGCGAGCCGCAGCGCGCGCAACGTGTCCCCGCCTCATCGCATGCCTCGAGGCAGTCGCGGCAGAAGCGCGCCGGCGCGCCGCTTGCCTGAGAGGGCTTCACTTACGAGAATTCCGCCGGCCGACCGGCGAGCGCGTCGCGGGCGGCGACAATCGCGGCGGGGTCGATTCTCTGCGCCCCGGCGAAGGCGACCAGCAGCCGCTCGTCGGCGGCCAGATGGTCGAGCACGGCGAGCAGAAAGGTCGGTTCGGCCGCCGCCTGACGCAAATTGCCCGGCCCGAGGCCCGACAGGGCCAGGAAACGCGAGAGGCGCTCGGGATCGTCGGCAAGGAAGCCGAGCGCCTCGATCGCCAGCGCTTCGCCGCGCGCCTTGGCTGTGGAAAGCTCGCCGTTAACCCTCTGGCGCACGATCCGGTTTTCCTTTCGTCAAGGTCTGCCGCCTAATATACTCGCCGAGCCCCAATGTGAAATTCGAGCCGCCGCTTTGCCGCTCGCGGACACTCGTCATGGTCAAGACTGTGCTGATCGTAGAGGACAACGAGCTCAACATGAAGCTCTTCAACGACCTCGTCGAAACGCGGGGCTGCAAGATCGTGCAAACGCGCAGCGGCGTCGAGGCGGTCGAACTCGCCCGCCGCCACCGCCCCGACCTGATCCTGATGGACATCCAGCTTCCCGAAGTCTCCGGCCTCGAAGTCACGCAATGGCTGAAGGACGACGAAGAGCTGCGCTCGATTCCGGTGATCGCGGTCACCGCCTTCGCGATGAAGGGCGACGAGGAGAAGATCCGCCAAGGCGGATGCGAAGCCTATCTGTCGAAGCCGATCTCGGTCGCCAAGTTCTTCGACACGATCGACCAATTCCTCGGAGCCAAGTGAGCCGATGACCGCCCGCGTTCTCGTCGTCGACGACATCTTGCCCAATCTGAAGCTGCTTGAGGCGCGCCTGACGGCCGAGTATTTCGAAGTGCTGACCGCAACCAGCGGCGCCGAGGCGATTGCTCTCTGCGAGAGCGGCAAATGCGACATCGTGCTGCTCGACGTGATGATGCCGGGCATGGACGGCTTCGAGGTCTGCCGCCGGCTGAAGGGGCAGATCGCCACCGCCCATCTGCCGATCGTGCTCGTCACCTCGCTCGATCAGCCCGCTGACCGGGTGCGCGGTCTCGAAGCCGGCGCCGACGACTTTCTCACCAAGCCGATCGACGAGATGGCGCTGACCGCGCGCGTTCGTTCGCTTACCCGTCTCAAAGTGGTGGTCGATGAGCTGCGCAATCGCGCCAACACCACCGTCGCGCTGGGCATGATCCCGCCGTTCGCCTCGCCGAGCGCCGACGACGGGCGGCGCGGGCGCATTCTGATCGTCGACGACCGCGCGAGCTCCGCCGAACGTCTGGCGCAGGCGCTCTCGTCCCATCACACCGTCCACATCGAGCTTGACGCACACGAGGCGCTGTTCAAGGCGGCTGAAGACAACATCGATCTGATCGTGATCAGCCTCGGCCTCGCCGGCTACGACGGACTGCGCCTCTGCAGCCAGATCCGCTCGCTCGAGCGCACCCGCAACCTGCCGATCCTCGCCATCGCCGATCTCGAAGACCGTCCGCGTGTGCTGCGCGGCCTGGAACTCGGGGTCAACGACTATCTGACCCGCCCGGTCGATCGCAACGAGCTGCTGGCGCGCGTGCGCACGCAGTTGCGGCAGAAACGCTACGCCGATTCGTTGCGCGAGAAAGTGCAGCAGTCGATCGAGCTTGCGCTGTTCGATCCGCTAACCGGCCTCAACAATCGCCGTTTCCTGGAGAATCATCTCACGACGATGCTCGACAATGCGCGGGTGCGTCGCACGCCGCTCACCTTGATGATTCTCGACATCGACCATTTCAAGCAGGTCAACGACAGCTACGGCCACCATTGCGGCGACGAGGTTCTCAAGACCTTCGCCGATCGCCTGCGCGGCATCATCCGCGGCGGCGATCTTCTGTGCCGGCTCGGGGGCGAGGAATTCGTCATCGTCATGCCTGGCGTCGACGTCGCCGCCGCCACGCGCATCGCCGAGCGGGCCCGTCTGGCGATCAAGGAAGAGCCGTTCGTGATCGACTCCACGGCGCAGGCGATTCCGGTCACCGTGTCGATCGGCGTCGCCGAGCGGGCGCTCGACGACGACGCCAGCGCGCTCTATCGCCGCGCCGACCGCGCCCTCTATCGCGCGAAGGCCGAAGGGCGCAACCGCGTCGCCGCCGACGCCGCCTAAGACTGCCGGCTCAGCCTGCCGCGCTCATCAGCATCGTGTCGACGGTGAAGCTGCCGTCGGCCTCGATGGCGAAATGGCGCCCAACATCGCTGGCGGCCTTCCCCTGCAAAGCGCGGATCGCCGTGACCAATGGCGCCGGCGTGTCCATCCGCGCGATCCATTGGGCAAAATCGAGGTGCAGGCGATAGGTCGACGCCTCGGGCGACTTGAAGCCGGCGGCGACCAGCATCGCGCTCCACTCGGCCAGCGAATAATCGCGCAGATGCGAGGGATCGCGCAGCAACTCCAAGCCCTGCAGCCAGGTGTCGAGCAGCGGGTCGGCGGGCGCGAAGACGTCCATGAATACGGCAAGGCCGCCGGGCTTCAGCACGCGCCGCGCCTCCGCGAGGCCCAAGGGAACTTCG
This sequence comes from uncultured Alphaproteobacteria bacterium, assembly GCA_963835215.1. Lineage (GTDB taxonomy): Bacteria > Pseudomonadota > Alphaproteobacteria > Rhizobiales > Beijerinckiaceae > Roseiarcus. The sequence continues at coordinate 374,188 of CAWIES010000004.1, read as the reverse complement.
CGCCAATGATGGGCGCTGTAGCGGCTCGCCACGATGTCGAACGTGGCGTCGCCCCACGGCAGCGCCTCGACCGGGGCCTGGCGCACGTCGAGGTTGGCGAGACCGCGCCGCTTCGCTTCGGCTGAAACGGTCGCCGTCATCGTCGCGGAGAGATCGACCGCGGCGACTTCGCCGACCTGCCCGGCCAGCAGAAAGGCGACATGGCCGCCCCCGCAGCCCAGATCGAGCGCCCGCGCGCTCGGGCGCTTGCCGATCAGGCGGGCGAAGTCTTCGAGGTCGGCGCCGCGCGAGTGGACCGCGCTCTTGAGGTAGGCCTCGGCGCGCGGATCGAACTGATCGGCGACCAGCGCCTCATGGACCGGCCGCTCTTGCGCGGACTTTTCCTGGGATCGCGGCGACATCGAAGGCTGGCTCCATTGATAGTGAGCGAACGCAACTCAGGATGGCGAAGCCCTTACCCTATTACAAGAGTGAACAATATCCTGGTATAAGAGACGCCATGCCTACGCCCGCCGCCCGCCGCGCCCTCGGCGCTTTCCTGCGCGCCCATCGCGAACGCCTTGCGCCGCCACCCGGCGCGAGCGGTCGGCGCCGCACGCCGGGTCTTCGCCGCGAAGAGGTCGCGGAGGCTTGCGGCGCCAGCCTGACCTGGATCGCCTGGCTCGAACAGGGCCGCGAGGTTTCCGCTTCGCCGCGCCTGCTGGCGCGCCTCGCCGAGGCGCTAAAGCTCGCGCCGGCCGAGCGCGCCTATCTCTTCGAACTGGCGGACAAGCGCGATCCCTCCGCCCCCGCGCTCGCCGAAGACGCGCTGGCGGCCGAAATCCTCGCCCTGCCCGGCGCGATGACGATCCCCGCCTATCTGCTCGACGGCCAGTGGACGGCGCGCGCCTGGAACAAAGCCGCGGCGGCGCTGTTCGTCGGCTGGCTCGACGGCAAGCATGACCGCAATCTGCTGCGCTTCATCTTCCGCTCGCCGCTAGCGCCCAAGCTGATCGTCGACTGGAGCGATCGCGCGCGCCGCGTCGTCGCCGAGTTTCGCGCCGACTTCAGCCGCCGCCTGCGCGATCCCGCGCTCGCCGCCTTGGTCGACGAACTGACCGAAGCTTCGCCAGTCTTTGCGCGCCTGTGGCGCGAACAGGGGGTGCTTGGCCGTGAGGGTGGCGAGCGGCGCTTTCGCTCGCCCGCCCGCCGGTTCCACCAGACGACGCTGATCGTCGCCTCGCACCCGGAGGCTAAGCTCGTCTGTCTGGCGCCAATCGAAGGGTGAAACGCGGGACGCGTTCGCCCTACCCCGCCCTGCGCTGCGAGGGCGCCGTGACGACGCGGCGCGGCGGCGACCCAACTGCGATGGCCGCGATCTCGAATTCCTCGATCAACGCCGCGAGCTTTTGCGCCTCTTCCGACAGCGCGTGGCTGGCGGCGGTCGATTGCTGAGCCATTGCGGCGTTCTGCTGCGTCGCCCGATCCATATCGCTGATCGCGCCGTTGACCGTTTCGATCGCCATCGCCTGTTCCTTGGCGCCTTCGGCGATCTGGCAGACGATCTCGTTGATCTCGGTCACCTTGCCGACAATCCGTTCGAGCGAGCCGCCGGTTTCGGCGACCAGCGCGACGCCCTGGCTCACCTGCTCGGTCGAAGTCGAGATGAGCGCCTTGATTTCCTTAGCCGCCTCCGCCGAGCGCTGCGCCAGCGCGCGCACTTCCGAGGCCACCACCGCGAACCCCCGGCCGGCGTCGCCGGCGCGGGCCGCCTCGACGCCAGCGTTGAGCGCCAGCAAATTGGTCTGGAAGGCGATCTCGTCGATCACGCCGATGATTTGGCCGACCTGCTGGGACGACTTCTCGATCGCCCCCATCGCGGCGACCGCGCGGCGAATGACCGCGCCGCTCTGCTCCGCGTCGCGCTGGGCGCCCTCCGCCACGCCGCGAGCGTGCGCGGTGCTTTCGGCGGTGCGACGCACCATCGCCGTCGCCTCGCCGAGCGTTGCGGCGGCCTCTTCGAGGCTCGCCGCCTGCTGCTCGGTGCGGCGCGACAGATCGTCGGTCGCCGAGGCGATCTCGCCCGAGCCAATGCGAATTGCGCCGCCGCGCTGGGCGACGGTCGACATCGCCGTCTCGAGCTGATTGATCGCGGCGTTGAAGTCGGACTGCAGCTTGCGATAGGCCTCTGGAATGTCCGAAGACATGCGATAGCGCAGATCCTTGGCCGCCAGGCGCGACAGACCGGAGCCGACCGAATCGGCGACGATTTCCCGCTCATGGTCGATCGCCTCGCGCTGGGCGCGCTGGCTGTCGGTTTGCGCTTGCGCGGCCAGCTCGCGCTGGCGCTGGGCTTCGGCTTCGAGGCGGGCGTTCTCGACCGCCGCGTCGCGAAACACGAGCACCGCGCGCGCCATCTCGCCGATTTCGGTGCGCTCCGTGGCGTGAGCAGGTTCGACCGTCAGGTCTCCGGTCGCGAGTTCGCGCATCGTGCGGGTCAACTCGATGATCGGCCGGCTGATGCTGCGGGTGAAGAGGAGCGCCATCACCGCGCCGAACAAAAGGCCGACGAGGCCGACGCCGAGAATCGCCCGCTGCGCCAGGGTCGACTCATCGGTCGCCTCAGCAAAGCGGGTCTCGGCCGCCTCGTGGAACTGCTGCGTCAATTCAGCGCCCAGCGTGGTCATCGCCTCTTCGAGCGCGATCGCTTGCTTCTCGCCGCCCGCCATCTGGTCGGCGGTCAAGGGACTCGCCTGCATCGTGTAGTGAAGCGCATTGACCAATTTACGGTACTTGGCGACGAGATCGGTCATCTTGCGCACTTCGTCGGCGCGGCCTGGATTGGAGGTGTTGTCCAACAGCTCGCCGAGCCACTCGGTGGCGACCGAGAAGCCTTCGCCGGATTTTCCCCAGTGTTTCTCGTCGTTGGATTTGATGGCGATCCAGAAGTGCATGCGCGCCTCAATGACGCGCTTTTCGACCCGCTGCTCGAGCGCCTCGGCCGTCTTGAATTGCGCGACGTCGTCGAGCGCGTGTCCGCCACGCACCACCGCCAGATAGCCGAGCGCGCCGACGCCAACGATCAGTAGCAATATCGCGCCGTAGCCGATGATCAATCTCGTGGCGATCTTCAGACGAGAGAACATGGTCGCTCCAACAAACTGGCCATTCTTCGGGTCAGAACGCCAACGGCGCGCTGCCCGCGCACTTTTCCGAGCGCGGGCGACTCGCAAACAGACTCACCTTACGAAGGGGCGGTTAACCAATTCTCAGCGCACGGGCGTCCCCAGCGCGACGCGTCACGCAGAAATGGCTCGTTTCATTGACTTTGCCCGGAATTCTACTATATCTGCCTCGGCCGAAGGCGTTACAGAGTCTTTGGCTTTGCGCGAGCCGTTACTCCGCCCCGCGCAGGCGTGACCCAATGAGGCGCGCCGTCACCTGCGGGCGCCCAATCCGCCCGCCACAAACCACCATCCCAGTGAGAAGAAATGCGATTTGATGAACTCGGCCTGAGCGAGAAAGTGCTCAACGCCGTCCGCGCGTCCGGCTACGAAACGCCGACCCCAATCCAAGAACAAGCCATCCCCCACGCCCTGCAGGGGCGCGACGTCCTCGGCATCGCCCAGACGGGCACCGGCAAAACCGCCGCTTTCACCCTGCCCATGCTGTCCCTCCTCGAAAAAGGCCGCGCGCGAGCCCGTATGCCGCGCACGCTCATCCTTGAGCCGACCCGCGAGCTGGCGGCCCAGGTGGAGGAGGCTTTCGGGCGCTATGGCGTCAACCACAAGCTCAACCTCGCCCTGCTGATCGGCGGCGTCTCCTTTGCCGACCAGGAAGCGAAAATCACCCGCGGCGCCGATGTACTGATCGCCACCCCCGGCCGCCTGCTCGATTTTGTCGGTCGCGGCAAGATCCTGCTGACCGGCATCGAAATCCTGGTGATCGACGAAGCCGATCGCATGCTCGACATGGGCTTCATTCCCGATATCGAGGCGATCTGCAAACTGGTGCCCTTCACCCGCCAGACGCTGTTTTTCTCGGCCACCATGCCGCCGGAAATCACGCGGCTGACCGAGACCTTCCTCCACAATCCGGTCCGTGTCGAAGTCGCCAGGGCCGCTTCGACCGCCGAGGGGATCAGCCAGTGGCTGGTGCGCTCGGGCGCTTCGCCCGAGGAAAAGCGCGCCACCCTGCGCCAGCTCGTCCGCAAAGCCGAAGATTTCAAGAACGCGCTGATCTTCTGCAACCGCAAACGCGACGTGCAAGTGGTCTATCGCTCGCTGCAGAAGCATGGCTTCTCGGTCGGCGCGCTGCACGGCGATCTCGATCAGCGCACGCGCATGGCCTCGCTCGACGCGTTCCGCAACGACCAGGTCCAGCTGCTTGTCTGTTCCGACGTCGCGGCGCGCGGCCTCGACATTCCCGACGTCAGTCATGTCATCAATTACGATCCGCCCCACCACGCCGAAGACTATGTCCACCGGATCGGCCGCACCGGCCGGGCCGGCAAGAAGGGCGTCGCGTGGACCATCGTCGCGCGCGGCGACGCCCGGGCGATCGAGGACATCGAGAAGCTCATCAACAAGAAGATCGAGTGGCAGGTCGGCGGCGAAGCGCCGGTCGAAGAGACCAGCGAAGTCGCCGAGACCGGACACGAACGTCATGCCGGGCGCGGCGGTCGCGGCGGTGAAGGCCGCAGCGGCGGCGATCGCGGTCGCAACCGCCGACCGCGTGGCGGCGAAGGCAGGGGTCATGAACGCCCGAGCGAGCCGCGCGTGGGCGCCGAGGACGAGGTCAAGCGCGAAGCGCATGCCCCCGATCGCCGGCCAGGCGCGGGCGAAGAGGCCAGGCGCGAAACCCACGGCCACGAAAGACATTTAGGCGAGTCGCCCCGCCCCAGCGAACCGCGCCGGCCGCATGAGCCGCGTCGCGCCGAGCCAGCGCATGGAGGCTCCCAAGGGAGTTCCCACTCAGGCTCGAACGCGCCGCGCCGACCGCGACGCGACGATGATGGCGGGCCGCCGGTGGTGGGCCTCGGCGATCACGTGCCGAGCTTCCTGCTGCGCCCGGTGCGCCTGCCGCCCAAGCCCGCTCCGGCCGAAGTCGAAGACTAGGGCTCGCAAGCTCAGGCGGCAGAGGTCGCTTGAGCCGAGCGGCTTCGCCCACAAAGCACAATCATCTGCGCGCATTCGCGGGCGCGAAGGTCGGGCCGATTATGAACCCGGAATTGAACGATTGGGCGCCTTTCTTCGCCGCCCAAGTCGGCGCGTCGGCGGCGCTGGTCGGGCTGGTGGCGGTCGCGATCTCGATCAACCTGACCCGCATTCTTTCGTTTCCCAGACTTCCCAGCCGCGCGGCCGAATGTCTGGTGATCTTGACCAGCGCGCTGATCGTTTCGAGCCTCGCCCTGATGCCCGGTCGTCAGATCTCCGTCTTTGGCGGCGAGGCCTTTCTGCTAGGGCTTGCCAGCACGGTCGTCAGCCTGATCAATTTTGGCAAACAGCTCGGGCAACCCAGAGACATCTCGCTATTCAAGATCGTCTCGGCGACTTCGGTGAGCGCCCTCGCGACGCTTTCGCTCGCCGTCGGCGGAGCACTGATCGTTTGGGGTGACAACTCCGGCCTCGATTGGGTTGGCTCAAGCGTCATCATCTCGCTCGCCGTCGGGGTGATGAACACTTGGGTTCTGCTGGTCGAGATCCTGCGCTAGGGCTCAGCTTCACTTGAACGCGGTAAGTCGGCGTCAAGCATTGCCGCCGATACTGCGCCGCCGGAGCGCGCTTAATGCGCGACGGCCCAGGGCGCCCACTATGGCCAACGAGCGTGACGTCAGCCTCGACGCGATGCGCGGAATCGCCGCGCTCGCCGTGTTTGGCTGGCATACGATGCTCGCCTTCTATCCCTCGTCCTCGGGGTATCTCGACGCGACGCCGATCGCCCAGACCGCACGCTCGCAATTTTGGTTCGTCGCGGTTCATGGCGCGGGCGCGGTTGCCTTCTTCTTCGTGCTGTCGGGCTTCGTGCTGACCCGGCTCAGCCTGACCACCGGACGCACCGACATGCTCGTGCGCGGCCTGATCAAGCGCTGGCCGCGCCTCGCCGGTCCGGTGCTCGTGGCGGTGCTCGGCTCGTGGCTGCTGTTTGCGCTGGACGGCTATTTTTATGCGCCCGCCGCCGCGCTCACCGGCTCGTCGTGGTTTGCGCGCTTTGGCGGGGCGCTGACCGGCGCGCCATTCCAGCCGAGCTTGGTCGGCGCGGTCCTGCAAGGCTCCGTGCTAACCTTCCTGCGCGGAGATTCCACTTACGACAGCAGCCTTTGGACGATGGCTTTCGAGTTCTATGGCAGCCTGATGGTCTACGCGCTCGCCTTCCTCTTGGCCCCGCGACCGGCCTTGCGCACGCGCCTGCTGGTCGTCGCTGGGGCGGCGATCGTCTGTGGCGCGGCCAATCCGGCGCTGTTCCCCTTCGTTGTCGGCTTCGCCCTAGCGGCGTTCCTGCCGCCCGAGGCGCCGCGCCTGCCCGCCATGTTCGCCCTCGTCATGATCGCGCTGGCGCTGCTCGCCTGCGGCTACACGCAAGGCGCGCTTGGCGTCTACGCGCCGCTGACCGCGGTCTGGCCGACCTGGCTGCCGCTGCCGTTTCTCTACGCCGGCGGGGCGGCGATGCTGATCGTGACGGGAGAGAGCTGGCCGGGCATGCGCCGCCTGCTGTCGCGGCCCTGGGGCCGGATTTGCGGCGAGCTGTCCTTTCCGTTCTATCTCGTACACGTGCCGGTGCTGTGCTCGGTCGGCGCCTACGCCTTTATCGTCACGCGATCGACGCCCGCCGCGATCGGCGCGACGCTCGCCGTCTCCCTCGCCGCCGCCTGGGGGCTGGCGCTGTTCAGCCGCTGGTGGCTGGCGCGGCTCAATGTCGCCGTTGAAGCCTTCCAGGCGAGCCGGCGGCAGGGCGGGCTCGGCTCGGTCGCTTCGTCGCCTTGACTGGCGGTTTTGCGGCAGTCTTGGCTTTCGCGCCCTTGCCCTTCGCCGCCTTGATCGCCGCTGTGCGCCGCGCCGCCGCCAGCCCGAGCGCCGCCCAGCGCCTGAGCTCATCCTCATCGTCATAGGCCGAGGCAACGAGCCGCCAATAGGAGGCGACCGTCACCTCTCGCCCGCGCGCCGTGTAGACGAACGGCTGCGACCCCGCCGCAGCGAACTCGGCTTCGGTTTCGGCGTCGGTTTTAATGAAAATCTCGCCGCGCAAAGCGAGGGCAAAGCACAGCCCTTCGGCGTAAACGCCGTGGCCGCTGAACACCCGGCGCACACTGACGATGGCGAAAGGCGCGAACAGCTCCGCCAGCCCTTCGCGATCCATCGGCTTGGGTTCAGTCGTTGGCGGCGAGGGCCTCGGGCGAGGCGGGCGTGATGGCGACGCTTTCGCCGCAGCCGCAGGCCGAGGTCTCGTTCGGGTTCAGGAAGACGAAACCGGCCGAGAGCGCGTCGGCGCGGAAATCCATCTTCGCGCCGAGCAGAAACAACAGCGCCTTGGGGTCGATCAGCAGCTTGACGCCCTGGTCCTCGACGATTTCGTCATTGGCGGCGACGCTCTCGGCAAATTCCATCGTATAGGACATGCCGGCGCAGCCGCCGTTCTTGACCCCGACCCGCAGGCCGACAATCGGCTTGTCGGCGACAGCCATGACCTCTTGGACCCGCGTCGCCGCGGCCTCGGTCAGGCTCATCACCTTGAAACGTGAGTTTCTCATCGGCGCCTCGTGCGCGGCCGGGTTCAAGGCCCGGCGCGCTGAGCTACATATAGCATCGACGAGGCGATTTTGACAGGCCTGCCCCGGGCCGGAGGAAGGGGCCGCTCAAAGCTTCGCGCTCCGCAGGCGCAGCGCGTTGCCGACCACGCTGACCGAGGAGAGCGCCATCGCCGCCGCGGCGACGATCGGCGAGAGCAGAATTCCGAAACCGGGATAAAGGACCCCGGCCGCGATCGGCACGCCGGCCGCGTTGTAGATGAACGCAAAGAACAGGTTCTGCCGGATATTGCCCATCGTCGCCGACGAGAGCCGACGGGCGCGCACGAGACCTTGTAAATCGCCTTTCAGCAGCGTGACGCCGGCGCTTTCGATCGCGACGTCGCTCCCCGTCCCCATCGCGATCCCGACATCGGCGAGGGCAAGCGCCGGCGCGTCATTGACGCCATCGCCCGCCATGGCGACGACGCGGCCCTCGCGCTTCAGCCGCGCTACCGCCTCCGCCTTGTGCTGCGGTAGGATTTCCGCTTCGACCTCCCTGATGCCGAGCTTGGTCGCGACGGCTTGCGCCGTCGCGCGATTGTCGCCCGTCAGCATGACGACGCGAATGCCCGCCGCCATCAGCGCCGCGACGGCGGAGGCTGCACTCGCCTTGATTGGATCGGCGATGCCGATCACGCCGGCCGCCAGGCCATCGATCGCGACGAAGACCGCGCTCGCCCCGTCGCGGCGCAGGCGATCGGCCTCGGAAGCGATTGCCTCTGCGTCGACGCCGAGTTCGCCAAGGAAAGCCTGGGCGCCGACCGCGATGGCGCGCAGCTCAACCTTACCGGCGACGCCCTTGCCGGCCAGCGCGTCGAAGTCGCTCGCCTCGGCCAGCGCCAGCTTCTTTTCCTGCGCCGCGGCGACGATCGCCGCAGCGAGCGGATGCTCGCTCAGGCGCTCCAGGCTCGCCGCCAAGCGCAGTACGTCGTCAGGCGCAAAGCCGACGGCGGGGATAACCGCGACGACGCGCGGCCTGCCTTCGGTCAACGTCCCCGTCTTATCGACGACGAGCGTATCGACCTTCTCCAAAAGCTCCAGCGCCTCGGCGTTCTTGATCAACACGCCCGACTGCGCGCCGCGCCCGACGCCGACCATGATCGACATCGGCGTCGCCAGCCCGAGCGCGCAGGGACAGGCGATGATCAGCACCGACACCGCAGCGACGAGACCGTAAGCGAACCGCGGCTCTGGACCGAAAGTCCACCAGGCGGCGAAGGCAAGCACGGCGACCGCCAACACCAACGGCACGAACCAGCCCGAGACCCGATCGGCGACGCGCTGGATCGGCGCGCGACTGCGTTGCGCTTGGCCGACCATCGCGACGATCTGCGCCAGCACCGTGTCGCGGCCGACGCGATCAGCGCGCATAACGAAGGCGCCGGTCTGGTTGATCGTGCCGCCGATGACGCGCTCGCCCACTGTCTTGGCGACTGGCGCCGATTCGCCGGTCACCATCGATTCATCGACCGTGCTGCGCCCTTCAAGAATTTCTCCGTCGACCGGCGCCTTTTCGCCGGGCCGCACCCGCAAACGATCGCCGACCGCCACGCGTTCGAGCCCGACGTCTTCGTCGTCGCCGTCCTCGCGAACGCGGCGGGCGGTCTTGGGCGCGAGGTCGAGGAGCGCGCGGATTGCCCCGCCCGTGCGCTCGCGAGCGCGCAGCTCCAGCACTTGCCCGAGCAGCACGAGCACGGTGATGCCCGCCGCGGCCTCGAAATAGGTCGGCGCCGCGCCGTCCGCGCCGCGCAGCGCGGCAGGAAACAATCCGGGAAGAATGGTCGCGACGACGCTGTCGATCCAGGCGACGCCGGTCCCCAGCGCGATCAGGGTGAACATGTTGAGGTTGCGCGAGACGAGGGAGCGGGCGCCGCGCACGAAGAAGGGCCACCCCGCCCACAGGACGACCGGCGTCGCCAGAACGAGCTCGATCCAGTTCAATGTCTGTCCGCCGAGGGCGTCGCGCAGGCCCAAGAGATGCCCGGACATGTCGAGCGCCGTGACAAGCGCGGCGAGCGCGAGGCCAAGCCAGAAGCGACGCGTCATGTCGACGAGCTCGGGATTCGGCCCGGCCACGGCGACCGGGCTCTCCGGCTCCAGCGCCATGCCGCAGATCGGGCAGGCGCCGGGACCGGCCTGGCGCACCTCAGGGTGCATTGGGCAGGTGTAGATCGCGCCAGGCGCGGCGATCGGCGCGGGCGCTGCGTTGAGGAAGGCCTGCGGGCCGCGCAGAAACTTTTCGCGGCAGCCGGCGCTGCAGAAATAGTAGCTTTTACCAGCAAATTCAGCGCGATGCTTCGCCGTCGCCGGGTCGACGCTCATGCCGCAAACCGGGTCCGTCGCCGCGCTCGGGGGATGATGATGCGCGTGGTCGTGTCCCGTCGTCGCCATGCCAGACCTCATTCTTGCGCTCCGTGCGACTAAGTGGCTACACCTTCCCACGATTGGAAGGTCAAGAGGATCGGCGATGAACATTGGGGCGGCGGCGGCGGCAAGCGGCGTCAGCGCGAAAATGATCCGCCATTATGAGGCGACTGGCCTGCTGCGCCCAGCCGCCCGACGCGGGAACGCCTATCGCGACTATGGCGAAAGCGACGTGCACGAGCTGCGCTTCGTGCGCCGCGCGCGCAAGCTCGGCTTCTCGACCGACGAGATCGCGGCGCTGCTGGCGCTGTGGCGCGACCAGGAGCGCCCGAGCCGCGACGTGCGTCGGATCGCCCAGGGCCATCTCGACGAACTCGAGCGTCGCATCGCCGAGATGCGGGCGATGGCGACGACGCTCGGCAAACTGGTGCGCGCTTGCCACGGCGACGACCGACCGCACTGTCCGATTTTCGACGACCTCACCGCCAAGCCGGCGTGAATGTGCGCCTCGCTGGAGCTTTGCACGCGAACATGCCAAACCCCGCCGCCAACTTGCGTATGGACCCCTTGATGACCGCCCCCCTGCCCTTACCGCCCGAAATCGCTCGCGAACTCGCCCGGATCGCGGACGCGCTGGAACGGCTTGCGCCCTCAGGCGCGCCCGCAGCCCGATTTCACCCTCGCCGACGCCTTCGTGTGGCGCGCCGACCGGGGCGCGCTCGAGCCGATCGCCAAGGTCAACCGCGTCGATCTGTCGCTGCTGCGCGGGGTCGACCAGGTGCGCGATCTCTTGATCGAGAACACCTCGCGCTTTGCGCGCGGCCTGCCCGCCAACAACGCGCTGCTGTGGGGCGCGCGCGGCATGGGCAAGTCGTCGCTGGTCAAGGCCGCGCACGCCGAAATCAATCGCCGCGGCAATCTCGCCGCCCCGCTCAAGCTGGTCGAAATTCACCGCGAGGACATCGAGTCGCCTGCCGACGCTGATGGGGCTGATGCGCGACGCGCTGCAGCGCTTCATCGTCTTTTGCGACGATCTCTCGTTCGACGGCGGCGACACGTCCTACAAGTCGCTCAAGGCGGCGCTCGAAGGGGGCATCGAGGGGCGTCCCGCGAACGTCGTCTTTTACGCCACCTCCAACCGACGCCACCTGATTCCGCGCGAGATGGTCGACAACGAACGCTCGAGCGCGATCAACCCGGGCGAGGCGGTCGAAGAGAAAGTCTCGCTGTCGGATCGCTTCGGCCTGTGGCTCGGCTTCCATCATTGCAGCCAGGACGACTATCTCGAGATGGTCCACGGCTACGCCAAGTTCTTCGGCCTTGCCATGCCGAAGGAGGCGCTCGAGCGGGAAGCCTTGGAATGGTCGACGACGCGCGGCGCGCGCTCGGGCCGCACCGCCTGGCAATTCACCCAGGATCTCGCCGGCCGGCTCGGGCGCCAGCTCGACCAATAGTTCGATTGACGGGCTTAAAACGACAAAGGCGGCGGGCCTGTCGTGGGACCCGCCGCCTTATATGTCGTCCACGGCGCCTTACGTGTCTCGCGGTCGGCGCCGTGGGATATCGTCCAGACTGGAGGACCAGACGATCTCGTGAGCTCGCCTCGGCCCTTACAGGCCGGCGAGGTAACTGGTGGGATCGACCGGGGTCGAACCCTTGCGCAGCTCGAAGTGCAGTTGCGGCGAGTTGACGTTGCCGGTCTGGCCGGACTTGGCGATGATCTGGCCGCGCTTGACCGTGTCGCCGCGCTTGACGTCGAGCTCGCCGTTGTTGGCGTAGGCGCTGACAAAGCCGTTGGGATGGCGGATCAGCACGAGATTGCCATAACCCTTCAATTCATCGCCGGCGTAGGCGACGACGCCGCTCTCGGCCGCTCGGACCGAGGTGCCTTCCGGCACGGCGATGTTGATGCCGTCATTGCCGCCAGCGCCAGCCTTGAAGGCTTCGATGATGCGCCCGCGAGCGGGCCAGCGGAACTCCGGCGAGACGCCGGCGGCGTCGGCCTGGGCGCTGGTCATTGGCGCCGCCGCGTCGCCCGGCCGCACGCTGCTGGTCGGGGTCACATCGGGCGCGGTCTTTTTGGCCGTCGTTGTGCCAGCGTCGGCGTCGTTCAGCACGGCGACCTGAGTTTTCGCCGGCTTGTCGGCCGACTTATCGGCGAGCTTGGGGGCGGACTTGTCGGCAGGCTTGGTCGCGCTCTTGTCGGCGGTCTTCTCAATCGTCTTGTCGACCGCCTTGGTCTTGGGCTTGACCGTCGCGTCGGCGGTCTCAACGTCCTTGGCCGGCTTGGCCTTGGCGTGCTTGACCGGCTCGGCGTCGGCGGTCTGATCATCCTTGGTCGGCTTTTTGGCGTGCTTGACCGGCGCCGACTCGACGTCGTCGGCGGCGGCGAGATGCTTAGGCTTGGCGCCGGCAGGCGAATTGTCGGCGCTGTAGACCGGAACAATGATGTGCACACCGCCGTGAATCTGCGAGGGGCTGGTCATGCCGTTGCTCTTGAGCAAGGCGGCGGTCGGCACGCCGTAGCGGCGCGACAGGCTGTCGGCGTCGTCGCCCTGGGCGACAACGATCGGCGAGCCGCCGACGATGCTCCAGCCGACGGCCGTACCGCCGACCGGCTGCGCCGAGGCGACGCGCGGCGCGAGGGGCGCGGAAGGTTGATACTGAGCAGGCGGAAGGTTGGCCGAGGCGACCGCGCCGGGAGGCGCGAGCGGGGCTGAAGCGACGTTGGTCGTCGGCGCGGCGCTCTTGGAGTTGCTGGCGAAAGGACTGTTGAAGGGGTCAGACGCCGGCGCGTAAGACTGCGCGAAACGGTCTGAATCTGTGGAGCAACCCACCAGCCAGGCGCCAATCAGCCCGGTAAAAACTATGCGGACGACGCTGCGACCCACACCATACGCTGCGAACTCTCTCATCGGCCCAACCCATCGGTACGCAACTCAACTTCGCGGCAGTTTCGTCCCAACGTCTTAAGACTTGGTTTAAGATGAATTTTCGACCACCGAGCGGCGCTCGCGTGGCGGGCCGGCAAAGGGTCCGCGGCGCCCCAGTCAGGCTGCGCCCGCGAGGCCGGGGCTGAGGGTGCGGAACACCCGCGTCGCCCCGCGCTCGCTCATCTCGCTCGTCCCGTCCGCCTTCAACGTCCAGCGCACGATGCGCTGGTCGGGCGCCGTTTCGCCGGCGACGACGGCGACCAGGCCGCCCCCTGGGTTGAGCAAAGCAAGGAACCGGGTCGGCGGCGCCTCGACGAGCGCGTGGACCAGAATGGAATCAAAACGCGCGCCGGCGCCATCGAAGGCGAGCGCGTCGGCCCACTCGACCTGCACATTGTCGAGACCAAAGGCGGAAAGACGCGCCGCCGCTTCCAGCGCCAAGGGCCGGCGACGCTCGAGCGAAACCGCCTCGCCGCACAATTGCGCGAGCAGCGCGGTTGCGTAGCCGCTGCCGGTCCCGACTTCCAGCGTACGACCGCGCGGCGCGGGATCGAGCGCCTCGATCATCGCCGCGACCACCGAGGGCGCGGGCGACGTCTGGCCCCCGCCGATCGGCAGCGCGATGTCGCGCCCGGCAATGTCGGCAAAGCGTTGCGGCATGAACAGCGCGCGCGGCGCGCGCTCCAGCGCCCGGAGCAGGCGCAAATCGCGGATGCCGCGCGCTCTCAGGCGCAGCATGAATTGAATGCGCTCTTCCGCTTCCGGGTTGGCGCTCGGCGCGCGCTCGTCAGGGGGCGCCGGCATGGGCTCAGGCGCTCCCAAATGCGGTTGCGTAGCGCGCGTGCGTCGCCTCGTCGGTCAGGTCGAGCTTCAGCGGCGTGATCGACACTTTCTTCGCCCTCAGCGCCTCGATGTCGGTGCCGGCGCCGGGCTCAATGCCGCCGCGCTTGAACATCAGCCAATAGTAGGGGATGGCGCGACCGTCGCGGCGCTCCTCGATCCGCATCAGTTCGGTGTCGCGCCGGCCCTGGCGGGTGATGGCGAGGCCGGTCGTCTCGGCGGCGCGGCAGGCGGGGAAATTGACGTTGACGAGAATGCCGTCGGGGATGCCGGCGCTGAGCAGGCGCTCGACGACTTTGGGCCCCAGCGTCGCGGCGCTGTCCCAATCGATCTGTTCGCGGCCCGCCCCGCCGTAGGCCTGCGACAGTGCGATCGAGGGGATGCCGAGCAGCGCGCCCTCCATCGCGGCTGCGATGGTGCCCGAATAGGTGACGTCCTCCGCGACGTTCTGGCCGCCGTTGACTCCAGAGAGAATGAGATCGGGCCGCGCTTCGGCGAACAGTTTGCGCACGCCCATGATGACGCAATCGGTCGGCGTGCCCTGAACGGCAAAATGCCGTGGACTGATCTCGCGCAGCCGCAGCGGATTGTTGAGCGACAACGAATGCGCGACGCCCGACTGATCGATCTCGGGGGCGACGACGACCACGTCTTCGGTGAAACGCCGCGCGATCGTCTCCAGCAGCTTCAGGCCCGGCGCGTTGATACCGTCATCGTTGGTCACCAAAATCCGCATCTGCGCTTCGTCCTCACATTCCGTGCGCTCGTTCTAGCGCGCCCTGACGATTCGCGCGACGCGCGCCCTCTCGCGCCGCGGGCCGATCCGTGCAATCGTCGCCGCCCGCCGCGCGAACGCGTCCCGCGAGGGTCAAGGATGATCAAAACGCCCGCCACCGTCGCCGCGCTGCTTCTGGGCGTGCTGCTGCTCGCTGCGCCAGCGGGCGCGGCAGGCTTTTGCACCGCGCTGTGGGCGCCCGTCTGCGGCGCCAAGGGCGGCGTCGAAACGACCTATTCCAACCCCGGCTGCGCCAAAGTCGACGGCGCGGAGATCGTGCGTCAGGGACGCTGCGAAGACAGCCCGCCACCCGCGCCCGTCGCCGCGCCGACGCCTGCGCCCACGACTGCGCCCACGCCGACAACGGACCCCGATTCCGCGTCCACGCCGGCGCCGACTCCCTCGCCGACGCAGATTTTCTGCACCGAAGATTACGCTCCGGTCTGCGGCGTCAAGGACGGGACGAGCAAGACCTATCCCAACGCCTGCCACGCCCGCGCCGACGGCGCGAGCGTCAGCGCCGAAGGCGAGTGTCCGAAGCCCTAGGGCGCAGTGAAGCCGACACGTTTGTGACTGCCGTCGCAATAGGGCTTGGCGTTCGAGGCGCCGCAACGGCACAGCGACGTTTCGCTGACGCGATTGAGCGTGCGGCCAAGACCCGCGCAGATTTCCAACGATCCCTTGACCTTCAGCGGCCCATTGGCGGTGGGCGTGATTTCAAGCGGGCCGGCGCGCGTTGCGAGCGGCTCGGAGACCTGCGTCGGCGGCTCGGCGGTGGCGGAGAACTTGGCCTCGATGTGCGAATTGTCGCAATAGGGTTTGCTCTTGGATTGTCCGCAACGGCAAAGGGTCGCGCGGGGGCTGCTCTGGTCGCCCGCCACGCTGAGCTCGCCATGGAACGCGAGCGGTCCGTCCTGCATCAGACGAACGGTATTGACCCCGGGCGGGCGCTCGCCGACGCCACCGTCGCGCCTGACATAGCCAAGAGCGCCCGAAGGACAGCGCTCGACGACTGCAATCACCTCTTCGGGCGAGGCGGCGTCGGGGCGGATCCACGGCCCCTCGGCGTTCGGCACGAAAACCTCGGGACGGTCGAGCACGCAATGACGCGAATGGATACAGCGACCGGAGCGATTGACGATCGCGATCGCGCCGCCTTCATAGAGGGTCTCGGTCATGGGGCGACCTCCTGTCGATCGATTCGAGGCTAGCACTGGCGCCGCGGCGCCGACAATTCGCGCCGCGCCACGCCCCCGCTCACGCCTTCGCTTCGATGCGCGTCAGGCCGCCCATGTAGCGCTGCAGCACGTCCGGGATCGTGACCGAGCCGTCGGGGTTCTGATAATTCTCCAGCACCGCGACCAGCGCGCGCCCGACCGCGACGCCCGAGCCGTTGAGCGTGTGGAGGAAGCGGGTTTGCTTGGCCTCGGCCGCCTTGCAACGCGCATTCATCCGCCGCGCCTGGAAATCGCCGCAGACCGAGCACGATGAAATCTCGCGGAAACGCCCCTGCCCCGGCAGCCAGACCTCGATGTCGTAGGTCTTGCGCGAGGCGAAACCCATGTCGCCGGTGCACAGCACCATGGTGCGGAAATGCAGGCCGAGGCGCTTCAGCACTTCCTCGGCGCAGGCGGTCATGCGCTCGTGCTCGGCGAGCGATTGTTCGGGCGTCGTGATCGACACCAGCTCGACCTTCTCGAACTGATGCTGGCGGATCATGCCGCGCGTGTCGCGCCCCGCCGCGCCCGGCCTCGGCGCGGAAGCAGAGCGTGCCGGCGGTGAAGCGCAGCGGCAGGCGCTTCTCGTCGACGATGCTCTCGCGCACGAGGTTGGTCAGCGGCACTTCGGCGGTGGGGATCAGCCAGAAGCCGTCGCCGGCGGCGAACTGGTCGTCGCGAAACTTCGGCAGTTGCGCGGTGCCGAACATCGCTTCGTCGCGCACCAGCAGCCGGCGGGTTGATCTCCTCATAGCCGTGCTCCTGCGTGTGCAGATCGAGCATGAACTGCATCAGCGCGCGCTCGAGCCGCGCCAGCGCGCCCTTCAGCACGACGAAGCGGGCGCCCGAGAGCTTCGCCGCCGTGTCGAAATCCATCAGCCCGAGCGCCTCGCCGATTTCGAAATGCTCGCGCGGCTTGAAGCCGTCGGGAAATTTTGGCGCCTCGCCGTGGCGGCGCACTTCGACATTGTCATGCTCGTCCTTGCCGTCGGGAACTTCGGCAAGCGGCAGGTTGGGGATCGCGGCGAGTTCGGCGTCGAGCGCGACGCCAGCCGCCTTCTCCGCCGCTTCCATCTCGGGCATCGCGGTCTTGAGGCGGCCGACTTCTTGCTTGAGCGTCTCGGCGAGCGCTGCGTCCTTGCGGCCCATCGCCGCGCCGATCTCCTTCGAGGCGGCGTTGCGCCGCTCCTGCGCCTTCTGCAATTCGAGGATCGCGGCGCGGCGGCTCTCGTCGAGCGCGATCAGCTCTGCGGCGCGGGGGCCGAGCGCGCGACGCGCCAGAGCCTCGTCGAACGCCTGAGGATTGTCGCGAATTGCCTTGATGTCATGCATGAAGTCACCCAGCCGGCCGCGGCCGGAGCGTCAGCAACCGGTCGCCGAAGACGTTGACCGCGAGGCCAGCCATTACCAGAACCGCGCCCCAAAGCTCAAATGCGTCGAGCGGCTCGCCAAACACCAGATAGCCGCCGAGCATGCCAACGACCGGCACCAGCAGCGCAAAGGGCGTGACAGCGGACGCGGGATGACGCGACAGCAGGCGCGACCACAGGCCGTAGCCGAACACCGTCCCGAGGTAGGAGAGGACCAGCACCGCGATCACCAGCCGCAGGCTCGGATGCAGGAGCGGCGCGAGCGCCGCCGGGCCGTCGAGCCAAGCGGAGGCAAGGAGCAGCGGCACGGGGGCGACAAGGCTCGACCAGGCGGTGAAGGCGAGCATGTCGATGGGCCCGGCGAACTTGCCGATCACGTTGCCGGCGCCCCAGAACGCCGCCGCCACGATCACCAGCAGCAGCGGGCCGAGGCTCGCCCCGCCGAGCCGCTCGGAGCCGATCAGGGCGATGCCGGCGAAGGCGATCAGCGCGCCGACGACCTCGGTCAGACCAGGCCGTTCGCCCAGCAGCGCCCAGGCAAAGAGGATCGTGAAGAAGGCCTGCAACTGGATGACCAGCGAGGCGAGACCGACCGGA
Source organism: uncultured Alphaproteobacteria bacterium (assembly GCA_963835215.1). Classification (GTDB taxonomy): domain Bacteria; phylum Pseudomonadota; class Alphaproteobacteria; order Rhizobiales; family Beijerinckiaceae; genus Roseiarcus. The sequence goes on along the minus strand of CAWIES010000004.1, from coordinate 356,327 downwards.
AAGCCTTGGCGGATCGCGATGAACAGCACGCCGAACTGCCCGACGCCGATCGCCAGGCCGTAGAGCACGACGATCAGCAGCGTCGTTTTGGGCGGCCGCAAGAACAGGACCAGCGGCACGGCGGCGAACAGGAAACGTAGGCCTGAAACCGCAAGCGGCGGCGCCGCCTCGACGCCGATCTTGATGGCGATGAAGGTCAGGCCCCAAGCGACCGCGACGGCGACCGCGGTCAGGATATCGCGCGGCGTCATCGGCTCGCTCGACTCACGTCTTGGTCTGGTCGGCGGCCTTGCGACGCTTCTCAACGAAACGCACCGCGATCACCGAGCCCTCGTAGAGCAGCAGCATCGGCACGACCAGCGAGCACATGCTGATGAGATCGGGCGGGGTGAGCAGCGCCGCGAGGCCGGTGACGGCGACGACCGCGTAGCGGCGCATCGAAGAGAGATATTTCGAGTCGACGATGCCAATGTGGCCGAGCAGCGTCAGGATCACCGGCAGCTGGAACGCCGCGCCGAAGGCGAAGATCAGCGTCATGATCAGCGACAAATACTCGCTGACTTTGGGCAGCAACTCGATGGTCGCTTCGCCCGGCGTATTGACCTGCTGCAGCGACACCGAGAAGCGGATCAGCAGCGGCATGACAACGAAATAGACCAGCAGGGCGCCCGCGGCGAAAAAGATCGGCGTCGCGATCAGGTAAGGCAAGAACGCCTGCCGCTCGTTGCGATAGAGACCGGGGGCGACGAACTTGTAAATCTGCGAGGCGATGATCGGAAAAGCGATGATGCCAGCGCCGAACATGCTGAGGCGAACGTTGGTGTAGAACTGCTCGAGGAAGTGCGTCGCGATCAACGTCGCCTTGTCCGCGCCGACGACGCGCACGTAAGGCTCGGTCAGAATATTGTAGATCGGGCGCGAAAAATAAAAGCAGACCAGGAACGCGGCGAAGAACGCATAGAGCGCGCGCACGAGCCGCATCCGCAGCTCGATCAAATGGTCCATCAGCGGCGCCTTAGTGGCGTCGATATCTTCAGCGGTCATTCGGCCGCATCCCGCGGCGCCGCCGCATTGGCCGAGGCCGTTTCGGCAGGGGCTGCTTCGGGAAGCGGGGCGCCAACCATCAGTGGTCCCGTCTCGACGATCGCCGGCGCGCTGAGCGACACTTCAGACAGGCCGACCTCTTTGGGCGGTTCGCTCGCGTGCGAAAGCTCGGAATGAACCGCCATCGCCGGATCGAACGAAGCATCGATCTTCGCCGATTGTTCCTTGGCCGATTGTTCGATCGACGACATTTCTTGCTGAACGTCGCGCTTGAGGCCGTCGAGTTCCTTCTTGACGCTGTCGAGGTCGGCCTCGCGCATCGCGTCCATGAACTGGCCTTGGAACTCCTTCGCCATGCGCCGCATCTTGCCGAGCGCCTGGCCGACCGTGCGCATGACGCGCGGCAAATCCTTGGGCGGAATCACCGCCAGCGCGACGATGCCAAAAACGAGCAACTTCCCGACGTCGAAGTCGAACATGCGGCGGTTCCGAAGCGGCGCGCCGGGCCGGACGCCTTAGCTGACCTTGTCCGTCTCTTTGGCGTCGACGCTTGAGCCAGCGCGGGCGTCCAGGCGCGGCGCGGGAGCGGCCGGCTTGGCCGCGTCGTCGTCGTCAGCCATGCCTTTCTTGAAGGATTTCATGCCCTTGGCGACGTCGCCCATGATGTCGGAAATCTTGCCTTTGCCGCCGAACAGCAGCAACGCGACCGCTCCGAACAGCAGCCAATGCCAAATGCTGAAGCCACCCATGGTCTTATCCTGTGTGACAATGCCCTCGCCCTAAGCTGAGCGAGCGCGCCTTATCGTGCCCGGAACCTAAGCGCGCCGCGCGGCAAAAACAAGCGTTGCAGGCAAGAGTTGAGCGGGCCGACGCCTTGCTGATGCGACGTCCCCTTCTCCCCGTCCACGGGGAGAAGGGACACGGCGGCGTTCCGGGCTCAGGCGACGTTGACCCGCCGGCCGCGATTCCACAGCAGCAAGGGGGCGCCCGAGAGCAGCGTTTCGAGATCGCGCACGCTCTGCCACAGGCCGTTGACCGAGACGCGCGGCAGCGCCCAGAGATGGGCGGCGTGCTCGGCGTAGAGCATGCCAGGCCTTGTGGTCACCGCGCAGGCAAAGCCGGTCTCGCGCGCCAGAGCGAACTCACGCGGACCGGCGCTGGTCGGGTCGCCGACCGGATAGGCGAAGGCGTCAACCGGGCGGCCGAAGCGCGCTTCGAGCGCGCTCTTTGAGCCCGCCATCTCTTCGCGCACTTCGGCCTCGGGCCACTGGGCCAGCATGCGATGGCGATGCGAATGGGCGCCCGCCGCGATCAGCGGGTGGTGGGCGAAGGCGGCGGCCTCGCTCCAATCGAGGAACAGATCGCCCGCGAGCGCGGCGCTGGAGACCCCCGCCGCTTGCGCCAGCGCGCCGACCGCCTCCAGCAGCTCGGGTTCCGGCCTCGCCCTCAGCGCCCAATAGATCTTCTCGAAGGCGGCGGTCTTTTGCGCCGCGTCGCGCGTTTCGAGGCTGAGCGGGCGTCCCTCGACCTCGATCGAAGCGCTCTCACGCCGCGCCAGCGCCTCCTCCAGTTCCAGCCACCACAGGCGCGCGCTGCGCCCGAGGAAGCCGGTGGCGAAGAACACGGTTGCCGGCGCCCGGTGCTTTTCCAGAATCGGCAGCGCGAAATCGCGCGTGTCGCGATAGCCATCGTCAAAAGTGAGCGCCGCGAAGCGCGGGCCGCCTTCGATCAGCCGCCGCCGCGCTTCCATCAGCGAGACGAACTCGAAGCCGAGGCGCGTGACCAGCGACAGCGCCTCGTCGAGAAATTCGGGCGTCACTTCGAGCAATCGGTTGGGCGCATAGCCCGGCGTCGGCGGCGCGAACGGCCGCACGCGATGCAAGGTGAGGATGACGCCGCGTCCACGCGTCAGCGGCGCCACGGCGTGGTGCAGCCCGCTCGCGCGAAAGGCGGCAAAGCCCGCCTCGATCACCGAATGCTTGAACGCCATTTGCCTGCTGTCGCTCCGGTCGGCCGCCCGTGTCCGCCCTTGCCTAGCCGAAGGACCTTGCCATGCGCTTACCAGCCTCGCCGCAGCTGCCCGCCCGTAAACCAAGCATTGACCCCTGCCCCGCTAAACTGACCCGGTCTCGCCCCCAGGATCGCCCGTGACGCTCGCCACCCCTGTCGCACGCCCCTCGCCAACGCGCCCGCAAAACGCGCGGCCCACGCGCGGCGCGCCGGGGCGCCCCTTCGCGCGGGTCGATGTTTTCGGCACGCTCGATGAGGCTCGGCTCAGCCTGGGCCGAGCTTGCCGCGAGCGCGTCGGCGAGCCCGTACCAGAGCTTTGAATTCGCCCAGGTCTGGTTTGCCACCATCGGCGCCGCGGAAGGCGTCACGCCGCTGATCGTTGTCGCGCGCGATGAAGCCGGCGCGCCCGTCGCCCTGTTGCCGCTCGCCCTGAGCCGGCGCGGCCCGTTGCGGCTCGCCATCTTTCTCGGCGGCAAGGATTCCAACTTCAATCTCGGCCTGTTTCGTCCCGGGCCGATCTGGTCGCGCGCGGACATCGCTGCGCTCTTCGCAGAGGCCGGTCGCGGCGCCCGCCCCCGCCTCGACGCCTTCCTGCTCGCCAATCAGCCGCTGCAATGGCGCGGGCTCGCCAATCCTTTGGCTGAGGCGGAGCGCCGACCGAGCCCGAGCTTTGGTTACAAGAGCGCGCTGCCCGCCGATTTCTCTCTATGGCTCGACGCCCACGCCTCGAAAGAGGCGAAGAAGAAGATGCGCAAGAAGCGGGCGCGGCTGGAGGCGATCGCGCCGCTGGTCCATAGCCGGGCCGCCGACCCCGAAGCAATTGCGCGGGCGCTCGACGCGTTCGACGCCCAGCGGCGCGCGCGCGTTGAGGCGCTCGGCCTTCCCGATCCCTACGCCTCGGCCGCGGCGCATGACTTTCTCGTGCGCCTCGCCGAGACCGGGGCGCTCGAACTCCACGTGCTGAAGCTCGGCGAGCGGGTCATCGCCGTCTTCGGCGCATTTGCCGGCGTGCATCGCCTCAGCGGCCTGTTCATCGCCAACGACGGCGATCCCGAAATCGCGCGCAGCAGTCCCGGCGAGCTGATGGTGCATGCAATGGTCGCCGACGCGATCGCGCGCGGCTTTGCCGAATTCGACCTCGGCGTCGGCGAAGCGCGCTACAAAGACGAGTCCTGCGAGACCGTCGAGCCGCTGTTCGATTCGGCCTTTGGCGCTTCGGCGCGCGGCAAGCTCGTCGCCTTCGCCTATCTCGCCGGGCGGCGGATCAAGCGCTTCGTCAAGCAATCGCCGCGCCTGAAAGCACTCCACGCGCGGCTGCGGCGAGGGCGCCCGGCGGGCGACTGACCGCTACTAAGCGACTTGCACGACGACTAGGCGACTTGCACGACCGCCGGCGCCGTTTGGCTCGCCAGCCCGACCACCACCAGAGACTCCCCGGCGAGCGCCACGCGCGCTTCGGCAAGCGCACTCTGAATCAGCGTCGAGGGCGCGGCGATCGCCAGCGCGGCGACGTCCTCGCGCGCCACACGCGCGGCGGGCGAGCGCCAGTCATAGGCGTGCATGACGAGAAAATCATAGTTGGCCGCGAGCGCCGCGAGCGCCGGCCCGAGCGCCTCGATGTCGATCGCGCCCACGCCGGCGGGAACGAGATCGAGCCGCGAGGCATGATCGCGATGCAGCGCTTCGGCGAAGCTCGCCCTGCCCTCTAGCAGCTCCGCCAGACCGGCCGCGCCGTCTTCGCTCTCGACCTCAAGCGCCTCCAAGGGACGATCCGGCGCGTCGCCGAGATCGACCAACGCGGCGCGGCCGTGCGCGGCGAGGCGGCGTCCGGTCGCCAGCGCCAGGCCCGCCGCCCGGCCATTGGCGTCGCCCGCAATCAGCACGGCGAGCGCGACGCCTTCGCCCGGCGCAATTGCCGCCAGGCGCTCGGCGAGCGCGGCAACCGACAGGACCCCGTCGGCCGGCGCCTCGACTTGCTGCGGCGCCTCGACTTCAGGGGGCGACTGAATTTCGGGTGGCTGAATTTCTGGTGGCGCCTGCATCTCCGGCGGCGTCTCCGCGAATACCGGCGGCGCGCTCATCTGCCCCATCGGCGGCGCTTCCTCCTCGCGCTCGCCATAGGAATTGCCGCGCGATTGTCGAGCCGCGGCGCCGCCCTCGTCGGTCAACAGCGCATGGGCGGCGACGGCGCTCGCGGCGACGATCAGACCCGCGAGCGTCGCCAAGAGAATCGTCGGCCCTTTTTTGGGGAAGGTCGGCGCGCGCGGCTCGCTGGCGCTGGCGATAATGCGCGCGTCGGCCGGAGCGGCGTTGTCGGCTTCGCGCGCAACCGCTTCGCGATATTTCTGGAGATAGGATTCGAGCTGGTCGCTCGCCGTCTTGGCGTCGAGTTCGAGCGCGCGCAACTGAACGTCGTCGGCGTTGCCGCTCGCGACCGTCGACGATTGCCTGGCCAGCGTCGCGCTGAGACTGTCGACGTCCGCAGCCGCCAGCTTGGCGTCGCTCTCCAACCCCGCCACGGTCTTGTCGGCGGCGAGGCGAATTTCGGCATCTAACCCGGCGAGTTCGCCAGCGAGCTCCTTCATGCGCGGGTGCTCGGGCAGCAAGGTGCGCGATTCCTGCGCGATCTGCGCCTTGAGCGCGACGCGCTGCTCACCGTAGCGGCGCAGCGATTCGTCCTTCGACACCTGGGGGATTTCGTCGAGCCGGCCGTCGCGCACCATCTCGCGCAAGGACTGCGCCATGGCGAGCGCACTGGCGTGGTTGGCGCGCGCGGTCGCGAGCTGCGTCGTCATGTCGGAGAGTTGCTGGGTTGGCACGGTCATGCCGTTGGCGCCGGCGAACAGGCCCGAGCGGGCGCGAAAGGCCTCGGTCTTGCTCTCCGCCTCGGCGACCTTGCCGCGCAGTTCGTCGATCTTGGTCGACAGCCAGGCGCTGGCCGCCTTGGCGCTGTCGCGTTTGGCCTGCTGCTGCGAGTCGAGATAGAGCGCGGCGACGGTGTTGGCGCCGCGCGCCGCCAGCGCCGGATCGGAGCTGGAGAACTCGATCTGCAACACACGCGACTTGGTGATCGGAAACACGGTCAGGCGGGCGAGAAACGTGTCGATCAGTCGGTCCTGAGGATTGCCGGCGCGCCCGCCGGTCAGCACCGACCAGACGATCGCCAGCGGATTGGCGGCGTCGGGCGGATTGAATTCGACCCGCTGCGCGAGATCCAGACGATCGACCGCTTTGCGCGCGAGTTCGGGCGTTGTCACCGTCTCGGCCTGGCTCTGCACGCCTTCGGGATCGAGACTGGCGTCCGGCTCGGCCGTCGCCTTATCCGGCCGCGTGAAGTAGCTCTCCTGGTTCTCGAGCAGGATCTTGGCGACGCCGGTGTAGCGCGGGCTGACCAGCGTCACGAAGGCGACCGCGGCCACCGCGCAGGCGATCGTCGGCAAGATGATCCACTGGCGGCGACGCAGCACCGCGCGCGCAAGCCAGGCGAGATCGACGCTTTCGCCGCGGACCGTCTCGGCGCCGCCGTTCTCGAACTCCTCGCCGCCCATCCGCCGCTCCAGATCGCCAACGCCACAAAACGCTCTCCCCGTTTATCGAGGATTAAGGTTGCCGCCGGGTTAAACGCGCGCGGCGCTGGCGCGCCCGCATTGGCGTTTCGTTAACCATGAGGTGGCTAAACCGATGGGCGAGTGGTCCTGAATGCGCGGTCCCCCGTCATGAATCGAATCGTCGCCCTCGCCCTGGCCATTGCGCTCGCCGCCCTCGGCGCGTGCTCGACGCCGCGCTACAGCGCCGACCTGCTGCAAACGCCGATTGACGCCCCCTACCAGCTCGCCAGCGGCGACCGGCTGCGGATTATCGTCTTCGGCCAGGACAATTTGTCGAATTCCTACGCGGTGGATGGCGCCGGCAACGTCGCGCTGCCGCTGGTCGGCTCGGTCCACGCCCAGAGCCTGACCACGTCGCAGTTCGCCCGCCTGGTTGAATCCCGCCTGCGCCAGGGCTTCCTGCGCGACCCGAGCGTTTCGGTGGAAGTCGAGGCGTACCGGCCGTTTTTCGTCCTTGGCGAAGTCACGCTTGCCGGCCAATACCCGTTCGTCAACGGTATGACCGTGCAAAACGCGGTCGCGGTCGCCGGCGGCTTCACGCCCCGCGGGTATGAGGACAGCGTCGATCTGACCCGCATGGTCGATGGGCGCCCGCTCACCGCCTCGGTGCCGCTCACCTTCGCCGTGCGCCCCGGCGACACCATCCAGGTGCGCGAACGGTTCTTTTAGGAAATCGGGTTACGCCTGAGTCATGATTTGCGACGAGTTTGCAATGATGGCGCTGGCTTCACGACAAATTTCACGATCCCGCGCAACCGCTGCGCATCGTTCACGTCTTTCGCGCGCCGCTCGGCGGGCTGTTTCGCCATGTCATCGACCTCGCCGCCGAGCAAAACGCGCGTGGTCACGAAATTGGCATGTTCTTCGACGGCGTGGGCCGTTGTCAGCGGGTCGAGGACGCGTTGGCGCGTCTGCCCGGCGGCGCCGCGCTCGGCGTGGTGACGACGCCGATTCGGCGCAACCCCGGCTTCTCCGACATCGGCGCGCTCGCGCGCTTTTCCGCTTTTCTGCGCCGCGCCAGGCCGGACGTCGTCCACGGCCACGGATCGAAGGGCGGCGCCTATGCGCGGGCGAGCGCGCTGACCTATCCGCATGGCGCCGTGCGCGCCTACACGCCGCACGGGGGCAGCTTCAACTATCGCCCCGGCTCGGCCGTACACCGCGCCTACATGCTGGCGGAGCGCGCCATGGCGCCGCTCACCGACGTCTTTCTGTTCGAGAGCGCCTATATCGCCGGCCGCTACGATGAATTCGTCGGCGCGCGCCGCGGCGTGCGCCAAATCGTCGCCAACGGCGTCGGCCCGGCCGAATTCGTGCCCGCGACGCCAAACGCGGACGCCGCCGATCTCCTCTATGTCGGCGAACTGCGCGCCGCCAAGGGCATCGACACGCTGCTCGAAGCGATCGCCCGCGTCGGGCGCGCTCGCGGGCTCATTCCGCGCACCGTTCTGGTCGGCTCCGGCCCAGACCAAGCGAGCCTCGCCGAACTCGCCCAGCAGCTCGGCATCGCGCCGTTCGTCTCCTTCTCGGGACAGATGCCGGTACGCGAGGCCTTCAAGCTCGGCCGCGTGATGGTCGTGCCCTCGCGCGCCGAATCGATGCCCTATGTCGTGCTCGAAGCGGCCGCCGCCCGCGTGCCGATGATCGCGACCAATGTCGGCGGCATTCCGGAAATCTACGGCCCCTATCGCGACCGCCTCGGGCCGCCCGACGATCCCGCCGATCTGCAAGCGCGAATCGAGGCGATGCTGGCGATGAGCCAGGCGCAACGCGAGGCGCAGAGCGCCGACCTTGCGAGCTATGTCGGCGAGCGGTTTTCGATTCAGACCATGGTGAACTCGGTGATGGCAGGCTACGGCGAAGCGCTTGCGCTGCATCGCCCATCGATCGACGCGCCACGAACAACCGTCCCTTCGCCCAACTGAGACTGAAACATGGCCGCATTCTCAGCCCGTCGTCTGCGCGAGCTTGAAGCGACGCCGGTCGCGCAAACGCCCGAACCCGGCCGTGAGTCGGGGCGCGAAGCGCTCGATCGGCTGCGCCGCCTCGCCGCCGAGCCCACGGCTCCGGCGCTGTCGCGGGTGGTCGTTGCGGGCGTCGTCAGGGCGATCGAGACCGCGACGATCACCATCAGCGGGCTGGCGCTCTACTTCCTCTACATCGTGCGCAACGTCGGCGCGCAGCCCGGCTATTTCGCCGCGACTCTTGGCATTGCCGCGCTTTCGATCGCCATTTTTCAGTCGCTGCATGTCTTCGGCGTCGCCGCGCTGCGCAGTCCGGCTCGCGCGCTGCTGCGCATCGCTGGCGGCTGGACCCTAGCGTTTCTCATCGTCTTCGCCGCGATGTTCTTCCTCAAACTCGATGGCGCGCTCTCGCGCGTCTGGATGGGCGGCTGGTTCGTCGTCGGTTTCATCGCCTTGACGATCGAGCGCGCAATCCTCGCGCGGGTCATCGGCCAATTGGTGCGCGCTGGGCGGCTGCAACAACGCGCGGTGATCGTCGGCGGCGGCGCGATCGGCGCTGGCCTGCTGCGCGAGCTGATCAAGAACGATGAAGGGGAAGTCGACCTGCTCGGCGTCTTCGACGACCGCACCGACGAGCGCTCGCCCAATACGGTTGAAGGCTACGCCAAGCTCGGCAATGTCGACGACCTCGTCGACTTCGCCCGCTCGACCCGCGTCGATCTGATCATCTTCGCCCTGCCGATCACCGCAGAGCAGCGCATCCTGCAGATGCTGCGCAAGTTGTGGGTGCTGCCGATCGACATCCGACTCGCCGCGCACGCGAACCGCTTGCGCTTCCAGCCGCGCTCCTATTCCTACGTCGGCAAGGTGCCGGTTCTCGATCTGCTCGATAAACCGATCGCCGACTGGGACGTCATCATCAAGCTCGGCTTCGACAAGATCGTCGGCGCGCTGGCGCTGATCGCCCTGTCGCCGGTGTTCGCGGCGACGGCGCTGGCGATCAAGCTCGATTCGCCCGGTCCGGTGCTGTTCAAGCAAAAGCGCTACGGCTTCAATAACGAGCTGGTCGAGGTGTTCAAGTTCCGCTCGATGTACGCCGATCAACTCGATCCCACCGCCGCCAAGCTGGTGACGCGCGGCGATGCGCGGGTCACTCGGGTCGGGCGCTTCATTCGCAAGACGTCGATCGACGAGTTGCCGCAGCTCCTCAACGTCGTCTTCAAGGGCAACCTATCGCTGGTCGGTCCGCGCCCGCATGCGGTTCACGCCAAGGCGGCCGATCGGCAATATGACGAAGTGGTCGACGGCTATTTCGCCCGCCATCGCGTCCGGCCCGGCATCACCGGCTGGGCGCAGGTCAATGGCTGGCGCGGCGAGACCGACACGCACGAGAAAATCCAGCAGCGCGTCGAGCACGACCTCTACTACATCGAGAACTGGTCGATCCTGCTCGACCTCTACATTCTCGCCATCACGCCGATTTCGCTGTTCAAGACCCATAGCGCCTATTGAGGCGCTTGCCTACGAACGCACGCGCATGGGCGTCGAGGAATAGTTTTCATTGCGCTAGGTGAGTTTCCTAAGCCCAGGAGCGGCCAGTGGCATGGTGGACTCGTCTCCTCGGCTGGAAGGCCAGGTTGTCGCTGCGTGGACTCGAATATCGGGTCGCCTTCGAGCTGTATAGTTCAGACGGAAAGCGCGGCGTTGACGTTCTCGAGCTTCGCAATGGCCAAAGCTATCTTCGTGAAAAGGAGTGGGTTGAGGGCACGACGTTTAAGGATCGCCATCCCGGCAAAGTGGTGGGCCCGTTCCTCTCTCCCAAAGACGCAGAAACGTTTATCGTCGCGACCCCATGGTTTCGCGGTCACGAGATATAGCCGGCCGGCTAGCCTGCGCTCGAGGCTTTCGAACAACGCACGGTAACGGGCGGCGACATCCTCCCAGGTGAACTTGGCGGCATGCGCCGGACCGATCGCCGATAGTCTCGCCCGCAAGCTCGCGTCGTTCGCGAGGGCGACGATGCCGCCGGCAATCGAGGCTTCATCGGTCGGATCGACCAGCAGCGCCTTATCTTCAGCGATCTCGCGCGTCGCGGTGGCGTTGCTCGTCAGCACCGGCGTCGCGCAGGCCATGGCTTCGAGAATCGGAATGCCGAAGCCTTCATAAAGCGAGGGAAACAGGAAGGCCTCGGCGGCGCCGATCAACGGCGCCATGTTCTCCTCGGCGACATAGCCGACAAACAGCGTGCGCGGCGAGGCTTCGGGCGCGCCCGCTTCGCCAAAGACATGGGCCCGCTCGCGGCTGCCCGAGACCACCAGCCAGAGATCGCTCGGCAGCGAGGGCAGAGCCGCTCGCCAGGCGCTGAGCGTGCGCGCGAGGTTCTTGCGCCGATCCGCGGTCGCCTGGACCAGAAGATAGCGTTGCGGCAGTTGCAGCGCCGCCCGCACACGCGCAACGTCGTCTGGACTTGGCGGCCTGAATTGTTCACCAACGCCATTGCCGATGACGACGATCTTGTCGGCGGCGAGCCCGGTTCGCGCGACGATCCGCTGGCGCGAGAATTCCGACACGGTGACCACCTTCGCCACCCGTCGCATCAGCGCGGGAACGAGGTTTTCGTAGAGCAGACGGAAGGAGGCGGAGAAATATTCCGGCGCGTCGAGAAAAGCGACGTCGTGAACGGTGACCACCTGATTGCGGCAGGCGAGCGGCCCGGTCGCCGAGGGCGACCAGAGCAGCCGGCCGCGCGCCTTGAGGGGAAGCGCGAACTGCTCCCACAGATGGCCTTTGAGGCCGCCGAGCGGCGCGGCCGGGCGGATCTGCGTCGCGCCATCGAGACGCTTGGCGACCTCGAGCGCAACGCGCTGCTGGCCGCCGATCTGAAACGCGACGACCCGTGTGTTGATCGCAAGATTCATGCTGGCGCCCGGCGCGCGCGCCAGTCGCGCAAGCGCGTCGTCGCCAGAGCGCGCAGGCCCGCGACGTCAAGCGCCAGCAGGATCGCGCCGTAAAGCCCACCGCCGCCGACCAATGCGGCAAGTGCCGCGAGCGCGGTCGGATGAACCGCGTTAAGCGGGCGTATGGCGAAGGCCATCACCAGCGTCGCGGCGGCGATCGCCGCAATGTCGCGCAGGCGCGGTCGGGTCGCGGGCGCTCTCAGCGCCATCGCGCCCGCGATCAGGCAGCCGACGCCGAGACTGATCGCATTCGCCCTCGCCAGGCCGTCGATGCTCGCCGAAGCGTCGGTGAAACGCAGCAAAGTAAGATCGACCGCCAGGGCGGCCAGGGCGGCCAGGATGACCGGCCAGGTGCGCTTGGCGAGTTGAAAGACCGGATTGAGCGCGGCGAGGATCGTGCAATAGGCAAGAAAGCCCGGCGCGACGATCAACGTCAGGCGGGCAAAGTCGCCGTGATAGGCGGCGGGCACTAACAGCGCCTCAAAGGTCGGGGCCATCGCCATATAGCCGCCCGCGAGCGGCGCCAGCACCGCCAGCGCGAGCGCCATGTTGACGCCAATCTGCCGTTCGGCCGCCGCCCGCCCCTCGCGGCGATCGCGCTCCAGGGCGTGCTGGAACAGCAGCAGCTCCGGCAGCGTGCTGATCGCCAGAAACAGGCGCTGGCTGAGATCGGTGGCGAGCGACAGATTGCCGGTGGCGACCGCGCCCAGATGGTCGAGCGCCACCTGGCGGTTGATCAGCGCGATCGCCTGGTAGATCACCAGCGAGGCGACGATCGGCTTGGCGTAGATGAGGAACTCTAAAATCCGGTCGCGCCGCGCCCGGCTGAGATGGGCGCCGGGCGTGCGCAGCGGCCCGCTGAGCGCGATCGCCGCCGACAGGCTGGCGACGGCGAGCGCGACCACCGTCAGCGTTGCGTCGCGTGTGACGTAGGCGACGGCGACGACCAGCGTGAAGGTGAGCAGTTGGCGCAGCCCGAACAACGCGGCGAAGGCGCGCTCCTGGGCGCGCGCGCGAAACTGCGCGCCGGCGTAATCGACGCGGTTGAGCGCAACGGCGAGCAGCGGCGTCAGCGCCAGCAGGCCGGGCGTCAGTCCAAAGGTGACGCCGCTGAGCGCGACGAGGCCGAAGCAGACGACCAGAAGCCCGATCGCGCCGAGGTAGCTTGCCTCCAGGCTCGCCGCGACGGTCGCCCGCTCCTGATGGTCGCCGGCAAAGCGCAAGTTGGAATGGCGCAGCCAATCGAACAGCGCGCCCGCCAGCGTGTTGGCCGCAAGCGCGGCCGTCGCATAGCGGCCGAATTCGGCTGGCCCCAGCAGAGCGCTGAGCACGATGCCGAGGCCGAAATTGGCGGCTGAGTTGAGGAAGAAGACGACGGCGAACAGCATCGGGCGAACCTAGCGCGGCGGCCGTTAAGTTCGGCTTACGCGGCGAGCCTTTCCTTCCGCTTGTCGCCCGCGCTCGCAACGTCTTGTTAACCATGACGGCCCTAACTCTAGGCGGGCGGCGCAGCGAGGGCTTCTTCCGTGACGATTGGCGTCGAGCCGTTGCGGCGATGGGTGCTCTGGCTATTTCTCGCCGTCAGCGCCTTCGCGGCGATCGAGCCTTCGCCCTATGAGGCGATGTTCTTCGTTGCCCTGCTCGCCTTCGCGCCCGGCGGCCTGCGCTTCGACCGAGCGATGACGCCGCTGATCGTGGCGCTGGCGATCTACGACGCCGGCGGCCTGCTGTCGCTCGTCCCCTTCGTCGACGAATCGGAGAGCGTCACCTTCATCGCGATCACGATCTACATCACGTTGACCACGCTCTTTTTCGCCGGCGTCGTCGCGGCGGCGCCCAGCGAGCGGATGGCGACAATCCGCAGCGGCTATATCGTCGCCGGCCTGATCGCGGCGGTGTTGGGAATTCTTGGCTATTTCGATGTCGCGGGAACTGGCGACTATTTCACCCTTTACGACAACAGCCGGGCGATGGGCCCGTTCAAGGACCCCAACGTATACGGGCCGTTTCTTGTGCCGCCAATCGTCTGGCTGTGCCAGGACCTGATCTTGCGCCAAGCGCGGCCGTTCGTCGCCGCGGTGAAACTTGCGGTGCTGCTGTTCGGCTTGCTGCTCAGCTTCTCGCGCGGCGCGATCATCGATTTTATCGCCTCGGGCGCGCTGTTGCTCGGCCTGACCTTTCTCACCGCGACGTCGGCGCGCCAGCGCGCCCGCACCGTGGCGATCGCGGCGATTCTCATCGCTCTGGTCGGCGTCTTGGTCGCCGCCGCGCTGTCGGTTCCAGAGATTCGCGACTTCGCGCTCGAGCGCAGCTCGCTCAGCGAGGACTACGACAGCGGCGCGCAGGGCCGGTTCGGCAACCAGTTGCGTTCGATCCCGATGCTGTTGGAGCTGCCGTTCGGCTTCGGCCCGCTGCGCTTTGGCCATATCTTTCCGCAGGATCCGCACGAGGTGTTCATCAGCGCCTTCGCCTCCTTCGGTTGGGTCGGCGGCCTTGCCTTTCTCGCCTTCATCGCCGCGACGCTCTATTTCGGCTGGCGGCTGTCGTTCCGCCGTTCGTCCTTGCAGCCGCAAGTGGTCGCGTTGTGGTCAGCGCTGCTGCCGCAGCTTCTGCAGGGCGTGCAGATCGACACCGGCCACTGGCGGCATCTGTTTCTCATGTGCGGCTGCCTCTACGGCTTGGCGGCGGCGGAGCGGGTCGAGCGCAAGGCCAGCCCACCGCAGCGCACGCCGCCCCAAGCGATTCCCCAGAGCGCCTAGCTCGATGCGCTATCTGCCGACGGCTCGGCGCGAGGCAGGCCGCTTCGCGTTTGAAGACGGCGCTTCCTCGCGCGACGCGGCGAGCCGCGGTCCATCGACCGCAGGCGCCTTGAAACCAAGCGCCTTGCGGATCACCGCCCAGACCAAGAGGTGCCAGTTGCGCGTCATGAAGCGGCGCTCGATGGCGACGTAATAGGTGAGGCCGACCGCGAGGACCGCCAGCGCCGAGAGCGCGAAGATCGCCGCCACCATCGCGAGCGGCGCACCCGGCGCCAGCTTCGCCGCAAGACTGGCGACGACTTGCGTGACCTGCAGATGGACGAGGTAAATCGAATAACAGGCGCCGCCGATCAGGCTGATCCACGGCCTGGCGCAGAAGGCGCGAAAGCCCGAGCCGGGCGCGAATGTGCTGACGAACACCGCCGCGAGGCCGAGGTAGACGCCGATCAGGCGCAGCGCCTCACCAACGCCCTCGGCTTCCTGTGGCGCCGGTAGCGCGACGCATAGCGCGAGACCCAGCCAGCCGAGCGCGGTCGCAAAGCCCGCCGGCCGCGCGGCGATCCAGGCCGCGAGCGGCGCCCGGCCATAGGCGAGGACGATCCCGAGCCAGAAGAAATTGAACGAGTGGAGCAACGAGAACTCGACGTGGGCCGGCCCAAGCATCTTGGGATCGAGGATCGACAGCATGACGCCGCCGGCAAACAGCGCCCCCGCCATCGTCGCCCGTGCGCGCGCCGCGGTGAGCTGCGTCCACAGCCAAAACAGCAACGGCGCGAGGAGATAGAACTGGACTTCGACTTCGAGCGACCAGCCGGGCGGAAACAGGCGCGGGAACGTGCCCCAGATCAGATCGTGCAGGTAGAAGATGCTGCTGACCAGGCTGAGGTTGAGCGAGGCCGGCGCGACATCGAACCGATGCGTCCCGTCCGGCACATAGCCGGTCAGGCTGACGAACGCCCAGGTCGCGACCAGCAGCAGAATATAGGGCGGCTCGATGCGCATCACCCGCCGGCCGAAATAGGCTTTGAGGAACGCGCCGCTGAGCGGGTTCTTGTCGGCCTTGATCGCCTGATTGGCGAGGATGAAGCCGCTGATGGCGAAGAACAGGTTGACGCCGAGCGGCGCCACCTGGAGATGCGTCTCAAGCGGCGTGTCGGCCAGCGTGGCGCGATAGCTCACGAAGAAGCGCGCCGCCCGCTCGATCGAATGGCCGAAAATGACAAAGGCGATGGCGAAGAAGCGCAGTCCGTCGATCTCGGGGCGGTAGGCGCCTTGCGAAATCTTGCGCTGGAAGTGCGTGGGAAAGCCCGCGAGCCACGCGCCCGCGCGGGCGGCGAGCCCCAAACTCGCCTCAACCATTGCGGCGCCCTCGTGCGATCGTCATAGCCGGGACTATGCGCAAGCAGGCGTTATCGGCGCCTTAAGCGGGCTCGCGGCCGACGAAGGCGATGAGCGTGCCGAGCGCGGCCGCTGGCTCGACGATCGCCATACCCGCGCGGCGCTGCGCGACGATCCCATTCTCGCGCAAGAGGCCCTCGCTCGCGGCAAGGTCGGCGACGGCGACGTGCATGGCCGCGAGACCGGCCCCAGCCGGCGGGGCGCCGTAGAGCGCGGTGAAAGCGGCTGGCGTCAGACATTCGAGCGTCGCGCCCTCAAGCGCGAAGCGGGCGCCGCCCTCGATCGGGCGCCCCGGCGTGTCGAGAAACGCGGAAAGGAACGCCGCCGCCTCAGCGGGCCGGTCGCGGACAATGGTCAGGCCGACGACGCCGAGTGCACCGTTGGGATGGACCTGCGCCACGCGGCTCCAGAAATTCTCCGGGTAGTGCTGCTGACAGACAAAAAACCCAGCCTCCGGCAATGCCGGGCCGGCGGCGAAGGCGAGCGAGAAGGCGACTTCGACCTCGCTTCCGTCGGCCCGCCGGCCTTTCCGGGCAAAGTCAAAGCGCGCGAAGTCGCCAATCCCCACCGCCGCGAAGCGCCGCCGGTCGGCCTCGGCGTCCACCGACCGCAGGACCATCATCGCCATGCCTTCTCGTCGGGCCAAGAACCCTGCGAGATAGCCGGCGAACGGATAGACCGGCGCTTGCGGCGATGGCGCGGCGAAGCCTGGCCCGAGCCCGATCAGTTCAAGGAACGTCCCGTCGAATTGGACGATGTGGTTCTCAGTGCCCCAGGCATGGCGATTGCGCGCGCCGACCTGGAAGCCGAGCCGGCGATAGAGCGCCGCCTGACGCTCGAGATCGTGGGCGGCGATGACGAGATGGTCGATAGCGCGGGGCATGGGAGCCTCGCGCGCGCCGCGGCTCGACAATTCGGCGCGCGCGACCCTTCCTTAAATTACGCCGGCTTCTTCAACTGCACGACGTTGTGCAGGGTCTGATCGGCGCTCTCGAAGAAGCGTTTGACGCCGCGCGCCGCCTGACGGATGCGCTGCTCGTTCTCGACCAGCGCGAGGCGCACGTAGTCGTCGCCGTGCTCGCCGAAGCCGACGCCGGGCGCGACGGCGACGTCGGCCTTCTCGATCAGCAGCTTGGAGAATTCGAGGCTGCCGAGGTGGCGGAACTTCTCGGGCACCTTGGTCCAGGCGAACATCGAGGCGCGCGGCGATTCGATCGGCCAGCCGGCGGCGGTGAAGCTCTCCACCATCACGTCGCGGCGGCGCTTGTAGATCGCGCGCATCTCCTTGATGCAATCGTCGGGGCCGTTGAGCGCGGCGGCGGCGGCGACCTGGATCGGCGTGTAGGCGCCGTAATCGAGATAGGACTTCACCCGGCTCAGCGCGGCGAGCAGCCGCTCATTGCCGACCGCAAAGCCCATGCGCCAGCCCGCCATCGAATAGGTCTTCGACATCGAGGTGAACTCGACCGTGACGTCGAAGGCGCCGGGCGCCTGCAACACCGAAGGCGGCGGGTCGTCGTCGAAATAGACCTCGGCGTAGGCGAGGTCGGAAAGAATGAAGATCTCGTGCTTCTTGGCGAACAGCACGAGGTCCTTATAAAAATCGAGCGAAGCCGTCATCGCCGTCGGGTTGGAGGGATAACAGACGACCACCGCGATCGGCTTGGGAGTCGAGTGGATCAGCGCGCGCTCCAGGGCGACGAAATACTCGGGCGTCGGTTCGGCCGGCACCGAGCGGATGACGCCGCCCGCCATCAGAAAGCCGAAGGCGTGAATCGGATAGGAGGGGTTGGGCCCCAGCACCACGTCGCCAGGCGCGGTGATCGCCTGCGCCATGTTGGCGAAACCCTCCTTCGAGCCGAGGGTGGCGACGACCTGGGTATCGGGATTGAGCTTCACCCCGAAGCGACGGTCGTAATAGCCGGCCTGGGCGCGGCGCAGCCCGGGAATGCCTTTCGAGGCCGAATAGCGGTCCGTGCGCGGCTTGCCGACCGTTTCGATCAGCTTGTCGATGACGTGCTTGGGCGCGGGCAGATCGGGATTGCCCATGCCGAGATCGACGATGTCGGCCCCGGCGGCGCGGGCCTTGGCCTTGAGCTTGTTGACTTGCTCGAAGACGTAAGGCGGCAAGCGCCGCACCCGGTGAAATTCCGACATAGCCCTATCTTTCCTTCCTCTTCGCGCCATTCCGGCGCGTCCCCTGTTAGCACCGGCTGGAAGCGCGCCGCAAACCTAAAGCGGCGGCGCGGGGCCGGCGACGACTGGCTTTGGCTTCGATTTTGCCTTTTTCGCCTCGGCGACCGCCCTGGCCGAGGGCGGGTAGGCGGCGCGCAGCGCGTCGTGGCGCTTGACGATCGCCTCGAGGTCGTCGTCGATCGCCTCGACCTGCTTGGCGCTCTTGACCTTGCCGGGCGGTTCGGGCGGGGGTGTGAAAATCGGAATTTCCTGCTGCGGCGCGCCCGGGCGCGACTGCTGGACGAAATCGGGCGGCGGATCGACGTCGGTCGCAAAACCCAGGCTCTTGGCGAACGAATGCATCGGCGACTGATCTGGCGCAGGCGCCGGAGCTGGCGAGGCCGGCGCGCTTTGTTGCTGCGGCGCAGCATTCTGCAATTGCAACGGCGCGTCCTGCGCGTGGGCGGCGCAAACGCTCAGCGTCGCAGCCGCGATCGCCAATCCTGCAATCACCGAGCGCGGCCCCCCGCCAATCGTCTCACGCACCCGCAAACCCATTCCCTTCGCCTTCCCGCGCGCCCGACAACGCCGCAATCGTCGCGCGCAGCAACTAGCGTATAGCCTTGCGTCAATCTAGCGGGATATTATGTCTGAAACGGGACTGAAGGCGCGAGCGCCCCGTCACAGGAAACGCATGCCGAGAAAGCCCGCCAAGCGTCCGAGCCAACCTGCGCGCGCGCGTCAAGCCAAGCGCGGTCGTCGTCAAGCAAGCCGCCCCGTCCGTCTCGTCGCCGCCGCCGACGCCGACAGCCCCCTGCCCGTCCCCGCACGCGCCAGACGACCGCCGCGCCCGGCGGCGACGCAGGCGCAGAAGCGCTGGCGCCGCGCGAGACGCCGCTGCCGAATTTCGAAGCGCTGGCTCGCAATCTCGCACTGCTGGTGGAGGAAGGCGGCAAGGTGCTCGCCGCCTATCTCAAGCCGCTGGAAGGGGGCGAGGCGAACCAATCGAGCCAGCCTGGCCAAGACCTGTCGAACATGATGGCGACGCTCGGGCGCGTCGCCGAATATTATATGACCGACGCGCAGCGCGCGCTGCAGGCGCAGACCGCGCTGTCGGGGCAATTCCTGGAGCTGTGGGCCTCGACCCTACGACGGCTGCACGGCGAGGAGACGCCGGCGGTCGCCGCGCCCGATCCCGGCGACAAACGTTTCACCGATCCGGGATGGCGCGACAATCCCTACTACGATTTCCTCAAGCAGGCCTACGTGCTGACAACCGATTGGGCCCACGATCTCGTCGCGCGCGCCGACGATCTCGATCCGCACACCCGCAGCAAGGCCCAGTTCTATCTGCGCCAGGTGACCAGCGCGCTGTCGCCCTCGAACTTCGTGCCGACCAACCCCGAGTTGATGCGCGCGACGCTCGCCGAGAGCGGCGAGAACCTGGTGCGCGGCCTGCGCATGATGGCCGAGGACATTACGGCGGGCGGCGGCGCCCTGCGCATCCGCCAAGCCGACGCGTCAAAATTCGCGCTCGGCGTCAACCTCGCGACGACCCCAGGTAAGGTCGTCTTTCGCAACGATTTGATGGAGCTTATCCAATACGCGCCGGCGAGCGAGACCGTCTACAAGCGGCCGCTGCTGATCGTGCCGCCGTGGATCAACAAATTCTACGTGCTCGATCTCAACCGTGAGAAGTCGTTCATCGGCTGGGCGGTGGCGAACGGGCTGACCGTATTCGTCGTGTCCTGGGTCAATCCCGACGAGCGACACGCTCGCAAGGGATTTGAAGCCTACATGCGCGAGGGCGTGTTCGCCGCGCTCGACGCGATCGAACAAGCAACCGGCGAGCGCGAAGTTTCGGCGATCGGCTATTGCGTCGGCGGCACGCTGCTGGCGATCGCGCTCGCCTACATGGCGGCCGACGACGATCGCCGCGTCGCCAGCGCGACGTTTTTGACGACGCAAGTCGATTTCGTCGACGCCGGCGACTTGAAAGTGTTTGTCGACGCCGAGCAGCTCAAGTCGCTCGAGATCAAAATGAGCGAGACCGGCGGCTTTCTCAATGGCGCGCATATGGCCAACGCCTTCAACATGCTCCGGCCCGACGAACTGATCTGGTCGTTCTTCGTCAACAATTATCTCAAGGGCAAGGAGCCGATGCCGTTCGACCTCCTGGTCTGGAACGCCAACTCGACGCGCATGCCCGCGGCCAATCACCGCTTCTATCTGCGCCATTGCTACCTGCAGAACGACCTCGCCAAGGGCAAGCTGACGATCGAGGGCCGCCGCATCGACCTTTCCAGCGTGACGGTCCCGGTTTACGAACTGGCGACGCGCGAGGACCACATCGCGCCGGCGCGGTCCGTGTTCGCCGGCGCCAAGCTGTTCGGCGGCGCGGTGCGCTTCGTCCTTGCCGGCTCCGGCCATATCGCGGGCGTCGTCAATCCGCCGGGCAAGCCGAAATACCAGCATTGGACCGGCGGCGAGACGCGCGGCGCGTATGACGACTGGCTCGCCGCGGCCAAGGAGACCGCCGGCTCCTGGTGGCCCGACTGGCTCGCCTGGCAGACGGCGCAGGCGCCGGCCAGGGTCGCGCCGCGCGAACCGGGCGCTGGCAAGCTCGCCCCGCTCGCCGATGCGCCAGGCGAATACGTGCGCGTGCGCTCTTAAGGCTAAGGCGGCGAGGCCCTCGCCAAGTCTCGCCCCGGCGCCTATAAGCGCCGCAGCCTGGAGCTTGATCCCATGCCCAAAGCCCCTCATTCGCCCGCCGCGCCGCGCCTCGATCTGCCGCTACGGATGCGCCGCAATCGCAAGGCGGAATGGACGCGGCGGCTGGTGGCGGAGAACGTGCTCACCGCCGCCGACCTGATCTGGCCGCTGTTCCTGGTCGAGGGCGTCAAACAGCGCGTTCCCGTGGCGGCGATGCCGGGCGTCGAGCGTCTGAGCGTCGATGAGGCGGTGCGCGCCGCCGAGCGCGCGGTCGCGCTCGAAATTCCGGCGATCGCGTTCTTTCCCTTCACCGAGGCGAAGCTAAAGGACGAGTTCGGCAGCGAGGCGTTCAACGAGCACAATCTGGTGTGCAAGGCCTGTCGCGCGATCAAGAAGGAATTCCCCGACCTCGGGCTGATCACCGACGTTGCGCTCGATCCCTACACCAGTCACGGCCACGACGGCTTGATGTCGGGCGAGACGATCCTCAACGACGAGAGCGTCGCGGCGCTGGCGCGTCAGGCGCTCACCCAGGCGCGCGCCGGCGCCGACGTCATCGCCCCCTCCGACATGATGGACGGGCGCGTCGGCGCCATTCGCGCCGCGCTCGACGCGGAAGGGTTCATCGACGTGCAGATCATGGCTTACGCGGCCAAATACGCTTCGGCCTTCTATGGCCCGTTTCGCGACGCGGTCGGCTCGGCGGGCGCGTTGAAGGGCGACAAGCGCACCTACCAGATGGACCCCGCCAATTCCGACGAGGCGCTGCGCGAGGTCGAGCTCGATCTCGCCGAGGGCGCCGACATGGTGATGGTCAAACCCGGCATGCCCTATCTCGACATCGTGCGCCGGGTGAAAGACGAATTTGGCGCGCCGACCTTCGCCTACCAGGTCAGCGGCGAATATTCGATGATCATGGCGGCGGCCGAGAATGGCTGGCTCGATGGCGACAAGGCGATGATGGAGAGCCTGATCGCGTTCAAGCGCGCCGGCGCCGACGGCGTGCTGACCTATTTCGCGCCGCGCGCCGCCGAGACACTGCGTGCGCGCGGCTGAAGGTCGTCGGCGCCGGATGAAGATCGTGTGGCGAACGGCGACGATTTCCCTATAACCTTCAAATCCATTATGAACGGTTAGCCTCAGAAGACGCACGCCGGAAGTAACTCCGAAAGCCGGTTATGACGATGACAAGCGCATCCCTGCCGCCGTCCCGCGCAGGCTCGATCGCGCTGATCGCCGGCGACCTCGCGCTCGATTTCGCCAATAGCGAATTGGGGCGCGGATTCCCGACCTGGCGGGACCACCTGCAGGCGCCACAGCATGTCGCCGACTGGCTGGAGCACGCGGGGGCGCTCGAGGCGGCCGAGACGGCGAGCTTGCGCGCCCGCCTCGCCGCCGACCCTGCATTCGGCGCTTCGCTGCTCAACAAGGCTCGCAGCCTGCGGCGCGACATCCACGCGCTCGCGGCTGCGATCGCCCGTCGCTTGGAGCCGCCGCCCGCCGCGCTCGACGACCTCACGGCGCGTCACGCCCGCTGGCTGGCCGCCGCCCGGCTCGCCGCGGACGCAGAGAACCAGCATTGGCGCTGGCGCTGGCGCGTCGCCGACGATCCGCTCGCCGCGGCGCTGGGGCCGATCGCGCTCGCCGCAATCGCGCTGCTCACGACCCGCGATCCCACGCGGATCAAGGAATGTGGCGGCCTCGCTTGCGGCTGGCTATTTTACGACACGTCGAAAAACAACACTCGCCGTTGGTGCGAAATGGAGATCTGCGGCAACCGCGCCAAGCAACGCCGCCGCACGGCGCGGACGCGCGGCGCGTGAGACCGGCCAAACTCCTTTTCGCCGCGCTCGCCGCTGTGACGCTCGCCGCCTGCGCGAGGCAGGTCGAGACCGATCAGGCGCGCCTGTGCCGCATGGCGCTGCCGGCGCTGCTGCCGCCGGGCGCAACTATCGATGTCGTCAGCCAGCACGAGTTCGCCGATGGACGCGGACTCAGCGTCGCCTTCCGCCTCGCGCTCGACGGCGGCGAGAGCAACCACGTCGCCGACTGTCGCTTTCGCGAGCCCGGCCGTCCTCTGCGCTCGGATGAACTGACCGCGATCGCGATCGACGGGCGCGCGCTCAGCGACACCAACCTCTATTTCCTCGATCGCTTCTGGCTGCCGACGCCCGAAGCGCGCGCGGCCGACCCCGCCCCGCTCGGCGATCTTGCCGGCGTGCCGCGCCTGCCCCTCGGCGTCGCCTACGCCTTTCAGCAGGCGCTCAACGGCCTGCCGCTGGCGGCGATCTACGCGCTGCTGGCGGCCGCCTATTCGCTGGTCTACGGCCTTGTTGGTCGCATCAATCTGGCGTTCGGCGATCTTGCCGCTGTTGGAGGTTACGCAGCGGCGCTCGGCGCGATGCTCGCCGCCGGACAGGCGCCGGCGACCATTCTTGCGACCGCATTGACGCTGGGCGCGGCGAGCGCGGCGCTGTGGGGCGTGGCGACCAGCCGCTGGGTCTTTTCCCCCTTGAGCGGCGCCACCGGCCAGCAGGCGCTGGTCGCGACTGTTGGCCTCGCACTTTTTCTCGGCGAACTCCTGCGCCTGTCGCAGGGCAATCGCCAGACCTGGGTCAGCCCGATGTTCAACGCGCCCTTTGCCCTGGCGCGGGCGCACGGCTTCATCGTCACCACCGCGCCTGACACGCTGCTCGCCGGCGGCTTTGCGCTCACAGCCGGCCTGACGCTGCTCGCCGCGATGCGCTTTACCCGCTTCGGGCGGCGCTGGCGCGCCTATGCCGACGATCCGCTCGCCGCGCAACTGTTCGGCGTCAGCCCGCGCGCGATCCTCGCCCAGACCTTCGCGCTGGCTAGCGCCTTCGCCGGCCTCTCGGGCTTCGTGATGACGATGTATTACGGCTCGGTCGGCTATGGCGCGGCGACCAGCTTGGGGCTCAAAGCGCTGATCGCCGCGATTCTCGGCGGCGTCGGCTCGATTCCGGGAGCTTTTTTGGGCGGTTTGATCGTCGGCGGCTTCGAAGCGGGGTGGCAGACCTATTTCTCCGCCGATTATCGCGATGTTGCGGTGTTTTCGCTCCTGGCGATCGTGCTGGTGTTCAGGCCCCGCGGCATCCTCGGGGCGCCGCCTTGATTGGGCGTTACCGATTCGCGCCCTTGTTTCGACGCACTTGGATTCGACTCTTTCGCCCCCCACATGCGCCCTGCCCGGCCCTCCTGGCCGAAGGAGCTTGCCGTGACCCAATTCACCGCCGCTTCGACCTATCGGGTCGATCCGCTGTCTGGCGTACGCACCCGCCGCATTGTGGCGCTGGCGCTCGATCTGGTCGTGGTGTCGATCCTGGCGTTCGCAATCTGGCTGGCGTTGCTGGTCCTCACCCTCGGCCTGTCGCTGTTCCTGCTGCCGCCGCTCTTTCCGGCCGTCGCCTTTTTCTACAACGGCCTCACCGTTTCGGGTCGGAAAATGGCGACCCCCGGCATGCGGGCGGCGGGGTTGGAGATGCGCATGCACGAAGACGGCGCCCGCGTTCCCTTCATTAACGCGGCCGCTCACGCCGTGTTTTTCTACCTCAGCTGGTTCTTTCCGCCGATCTTCCTGGTGTCGCTGATCGACGTCGAGAAGCGCTGCCTGCACGACATGCTCGCCGGGGTGACCGTGGTGCGGCGCATGTGAATAAGGCCGGCGAATATTTTTTCATGGCCATTCCTATCGGGCGCGATCCGTTCTAGCCTTGCCGAGTTGTGCGACGCTTCGAGGAGGGCGACAGCGTGACTCGCGAATTGCGGGACGCCCCCCAGTTTTACCTCACCGCCCCTTCGCCCTGCCCCTATTTGCCGGGCATGCAGGAGCGCAAGGTGTTCACGCATCTTGTCGGCAAGCGCGCGGGAACGCTCAACGACGCGCTCACCTTGACCGGCTTCCGTCGCTCGCAAACTATCGCCTACCGCCCCGCCTGCGAGAACTGCCGCGCGTGTGTGTCGGTGCGCGTGCTGGTCGAGGATTTCCGCCCCAGCGCCAGCCAGAGGCGGGTGCTTAGGGCGAACGCCGACATCGTCGGCGAGACCGCGCCCAACAAGCCGACCGGCGAGCAATACGCGCTGTTTCGCCGCTACCTCGATTCGCGCCACCCCGACGGGGGCATGGCCGATATGTCGATGCTCGACTATTCGATGATGATCGAAGACAGCCACATCGACACGTCGCTGACCGAATATCGGCGCTGCGGCGTCGGCGCGCGCCGCGAGAGCGACGGACCGCTGGTGGGCGCCTGCCTGACCGACCGGCTCGCCGACGGGCTGTCGCTCGTCTATTCCTTTTATTCGCCTGACGAGAGCCAGCGCTCACTCGGCGCTTTCATGATCCTTGAGCACATCGCCAAGGCGCGCCGGCTGGGGCTGCCGCACGTCTACCTCGGCTATTGGGTCGAGGGCTCGCGCAAGATGGCCTACAAGGCCGCGTACCTGCCGCAGGAGCGGCTCGGCCTCAACGGCTGGACGCGGATCGAGCGCGAGTGAGCGGGCTGGAAGGTCGTCAGTGGCGCGGCCCTCCGTGGCCGCGCGGGCGCGGAGGCCCGCGCCACTGACCGCGCAATTGGCGGCTTGGTTCAGCACTCGACGAAATTGACCGCGAGCCCGCCGAGCGACGTCTCCTTGTATTTCGAGCCCATGTCGGCGCCGGTCTGGCGCATTGTCGCGATGACACTGTCGAGCGACACCTTGTGACGCCCGTCGCCGCGCAGCGCGAGCGAAGCGGCGGCGATCGCCTTGATCGCGCCGAAGGCGTTGCGCTCGATGCAGGGGATCTGCACCAGCCCGCCGATCGGATCGCAGGTCATGCCGAGGTGATGCTCCATCGCGATCTCAGCGGCGTTCTCGATCTGCGCATTGACGCCGCCGAGCGCCGCGCAGAGGCCGGCCGCCGCCATCGACGAAGCGACGCCGACTTCGCCCTGGCAGCCGACCTCGGCGCCAGAGATCGAAGCATTCATCTTGAACAGGGCGCCGATCGCCGCCGCCGTCAGCAGCATGTCGCGCAGACCCTTTGTCGTGGCGCCGGCGCAGTGATCGCGATAGTAGCGCAGCGTCGCCGGCATCACGCCGGCAGCGCCATTGGTTGGCGCGGTGACCACCTGCCCGCCGGCGGCGTTCTCCTCGTTGACCGCCATCGCATAGACCGCGACATAGTCCATGATTTCATGAGCGGCGCGGGCGTTGCGGCCGACGTCGGCGATCAGCCTATCGTGGATCGCCTTGGCGCGGCGCGCGACCGCGAGCCCGCCCGGCAGCGGCCCCTCGCGTGTCAGGCCGCGCTCGAGCGAGCCGAACATGGCGGCGAGCAAGCGGTCGAGCCGCGCGTCGAGATCGCCGCCGGGATCGAGAGCAGCCTCGTTGGCGCGCACCAGCTCGGCGATCGTGAGATGATTGTCGGCGGCGCGCGCGAGCAGCTCGATCGCGTTGGCGAAGGGAAATGGCGCGACGAAGGCTGGCGCCGCGGCGAGCGGCGACTCATCTTCGCGCGCGATGAACCCACCGCCGAGCGAGAGCCAGCGCTCTTGGGCGATCAGCGCGCCCGCCCCGTCGCGCGCGCAGAACGCGAGCGTATTGGGATGGCGCGTCGGCGCGTGGACATAGTCGAAGCGGATGCCGGTTGACGGATCGAAAGCGATTTCGTGCCTGCCAGCAAGCCACAACGCCTTGCGCGCGGCGATTTCGGCAACGAGCGCCTCGACGCGATCGGGATCGACGCTCTCCGGCCGTTCGCCCGCGAGGCCGAGCGTAACCGCCTTGTCGGTCGCATGGCCTTTGCCAGTGAAGGCGAGCGAGCCGAATAGCGTGACCACGACGCTAGCGACGGAGCGGAGTTCATCGCGCGCGGCGAGCCCGTCGACGAACGCGCCCGCCGCCTTCATCGGCCCGGTGGTGTGGGACGACGACGGCCCGAGACCGATCTTGAAGAGTTCGAACACGCTGATCACCTGGGCCTCGCGGCAAAGTCCTCGGCTTTCTGACATTGCAACCGGCCGCAGGCGGACGCAATCCGCGTTCACTCCGCGCCCTGGTCGCGCGCTGAGGCGTTGAGCACCGCGGCAAGGTAAGGCGCGAAGGAGCGCGCGACTTCCAGCCGAAAGCGCTCGGCCTCGCGCCGCCACAGCACGATCTCGGCCTTAAGCAGCAGCGTGCGCGCCGCCGTGCCGACCGGAAACGCGTCGAGATCGAGATCGAGCGGGCAGCCGGCGTTGACCAGCCGCGCCGCGCCGGGGCCGACCAGCTCGATCGCGCATTGCCGATGCGAGACGTCGATCAGCGCGTGGGGAACGCCTGAAAGCGCAGCCCTCATGGCGTCACCGAGCCCCGTCGCCTCGTCCTCGGCGATCAGCAGCCATTCGTCCGGGCCGAGCCACAGCGCGGCGCGCGCGCCTGCCACCTCGGCGCGCAGCGGCTGCAACGGCGGCGCCGCGCCGAAAGCGACGCCCGCGGCTAGGCTGACCTCCGGGCCGCCGCGCAGCAGCCAGCGCGCGGCGAAGGGCGCGAGCGTCGCCGCGACCCGCGGCTCTTGCGGCAGCGGGCGCCCCGCAAGGATCGCGCGGCGCATCGTGTCAGAGCTCAAGGCGGCGCCCCTCCTTGTCGTAGAACACCGGCCCAACCAGCCTGACTGGCCGCGCCGCCTCGTTCGTCGTCGCGAACAGCGTCTCGCCCAGCCGCGCGCGCCCGTCGGCGACCAGCGCCAGGGCGAAGCTGCGATCAAGCGTCGGGCTGAGATAGGACGACGTGACGTGGCCGAGCGCGGGCGAGCCGATCGTGGGGCGCGCCACGGCGACGATCTGGGCGCCTTCCTCGGGCGTGAAGGCGGGATCGTCGGGTAGCAGACCGACGAGTTGCTTGCGCCCCGCGCGCTTGAGATCGGGCAGCGCCAGCGAGCGCTTGCCGATGAAGTCGGGCTTGGCCATCGCCGCCATGCGCGTCAGGCCGAGATCGTCGAGCGTCGTCGTCCCGTCGGTCTCCTGGCCGACGATCACATAGCCCTTCTCCGCTCGCAGCAGGTGCAGCGCGTCGAGCCCATAGGCGGCGGCGCCGAATTTCTCGCCCTCGGCCCAAATCGCCTCCAGCACGCTCTCGCCGAAGTCGGCCGGCACGTTGAGCTCGAAACCGAGTTCGCCGGTGAAGCTCATCCGCGCGAGCCGCGTCGGCGCGCCGGCGACGCGCCCCTCGCGCAGGCTCATATGCGGGAAGGCGGCGGGCGAGAGGTCGATCCCTTCGACCAGCGGCGCGATCAGCCTGCGCGCATTGGGGCCGTTGATCGCGATGGTCGCCCATTGCTCGGTGATCGAAGCGAACCAGACCTTGAGCTCCGGCCATTCGGTCTGGCGATAATCCTCCATCATCGCAAAGACGCGCCCTGCGCCGCCGGTCGTCGTCGTGACATGAAAGCGATCGGCGGCGAGGCGCATGACGACGCCGTCGTCCATGACGTAACCGTCCTCGCTCAGCATAACCGCGTAGCGGGCGCGCCCGACCGGCAGCTTGGCGAGGGAATTGACATACAGGCGATCGAGAAACGCCGCCGCATCCGGGCCGACGACCTCGATCTTGCCGAGCGTCGAAGCGTCCTGGATGCCGACGCTGGCGCGCGTCGCCAGACACTCACGCTGCAACGTCTCCTGCGCGCTTTCGCCCGCTTTCGGAAACCGCGAGGCGCGCCTCCACAAGCTCGCCTCTTCGAATACGGCGCCCTGTCGCGCCGACCAGCCGTGCAGCGGCGTTTCGCGGATCGGATCGAACAGGTCGCCCCGCGCGAGGCCGGCGAGCGCGCCGAAAGTCACCGGCGTATAGGGCGGGCGGAACGTCGTCAGCCCGACCTCGGCGATCGGCTTGCCGAGCGCCTCAGCCGCGATCGCCAACGCGTTGAGATTGGTGGTCTTGCCCTGATCGACGCCCATGCCGCTGGTCGTGTAGCGCTTGATGTGTTCGATCGAGCGCATGCCCTCGCGCGCGGCGAGCGCGATATCCCGCGCGCTGACGTCGTTGTGGAAGTCGACGAAGGCTTTGGCCGGCCGCGGGCTCGCGGAGCCGACGACCAGGCTGAACGGGCCGCCGCTCATTGGCGCCGCGCCCTCGACGCGCGGAGGCGCCGGCGCCACGGCGCCCGCTGCTTCCGCGCCCGCCGCCCCGCCGTCGGCCAGGGCCTCGGCAAGCGAGACGGCGCCGCGACAGGCGCCGGCCGAACGCGGGCCGTCCGCCGGCCCGGCGGGCAGGAAGCTTTGCGTCGTCTCGTCGAAGGCGAGCTTGCCGCGCGCCTGCGCGTGCAGGGCGACGTTGGCGCTCCAGCCGCCGCTCATCGCGATGCAGTCGCAGGCGATCGGCTCGCCCGCGCCCGGCGTATGCTTGCCGACGATCGCATGGGTGACGCGCTGAACGCCGTAGGTCCCAAGGATCGCCGCGTCGGTCTCGACGCGCAGGCCGGCGCGGCGCGCGGCCTCAGGCAATTCGCCCTCGGCGTGCGGGCGCAAATCGGCAATCATGGCGATCTCGATGCCGGCGGCGGCGAGATCGAGCGCGGCGCGATAGGCCAAGTCATGCGCGGTGGCGACGACGACGCGGGCGCCCGGCCGCACGCCGTAACGCGTCGCCAAGGCGCGCGCGCTCTCTGCGAGCATGATCCCGGGCCGGTCGTTGTCGGGAAAAACCAGCGGGCGCTCATGCGCGCCCGCCGCCAGCACGATGCGCTTGGCGCGCACCTGCCACAGCCGTTCGCGCGGGGCGCCCGGATTGGGCGCAGCGAGATGGTCGGTCAGGCGCTGCACGGCGGCGAGGAAGTTCTGTGCGTAGAGGCCGAACGCCTGGGTGCGCTTGAGCAGCGTCACGCGCGGCGCGGCGGCGAGCTCCGCCAGCGTCGCGGCGAGCCAGACCGAACAATCGGCGCCGTCGATCCGCGCCGATGTTTCGGCGAGGAGCGAGCCGCCGAACTCGGCCTGCTCGTCAAACAGGATGACGCGCGCCCCGGCGCGTGCGGCGGCGAGCGCGGCGGCAAGGCCGGCGGGGCCGCCGCCGACCACCGCAACGTCGCAGTGCGCGTATTCGAAGGCGTAGTGGTCGGGATCGGCCGCCTTGGGCGCCGTCCCGACGCCCGCTGCCCGGCGGATGATCGGCTCGTAGAGCCGCGCCCAGGCGCCCTTCGGCTGCATGAAGGTCTTGTAGTAGAAGCCGGCGGGCATGAAGTCGGCGAAGAGGCCGGTGAGCGCCAGCGCGTCCCAGCGCAGCGAGGGCCATGCGTTCTGGCTCTCAGCTTTCAGCCCATCGTAAAGCTCGATCTGGGTCGCGCGCAGGTTGGGCGTAACGCGGCCGGGGCCGGCGTCGAGCGCGACGAGCGCATTGGGCTCCTCGGCGCCCAGCGCGAGCAGGCCGCGCGGCCGGTGATATTTGAACGAGCGCGCCATCAGATGGACGCCGTTGGCGAGCAAAGCCGAAGCCAGCGTGTCGCCGGCGCAGCCGACGTAAGCCTTGCCGTCGAAGGTGAAACGCAGGGGCCTCGCACGGTCGACGCGGCCGCCGGCGGCCAGCCGGAAGGCGCCGGTCACCGCGCTGCGCCTTGTTCTCGCACGTCCCGCCCCGGGGTCCGGGCGCGCCCAGCCTCGGCCATGGCCTATCCTCGAATGCGAACGTTTCCTTGTAGCCAAATGCGCCGTCAGGGGAAATTCGGATTCGGGGCTCGGGGCGCCAGGGCGCCCCTCAAGCGCCGGGCAAGCTTGCGCTCGCCCCCTCTCGCGCCTATCTCATAGTGCGAAGCGCTTGATTTCCTGAGGAGCAGGCCCGTGTTCATCCAGACCGAGGCGACGCCCAATCCCGCGACGCTCAAATTCCTGCCCGGCCGTCCGGTGCTCGAGGCGGGCACCTTCGAAGCGCGCGACTCGCTCGAGGCCGAGCGTTCGCCGCTGGCCAAGGCGCTGCTCGAGCTGCCCGGCGTCGGCGGCGTATTCCTCGCGCCTGACTTCATTTCGGTGACCAAAAACGAGGGCGAATGGCAGCATTTGCGCCCCGCCGTGCTCGGCGTCGTCACCGAGTTCTTCCTTTCCGGCGCGCCGGCGCTGACCGGCGAGGCGGCGGCTGAGGGCGACGAGTTCTTCCACGCCGAGGACGTCGAGACGGTCGAAGCGATCAAGGAACTGATCGAGACGCGCGTGCGCCCGGCGGTCGCCGGCGACGGCGGCGACATCGTCTTCAAGGGCTTCCGCGACGGCACCGTCTACCTCGGCATGAAAGGCGCCTGCTCCGGCTGCCCCTCCTCGACCGCGACGCTCAAGCACGGCATCGAGAACCTGCTGAAGCACTTCCTGCCCGAACAGGTGAAGGCGGTCGAGCAGGTGTGAAGCCGAGCGGGCTGAGCGGGGCGCTTCCGGCGTTCCATTGTGTATTATAATTGACAACGATATCGCCGCGCGCTAAGACTTTTCCGTGATCGAAGTCCGGCAAACCGCAGCGTTCTCGTCGTGGCTCGCCGAACTACGGGATGGGAAAGCGGTCGCCAGGATCGACATCCGCATCCGGTGACTGTCTCTGGGCAATCCCGGCGACGTGAAGGCGGTCGGCGAAGGCGTCAGCGAACTCCGTATCGATTTTGGCCCGGGTTATCGCGTGTACTTCGTTCAACGCCGCGACGTCGCGATCATTCTGCTTTGTGGCGGCGACAAGAAGAGCCAGAACGCTGATATCGCGCGCGCCAAGGCACTGGCGAAGGAAGTCTGAAATGGCGATCGAGACGGCAATTTGGGATCCCGCCGAGCGGCTGACGTCGCCCGAGGCGGAATTGGCCTATCTCGAGGCCGCCTTCGAGGACGGCGATCCCGCTTTGATCGCCGCCGCGATCGGCGACATCGCGCGCGCGCGCGGTATGGCGCAGGTCGCCAAGGCCGCCAGGCTGAGCCGAGAGACGATGTACAAGGCGTTCAGCGCTGACGGCAATCCGACGCTCGAGACGCTCGCAGGCGTGACCAAAGCGCTCGGCTATCGCCTTATGATCGCGCCCGCCGCCTGAGGCGCGCTTCGCTTCCCCCACGCCCGCCTACGTCTCCACCACCCTCCCCTCCCTAAGCGTCACCCGCCGATCCATCCGCGCCGCCAGATCCAGATTGTGCGTCGCGACCAGCGCCGCGACGCTGGCTCGCCTTCACCAGCGTCGGCGAGCGTGTCGAACACGTGGTCGGCGGTCTTGGGGTCGAGGTTGCCGGTCGGCTCGTCGGCGAGCAGCACGCGCGGGGCGTTGGCGAGCGCTCTGGCGATGGCGACGCGCTGTTGCTCGCCGCCTGACAGTTCGGCCGGGCGATGTTTTTCGCGCGCGGCGAGGCCGAGATAGTCGAGCAGCTCGCGCGCCCGCGCTCGCCGCCTCGGCGCGGCTGAGGCCGGCGATCATCTGCGGCAGCACGATGTTCTCGAGCGCCGAGAACTCGGGCAGCAGGTGATGGAACTGGTAGACGAAGCCGATCTCGACGCGCCGGATCGCGGTGCGCTCGTCGTCGGTCATCGCCGCCGTCGGCGCGCCGCCGACATGGACCTCGCCGGCGTCGGGCCGTCTCGAGCAGGCCGGCGATATGCAGCAGCGTCGACTTGCCGGCGCCCGAGGGCGCGATCAGCGCCACCGACTCGCCGGGCCAGAGCGTCGAGTTCGGCGCCGTTCAGCACCTCGATGATCGTCTCGCCGCGCCCGTAGCGGCGCTCGATGCCCTCGAGCCAGCAGGGCCGGCGGCGCGTCACTCATAGCGCAGCGCCTCGACCGGATCGAGCCGCGCCGCGCGCCAGGAGGGATAGATCGTCGCGGCGAGCGAGAGGACCAGCGCCATCAGCGACGACCGCGATCACGTCGTGCGTTTCGACGCGCGAGGGCAGTTGCGAGAGGAAGTAGAACTCCGACGGGAACAGGTTGATCGCCGAGCAGCCAGCTCAGGCCCTTGCGGATCGGCTCGACATTGTGGGCGACGAGCAGCCCGAGCACGAGCCCGCAGAGCGTGCCGACGACGCCGATCGTCGCGCCGGTGATGAGGAAGATGCGCATGATCGCGCCGCGCGTCGCGCCCATCGTGCGCAGCACCGCGATCGCGCGCGCCTTGTCCTGCACCAGCATGATCAGGCCGGAGATGATGTTGAGCGCGGCGACCAGCACGATCAGGGTCAGGATCGACGAACATCACGTTGGCTTCGACCGTTGAGCACGTCGAAGAAGCTCTTGTTGTGCTGGCGCCAGTCGGTGTCGATCATCGGCCGCTGCTCGGCGTCGGCGATGCGCGTCGCGCATCGCGTCGATCTGGTCGGGGTCGTCGACATAGACCTCGATGACGTTGGCCTGGCCGTCGAGATTGAAATAGTCCTGCGCCTCGGCGAGCGGCATGAAGACGAAGGTGCCGTCGAAGGTCGCCATGCCGATCTGGAAGATCGCGCGCGACCGTGTAGGCTCTTCATGCGCGGCGTGACGCCGAACGGCGTCTGCGCGCCGTGCGGGGCGATCAGCGTGATCTTGTCGCCGACCCGAGGCTGAGATGCTCGGCGAGCTTGGCGCCGATGGCGACGCCCTGCCCGGCGTCGAAGCCGTCGAGCGAGCCTTGCGTGATATGGCGCTCGACGCCCGGCAGGCGCTTCGAGATCGGCCTCGCGCATGCCGCGCACCAGCGCCGGGCCGGAAGCCGGAGGGGGAGGAGGCGAAGGCCTGGCCCTCGACCAGCGGCAGCGCCAGCGTCGACGCCGGAACCTTGGCGACGCGCTCGGTCACCGCCTCGTAGTCGGTCAGCGGCGTCTCGACGCCCTGCAGGAACATGTGGCCGTTGAGGCCGATCATCTTGTCCATCAGGTCGTGGCGAAAACCGTTCATCACCGACATGACGACGATCAGCGCGGCGACGCCGAGCGACGATGCCGAGAAACGAGAAGCCGGCGATCACCGACACCGAGCCATGCGCGCGCCGCGCGCGCAGATAGCGCAAGCGCGATCATCCATTCGAACGCGGAGAAGGGCGAGTCGCCGCGTCATGCGCGGCGTCGCGGCCCGCGTCTCCCCTCCCCGCCAGGCGGGGCGAAGGCGCAACGGCCGCAGCCGCCGATCCCTCGCTCGCTCACGCTCGTCGCCGCCAAGCTTGGCGATCGCCGCTTCGAGGCTGACGAGTTCGCGCTCGCCGCTGCGGCGGTTCTTGATCTCGACCTTGCCCTCGGCGAGGCTCTTGGGGCCGACGATCACCTGATGGGGCAGGCCGATGAGGTCCATCGTGGCGAATTTCGCGCCCGGCCGCTCGTCGCGATCGTCGTAGAGCACGTCGAGCCGGCCTTTGGCGGTAAG
Source organism: uncultured Alphaproteobacteria bacterium (assembly GCA_963835215.1). Classification (GTDB taxonomy): domain Bacteria; phylum Pseudomonadota; class Alphaproteobacteria; order Rhizobiales; family Beijerinckiaceae; genus Roseiarcus. Next base: position 322,385 of record CAWIES010000004.1, on the reverse strand, counting down.
TTCAGCGTAGATGCGCGCGCAGGCGCCGTCGCAAGCCGCATCGCCGACCTTGAGATTGATGATGCCGACGTCGAAGGGCGCGACGGCGTCGGGCCAGATCATGCCGGCTTCGTCGTGGTCGGCCTCGATCAGCGCCGCGGCGAAGCGGCTCGGGCCGATGCCGTAGGAGCCCATGTGCACGCTGATGCTCCTTGCCGTCGGGGCCGTTGACGACCGCCTTCATCGGCGCGGAGTACTTGGTTCCGAAGTAGAAAATATGGCCGACCTCGATGCCGCGCGCCGAAATGCGCGAGGCCTCGGGGAGCGCGGCGAAGGCCGCCGCGTCGTGCTTCTCCGAGGTCGCGGCGTAGAGCGAGGTCCATTTGTCGACCACGCCCTGCATGGCCGCGACGTTGTCGAAGTCGATGGTCGACGGGCGGCGGAGCGAAGCCGAGATAGTCGCGGTGGCAGAACACCTCGCTCTCGCCGGTGACGGCGAGGATGATGAACTCGTGGCTGAGATCGCCGCCGATCGGGCCGGTGTCGGCGACCATCGGGATCGCGGTGAGGCCGAGCCGCGCGAAGGTGCGCAGATAGGCGACGAACATCTTGTTGTAGGAATGGCGCGCGCCCGCGGCGTCGAGGTCGAACGAATAGGCGTCCTTCATCAGGAATTCGCGCGAGCGCATGACGCCGAAGCGCGGCCTCACCTCGTCGCGGAACTTCCACTGGATGTGATAGAGGTTGAGCGGCAGATCCTTGTACGAGCGCACGTTGGCGCGGAAGATCTCGGTGATCATCTCCTCGTTGGTCGGCCCGTAACAGCATGTCGCGCTCGTGACGGTCCCGGATGCGCAGCATCTCCTTGCCGTAGTCGTCGTAGCGGCCGGATTCGCGCCAGAGATCGGCCGATTGGATGCGTCGGCATCAAGAGTTCGATCGCGCCGGCGCGGTTCTGCTCCTCGCGCACGATCGCGCTGATCTTCTGCAGCACGCGCAAGCCCGAGCGGCAGCCAGGCGTAGATGCCCGCGCGCCTCCTGACGGATCATGCCGGCGCGCAGCATCAGCCGATGCGAGACGATCTCCGCCTCTTTCGGGGTCTCCTTCAGGATCGGCAGGAAATAGCGGGAGAGGCGCATGGGCTCGGGCTCGTGACAAAAACGCGGGCGAATCGCAGCGCGCGCCTCGCTCAGCCGCGCGGAGCGGCCTTATGGCCCCATCCTCGCGGCGAGGGCAAGTCGCGGCGGCGGCGGCGATTTCGCAGCGTTCACGATTTCGTGATCGGCGCGTCGGTAACCGCGCCGGGTTGCCGGCGAATGACCTTGTGCAAGGCCGAGACTTCGGCCAGCGAGCGCGGCGACCGCCGAGGCTCAAGTAAAATCATTGACTTAACGAGAGGAAAACGCCCATGATCGCCAAGACCGTCTTCACCGCCGCGCCCTCGCCGGCTCGCTCGCCGCCGCTCTCGCCGCTCGCCACCGCCGCCAAGGCCGGCCCCGCCCCCGCCCAGCCCGGCGCCGACAAGTGCTACGGCGTCGCGCTCGCCGGCAAGAACGATTGCGCCGCCGGCGCCGGCACGATCCTGCGCGGGCACCTCGACCGTCGACTACGATCGCGCCATCCTGGAAATACGTCGCCAAGGGCACCTGCGAAGGCATGATGACCCCCAAGGGTCACGGCATGCTGCAGGCGATGTGAAGACTACCGTCCAATTTCTTCCTCTCCCGCTGATGGCGGGAGAGGCTACCCAAACGCCCAGATGGCGCTCCCGTTCTCCAGCGAAGCTGGAGAAGGAAGCGGCTCAGCCCGGCTTGCGCTCGATCTCAACGCGGTCGGGATAGAAGGCGAGATGGTCCTTGATCGCGGCGACGCCGACCTTGGGGTGCTCGTAGGTCCAGACCGCGTCGGGCGCTTCCTGCGCGCCATCGCGCAGCGAAAAGTAGTTCGCCTCGCCCTTGTAGGGGCAAGTGGTCTTCGAAGCGGTGCGCGCCAAGAGGTTCATGTCGGCGTCCTCGCGCGGCACGTACAACACCGGCGGATAGACATGCTCGCGCAGCGCCAGCGCGCGCTTGGTGTCGACGATCGTCTTGCCGCGCCAGCGAATGATGACGCGACCGTCGGCCGGCGCGATCGTGATGGGATGATCGTCGGACATAATGGGCGCTCCTGTTCGATGTGGCGACAATCTGCCACAGGCGCGTGAGCGCCGGAAGGCTTTTGCCCCGCCCCTACTTCAGCTCGGGAAATTCCTCGATGCGGAACTCGCCCTCGGCGCGGGCGCCGGCTTTGGCAAGCTCGGCTTCGCGTTGGCGCAGCTCGACGCGGCGGATCTTGCCGGAGATCGTCTTGGGCAGATCGGCGAATTCCAGGCGGCGCACGCGCTTGAAGGGCGACAAGCGCTCGTGCAGAAAGATGAAGATCGACAGCGCCGTGGCGCGATCAGGCGCATGGCCTTGCGCGAGCGCGACATAGGCCTTGGGCGTCGTCATGCGGATCGGGTCGGGCGCAGGCACCACCGCCGCCTCGGCGATCGCAGGGTGCTCGATCAGCGCGCTCTCCAGCTCGAACGGGCTGAGGCGGTAGTCGTTCGATTTGAACACGTCGTCCGCGCGCCCGATGTAGGTGATGTAGCCCTCGGCGTCGCGCGCCGCGACATCGCCGGTGCGATAATAGTCGCCGGTGAACGCGACGGTTTCCCCAGCCTCGTTCTGATAGCCGCGCGTCAGGCCGAATGGCCTGGAGGCGAGCGGCAGAGCGATTTCGCCCTGATCGGATTCAAGCCCCTCGGCGTCGAGCAGAACCACCTGATAGCCCGGCAGCGGACGGCCCATCGACCCCGCGACAATCTTCTGGCCCGGCGCATTGCCGACCATCATCGTCGTTTCGGTCTGGCCGTAGGAATCGCGCAGGCTAAGTCCCCAGGCGCGGCGCACCTGCTCGATAATCTCGGGATTGAGCGGCTCGCCGGCGGCGTTGATCTCGCGCAGCGCCACCTTCCACTGGGCGAGATCGAGCTGGATGAGCATGCGCCACACCGTCGGCGGCGCGCAGAACGAGGTCGCCTGATGCGTGACGAGATCGTCGAGCACCGAGCGCGCGTCGAAGCGGCGGCCGAGCGTGAGAATCGTGGCGCCTGCGTTCCACGGCGCAAAAAAGCTCGACCAGGCGTGCTTGGCCCAGCCGGGCGAGGAAATGTTGAGATGGACGTCGCCAGGCCTCAGGCCGAGGCCGAACATGGTCGAGAGGTGGCCGACCGGGTAGCTGGCGTGGCTGTGCAGCACCAGCTTCGGCCGCGCCGTCGTGCCCGAGGTGAAATAGAGCAGCAGCGGATCGCCGGCCCGCGTCGCGCCATCTGGCTCGAATTTGGCGCCGTGCTTCAGCAGGTCGGCATAGTCGAGCCAGCCAGGCGTCGCTCCGCCAACCGCGATGCGCACGGCGTCCTCGCCACGGCCGGCGAATTTGTCGACCTCGGCGCGATCGGCGATGACAAAGCGGGCGCGTCCGCGCGCGAAACGGTCGTCGATGTCCGCGCCGCCGAGTTGTGGCGTCGCGGGGATCAGGACGAGGCCGAGCTTCATCGCCGCCAGCGTCACGATCCACAGCGCCGCCACGTTGCCGAGCATCAGCAGCAGCCGGTCGCCGCGCTTGGCGCCGAGCGCTCGCAGACCGTTGGCGACGCGCGAGGAGGCCTGTGAAAGTTCGGCGAAAGTGTGAGTCTCCGTCGTGTCGCCGAGGATTTTCAGCGCCGGCCGCGCGCCGTGTTCGCCCCTCGCCAGTTCGCCGTCGAACCAGTCGAGCGCCCAATTGAAACGATCGAGCCGTGGCCAGACAAACTCGGCCTTGGCGGCGGAATAGTCTTCGCGCAACGCCAGCAGAAAATCGCGAGCGGAACGAAATTCTTCGATCGACATGGCGGTTTCAGCTGCTCCGGCTGGCGAAGGCCGGGCTGGCCAAGACGATCGGGCGTTCGTCAGTCATGGTGAGCCTCCCTGTGGGGCAAGTCTGCCACCGAGGCGCGAGCGGTGGAAGGCCCTACCCGCGCCGCTTCTTCGGCGCGTATGGATTCTCGCCGCCCGAGCGCATCGACAGTCGGATCGGCACGCCGAACAGGCTGAAGGTCTCGCGCAGACCGTTGACGAGATAGCGCTTGTAGCTTTCGGGGATGTTCTCGACCTGATTGCCGAACAGCACGAAGAACGGCGGGCGCGCCTTGGGCTGCGTCATGTAACGGATCTTCACCCGCCGACCGGCGACCGCCGGCGGCGGCGTCTCCTCGATCACCGGCGCGAGCCAGCGATTGAGCCGGCCGGTCGAAATGCGCAGGTTCCAAATCGCGTGGGTCGCGACCACCGCCTCGAGGAGCTTGTCGATATGCGCGCCGGTCAGACCCGAGACCGGGATAACGCGCGTGCCCTTCAGTTGCGGTAGCAGCCGATCCGCCTCGGCGCGCAGCGCCTGCGCCTTCGCGCTCTTGTCCGCGATCAGATCCCACTTGTTGAGACCGATCACCAGCGCGCGGCCCTCGCGCTCGACGAGGTCGGCGATCGTCAAATCCTGCTTCTCGAACGGGATCGTCGCATCAAGCAGCACGACAACGACTTCGGCGAAGCGCACCGCGCGCAGCGCGTCGGCGGTGGCGAGTTTCTCCAGCTTTTCGACGACGCGGGACTGGCGGCGCAAGCCCGCGGTGTCGAACAGCTTGAAGCGCCGATCGCGCCAGGTCATCTCGAGGCCGATGCTGTCGCGGGTCAGTCCAGGCTCCGGCCCGGTCAACAGCCGCTCCTGGCCAAGGATGCGGTTGAGCAAGGTCGATTTTCCCGCGTTGGGTCGGCCGACGACTGCGATGCGCAGCGGCTTGGTTGGGTCGGCCTCGCTGCCGTCCTCTTCCTCGCCGAGCGTCAACGGCGCGGCTTCCTCCTCCTCGGCGTCGTCATGCGCGGAGTCCGGCAGGACGGCGCTGAGCGCGTCGTAGAGGTCGCTCAAGCCCTCGCCGTGTTCGGCGGAAATCGCAATCGGCTCGCCGAGGCCCATGTCAAAGGCCTCCATCGCGCCGTCGCGCCCGCTTCGCCCCTCGGCCTTGTTGGCGACGAGGATCACCGGCTTGCCCGAGCGACGCACCGCTTGGGCGAAATGCCGATCGCCGCCGGTGACCCCGGCGCGCGCGTCGATAAGAAACAGCACCGCGTCGCAGTCGATCAGCGCCGCTTCGGTCTGGGCGCGCATGCGCCCGGCCAGCGTCTCGCCGGCGCCTTCTTCGAGGCCGGCGGTGTCGACGATGGTGAAGCTGAGATCGCCGAGCCGCGCCTCGCCTTCGCGGCGATCGCGGGTGACGCCTGGCTGGTCGTCGACCAGCGCCAGCTTGCGGCCGACCAGCCGGTTGAACAGCGTCGACTTGCCGACGTTGGGCCGGCCGATGACGGCGACTTTGGCGCTCATTCTTGCGCGCTCATGTTCGGGCGTTCATTTTTGCCGGCGCGGGCCGGCGCTCGCTTCTCGGGCGTTCACTTGGCCGGCCGATTGGCGGCGACCAGCCCAAGCAGGCTCTCGGCGCTGCGCTTTTCCGCCGTCGGGGCTTCCGGATCGGCGACGACGAGATCGAGCTGTTTGCCAGCCTCAGTGAAGTCGCCCGCATCGAGCGCGATGACGCCGAGCGCGAGATGAGCGGTGTGGCGATAGGCGCCGCTCGGCGCGGCGAGGGCTTCGAACGCGGGCTTGGCCGCAGCGTCGCCGAGGTCGAGGCGCAGCAGCGCGGCGCGGAGCTTCGCCGTCTCCTGAAACAATTGCCCGATCGAAGCGTCAGCGGCGAGCGCATCATAGACCGCGAGCGCGCCCTTGGGATCGCTCTTGCTCTCGACGGCGGCGCCAGTGAGACGGGCGAGCGTACGATAGCCGGCTGGAGCATCGGCGGCGATCGCGGCCAGCGCGGTCTGCGCCTCCGCGCTCTTGTCGGCGTGATCGAGCGCCAGCGCCTGCTGGAACGCGCCGCCCGCCGCCTGCTCGCCGGCGAGCTTGTGGTTTTGATAGAAACGGAAGCCGGCCGAAGCGAGGACGATCAGCACGGCGCCGGCGATGATCAGGTTCTGGTATTTTTTCCAGAACTCGAGCGCCTTGTCGCGGCGGACTTCCTCGTCAACTTCTTGAAAGATGTCGCTCATTGTCTCGCAAACTCAAGCCGGCGGGCCGAGTGGCCGGCGCCGGAAAGCGAGGCGGTTAGCACGTCGGGCGACTGAAAGCGAGGGAGACGGCGCAACTTCATGATTTAGTGCATTAATTCCGGAATGCGGGCGGCCCCGCGCAGTTCATTTTGCGGGTTCGAGCCGCTTGACGCTAACGATTGTTTCGCGGCCGGCGTCGATGTCAAAGCCAATGCGGTCGCCGACATGAAGGCCGGCGCTGAGCGTGCCCGGGTCGACCCGGTACATCATCTCCATCGCCCCCATGAAGCCCTTGATCTCGTCGTGATCGAGCGTCAGCGCGCCGGTCTGAGGATCGATCGCCGTGACGACGCCGACACCGTGGAAGACGCCAGTCGTCGCCAGCGGCTGCGCTGAGGCAAAAGGTACGCAAAGGAGCGCAAACGGCGCGGCCAGCCAAAGCGCGACCGCAACCACCACAACGTGAAGTCTGCGTTCGGCCATCCGCCCTCTCAAGCGAACTCCATGATCACCGCGTCGACCGCGAGCGAGTCGCCCTGCTTGGCGAGAATCGTTTTCACGGTCGCGTCGCGCTCGGCGGTGAGCAGGTTCTCCATTTTCATCGCTTCGACGACGCACAACGGCTCGCCGACTTTGACTTCCTGGCCCTCGCGCACGGCGATCGATTTGACGAGACCGGGCATCGGGCACAGCAGCGCGCCCGACCGGCCGGCGTCCTTGCGCTCGATCATCAACGCGGCGAGCGCCGCCTCGCGCTCGGAATAAACGCGCGCCTCGACGCTGACGCCACGATGGGCGAGCGCGAAGCCGTTGAGGATCGGGCGCACCTGCACCGTCACCCGCTTCTCGTCAATCTCGCCGCGCCAGACCGCTTCTCCCGGCTTCCACAGCGAGGCGACGCGCAGGCGACGCGCGTCGGCGAAGATGACATCGACGCCGTCGGCGCGCGGCGCAACCTCGACCGCAATCTGCGACTTGCCGAGCTTGACCACGCGCTTCAATTCGACGTTCAGCCGGTTCGAAGTCGCGAAACTGGCCGGAGATGGCGCGTTTGCGCGCGCTGTGGACATGATCGATATGCGCCGCGACCGCGGCGAGCGCGAGCTCGCTCTCGCCAGCGGCGATCAGCGGCGCGAAGCCGTCGGGGAATTCCTCGGCGATGAAGCCAGTCGATAGGCGCCCCGCGCGCCAGCGCTCGTTCTGCATCAGCGCGGAGAGAAAGGGAATGTTGTGGCGGACGCCGTCGATGACGAAGGCGTCGAGCGCGTCGGCCTGCGCCGCGATCGCGCTTTGGCGATCGGCGGCGTGGGTGACGAGTTTGGCGATCATCGGATCGTAGTGAGAGCGAAATCTCGCTCCCTTCGTAGACGCCAGTGTCGTTGCGCACGGTGACGCCATGCGCCACGCCTTGGGCGGGCGGCCGGTATTTCACCAGCCGTCCCGTCGAAGGCAGGAAGCCGCGCGTTGGGTCCTCGGCGTAGATGCGGCTTTCGACCGCCCAACCCGTGAGCTTCACCGCCTCTTGCGCGATGCGCAGCTCAAGCCCGTAGGCGCTGCGGATCATTTCCTCGACGAGGTCCACCCCCGTAACGAGTTCCGTGACCGGATGTTCGACCTGCAGGCGGGTGTTCATCTCGAGGAAGTAGAAGCTGCGATCCTGGCCGACGACGAATTCGACCGTGCCGGCCGAGTCGTAGTTCACCGCTTTGGCGAGCGCGACCGCCTGCTCGCCCATCTTGCGCCGCGTCTTGTCGTCGAGCAGCGGCGAGGGCGCCTCCTCGATGACCTTTTGATTGCGGCGCTGGATCGAGCATTCGCGTTCACCCAAATGAATGACGTGGCCGTGTTTGTCGCCGAGCACCTGGATTTCGATGTGGCGCGGGTTGACGATGAATTTCTCCACGAACAGCCGGTCGTCGCCAAACGATGACAACGCCTCCGACTTGGCGCGGGCGAAGCCTTCGGCGACCTCGCTGCGAGTGTGGGCGATGCGCATGCCCTTGCCGCCGCCCCCTGCGGAAGCCTTGATCATCACCGGATAGCCGAGTTCGTCGGCGATCTTCTCGGCGTGTTTCGGGCTGTCGACGACGCCAAGGTGGCCCGGCACGGTCGATACTTTGGCGGCGGCGGCGAATGTCTTCGAGGCGATCTTGTCGCCCATCGCTTCGATCGCGCGCGCATTGGGGCCGATGAAGACGAGGCGATGGTCGGCGAGCGCCGTGGCGAAGGCCGCGCGTTCGGAGAGGAAGCCGTAGCCCGGATGCACCGCCTCAGCGCCCGTCTCCTTGCAGGCGGCGAGGATCGCCTCGATCAGCAGATAGGATTGCGCGGCGGGCGGCGGCCCGATGGCGATCGCCTCGTCGGCCATCTCGACGTGCAGCGCGTCCTTGTCGGCTTCCGAATAGACCGCGACCGTCTTGATCCCCATCCGACGGGCGGTCTTGATGACCCGGCAGGCGATTTCGCCCCGATTGGCGATGAGGATCTTGTTGAACATCGGCGCCCCGCTCAGGTCAGGCGCGCGGCCTGCCCCAAAGCGTTCTTAGGAGAAGGGAGGCGGCGCGTAAACACGTCCGCCGCCTGCCCCGCTCGCGAATTCGAGCCAATTCCCGCTTCATGGGGCAGCCGGGATGGTCAGGCCGCGCTGAACTGCGGGGCGCGCCACAGCGGCTTCCAACCAGCGCGGAACTTCCTTCAGCCTCGACCACTCGACAAGGTCGCCTGCGCCGTAAAAGCCAACGAAGCCGCGCACCCAGCCCAGCAGCGCAATGTCCGCGATCGTGTAGTCCTCGCCCATGATCCAGGCGCGGCCGGTCAGGCGCGCCTCCAGCACCTCGAAGAGCCGCTTCGCTTCCTTGACGTAGCGCTCAAGCGGACGCTTGTCCTCGATCGCGCGGCCGGCGAACTTGTGGAAGAAACCGACCTGCCCGAACATCGGCCCAACCGAGGCCATCTGGAAGAACACCCATTCCAGAGTCTCGTAGCGGCGCGCCGGGTCGGTTGGCATCAGCTTGCCGGTCTTCTCCGCCAGATAGACGAGGATCGCGCCCGATTCGAACAGGCCGAGCGGTTTGCCGCCCGGGCCATTGGGATCGATCATCGCCGGGATCTTGCCATTGGGGTTGAGCGCAACGAACGCCGGCTCCATGTTCTCGTTCTTCATGATGTCGATGCGGTGCGGCTCGTAGTCGAGCCCGAGTTCCTCCAACGCGATCGACACCTTCACCCCGTTGGGCGTCGGCAGCGAATAAAGCTGGATGACGTCCGGCCGCTTGGCGGGCCAACGCTTGACGATCGGGAACTGCGAGAGATCGGCCATTTCGGGATCCTAGGTGAAGGGCTGTCCGCCCCTACCTACGGCCCGCACGGGCGCATTGCCAGCGCGCTCGCGTGTTCCGTCAGCCCGAGCGTCAGCCGACGTGGGCGGGCTGTATCCTCGCCTCGGCGCCCGGCCAGCCGTGCGCGGCGCGAGAGCGGGCCGAGGCGATGAGCCAGGCGGGCGCCCGGCGTGCTTCGCCGAGCACGGCGGCGAGCGCGGCAAGCGCGTTGGCGGAAGAGCATTCGTCGACCCGCGCAGCGAGCCATTTCGCGTCCGCCTCATCGACCACGCCGGGCTCGCCGGCCCGCCAGACGAGGTGCTCGAGGATCATCTCGACGAAGAATTCGGTCCACTGGGGCGCGTTGGCGAGCCCAGCGCGCTCGACCGCGAACAATTCATCCGCCGCTTCGCGCGTCACCTTGCCCGACGCGAAAACCTCGCGCCGCAGCCAGGCGACATCCATCGCCGTGAAAGTCTGGCCGTGGATCATCGCGGTGATGATCGTGCGGCTCCTGTCGACCCGAAACGCCATAACTCAACTCTGTTCGACGCACTGCCGCCTGTGCCGGCGACTTCCCATGTCCTCGACACTGGGCCGCAAACTTTGCCAGGTCGTGAATCCGTTAACGCGGTTGGTTTGAGGGTTAAGACGCTGCAAAAACTGATGGTTTCAAGAAGATGAAGGACGCGGATTCTGGACGGTCTGTTGCGGCATTGCCGCCGCGGGTCGCCTGCGGACCTGCGCTCGCCGCCATTCCTCGAACGGATCGTAACGCTTGATAAAGGTTTGTAAGGGGATTGACGTAACGTAGCGAACTCGTGCGCTACGGCCGGCTGTCTTTCGCTGTCGTCGCGCGGCAATTCGGAGATCGCATGCGCCTTCAGGTCAACCCGATTTCCGCCTCCGTGGACGCGCGCCCTGACGATGACGCGAGCATGTTCGAAGTCGCCCCGGTGTCGCTGTGGCTCGAGGATTACAGCGCGGTAAAGACGCTGTTCGACGCGTGGCGGGCGGCGGGCGTTCGCGACTTGCGCGCCTATCTGGCGGAAGACCCGGACCGCATTCGCGCCTGCGCCATCCGCATGCGCGTCGTGAGGGTCAATCGCCGGACGCTGTCGCTGTTCGAGGCGGACAATACGCCGCAGCTCCTCGCCAATCTCGATCGAATCTTCCGCGACGAAATGCTGACCAACCTCGCCGAGGAACTTGCGCAATTGTGGGAGGGCAAAGGCGGGTTCACCGGCGACGGCGTCAATTATTCGCTGAAAGGGCGGCGCATCGACATTCAGGTCACGGGCACGCTGCTCGCGGGCCACGAGAGGGACTGGGCGCGCGTCCTGGTGGCGGTCGACGACGTGAGCGAGCGGGAAGGCGCGCGCCGGCTGCTTGCGCTAAGCGAGGACTATTCGCGCGGGCTGTTCGAACATTCGCCAATTTCGCTGTGGGTCGAGGATTTCAGCAGGGTCAAGCTTTTGCTCGAAGAGGTGCGCAACTGCGGGATCGTCGATTTCCGCGTGTTCACCGATGTTCACCCGGAGTTCGTCGTCCGCTGCGCCAACGAAATTCGGGTGATCGACATCAACAATCATACGCTGACCCTATTCGGCGCTCCCGACAAGGCGACGCTGCTCGCTCGCGTGCGCGACGTTTTTCGCGATGCGATGCTGCAGCAGTTCCGCGAGCAATTGATCGACTTGTGGGACTGCAAGCTCTTCCAGCAGCGCGAAGTGGTGAACTATGCGCTCGACGGCGCGCCGCTGCACCTTCATCTGCAATTCTCGGTGTTTCCCGGCCGCGAAAAAGACTGGTCGTTGGTGCAGGTCGCGTTGACCGACATCACCGCCCGCAAGAAGGCGGAAGCCTATCTCGAATTTCTCGGCAAGCACGACGTCATCACCAAGCTCTACAATCGCTCCTTCTTCGTCGAAGAGCTCAACCGCCTCGAGCGCAACGGTCCCTCGACCGTGACCGTCATCATCCTCGACATCAACGGCTTGAAAGCCGCCAATGACCAATTCGGCCATGCGGCGGGCGACGAGTTGCTCCGCCGCGCCGGCGAGGTGCTCGGCAAGTCGGTCGAAGAACCGTGCACCGTCGCGCGAATCGGCGGCGACGAATTCGCGATTCTGATGCCCGCGCGCCATGAGCACGAGGGCGAAGATTTGATGATCGCGATCGATAGTCTCGTCGCGCTCAACAACCAGTTCTTTTCCAACGTCCCGCTCATCCTATCCATCGGCGCGGCGACCAGCCGCCAGGGAGAGCGGTTGGAGTCGGTCGTGCGCAGGGCCGACGCCGCCATGTACGCGCAGAAGCGCGCCTTTTATTCCGATCCGCAACACGAGCGCGGGCGAGAGCTGGAACCGCGTGGACACAGCCACGCGTGAGCGCAAGCTTAGCGCAATTGACAAGCCGCTCTTAAAGCCAACGCCCCCAGTCGCCATGACGCGGAGGCGTCACAGCGGAATGTTGTCGTGCTTCTTCCACGGGTTCTCGAGCTTCTTGTTGCGCAGCATGGCGAGCAGGCGCGACAGCCGACGGCGGGTCGCGTGCGGCATGATCACTTCATCGATGTAGCCGCGCTCGGCGGCGACGAACGGCGAGAGAAAACGCGCCTCGTATTCCTTGGTGCGCTCGGCGATCTTGGCGGGATCGTTCATGTCGGCGCGAAAGATGATCTCGACCGCCCCCTTGGCGCCCATCACCGCGATTTGCGCTGTCGGCCAGGCGAGGTTGATGTCGCCGCGCAGGTGCTTGGAAGCCATCACGTCATAGGCTCCGCCGAACGCCTTGCGGGTGATGATGGTGACTTTGGGCACGGTCGCCTCGGCGTAGGCAAACAGCAGCTTCGCCCCGTGCTTGATCAGGCCGCCGTATTCCTGCGCCGTCCCCGGCAGAAAGCCCGGCACATCGACAAAGGTGACGATCGGGATATTGAAGCAATCGCAGAAACGCACGAAGCGCGCGCCTTTGCGCGAGGCGTCGGAATCGAGCACGCCGGCGAGCGCGAGCGGCTGATTGGCGACGATGCCGACCGTCGAGCCCTCGATGCGGACGAAGCCGGTGACGATGTTCTTGGCGTGGGCCTCCTGAATCTCGAAGAAGTCGCCCTCATCGGCGATCTTCGCGATCAGCTCCTTGATGTCGTAAGGCTGGCTTGCGCTGTCGGGGACCAGCGTATCGAGCGACATGTCGATCCGGTCGGGATCGTCGAAGCTCGGCAGCCTCGGCGGCGTCTCGCGGTTGGAGGCGGGCAGGAAATCGATCAGCCGGCGCATCTGCTGCAGCGCCTCGACATCATTGTCATAGGCGCGGTCGGCGATCGAGGAGCGCGTCGTGTGAATGAGCGCGCCGCCAAGCTCCTCCGCGCTCACCGTTTCGTTGGTCACGGTCTTGACCACGTCCGGCCCCGTGACGAACATGTAGCTGGTGTCGCGCACCATGAAGATGAAGTCGGTCATCGCCGGCGAATAGACATCGCCGCCTGCGCACGGGCCCATGATCACCGAGATCTGCGGGATGACGCCGGAGGCGAGCACGTTGCGCTGGAACACCTCGCCATAGCCGCCGAGCGCCGCAACGCCCTCCTGGATGCGCGCGCCGCCCGCGTCGAACAGGCCGACGATCGGCGCGCCGTTCTTCACGGCCATGTCTTGAATCTTGTTGATCTTGCGCGCGTGTTCCTCGCTCAGCGAGCCGCCGAAGACGGTAAAATCCTTGGCGAAGACGAAAATGGTGCGCCCGTTGACGGTTCCCCAGCCGGTCACCACGCCGTCGCCCGGGATCTTGGTCTTCTCCATGCCGAAATCCGCGCCGCGGTGCTCGACGAACATGTCGAACTCCTCGAACGAGCCGCGATCGAGCAGTATCTCGATGCGCTCTCTGGCGGTCAGCTTGCCCTTGGCGTGCTGCGCGGCGATGCGCCCTTCGCCTCCGCCCAGGCGCGCTCGGGCGCGGCGACGGTCCAACCGGGCGAGCATCTCCTTCATCGTGGCCCCTCCCTGGCGAGCGAATTCAGCGCCGCTGTTCGAGCATCTGCCGCACCTTGTTCGCCAGCGTCGTCATCGGAAATGGCTTGGTCAGAATTTCCATGCCCGATTCCAGCAGCCCGTTGCCGATGGCGGCGTTCTCGGCGTAACCAGTGATGAACAGAACCCGCAGCGCGGGCGACTTCGCGCGAGCGGCGTCGGCGATCTGTCGTCCGTTCATGTTTCCCGAGAGCCCGACATCGGTGATCAGCAAATCGATCGGTTGATCGGAGTCAATAATTCTCATCGCCGAGGGTCCGTCGTGCGCTTCGAGAATCCGGTAGCCGTTCTCGGCAAGGACCTCGATGACCAACATCCGCACGGTCGCTTCGTCATCGACAATCAGCACCGTCTCTCCAAAGCCTTGGTCCGGCAGTTCGGCAGTCTCCACAATCTCCTCGTCGAGAGCGCCAATGTGTCGCGGCAGATAGAGACACATCGTCGTGCCCATGCCGACTTCGGTGTAGACGCGCACCTGACCGCCCGATTGCCGCACGAAGCCGTAGATCATCGAGAGGCCGAGACCTGTTCCTTGACCAATCGGCTTGGTCGTGAAGAAGGGATCGAACGCTCGCGCAACGACATCGGGCGGCATGCCTGTGCCCGTGTCTGTCACGCAAATCGACACATATTGTCCGGGCGGGATTTCGCGTTCCTTGGCCGCTCGCTCATCGAGCCATTTGTTCGCGGTCTCAATGGTGAGCTTGCCGCCTTTGGGCATTGCGTCGCGCGAGTTTATGCTCAGGTTGAGCAGCGCATTCTCCAGTTGAGGCGCATCGACGCGAATAGGCCAAAGCCCGACCGCGCCCACGACCTCGACGGCGATGTTGGGGCCCACGGTCCGGTTGATCAAATCCGCCATGCCGGCAACGAGGCGATTCGCGTCGGTCGGCCTTGGATCCAATGTCTGTCGGCGCGAGAACGCCAGCAGCCGGTGTGTCAGAGAAGCGGCGCGATTGGCGGAGTCAGCGGCGGCGTTGATGAAGCGATCCGCCTCCCCCGCCCGGCCCTGCCCGATGCGATGCTGCGCGCGTTCGAGCGAGCCGATAATGCCTTGCAGAAGGTTGTTGAAGTCGTGCGCCAAGCCGCCGGTCAGTTGGCCGACCGCCTCCATCTTCTGGGCTTGGCGCAGTTGCTCCTCCAAGCTTTGGCGCTCCGTGACGTCGCGCGCCGTGACCGTCAGACGAGGCGGCTCGCCTGGCGCGGTCGGGATCGGCGCTGCGATCGCTTCGATCGTCGAGCCAGCCAGCTTGCGCGAATAGCGGTAGGGCGCGCCGCTGCGCAGGCTTTCGGAGAGATGGTGATCGAGCTCTCTCGCGACGTCGCGCGGGAAGATTTCGTCGGTTGTGCGACCGATGACCTGATCGCGCGTCATCCGATAAAGGTGCAGCGTCGCTGGATTGATCTCGTCGTACTGGAAGCGACCGTCCTCGCGGCGCGCCAAGATCGCGTGGCACTCGGAGGAATGGGTGTAGAAGGTCTGGATATTCTTGAGCTCGGCGGCGCGCTCTTCAACGCGGCGCTCGAGCGTCTGGTTGAGTTCGTGCAGTTGCTCCAGCGTCCGGTAGGATTCCGTTACGTCGAAGCCCTCGACGAAAATGCCAGTGACCGCATTGTTCTCATCGAGGATCGGCTCGTAGACGAAATCGAGATAGCGGGTTTCGAGCACGCTGCCCTCGCTGCGCGCGAGATCGATCGGCGTTTGGCTGGCGACATGGCGTTCGCCCGTGCGGTAAACCTGATCCAACAACTCGACGAAGCCCTGACCCGCAGCTTCCGGAACCGCCTCGCGCACCGGCCTGCCGAGGAAGTCGCGCTTGCCGAGCAGGCGGACATAGGACTCGTTGACGAACTCGAAAATATGATCGGGTCCCCCGAGGATACAAATGAATCCTGGCGCAAGCAGGAATTGCCGTCTCTGGCGATCCATCTCGCTGGCGAGGCGCCGTTCCGCCATCACCCGCGTTGTCGTCTCGATGCAGGCGCCGAAAAGCCCGACAACAGACCCGTCCTCGCCGCGCGATGGCGTGTAGGCGAACTCGAAATGCGCTTCTTCGACTTGGCCCCGGCGGTCGAGACCGAGCGTGAAGTCCTCGATCGAAACCGATTCGCCGGCGAAGACCCGGTCGAACATCGGTTCAAGCACCTCCCAGGCCTCGCTCCAGACTTCCTTGCTGGGGCGCCCTAGCGCCTGTGGATGCTTGCGGCCGAGAATGGGGGTGAAAGCGTCATTGTAGAGCCAGATGCGCTCGCGCCCCCAGGCGATAAACATCGGCTGCTTCGATCCGAGCAGCAGGCCGACCATCGTCTTGAGCGCCTGAGGCCAACCCTCCGGCGCGCCAAGACAAGAGGCGGCCCAGTCGAACGCACGAATACGCCGCCCCATCTCGCCGCCTCCATCGAGGAAGCGCAGGGAAGACCGGCGAGGGGATTCATCGCGGCTATCGGGCGCGGAAAACTCCATGCCAACAGGAATAGCACGCGGTTGAATTGATCAAAAGGAAGACGTAATCGCCGAAAAGCGCGTGGCGCCAGTCGGTTGGCCAGGGCGGCGCGGCGTGGCCCCTTCTCCAGCTTCGCTGGGGAAGGTGTCGGGCGCAGCCCGACGGATGGGGTGTGGGCCGCCGCCGCAGGCGCCAGCAAGTTGGCTTCGAGAGCGACGCCAAAAATCGAAACTCAGTATCCTGCTTTCCACACCCCATCCGTCTCGCTTCGCGAGACACCTTCCCCAGCTTCGCTGAGGAAGGGCGGCGCGGCGCTTACACTCCTGCAACCAGTTTCGCCGCAGCCTCGAAATCGCGCCAGCGGGCGGCGCGGCGGGCCCTCGCCTCTTCGTCCTCGCCCCATTTGGCGATCTGGAAATCTTCATCGACATGCGCCGCGCGCCAGGCGGCCTCGGGGCTCAGGGCGCCGCGCGCGACCATCAGCGCGATCAGCGCGGAGCCAGTCAGACTGGTCATGACATGCAGCCCGGCGAGCGCGAAGGGATGGGCGAACGCGTCCACGGCGGCGCGTAGCGCGTCGAGCGCGGTTTGCGGCTGGGCCACATGGGTGAGGCTGGCGGAAAGAGCGAAACGCGCGCCGAGCGCCGCTTCGGCCCAAGCGAGCACCGGATCGAAGGCCGCCGCTTGTCGCTCGGCGAGCGCATCGGGCGCCGCGGCGCGGTAGCAGACGAGGTCGGCGCCCGCGTAACGCGCGACCTCGGCGCGCGTCTCGACCGGCGTGTCGGCGACGCCGTCGATCGCCGTATTGGCGAGCCGCGTCGCCGGCATCGAAGCCGGATCGATCGTCTCGCCCTGCCCCGCCCATTCGGCTGCGATCAGCTCGGCGATGGCGCGGGTCGGCGCAACCAGCGCCCGCTTGCCCGGCGTGCGCGCGGCGCGGCCGTCGAGCCGCAGCGCGAAGCCACTCGTCTCCGGCGCAAGTTCGACCTGCATGTAGAACCGGCGCACCGTCGGCGCGCGCATATTGGCCTGCGCCGCGCGCATCGGATCGCGCGCGTCCTCTCTCATTGTGCGCATCGTCGAAACGGAGGAGCACACAGAGTCACAAATCTATTCGAGGAAAGAGCTTGTGTCGGCTTCCACATGCTCAATTTCGACGGACCGTTTTTCGGAGGAACCACCCTGGTCGACAATCTTGAAAAACACTCGGGCCGGAAATGCTTCTTCGTGTGTCACCTTCTCTGCCGAATCCGAAGCGAATGTCAGTGTCACGTAGACATTCGCCGGGGCAATGAACTCACCGGCATCATAGACAGAATTGGCACCGAAAATGTCGATGCCCTTAAAGACCGTGTGATCAGACAGCTCCGCCAGTTTCGACCAATCTTTCGCATTCTCCTGCAAGCGGTATTTCTTACCCGCGTCCCGCAGCACCTCCAGCAAATTCGCAGACCATTCTTCGCGAGAATTCGCCGAAACTGAATGGGGACGGTTCATTTTCTCTTCGCTCATGTGAAAATCATACCGCTGAGGAAACGCCAATTCAAAGTGGCAGCCAACCCATCTAATCCACCCATGACAGAATGTTCGTCAACGCCAAGTCGATGCAATAGCCTCATCACACCAACTTTGAGTTCCTTCGGAAATCGAAATTGATCCGCCTTGTCAATCTCAAAGGGAGTTGTCGGCGAGGGGTGGACGCTGAACATTCCCCTTTGGGAGGCAATTCGAGCTGCTAACGCGGGCGGAAAAACGAAACCGATTTTCGTCAGTGAGAAAGGGTCTTCTTCATCCCCGGACTCAATGACAACATAGTGACGCGGTTCGACCGCAAAAACCACGCCATCTTTGTCATCGGTCGGCACGCTCCCGTTGGCGAAGTAAGCGGCGACTGTTGCGTTTGTAGTCCAATCCAGTAGCCGGGTCGGAAGCCCGTGATGCTGTGCGACAGATAGCCACTCCCAGTCTGAATTCACAGACCGCCCTTCCATAAAGGGGCGGGCATTTCTTTTGAATTCGCTCAGGAGCTGCCGCTCCTTCTCCGGTGCGTAACGGGTCTTATTCCGCCCGACAGCAGGAACTAGCGGCCACGGCGCAGGTTGGCCTCGAAAGACATATCGCGGGGACGGACGATCAGCTACCCACGCGACATAGGATTGAACTAATTCAACAGCACGTCTCCTACGCGCCTCTGCCGCTCGGCTCGCTTTCATGGCTGCCAAGCGCCTACCTGATACTCCCGATTTGGATTTCACACGTTCGGCCCATTAAAAATTTCAATACGAAACTATCGGAATTGCCACTACGTGTCGAACCAACGGCGGCAACTCCTCACGCATCGGGCGCGTCTTCGATCGGGTCGCGCTCGGCGATGTCGAAGCCAAACATGGCGAAGCTTTTTTCCATGTGCGCGGGCAACGGCGCGACGATGTCGAGCACGCCGCCGCGCGGATGGGGCAGCGTCAGCCGGCGCGCCAGCAGATGCAGCTTGGGCTCGACGCCGGGCGGCACGGCGCGCAGCGGATCGTGGCGGGCGGGATCGTTGGCGGGGCGACGATTGTACTTGGGGTCGCCGACGATCGGATGGCCGATCGCCTCGCAATGCGCGCGTAGCTGGTGCGTTCGGCCCGTGATCGGCCGCATCGACAGCCAGGCGAGCCGCGCCGGCACTTTGTCGACGACGGCATAGAGGGTCACCGAATGCTGCGCGTCGGGCTCGCCGTGACGCGCGACGCGCATGCGCTCGAGATCGCCGCGCTGGCCCTTCATCGCGCCGCGCTCGTCGCCCATGCCGGCGCCCTTGGCGAGGAACAGCGAGATGCGCCCTTGCATCGGCTTGGGCACGCCCTCGACCAGCGCCCAGTAGATCTTTCTGGCGCCGCGCGAGCGGAAGGTCTCGCCGAGTTCGGCGGCGATCTTGCGCGATTTGGCGAGCAGCAACACACCCGAGGTGTCGCGATCGAGCCGGTGCACCAGCGTCGGGCGCTCGCCGCGCTTGTCGCGCAATGCCTCGAGCATGCCGTCGATGTGATGCTTGGTGCCCGAGCCGCCCTGCACCGCGAGACCGAAGGGCTTGTTGAGCGCCATTATATCGGCGTCCTCGTAGAGGATCATCGCGCGGATCGCCTCAGCGTCGCGCGGATCGACGATCGGCGACTTGCCGGGCGGCGCGCTCACGGGCGTTAGCGGCGGCACGCGCACGCTCTGGCCGGCTTCGAGGCGGGTCGAGATTTCCGCCCGCTTGCCGGCGACCCTGATCTCGCCCTTGCGGACGATCTTGTTGAGATGCGCCTGCGAGACTTCGGGGAAGCGACGGCGAAACCAGCGATCGAGGCGCATGCCCGCCTCGTCCTCGCCGACCGCATAGGTGGCGACGCGGCTCTCGCCGCTCACGAGAAGCTCCGCGCCAGCGCCAGGCCGCCCCACAGGGCCAGCACGCCAATGATAACCGAGCCGCCGACATAGGCGAGCGCCGCGCCGATTTGATTGCGCTCGATCAGCAGGATCGTCTCCAGCGAGAAGGTCGAGAAGGTGGTGTAGCCGCCGAGGACGCCGGTGGCGAAGAACAGGCGCGTATGCTGCGACCAGCCGCCGGCGCCGCGAAACGCCAGCCAGCCGACGAACAGACCCATGACCAACGAGCCGGTAATGTTGATAAACACGGTCGCCCAGGGGAACTCGGTCCCGAAGGCGCGGCCGATCGTCAGGTTGAGAACGTGGCGCAGCACGCCGCCTAGCCCGGCGCCGACGAAAACAAAGAGATAGGCCTGCATGGCGCGGCTATAGCCCAAGGCCGCCGCGGGCGAAAGGGCAGCCGCGCGGCGGGCGAACGGCTTGCGGCGCAAAGCCAGCGGGCGCGGGCAAACGTTCGCCCCGAACGGAACGCAGCGGAAGTTGTCCACACTCGTCCCCAGGGCGCCCTCTTAAAAGGCGAACTTGACACGAACATAGAGAGAACATATCGTGTCCGTATTGTCGCCTATCGGGAGGCTCGCATGACTCGCCATATGGCTGCCGCGCTGCGCGATCTCTGGGAACTCGCTTCGCTCGCCGCCTTCGTCACCATGATCGCCTTCGCCGCCCGCGCCCTCGGGGCGTGATTCCCTCTCCCCGCTGGCGGGGAGAGGGTTAGGGTGAGGGGCGTCAGTACAGGCCCGGGATGAGCCGCCAGGTGCGCGCGCGATAGGCTGTGTACTCGGCGCCGAACGCCTCGGCGAGCAGCGCCTCCTCGGAGCGCATGCGCGCGATCAGCGGCGGAACCATGCAGGCGGTCAGCAGCACGCCGACGCCTGAGCGAAACGCCAGCGCCCAGCCAAGCGAAACAACCAGGAGCCCGAGGTAGCTTGGGTTGCGGATGACGCGATAGAGGCCGCCGGTGACCAGCGTGTGCCCCTTCTGGAGCGCGACCAGCCCGCTGAACCGTTCGCCGAGCGTAAAGACTGGGGCGATGCGCAACGCCCCGCCCGCTGCATACAGCAGGACGCCAAACCAGCGCAGCGGTTCGGCGCCAAAGGTCAAAAAATCGAGACGGTCGGTCAGCGCCGGCAGATAGGCGAGCGCCAGCCCGATCGCCACCAAAGGGATCAGCACCCAACGATTGGCGCGATCCTCGCGCACGCCGGAGCTGACATTGCCCTTGGTGAACAATGCCGACAAGGAGAGCAGCGCCGTGATCACGGCGATTGCGATCAGCGCCGGGTGCGAGACATAGCGATCGAAGCCGCCTTCGCCGGCGACCGCGAGCGCGAGATAGGCGGCGACGCTGACCACGGTGAAGACGGTCATTCTGAGACGCAGCGCCATCGCGGCCTCGCTCATGCGCGTCGGACAATCGCGCCATCTTAGCCGATTTCGTGCCCGTCGCACTGCACAGGCGCCCGCCCCGGCTTGGCGATCGGCCTTGGCTGGACTATGCCTCGCCCGGCCGCGGGCGCAGCGCCTCGGCCTTGGTCCGCCGCTGGAGGCTTTGCGCCTTTGCCGCCTCGCGTTTCTCTCATCGTCGTCGCGGCCGGGCGCGGCGCGCGGCTCGGCGCGGCGACGCCCAAGCAATATCTTCCCTGCGCCGGCCGCCCGCTGATCGCCCACACGCTGCAAGCGCTCGCCGAGGCGCGGGCCTATTGCGCCGCGACGGTGGTCATCCATCGCGGCGACCGCGCGCTCTATGAGGCTGCGCTTGGCGCTCTGTCGCCTGCCCTCGCCGGCGTCTTCGGGCCGCCCGCCTATGGCGGCGACACCCGCCAGCAGAGCGTTCTTGCCGGGCTGGAGGCGCAGGCCGAGGCTGCGCCCGATATCGTCCTCATCCACGACGGCGCCCGCCTCTTCCCGGCGCCTGCGCTGATCGCGCGCGCGGTCGAGGCGGCCGAGCGCTTTGGCGCCGCCGTGCCCGGAGCGCCGGTCGGTGACACCGTGAAAGTGATCGACGCCGCTGGCCGCATCGTCGCGACGCCCGAGCGCGCGTCGCTGCGCGCCGCGCAGACGCCGCAAGCCTTCCGCTTTCCGCTGATACTCGAGGCCCATCGCCGCGCCGTTGCGGCGGGCCTTATCGACATGACCGACGACGGCGCCGTCGCCGCCGCGGCCGGCCATGACGTCTACGTCTTTGAAGGCGACCAAAGGAACATCAAGGTGACCACTGCCGACGACTTCCGCGCCGCCGAGGCGCGCCTGCTCGATGGGGCCGGCGACATTCGCGTCGGCCAGGGCTTCGATGTCCACGCGTTCGCGCCCGGCGACCATGTCTGGTTAGCGGGCGTGCGCATCCCATTTGAGAAGAGCCTCGCCGGCCATTCCGACGCCGACGTCTGCCTGCACGCGCTGGCCGACGCGCTGTACGGCGCACTTGGCGACGGCGATATCGGCGCGCATTTCCCCCCCTCCGACGCGCGCTGGCGCGGCGCGGCCTCGTCGCTGTTCCTCGCCGACGCCGTCGCCCGCGTGCGCGCGCGTGGCGGCATGGTCGCCCATCTCGACACGACGCTGGTGTGCGAAGCGCCGAAAATCGGGCCGCACCGCGAGGCGATGCGGGCGCGCATTGCGGAAATCGCGGGTGTCGCGCTCGACCGCGTCGCGATCAAGGCGACAACCTCGGAGGGGCTCGGCTTCACCGGGCGAGGCGAGGGCATCGCCTGTCTGGCGAGCGCGACGATCCGCCTGCCGCTGCGCTGAACTGAGCCGGCCGGCGGCCTTTTGATCCCGGCCGGCGATTTCAATTGCCGGCGATCCGCTTTAGAAGCCTCGCCAGTGAGGAACCCCATGCGCCGCGCCTACCGCATCGTCGACGTGTTCACCGAGACGCCGTTCGCCGGCAATCCGCTCGCCGTGGTGCTCGACGCCGAGGGGCTCGACGACGCGCGCATGCAAATGATCGCGCGCGAATTCAACCTCGCGGAGACCGTGTTCGTGCTGCCGCCGCGCGATCCCATCAACACCGCGGCGCTGCGCATATTCACCCCGGCGCGCGAATTGCCGTTCGCCGGGCACCCGACAGTCGGCGCCGCCGCGCTGCTCGCCCATTTGCGCGCGCCGCAGATGCTGGCCGCGCAGGATCTGCGTTTGGTGCTGGAGGAGCGGGTCGGCGAGGTCGTCTGCATCGCGCGCCATCGGCGCGGTCAGGCGCTCGCCGCCTATTTCACCCTGCCCCGCCTGCCGCAGGGTGGCGCCCCGCCGCCAGCGAGCGAGGAGATCGCCGCGCGCCTCGGCCTTACGCCCGCCGACATCGGATTTGGGACGCATTCGCCGCTTCAGCTCAACGCCGGCGTCGAGTTCCTGTTCGCCCCACTCGCCAGCCTCGACGCCCTCGCCCGCATCGATCCAGACCGTGGCCAGTGGGGCGCCGACGGCGGCCCCGCGATCTTCTGCTATGCGCCGGGCGCTGCGGGCGTCGACTATCGCGCCCGCATGTTCGCTTCGGGCTGGGGCATTCGCGAAGATCCGGCGACCGGCTCGGCCGCCGCGGCCTTCGCCGGAATCGTCATGCGCTTTGCCCCGCCGGGTGAGGGCGAGCACACACTGGTGATCGAGCAGGGCGTCGAGATGGGCCGCCCGAGCCGCATCGCGCTCGGCCTTGAGGTCGAGAACAGCGCGTTGCGCGCGGCGACGATCGGCGGCTCGACGGTGCTGATCGCCGAAGGGACGCTCGAAGCGTGAGCGCGTCCCGCATCGAGACGATCGACGCGTACGATCTCAGCCTGACCCCGCGGGCCTGGCCGTTCGCGCAGGCGGAGGCGGAGCGGATCGCCGCGCATTGGCGAGTTCAGATCGCCGCCAAGCCAAAACTCTTCAATGGCCGCGTGCTGCTGATGGGACGCCACGCGATCGAGCGCGGGCCCGATGGCGCGACGCTGCGCGGCGACTATTTCGAGACCGATTTTGCCGCATTCCTCGCCTGGCGCGACTTTGGCTATCCCGACGCGAACGTCGTCAACGCCTTCGCGATGGCGGCGCTCCTCGGCGCCGATGGCGCTTTTCTGGTTGGCGAAATGGCGAGCCACACCGCCAATGCCGGCAAGATCTATTTCCCCGCCGGCACGCCGGACCCGGAAGACATCTTCGATGGCAAGGTCGATCTGATGGCCAGCGCACTGCGCGAACTCGGCGAAGAGACTGGCGTTCAGCCGCACGAGGTCGTCTTCGATGGGCAGTGGATTGTCGTCTACGCCCCGCCCCGCATCGCCTGTCTGAAGATCATGCGGCTCGCCGAGCCGGCCGAGACCGCCAAGGCGCGCATCGAAGCGTTTCTCGCCAAGGACAGCCACCCGGAACTGTGCGCGATGCACGTACTGCGCAGCTCAGGCGATGTCGATCGCCGCCACACCCCGGCGTTCCTCGTCGATTTCTTCGACTACGCTTTCGCTCAAGGGTCGGCCGGATAGCCGTGGCGCCTGCGCGATTCGATGATCGCCGCGCGCGCCTGCGCGTCCTGACCGGCGGCGCATTCTGCGTCAGCGGCGGCGATTTCTTTCTTCACCAGGTTGAAGACTGATTTCGCGAGATTGCCCGTCGCGC
The DNA here is from genome assembly GCA_963835215.1 of uncultured Alphaproteobacteria bacterium. Lineage (GTDB taxonomy): Bacteria > Pseudomonadota > Alphaproteobacteria > Rhizobiales > Beijerinckiaceae > Roseiarcus. The sequence continues at coordinate 298,454 of CAWIES010000004.1, read as the reverse complement.
CATCGGCGTCCGAGACGGCGCGATAGCGGGCGATGACGTCTGCGCAGCCTTCGCCTGCCGCCATTGCATTGCAGCCGCCGAACAGCAACGCGGCGAAAGCGATCAGCAGACGAGGGTTCATCGAAACTCTCCCACCCGGCAAGCGGAAACCGACCGAGACTGGCGCAAGCGCGCCGCGCCCTCAAGCGCCAATCGCCTCGGGCATTTGCCGCAGCGGCGATTTCCCCAAAATTGCGCCCGCAAAATCCATCGCTCACGGACCTGACGCGCTTAGGGCGTCGACCGCCCGCCGAGCCGGCGCACGCGCAGCGCCTCGGCCAGCGCGGCGGCGAGGCGCTCGGGCGCCTCGAAGCGCAGCGTCACGGGCAGCGCCCTGACCGCGCTCCGCTGCGCCGCCGTCAACCGCACATGATCTTTCTCGGTCGTCACTGGCGTCAGCCCGCGACGGCGCGCGAGGGCTATGATTTCGTCGATCTCGCTCGGGTCGAAGACGTGGTGGTCGGGAAAGCGCCGCCGCGCCACGATCTGCGCGCCGAGCCCCTCGAGCGTCGCGAAGAATTTCTCCGGCCGGGCGATGCCGGCGAAGGCGAGCACCGGCCTGCCGATCAACTCGGCGCCGACGATCGCGTCCGCTTCAAGACGGGCGCGGAAACTTGTGCCGCCGGACCCGAGCGCGCTCGCAGCCGCCTCGCCACTGCTGACCAAGACTTCCGCCGAGACGAAGGGAGACTGGCGCGCCAACGGCGCCCGCAACGGTCCGGCCGGAAAACACAGGCCGTTGCCAAAGCCGACCTCGCCGTCGATCACCGCCAGCGCGTAGTCCTTGGCCAACGCCGAGTTTTGCAGCCCGTCGTCGAGCACGAGCACGCTCGCCCCCTCGCCGATCGCCGCGCGCGCCGCCGCGACCCGGTCGGCCCCGACCCAGCAGGGCGCGATGCGCGCCAGCAGCAGCGGCTCGTCGCCGACCCCGAGCGCGCCGTGCATCTGCGGATCGACCTGCGTCGGCGCGTCGCGGCGGGCGCCGCCGTAGCCGCGCGAGAGAAAGGCGACGTGCTCGCCGGCGGCGAGCAGCAGGCGCGCCACCGCGATTGCGGTTGGCGTCTTGCCCGCGCCGCCGACGACATAATTGCCGACGCAGATCACCGGCGCCTCGACCTGCTCGCCCCGCCGCGCCATGCGGCGCGCCGTCGCCAGGCCATAGAGCGCGCCGAGCGGCGAGAGCGCGCGCGCCGCGAGACTGGGACGCTCACGCGCCCAAAAGCGCGGGGCGATCATGCCGTCGCCGGCGGCTCGGGCGCCGAGAGAAAGGGCGAGAGCGCCTGCATAACGCGGTCGGCGGCGCCCCCTTGCGCCTCCACCGCCTTGGCGGCGGCGCGCGCCATCGCGCGCAGCCGCGTAGGATCGGCGAACAGGCTCGTCAGCATCGCCGCCAGATCTTCGCTGTCGCGCACCATCGCCGCCCCGCCGGACTCGTCGAGCAGGCCGTAGACGTCGACGAAATTGGCGACCCGCGGCCCGTGCAGCACGGCGCAGGCGAGTTTCGCCGCCTCGATCGGATTCTGGCCGCCTTCGCCGACAAAGGATTTGCCGACCATGACGACGCCGGCCAGCCGGTAGAACAGGCCGAGCTCGCCCATCGTGTCGCAGATGTAGATCTCGACGCCGCGCTCCGGCCGCTCGCCGCGCGAGCGCAAGGCGCAGCGCAGGCCAAGCGCGGTCAGCTCGTCGCGGATCGCTTCGCCGCGATCGGCGTGCCGCGGCGCGATCAGCGTCAGCACATCGGGGAAGGTCTCGGCGACGCGACGATGGGCCTCGGCGGCGATGCGCTCTTCGCCGGCATGGGTCGAGGCGCCGATCCAGATTTGACGTCCCGACACCAGGCCCGACAGTTCGGCGAGATCGCGCTGGTCGACGGGCGGCGCGGAAGCGTCGTATTTCAGATTGCCGACGACGCGCACTTGCGCGGCGCCCAAGCCGGCCAACCGCTCGGCGTCGGCTGCGCTCTGCGCCAGGCAGAGATCGAAGCGGGTGAGCAGCGCGGCGATGAACGCGGGCGCGCGCCGCCAACGCGCATAGGAGCGCGCGCTCATGCGCGCGTTGACCATCGCGAGGGGGGCGCCGGCGCGGCGCGCTTCGAGGATCATGTTCGGCCAGATCTCGCTTTCGGCAATCAACGCCAGATCGGGCCGCCAATGGGCGAAAAAGCGGCGCATGAAGCCAGGCGTGTCGAGCGGCGCGAACTGGTGCATTGCGCCTGGCGGCAGGCGCTGGCTCAACAGGCGCGCCGAAGAGACGGTGCCGGTGGTGAGCAGCGCGCGGTGGCCCCCTTGGGTCAGCCGCTCGATCAGCGGCATCAGCGACAGCGCCTCGCCGACACTGGCGCCGTGCAGCCACGCGAGCGGGCCCTCGGGGCGCGCCAGGCCGGCGATGCCGCGCCGCTCCTCGATCCGCAGCGGGTCTTCCTTGGCGTTGTTGAGCCGAAGCGACAGCAGCGCGCCGCTCAGTGGCGAAGCGAGGCTCATGGCGAGCCGATAGGCGCCGAGCGATAGCGGCAGGCTGTTTGAAAGCGGCAGGCTCTGGGACAGCGGCACGCTCATGGACGTCTCAAATCCGCGCCGGGGTCGCGCGAGCCGACCATGGCATAGGCGCGGGCGTGGACGGCGTCGAGCCCCTGCTCAACCTTGCGCCGCGCTTCCTCCAACGCCGCGTCGTCCGCCTCGCGCGGCACGTGGATGAGATCGCCGATGACGATCGCCCCGTCGCTGAACGGCAGGCCGATGCTGGCGCGGTCCCAGGACTTGAAGTCGAGCCGGCGCCGGATCACCACCGCGGTCGGGGCGATTGGCCGGCCCGACAGACGCGCCAGCGTGACGACGCCGAGCCCGGCGACCCGCGCGAGTTTGGCGACATCGGCGGTCATCGCCACCGAGGCGCCGTTGTCGAGTTCGCGCACGAGGCCGCGCAGGGCCGGCGCGCCGCCCTTCTGGCTCGAGCGTTTCTGCCGGCCGCCCGAACCGCGCACCGGCTTGACGCCGAGCCTTCGCAACGCCGACGCCTGGGCGCCGCCGTCGACGCTGCGCGAAATCAGCGCCGCCATGCGCGCAATCGAACGCGGCCAGGCGAAGGAGATCATCAGGTGTTGGCCGTGCCACATCGCAACGATCAGCGGCGTCTCGCCGAGGATCGCCGCATCGACGTCGGCGGGCTCGTAACGGAAGCGGGTCGTCCGTTGGACAAGCCGCAAATAGGCGGCGAGCAGGAAGCCAAGCGCCTCCTGCACGAACCCGCTCCTTCCCAGGCTTTTGAACATATTCCGATCAGGCCGACTTGCGACGCAGGCCCTTGGGTTCGAGGAAACGGTGGAGGTGCACAATGAAGTAACGGGTCTGGGCGTTGTCGACCGTCGCCTGCGCGCGGCCGCGCCAGGCGGCGGCGGCGCTGTCGTAATCGGGGAAAATGCCGACCACGTCGATTTGGGCCGGATCGCGGAATTCGAAGCTTTCGAGGTCTTTCAGCTCGCCGCCGAAGACCAAGTGCAGCAATTGCTTCGATTTGAGCTCTGTGGCGGTGTTTTTGGTCATGTCGAAGGGTCCATCGTCACGGCGGGGGAAGACGGCGTAAGCCACGCGCCCTAAGCAAACGAGGGCTTTGCCCCGGCGCGGGGGAAAAGGCAACCGGCCGAGCGCCCTTCGGCCACCCAAGATTCATGCCGTCCCGTTCACCCAACCCCTTGGCGCAGGGCCGAAAGCGCCGCCTCGAGATAGGCCGGCGGCAGGCCCGCGCGGCAGGCCGCCAACGCGCCGCGACGGGTTTGCGGCCCGTTGTAGCGCAGCGGCGCGCCGCCCGCGTCGGTCAGCAGCGCCCCACTCTCTCGCAAGATTGCATCGGCGGCGGCGATGTCCCAGTCGTGGGCGTCGGCCGAGGCGAGACCAAGATCGAGCGCGCCGTTGGCGACACGGGCGAGCCGCAGCGCCAGCGAGGGGATGCGCGGGACGATGTCAAGCTCGACGCCGAGCGTGCGCGCGATCGCCTCGCTCATCGCGCGCGGGCCGCCAAGCAGGAGCCGCGCCCGCTCGGCATGGGCGCCGATCGCGATCGGCGCGCCGTTGTGCGTCGCGCCGCAGCCGTAAGCAGCCGCGTAGGTTTCGCCCAGCGCCGGTGCGTGGACAACGCCGGCGATCGGCTTGCCGTCGCTGACGAAGGCGATCGCCACCGTCCAACGGGGATCGCCAGTGAGAAACGCCCGCGTGCCGTCGATCGGGTCGACGATGATGAGTTCGGCGCGCTCGAGCCGGGCCGGATCATCGGCGGTCTCTTCGGAGAGCCAGCCGGCCTGCGGGAAGGCGGCGCGCAGCCGCCCTTTGAGATAGGCGTCGAGCGCCAAGTCGGCGTCAGTGACCGGCGAGCCGCCACGCTTGAAGTTGACCGGCGAGGAGGTGCGTTCGCCAGGGCGAAAGTCGCGCATGGCGATCACCCCCGCCTTCACGGCGGCGTCGGTGAGTTCGTCGCACGCCGCGCGGGCGCGAAGCTTTGGGTCAATCGATGCTGTCAAGCGCGTTTCCGGGTTGCCGCGTGGTTTAGCCGCGCGGGACTCGGCGCGCAATGGCGGCGGGGCGTCCGTCAGGCGCTTGGGGCCGGCGCGCCTGGCGCTGGAGGGGTCGCCGCCGCTTGCGGCAACGGCACGGTCCCCGCGTAATGATGGATCAGCGCCGCTGTCAAAAGGGCGCCTGCGCTCAGCGCGATGACGACGATCGCCACCGCGATCATCACGCCGATGATCGCCGCCTTGCCCTTGGCGTCGCCGCGCCCGCCCGCGACCGACGCGAACAGCTTGCCGACGGAGCTCAGCGCCGGACCGACGCCGTTGATCGCGCCCATCGTGTTGTGGACTTGCGCGAAGGTGTTGTAGGCGGCGAGGCCCAGGTTCATCAGGCTGTGATTGCGATAGGCGGCGATCCAGGATTCGATTGTGATCATCAACCCGGTGCCGAGAATCGGGAAAATGATCGTCAGGTACCAAAGGCTCACGGCGCCTTGCAGTTGGTCGTCGGTGAAATAGTCGGGCGCCAAGGCGTTGGCGGCGAACAGCAGCGGCAACAGGAAAACCGAACTGAAGCCGACGGCGCTCTGCACAGCGCCGCACCAGACGAGAACTCTGATCGATCCGCCGACCGCCTTCGATTCGACCCAAGCTCGCCCGCAGCTCCGGGCGTTCCACCATGAGATCGCCAAGTTCAGCGCCAGGACGAGAAGGAGCAAGAGCGAGCTGGTTCCGGACATGCCGCGGTTCCCCCAAATGTCCGCCCCAGGACGGGCAAAACTGGCCTGACTGAGGCGGCTTGGCAAGCCGAGCCGCTCGGGCGCCTTTGCCTTTGCATCGCCCGGCGCTAAGAAGCGGCGATGACCAAGCGCCCTGCCCCCGCCGCCAGCTTCGCGCATCTCGGCAAGCCGTCACAGATTCCCGGATCACCCCGATCCGGCGACGCTCGAGCGCGCGCCCAATCCGCATCCCGACGTCGACTATGTCGTGCGCTTCGCTGCGCCGGAATTTACCTCGATCTGCCCAATCACCGGCCAGCCCGACTTCGCCCACCTCGTCATCGACTACGTGCCGGGCAAATGGATCGTCGAGTCGAAGTCGCTCAAGCTCCACCTCGCCAGCTTCCGCAATCACGGCGCGTTCCACGAGGATTGCACCGTCAGCATCGGCAAAGCGCTGAAGGGGTTGCTGGCGCCGCGCTGGCTGCGCATCGGCGGCTACTGGTATCCGCGCGGCGGCATACCGATCGACGTGTTCTGGCAGACCGGACAACTGCCCAAGGGCGTCTGGGCTCCCGATCAGGGCGTCGCGCCCTACCGGGGCCGCGGCTAAAGCCCGCTCAGGCGATCCATCGCTTCAGGTTTGGCTGACAAGAAACGGAAATCAGGCCGCTTTCTCGCCCTCTCAGTGGGCGGGGCGCCGTTTGGCGAGGCGGTCGAAATCCTGCAACTCGCCAACCAGCGCCGCGAAGGCGCTGAGCGGCACCATGTTGGGGCCGTCGGAGGGCGCGTGGTCGGGATCCTGATGGGTCTCGATGAAGACGCCGGCGACGCCAACCGCGACCGCCGCACGCGCCAGGACGGGCACGAATTCGCGCTGTCCGCCCGAGGAGGCGCCCTGCCCGCCCGGCTGCTGCACCGAATGGGTGGCGTCGAAAATCACCGGCGCACCGGTCTCGCGCGCAAGGATCGGCAGCGCGCGCATATCCGAGACCAGCGTATTGTAGCCAAAGCTCGCGCCCCGCTCGGTGACCAGCACATTGACGCCGCCCGCCGCGGCAATCTTGGCGACGACGTGCTTCATGTCCCAGGGCGCGAGGAACTGGCCCTTCTTGACGTTGACCGCGCGCCCAGTCAGCGCGGCAGCGACCAGCAGGTCGGTCTGGCGGCAAAGAAAGGCGGGGATCTGCAAGACGTCGACCGCCTCGGCGACCAGCGCGCATTGGCTGGGCTCGTGGACATCGGTCAATGTCGGCAGGCCGAGGCTGTCGCGGATTTCGGCGAAAATCGGCAACGCCGCCAGGAGCCCCATGCCGCGTTCGCCGCCGCCCGAGGTGCGATTGGCCTTGTCGAAAGAGGTTTTGAAGACGAGGCCGAAATTCAGCCGGGCGGCGATCTCTTTGAGCGCCGAGGCCATCTCCAGCGCATGGGCGCGGCTCTCGAGCTGGCAGGGCCCGGCGATCACGGTCAGCGGCAGATCGGCGCCAAAGCGCGCCGCGCCGGCCCCGGAGCCGACCACGACGATGGGGTTAAGCGGCATTTCGAGGATCCCGAAACTTCATGGCGAACCCATGCCCGCTTCCAGGGAACTTCTCAAGCCTGCTCCACACCCTTCAGCAGAACCGCCCCTGCCGGCGGACTGCGGCCTTGATCTGCGGGGCGAGCGCGCGCAGCAGGGCGCGATAGAGATCGTTGTTCGAGGACGCGTGGACTGCGCCGATGCCGCAGTCGGCGAGCGAGACGTCGGCGTCGACCTTCACCGTCGCCGTTTCGTCGTACAGCACGAGGCCCGGCGCCGGCGACTGACGGTTGCGCAGCTTGAGGATCACGGTGAGCGAGGAGCCGGCCGGATCGGCGTGGACGATCGCGGATTCCAGCCAACTCTTGCGCTGGTTGCCGAGGCACGCGCGCTTGCACAGCCGCGCGACGCCCTCGGCGACCTTGGGGTTTGCGGCGAGCGTCTGCGTGAGGTCGATATCGAAAGCGTATGCGGGGCAAGACCCGAAGATCGCCGCCGCCAGGGCGAGAGCGATAGGCAGTCGGCGCGGCCCTGAGTTTCTCATCGGCCTTCCCCGCGGCCGCGCTGAGGTCCCGCTATCGGGGCAAGCCGGCAGGGCCGTCGGCCGCTAGGCCCTAATATGCATGGCCGCGCGACGCTCTCAAGCGTCGGAGACTTCGCAGCAGCGGCGGCGCCGAGGTCTACTCTCGCCCTCGGCGCCGCCGCTTTTCTCAATCCACCCTCAATCGCGCGGACTGGCCGACGATTGGTGGGAACGGCGCAAGTCGTTACTTGAAGTCGTTACTTGGCGCCGCTGGCGCCATTGCCACTGACACCGCCCGGGCCGGCGCCGCCAGCGCCACCCGGACCAGTGCCGCTAGCGCTGCCAGCGCCGGCCGCACCGGGAGCCGCATCGCCGGGGCTGGCGCCGGGGGCGCCGATCGCGCCCGGATTTTCCGCCTGGACCTGCGTGTAGTTCTTCGGACACAACCCGTTCGCCTTGGCCGGCATGTCCGGCCCTGTGTTCGGAGGCGTCGGGCGGCAAGAAACCGTCGCCACTTCGGCGTAAGAGGCGGTCGGCAGCGCAAACGCCGCGCCGATCGTCAAGATCGCGAGGCACGGAGCGACGCGATTCAAAAGTTGCATGTTTCGCATGGGGCGTCTCCAGTTTGAAGTTTCGGCGTCGAACCTCAAGCGCGAACTCGCCATCTGTTCCGGATGGCCGCCACGCACGGCTCGAACCAAGCAACGAACGGAATGGGCGATTGTTCCGCGCCCAAGCGATTGCGACGCGATTTTCATGGCGGCCCGCGTCAAATTCGTGTGTACGGCGCCGACGACGAACATTCGCGGCGACGACAGGCACAGGCGAACGGCGAGTTCGACTCGCAGGGTCGCGGCGACGTCGACTTCTCTTCGGCAATCGTGATGGACGTCGCGTCGTCTTGACCGTAACGGCGCCGCAACATATCGAAGTCATAGCCAATCAAAAAAAGAATGACTGCCATACAAAGTAGAAATTGCGGCTCCGTGTTTTAGCGCTCATGCATCGGCGTTGGATCAGCGGACCGCAGTCCGGGGGCGCGGTGTCTACAGCTTTGAAGGCTTTGCTTGCGGGGCTGCTTGCCGCCGCGATCGCAATCGGACCGGCGCAAGCCCAATCCGCGGTCCAGATCAGCAAGATTTGATTCGGCCAGCCGAGCGCCATTCCGAACGGCTACTATGAGCTTTGCGTCGCCTATCCCGATTTGTGCCGGATGAGAGCGGGACAGATTCCCGTGACCGACGACGGCAGCGTCACGCTGACGAGTGCGGTCATGGGCCAGCTCCAATCGGTCAACGTCATCGTCAACGCCGCCATCCGTCCGTCCCATCGCGACGCGTGGACGCCGGGCGAAGCTGTCGGCGACTGCAAAGACTTCGCCATGACCAAACGCCAGCGCCTCATCGAGAGCGGCTGGCCGACATCGGCCCTTCCGACGGCGATCGTGCGAACGTCGTCTGGAGAACTGCACCTGGTTCTCGTGGCGCGCACGAGCGAGGGAGACTTCGTCCTCGACAATTTGACCGCCAAGATCGTTCCTTGGTCGAGCGTCTCCTATCTATGGGAGAAAATTCAGTCGCCGACCGACGGTTTGACTTGGCTCGACCTGCGAACCGGAAGCGACTTCTGACCGCTATCGCCGCAAGTCGGGCGCCCTCGCTTCATCGACGAAGGCGGCGAGCGCCGCCTCGAGGCTCATTGTCGTCTGCTCGGCCGAGCCGAGGCGGCGGATCGACACGGCGCGTTCGCTCGCCTCGCGCTTGCCGATCGCCAACAGAACCGGAACCTTGGCCAGCGAGTGCTCGCGCACCTTGTAGCTGATCTTCTCGTTGCGCAGATCGGCTTCGACCCTGAGGCCAAGCTTGCGCGCCGCCGCAACGATCTCTTGGGCGTAGTCATCGCCCTCCTGCGTGATCGTGCAGACGGAAATCTGCACCGGCGCCAGCCACAGCGGCAAATGGCCGGCGTAATGCTCGAGCAGGATGCCGATGAAGCGCTCGATCGAACCGCAGATCGCGCGATGGATCATCACCGGCGTCGTCTTCTCGCTGTTGGGCGCGATGTAGAAGGCGCCGAAGCGCTCCGGCAGGGCGAAGTCGACCTGGGTCGTGCCGCATTGCCAGTCGCGACCGATCGCGTCGCGCAGCACGTATTCGAATTTCGGCCCGTAGAAGGCGCCCTCGCCCGGGTTGATCTCGGTCGTGACGACATTGCCGTGGCGCGCCTTGATCTCGTTAAGCACGCGCATCATCACCGCTTCCGAGTGATCCCACATTGCATCCGAGCCGACGCGCTTCTCCGGGCGCGTCGAAAGCTTGACGACGATCTTGTCGAAACCGAAGTCGCCGTAAACCGAGAGGATCAGTTCGTTGATCTTGTGGCACTCGGCGGCGAGCTGGTCTTCGGTGCAGAAAATATGCGCGTCGTCCTGCGTGAAGGCGCGCACCCGCATCACGCCATGCAACGCGCCCGAGGGCTCGTAGCGATGGACGACGCCGAATTCGGCAAGCCGCAGCGGCAGCTCGCGATAGGAGCGCAGGCCGTTCTTGAAGATCTGAATGTGACCGGGGCAGTTCATCGGCTTGAGCGCATAGATGCGCTCGTCCTCGGTCTCGGCGTCTTCGCCGGCCGGGCGCGCCATGAACATGCTCTCGCGGTACCAGCCCCAGTGGCCGGAAATCTCCCACAGATGCTTGTCGAGCACCTGGGGCGCGCTAACCTCTTGATAGTCGGCGGCGAGGCGCCTGCGCATGTAGGCGATCAGCGTCTGGAACAGCGTCCAGCCGTGGGGATGCCAGAAGATCGTGCCGGGCCCCTCCTCCTGGAAATGGAAGAGGTCCATCTCGCGCGCCAGCTTGCGATGGTCGCGCTTTTCCGCTTCCTCGATCTGCTTGAGGTAGGCGTCAAGTTCCTCGCGGCGCGCGAACGCCGTGCCGTAAATGCGCGAGAGCATCGGCTTCGATGAATCGCCGCGCCAATAGGCGCCGGCGACCTTCATAAGTTTGAACGCTTCGCCAACCTTGCCAGTCGAGGTCATGTGTGGGCCGCGGCAGAGATCGGACCATTCGCCTTGCGAATAGAACTTGATCGACTGGTCGGCGGGAATGGCATCGACCAACTCGACCTTGAAGGCTTCGCCCTTGCGCTCGAAATGGCTTTTGGCCGCGTCGCGACTCATCAGCGTTTTGGCGAAGGGTCGGTCACGGGCGATGATCTCGCGCATGCGCTTTTCGATCGCCGGGAAATCCTCGGGCGTGAACGGCGTCGCGCGGAAGAAGTCGTAATAGAAGCCGTTCTCGATCACCGGGCCGATGGTGACCTGCGTGTCGGGCCACAGCGACTGCACCGCTTCGGCCAGCACATGCGCCGCGTCGTGGCGGATCAGCTCGAGCGCGCGCGCGTCGTCGCGAGTGAGAAACTCGATCTTCGCGTCAGCCTCGATCGGATCGGCGAGATCGGCGAGCGCGCCGTCGCGAACCATTGCGACGCTGCGTTTGGCGAGAGAGGGGGAAATGGCTTTGGCGATGTCGAGGCCGGAGAGACCGGGCTCGAAGGCGCGGCTCGCGCCATCGGGAAACGTCACGTTGATCATAGCGGCTCCTTGATGCTCACTCGCCGAGACCATCGGCGTAAGCGGCGGACGGGCGGGATATAAACGCGCGGGGTCGTCAGGGCAATGGGCGGGGCGCGGGCGAGCCCGCCTCAGGAATCCGCATCCCCCACCGCCGCGGCGAACCAGTTTCGCAGTCCCTGCCCGACCTGCTTGATCCCGATCGCCGCCGAGGCCGCATCGACGCCCCGAGCGATCGCGAGCGGCGCAGCGAGCCAGCCGTCGGCGTTGCGCTCGTCGAGCCACTCGACCATCCCGCCGGGGAATGCGAACGCCGCGAGCGCGAGGACCGCGTAGAGCACGCGCAGCCACGCCCAGGGGCTGGCGGAGGATTGCGGCTTGGCTTGCGGTTCGTCCATGTCCTCGGCTCGCGCTAAAACTGGAAGTAGATGAACGGCGCCGACGCCGACGGCGCCATGACGATGATCGACGTAGAGCATCGCGAAGCCGAAGGCGGCCTGCGCCAGCGCGCCGCGATCGTCGAGCGCGCGCCGATCGCGGCGCGGGTCTGGGCGGGACGATCTGCGTCAGCGCGCCGCAGGCGATCAGCGGCAGCACGACCAGCGGCATGGTGCTCGGGGCGCCGTTGTCGGTCCATATTCCCGCGAGGAACTGCATCGCCGCATCGAGCGAGGGCGAGCGGAAGAACAGCCACGCGAGGCAGACGAAATGGAAGGTCAGCGCCCAATCGATGACGCGCGCAATTCGCCCCGAGCCGTAACGCGCGAAGGCGGCGCTGCGCCGCCAGGCGTGGTCGACGACCAGCGCCGCGCCATGCATCGCGCCCCAGATGAGAAAGGTCCAGTTCGCGCCGTGCCAGAGGCCGCCGAGCACCATCGTCAGCATCAGATTGCGCGCCGTCATCGACCGCGCCGTGGCGATTGCCGCCGAGCGGGATGTAGAGATAGTCGCGCAGCCAAGTCGACAGCGTCATGTGCCAGCGCCGCCAGAAATCGCCGACGCCGAGCGCGCGATAGGGCTGATTGAAATTCTGCGGAAAGCGGTAGCCGAGCAGCGCGGCGACGCCGATCGCGATGTCGGTGTAGGCGGAAAAGTCGGCGTAGATCTGGATCGCGTAGGCGTAGACCGCCATGATCAGATCGAAGCGCGAGAATTGCGTGGGGTCGGTGAACACCGGATCGACGAAACGCACCGCGAGATAGTTGGCGATCACCATCTTCTTGAACAGGCCGCCGAGGATCAGCAGCATGTTCTCGCCGAACGAGAAATCGCCCGCATTGCGGGGCGAAGCGAGCTGCGGCAGGAATTCGTGCGCGCGCACGATCGGGCCGGCCACCAGATGCGGGAAGAAGCTGATGTAGAGCAGGATGTCGACCGGCGAGCGCGAGGCGGCGAGCCGGCCGCGATAGACGTCGACGATGTAGGAGATCGCGTGGAAGGTGAGGAACGAGATCGCCACCGGCAGCGTGACGTTGACGAAGCCGATCGGCGGATTCGAAGCCCGAGCATGTGCGCGAGCGTCAGCGACCTGCGCGATGAAGAAATCGAGATATTTGAAATAGGCGAGAATGCCGAGATCAAGCGCGACGCCGAGCGCCAGCACGAGGCGGCGATAGGGCCGCGCCGCCGCCGCGTCGACATAGAGGCCGACCAGATAGGAGATCGCCGCCGCTCGCCAGCAGCAGCAGCAGGAACCGCCAGTTCCAGGAAGCGTAGAAGGCGAGGCTCAGCGCGAGCAGCACGACCTTCTTCAGGTTGTTGTGGGAATTGAGGCTCCAGACCAGCGCGAGCGAGAACGCGAAGAAAAGACCAAAATCAATTGTTGGAAACAACATGGGCGCCGGTCTGCCGGCCGTTCGATCAGCGGGATCAGGAAGTCCGCGAATTGGTCGGCGCTTAGCTTATAGCCTTCCAGCGTCATGTGCACGTAATCATGCGCCATCAGCGGCGGACTGGCGGCGGCCCAGACCTGCGCGCCGCACGGGCCGGCATCACCGAGGACCAATCCCAGAAATCGGCCTCGACGCTTCGGCGAGCTTGCGCTGCGCCTCGCGCACCAGCGCCGAGCTTGGGCGGCGTCGGGAAGCGGCATGGCCGCCGCCGGCGTCGGCGGCGATGACGCGGCGCCGGGCACGCAGTCCTGGCCGACGCCGAGCATGACAGCCGCCGTCGGCCGCGCCGCGTCGGGCGGCCCGATCATGACGATGCGCAGCCCGCGGGCGCAGCGTCCATGCAACTCGACGCACGATCTGCTCGTATTGCGCGGTATAGTCGGCGATATCGAGGTTGTCGTTGAAGCCTTCATTGGTGCCGAACGCGAGCACGATCGATGTCGGGCGCCATGCGCTTGCAGATCGTCGGCGAGATTTTCCGCCGCGAGCCTCTGCAGCAATTGCACCGTCGCGCCGGGGAAGCCGAGACTGAGGTAGGAGACGCCGTCGCCGTCGCGACCGACGTCGACGCCCGTCACCGTCACCGGCGCGTCGCTCAGCGCGCGCACCGCGATTTCGTGGAAGCCGTGCGCGCCTGGTCGTCGGCGTCGACATCGCAGCGTCGCGCGCTCGTCCGGCCGCGCCGTCGAGATCGATCTCCCCGCTCGGCGTCCCGTCGATCAGCACTTCCGCTTTGCCCGCCGCCGGGCTGCTTGAGGAAAGCGACCTCGACGCGGTCATAGGCGCGGCCGCCGCGCGCGCTCAGGCTCAGCGCGGCGCCGGCGTGGCGCGCCACGGCGTTGAAGCCGGAGAGATAGAAGCGGCGCTTGGTCGTCCGACTTCTGCAACGCCTCGTAGGTCCAGCCGTCGGAGGCGTCGCTGTCGAACAGCGCCGAGCGCACGCCGAGGATGCGGCCTGCCGGGCACGATATAGGCCTGCCGCCGGTGCCGAACACCTGCTGCAGACGCTCGCGCACCCGGCCGGAGAAAAAGTCGGCGGCGGTGTGGCTGTCGCCAAGTTGCAGGATCGTCAGGCGGCGCGCGGTAAAGGAATCGGGCTGGAGTTCACCGTAGGCGGTCAATTGCGGGCTCAACCGTTCAGCGGGAGGCAACGCCGACTCGAGCGCCGAGAGCGCGCCGACGTTGCGGGGCGCGCCAAGGGGCGTTGGGTCAAGATTGGACATCGCCGGGCGGGCGAGCATCGCCGCCCGCAGCAGCTTGTCGCCCGCGCTCGGCGAAGCGGCTACGCGCGCGCTCACCTTCGGCGCGAGAGTCGGATCGCTTGGCCGCCACGCCGCGAAACGCGCATCGGCGGAAACGAGCTTGGCGATTTGAGGGGATGCTGGCAGCGCCAGTTGGCTCGCCGTCAGCAAGGCGCTCTCGACGGCCGGGTCACTCGCAGGAGCGCTCACGTCGACCTTCGCGGTGAGGGTCGCCCCTACCGCGCCGATCATCAGGGCCGCAGCCCAGGCGAGCAGCGCCGTCGAATTTCGCAATCGCCTCACCTCGCTCCCAGTTGATCGGCACTCGCCGACGAGGTCGCGGCCGCGCTGCTTCAAACTCTCCAGGATCGCGGGATAGAAAGCGTCCATCACCAGATCATAGCCGAACGTGGTGAAATGCATGCCGTCGGGGGCGCGCACTTGCACCATCGCATTGTTCGCGTTGGGCAGAAACGGCTTGTATTCGTCCTCGCCCCGGCTGCGAGCGTCCAGGGCGCGACGTAAGGCGCGCGCGGCGAAGCCGACTTCCGCGACCGCCGCGGCGAACAGCTTGTTCTTGGCGTTGGCGTCGGCGTTGGCGGCGGGATCGAGCATCACGGGCAGCCCCATGATGAGCATCGACGAGCCTGCGCGATGGCGGTCTGGATGACGTCCTCGACGATCCCCTGGTAGCGGCTGTCGAAGTCCGGCCCGCCGATATTCGGTCCGCATCTTGTTGGCATCGACGATCGACTGGCGATCGTTGATCCCAAACGAACCGACGAACAGATCCGCGCCCGGATCGGCGGCGATGGCCGCCGACCTCGTCGACCCAATTGAACTGATCGAGCCGGGTCAGACCGCGTGCCGTTCTTGGCCCGCCGGATCAACTTTACCTTCTCGGCCAGACATTTGTCTTTTCCGAGGCGGCGAAACATCGCGCCCCACAGGCCGTCGGCCATCGAATCGCCCACGAAGGCGATGTGGACCGGCGATGGGTCGCCCGCCGCAACTGCGGACGCCGCCGGACAACACAGCAAAACACGTAAGGACGACGCCGAGCGTCGCAATCGAGATCCGCGTCTTCAACATGCAACGGGCGCTTTCGGCTACGAACTGCTCAAGTCGGCGCGGAGGGGGTCGGCGTCGCCACCGGAGTGACAGGCTTGTAATGACAGACCTTTTTCCCGTTCGTGCCCTTCTTCTTGCACACGAGAATCTTCTTGGCGCCGACCGCGGCGGGCTTGCGCGCGCTGACGGCGACCTCGACGACCGGAATCCCTGCAACCGCCGCCGCCTTTTGCCATAACGACCGGTAGCCCGCCATAGTAAAATGGACGCCGTCGCCAGCGTGCAGCGAAGGCTCGCAGAACGCCGGTTCCTGGGCCGAAACATAGGCGACGGAGGTGCCTTCGAGCGCGTTGGCGATGACCGCGTCGAGCGCCTTGGAATGGACCTCCCAGGCGGTGCGCACGCAGGGCGGTCCGAGCCAGGTCAGTTTGATGCCCTGCGCCTGTGCGGCGGCGACGATCATGTCGACGCGCGCCTTCTGATCGACCAGCGCCGGCGACCGCATCATTGGTGCCAAGGCTCATGACGACATTGGCGCCGCGCGGCATTTCCTTAATTTGGTCAAAGATTTTCGGGGTGTAGATCGCGACGTTAAAGCGATTGGCCGGCGAAGGGTACGCCGACACCATGTGCAGCCCCTCGCCGATGCTGTCGCCGATGATCCTGACGTCATCGGCGGCGCGCGCGGGCGCGACGCAGGCGGCCAGCAGCAGGACAAGAGCGAGGCGGCGCAAGGACATAGCATCACCAAAGGGGAGCGCGATCCGACGACGAAATCACGCTATGGTTAACCTCTCGTGAACGCCAGCCCACGGCGGCCTGCGCGCGGACCTGTCCCCGGCTTTCACTCGCAGCGGTAACGCCAGCGCCCGTAGCGCCAGGGACGCGCCCAGGAGGCGCCTTGCGGGGGCTCAAGGGGTGCAGGATCGTAGCCCGATGCGCCCCAGGGGTGGCAGCGGCACAGTCGCGCGCCCGCCATCCACCCTCCAGCCCACAGGCCGTGGCGCTGGATGGCCTCGTCGGCATAGGCCGAGCAGCTCGGCAGGTAGCGGCACTGGCGGCCCAGCAGCGCCGAAAAGCTCAATTGATAGAAGCGGATCAGAGCATGGGCGGCCCGCCGCGGGCCCTGCTGGAGGGCGGTCATGACGCGACCGTGGCGGCGCCAGAGCGCGCGATCTGGCCGAGCGCGTCGACCACCGCATCGAAGGTCAGCAGCGTCGAGGCGTGACGCGGCTTGTAGTCGCGCACCGGCTCCAGCACGGCAAATTCCGCCCATTTGCCGGCCGGCGGAGGGCCATTCTCCTTCAGCATCCGCCGCATCGTCTTCGCGCAGCGCCGCCAGCTCTTCGGGGGTCGCGCCGACGATGTGGCGGGCCATCAGCGAGGACGAGGCTTGGCCGAGCGCGCAGGCCCGCACGTCATGGGCAAAATCGCTGACCTTGCCCTCGCTGACGCGCAAATCGACGGTCACCGTCGAGCCGCACAGGCGCGAATGCGCGGTGGCGCTGGCGTCCGGCGCCGCGAGGCGGCCGAGGCGCGGAATGTCGGCGGCGAGCTCCAGCATGCGCGCCGTGTAGATGGTTTCGAAGATTTCGTTCATCATCGGGCCAGCGCGAACGCTTTACCGTTCGCTTCGGCCACCTATATAGGAGGGCCGACCGGCGAAGAAGAGGGCCGGCGGCGGCTGTCTGGCCGCCGAACTGCAAAGAGAAGCCCCCATGGACGATTTCGTAACCCGCGACGAGCGCCGCAGCGAAGCCCCGGTCAAGCCGACGCGGGAAGCCGCCGAAGCGGCGGTGCGCACGCTGATCGCCTGGGCAGGCGACGATCCCGATCGCGAAGGGCTGCTCGACACGCCCCGGCGCGTCGTCAAAGCCTACGAGGAATTGTTCGTCGGCTACAGCCAAGACCCGGCCGAGACGCTGACGCGCGTGTTCGAGGACGTCGAGGGCTATCAAGGATATCGTGCTTGTGCGCGACATCCCGTTCTTCTCGCACTGCGAACACCACATCGCGCCGTTCTTCGGCAAAGCGCACATCGCCTATTACCCGCGCCACGGCGTCGTCGGGCTTGTCGAAGCTCGCCCGCATCGTCGACACCTTCGCGCGCCGGCTGCAGACCCAAGAGGCGCTGTCCGCGCAGATCGTCCAGACGATCGACGGGGCGCTCAACACGCGCGGCGTCGCGGTGATGATCGAGGCCGAGCACACCTGCATGTCGATGCGCGGCGTGCGCAAGCATGGCGTCTCGACGGTGACGACGCAGTTTTCCGGCGTCTTCCGCTCGCAGCCCAATGAGCAGACCCGCTTCCTGACGCTGCTGCGCGGCGCGCGCTGACCATGACCGACGTGTCCACGCACGATCGCGATCGCGAGGAAGGCGAGGTTTTCGCGCCGCGCTTTTCCGCCGACGGCCTGATCGTCTGCGTCACCACCGACGCGACCAAGGGCGACGTGCTGATGGTCGCCCACATGAACGCCGAAGCGCTCGATAAGACTTTGGCGAGCGGAATCATGCATTATTGGTCGCGCTCGCGTGGCAAGTTATGGCGCAAGGGCGACAGCTCGGGACAGGTGCAAACTTTGGTCGAGTTGAAGGTCGATTGCGATCAGGACGCGCTGCTCGCCCGGGTGCAAGTCGGCGGCGACGGCGGCGCCTGCCACACCGGCCGCCGCTCGTGCTTCTACCGCCGCGTCGAGATCTGACGCCGGCGGCGTGCGGCTGGCGCATATCGAAAAAACGTGAGACGCTGACTGGCGGCGCGCCACGCCAAGGCGAGGGGCTGGCGCGAACGAACGGCGACGGGGGCCATTGTCGGCTTGCGTCCGACGCTTCCCGAGGGGGGCGACGGACCGGGTGGTGAGGCGTGGCGATGACGAGCGCGTTTCTTCGCAAGAACGAACCTGACACGGTTTCGGGCGGCGCAGCGCGGGCGCGCCCCAAGGTCGGCTTTGCGCTGGGCGCCGGCGCGGCGCGCGGTTGGGCGCATATCGGCGCGCTGCAAGAACTCACCGAAATGGGCGTTGTCCCCGAAATCGTCGCCGGTTCGTCGATTGGCGCGCTGGTCGGCGGGTTGCTTCGCGGCCGGCCATCTCGCCGGGTTAGAGGAGTTCGCCCGCTCGCTGACCAAGCGTCGCGTTTTCGGCCTGCTCGATTTTTCTTTCAGCGGCGGCGGCCTGATCGGCGGCGACCGTCTGCGCGCACGATTGCACGCCTCGCTCGGGGAGACCGCGGATCGAAGATCTGCCGATCCGTTTCGCCGCCGTCGCAACCGAAATCGGCTCGGGGCACGAGGTCTGGCTCAAGCGCGGCCCGCTGGTCGAGGCGATGCGCGCTTCCTACGCGATGCCGGGCGTGTTCGAGCCGGTCAAGATCGGTGGGCGCTGGCTGTTCGACGGCGCGATCGTCAACCCGGTGCCGGTCAGCGTCGCGCGTGCGCTCGGCGCCGAGTGTGTGATTGCGCTCAATCTCATGGCCGACGGCGCCGGGCACGGCGTCTCAGGGTTCGATTTCGAAGCCGCGGCGGACCCGGCGCCGATCGCGGATGCTTCTGGCGAGGTCGCCAGCGGCATCGCTCAGAGCGCGCGGCGACTATTCAGTCCCTGGCGCAGCGCTGGCGATGGCGTGCGCGCCCGCGCGCCGGGCCTCGCCACGGTGATGGTCAACGCCTTCAACATCAGCCAGGATCGGATCATGCGCTCGCGCATGGCCGGCGATCCGCCCGACGTGGTGATCAATCTCAAAGTCGGCGGGATCGGCATTTTCGAGTTCCATCGCGCCGACGAATTGATCACGCTCGGCCGCGAGGCGGTGCGCCGCGCCCGCGATGAGATCGCCGAACATCTCGCGCTGACGGCTCAGGCCGAAGGCTGAGGCCGTCAGACGCTTCTCCGTCAGGCCGTGGCGATGTAGTCGCGTAGCGCGCGGCGCTCGCTGTCGATCGCGGTGACGTGACGTTTGACGATGTCGCCGATCGACACGATGCCGACCAGCCGCCCGTGCTCGACTACCGGCAGGTGGCGGAAGCGCCCGTTCGACATGATCTCCATCGCTTCGTCGATCGTCGTCGTTTCCTCGACTGTCGTGACCCTGGCGGTCATGTAGCGCGAGACCGGCTCGTTGAGGGCGGCGGCGGAACCCGAGCCGATCGCGCGCACGATGTCGCGCTCCGACAGGATGCCGAGCACGGCATCGGGCGGCGTCGGAAACAACGACGGCGCCGACGCCTTTGGCCGCGAGTTGGGTCGCGACCTCTTTCAACGTCCGATGCGGCTGGGTTGTGAGGACTTCCCTGCCCTTTTCGGCGAGAATCCGGGCAACGTTCATGAGAACCTCCCTTGGCCGGCGGCTTCTTGGCGAAACCGTCCACCCGGAAGGATGCTCCCGGCGGACCATCCAATCAAGGGCAATTCTAACGTCGTCCGTAACGCTCTGGTCAGTGCAGGCCGGCGTCGACGATCAGGCAATGCTTGGTGATCATTCGGCTGTCGTCGGCGGCAAGAAACAGCGCGGCGCTGGCGATCGCCTCGGGATCGATGGCGTGCGGAAGGCATTGGCGCGCGATCATTTTCGCCGCGTCGGCCTCGGTGAACCACAGACGGCGCTGGCGCTCCGTCATCACGGAACCGGGCGCGATGCAGTTGACGCGGATGTTGTCGCCGCCGAATTCGCGGGCAAGGCTATTGGTCATGCCGACCACCGCCGCCTTGGCGGCCGAATACACGGAGAGCCTGGGCGTGCCGAGCATCCACGCGACGGAGCTGAAATTGACGATCGAGCCGCCGCCGATCTCGCGCATCGAGCGGGCGGCGATCTGCGCGGCGAAAAACTGATGCTTCAAGTTGACCGCCATCGCCCAGTCCCAGTCGGCCTCGGTGACTTCGGCAAGATCGCGCCTTGTGTCGTTGGCGGCGTTGTTGATCAACGCCGCGATCGGCCCCAGACGTTGCCGGGTCTCCTCCATCGCCGCTTCGAGGGCGGCGAGATTGGTGAGGTCGCATTCGATGAACAGCGGCTTCTGACCGAGTGCGCCGGCGCGCTCGACCACCTTGGCCGCGCCCTCCTTGTCGATGTCGACGAAGGCGACGTTCGCGCCCTGGGCGGCGAAGGTCTCGACCATGGTCGCGCCAATTCCCGATCCGCCTCCGGAGATGAAAACGACGCGGTCATGCAGACTGGGATAGCGAGCGTGCGACACGAGCAGCGGCCTCCTGGCGGGCAAGGATAGGCGTTGAACCTAGCAGCGCGCGGCGCATCGCGGCAATCGCCGCGCCCTCAGCTTTACCCCCAGCGCCGGCGATCGAGATGGGCGCGAGCCCATCTCAACCCGCCGAACGCAGCAGAGCCAGAATCTGGGTATGCATCGCCTCGTTGCCGCAGCAAATCGAGCCGCTCGACAGGAAGTCGGCCTCGCCGTCGCAACCGGTTACGAAGCCGCCGGCCTCGCGCACGATCAGTTCGCCGGCGGCGATATCCCACGAATTGAGGCCGCGCTCCCAGAAGGCGTCGAAGCGCCCGGCGGCGACATAGGCAAGATCGAGAGAGGCGCAGCCGAGGCGGCGCACGTTCACGACGCGCGCCATCACCGCCGCCAACTCCGCCCGGAAGCGCGGATGCTCGGGCGCTTTGCCCAAATGGGGCACGCCGCAGCCGATCAGGGCCTGCGACAGCTCGCGCCTCGCGGCGACCCGCAAGCGGCGAGAAGCGCCGAACGCCCCCTGCCCCTTCTCCGCTACGTAGGTCTCGTCGGTCGCGGGATTGTAGATAACGCCGGCGATGATCTGTCCCTCGCGCTCGAGCGCGATCGAAATGGAGAAGATCGGCATCGCGTGGAGGAAGTTGGTGGTCCCGTCGAGCGGGTCGATGTGCCAGGTGTGGCTCTTGTCGCCACCCTCGATCCGGCCGCCCTCCTCCATGACGAAGCCGTAGCCCGGCCGCGCCTTGGCGAGCTCCTCGTAAAGCGTCTTTTCGGACTTCTTGTCGGCCAGGGAGACGAAGTCGCCGGGCCCCTTGAGCGACACCTGAAGCTGCTCGACTTCGCCAAAGTCGCGCTTCAGCCCGCGCCCGGCCTTGATGGCGGCGTTGGTCATGACGGTCATCAGGGCGGAGCGGATCATCGGGGGAAATATCCAGGGGGCGGGCCGGCTCCGCCCTAGGGCGGGTCGGCGACGGCTTTAGGGGATGCCGAGCGGGGGTGCAACTTCCGCTTGCCACCGGGCGCTTCGCGCGAGTTAAGTCCGCGGCCGGACCCCGCCATGATGCGCCCAGGCGGCAATCGGATCGCCAGGGAGGGCCCCATGCGGACGATGCTGCGCCTGATCTTCGCCATCGGGCTTGTCGGCCCGCTGTGCGCTTTGCCCGCCAAGGCCAGCGGCTGCGACGACTTCAAATGGCCGATCGCCGCGGAACAGGCGGCGCTCGCGGCGCCCGATATCCCCAAGCTCGATCCCGAAGGGGCGCTCGCCTACGGTGCGGCGACAAGCCTGCAACTCGTTCCTTCCGGCAAGGCCAGGCTCGTGCTCGCGCCCGAGCGGGCGCCGAAGATCTCGCCGAGCTACGCTGGCGCCTTCACGCTTGATGCTCCCCCCGCCGCGGGAACCTACAAGGTCACGCTGTCGGGCGTCGGCTGGATCGACGTCATTCAGGACGGCGCGTTCGTCCGCTCGACGGGGTTTGGCGACCCCAAGGACTGCGCCGGCGTGCGCAAAAGCGTCAAGTTTCCCCTCGCCGCCGCGCCCGTCACCTTGCAGGTCAGCGGCGCCGGCGACCCCGAGGTGTCGGTGATCGTCACCCCGGAATAGCGCCCCTTCACACCGGGCGAGGCGGCCGCGCTCCAGCCTCGCTCAACCGCCGACCGATAAATTGTCGCCCACTTTAGTCCAGTCGGACCCAATGAACACAGAGACCCAACCGCGTCCCGTTATCGTCCATCCGACCGATTTTGCCCCCGGCGACGGCGCGGCGATGGCGCATGCCTTGGCGATGGCGCTCGCCTCCCAGTCGGTCCTGCGCTTGCTGCAAGTGCGCATCGACGACGAAACGTTCTTTTCGCCAACTCAAGGGTTGCGCAAGGTGCGCGACATTTTGGCGAGCTGGAACGTGCTCGCCGCCGACGCCTCCTACGACAACTGGCAGAAGGACCTCGGACTGGAGGTGTCGAGCGCCAGCGTCGCCGCGCGCAGCGCGCGCGCCGGCATTCTCGAGTACCTCGAGGACGCGACCTGCAACCTCGTCGTCCTCGCCAACTATCCCCACAAAGCCTTGAGCCGCTGGCTCGACGTTTCGGTCCATGGCAGCCTGCTGCGCAAGGGGCGTATGATGAGCCTGTTTCTGCGCGACGGTCAGCGCGGCTTCGTCGACGCCGACGGCGGCGGGTTGACGCTGAGCCGGATCCTCGTGCCCGTCGCCACCGGCGTCGACAGCGTTCCAGCGATCCGCCGCATTCAGGCGATGCTCGCGATGGTTGGCAGCCGCGCCGAGCTGAAACTGCTGCACATTGGCAAAGAGCCCCCTGAGCTGATCGGCGAAAACGGCGCGCCGCTGAATCTGCCGATCATGGTGCGCGAAGGCGGTGTGGTCGAGATGATCCTCGCCACCGCCGGGATGCTCCAAGTCGACGTGATCGCCATGCCGACGGCGGGGCGCCACGGCCTGATCGACGCGGTGCGCGGCTCCACCACGGCGCGCATCCTCGAGGACGCACGCTGGCCTGTACTGGCTGTGCCGGTCGGCTGACCTTCGCGGGAGGATGTCTATGTCGCGGCCGCCATTTCGCGCCGACCACGTCGGCAGTTTCCTCCGCCCAGCGCAGTTGCTCGCCGCGCGCGAAAGGTTTTTCGCCAAGGCCCTGCCCGCCGCCGAGTTGCGCGCAATCGAAGACGCCTGCATCCGCGAGGTCGTGCGCGCCCAGGAGAACGTCGGCCTGAAGGGGATCACCGACGGCGAATTTCGCCGCACCTTCTTTCACGTCGACTTTCTCGAGCAGCTTGACGGCGTCGAGACCCACTATGGCGAGTTCGTCGCCAAGTTCCGCAAGGACGACGGCGCCGAAGTCGGCTTCAAGCCGCCGACCATGCATGTCGAAGGCAAGATCGGCCATGCGCGCTCGATCCAGGGCGCCGATTTCGACTTCCTGAGAAGCGTCGTCACCCAGACGCCGAAAGTGTGCATCCCCGCTCCCTCGATGCTGCATTTTCGCGGCGGCCGGCAGGCGATCAGCGCCAGCGTCTATCCCGACCTGGAGATGTTTTTCGCCGACCTGACCACCGCCTATCGCGCCGAGATCGCAGACCTCGCGGCGCGCGGTTGCCGCTACCTGCAACTCGACGACACCAATCTCGCCTATCTGTGCGATCCCAAGATCCGCGAGGCGACCCGCGCGCGCGGCGACAATCCTGACGCGCTCACCCGCCTCTATTGCCGACTGGTCAACGAGGCGATCCGCGACCGGCCGAAAGACATGACGATTTCGGTGCATCTCTGCCGTGGCAATTTCAAGAGCGCCTGGGTCGCCGAGGGCGGCTACGAGCCGGTGGCCGAGATCCTGCTCAACGAGATGAAGATCGACGGCTTCTTCCTCGAATACGACGACGAGCGTTCAGGCGATTTCGCGCCGCTGCGCTTCGCGCCCAAGGGCAAGACGATCGTTCTCGGCCTGATGAGCTCCAAGCACGCGAAGGCCGAAGCCAAGGACGACGGTCAAGCGCCGCATCGACGAGGCGGCGAAATACGTGCCGCTCGAACAATGCGCGCTCAGCCACCAATGTGGCTTCTCCTCCACCTCGCACGGCAACGACCTCTCGGAAGCCGATGAGTGGAAGAAGCTCGCGCGCTGCGTCGAAATCGCGCGCGAGGTGTGGCCGGACGCGTGAGCCCGTCTCCTCAATCGGGACGGACGATGCCCTTCTTGAGGATGATGTTGCCGTAGAGGCGGCGCTCGTTGGTCGACAGAACGGCGAAGGCGCCTTTCGCCTTCTCGTAGAAGGCGAAGCGCTCCAGGCTGGCGAGCTTGAACTTGGCGCCCTCGCGCTTGGCGATGATCGCGCGAAACTCGCCGAAGATCGGCTCGTCGGAGGCGGCGGCGCCGACGACCTCCATGCGCCAGCAGGCGTCGGGCACGAAGTCGTCGAGCGGCATGACGCTCAGCACCGCGTCTAACGTGCGCGGCGCGCCAGCTTCGACGCGAATGACGTCGGGACCGGCCGAATGGGCCGGGTAATTGGCGTCGACAATCGCCAGCTCGTCGCCATGCCCCATGGCGCGCAGCACGTAAAGCAGATCAGGACCGAGCAGCGGATCGATGGCCTTCAACATGATGAGAACTCCTTGAGATTAACGCGGCGTCGGCGCGTCGGCGCGCATGAGACCTTCTCCCTTCAGCGAGCGCCACAGCGCCGCCGGGATTTGCGCATCGAGCATCGTCGCGTTGCGCCGCACCTCGCTCGGCTTTTGACCGCCAGGAATGACGCTGACGACGGCCGGATGGCTGAGTGGAAAGCGCAACGCCGCTTCGGCGAGCTTGACGCCGTAAGCCTTGCAGACCGCCTCGATTCGCCGGACCTTTTCCAGAATCGCCGGCGGCGCCGGCTCGTAATTGTAGCGCGCTCCGGGCTTGGCCCCCACCGCCAGGATGCCGGAATTGAATGGTCCGCCGACGACGACGCCGATCTTCTTCTCGACGCAATAGGGCAAGAAGGATTGCAGCGCCTCCTGTTCGAGCAGCGTATAGCGGCCGGCGAGCAGGAATATGTCGAAGTCGCCAGCGCGCGCCAACGTCTCGGCAACCTCCCACTCATTAATCCCCGCCCCGATCGCCGTGATCGCGCCGCTCTCGCGCAGTTTGACAAGCGCCTTGTAGCCGCCCGCCATGAACTCGCGGATGCGCGCGTCGGAAGCCTCCTTGCTGCCGTGGGTAAAAATATCGACGTCATGCGCGTAGACGACGTCGATGCGGTCGAGGCCGAGCCGTTCGAGCGAGAACTCGAGGGAGCGCATGACGCCGTCATAGCTGTAATCGAAGATTTCGCGGCGGGCGGGAACTTCGAAGAAGAAGTTGCGACGCGAGCGCTCCCCGGCCGGGCAGAGCTTCAAGAGGCGGCCGATCTTGGTCGAGATGACGAAGCTGTCGCGCGGCTTGGCGCGCAGGAAGCCGTTCAGCCGCGTCTCGGCGAGGCCGAGGCCGTAGAGCGGCGCGGTGTCGTAGTAGCGACAGCCGGTCGCCCAGGCGCCCTCGAGCGTCGCGCGCGCCTCTTTCTCCGTCATCGGTCGATAGAGATTTCCGAGCGGCGCCGTACCGAAGCCGAGTTCGGTGAATGGCAGCGACGCGCCGGATCGCGCAGTGAACTTACTTTTGCGCCCGGCCCGCGCGAATTTCACCGCCCCCATCGTCCCCTCCATGTCGCCCGAACGCGCTTTTGTTGTGCCCCACCAATTGTCATACGATCGCCCTCGCGCGTCCGTCAATTCGGGACGGCGGCGCCGGTCTGCGCGAGCGGCCCGGCGTCGAGCCCAAGCGAAATTTCTTTCAGCGTTCCCCGCTCGCCAGATCCGTTTCCGCGATGAACGCTCGCAGCCGCTCCAAGGCCGGATGATCCGGCGCGCCAACCGCGAGGTCGTCGTGGATTTTCTGCACCCCGATCCGCGCCACCGGCCAGATGTCAGGCAAGGCGGCCAAAACTGTCAACGTATGCGCAATCGTACGATCGGCGATCTCTTCAACCCTGTCACTCACCACGCACTCCCTGAACACACACTGCCGAGAGTGGCGGCGCAACCGCGGCGCCGATTACGTAACGCTTGATGCGTCCCGTAGCGGGACCACGGACCTAGGCGAACGATCCGATTGCCTGTGGGATCGGGTCCGCGTGCCCGAGGCGCCCGAAGGCTAAAATATTTCCCTGTCCATCTACGTGGCGGTTTACGGAATGGATCTCGACCGACGCCCGGCGACGCTCAAAAAGCGCCCGATGGCCGAGTCATGCCCGGCCGCGTCCTGAATCGGAACATTGCGAAATTGGCGCGAGGCTCAGGCCGCGCCGCGCTGGGCGTAGCCGAGCCGCTGGTTGAGCCGCTCGAGCAGACCGAGCGCGGCCTCGGCGATCACCGTTCCCGGCGGGAAGATCGCATCGACGCCGGCCGCGCGCAGCGGCGCGAAATCCTGCTCGGGAATGACGCCGCCAATCACAAGCAGCGCGTCGGCGAGCCCGGCCGCCGCGAGCGCCGCTTTCAACGCCGGAGCGAGCGCGAGATGGCCGGCGGCAAGCGAGGAGACGCCGACGATGTGGACGCGCTTTTGCGCCGCCAGCGCCGCGACTTCCTCAGGAGTGGCGAACAGCGGCCCGATCTCCACTTCGAAGCCGAGATCGGCGAAGGCCGAAGCGATGATCCGCTGGCCGCGGTCGTGGCCGTCCTGGCCCATCTTGGCGACCAGGATGCGCGGGGGACCGCCATCGTTCTCAGCAAAGGCGCTGGTCATGGCGAGGACGCGCCGATTGGGCTCGGCCTCGGCGCCGGACTCGGCGAGATAGACGCCGGCGATCGAATTGATTTCGGCGACATGGCGCCCGAAGGCCCGCTCCATCGCCAGCGAGATTTCGCCAACCGTCGCCTTGGCGCGCGCCGCCTCGATGCTGAGCTGCAACAGATTGGCGCGCCCGCGCGCGCCCTCGGTCAATGCGGCAAGCGCGGCCTGCGTCGCTCGCTCGTCGCGCTCGGAGCGAAGTCGTTTCAGTTTCTCGATCTGCTGGGCGCGCACGCTCGCGGCGTCGACCTTGAGCACGGCGATCTCGCGCTCGATCTGCGGGAGAAATTTGTTGACGCCGATCACGACCTGTTGGCCGGAGTCGATGCGCGCCTGGGTGCGCGCGGCGGCCTCCTCGATGCGGCGCTTGGGCAGCCCGATCTCGATCGCCTTGGCCATTCCGCCGAGCCCCTCGACCTCCGCGATATGCAGGCGCGCGCGCGCCGCGAGGTCGGCGGTCAGACGTTCAACGTAGTAGGAGCCGCCCCAGGGATCGACGACCCGCGTCATGCCGGTCTCCTCGATCAGGAAGAGCTGGGTGTTGCGGGCGATGCGGGCGGAAAACGGCGTCGGCAGCGCCAGCGCCTCGTCGAGTGCATTGGTGTGCAGCGATTGGGTGTGACCCTGCGTCGCCGCCATCGCCTCGATCTGCGTGCGCACGATGTTGTTGAACGGGTCCTGCGCGGTCAGCGACCAGCCCGAAGTCTGACAATGGGCGCGCAGCGGCAACGACTTTTGCGACTTGGCGCCAAAGCCGGCGACGATCTCCGTCCATAGCAGGCGGGCAGCGCGCAGCTTGGCGATCTCCATGAAAAAGTTCATGCCAATCGCCCAGAAGAACGACAGGCGCGGCGCGAAGGCGTCGACCGCCATGCCTGCCGCGACGCCGGCGCGCAGATATTCGCTGCCATCGGCGAGCGTGTAGGCGAGCTCGAGATCCTGCGTCGCGCCGGCTTCCTGCATGTGATAGCCGGAGATCGAGATCGAGTTGAATTTCGGCATGTGCTTCGCGGTGAAGGCGAAGATGTCGGCGACGATCCGCATCGAGGCCGAAGGGGGATAGATGTAGGTGTTGCGCACCATGAATTCTTTGAGGATGTCGTTCTGGATGGTGCCCGACAGCGCCGCCATGGCGACACCTTTCTCTTCCGCCGCGACGATATAGAGCGCGAGCACCGGCAGCACCGCGCCGTTCATCGTCATCGACACGCTGATCGAATCGAGCGGGATGCCGGAGAACAGGGTGCGCATGTCGTAGATCGAGTCGATCGCGACGCCCGCCATGCCGACATCGCCCGAAACGCGCGGATGGTCGGAATCATAGCCGCGGTGGGTGGCGAGATCGAAGGCGACCGAGAGCCCTTTCTGTCCCGCCGCCAGATTGGCGCGATAGAACGCGTTCGATTCCTCGGCGGTGGAGAAGCCGGCATACTGGCGCACCGTCCATGGCTGCTTGACGTACATGGTCGCGTAAGGACCGCGCAGATAGGGCGGCAGGCCCGGCCAAGTGTCGAGATCGACGATCCCGGCAAGATCGTCGGCGTCGTAGTGCGACTTGATCGCAACGCCCTCGGGGCTGAGCCACGCGCGGGGCGAGGGCGGCGCCGTCGCCGATGGCGCGGAGAAGGCGATCGCGGTGAAATCCGGAATGGCGCTCATCGAGGGAACCGTTGGCAGTGGACGCGCCGAAGCGGCGCTAGGGCGTCGCGGCGAGCTGGGCCCAGATGCGTTGCAGCGGCGCGAGCGCGTCGGCGCCCGCGAATATGAAATCGTCGATCCCCGCTTCACGCCACGGCGCCTTCCGCCGCGCCGGGCTTGCCAGCGAGAACCAGCCAGCGCGCGCCGGCGTCTTTCAGCGCGCGCGCGAAGTCGCGCCCGCGCGCGGCATAGTCGGCGTCGTCCCCACACAGGCAGGCGACCGATGCGCCACTGGCGGCCAGGCGCGCCGCCGCCACCGCAGGATCGTCGCAGCCGGTGTCGACAATCGCATCGAGGCCGCCCACCTCGAACAGATCGCGGGCGAAGGCGACCCGACGCGCGTGAGCGGAGCGTGCGCCGATGGCGGCGAGAAGAATTCTCGGCCGCGCCCCACCGCGAGCAAGCGCGGCGTCGGAGGCGTCTCGCAGAGCCTCGAACGGCGCAGCGAGCCGGATGGGCTTGAGCGCCTGCGCGACCCTCTCGCCCGCGAAGGCGAAGGCTGGCGGGGTCGCTGGCAGCACGTCCGCCGCCGGCTCGGCGAGATTGGCGTGGGCGCTGACCCCGGTGAGCAGCGTCTTCAATCGCGCCGCATCGTCCGCGAGCCGCGCCGCCTCCGCCGCGACGGCGCGCTGGAAGCCGCCCGCGCGCAACGCCGCAACGACGCCGCCCGCGCGCTCCAGCGCCTGCATCGCCGACCAGCCCTTTTCGCACAGCTCGGCGGTCAGCGCCTCGAACGCGCCGGCGCCGGCGGCCGGGTCGGCGACGAAGCCGAGATGGGCCTCTTCGATCAGGATGCGCTGCGTGTTGCGGGCGAGGCGGCGCGCCAGGGCGTCGGGCAGGCCGATGGCTTGCGTGAACGGCAACACGCAAATGCTGTCGGCGCCGCCAAGTCCCGCCGAGAACGCCGCCCCCGCGCTGCGCATCACGTTGATATAGGGGTCGCTCGCGCTCATCGCCCGCCAAGCGGTCTCGGCATGGAGACGCGCGGGCGCCGCATCGAGGCCGCAGGCTTCGCGCGCCCGGCCCCACAGCAACCGCAGCGCGCGAAACTTGGCGAGGGTGAACAATTGGTCGGCGTCGGCGGTCAGCCGGAAGCCGATCGCCGCCGCCGCCGCTTCGCGCGAAAAGCCGTTGTCGGCGAGCGCGCGCAAATAGGCGAGCGCGACCGCCAGCGCAAAGCCGAGTTCCTGCGCTGGCGACCCGCCCGCCGCGTGGACGATGCGCGCATCAGCCGCAAGGAACGGTCCGGCGAAGCCTTGCGCCTTGAGAAAGGAGGCGAGCTTGGCGAGCGCCGCCGCCTCTTCCCCCCACGCGCGCTCGGCGCGTCCGCTGCGCGCCACGGCGCCGAGCGGATCGAGCCCGAAAGCAATGTCGAGCGTCGAAGGCGCCGCGCCGCTGCGCGCGACCAGCGCCGCGAACGCCGTCGCCTGCCGCTCGCCTTCGGGCCCGAGATCGAGTTCGAAGCGGATCGACGGCTCGAAGCGGACGCCCTCGAATGCTCGGTGCAATGAACCTGCGTCGAACTTGCCGAGGCCGTAGCCATAGGCGCCCGCCGCGCCGGCAAAAACGACTTGCAGGCCGTCGGCGCCATTGGCGAGATCGTCCTCAGCCTGCTCGTTGGCGGCGGCCGGATCGGGATGATCGAGCCGCGCCAGGGTTCGCCACGCGCCCACGCCGCGCAACGCGCGCGGCCCGACGCGGCGCGCGTAGAGTGGCTGCAGTGCGATGCCGTCGGCGGCGTGCGAGACGAGCGTTTCGAGGCCGGCGCCCTTGAGCGCGGCGGTCGCGGCGGCGCGCCAGTCCGCTTCGCCGAAAGCCGCAAACCGCTCCGACGCCTGCGTCACGCCGTCCTCCGCCTCAGATGAATTGCGACAGTCCGGGAATGGCGGCGGTGATCTCGCCGATCAGTTCGTCGCCTGCCTGCTCGCGCGCGTACTGGAACACTTCCTTGCCGATCGTCTGGATCTGCGACATGTCGAGGCCGAGCCCCATTAGCTCCGTTCCGAGCGCCATCAGCCCGCCCCCGCCCATGGAGCCAGACCCCGTGCCCATCAGGCCGCGCACCATGCCGCCCATGCCCTCGCCGCCGCTGGTCGGCGCCGAGGCGATGACCGCGCTTAGGGCCGGCGCCTTGGCGAGCAGCGCATCCAGCGCGCCCTGAGGCGCCTCGCGACCGATGAAGTCGAGCATCTGGGCAACCGCCTTGCGCGCCACGTCGGGGGAGGTTCCGGCGGCGGTGGCGACGCGGGCGATCAGATTTTCCATAAGGGGCTCCCATCTGTGGACGCCGCCAGCGGGCGGGCGTTCGGCGCGATGTCGCCGTTCGGCGCGGCGGAATCAAGCGCCGCAGCAGACCTATACGCGCTCCCGGAGCGGCGGCGAATTGGAAAAAGGGCAAAGGCCACGGCGCGCCGCGCCTGATCCGGCCGGGCACAAGCCACCGGGTCCGCGACCTTCGCTGCAACGCAATAGAAAAGACATGAAAATTTCACATTGCTAAGCCGACACGAATTATCGTCGAGTTGAGGCCAAAATGCGCTACCCCTAGGCCAATTGACGATTCTGGCTGGCAATCCAGCGCAAGATGCAATAAACAGATTATTAAGACCTGTGTCTTTAGACATGCATTTAACGCATAGGTGGCAGACCGTATCAGCGCTTTTCCGAATCGATCAGCCTCTCTATGTTGCATTGCACAGACGGAGACCAACGTCATCGGACGTAGCGGCCCGGCAGACATCACGAAGGAGGGTCTCATGACCTCACTCAAAGGCTTCACCGACAAGTTCACCGCCTGGCGGCGCTATCGCGACGCGGTGCGCGAATTGTCCGCGCTCAGCGATCGCGATCTGGCCGACATCGGCATTCGCCGCGGCGACATCCACTTCGTCGTCGCTAACGCCCTCTCGGCGTAAAGTTCGGGCGCGTCCGGCTCCCCCCTAAACACTGGACACGTCCACCTGCGTCGGTCCTCCCCCGACGCTTAAAAGCGCCCGCCGGTCCTCCCCCGGCGGGCGTTATTTTTTTGCCGGCGCCTAAGGCAAGCTTGGGCGCAAGTTTGGCCAGTTGACGGCGCCCCGGGGCGTTGTGACAAGCCGCCATGCGCGCCATTCACGTCATCGGCGGCGGCCTTGCCGGCTGCGAGGCGGCCTGGCAGATCGCCAGCGCCGGCGTTCCCGTCGTCCTCCACGAAATGCGCCCTGAGCGCGGCACCGAGGCGCACCGCACGGAGCGGCTCGCCGAACTCGTCTGCTCCAACTCGTTCCGCTCGGACGACGCTGAAAACAACGCGGTCGGCGTCATCCACCGCGAGATGCGGGCGCTCGGCTCGCTGATCATGCGCTCAGCCGACGCGCACCAGGTGCCGGCGGGCGGCGCGCTCGCGGTCGACCGCGACGGCTTTTCCGCCGCGGTCGAGGCGGCGATCGCCGCCGAGCCGCTGATCCGAGTCGAGCGCGGCGAAGTCGCCGCACTGCCGCCCGAGGACTGGGACAGCGTCGATCATCGCCACCGGGCCGCTGACCTCGCCGGCGCTCGCCGACGGCGATTCGCGCGCTGACCGGCGAAGACGCGCTCGCCTTCTTCGACGCGATCGCGCCGATCGTCCATCGCGACTCGATCGACATGGACGATCGCCTGGCGCGCAATCGCGCTACGACAAGGCGGGCCCGGGCGGCACCGGCGCCGACTATCATCAATTGCCCGATGAACCGCGAGCAATACGAAGCCTTTCGTCGACGCGCTGCTGGCGGCGGAGAAGACCGAGTTCCGCGAATTCGAGGGCACGCCCTATTTCGACGGCTGCCTGCCGATCGAGGTGATGGCCGAGCGCGGCCGCGAGACCCTGCGCCACGGACCGATGAAGCCGGTCGGCCTCACCAACGCCCACGCGCCGACGATCAAACCCTACGCCGTCGTGCAGCTGCGGCAGGACAATGCGCTGGGCACGCTGTTCAACATGGTCGGCTTCCAGACCAAGCTCAAATATGGCGAGCAGGCGCGCGTGTTCCGCCTCATCCCCGGGCTTGGCAGCGCGCCGAATTCGCGCGGCTCGGCGGCCTGCACCGCAACACCTTCCTCAATTCGCCGCGCCTGCTCGACGCGCGCCTGCGCCTGAAGGCCGCTCCGCGGCTGCGCTTTGCCGGCCAGATCACCGGCTGCGAGGGCTATGTCGAGAGCGCCGCGGTCGGCCTGATCGCCGGCCGCTTCGCCGCCGCCGAGCGCTTGGGAGCCGAGCTTGCCCCGCCCCCGCCAACGACCGCGATCGGCGCGCTGCTTAACCACATCACCGGCGGCCATATCGAGACGATCGAAGCGGGCCCCCGCTCGTTCCAGCCGATGAACGTCAATTTCGGCCTGTTCCCGCCGATCGAAGCGCCGCGCGCCGACGAAGCGGGCAAACGCCTGCGCGGGGCCGAGCGCGGCCTCGCCCGCAAACGCCTGCTGTCGCAGCGCGCCGCGGCTGATCTGACACGCTGGATTGGCGCCGGCTAGGCGCGCCGTCAGTCCGCGACCGCGGCGGCGTCGATCAACCGCAGCTGCGGCTTTTCCCGACCGCCGTAGCGGTTGATCGCCAGCGCGCCGGCGAGATGCACGTTGGCGCCCTTGGCCTGGCGCAGCGCTTCGCCGAGCGACTTGCCGACCACGCGGAAGGCGATCGCCTCGATCGACTTGCCGTCGGCGGCGACGGCGCGCAGCCGCAGATGATCGGCGCCGGCGGGAAAGACGTCGACGAGGCGATGGCGCGGCAGCGCAAACACCGGCTCGGGATTGCCGGCGCCGAACGGCCCCGCCGCCTCGATCATCTGAGAGCGCGCGACCGTCGCGCCGCCGGCGGTCAGCGCCGCGTCGATCATCAGGCCGGAGCGCGCCCGGGCCGCGGCGACCGGCGCGGCGAGCGCTTCTTCAAGAAAGGCGCGAAACTCGCCGATCCGCCCTTTGGCCAAGGTCACCCCCGCCGCCATCGCGTGGCCGCCGCCCTTGATCGCGAGGCCGCTCTCGACGGCTAAGCGCACGACGCGGCCGATGTCGACGCCGGCGATCGAGCGCCCCGAGCCGGTCGCTTCGCAGCGCGCCAAGCGCCAGCGCGAAGGCCGGCCGCTCGAAGCGCTCCTTCAGTCGCGCCGCGACCAGGCCAACGACGCCGCTCGGCCAGCCCTCGCCCGCCACCACCACCGCCGCGCCGCGCTCTTCGAGGCCGAGCGCGGCAAGCGCCTCGGCTTCGGCCTCGGCGAGCGTCGCCAGCTCGATCTGCTGGCGGGCGCGGTTGAGACGGTCGAGTTCGGCGGCGATGTCATGCGCCTGCGTCTCGTCACGTGTCGTCAGCAGGCGCACGCCGAGCGCCGCGTCGCCGATGCGGCCGCCGGCGTTGATGCGCGGCCCGATCAGAAAACCGAGATGATAGGCGCGCGGAGGGCCGTCGGCGCCGGCGACGTCGAACAGCGCGGCGAGGCCCGGGCGTCGGCGCTGGCGCATCGCCTCAAGGCCGCGCGCGACGAAGGCGCGATTGAGGCCGACGAGCGGCACGACGTCGGCGACGGTCGCGAGCGCGACGAGATCGAGCCCAGCGAGGAGGTCGGGCGCGACCCTGCCGGCAAAGAAGCCGCCGTCGCGCAAAGCGCGGTTCAACGCGACAAGGCCCATGTAGACGACGCCGGCGGCGCAGAGATGTCCCAGACCCGAGAGATCGTCCTGACGGTTGGGATCGACAATGGCGAGCGCGTCCGGCAATTGCTCCGGCGCCTGATGATGATCGAAGACGACGACATCGAGGCCGAGCCGCTTGGCGGCGGCGATCGGCTCATGGCTGACCGCGCCGCAATCGACAGTGACGACAAGACTGGCGCCGCGAGCCGCGAAGGCCGCCATCGCCTCGCTGTTGGGGCCGTAGCCCTCAGTGACGCGATCGGGAATGTGGACGATCGTCTCGCAGCCGCAGGCTTCGAGGTATTCGCTGAGCAGCGCCGCGCTCGCCGCGCCATCGACATCGTAATCGCCGAAGATCGCGACGCGCTCGCCCGACGCACCGCCTCCATCAGCCGCGCCGTCGCCTCCTCCATGTCGGCGAGCGTGAACGGGTCGGGCATTAGCGCGCGCAGGGTCGGCTCGAGATAGTTTGCGACGTCTTCAAGCGCGACGCCGCGCCCGGCCAAGACCCGCGCCAGCAGTTCGTCGCAGTCGCCGCTCTGGGCGATCGCCAGCGCGCGCGCTTCCCCCGCGGCGTCGAGGCGCGCACGCCACGGACGGCCGGAAAAGGACCGCTCGACGCCGAGGAAAAAGCCGCTCACCGCCCGCCTCTAGCATGAGTCGTCGAGCGTAAGAGAGATTTCCGGAGCGGCCACGCGCCCCTTCTCCGCGAAGCGGGGAAGGTGGACGGCGGAGCCGGCCGGATGGGGTGCGGAAAGCAAGGCGGCGCGGTAGCGAGTTTGCGCTGCCGGTGGGCGTCTTCGAACGTCGCGGCGATGTCCCGCACCCCATCCGTCGGGCTTCGCCCGCCACCTTCCCCGCTTCGCGGAGAAGGAGCGCAGCCCACCTTTGCGTTCACCGCGCCATTCGCCGCGCGGCGAGGCTGGCGAAATAGACGAGGCCCGACAGCGCGACGATCCAGAAGCTGGTCGGCCAGTCGGTGTAGAAGGCGAGCGTCAGCCCGCCCCAGGCTTCGGCGAGCGCGATTGCCGCCGACAGCGCAATCGCCGGCCCGAGCCGGCGCGAGAAGTTGAGCGCGGAGGCGGCGGGGCCGACCATCAGGGTGAACACCAGCAGCACGCCGACGATCTGCGCGCATTCGGCCACCGCGATGGCGACGATGGCGAGAAAGGCGACCGCAACGCCACGCAGCGGAACGCCGCGCGCCTCGGCGAGCTCGCTCTGCAGCGAAGCGAAGATCAACGGCCGCGCAATCACGGCGAGCCCAACGAGACTGACGATCGCCAGCAACGCCAGCGTGAGGAGCGCCGAATTGTCGACGCCGAGCACGTTGCCGAACAGCAGCGCCGTCGCCTGCGTCGCCGCCGAGGTGTAAAAATGCAGGAAGAGCAGGCCAAGGCCGAGCGCCAGCGACAGGATCATGCCGATGGCGACGTCGCGCTCGGCGAGCTTTTCGCCGAAGGCGCCCATGCCGACCCCGGCGATCAGCGTGAAGCCGACGAGGCCGGCGAGCGGCGAGAGGCCGAACAGCGCCGCGCCGGTCGCGCCGGTGAAGCCGACGTGCGAGAGCGCGTGGCCGGCGAAGGTCTGCCCGCGCAGGACGAGGAAAAAGCCGACCGTTCCCGCCAGCACGCCCGCGATGCCGGCGGCGACGAAAGCGGTGCGCATGAAATCGTATTCAAACATGGGAGCCGTCGTGGTCGTGGGAATGCGCATGAGAATGGGCGTGGGAGTGGGAATGAGAATCCTCATGTTCGTGCCGATGCGCCTCGCGTTCGACGTCAACGTCGCCGGCCATGACGAAATAGCGGTCCTTGACCCGGATGACCTCGATCTCCGAGCCATAGAGACGCGACAATACCGGACCGGTGACGACCTCATCGACCGGGCCGATCACCGCCGCGCCGGCCCCGAGATAGAGCACCCGGTCGATTGCGTTGACCAAGGGATTGAGTTCGTGGGCGCTGAACACGATCGCGATCTTCAACTGGTCACGCAGCCGGCGGGCGATTTCGACCACGCCTTTCTGGTGGGAGGGATCGAGCGAGATCAGCGGTTCATCGAGCAACAGCAACCGCGGCCGCCCGAGCAGCGCTTGGCTGAGCAGCACGCGCTGGCGCTCCCCACCTGAGAGTTCGCCAATCGAGCGGCGCGCGAGATCGCTGGCGCCGACCTGGTCGAGCGCCCAGTCGATCTCGCGCCGCGCCGCCTTGTCGAACCGCCTGAGGCCAAAGCGCGCGCCGATCGCCGCGCTGGCGACGACGTCATAGCCGGAAATCCGCAGGCCGGCGGCCAGGCCGCGATTCTGCGGCATATAGCCGATGGATGAGTTTCCGCGCGTAATCGGCTGATCAAACACCGTAATCGCCCCGCCAGAGAGCGGCGTCAGGCCGAGCGCGGCGCGCATCAGCGTCGTCTTGCCGGCGCCATTGGCGCCGAGCATGCCGATGAATTCTCCGTCCTCGACGATAAAGCTGGCGTCCGAAAGAATGTCCCTGCCGCCGAGCCGGATCGTCACGTTATCGAATCGCAGCGCGTTCACTTGGCCTCCGGCGGCGGCTTGAGAACTCGCGGGAGGCGAGCCCCGCCCATGTCATAGTTCGCTTTGTCGGCGGGGTCGACGGCGGCGCGGGAGCAGCTAGCGCAACGCTTTCATGCGCGCCGGCAGAGCGCGAATGATCGCACTCATGCCCGGCTCGTCGACCAGGTCCGCCGCCTCGTCGATATCAAACCACTCGACGCGCCGCTCGCCGCGCTCTTTCCAATCGGCGAGTTGACGCTCGACTTCAAGTACGAACACCTTGACGCGGCAAAGGACAAAGTGGTCGGCGAGGCGCTTCCAATACTCATAGAAGCCAATCGGTTTCTTATGAATGCGGCCGACGACGCCGGCCTCTTGCTTGGCCTCGATCTCCGCCGCCACGTAATCTTGGCGACCCTTCATCCGCCAGCCCTTGGGCGTGACGAGGCGCCGGGTTTGGCGCGAGGTGACCAGCATCACCTTGAGCCCCTCGGTCGGGTCGCGACGAATCGCGAGGGCCGCCACTTGCTTGCGCGGCTTGAGACTCGGCTTAGCCATGACTAACGCTTATGGCGTGTCGAGCCGTCGTCATCAACCGCCGATCATGCGCCTCGGCGACATCGCTGCTGGTCAGTGCGGGTGGTCGTGGTCGTGGTCGGGGTAATTGTAGACAAACCCCAACGGCAGGCCCATCGGCGGCGTCGGATAGGGCGCCGCCTCGCGCACCGCCTCCACCTCCGCCGCGTCGAGGTCGTTGGAGCCACTCGGCTTGGTCACGCTGAGTTGGGTGACCTCGCCGTGGCCGTCAACGCCGAAGTCGATCGATCCTCGCAGCTGCTCGCTGTCGATCCGCAACGCGCCGGGGAGGTGCAGGTGCTTCTGGATCAAGCCGTAGATGATCGTCAGGTAGGTCGTCGCCGCGTGGCCGCCGCCGACCGGACTTGCGGCGGAGGCGCCGAACTGCACCTCGGGGACAGGTTCGAAGGTCGAGAACTGCTTGTCCTTCGACCAAGTCGGCAAGGGCTGGCCCATCAACGTCGCGACCTTGTTCTCCGAAGGGGGCGCTTCGGCCGGGGCTGCGGGCGGCGCAGCGAGCGGCGGCGCGTCGTCGACCGCCTTCAGCTCCCCGCTATCGTCTTTCGCCGCCGCCGGCGTTGCGGGCGTGGACGGCTCGGCCTTGGCTGCTTGGCTCGGGGGCGCCGGCGCGCCGGTCTGCGGCGCGGTGAGCGCAGGCGCCTTCTCGCCGTTGGTCTTCGCGTCGGCGCCTTCGAGCGGCGCCTTCTCGTCGCTTGCGGTGCGCGGCGCATCGTAAGCGGGCGTCAGGTCGATTGGCGGGCGCGGCGGGGCGGGCGGGAGCGGAGGGGGCGGCGGGGGCTTCGGCTGCTCGACGACGATCTCAACCGGAATCTCCTTCTCCGGCGGCGCCGGGCTCGGCCGAAGCCGAAGCCGAAGTGGAACACGACCGGCGCCAGAATCGCGGCATGCAGCAGGAACGCCACGACGAGCGCGATCCAGGGGCTGATCCCGACCAGGGGCGGCGACGCGCGCGCGGGTTCCGGGGGCTTCATCTGGGAGCGAGGGGAGCGCGCGCCATCGGTTCGCCACTCCGTTCGCGCCACACCAGGAACAGGTTGGAGGCGATGACGATCCCCGCCCCGACCAGCGTCGCGGTCGGCGGCCAATCGCCAAACACCAGC
The DNA here is from genome assembly GCA_963835215.1 of uncultured Alphaproteobacteria bacterium. Classification (GTDB taxonomy): domain Bacteria; phylum Pseudomonadota; class Alphaproteobacteria; order Rhizobiales; family Beijerinckiaceae; genus Roseiarcus. Next base: position 260,297 of record CAWIES010000004.1, on the reverse strand, counting down.
GCGCCGACGATGATCATCCAGATCAGTTGGGTATAGCCGAACGGCGCCAACACTGAGGCAGGCGCGCGGTGGTGGGCGAGGATCAACAGCCAATGGCCGAGCCCGCCGCACAGGCCCATCATCCCCATCACCGCCCAGACGAGCCCGCTCTCGGGCGTTTGCCAGGTCCACGGCAAGAACGGCGTGAGCACGGCGACGCCGGCGATCGGAGTCCAGGCGAGCGTCGTCTCGGACAAATCGCGCCCCGCCAGCGCGCGCGTCGCCAGCCCGTAGAGCGCGTTGCACATGACGCCGGCGACGCAGAGCAGGGTAATCGGCTGAAAGGCGGCGGAGCCCGGCCGGACGGCGATCAGCACGCCGAGGAAACCAACCGCGATCGCCGCCGCGCGCGCGCGCCCGATCCGTTCGCCCAGCCACGGCCCGGCGAGCAGCGCAACAAATAACGGGCTCAGAAACGAAATCGTCGAGGTTTCGGCGAGCTGGAGTTTGCGCAAGGCGAAGAAGTTGCAGAGGGTCGAGCCGAGCAACAGCGTGGAGCGAATGATCTGCAAGCCTGGGCTATGCGAAATCAGCACCCGAGGCCGTGCGAACGAGCGGGCCGCGAGCAGGCTGAACACCGCCGCCCCAACGTAACGCGCCCAGACGATCTCCGCCGCGGGCAGGTGAACGCTGAGCCATTTGGATGAACTGTCGATGCCGGAAAAAAACACCGCCGCCGCGCACATCAGCGCAACCGCGATGAGCCGCAGTCTGCGCGCCGCCTCACCGCCCGCCGGCGGCAGCGCAGCCGCGGGTTTGTCTATTCGCCTCTCGAGCACGCGCGCGACGCGCGAGGCCGACTAGTTCGACTTCGCGCGACCCCCTGTTGAATTGGGCCCCGCCGCCAGCCTTAGTCGCCCAAGGCGCGGCGCGCAAACGCCTTTGTCGCCATGCCCGTTCACAATTGACAGAGGACGGCGGGCGGTCCCTACTATCTTACGCGGGCGTCGCTTCGACGCGGGAGATTTCTGTGGCCTCGGGCGCAGGCGCAAAGACACGGTCGGCGCAGGGCCGCAGCGCGCGGCGCCGAAGCGGCTTTGCGTCTTGGGCGAACCTCGTTGCCGCCCTCGCTCTGTTCGCCCAGCTTCTTGCCCTACCCTACCATCACCCGCAGGGGCGCCCCGACCTCGCCGCCGTTGAGGCGTCGCTCAAGGCGACGTTTGGCGCCGCGGCGACATTGTGCAGCCAGGCGGACGACGCCGCTCCCGGTGCGCCCGAGCGCCACCAAGGTCCGTGCGACGCGGGCTGCCCGCTGTGCCAGTTCGCCGCCCAGACGACGCTGTTCGAGACTGCTCCGCCCGCCCTGCCCGAGCGCCTCGCGCTGCTGGTGGCCCCGCTGCCCCCGCCGGCCGACTTTGCGCCGGCGCGACCCAATCCCAATGCTTTCGCGCAGCCGCGCGCTCCCCCGCTCGAAGCCTGACAAATGAAATCGCCGCGCGCCGGATCATCGGCGTGCGTTCCATTTTCACAGGACTTCGAGGCTCAATCCCATGTCATCAGCAACATCGCTTGTCGGCGCGCGCGCGGCTGTCGCGGCCGTCGCCGCACTCTGGCTTTCACCCGCCTTTGCGCATGCCGTTTGCGGCGATCGAATCTTTCCCGCGACGCTCGGCATCGACGATCCCGGCGTCGGTGACGAACTGGCGTTGCCGACGCTGACCTACCTGCCGCAGAACGGCGACGGCGCCCAGGAAACCGACGCCGAATTCAGTTGGACCAAGACCATTCTTCCCGGACTCGGTCTGTCGCTTTCCGACGGCGCGACGTGGCAGCGTCCGGGCGGCTACGGCTGGGAAAGTCTCGACACCGAGTTGAAGTACAATTTCCTCTGCAATCCCGAACACGAGTTCATGGCGTCGGTCGGCCTCGACGTGGTTTGGGGACGAACCGGGACGGGCACGCAATATTCGCCCTTCAACACCTACTCGCCGGTTCTCGACGTCGGCAAAGGGTTCGGCGATCTGCCCACGAGCCTGAATCTTCTGCGCCCGTTCGCCGTCACCGCGGAGCTCAGCTCCAGCATTCCCGGCCAAGCCTGGACCGCGGGAAACCCGAACACGACGACGCTCAACTACGGCTTCACCGTCCAGTACAGCCTGCCCTTCTACAATTCGCACGTCGGCGAGATCGACAATCACGTTCTTCAAACACCTGATCCCGATCACCGAATTCACGTTCTCTGAGCCGATTTCGAACTACGCGCCGGGCCCGCAACTGACGACCGGCACGATCCAGCCGGGCGCCATCTACATGGCCGACACTTGGCAGTTCGCGCTAGAGGCGGTGGTGCCGATGAATAGCGCCAGCGGTCGCGGCGTCGGCGTGGTCGGCGAGTTGCACTTCTTTTTCGACGACATCTTTCCCGACTCGTTGGGCAAGCCAATCTTTACCGGATTCTCGGGAGGAAAATGATGATGCGTAACCCTGTCCTGACAATCGCCGCCAGTCTGGTCTTCGCCATTTCCGCAACCTCGGCCTTCGCGCACGCGCAACTGGAGCAGGCCGTCCCTGCGGTCGGCGGGACGGTCGCCTCGCCGAGCGAAATCCGGCTCAAATTCAGCGAGGGCGTCGAGGCTCACTTCTGCACCGTCGCGGTGAGCGCGGAAGGCGGCGGCGCCGTGTCGCTCGGCGCGCCGAGCCTCGATCCCGCCGACCCGAGCGTGCTGATCGCCAAGGTCGGCAAGCCGCTTGCGCCGGGCGTCTACACTGTCACCTGGCATGCGGTCTCGGTCGACACCCACAAAACCCAAGGCAGCTTCAGCTTCACCGTGAAACCCTGAAGAGCTCAGGCATTCCTCATTTTGGAGAGACGAGAAATGAATCGATTCCATGCCCTCTGTCTGATCCTCGCGTTCGGTTTGAGCGTCGGCCCCGCGCTCGCCCAGGAGATCAGGGCGGCGCCCTGACGATCGCAAAACCCTGGGCGCGCGCGACGCCCAAGGGCGCCGAGGTCGGCGCCGGCTATCTCGAAATCAGCAATGCCGGCCCGACGCCCGACACGCTGACCGGCGGATCGGCGGATTTCGCCAAGGTCGAGATCCACGAAATGAGCATGCAAGCCGGCGTGATGACGATGCGGGAGCTCAAAGACGGCCTCGTCATTCCCGCCCATGGGACGGTCAAGCTGGCGCCCAGCGGCTATCACCTGATGCTCGCCGATCTGAAGAGCCAACTGGTCAAAGGCGCGACCGTCAAGATCGACGCTGACCTTCAAGCACGTGGGATCGGTCGCGATCGATTTCCCGGTTGAGGCGATCGGCGCCGCGGGCCCCGCCGGTGAGATGAAGGGCATGAACATGAAAGGCATGTAGCCGTGCGGCCGGTTCGCGCCGTCCTCGCCGCTCGCCGCTAGGGGGCTCCATGGAAGGCGCGCTCGCCCTCTGTCGCTTCGCGCATTTTCTGGCGGCGATGGCGTTGTTCGGCGCGAGCCTCTACGTGCGCGTGCTGGCGCCGCCCGATCTGGCGCGCGCGCTGGCGCCCGCCGTGCGGCGCCTCGCGGCGCTTCGCCATTCCCCTCGCCGCGCTCAGCGCGCTCGCCTGGCTCGCGCTGGAAGCGGCCTCGATGGGCGACGCCTGGAGCGGCCTCCTCGATCCCGGCGCGTTGCAGGCGGTCCTGCTAGACACCGCGTTCGGCCAAGTCTGGCAGGGACGCCTCCTCGTCGCGTTGGCGCTGGTCGTCGCGCTGGCGCTCGGTCGGCACGGGCCCTCGACCCTCACGCTGGTCCTCTCCGGCCTGCTGCTGGCGAGCCTCGCGCCTCGTCGGCCACGCGGCGATGCAGTCGGGCGGCGTCGGCGCGCTCCACCGCCTCAACCACGCGCTGCATCTGCTGGCGGCCGGCGCCTGGCTCGGCGGCCTGCCAATCTTCGCGCTGTGCCTGAACGCCTATCGCGATCCCGCGCGGCGCCGCGACGCGGTCATCGCGATGCGGCGATTTTCTACCTGGGGGCAATTCGACGTCGCGCTGGTGGTCGTCACTGGCGCCGTCAATGTCGCGCTGACCAGCGGCGTTCCGTTCCCCGCTACGACGCCCTATCGCGCGCTGCTCGCGGCCAAACTCGCGCTGGTGGCGGCGATGATCGGGATCGCGCTGGTCAACCGCTACGTTGTCGCGCCGCGCCTCAAGCCTGGCGCGCCGGCCTTACGAATTCTGATGTGGACCAGCCTCGCCGAGATGGCGCTCGGCGCGGCCGTCGTCGCGCTGGTCAGCCTGTTCGCGCTGCTCGATCCGTTCTAAGTCCGCTCGATGCGGATCACCTGCGGCGTCTCACGCACCGCGCCATCCGACACCGCCAGCGCCAGCGCCTCGCGGATCGCGGTCTCGGTGGTGGCGTGGGTGAGCAGCACCACTGGCACGACCTCGTTCGTCGTCGCACTCTTGGCCTTGCCCTTCTGCATGATGGCCTCGATCGAGATGCGCTGCTCGGCCATGCGGGTGGCGATGGTCGCGACCGAGCCGGGACGCTCGACCACGGCGAGGCGAACGTAGTAGCCGCCCTCGTGACGCTGCATCGGCACCCGCTCGGCGTCCTCGAGCGCGTCGATCGGCCGGCCGAAGGCGGGGGCAAAATCGCCGCGCGCGATGTCGCATATGTCGGCGGCGACCGCCGAGGCGGTGGCGTCGCCCCCGGCGCCCGGCCCGACCAGCGTCAGCGCGCCGATCGCGTCGCCGTCGATCGTCACCGCGTTGTGGACGCCCATGGTCTGGGCCAGCGGCTCGGATTTGGCGACCATCGTCGGGTGGACGCGCTGTTCGATGCCTTTGGCGGTGCGCTCGGCGACGCCGAGCAGCTTGATGCGATAGCCAAGCTCGTCGGCGGCGGCGAGATCGGCCAGCGTGATCGATTCGATGCCTTCGATCGAAATGGCGTGAACGTCGATCTTCGCGCCGAAGGCGAGCGAGGCGAGAATGGCGAGCTTATGAGCGGTGTCGAAACCGCCGACGTCGAAGGTCGGGTCGGCTTCGGCGTAGCCGAGCTTCTGGGCGTCGGCGAGGCAGGTCGCGAACGGCAGGCCGTCGCTTTCCATCCGCGAGAGAATGTAGTTGCAGGTGCCGTTGAGGATGCCTGAAACGCGCCGCACCGCATTGCCGGCAAGGCCCTCGCGCAGCGTCTTGATGATCGGGATGCCGCCAGCGACCGCCGCCTCGAAGGCGAGCGGCGCGCCGTGCGCCTCGGCCAGCCGGCCAAGCTCGAGGCCGTGGGCGGCGAGCATCGCCTTGTTGGCGGTGACCAGCGGCGTCCCGCGCGAAAGCGCCGTGCGCGCCGAATCATAGGCTGCTCCGTCGGCGCCGCCGATCAGCTCGACGAACAGGTCGATCTCGCCTGACGCGGCGAGCGCCACCGGATTGTCGTAGAAGGCGACGCCCTGGAGATCGAGACCGCGCTCACGGCGACTGCGCGCGCTGACGCCGACAATCGCAATGTCGCGCCCGGTGCGCGCCAACAGATCGGCTCGCCGCCGCTGCAGCAGCCGCACCAGCGCCGCGCCAACGCTACCGAGGCCGGCGACGCCGATTCGCAAAGGTTTCGCCATTGGCCCGTCGCCCCGACTGCCGGCCGACCCGGCCAGCCCCGGCTCTATCTGCCCGACTCGCGCCGGACGATCAATCAGCCGTAGCGCTCGAAGGGGTTCTTGGCCTTCTTCTTGCGCTCTTTGCGGGCGGCATAGCGGGCGTCGCGATCGAGCTTGCGCTCGTAGTCGAGCCGCTCTTCTTCAGCGCGCTTGACCGCTTCAGCGGCCTCGAGGGCGAGCTTTTCTTGGCGCAGCGCCTCCTGGCGCGCCACCTCTTCGGCGGCCTGACGGGCGAGTTCCGCCGCCTCGGCGACGGCCTTGGCCTTCAGACGCTCGACCTCACGCACAGCACGCGCTTCGAGAACAGCCCGTCGCTTTGCTTCGCGCTCGAGAACGGCCGGATCGTTGGGATCGTATTTGGGGCGGGAGTGAAACTTTTCCGCCATTGCTTTGCGGGCTTGGGCGGCGGTGGCTTGGCGATCTTGAAAATTGTTGCTGTTGAAAAACGACATTGCGCCTCTTTAGATTCGTTCGCGGCCGGCTCATGCCACAAACTGCGGCATTCTTCAATCAATTTTGCCGCAATGCAGCAATGCACACGGCGAAGTGACGGCATACCGGAGCTCCAGCCGTAATCCGTTAATTGACGAGACTGGTCACCGAGCAGAGCGCGCCGGAGGCGAGTCAGTCCGAGGTAAGCTCTGGCCGTTAACTCTTTGCTTCTATCGTTGGGCGCCCGAGTTTGCGGGACCCGCGCCGGGGGCGCGTGTCCTCGCGGCGCACGGGGTCGGCGATGTCGTGAAAACGTCGTCGCGTTCCGCTGGCAAGGCGCTTCGAGGACTACGCCATGGTTTTTTCGCGCATCGCACGGGCGTTCGGCGGGGCGAAGGACGCCGACCGCCGCCTCGAACTGCACGAATGCGCCGTGCGCGTGACTTAAGATATGGCGATCGCCCTGTTCGTCCTCGATCGCGAGAATCGGGTCGTGGCGTGGAACGAGGCCTGCGCGCGCCTGACCGGGCTCGATGCCGACAAGGTCATCGGCACCAAGGACCATTGGAAGGGCTTCTACCTCGCCGCTCGCCCTTGCCTCGCCGACCTCGCGCTCGAGGGCGGCAAGGCCAAGGCCAATTCGCTCTACGCCACGCTCAAGATCGAGCCGTCTAAGGACGGGCGCCTGCACGCCGAGAACTGGTGCGATCTGCCGCGCGGCGTGCGCGTCTATCTGGCGATCGACGCCATTCCGATCCGCGACGCGAACGGCGTGGTGATCGGCGTGCAAGAGACGCTGCAAGACATGACCGCGATCAAGCAGGCCGAATTCGGCGACCGCGGCGGAGCGCTCGCACGCCGCCGACCGCCTGGAGACGGTGCGCGCGGCGCTCGGCGCCGGCCTTGCCGAGCTCGCCAAGGGCGATCTTGCCGCGCGGGTGGTCACCCCCCTGCCCGAGGACGCCGATCGGCTGCGGCTCGATTTCAATTCGGCGGTCGAAGCGCTGCAAGGGGCTATGACAGCCGTGGTCGACGCGGTGCAGTCGATCCGCTCTGGCGCCGACGAGATCTCCGCTGCGGTCGACGATCTGTCGCGCCGTAGCCAGGGCCAGGCGACCAGTCTCGAACAGACCGCGACGGCGATCGACCAGATCACCGGCACGGTGAAAAAGACCGCCGAAGTGGTCGGCGCCGCGCACAAGGTCGTCTCGGCGGCCAAGACCGACGCCGAACGCGGCGGTCAGATCGTGCGCCAGGCGATCGAAGCGATGGGCGGTATCGAGCAATCCTCGAAGCACATCGTGCGCATCGTCGGCGTGATCGACGAGATCGCCTTCCAGACCAACCTGCTGGCGCTCAACGCCGGAGTTGAAGCGGCGCGCGCCGGGGACGCGGGACGCGGCTTTGCGGTCGTCGCCGCCGAGGTGCGCGCGCTCGCCCAGCGTTCGGCCGAGGCGGCCAAGGAAATCAAGGGTCTGATTTCGTCCTCGGCCGCTCAGGTCGATCTCGGCGTCGATCTCGTCGCCCAGACCGGCAAGGCCCTGGAGCGAATCGTCGCCCAGGTCGTCCAGATCGACAACGTCGTCTCCAAAGTCGCCACCAGCGCCCAAGAGCAAGCGAGCGGCCTGCAGATGGTAGACACCGCGGTGACGCAGATGGAGGACGGGACCCAGCGCAACGCCGAGATGGCGCTCAAAACCACCGCCGCCGCGCGCGCGCTGGCCGAACAGACCGAGGAGCTGGCGAAATTGACCTCGCGGTTCCGCTTCGCCTCGGGCCGCCCCGACGCTCGTCTCGCTCATCGCCCGCGGCCCGCCGAGCGGGCGCGCGCATGATGGCGACCGCCACGCTCTGGTTGCTGTGTCTTGGCTTGTTTCTCGATCTGGCGGCGCAGGCGCCGACAATTGACGAATAAATCGCGGCGGCCCGACGGCGGGGGTCAGACCATCCCGTAAAGCGATGCCAGCGCGGGGCGTGAAGCCCCCATCCACCCTGCGCAATCCTTGGCCCCGCTGGCGAAAGCCGCGGGGCCTTTTTCTTGTCGCGGGTTCTACTCTGGAGCTGTCTAGCTGCCTTCGTAGGCGGCGATCACCGCCGCCAATTGCGCCGAGTTCAGCGATTGCATTTGCGTCGAGGTGAAGGCCCCCGCTTGCGTGCTCGACAAAGCGCCAATGTCGGCGACCGACAGACCGAGCAGCGCCAGCGTGCTCAGCGCGCCAACTTCACCGGTCGAGAACGCGGAGACGTCGGCGGTCGACAAAGCCTCGACTTGCTCAGGGGCGAATGCGCCGATCTGATCTGACGTCAGAGCGCCGACCTGATCGGTTGACAGCGCGGCGACCTGGTCTGTGCTGAGCATGCCGACCTGATCGGTCCCCAAAGCGGCGACGGCGTCGGTGCTGAACGCGGCGACTTGATCGGTCGAGAGCCCCTCGATGTCGTCGGTCGTCAGCGCCGACGCTTGCGTCGAGGTGAACCCGCTAATCTGATCGGTCGTGAAGGCGCTAATCTGATCGACGCTCAGCGCAGCGATAATGTCCGAGCTGAGGGCGCCGACCTGGTCGGTCGTCAGCGCCGCCATGTCGTCGCTGGTTAGCGCCGTCGCCTGCTCGGTCGTCAGAGCCGCCGTCTGATCGGTGGTGAAGGCGCCCACCTGGTCGCTGGTCAAGGCGCCGATCTGATCGGTCGTCAAAGCGCCGACAACGTCGGTGCTGAAGGCGGCGACCTGGTCGGTCGAGAGCGCGGCGATGTCGTCAGTCGTCAGCGTCCCCGTCTGATCCGTCGTCAGCGCCGCCGTCTGGTCGGTCGTGAATGCGCCGACCTGATCGGTCGTCAACGCACCGATCTGATCGGTCGACAGGATGGCGACAACATCAGTGCTCAGCGCGGCGACCTGGTCGTCCGAGAGCGCCGCCACGTCGTCGGTCGTCAACGTCGCCGCCTGGTCCGTCGTCAACGCCGCCGTTTGATCGGTCGTGAACGCGCCGACCTGACCGGTGGTCAACACGCCGATCTGGTCGGTGGTCAAAGCGGCGACGGCGGCCGAGCTGAAGCCGGCGATCTGATAGGCCGACATGGCGCCAAGATCGTCGGTCGTCAGCGCCGCCGCCTGATCCGTGGTGAGCGCGCCGATCTGCGTGTTGGTGAAGGCGCCGAACTGATCGGTCGTCAGCGCGCCGATCTGATCGGAGGTCAAAGCGGCGATGCCGGCCGTGTTGAACGCGGAGATCTGGAACACCGAGAGCGCGGCAATGTTGTCGGTGGTGAGCGCGGCCACCTGATCGGTCGTCAGAGCTCCGACCTGCGCCATGGTCAGCGAGCTGAACTGCGCGGTGGTCAGGGCGCCGATCTGATCCGTGGTCAGCGAGGCCAGGGCGGCCGTGCTCAACGCGGCGGTTTGGCCGACGGTGAGCCCCGCCACGTCGCCGGTGGTCAACGTCGCCACCTGGATCGTCGTGAGCGCGGCGATCTGAGACATCGTCAGCGCGGCAAACTGACCGGTCGTCAGGACGCCGATCTGATCGGTCGTCAGCGCGGCGACCGTGCTGGCGCTGAGCGCCGCGACCTGAACGGTCGAGAGCGCGGCGACCTCTCCGGTCGTCAGCGTCGGCGCCTGGATCGAGGTCAGCGCGCGGATTTGCGCGGTCGACAGGACGGCAAAATCGCCGGTCGCGATCGCCGAGATTTGGCCGGTCGTGAGCGCCCCGACTTCCCTAGCGGTCAGCGCGGCGATCTGGCTGGTCGAAAGCGCGGCAACCTCATCGGTCGAGAGCGCCGCCACTTGCGTCGAGGTCAGCGCGCCGACCTGGCCCGTGGTCAGAGTGGCGATCTGATCGGTCGTCAGCGCGGCAACGGCGCTCGTGCTGAGCGCGGCGATCTGCCCGTTGGTGAGCGCCCCCGCCTGAGCGGTGGTGAGCGCGGCGACCTGATCGCTCGACAGGCCCGACGCCGCCGCGTTGCTCAGCGCAGCAATCTGGCCGGTCGCGAGCGCGCCAATGTCGGCGGTCGACAGTGCGGTCGCCTGGATCGAGGTCAGCGCCGCGAGTTGCGCCGTCGTCAGCGCCCCCGCCTGACCGGTCGAGAGCGCGCCGAGCTGCGCGGTCGTCAACGCCGCCGCCGCCTTGGCGCTGAAGGCGGCGACCTGCCCGGTCGAGAGCGCGCCGATGTCGTCGGTGGTCAGGCTTGCCGCCTGGTTCGCGGTCAAGGCCGCGACCTGGGCGGTGGTGAAGGCGGCAGCCTGCGCGCTGGTGAACGCGCCGACCTGCGCGATACTCAGCGCGGCCGTCGCCTTCGTGTTCAATGCGGCGACCTGACCGGTCGAAAGCGCCGCAACCTCTCCCGTTGTCAGTGTCGCGACTTGGCTCGGAGTCACCGCCGCAAATTGCGCCGCGGTCAGCGCGGCAACCTGATCGGTCGACAGCGCGCCGAACTGCGTGCTGGTCAGGGCGCTGAGCTGCGCCGTCGTCAGCGCCGCCGTCTGAGCCGTTGTGAGCGCGTCGATCTGGGCGCTCGTCAGAGCCGCGGCCGCCTTGGTGCTAAGCGCCGCGACCTGGCCAGTCGACAACGCGGCGATGTCGGCGGTGGTCAATGTCGCAGCCTGTGAAGCCGACAACACGGCGACCTGCGCCGTCGTCAACGCCCCCGCCTGATCCGTCGTCAGAACGCCGATCTGAGCGGTCGTCAGCGCCGCTGTCGCGGTCAGGCTCAGCGCCGCGACCTGGCCGGTCGACAAGGCCCCCAATTCGACGCTGGTCAGCGCGGCCGCCTGCGAGGACGTCAGCGCTCCGATCTGCGCCGTCTTCAGCGCCGCGACCTGATCGGTCGTCAGCGCGCCGATCTGCGCGGTCGTCAGGGCGGCGACCTCGGCCGTCGTCAGCGCGGCGGCGTCGCCTGTGGTGATCGCGTCCACTTGACTGGCGACCAGCGCCATCATGTCGGCGAGGCTCAGAACGTCGATTTGGCTGCTCGAGAGACTGGCGATGTCGGCGGTCGTCAGCGCCGTCGCCTGACTTGCCGTCAGCGCCGCCACCTGCGCGCTCGTCAGCGCCGCGGCTTGGGCGGTAGAGAGCGCGCCGATCTGGGCTGTCGTCAGCGCCGCAATCGTCTTTGCGCTCAGCGCGGCGATCTGCCCCGTCGAGAGCGTCGAAAGATTGGCCGTCGACAGCGCCGCCGCCTGGGACGACGTCAGGGCGCCGAGCTGTGTGCTCGTCAGCGCGGCGACTTGCGCCGGGTCGAGGACGGCGATCTGCGTGGTTGTCAGGCCCTGCGTCGCGTTAGCGCTCAGCGCGGCGATCTGGTTGGTCGAGAGCGCGCCGATGTCGGCCGTCGTCAGCGCCGCCGTCTGGCTCGAGATCAGCGCGCCGACCTCAGCCGTCGTCAGCGCCGCGATCTGGTCGGTCGAGAGCGCGCCGACGTCGCTCGAGGTCAGCGCCGCAACCTCGGCGGTCGTCAGAGCGGCGACGTCGTCGGTGGTGATCGCGGCAGCCTCAGCGGTCGTCAGCGCCGCGACATCCTTCGCGCTCAGCGCCGCGCTCTGTGCGGTTGTCAACGCGGCGACGTCGTCGGTCGTCAGGTTCGACGTCTGAGCGGCGGTCAGCGCGCCAATCTCTGCGGTCGCCAGCGCCGCGAGTTGGTCCGTCCCCAAGGCCTGAACTTGAGCGGTGGTCAGAGCCGCCGTCTGGGCGGTGGTGAGCCCGGCGATCTCGCCCGTGGCGAGACTCGAAAACTGCGCGGCGGAAAGACCAATCAGCGCGCTCAGGGTCAGCGCGCCAATCTGCGGGCCGCTGAAGGCGGCAAGGTCGGCCGACGACAAGGACGCCACCTGCGTCGCCGTCAGGGCGGCAACCTGGGTCGTGCTCAAATTGGCGATGTCCGCCGTCTTCAACAGGGCGAGCGTGCTCGTCGACAGCGAGGTGATCTGGTTGGCCGTGAGATACGAAATAATCGAACTCATGGAGTCAAACCTTGGGTGAACTCTGCCTTGGGTGAAGTCTGCGCTCGCGAGGCTTGGCTCGCCTTGCGAGAGCGGCCCCACCGCCGCCCGAGCGAAAACGACAACGATTTGCGGAGGCATGGCGCGCACGCGCCGCCGCGCCAGAAGAGCATCATGCGATCGGAGACGACGGCTTCGTCGGATCCGACTCTGGCGCGCAGGCGAAGGACGCCGGGCCGATCGCCTCGGCCGCGGACGTCCAGTCGCTTTGCCAAGTTCTAGCTGTCGAATCTTGTTTTTTGATAAACGCGGCGGCCGTTTAGGCCGGGAACGGCAGGCGCGCCAAAGCTTTGGCTGACGGGGCGACAATCGAATTGGAAGAATTTGTCGCGGTCTCTATGAATTCTAAAACAATGCTTTTTATCAATGTCTTATGGCCGTTTATTGCGACGGCGAGGCCCTAAGCGGCCGGCCACGCAGCGCCGGGTCGCGCTTTGAGCGACCAGATCTGGAACACAAGTCCGAAAATCAGGAAGGCGACCGCCCACACCAAGCAGCCATAGGCGCGAAAAATAATCGGCGCCCCCTGGACCGCCAGGGCCATGCTGAGGACCGCGCCGACGAGCGCGACGACGATCGTGCGTCTGCGAGCGCCTGGGCCGGCGATGCGGGCAAAATCGATCAGCGCGGCGATCGGGAAGATCAGCCAGACGAAATAATAGTCGTGCGCTTCCGGGCTCGCTACGACGTCGAGGCACAGGAGAACGCCAAGCTCGCAGACGCGATCCTTGCGTGTTCGCGGATCGGCCCACGCGAGCAGCAAGAGAAACGCCGCGCCGATGAGCGCGCAAAGGGCGAGATAGACGCGGTTGGCGCCAGCAAAGCCGAGATCGACAAAGTTGATCGCGAAGGCGCCCTCCGGCGTGCGGCTCTCCGCCGCGTCGACCGGGCGCGTCAGCCGATGCGTCAGAGCGAACAGCGACTGGTTGCGGTAGCTCCAATTGTGATTCGGCCGCTGGCCAAACACCTTCTCGTCGACCGAGGTCATCGCGCCGGCCCAGCGCGTAAGATCGGACGTCGCCTGGTTCGGACCGAGCACCAGCGCGGGAATCGCGAGGCTGAAAATCGCCAGCGCGAGAACCATCGATATCGCGGCGCGCCATTGTCGGCGCGCCAGAAGATAGAGAAGCACGGCGATCGGAAACACTTTGATCGCGGCCGCAAAGCCAAGCAAAACGCCGCCGAACGCGCTTCTCCCGGCCTCGATCGCGACGAAGCCGGCGAGGATGAAAGCGAGCAGCAGCAGATTGGGCTGACCGAGATCGAAGGTCAGGAAGATCAGCGACGCGCAGATCAGCGACGGCAGAACCTCGCTCGCAAGGCTGCGAGGCGCGAAATCGCACAGCGCGCGCGTCGCGGCGATAACGACCACCCATGCCGCGGCGTTGACGAGCGCGAGAACCGCGTACATCAGAGGTTTGCCAAGCAGCGCGAGCGGCGCGAGCAAAACGGCGGCGAACGGGGGATAGAGGAAACTCAACAGGCCGTCGTCGCGCCCGGCGTAAATGTCGCCGCCATCGAGCACCGCCCGGCCGGTGCGAAACCACAGCTCGTAGTCCTTGGTTTTGCCCCCGCCCGCGACCTCGGGCAGCAGCACATCGACCAGAGCCAGGCAGACCGCGAAAGCAAAGAGCGCGACGACCCAACGTTCGCGCGAGCGCAGAAATTCGCGCACGCCCGGAACGCGCAGCGGCTCGTTGGCGGCGTCGAGTTTTGTCGCGTTCATGGGACTTTGCAGCGCGGGACCGAGGTATGTCCTAGCGCGTATACGCCGATTCCCGCAAAGCCACCGAGCGACGCCGCCGAGGCGCGGCGGCGCGGCTTAGCCCAAAGTCACGCGAACGCGGTGGACGGCGCCGTCGTCAGCTACGGGCAGTCGCAACGGTCGCTCGGCGATTTCAACCCCGTCGATCTCAGCGAAGCGGACGCCTCGGCAGACCCCGGCGGGATTGTCGACGACGATTTCGTAGCGCGCAGACTTATGCCGAACGGTCATCTCGAACTTCGGCCACGCCTTGGGAATGCAAGGGTCGAGATGCAAGAAGGCGCCGCGGATGCGCAGCCCGAGGATGCTCTCGACGCCGGCGCGCTGCATCCAACCCGCCGAGCCCGTGTACCAGGTCCAGCCGCCGCGCCCGGCATGGGGCGGCGTCGCGTAGATGTCGGCCGCGACGACATAGGGCTCGACCTTGTAGCGAAGCACGTCGGCGCGGGTGCGCGCATGATTGATCGGGTTGAGCAGCGAGAACAGGTCGGCCGCCTTGTCGCCCTCGCCAAGCGCGGCGAAGGCCATCACCGACCACAAGGCGGCATGAGTGTACTGGCCGCCATTCTCGCGCACGCCGGGCGGATAGCCCTTGATGTAGCCGGGATCGAGCGCGGTCTTGTCGAATGGCGGCGCGAACAGCAGCGCCAGGCCGTCCTCGCGGCGGATCAGTTCGCGTTCGACCGCGTGCATTGCCTGCTGTCGCCCGCTCGGGCGCCGCCGCATCCGAAAGCACGGCCCAGGATTGCGCGATCGAATCGATGCGGCATTCCTCGTTCGCCGCCGAGCCCAGCGGCTCGCCGTCGTCGAAAAAGGCGCGCCGATACCAGTCGCCGTCCCACGCCTCGCGCTCCAGCGAAGCCTGCAACGCCGTCGCATGGGCCGCCCATTTCGCGGCGCGGCTTTGTCTCTCCGCGCGCTCGAGCGAGCGGAACGAAAGCCGTCAGCGCCGCATGCAGGAACCAGCCGAGCCAAACGCTTTCGCCGGCGCCGTTTTCGCCGACGCGGTTCATGCCGTCGTTCCAATCGCCGGTTCCCATCAGCGGAAGACCGTGGCCGCCGAGCGCGAGGCTGGCGTCGAGGGCGAGCGCGCAATGTTCGAACAGCGTCGCCGTCCGATCGGAGATCGTCGGGATTGAAGAAGCTGTCGTGGGTCGCCGGGCTCAAGCGACTGGCCCTCCAGGAACGGGATCGTCTCGTCGAGGACGGCGACGTCCGCCGGTGGCCTCGACGTAGTGGGCGACCGCGAAGGCCAGCCACGGACGATCGTCGGAGATGCGGGTGCGCACGCCCTGGCCCGAATGCGGCAGCCACCAATGCTGCACGTCGCCTTCGGGGAACTGCCGCGCCGCCGCGCGCAGCAAGATGCTCGCGTGTCAGCAGCGGGCTGCGAGGCGGCGAGCGCCATGCCGTCCTGCAATTGATCGCGAAAGCCATAGGCGCCGCTCGCCTGGTAGAATCCGGCCCGCGCCCAAACGCGGCAGCTTAGCGTCTGATAGAGCAGCCAGCCGTTGAGCATGATGTCCATCGACCGATCCGGCGTCTTGACGACGATCGCGCCGAGAACGTCGTCCCATTTGCGCGCGATCTCCGCCTCGACAGCGTCGAGATCGGCGGCGCGATAGCGGGCAATCAGGGCGCGCGCCTCGTCCGCGCTTGCCGCCTCGCCAAGCAGGAAGACGACCTCGACGCGTGCCGCCGGGCGGCAGTTCGATCCGCGTGCGCATGGCCGCGCAAGGGTCGAGGCCGGCGCCGACTTTCTTCGACAGCGGCGCGGCGCCCGCGAGCGCGGCGGGGTCGGCGAGTGCGCCGTTGCGGCCGATGAACTCGCGCCGATCGCCGGTCCAATCGCGTCTGAGCCCCGCGCAAGTCGGCGAAAGCGACGCGCGATCCGAAGCCGATGCTCCAGGGATTTCGGGCGAACATCGCGCCTGTGGCGGCGTCGATCTCGGTCGAAACAAACGGCAGCGACGCCGAACGCGACGGGCCGAGAACCCATTCGACATAGGCGGTCACGCTGAGCCGCCGCGCGCGGTTCGACCGATTGGTCAGCGTCAGGCGCGAAATCTTGATCGGACCGTCGATCGGCACGTATTGCACAAGATCGGATGCGATCTCGTGCGCGACATGCTCGAAGCGGCTGTAGCCGCGGCCGTGCCGGGCGGTATAAGTCGCCGCCGGGTCGCGGATGGGCAGCGCGGTCGGGCCCCACAAGGTCGCCGCTATCGTCGTCGCGCAGATAGAACGCTTCGCCGGCCCGATCGCTGACGGGATCGTTCGACCACGGCGTGATCTGATTCTCGCGGCTGTTGACCGACCAGGTGTAGCCGCCGCCCTCGGTTCCGGTCTGGAAGCCGAAGGCCGGATTGGCGATGACGTTGATCCACGGCGCCGGCGTCGATTGGCCCGGCCCGAGGATCGTGACATATTCCGCGCCGTCTCGCGCGAAGCCGCCGAGCCCGTTGAAGAATTCGAGCTCGGGCGGACGGGACTGCGCCGGCGGCGCCAAACGCGCGACGACGCGCTTGCGGCGAGGCTCTGACAGATTCGGGAGGCTCGACGATGCGCTCGAGCTGCTCGAACAAGCCTGCCGCGCTGCGCGGGGAGGACGACTCGCGCGACGGAAGTCAGAAGCGCCCGCGTTTCGGCGGGGATCAGGTCGGCGCGCAGCACGAAAACACGACCCGGCCTGCCGTTGCGCTGCCGGCTGCGGCGCGCGATTGGCTTGTCCGCACCAGGGTTTCGATCGCGATCTGGAGCTCCTGGACATAGGAAGACTGGCGCTCGTTCAGAATCGACGAGATCGACGGCGAGCTGCTTCATCCGCCAATATTCGTGCGCCTGCAGCAATTCGCGGACGACGTCGAGGTTCTCGATGTCGGCGATGCGCAGAAGCACGATCGGCAAATCGCCGGAAACGCCCTGCGCCCACAATCCCGACTGCGCTCCCCCGCCCCGCACGATCGTGTCCGATGACGGACGCAAAGCGGGCGCCGCATAGATCACGTGTCCGGCAAGCCGCTGAAACAGACCCGCTTCGCCCGCCGTCACGCCAAGATGATGGAGCTGCACCTGGGCCTGCGTCCACGCCAGCGTCGAAGCGCGCGCGAACGCAGTGGCGTCGCGATGCTTGTCGACACCGTCGAGAAGCGCGGCGCGGTTCGAGGCGGCGAGGGTCCAAAAGGCGACACGAACTGTCGCGCCCGGCGCGACGCGGATGCGGCGGCGGATCGAGAAAATGGGATCGAGAACGGCGCCGATCGAATTCGACAGCGGACGGCTATCCATCATCGCGATCGGCGCGCGAACGCCGCGGCCGCGGCCGAGAAACCGGGCCCTGTCCGTCTCGAATTCGGGCGGGCCGACAGCCTCCCCCTCGACGACGCTCAGATGCGCGGCCCAGATCTCCGGCTCGGTCGGCGTCCGCCTTCGCCGGGTCGCCAGGATCGCGCCGACGTCGGCGAGATATTCCGTCTCGACGAACAGTTTCGAGAAGGCGGGATGGGCGATGTCGGCGCTCTGCGGCGCCAGGACGAGCTCGGCGTAGGACGTGATTTCGATGTCGCGCACGCGAGCGCCGGAATTGGTGATCGAGACGCGGCGAACCTCGGCGTCGTCCTCGGCCGAGACGAGCACGTCCAACGTCGTCGTCAGCGAGCCGTCGCGGCGCGTCATCTCGGCGCGATCCTCGTTGAAGACGACGGCATAGGCGTCCGGCTCGACGCCGCTCGGCTGAAAGCCCGCCGACCACGCCGCGCCGCTGCGCACATCCTTGATGAAGAGGTAGGAGCCGAAGTCGTCGCAGGTCGCGTCCTCGCGCCAGCGCGTCAGCGCCATATCGCCCCAGCGGCTGTATCCGGAACCGGCCGACGTGAGCATCGTGGCGTAGCGGCCGTTCGAGAGAAGATGCGTGGCGGGCGTCGCCTGATGCGCGGAGGCGAATCGGCGCCCGCCCGATGGCTCGACGTCGCGGGCGCCGGCGGCCGACTTCACTTCAGCCGCCCAGGGGCGCGTCGCCGCGACGTCGCGCGGCATGCGCTCCTGCAGCAGCAGTTCGGTGGCCTTGATGATCGGCTCGGCATGGAAGCGACGCCGCATCGCGCCGTCGAACAATGCGTCGGCGATGGCGACGATCGTCATGCCCTGATGATGCGCCATGAAGTTCTGCACGATCGCGACGCTTTCGCCCTCCGGCACGCGAGATCGGCGTGTAGTCCAGCGCCTCGTAAAAGCCGTAGCGACCTTGCGCGCCGATCTCGGCCAAACGCGCCAGATTGGCTGCGGCGGCGCGCGGATCGACCATCGCCGCCAGCGCGGTCGCGTAGGGCGCGATCACCCGATCTTCGCCGAGGCCGCGCTTCAACCCAAGGCCAGGAACGCCGAAGTTCGAGTATTGATAGGTAAACTCGAGGTCGCGAGCGTTGTAGGCCGATTCCGATATGCCCCAGGGCAGGCCGAGCTTGGCGCCGTAAGTCGATCTGGCGGCGCACGATCAGGCGATTGGTCTGCTCGAGCAGGCTTCCCGCCGGCGCGCGCATGACGAGCGAGGGCATCAGATATTCGAACATCGATCCCGACCAGGAAATCAGCGCGGCGCCATTCGCGACCGGCGTCGCGGCGCGGCCGAGCCGGAACCAGTGTTTGGCGGCGACGTCGCCCTTGGCGATCGCGAAGAAGCTGGCGAGCCGCGCCTCGGAGGCCAGGAGATCGTAGCAGTTCGGATCGAGCGCGCCCTCCGTCACGAGAAAGCCGATCGACAGCAGTTGGCGGCGGCGGTTCGAGCAGGAAGCCGAAGTCCATCGCGAGCGCCATCGACCGCGCTGTCGTCTTCGAGAGCCGAGAGCCGCGCGCTCGCGGAGCGCGCTGCGCTCGCCAGACTGTTCGAGATCGTGGCGGTGCGCGTCGATCGTATTCAGGGTCGCTTGCGCCCAGAACAGCATGTCGGCGCCGCTGCCGTCGCCGCGTTCGATCGCGAACGCGCCGGCGACGTCGACCATGATCTCGGCATCGGCGCGCAAACCCGCGAGCCGCGCCGCGAGATCGTCGCTTGACGCGCGCGCCTGCCGCAACGCGAGCGCCACGACCGCGAGCGCGTCGTCGAGTTGATGCAGCGTCACGGTCTGAGTCTGGCCGCCGTCGCGCAGGCGGACGGTTTCCGCGCGGGCAATTTCGAGAGCGTCGGCGATCCCGTCGAGGCGCTGCCGCGCTGCGGGCGCGCGGCCTCGCCACTCCCGGCAGGCATTCGCCAGCGCGATCAGATGCCCGGCCAGATTGCCGCTGTCGACGGTGGAGACATATCTCGGGTCGAGCGGCCGCAGATCGCGCGTGTCGTACCAATTGTAGAAATGGCCGCGGAAGCGTTGCAGACCGCCCATCGTGGCGAGCGTCGCCTCCAGCCGATCGATCGCCTGCCCGGTTCCGATCCAACCGAAGTCGCGCGCAGCTGACGACCGAGAGAAGATAGAGGCCGAGATTGGTCGGCGACGTCCGGTGCGCGATCGCCGGCGCGGGATCGTTCTGAAAATTGTCGGGCGGCAGCATGTTGTCGGCCGGCGTGACGAAGGTCTCGAAGAACCGCCAGGTGCGGCGCGCGATCAGCCGCAGCGTCTCGGCGTCAGCGTCGGACATCGGCAAGTCGAGCGGCTGCTCCAGGAGGGGCGGCTGACCCAGCGCGCGACGGCCGGAGAGGCGACCCAAAGCGCGGCGAAAGGAAGCGCCACTGGCCACGACCCGTGGCCGAACGCCAGAGCGACGATCGCTGCCGACGGCGCCGACAACGATTGCCCCGGCCATCCGACGCGTCGAAGCCTGCGAGATCGAGACGCGGACCGATCATCGCCTGCGCGGCGGGAACCCATTCGAGCAGATGGCGCCGGCTCACGCCCAGGCGCCAGAGGGTGCGCCCGATCGCGTCGCCCATCAGCCACGCCTGATCCGCCAGGAACGCGATGGTCAGCGCCGAGAGCGTCAGGGCGAGGCCGAGATCGCCGCCGAGCGCGCGCATATGGCTCGACATCGTTACGCCGGGGCGTCGCGGCGGGATGGCGGCAATGACCGGAATGAGGGTCGGCAGCACGATCGTCAGGACGACGAACAGCGGTCCAGATCAGCGCCGCGTGAAAAGGCAGCGTCCAGCCCGCAAGCAACGCGAGGACCGCGGCGGGCGCCGAAAGCGTGCGGCGCAGATTGTCGAGCATCTTCCAGCGGCCGATTGCCGGAATGGCGCTCCGCCGCGGCGCGTCGCGCCTGTCCTGCGTCGGCGCGCGGCCGAAGATCCACGGCAGCAATTGCCAGTCGCCGCGCGCCCAGCGGTGATGGCGCGAGGCGCCGACGTCGTAGCGAGCCGGGAATTCCTCGACGACCTCGATATCGGAGGCGAGGCCAGCGCGCGCGAACACGCCTTCAAACAGATCGTGGCTGAGCAGCGTCGAGTCCGGCGCGCGCCCCGCGAGCGCGGCCTCGAAGGCGTCGACGTCATAGATGCCCTTGCCGGCATAGGAGCCTTCGCCGAACAGATCCTGGTAGACGTCGGAAACGGCGGAGGCGTAAGGGTCGATGCCGCTCAAGCTGGAAAAGATGCGCTGAAACAGCGACCCTTGCCGGCCGAGTCGGCAGCGAAGGCGTGACCCGCGGCTGCAGCACCGCATAGCCTTCCACAACCCGGCCGACGGCGGCATCGAGGCGCGGCCGGTTCAGCGGATGCGCCATCTTGCCGATCAGGCGGCGCACCGCGTCGCGCGGCAATCGCGTGTCGGCGTCGAGCGTCACGACGTAGCGAATATCGGCTGGGCGCGACCGGCGTCCCGGCGCCGACGTCGATGAAAGTGGTGTCGGTCGCCGCGCGCAGCAGCCGATTGAGCTCGTGCAGTTTGCCGCGCTTGCGCTCCCAGCCGATCCACCGCGATTCGCCCTCGTTCCAGACGCGGCGACGATGCAAGAGCAGAAAGCGGGCGCCGCCCGGCGCCGGGCCATAGCGCCGATTGAGCCGCGCGATGCCCTCAACCGCCGCGGCGACGAGCGCTGCGTCGCCCTCGGCGTGTTCGGTCGCGGCGTCCGTCCAGTCGGAGACCAGCGCGAAATGCAGATCGCCGTCGGGGCTCGCGAGGTGATGGATCTCCAGTCGTTCGATCTGTTCCTCGACGACTCTCCCGCGTCGTCAGCAATGTCGGCACGGCGACCAGCGTGCGCAAATGTGAGGGAACCCCGTCGCGCAGTTCCAGACCGGGGAGCGTCCTCGCAGCGAAGCCAAAGTTGACGCCGCGATTCACCAGCGCGACTGCGGCGTCGACGGCGAGAATGGCGCCAGGGACGCCGAGCAGAGTAAGAGCGGTCGCATTGGTTCCCGCCACGGCAAGGGCGAGCAGCGGCGCAGCAAGAAGTATCGCGGCAATAAAGGAAATCGCCGCCACGTAGCCGCCAAGGCCAAGCGATAGGCTGACTCGGGCCAGCCGATTTCGTATCCGCGGGCGGTAGAGGAGGATCGCTTCAAAGGCGCGGCGGCCGCCGGCGAGGAGATGATAGCCTGGATCGCTGCGCCGGGCTTGTTCGGCAGACGGCGCGAGGGACCGCTCACGATTCGCCGCGAACACGGCGGCGGCGGCAATCTCGAGTTCCGTGCGCTTAGAGCCGCGCGCCAAGTCTTCAACCGCGCTGCGATAGAGCGTGCGCGTCGCAAAGTCCATATCCTCGAAGCGGCTTCCGGTCGCGAAAACAGCATCGACAAGGCTGAGACGCTCGAACAGTTGTTGCCAATCGACGTCCGAAATCAGCCGCAAGCTGGTGATGATGTTGCGCACGGAGACATTCGAGGCGCCTTGTCGGCGATGGACATCGCGCACGACGGTTTCGGTCGTCACGTCGAGCGTCGCGAGACGCTGGTCAAGCCATGTCAGCGCCGGCGTGATCCTCGGGTCCTGGTCGCGTAGCCGATGAACAAGCTGCACGGCGAAAGCGTCGGAAAGCGGCGCGCGCTCATACGCGACTAGGACGCTTGCGACAGATTCCGCGAGTTGCCCTCCGGTCCCGAGCAGACGGTCAGCGAGACCGTCCGCCATTTCGCGGGCCGTGCGACCTTGGGTAATCTGCCGTGCGTGGCGCGCGAGATTCTCGACCAGCACGATCCGAAGTGTGATCGACACCGCCCAAAGCTCGCCGATCGTGAGCGGCTGCACCTCTTGATAGGCCCTAACATAGCGAACCAGCATCTCGGCGTCGAAACGACTGTCGGTATGAGCGACGAACGCCCAGGCGACGCCGAAGACGCGGGGATAGCCGACGAAGGGACCCGAGGCGAGTTTGGCAAGCTGTCGGTAATAGCCGGGCGGCAAGTCGGAGCGAAGCTCGCGAATTTGCTTCTCGACAAGATGGTAGTTGTCGACGAGCCATTCCGCCGCCGGCGTTATCGCGCCCCCTTCATTGATAGCGGTGACGATAGCGCGATAGGCCTCAAGGAGGACGGCCCCGTTGGCCGCCAGGCGCCGCGCCAGCGGGCGACCCTTGTCCGTCCCGGACGACACGATCTGCGCGACGGCAAGACTTCGTGCGTGCTCCTCGAGACGCTCAACGCTGAATAGCTCCTCGCGAATGGGCTCCGGGTTATCCCAGAGCGACGGCGGCCTCGCGCTGTCAAAGGCGCGGCGCAGGAGCGATTTCAAATTATCCTTTCCGGCGCGCGGCGCCGCCGGCCTCGAAGGCGGCTCTTTGCAACAAAATGGACGCGGCCGGCGGCGACGAGGCGGAGGCGCATTGCGCGCCCCATGGTCGACCCGCGGCGCGCCGGCTCGGCGCGTCGCGGGTGATTGTCGTTTTGGCTATGCCAAGAGAGTGCTAGCACGAATCCGTACTGACGCGCGCGAAACCCCACGCGCGAGTCCAATCGAGAACCGCGAGAGCCCGCTGACGGCTGCTAAAGCGAACGGATAAAGCAACGGTAGACTTCCGTGTCAGGGAGGCGTTCGGAACGAAATCCCTCCTCACAGAGCCGCCACCGCAGCCGACTCTCCTCGCATACGCGAGATTCCGCGGGGCCTTCGCTCGCTTTGCACGACAAGTTCGCGACCTGATCGCTGAGCGTCGTGGACAGCCCATTGGTCTCCAACTCTGCGCGTACGCCATCTGCGGCAAAAAGCGATACAAACAGCGCAGTCGCGCCGAGCCAGATGAGATTGTGCATGTGCGCCTCCTGTCTGCTTCCCTTTCAACGCAGGATCCACGCTAGCGGTTCCCCAGCGCGCGAACAGGAGCGGAAACTACCTAGTGGGAGGACCACGAAATCTGCGGCGGCGGCGGCGCCTTCCGCCGCGCGTCGCTTTGCCGTGGGCGGGGGATCAGGCCGCTTTCGGAACGGGGACGATCGGCGGACTGACGGCGCGCCATGACGACTGCTTCAGCGTTCCGATCAGCAGCGGCAGGCCGGTGAACACCACTGTGCCTCCTACGACCAGCCAGACGTAGAGCGTTGGGCTTCCGACCGGCAGCTGGGTCGGAGGAAAGAAGCCGACGAGGAACGAGAACGCCACGCCGGCAAAGCCAACGCCGGCGACGATCCACATGCCCGTCATCCCGCCCGGCACGCGATAGCCGCGCTTCAGGTCCGGCTGCGAATAGCGCAGGCGGATCGCCGCGGCATACATCAACATGTACATGATGAGGTATAGCGTGATCGTCACGGCGCTGAGCAGAAAGAACGCGACGCTAACGTCGTCCATGACGAAATAGGCAAGCGATAGGATGGTGACGATCGCGCCCTGAACGACCAGGATGCTGATCTGCACGCCATTCTTGTTGGTCTTGGCCAGAATCGGCGGGATTTCGCCTTCCTGGGCCGTCCACAGCAAGCCGCGGCTGGGACCGCTGATCCACGACATCACGCCGCCGATGCCGCCGAACGCCAGCAACAGGCAGATGATCGGCGTCGCCCAGTCGATTCCGAAGCGCGCGAAGATCTGTTGGAAGGCCTTCATGAGTCCTTCCTGAAGATTGATCTGCGCGTCGGGCAGCACCGTCGCCACCGCGAACGAGCCGAGGGTGAACAGGAGGATGACCGCCACCGACGCGATCAACATAGCGACGGGGAATTGGCGCTTGGGGTCGGACATTTCGTTGGCGTGCACGGCGTGAACCTCGACGCCGGCGAACAACAGAATGATGCCGGCGAGAAAGGCGATGTCGCCGAGCCCGGTGACATTGGGAAAATAGCGGGGATGCGGATGCCCGCCCGCCATCGACATGACGGAGACCGAGTCCGTCGCTGCCGGGTGCAGCAAGGCAATCGGATTGCCCTGGGCGATCCAGACCACCGCCAGAATCATGATCACCACGCCGGGCAAGACCGTCCCGGCGAGGAAAGCCCAGCTCGTCACCTTGGCGATCGCGCTCACGCCTCGCAGCGTGATCAAGGTCGCAGCCCAGTAGGCGGCGATGCAGAAGATACCGACGTAGATTCCGTTGTTCGCGAGCGCCGGCTTGCCCACGACATAGGCGATTGCCGCGGCCGAGAATGCGAGCACGGTCGGGTACCAGACCACGTTCTGGATCCATTGGAGCCAGATGGCGACAAAGCCCCAGCGAGAGCCGAACGCTTCCTTTACCCAGGTGTAGACGCCGCCGCCCTTCTCGCCGAAGGCGCCGCCGAGTTCGGCCGAGACCAGCGCGGCGGGAATGAGAAAGATGAAAGTCGCAAAGGCGATGTAGACGAACAGCGTCAACTGCTCCTTCGCCATCATCGGCAGGCCGCGTAGGCTGACGACCGCGGCGGCCGTCATCATCGCGATGCTGAAAGTCGAAACCACGGCGAGTTTGGATTGGGCCATCGTGGCCTCCCTTGCTGGCGACTCAGTGATGAAAAGTCGGCCCGGCGGACGAGCGCGAAACAGGATTGACCTGCAGATGGTCGAGCGCCCGCTTGAGATCGTCGAGCAGCAGTTGCGCCAGATCGCGGCTGACGCCGTGACGGATCAAGATCCGTTGGATGATGGTCGTCTGACGGTTCGCGGGCAGCGGATAGGAGGCGATCAGCCAGCCGCGCATGCGAACCCGTTCGGACAGGTCGTAGAGCGTGAAGCCGTAGTTGCTGCCCTCCTTCAGCTTGTAGCAAACCAGCGGCAGCGCATCTTTTCCGTCGTAAACAAGCTCGAGGGGTCCAAGCTTGGCGATCTCGGCGCCGAGCCATTGCGCGGTGTCGGCGCAAGCCTGCTGAATTCGCGTGTAGCCCTCGCGGCCGAGCCGCAGGAAATTGTAATATTGCGCGATGATCTGGCCGCCGGGCCGACTGAAGTTCAGCGCGAAGGTCGGCATCTGGCCGCCGAGATAGTCGACGTTGAAGATCAGGTCGTCGGGGAGGTCTTCCTTGTCGCGCCAGACCACCCAGCCCACGCCGAGCGGCGCCAGCCCGTATTTGTGGCCGGAGGCGCTGATCGACTTGACCCTTTCGACGCGAAAATCCCATTCCAGTTCAGACTGGATGAATGGCGCGATGAACCCGCCGCTGGCGGCGTCGACATGGATCGGAATGTCCAGGCCGGTCTCGCGTTGAAGGTCATCGAGCGCCGCCGCCAGCGCTGCGACCGGTTCGTAGACGCCGGTGAATGTCACGCCGAGGGTTGGGATGACGCCGATCGTATTCTCGTCGCAATATTTCTTGAGATCCTCGGGACGCAGCCCGAGCGCGTCGCCTTCAAGGGGGACCTCACGAATTTCCACGTCGAAGTAGCGCGCGAATTTGTGCCAGCACACCTGCACCGGGCCGCAGACGAAATTCGGTTTGGCGTAGGACTTGCCGGCGGCGATTTGCCGGTTGCGCCAGCGCCACTTGAGCGCCAGTCCGCCGAGCATGCAGGCCTCGCTCGATCCAGTGGTCGAGCAGCCGACGGTCTTGCGGGCGCCGGGCGCATGCCAGAGATCGGCGATCATATGCACGCAACGATTCTCGATCTCGGCGGTCTGCGGATACTCATCCTTGTCGATCATGTTCTTGTTGATCGAATCGGCCATCAACTGGCGGCCTTCCGGCTCCGACCAAGTGGTGCAGAACGTCGCCAGATTCTGACTGGAATTGCCGTCGAGAAGCAGTTCGTCGCGCACCAGGTCGTAGATGGGCGCTGCGGCGGAGGAGAGGTTCGGGATGCGATATCTCGGCAACCGCCTGACGGCGGAATCGCTCGCGTAGACATCCTCGATCTCCGACTGGCCGGACTCGGTGACTCTGTGCAGCGCCATGATGGTTTCCTGTCTCCTGGACGATCCCGCTCGACGCGCGAAACCCGTCGATAGGTTTGTGGCGCGGACATTAGTCTGCGCTGGATCGTCGGAAAGGATCGGAAATCACCTACCGCCGGGACCGAGTGGTCGCGCTGCGCACGCACCGAGCGCGACGTCCGGAGGCGCCTACGGATTGCGCGTCGGCGGAGTATTGGTCGTGGCGTCGCCGACGGGAGCGCGCGACGGTTTTGCCCCAAATTCCCGTCCCGGCGAAAGACTGGCGGAAAGCGCGAGCGCGATCATGGCCAGTATGACGAGGGCGCCGAGAACAAAGCGAGTCTGGGCCTGCTGCGGCCCGACCGCCGCAAACGCGCTGTCGGAGGAACTGACGGTGAAGCTCGTCGTCTTCGGCAATAGAGTCACAAGCTGGGCGATCGACGAGGCCGAAACGTCCCCGTTCTGCTCGCCCGGCAGCGCGCTGATCAACGCCGTGAGGCGCGCGGCGGCCGCGTCGCGGTGCATCTGCCCCAAGCTGACCGCCTCTTGCCAGGGATCGACATTGGAGCGCGCGAGCGCGGAAAGGACGGTGAGGGGCGTGCCGTTTCGATCGGCGCGGATCGGCGCATAGAGGAACTTGTCGAACTGCGGCCCAATGAGAGGCGCTAAAGCGGCATGAGCCATGTCAGCAGGCGATTCTCTTGTTGAGATCGGACGCCGGGCGAAGCCCAGCTTTTCGCTCATTCGAACAGTCACAACGCGTAGGCCAGAGCGCAAAGCGCCGTCAGACTCGGAAACTACCCAGCCCCGGTTCGGGTTCCGCCGCACTGCGCTTCTGCGCTTTCGGCCGATCGTGCTGATGACAATGCCGGCGATGCTCGGCGACCTGCCAGCGAGTCCGGCATGTCTCGCCTCCACGCTGGTCGTCACGCAACCCGTGGCGCGGGGCCGATGCGACCGGGCTTGGCCGCGAGCGCCCGCTCAATCGCGTGGACGATGTCCGGTCCGCGAAAGGGCTTTTGGATGAGCACGGCTTCAGGCCCGAGCGACAGGTCTCTTAACGCATCGCCGGTTGCAAAGACGTGGGGAACGAAGCCGCTTCGCAGGATCTCCCTGACCGCCGCGACGCCGCTCGCTTCGCCCAGCCCGACGTCGACGATCATCAGATCGGGCCGGTGACGCGCGGCGGCGGCCACCGCATTGGCGGCATTGGTCTCCACCGCGCAGACGAAGTGGCCAAGATCCTCAAGCGTTTCGGCAAGCAGTCCGCCGATCATCACGTCGTCTTCCACCACCAGGATGCGCAGCGGCTTCATTGGCTCACCTTCCAGCCCACCGGACGGTGCTCGCATCGGCGCCCTCGCAATGTCCGCCGCGTGGCTCATTTCGGCGCCCCTCGCGATTCGACGGCCCGCTTGCGAGTGCTTTTGGACAAGGCGCTGTGGATCGGCTGCATGGTTGGCCTTCGTGGGTTTCACAAACCGAGCCTCAGGCTCGGCGCCTCTTAGTTCGTCAGACGGTGGAAGCGTCCCTTGCAGGTGGAGTGGAACGCGGAGGCGGCCGAATCAACGTTAGCGGACCTTTGATCGCTATGGGGAGGATCGGAAACTACTCATGCGGCGCCCAGCCCTCGCTGCCGACGACGACGCCGGCGAGCAAAGCGGCGACCAGCGCCAAGGCTTTGTGCTGCTTGAACAGGCTCACCGCAGCAACGCTCTGGCGCCGACGTAGCCGACGCCGAGCGCGATAAGCAAAGCCAGAACCGGCTGCTTCTCGACCCAGGCGCCGACCGCCTTGACCGAGCGCTCGCCTTCCAGCCCCACTTCGCGACAGAAGCCGCCGGCCTCACGATCAATTTGCTCGGCGGCGTTGCGCATTTTGTCCGCCGCTCCGCCTTTGAGGTGTTCGACCAGGCCCGCGACATCGCGCTTTAGCGCAGCGAGATCGTCGCGAAGCGCCGCGAGATCCGGATTGATTGATTCAGCCATGACATCAGCTCTCCAAACGTCGCCGCGCGCTTGCCAAGGCGAGCGCGACGATGATCTAATTTTGTGGCCGTGAGAAGATTCGGGAAATACTCACGTCCCGCACGTACAGCGCAAAGTCGTTGCGAAAACAAACGCCATATACAAGTCGCAATAATACCCGCGTCGTGCTAACGATTACTGGGGGCGCATCTTCGGAGCGCTGCTCGACGAGAAAAATAATTCAAATGCCCGTAAGTCATCCGCGGCAAATCAAGGCCGCGCGCCCGGTTTGGATTCGGAGACCCGTTTCAACCGGCGAGGACGCCGATTTTCCGATCGTCGCGATTGGCGCGTCGGCCGGCGGACTCGAAGCCTGCAGGAAGCTGCTGGACGCGCTGCCCGCGAAGAATGGCATGGCCTTCCTGCTCGTCCAGCACCTCGACCCAAGCCACGATAGCATGATGGTCG
This sequence comes from uncultured Alphaproteobacteria bacterium, assembly GCA_963835215.1. Lineage (GTDB taxonomy): Bacteria > Pseudomonadota > Alphaproteobacteria > Rhizobiales > Beijerinckiaceae > Roseiarcus. The sequence goes on along the minus strand of CAWIES010000004.1, from coordinate 231,867 downwards.
ACTTGTTGGCGCGCAACACGGCGATGCTGGTGCTTCAGGCGAGCGAGGGAATGGCGATCGAGCGCGAGCGCGTCTATGTCATTCCCCCCGGTGTCTATCTCTCGGTGAACGACCAAGGCGCTTTGCATCTGTCGCGACCGGCCCCGCGTCACGGCGCGCGGCTCCCATTTGATTTTCTATTGAACTCGCTGGCGCGCGAATGCGGCGCGCGCACGGTCTGCGTGGTCCTCTCGGGAACCGGCGCCGACGGAAGTCTCGGCCTTGGGGCGGTCAAGGCCAAAGGCGGCCTCGTCATCGCGCAGGAAGTCGGCGAAGCCGACTATGGCGGCATGCCCCAGAACGCGATCGCAACGGGCGATGTCGATCTGGTGCTTCCTGCGGCCAAGATCGCCGAGGCGCTCGTCAGCCACGAACAGGGTGCGACGCTCACGCCAACGCCGAACACACCCAACGCCCAGGAGTCGGTGCAGGTCGCGCTGCCGAAGATCATCGATCTCTTGCGCACGAAGGGCGTACACGACTTCACTCACTACAAGCGCGGCACGTTGGAGCGCCGTGTCGAGCGACGCATGGCGCTGGTGGCGATAAAGACCGTGGGCGAGTATCTCGATCTCCTGCTGCGCGACGCCGGCGAACGCGACCAGCTCTCCCGCGACCTATTGATCAACGTCACCGGGTTCTTTCGTGACCCGTCGGTGTTTGATTTCCTGGAGAAGGAGGTCATTCCCAACCTCGTGCGCGATCACGCTCGCGATCGGCCGCTGCGGATTTGGGTCGCCGGCTGCAGTTCCGGCGAAGAGACCTATTCCATCGCCATGCTGTTTCGTGAACAGATCGCAGTCGCGAATCGCGGCGTCACGCTGCAGGTCTTCGCCAGCGACGTCGACCCGGACGCAGTTGCGATCGCGCGAGGCGGCCTCTATCCGCAATCGATTGAGACCAAAGTGTCGCCGAGTCGATTGTCGGCATTTTTCACCAGAGAGGATCATTCCTACCGGGTGTCGCCCGAGCTGCGCGCAAGCGTGGTGTTCACCGCGCAGGATCTGCTGGCGGACCCGCCGTTCGCGCGTCTCGACTTCGTTTCCTGCCGGAACCTGCTGATCTACCTGCGCCCAGAGGCGCAGGCGAAGGTCGCCTCGATCTTCCATTTTGCCTTGCGCGAAGGCGGTCTCCTGCTTCTTGGCAATGCCGAGGCGATCGGCGGCGCCGACCGCCGGTTTGCCGTCGTCTCCAAGTCGGAGCGCCTCTATCGACGCGTTGGCGGCAACCGGTTCGGCGACATCGGCTTGCCGCCCGGCGGCGGCGAAAGTGCGCGGATGCGCACCCTTTCCGGCCCCACCCAGGCGCCCTCTCGCCAAGCCGAGCTTGCCGAGCTGTGCCGAAGACTGGTGCTGGAGACCTACGGTCCGGCCGCCGTGCTGATCAATCGCAAACTCGAGTGTCTCCACTTCCAGGGACCGACCGATCGCTATCTCAAGGTCGCGGCGGGGCGCCCGGCGCAGGATTTGATCGCCATGGCGCGCGAGGGCGTGCGCGCCAAGCTGAGATCGGCTCTCCAGCGTGCGCTGCGCGACAACGCGCGCGTCGTGGTGTCTGGCGGGTTGACCGAGAGCGAAGCCGGCGGGGCACCATTCCGCATCGTCGTCGAACCGGCGCCGAACGGGCGCGAAGACTTATTGCTGGTATGCTTCGTCGCAACGCCCGCGCCCGAAGCGGTCATCATGGGCGCTGTTCCGCCCGGCGATGTCTCTCGCGTCGTTGAACTCGAACGCGAACTCGAAGCGGCGAAACTGGAGCTCCAGAGCGCCATCCACACGCTCGAGACCTCGAGCGAAGAGCAGATGGCGATCAACGACGAAGCGCAGTCGGTCAACGAGGAATATCAGTCGACGAACGAGGAACTGCTCGCCTCCAAGGAGGAGCTTCAATCGCTCAACGAGGAATTGAACGCGCTCAACAGCCAATTGCAGGAGACGCTCGATCGGCAACGCACGACCTCGGACGATTTGCAGAACGTCCTTTACAGCACCGACGTCGCGACGGTCTTCCTCGACACCCGCTTCAACATCCGCTTTTTCACCCCAGCGACCAAAGCGCTGTTCAACGTGATCCCGAGCGATATCGGGCGCCCGCTCACGGATCTCAAATCGCTGGCCGCCGATGAGGCCCTTCTCGACGACGCGCGCAAGGTTCTGAAGACCCAGACGCCGGTCGAACGGGAAATACAGGGACAAAGCGGCTACTGGTTCATTCGTCGCATCTTGCCCTATCGCACCAGCGACGAGAAAACCGAGGGCGTCGTCATAACGTTTGAGGACGTGACCGAGAGACGGCGCACCGCGGACGCGCTGACCGCCGCCAAGCGGCAAGCGGAACTGGCGACCATCGCCAAGTCGCGCTTTCTTGCGGCGGCGAGCCATGACCTGCGACAACCCTTGCAAACGCTCGCCCTGCTTCAGGGGTTGCTGGCCAAGAAGGTGGAAGGCGACAAAGCCCAGAGTCTGGTCGCACGCATCGACGACGCCTTGAGCGCGATGACGAGCATGTTAAACACGTTGCTCGACATCAATCAGATCGAAGTCGGCGCCGTTAAGGCCGAAACAGCCGACGTTTCGATGAACGAGCTGTTCGACCGGCTCAGGGACGAACTGACCTACCACGCGCAGGCGACGGGCCTCGTCTTGCGTGTATTGCCCTGCGCTCAATTCGTTCGCAGCGATCCGCGTCTGCTTGAGCAGATGGTCCGCAACCTGCTCTCGAACGCCCTGAAATACACCCAGCGCGGCAAGGTGCTGGTCGGGTGTCGCCGCCGCGGCAAAACGCTGTGCATCGAGATCTGGGACACCGGAATCGGCATCCCCACGTCGGAGCTGCAGACGATCTTCGAGGAATACTATCAACTGGACAACGCTGCTCGCCAGCGAAGCCATGGCCTCGGCTTGGGTCTGTCGATCGTCAAGAGCCTTGGCGAACTTCTTGGCCACCGCATCCGGGTGCGCTCGCTGGAGGGAAAGGGCTCGGTGTTCTCGATTGAGGTCCCAATGTCGCCGAGCGGCGCCGCGTCGGCGCCCGCCCATCATACGCGCGGCGCCGACGAGGTGTTCGCGCCTATGGCCCCGCGCTCGGGAACGATCCTGATCATCGAGGATGATCCGGAAGTGCGCGAGCACCTCGAGCTCTTCCTGAGGCAAGAGGGCTATGACGCCGCGACGGCGATCGACGGCCCCGCCGCCTTGGAGCTGGCCGCCCGCAGGGCGATCCGACCTGACCTCGTCCTCGCCGATTACAATCTGCCCAACGGAATGAACGGCATCCAAGTTTGTCAGAAATTGCGAGAAGAGCTCAGTCGCCAAATTCCCTTCATCATTCTCACCGGCGACATTTCGACCGAGGCCCTGCGCAACATCGCCCTTCACGATTGCGTTCAGTTCAACAAACCGGTCAAGCTGAGAGAGTTGACGCAGGCGATCGAGAAGCTGCTGGCCAAGCCGCCCGCCGCTCGCGAGCCCCGGCCGGTTCGCCCGGTTGAAGCCTCGACCGCTTCCGACCGCGCCAAGATATTCGTCGTCGATGACGACGATCGCATTCGCGAGGCGATCCGCTCGGTCTTGGAAGACGACAACCGCGTCGTCGAGTCCTACGCGAGCTGCGAGGCGTTTCTAGAAGCCTACCAACCGGGGGGCGCTGCATGCCTGCTGATCGACGCCTATCTGCCGGGCATGAGCGGGCTCGCGTTGCTGCGGCGGCTCCACAGTGACGGACATAGCTTGCCCTCGATCATGATTACCGGCGACAGCGACGTGCCAATGGCGGTCGAAGCGATGAAGGCGGGCGCCTTGGATTTCATCGAGAAGCCGATCGGTCGCGAGGAACTGATCGCCGGCATCGCGCGGGCTCTCGAACTGTCGCAGGATTCGAGCAAGTTGCAGGAATGGCGGGCGTCGGCGGCAAGCCACCTCGCCGGGCTCACGCCGCGACAGCGCGATGTGATGGAGCGGGTGCTCGCCGGCCACCCCAGCAAGAACATCGCCGCCGATCTTGGCATTAGCCAACGCACCGTCGAGAACCATCGCGCCTCGATCATGAAGCGAACCGGATCGAAGTCGCTGCCGGCGCTGGCCCGATTGGCGCTCGTCGCGGAGGGCGGTGGCGGCGAGTCACGGAAAGCGCCCTGGCGAGGAAGCGCAGAAATTCCGTGATCACGTCCGGCCGGCCCGAGGCTTCGAGCTCGGCTTCAGATGATTGACGATGACAACGGCGTCGCTCAGATCGCACCGAGAAGAACGCCCGAGGGAGTTCGGCAGGCGCCTCGCCCACGAGGGTTACGAGTTTGTCGGAACGATTCCCGCTAGCGGCGGGAAGCGCCAGTCGCATCGCCCGCGACGCTCCGGGTCTCTATGAGTGGATTCCGAAGCTGCCCAGGAGGGAACATTTGCGCAAGTGATATTCCCGACCAACAAGGAACGCAGCAAATGCCTTCACATCTCACCCCGGGCGTATATGAACCGGAGACCCTTAAAATCATGGTCGACGCCTTCGATCAAGCCTGGAAGGAATTCAGGCCCGGACCGAGAAGTCCGGAAGTGGTTCGCAATCTGATGGCCCGCGCCATCATCGAGGCCGTCGACGCGGGAGCAATCGAATCGACCATTCTGATTGACAAAGCGCTTCACGCCGCTAGGGCAGCGATCTTGGTGGACCGCCAAGCCTCGAGGCCGGCCTCAGTGGCGCAAATCGCCAATCGCATGTCCGAGTATCCGCGTCCGCGCCACGCCGACAAGGCGGCGTTCGATTTCGCACAAAGCGCCTGACTTTGACGGCGCTTTCGCTGCGACGGCGGGCTCATGCAGGGCTTGATGTCTTGCCCGTGAGCGGAAGGGCAGTGTGGCCGATGTCTCCAGACTGATTGGAAAATAAAGAGGGAACCGCAGACGAGAGTGACTTTACGCTTGAGTATCACTGGCAACCGCCCGCAAGTTGGCGACGCCGCGCCCACGCTGGAATCGCTATGTGGTCTCGCCTGCTCGCCCTCGGTTTGCTCCTGCTATCCGCCCGCGCGCTGGCCGGCGTCAGTGAGACGGTCGCGACCCTCGCTCCGCCTGGGTTGGTGCTCGTGGTCGACGCCGCGGGCCACGAGTTGGTGGCCCAGAATGCCGACGAGCCGTTCGTCCCGGCCTCGGTCACCAAGATCGTAACGGCTTGGCTGGCGATGGAGGTTTTGGGCGGCGACTATCGCTTCGAGACCCGCTTCTACATCGATGACAAACGGGTGCTCTATGTGCGCGGCGGGGGCGATCCATTCCTGGTTTCGGAAGAGCTGGCGACGCTCGCGACCGAGTTGGTCGCAGCGGTCGGCAAGAAGCCAATCACCGGTATCGTGCTCGACGCAAGCTACTATCCTTCTGATCTGCGCATTCCGGGCATTGAGAACGACGACGAGCCCTACGATGCGCTGAACTCCGCGCTGGCGGTAAATTTCAACACCGTCTACGCCGTGCGCAGCGGCGACAAAGTGGCTTCCGCCGAAAAGCAGACGCCGATCACGCCGCTCGCGATCGCCGAGTTCCGCGCGCACGGCCCCAACGGACGCGGCCGCATCAGTCTCAGCCAGGATCCAGCAGCGAGCCTGCAATATGCTGGCGAATTGATCGCGGCGTTCATCGCGCAGGCTGGAGGCAGCGTGAACGGCGCAATATCGACCGGAGCCGCGCCCGAGGGACTCAAGCCGGTGTACGTTCATCGACAGTCTCGTCCGCTTTCGCAGATTCTCATCGAGCTGCTGCGCGCCTCGAACAACTACATCGCCAACCAAGTCTTCCTGGAGATCGGCGGGCGCCGCCTTGGCGGCCCGGTCAGTCTCGAGAAGTCGCTCCAGGTCGCGAACGCGATGCTCGCCGCGCACGGCCTGACAAACGACATCCATCTTGAGGAAGGATCGGGCATAGACCGCGACAACCGCTTTACCGCCCGCGGCCTCGCCAAGGTGCTCGAACTCTTCGCGCCCCACGCCGATCTGCTCAGGGGTCACGACGGGGGAATGGACAAGAGCGGAACCATGGAGGGGGTTCGCACTCTCGCCGGCTATGCCGACACCTCAAGTCATGGGAGGGTCCGTTTTGTGATTTCGCTCGCGAGCGACGACGGCGAGATGCGGTTCCGGCTGCTGCGCGCTATTGAGTCCGGGCTATAGCCGAAAGCAATCGCTGCGTCAGCGCATTCACCGCCTCGTCAACGCCAGAAGGGACCGTTCGAAGGGCTTCCGTAACCCCCAAGCCGCGAGCGCGATCTTCGTCGGTGTCCCTATCCGGCGGGCGGTCGCACGGATCGCGCAACGGTGAGCCGCCCCATCGCGGCCGCTGAAGCAACCGAGGGGACAACGCCGTCGATAGCGCTGGGCGACTGCGGCCATCGCGCCAAGGCTTTCTCCCCATCCGCTGTCAGGGCGTAGGCGCCGCGCTCCAGCCGCCTGAACCAACCATAGACGTTTCGCCGCAAGATCGAAGGGGCGTCCGCAGCAATCGGCCTGAGATCTCGCGGCCGGCTCGCGCCATTGGCAAGTGCGGCGGCACAAGCGAGCGCGCGTTGGCGATAGGCGGTCATGATCGGCTGGCGCGATCCCCCGCCGACCGCGGGATCGCCAATCCGTTTGCGATGCTCGTCGATGAGCTTCGATCTGCGCCGAGCGTCCTTGCGAGGCATGGGCGAAATTGGCGATACGATGATCGAGACCTCGCCGCTCGGCGAGACCCCCAGCATGCCGAAGCCCAACCGTCGGCAGAGGTTGCGAAAGCGCGCGTCGCCTTCGCGGCCTTTCCCCGGCGCCGATAACTTCGCCGCGATCCACACTTCGTCCGCAGAAGCGGCGCGATCGACAGCTTGAAGAACGAGCTCAAGATTGAAGGAAAGCTTGAGTTCGCCAATTACAACTAAAGGCGCTTCGCCTTCTTTGAGCGCCACGAGATCGCAGTTGCCCACCTCGCCCTTGACCACAAAACCGCGGTCTTCGAGGAAGCATTTGACGGGAAGATAGAGAGAGCTTTCCAGAGCCTAACCCCAGCCAACGAATCGCTGCATTGTCGGGGAAGACTTTAAAGCAATCGTGCTGTCTCCGGCGGCTCGATCAACGGACTGACGACCGCGATCACCATCGTGCAGAACAAACTCTATGAGCCGGTTTGGATTTCCGGGAGCGGCGCCAACGCGCAATGCGCGCTCATGGGCTCGGGCATCTGATGCGCGCCGCGATCCTCGCCGGATCGTCGCTGGCTGCGCGACACGATCGGCAGACATCTCGCGCGGGCGACTGTGGCGAGCGGCGCCCAAGGCCAAAAAGCAACCAACGATGCTGTGGCGACCGGCGTCGGCGTCGCCCTGTTTTGGCCGGCGCTGTTCTTCATCAAGGGCGACGCCGCAAGCGCGCAGAAGATCGCGCAGCTCAAGGGTAACGCGGACGGTTCGTTGGAGACCAGGGCATGGCATTCGGCGTCAATGTCGATCCGATCGTGAGCGCTCCCAGTGAGCCAGACCACTTGCGTCTGTTAGGCAGTCCCTTTGTGACGATCCCACAGGCGGCGCTCACGGCGTTATGCCGAGCTGCTGATCGACCGTTAGCCGGTCCCAGAAGATGCGGACTTCGTTGATCGAATGGTCTGGATTGTAGACCAGGTACATAACGCCCGGATGGTCGAAGGCGCGGCCGTTGCCGGGCGTGGTCTTGCCGCTGGTCGGGTCGGTGAAGGGACCGCTCCAGGTCCCGGTGACGCGCTCGAACGTTGCCGCCTTCGAGCCGTCGATCAGCGCATCCTCAACCACGATGTGGAAATCGGGATAGGCCTTGAAGATCATCGAAAAGAAACCGCGTAGGCCGTCCCTCCCCAAGGGCTTCGGATTCTCGGGCTGGTAGATGGTGATGTCTCGCGAGAAGAGAGCGTCAACCTTGTCGATGTCATGGCTATTCCAGGCGTCGGTCCATCGCTGAATGTCGGCTTTGCCGATGGGCTCGGCAGCCGCCTGCGCCGCCGGCAGTGCAAGCGCGAGCAATGCCGCCACAGCGATCAAAGATCGTTTCATCCGGGGTCTCCCTGATGCTGTAAGGCCCGGACGGGGCCCACGGGCTCGAAGGCTAGGCATTTCACCAAGCCGAACACCAACATAATCCATTGATATGATTGGTGAGCGCGGTGGGACTCGAACCCACGACCCTCTGATTAAAAGTCAGATGCTCTACCGATTGAGCTACGCGCTCGCCCTGCCTGAGGGCGTCCTGTGCCTACAGCCTCGACCCGGCAGGGTCAATAGAATGGCGCGAGCCTGGCGGCGGGCCTTGAGGCGGGCGAAATCCTCGCCGGCGTGGTGCGAGGAGCGCGTCAGCGGCGTCGCGGAGACCAGCAGAAAGCCCTTGGCGGCGCCGATCGTCGCGTAAGACGGCGAATTCCTCCGGCGTGACGAAACGCATCACCGGATGATGCTTGGGCGTCGGCTGCAGATATTGGCCGATGGTGAGGAAATCGACGTCGGCGCTGCGCAGGTCGTCCATCAGCTGCAGCACTTCGTTGCGCGTCTCGCCGAGGCCGACCATGATGCCGGACTTGGTGAACAGCGTCGGATCGAGCTCCTTCGCGCGCTGCAACAGGCGCAGCGAATGGAAATAGCGCGCGCCCGGCCGCACGGTCAGATATTTCGACGGCACGGTTTCGAGATTGTGGTTGAAGACGTCGGGCCTCGCGGCGACGACGATCTCGAGCGCGCCGTCTTTGCGCAGGAAGTCCGGCGTCAGCACCTCGATCGTGGTCTCGGGCGAGCGGCGCGGATGGCGCGGATCGTGCGGGCGAAATGCTCGGCGCCGCCGTCGGCGAGATCGTCGCGGTCGACCGAGGTCACCACGACATGGGCGAGGCCGAGCTTGGCGACGGCGTCGGCGACGCGCTCGGGCTCGGCCGCGTCGAGCGCGCCCGGCAGCCCGGTGCGCACGTTGCAGAACGCGCAGGCGCGCGTGCAGGTCTCGCCCATGATCATGAAGGTCGCGTGCTTCTTCTCCCAGCACTCGCCGATGTTGGGGCAGCGCGCCTCCTCGCAGACGGTGACGAGCTTGTGCTCGCGCACGATGCGCGCTGGTCGCGGCGAAGCCCGGCGCGAGCCCGGCGCCCTGGACGCGGATCCAGGCGGGCTTGCGCGCGACCGGCTGATCGGGCCGATGCGCCTTTTCGGGATGGCGCGGCCGCGGCGGCGTTATCGATGAGAACGGTCATGCAGCTCCTGCGGCGGTGGCCCATTCACCGCGCGGATTGATCCTTGACCGAATATAGACACGCGCAGGCGAGCCGACCAGAGCGGCGACGCCTCAGGCCGAACGCGTCAGCGCCGCGACATAAAACGCCGTCGGTGCCGGTCCGCAGCGGGCTGAGGCGCAGGCCCGCGCCGAGCGGCGAGGCATGCTCGGCGAGCGCCGGCAGATCGCAGCCGCTCGCGCCATCTGCGCCGCGTCGAGCGGCAGGAAGTCATCGTGAGCGGCCAGGAACGCGGCGACCCGATCCTCGTTCTCGGCCTTCAGCACCGAGCAGGTGACGTAGACGAGCCGGCCGCCCGGCTTGACGAAGCGCGCCGCGTTCTCGAGCGCCTCGATCTGATCCTTGATGCGCTGTCTCCAGCGCGCCGGGGCGCATCGCGCCATTTGGCGTCGGGATTGCGCCGCCAGGCGCCCGAGCCGGTGCAGGGCGCGTCGACGAAGACGAGATCGCAGCGGCCGGCAAGATCGGAGAGGATGTCCGTGCGCCCGCGCGGCGCGCGCACCTGCACGTTGCGCGCGCCCGAGCGCTCGAGCCGCGCGAAGATCGGCGCGAGGCGCCGCCCGTCGGTGTCGGTCGCGTAGACCTGGCCCTGGTTGTCCAGCATTGCGGCGAGCGCCAGCGTCTTGCCGCCGGCGCCGGCGCAAAGGTCGAGCACCTGCATGCCGGGCTTGGCGCCGCTGAGCAGCGCCGCGAGCTGCGAGCCCTCGTCCTGCACCTCGACGAGCCCTTTGACATAGGCCGGCTCGGCCGAGAGCGCCGGGCCGCGCCCGTCGGGGCGAACGGCGATGCGCAGGCCGACCGGCGACAGCGGCGTCGGCTGGGCGTCGAGATGGGCGAGCGCCGCGAGCGCGCGCTCGCGGCTCCATTTCAGCGTGTTGACGCGCAGGTCGACCGGCGCGCGCTCGGCGAGCGCCCTGCCCTCCTCGACCGCCGTCGCCGCCGAAGCTCTCGGCGAAGGCCGGCGCCAGCCATTCGGGATAGTCGCCGCGCACATGGGCGGGCGCGTCGGCGAGATCGCCTTCGTTCAGCCGCTCGCGCTCGGCGTCGGTGAGCGGCGGCGGCGCGTGGCCCTCGCCGGTGAACAGCGCGGCGATCTCGTCGATCGCCAAGGCCGCGCAATTGCTTCAGCGCGCCGAGCATCTCGGCGCGCGGGCTGGTCTCGCCCATGATCCAGGCGGACGAGGCTTTGCGGCGCAGCGCGTCGTAGACCAGGCTGGCGATGGCGGCGCGGTCGCCCGAGCCGGCGAAGCGATGCGCGAGGCCCCAGTCCTTCAGCGCGTCGGCCGCCGGACGGCGGCGGTCTTCGATGTCGGCGAGCACTTCGATGGCGGCGGCGACGCGGGCGGCAGGGGTCATGGCGCCCCTTTAGCGCGTGCGGCCGGGAGAAGCAAAACGGCTGCGCGCTTCGACGGTTGGGGAATTCGCAGCCGCGCGCTAGCTTGAGGCCCGTTTCGCGAACTGGGGGGTTCGGGGATGTTGAGTCGACGATCGTTGGTCTTGGGCGCGGCGATCGCGGCGCTGCCGCTGCGGGGCGCGCGCGCCAACACGCCCGCGCCCTACGATTGGGGCGCTTCGCCGCCGACCTCGAGCCGGGAGGCGTTTGTCGCCTGGATGGTCAAGAACCGCGGCGAGGACGCCAATTTCCTCGGCCAGCGCTACGACCGCTACCTCAAGCTGGTCGCCGGCAAGGATCTCTGGGACGCTGAGACGACGCGCGCCTATCTGATGACGCCGCGCGAGGAGTTCGTCACCCACGACAATCTTGCGCGCGCCTACGAGGGGCATTTTCTCAACATCGGCTTTGGCGTGACGATCACCGGCCCGCACAGCGTCTGCCGGATGACCGACACGCTGGCGATCAAGCGCAGCGACAAGGTGCTCGAGATCGGCACCGGCTCGGGATACCAGAGCGCGGTGCTGTCGAACCTGACGCCCAATGTCTTCTCGATCGAGATCATCGCGCCGCTCGCCCAGCGCACCCGCGCGCTCTACGACTCGCTGATCGCGCGCGGCTATAACGAATACGCGGCGATCACCACCAAGAACGCCGACGGCTATTATGGCTGGGCGGATGAGGCGCCGTTCGACAAGATCATCGTCACCTGCGGCATCGACCACGTTCCCCCGCCTCTGTTACAGCAGATGAAGCCCGACGGGATCATGGTCATTCCGGTCGGGCCGCCGGGCGCGCAGCACGTGCTTGAAGGTGCTGAAGAAAACCAATCCAGACGGCGCGCTCACCGCCGTGCGCAGCGACATCTACTACGGCCAAATCCAGAATTTCGTGCCGTTCACTGGGGGGCATCAGGGCGTCAGCGCGCTGTAGGCCGCGCCCCTCACTGCCCCGACGGATAGTTCGGGCTCTCGCGCGTGATGGCGACGTCGTGGACGTGGCTCTCGCGCAGGGCCGCCGAACTGATGCGCACGAACTTCGCTTTCGCCTGCAATTCGGGGATGGTCGCCGCGCCGACATAGCCCATCGCCGCCCGCAAGCCGCCGGCGAGTTGATGCAGGATTGCGCCGGCGGGGCCGCGATAGGGCACCTGGCCCTCGACCCCTTCGGGCACCAGCTTCATCTGATCCTTGATGTCCTGCTGGAAGTAGCGGTCGGCCGAGCCTTGCGCCATGGCGCTGAGCGAGCCCATGCCGCGATAGCTCTTGTAGGAGCGCCCCTGATAGAGGAACACTTCGCCTGGGCTCTCGTCGGTGCCGGCCAGCAGCGAGCCGATCATCACGCAATCGGCGCCCGCCGCGATCGCCTTGGCGAGGTCGCCCGAATATTTGATGCCCCCGTCGCGCGATCACCGGCACGCCCGCTTTGCGGCCCGCCTCCGCCGCTTCGAGGATCGCCGAGAGCTGCGGCACGCCGACGCCGGCGACGATGCGGGTGGTGCAGATCGAACCGGGGCCGATGCCGACCTTGATCGCGTCGGCGCCCGCGTCGATCAAAGCCTGCGCGCCCTCGCGGGTGGCGACATTGCCGGCGATGATCGCGACCTTGTTGGTCGCGCGATGGATGCGCCGCACCTGCTCGAGCACCTGCTCGGAATGGCCGTGGGCGGTGTCGACGACGAGGCAATCGACCCCCGCCTCCATCAGCAATTCGGCGCGCTCGTAGCCCTTGTCGCCGACCGTCGTCGCCGCGGCGACGCGCAAGCGTCCATCGCCATCCTTGGCGGCGTCGGGATGGGCGGTCGCTTTCTCGATGTCCTTGACCGTGATCAGCCCGACGCAGCGGCTCGCCTCGTCGACCACCACCAGCTTCTCGATGCGGTGCTGGTGCAGCAGGCGGCGCGCTTCGTCCTTGGTGACGCCTTCGCCGACCGTGATCACCTTGCGGGTCATCAATTCGCTGATCGGCTGGCGCGGATCGTCGGCAAAGCGCACGTCGCGGTTGGTGAGAATGCCAACGAGCCGCGCCGGCTTGCCGTCCGGCCCGCGCTCGACCACCGGAATGCCGGAGATCGACGAGCCGCGCATCACCGCCAACGCGTCGGCCAGCGTCGCCTCGGGAAAGATCGTGATCGGGTCGATCACCATGCCGCTCTCGAAGCGCTTGACCTTGCGCACCTCCTCCGCCTGCAGTTCGGGCGTGAGATTGCGGTGGATGACGCCGATTCCGCCCGCCTGGGCCATGGCGATGGCGAGCCGCGCCTCGGTGACCGTGTCCATGGCGGAAGAGATGATCGGCAGATTGAGGCGGATCGTCCGCGTCAGGCGTGAGCCAATGTCCACGCCGCTTGGCATCACCGTGCTGTGGCCGGGGCGCAGCAGCACGTCGTCGAAGGCCAAGCCTTCGGAAAAGGTCGTGTTTTCCAAGATCGCCATGAAGAGCCGTCCCCGAGGGGTTGGAGAATCGCGGACGCTTTCGGCGCCGCCGCATGGCGCGGCTGCCTAACATGGGCGAAGCGAAGTTCCTAGCTTTCTTCACGTCGGGCGGTCGGCGGATGGCCCAGCCAACCCGCCCGGGGGCAACGGAGTTGCCCCCCGCGTGAGCAGAGACGTCGCGCGCGCCGGGCGCCGAGCTCAAAACCTGCGGTTCAAGCCAACCCTGAACAGATTTACGGTCAAGTCCGCAGAGCTGGTGAAGGGGTTCGCGTTCGATGGGAATTGGGCCGGATAGATGGGGCCGGACGTGGTCAGCGAACCAAAGTCAACGCGTAGATACTCGGCCTTTAGCGTCCAGCCTCGAGCAATCGCCCATTCCGCGCCGCCCCCGAAGGCGTAGCCGATCGCGTTCGACGCGGCTCTGGAGCCCCCAATGCCGCCGCCGTTGTAAATCCAGTTGTCGGTATAGACGTTCGAAACGGATAGGTTTGTTAGCGCCAGACCTCCCGTCGCGAAGACGAGGACATCGGGCGACACGAGATAACCAGCCCGGGCGCGCAGCGTCGCAAGCCAGTTGATTTCGGCGGCGGCGCCCGCGGTGAAAACCACCGGGACCGGTCCGGGATTCGTAAGTCCCAGATTGAGCGATGCGCCGCTGCCGCGATCGGTCAAGTCGAAGTGGAGCGAGGTTGCGTCGGCCTCCACGCCATAGACAAACCTGTCGAGACGCCAATTGTAACCAGCCGAAACGCCGGCGGTAAAAGCGGCCTCAGACTTTGATCCGCTCGCGGTTGCGCCGATCAACGCGCCATACTGGGGATAATGGGGGGTCGGATCACAAAGAAATCCGTAGGCGTTGCAGTCCACAATACTCGTGGCTGAGCTCTGGCCTTCGGCGCCGCCCGCGATCAGGCCAACATAGGGCCCACTCCAATTGTCGATTGCCGGATCGTGGGCAGGCGACTTCAATTCATCCGCAAAGGCGGAGGAACCCACAAACCCGATAAAGGCGCTGGCTGCGACCAGCGTCTTACGCGCCAGCGAGGCTTCCATTATTGGGGCGCCTTTTTCGATCGTCTCTGGCCGCGCGGCCAATGTCCCAATTTCAGTTACCACTGAGTCCGCGCGCGCGGCGCATGTCCTCGACCAATACAAGCGTTGCGACTTCGTCCCTCCACAGAAAAAAGCGGCCTCGAAGGGGTGAAAGGGGTTACGCGGCGAGCTTCGCCTACGCAATTCCCTCCCCCTTCGCGGGGGAGGGGAAGGGGCGCTCACCCGATTGTGAGGGCCGCCGTTGCGGCGTGTCGCCCCCGCGACTTGCGGCGATGGCGATACGGCGCCATTACGCCCGCGTCCCTCAGAATCCCCTCATGCGCCCCGCCATCCTGACCGCCTTCATCGTCGCGACCGCCCTGTTCATGGAAAACATGGACGGCACGGTGCTGGCGACCTCGCTGCCAGCGATCGCGCGCGACCTCGGCGAGGATCCGATTGTCCTGAAATTGGCGCTGACCTCCTACATGCTGACGCTGGCGGTGTTCATTCCCGCCTCGGGCTGGGTCGCCGACCAGCTCGGCGCGCGCACGGTTTTCTGCTCGGCGATCGTCGTCTTCACCGTCGGCTCAATCCTGTGCGGCGCGTCCTCGAGCCTGCCGACGCTGATCGCGGCGCGGGTGTTCCAGGGGCTCGGCGGGGCGATGATGGTGCCGGTTGGCAGGCTGGTGCTGCTGCGCTCGATCCCTAAGAGCGAGATGGTCAACGCGCTCGCCTATCTCACCGTGCCGGCGCTGATCGGCCCGGTAGTCGGGCCACCGCTCGGCGGCTTCATCACCACCTATTTTCACTGGCGCTGGATCTTCTGGATCAACGTGCCGATCGGGATCGTCGGCGTCCTCCTGGCGCTGAAGTTCATCGGCAACATCCGCGAGCTCGAAGTGCCGCGCTTCGACTTTGTCGGCTTCCTTCTGTCGGGCGTGGGGCTGCTCGCGCTGGTGTTCGGGCTGACGGTGATCGGCGTGCCATTCGTGCCGCGCCCGGTCGCCGCCGCGCTGGCGGTCGGCGGGCTGTTGCTGCTCGTGCTCTACGTGCGTCACGCGGAGCGCGAGCCCAATCCGATCATCGATCTTAGCCTGCTGAAGACCCGCACCTTCTTCGCCGGCGTGGTCGGCGGATTCATTTTCCGCGTCGGCATCGGCGCGATTCCATTTCTGCTGCCGTTGCTGCTGCAGATCGGTTTCGGTCTGAGCGCGTTTCAGTCGGGCTCGCTGACCTTCGCCGCCGCGGCCGGGGCGATGTTGATGAAATTCACCGCCTCTTCGATCCTGAAGCGTTGGGGCTTTCGCAGCGTGCTGCTGCTCAACGGCGCGGTCTCGACGGTGTTCCTCGCCAGCTACGGCCTGTTCACCGCTCAGACGCCGCACTGGCTGCTGCTCGTCGCGCTGCTCGCGGGCGGCTTTTTCCGCTCGCTCGAGTTCACCGCCCTCAACGCGCTCGGCTACGCCGACATCGAGCAGGCGCGCATGAGCCGAGCCACCAGCTTCGCCAGCGTCGCGCAGCAGATGTCGTCGGCAGTCGGCGTCGCGGTCGCGGCCGCCAGCGTCCAGGGGCTCAGCTGGGGCCTTGGCGACGCGACGTTGCAGCCGCGCGACATGACGCTGAGCTTCGCCGTCGTCGCGCTGATCACGGTCAGCTCGCTGGCGATCTTCGCGCGCCTCAAGCCCGACGCGGGCGCCGAAGTCTCCGGCCAGCGTCTCGCGGTCGAGGCGGCGGCGCCGGTGGCGTGAGGCGCTATTTCGGCTCGCCGCGAAAGCCGGTCGCCAGCACGTAGAGCTCGGCGCTGTCGGCGCGGCTGGCCTTGGGCTTGAGGTGGCGCACGGAGGCGAAATCGCGCTTGAGCCGCGCCAGGACTTCGCCCTCCGAGCCGCCCTGCAGCACCTTGGCGAGGAAGAATCCGCCCGGCGCCAGCACCGAGCAAGCAAAGTCGATGGCGAGTTCGGCGAGGCCGACGATGCGTAAGTGATCGGTCTTGCGGTGGCCGGTGGCGTTGGCCGCCATGTCCGACATCACCCCGTCGGCGAGGCCACCGAGCCATTCGCGCAAGCGTTCGGGCGCGTCGGGATCGTGAAAATCCATCTGCTTGAATTCGACGCCGGCGATCGGGTCCATTTCCAGAAGATCGATCGCGATCACCCTGCCCTTGCCTTCGGCCGTGCCGACCGCAGCCGCCGCGACCTGGCTCCAGCCGCCGGGCGCAGCGCCAAGATCGACGATGCGCGCGCCGCGCCGGAACAGATGCCGCTTCTCGGCAATCTCAAGCAGCTTGTAGGCGGCGCGCGAGCGATAGCCTTCGCGCCGCGCCTGCGCGACGAACGGATCGTTGAGCTGGCGTTCGAGCCACAAGGTCGACGCGAGCGTGCGCTTGCGCGCCGTGCGCACGCGCGTCTTGAGCGCCCGTCCGCCCTCATGTCCCGATCCCCCGCCGGCCACGTCAGCGGCCCACTGCGGGCGCGTAAGCCCCGACACGGTCGGCGCGCATCATCTGCGTCAGCATGCCCTCGCGCAGGCCGCGATCGGCGATGCGAATGCGCTCGGCGGGAAAATGGCCACGGATCGCCTCGAGGATGGCGCAGCCCGCCAGCACCAGATCGGCGCGCTCCTGGCCGATGCAGGCGTTGGCGGCGCGCTCGGCGTAGCTCATAGCCTTCAGCCGCGACACGGTGGCGTCGACTTCGGCGCTGGTCAGCCACAGGCCGTCGACGGCGCGACGATCGTAGCGCGGCAGGTTGAGATGCACGCCGGCGATGGTCGTCACCGTGCCCGAGGTGCCAAGCAGGTGGAAGCGCCCGCAACGCTGCTGATTGGCGACCTGAGCGGCGAAAGGCTGAAGCGCGTCGGCGACATGGCGCGTCATCGCCGCGAACACCTCGGGCGCGACCTCGTCGCCGCCGAATTTCTCAGCGAGCGAGACGACGCCCAGGCGCAGCGATTCCCACGCCTGGATACGGAAGGCCGCCGAACCGTCGCGCATCAGCCAGATGATTTCCGACGAGCCGCCGCCGATATCGAAGAGGACGATCGATTCCGCGTCGCGGTCGGCGAGTTCGCCGCAGCCGGCCACTGCCAGCGCCGCCTCGGTTTCGCGATCGACGATCTCCAGTTTGAGCCCGAGCTGTTCGCGCACCCGTTCGAGGAAGGCGGCGCCATTTTCGGCGGCGCGGCACGCTTCGGTGGCGATCAGGCGCGCCCGCGAAACATCGCGCGCGGCCATCTTGTCGCGGCAAACGCGTAAGGCTTCGATTGTGCGCGCGATCGCGGGCTCGCCAAGCCGGCCGCTCTGCGACAGGCCCTCGCCGAGGCGAACGACGCGTGAAAACGCGTCGATGACGCGAAACCCGTCCGCGGTCGGGCGGGCCACCAGCAGGCGGCAATTGTTCGTGCCCAAATCCAACGCGGCGTAGGGACCGCGCGGCGCGGCGCGCTCCGAGCCCGGTCGGCCGGAGTGCGCTGCGCCATGCGGTGCGCGCGCTGCATCCGGGCTCAACCCCGAATGAGCCAAAAGTGAACTCCTTGCGCCACGACGCGCTCGCGTCGCCGACGTCATTTCATCGAGGACTGTAGCAAGCCCAGCGCAGGATGCAACGCAGGCGCCCGTTTGGCGCAGCCTTGGCGCCCCTCAGTGGGCAAAGAAGGGGTGCGTAACCTGATCACCCGGCTTGAGGCCAATCGCGGCGGCGACCCCGCCATTGAGCTCGAGCACCGCCGCGCAGGGACCGCCCGAGGGAATGACCGTTTCGGAGAGTGGCTCGGCGCGATCGACGACGCGGGTGACCTTGCCGCTGCGCGTGATGAAGATCATGTCGAGCGGGATGTAAGTGTTCTTCATCCAGAACGCGAGCGGCCCATCGCGTTCGAATTCGAACAGCATGCCGCGGTCCATCGGCATGAAGCGGCGGTTCATCAGGCCGGTCTCGCGCGTCGCCGACGTGGCGGCAATCTCGACCGAGAAGACATGATCGCCGGTGGATGTGTGGATGGTCAGGGTTTGCAGCGCATCGGCGCGCGCGGGCGCCCCGCTCAGCGAAGCAAGGAACACCCAAGCGAGGGCGGCGAGCGCGACCGCGAAGCAGCGGCGCAAAATCGCGCCCTTCACGCCGCGCTCTGCCCGCGAGCGGTCAATGCGAGGAATGGCCACGCGCGCCGTCTAGCGGTCGCACTTCGGCGGCGAGCAACCCTTTGGGACCCGGCCCGAAGCGCGCCAACATGGTGTCGCCCGGCTGCGGGTCGGCGAAGCCGTAGCGGCGAAGCGTTTCCATATGAACGAAGATGTCCTCGGTGCCCTCGCCGCGCGTCAGGAAGCCGAAGCCGCGCGCGCGATTGAACCATTTGACGACGACGATCTCGAAGCCGCCGACGCTGGCGGCCTGCGCGCGCAGGCGCGTGGGCGCGATCTGCGCGTTCACCGTCCCCTCGCCCGGCGTGACCGAGAGGACGCGAAACACCTGCAGGCCCTTTTCGCGTCGCTGGGCCTCGGCGACGATGCGCGCGCCTTCGTAAATCGTCTGAAAGCCATCGCGCCGCAGCACGGTGACGTGGATCAGCACGTCGCTTTCGCCAGTGTCGGGAATGATGAAGCCGTAGCCCTTGGAAACGTCGAACCATTTGACGCGGCCGGCGACTTCGACCAGGCCGGCAGGACGTTCTTCAGGTAAGGCTTCGCTTTCGCCGGGAAACGCCGGCACGCTCTTGAGAACTTCTTCGCTCACGGTGGCCCCCAAACGACGCATGCGCCGACGCGATCGCCGCATCTGAGAACGCCTTGCGCCGTTGAAGAAGGGAGCGGTCCGCCTGGCTCCGTTTCATCGACGACGAAGATTGCGCAAGTGATTCTCGCTTTGGAGGATATCAAAACGGCGAGAGCGGCCTAGCGAAATCGCACGGCCGCTCTCGAACGTTGTGGATAGACGGCGCTTCGCGGCGCCGCAAATGCAATGAGCGTCACACACTCGCGCTTAGGCGAATGGCGCTTACTCGCTCTCTTCTTCGGGCTCGGGCGGAGGCGCCATGCCTTCGAGTCCGCGCAGCAAGTCTTCTTCGGTCATGCGATCGAACGTCGCTTCGGCGCCCGGGTCGGCCTCGACCGAAGCTGCGGCGTGAATCATCGGCGGCGCGGCCTCGGCCTCCGGCTCGTCGACTTCGACGTGCTTTTGCAGCGCGTGAATGAGATCTTCCCTGAGGTCGTCGGGGGCGAGCTTGCTGTCGGCGATCTCGCGCAGCGCGACGACCGGGTTCTTGTCGTTGTCGCGCGCCACATAGATTTGCGCGCCCGAAGACACCGCGCGGGCGCGATGGCTGGCCAAGAGGACGAGATCGAAACGGTTATCGACCTTGTCGATGCAATCTTCCACGGTGACGCGAGCCATGAATGCTCCCTTAAGGGGCGAAACGGGATTGTCTGGGGTTGCGCGCCTCCTACACCCCCAGGCGCGGCGAATCAAGCCGCGCGGGCGAAGCGTGGCGCAAGGCGCCCTTAGAAGACGAACAGCGGGTCCGACCGGCCGGGCGGATTGAAGCGGCTCGGGAGCACCTCGAAGCTACCTGGGCGCGCCGCCATGGCCCCGCCAAAATCCATCATGGAATAGGGCGTGGTGTCGCCAACGTAGCGATTGCCGTTGCCGACCTCGCTCCACACCGCCGGGCCCGGATCGAGATAGGAGCGGCCGGCGTGGACGACGATGTCGCCCGGATGCACGACGTTGGAATAGTGGTGCATATGGCGATGGGGGAGCGTCTGGGCGTCGGCGGCTCGAGCCAGCCAGGGCGAGCCCCAGCGCGGCGGCAAAGCAGGTGGTGAGCGAACGGACCATCGACGCCTCCTCGTGTAGCAGAGCGCGGGCCCAGTGGGGGCGCGCGATTCCATTCCCACATCTATGCATCGGCGGAGGGGCGGCGCGCAACCGACGATTCCGTGTTGGCGAGGGCGCCGCGCTGGCGGCGCAGCCCGGTCAGGGCGGCGGCGAAGGCGGCGGCGAACCGCTCGACGTCGGCCTCGCTCGAGGCCCAGCCGAGGCTGAGCCGAATGGCCCCTGCGGAAAGCTCGGGAGCGACCCCCATCGCCGCCAGGACATGCGAGGGCGTGACCTTGCCGGACGAGCAGGCCGACCCCGACGAGACGGCGACGCCGGCAAGATCGAGGGCGATCAGCAAGGTTGAGGCGGCGACGCCGGGCATTGCAAAAGCAAGGGTGTTGGGCAGGCGCGGCGCGCCCGCGCCGAAGATCGTCGCGTCCGGCGCAAGGGCGAGCGCCCGTTCGGCGAGACGATCGCGCAAAAGCCCAAGGCGCGCCCCCTCGCGCCCGGCCTCGGAAGAGGCAAGGCGCGCCGCCGCGCCAAAGCCGGCGATCGCCGCGACGTTCTCGGTTCCGGCGCGCGCGCCGCCCTCCTGGCCACCCCCGCGCAGCAGCGGCGCGCCGATCGCGAGCTCGGCGCGGGTTGCGATCAGCGCCCCCGCCCCCTTGGGGCCGCCGAACTTGTGCGCCGACAGGATGAGGAAATCGGCCCCCGCAGTCGCAGCGGTCAGATCGACCCGGCCGGGAAGCTGCACGGCGTCGCACACCAGAACGCCGTCCGCTGCGTGGATCAGCGCCGCCGCCTCGGCGACCGGTTGCAGCACGCCAGTCTCGTTGTTGGCGCCTTGCAGCGCCAGCATCGGCGCGCCCTCGCCGCGCGCGATGAGATCGGCAAGCGCCTCGAGATCGAGGCGCCCCTCTTCGTCGAGCGGGGCGAGCGAAGTCGCTTCGGGCGCGAAGCGATGGCCGCGCAGCACGCTGGGATGCTCGCCCGCGCCAAGGATCAGCCGCGTCAGCGGCCCCCGCGACCCGGCGCGGTGGATCGCCGGCGTCAGCGCCAAATTGGCCCCCTCGCTGCCGCCCGAGACGAAGACGACCGAGCGCACCGGCGCGCCGGTAAGTTCGGCGACCGCGCGGCGCGCCTCCTCGACGATTGCCCGCGCAGCGCGCCCTTCGGCGTGGATTGAGGAGGCGTTGCCGAGGCAATCGAGCGCGACAATCGTCGCGGCGCGCGCTTCGGGACGCAACGGCGCGGTGGCGTTGTAGTCGAGATAGACGCGTGGATTGTCGGCGAACGCCATGCCTTGCGGGATCCGAAGCTTGAAAACTCGGTCGCCGCCGCGCCTAGGCGCGGACGGCGTCAGGATGCGTTTTATCCTTGCAATTGACGGGGCGGGACGTGCTATGTGGCCCTTTCCGCGCCCTTCCCGAGCGTTTGACACATACGCGCGCGCTTCTCCGGCCGCAAGGCTAGGCCCGAAGCGAGCCCGCGGTCGAGGGGCGGGACGAGTGGTCCTTTGGAGACGCAATGCCTGAAGTGTTTTTCAACGGCCCAGCCGGTCGGCTGGAGGGCCGGTTCCATCCCGCCAAACAGCGCGGGGCGCCGATCGCGGTGGTGCTCCACCCGCATCCTCAGTTCGGCGGGACGATGAACAACCAGATCGTCTACAACACCTATTACGCGTTCGCCGAACGCGGCTTCTCGGTGCTGCGCTTCAACTTTCGCGGGGTCGGCCGCTCGCAGGGCGCCTTCGACCACGGTCAGGGCGAATTGTCGGACGCTGCTTCCGCGCTCGACTGGGCGCAGTCGATCAGTCCCGAAGCGCGCGCCTGCTGGATCGCCGGCGTTTCCTTCGGCTCGTGGATCGGCATGCAGCTCTTGATGCGCCGGCCGGAGATCGAGGGCTTCATCTCGATTGCGCCGCCGGCCAACCGTTTCGACTTCAGCTTCCTTGCCCCCTGCCCGTCTTCGGGCCTGTTCGTTCACGGCGACAAGGATCGCGTCGCGCCGCTCAAAGAGGTGCAGGCGCTAATCGAGAAGCTGAAGACCCAGAAGGGCATCGCCATCGAGCATGCGGTGATCGCCAACGCCAACCACTTCTTCGAGGACTGCATGGAAGATCTGCAGGAGACGGTCGGCGCCTATCTCGACAAGCGTCTGGGCATGCCGCGCCACGCGCCAGCGCCTGCGCGCAAGGATCGCGCCAAGAGTTCGCCGCCCGCCAAAGGTTGAAATCTGTGTCTTTGATCACGACGACGTCGGAGCTGGCGCTCGCCTGTCAGCGCTTTGCCCGCCATCCCTTCGTCACGGTGGACACCGAGTTCCTGCGCGAGACCACGTTCTGGCCGATCCTGTGTGTTGTTCAGGTCGCCTCCGACGACGAGGCGCTGGCGATCGACGCGCTCGCCCCCGGCCTCGATCTCGCGCCCTTGCTGGCGCTGATGGCCGACCCGAACGTCGTCAAGGTCTTTCATGCGGCGCGCCAGGACGTGGAAATCTTCTGGAAGCTCGCCGGGCTGGTGCCCGCGCCAATGTTCGACACTCAGGTCGCGGCGATGGTGTGCGGCTATGGCGACCAGGTTTCCTACAGCGAGCTGGTGCAGTCCGTGTGCAAGGCGGCGATCGACAAGTCCTCGCGCTTCACCGACTGGGCGCGCCGCCCGCTCGCCCAGGCGCAGATCGACTACGCGATCGGCGACGTCACCTATTTGCGCGACGTCTACCGCGCGCTGGTCGCCCAGCTCGAGAAATCGGGTCGACGCTCCTGGCTCGAAGACGAGATGAAGGTGCTGACCTCGGCGGCCACCTACGAGCAGAACCCCGAGCAGGCCTGGGAGCGTTTCAAGACCAGAGCGCGCAAGCCGCGCGACCTCGCCGTGCTGATGGATCTTGCCGCCTGGCGCGAATCCGAGGCGCAGAGCCGCGACGTGCCGCGCTCGCGGGTGCTGAAAGACGACGTGCTGATCGAAGTGGCGCTCGCCGCGCCGCGCACGCGCGAAGCGCTGGGGGACTTACGCGCGTTTCCGCGCGGCATGGAACGCTCGAAGGCCGGCGATGAGATCCTCGCCGCCATCGAGCGTGGATTGGCGCGCGACCCGCACACCCTGCCGCGCCTGCAGCGGGAGCGGCGCAATGGCGGCGGCTCGGCGGCGACGGTCGAGCTGTTGAAGGTGTTGCTGCGCCAGGTCAGCGACGAGAGCGGCGTCGCGAGCAAGATGATCGCGACCGTCGAGGAGCTTGAGGCGATCGCCGCCGACGACCAAGCCGACGTGCAGACGCTGCACGGCTGGCGGCGCAAGCTGTTTGGCGAGCGCGCGCTGGAGCTCAAGCGCGGCGATCTCGCGCTCACCGTCGAGAAGGGCAAGGTCGTGGTGTTGGAATGGCGTCAGGGCGAACCTACGGCGCCGCGCCTGCCTTGAGGCCGCGCCTCGGAGCTTTGCGTTCTTTTCTCGCTCGCCCGCCAGCCGTGATATCCTAGCGCTCTCCCGAATCAGACGCGGCAAAACGAATGACCGACGACCTGTTTGGCGGCGCAACGGCGCTTCGCCGCAAGCCCGCATTGACCAAAGGCAAACCGGCGCGCGCGGGCACGCCCGGCGAAGCCGACTACAACGCCGCCTCGATCGAGGTGCTCGAGGGTCTCGAGCCGGTGCGCCGGCGCCCGGGCATGTATATCGGCGGCGCCGACGCCAACGGTCTCCATCACCTGTTTGCCGAGGTGATCGACAATGCGATGGACGAGGCGGTCGCCGGCCACGCCACCTACATCGAGGTCTCGCTGGAGGAAGATGACTGGCTGTCGGTCGCCGACAACGGCCGCGGCATGCCGGTCGATCCGCATCCGAAATTCCCCGGCAAGTCGGCGCTCGAAATCATCATGACCAAGCTGCACGCGGGCGGCAAATTCGATTCCGGCGCCTATGAGACCTCGGGCGGCTTGCACGGCGTCGGCGTCTCGGTGGTCAACGCGCTCTCCGCGCGCACCGAAGTCGAGGTCGTGCGCGCCCAGACGCTCTACCGCCAGGTCTTCGAGCGCGGCGTGCCGGTGACCAAGCTGGAAGTGGTCGGCAAGGCGCCCAACCGGCGCGGCACCAAGGTTCGCTTCCGCCCCGACGAGCAGATTTTCGGCAAACAGACGCGCTTCGACCCTGCGCGGCTGTTCAAGATGACGCGCGCCAAGGCTTACCTGTTCGGCGGCGTTGAAATCCGCTGGCGCTGCGCACCTTCGTTGATCGGCGCGGAGGGCAAGATTCCGGCCGAGGCGACGTTCCATTTCCCCGGCGGGCTCAAAGACTACCTCGCCGCCGACATCGAGGGCCAGGAGTTGGTGGTCGAGCAGGCCTTCACCGGCAAGGTCGAGAAAGAGGGCAAGCACGGCTCGGTCGAATGGGCGGTCGCTTGGGTCGCGCTCGAAGACGGCTTTGTCCATTCCTATTGCAACACCGTGCCGACCCCGGACGGGGGCACGCATGAAGCGGGCCTGCGCGCGGCCCTGCTGCGCGGCCTCAAGGATCACGCCGAGCGCATCGGCCAATCGAAGCGCGCCGCGGCGCTGACGGCCGACGACGTGATGAGCGGCTGCGCGGCGCTGATCTCGATCTTCATCCGCGAACCCGAGTTCCAAGGCCAGAACAAGGGCCGCCTGCAAACCGCAGAGGCGGCCCGGCTGGTCGATGCGGTGGTGCGCGACGCCTTCGACCATTGGCTCGCCGCCGCGCCGAGCCAAGCGGCCAAGCTGCTCGATTTCGCCCTTGAGCGCGCCGACGAGCGGGCGCGCCGCCGCATGGAAAAGGACGTCGCCCGCAAGGCGGCGACGCGCAAACTGCGCCTGCCCGGCAAGCTGGCCGATTGCACCAACTCCTCGGCGCAAGGCTCTGAATTGTTTATCGTCGAGGGCGATTCAGCGGGCGGGTCGGCCAAGCAGGCGCGCGACCGCGCCACTCAGGCTGTCTTGCCGCTGCGCGGCAAGATCTTGAACGTCGCCTCGGCGACGCGCGACAAGCTGGCGCAGAACCAGCAACTCGCCGATCTCATCCAGGCGCTCGGCGTCGGCTCGGGCTCGCAATATCGCTCGAGCGATCTGCGCTACGACAAGGTCATCATCATGACCGACGCCGACGTCGACGGCGCGCATATCGCCTCGTTGCTGATCACCTTCTTCTTTCGCCAAACCGCGAAGCTGATCGAGGACGGCCACCTCTACATCGCCTCGCCGCCGCTCTACCGGCTCACCCAAGGCGGCAAGTCGCTCTATGCGCGCGACGACGCCCATAAGGCGCAGCTCCTGAAATCCGGCTTTTCCGGCCGGGGCGCGATCGAGGTCAGCCGCTTCAAGGGCCTGGGCGAAATGTCGATGCGCGATCTGCGTGACACGACCATGGACCCGGCCAAGCGCACCCTGCTGCGCGTCGCGCCGGTCGGCGAGGACGAAAACGCCACCGCCGACGCCGTCGAGCGCCTGATGGGCACGCGGCCCGAGGCGCGCTTCGCCTTCATCCAGGAGCGGGCGCCCAACGCTGGCGAACTCGTCGACATTTAACGGCGCCGGCAAGGATTCTTTTACCCTACCGAACGTAAGGTTCACGCTGGCGAGGAAGAGCGAATTCGTCGCCGCGCGTGGAGAGTTCGATCATGTTCGACTGGCTGGGCTGGCTGAGGCGGCTGGAATTCACCGCCGTCGCCGCAATGGCGATCGCCGGCATTTGTCTGGTGGTTGGCGAGCGCGCGCAGCAATTCGCCGAGGCGAATGCGCCGCGCGCCGTGCGCCTGGCCGGCGAAACTGACGGACAAGCGGCAAACCGCCTCAACGTGATCGACTACGCGACGACCGGCTCGATCAAGGGACGCACGGTCCTCCTTTCGCCCTGCAAGGCGCCGGATTGACCTGGCGAAAGCCGGTCGAACGGCTCAGCGTCTGGTCCCGCCCGCTTGCCGGGCGCGCGTGCGATGCACATAAAAAGTGCGTTACATTCAGGCGCGAATGCTCAACAGACGGTCTGGCGGATTTGTGGCGGATAGGTTACGATAGGGCCTGAAGTATTGCCGCCGCGCTGTGGCCGGCCGGGTTTGGATGAGGCGGACGAAGTGTCTTGGATGTGGTCCGCCCCCACGCAAACGGCAGGCGAAGCGAGTGTCTGGGCGGTCTCGAAGCGCCATAGGGGCGCCGAGGCGGGAAGCGACGTGTGAGCGGTTCGTCTCCCCATTCGTCGGCTGAAGCACGGAGCATGCTTCCTCACTTTACAATCGATCACGCGTCATCGGGACGTTTCGCTGGCCAAGCCTCGCGCGCCGGCGGCGAATCTGTTGATTTGAGGATCGGATCAAAGAGTTAATCGGGCGGAGAAGACGTTTCACATGAGCAAGGGTAAAGACTTTCGGGCGCCTCGTAAGCGCGGTTTCGACGATGACGGGCCGATGCCTTATGAGCCCAAGACCCGCACGCCGCGGGCTTTTGGCGGCCCTCCGGGCGATGGGGGCGGCTTCGGCGGCGCCCCGTCGATGGGCGGGGGCATGCCGGCCCCGGCGGGACCGACCGGTCCGACGATCGACGCGGTCGTCAAATGGTTCAAAGCCGACAAAGGCTACGGCTTCGTCGAACTGGCCAATGGCCAGGGCGACGCGTTCCTGCACGCCAACGCGCTACACGCCTCGGGCCACGACTCGGTGCCGGCGGGCGCCAAGCTCAAGGTCACCGTCGGCGCCGGCGCCAAGGGCGCGCAGGTGACGCGGGTGATGGAGGTCGACACCGCCGGCGCCGTCGCTGAGCGGCCGCAGCGCTCGTTCAGCGATGCGCCGCGTCCCCCGCGACGCGTCGCAGCCCGATCCCGCGAGCGCGGTCGAGCTCGGCGGCAAGGTCAAGTGGTTCGACGACACCAAGGGCTTCGGCTTCGTGGCGAGCGACGACGGCGGCAAGGACGTCTTCGTCCACATTTCGATCCTCGCTCCGGCCGGCATTTCCCGGCTGGCCGAAGGTCAGCATGTGAACATGCGCGTCGTCGATACGCCGAAGGGCCGCGAGGCGATCGCAATTACGCTGTGACGGCGCGTTCCTCCGTCGCACGGCCCGCTCGCCCCCATGGCGCGCGGGCCGAAAGGCGTTAGCACAGGCGGCGGAGCGACCCCTTCGACCGCCAAATTGGAACGAACCTCCATGCAGCCCTCGCGCGACATCGGTCGCCTGATCGAGATCATGGCGGCGCTCAGGACGCCGGGCGCCGGCTGCCCCTGGGACCTTGAGCAGACCTTCGCCACCATCGCCCCCTTTACCCTCGAAGAAGCCTACGAGGTCGCCGACGCCATCGAGCGCGGCGACATGGTCAACTTGCGCGAAGAGCTCGGCGACCTGCTACTGCAGGTCGTCTTTCACGCCCGCATGGGCGAAGAGGAAGGGCTGTTCGACTTCGGCGACGTGGTCGAAGGCGATCACCCGCAAATTGGTGCGCCGCCACCCGCATGTGTTCGGCGACGCGCGCGATCTCTCCAGCGACGACGTCAAGGCGCTGTGGGGCCGCATCAAAGCGGAGGAGAAACACGAGCGCGCAGAAGCGCATCGCGCCGCCGGCCTCGCGCCAAGCGAAGATGTCGGCGCGCTGGCGGGCGTGCCGCGCGCCATGACAGCGTTGACGCGCGCGCTCAAGTTGCAGGAAAAGGCCGGCAAGGTCGGCTTCGACTGGAACGATCCCCGCGCCGTGCTCGCGAAGCTCCGCGAAGAGATCGACGAGGTCGAGGCCGAACTCGACGCGGGCGCACCCGAAAGAGTCGCCGATGAAGTCGGCGATCTGATGTTCGCTCTCGTCAATCTCGCGCGCCATCTTCGCGTCGACCCCGAGGCGGCGCTGCGCGGCGCCAACGCCAAGTTCGAGCAGCGCTTCGCCTTCATCGAGGCGCGACTCGGCGAGGCCGGACGCGGCCCGTCGGGCGCCACGCTCGAAGAAATGGAGGCGCTGTGGGTAGAGGCCAAACGGCGCGAAAAGAGCGAGCCTTAGACACAACATTCGTCGCGCTGCTGCGCGGCGTCAACGTCGGTCCGGCAAATCGATTGCCGATGACGGCGCTTGCCGCGGCCTATTGCCGCGCCGGCGCAACGCAGGTCGAGACTCTGATCCAGAGCGGCAACGTCGTCTACAAGGCGCCGCGCGATGCCGGCGAGGCGATCGCCACCAACGCCCAGGCGGACATCGAACGCGACTTCGGGATCGCCGCGCTGGCGATCGTGCGTGAGGGCAAACGCTGGGGCGCGCTGATCGCCGCCAACCCATTCATCGCCGCTCGCGCCGAGGCCGAGCAGCTCCATCTCGCCTGCCTCGCGCACACGCCGAGCGCCGAGGCGATCGCGGCGCTCGACGCCAATCGCTCGCTGCCTGACGCATTCGTCATCCTAGGGGGCGAGATCTATCTGCATCTGCCCAACGGCGCCGCGCGCAGCAAGCTCACCAACGCGTGGTTCGACGCGCGGCTCGCGACGACTTCGACCATGCGCAATTGGCGAACGGTCCTGCGCCTTGCGGAGATGGTCGCGGCGCGCGGGCGCTGATCGTCGTCTTGGCTCAGGCGGCTTCGTCGACCACGACCAGGAACTCGGTCTCTTGGGGCGGGTGCGGCGTGAGCTCGGTGCGTTCTTCGTCGGCCCAAGCGGCCAGCCTAACGACACGCGCCAGCTCAACCTCGCTGTCGAAGCGCCCGTCTTTCGGCTCGACGATGCTGAGGCCCTCGCCATCGAGAAAAAACGTGTGTTCGCCGAAGGTCTCGCTCAGTTCGAAATTGGCCGGATGCGTTTCCGGCACGACCCAGGCGCCGAGCTGATGCGCCGCGTGTTCGCTGCGCGGAGAGTCCAACTTCATCGTTTGCTCCGTGATACCCCGTCGGCGCCGTGCAGGATCTGTTTCGAGACAGGACCTATTGTGAGACGCGCGGCGACGACCACGGCATCAGCAATGCCAGCCAAATGGGACGGCGGCGCGACCACGATGGGGCGATTCGATGAAACTGCGCTTCAGTGCGCTGCGTCGGCGAAGCGACGCTTGACCCGTTCGACCCCGTCGGCGGCCACGCGGACCGTGACGTGCACGCCGCCCTCTTCGTCGTCGCGGCGGGCCATCACTTCGGTATGTTCATAGAGCCAATGCAAGCCCTGGCCGTCGGCGGATGCGAGCGTCAATTCGACCAGCTTGCGCCCACGCGCCAGCCGCGCTTCGATGGCGGCGAGCAGACGATCGACGCCTTCGCCGGTCAGCGCCGAGACGACCAGTGGACCGGCGTCGCCCTGCCCCACAGTGAGCCCCGCGCGTTGGGCTTCGTCGAGCCGGTCGACCTTGTTCCAAACCTCGATTGTCTTGTCGGCCGCGTCGGCGACTTGGAGCTCCGCAAGAATCCCCGCGACGTCCTGAGCCTGCGCTTCGGAATCGACATGCGAAATGTCGCGCACGTGAATGATCGCGTCGGCGGCGCGCACCTCTTCGAGCGTAGCGCGAAAGGCGGAGATCAGCATCGTCGGCAAATCGGAAATGAAGCCGACGGTGTCGGACAGGATCGCCGACCCACCGTGCGGCAAACGAACAAGCCGCATCGTGGGATCGAGCGTTGCAAACAGCATGTCGACGGCCAACACTTCGGCGCGCGTCAGCCGATTGAATAGCGTCGACTTGCCCGCGTTGGTGTAGCCGACCAGCGCGACGATTGGATAGGGAACGTCGGCGCGGCTGGCGCGGTGGAGCGCGCGCGTCTTCTTCACCTGTTCGAGATCGCGCTCGATGCGAATCATCCGCTCCTGGATGAGGCGCCGGTCGGTCTCGATCTGCGTTTCGCCGGGACCGCCCAGAAATCCGAAGCCGCCGCGCTGGCGTTCGAGATGGGTCCACGAACGCACAAGGCGCGACTTCTGGTAGGCGAGATGGGCAAGCTCGACCTGCAGCACGCCTTCGGCGGTGCGGGCGCGACGGCCGAAGATTTCGAGGATCAGGCCGGTGCGGTCGATCACCTTGGCCTTGAACTGCTTTTCCAGATTGCGCTGCTGCACTGGCGAGAGCGCGCTATCGACCACCACTAGGTCGATCTTATCCGCTGCGATGCGCTCAGCGAGTTCGGCCACTTTGCCCTTGCCGAGATAAGTGGCGGGGCGGATGTCGTTCAGTACGACCAGCGTCGAATCGACGACGTTGAGTTCGATCGCAAGCGCGAGCCCGACCGCCTCCTCGCGCCGCGCCTCGGGGCTACGCGTTGGACCGCGCTCGCTAGGCACGCGCGCGGTCGAATAGGGACACACGACCAGCGTTCGCGTGTGAGACGCGACCGCCGCTTCGCGAGTGCCGACGCCTTCGTCGGCTCCAGAATGATTCAACGCCGCCTCAGTGCTGCTCGGCCCCGTCTTCGGCCGCCTCGAACATGGTGATCGGGGTGGCCGGCATGATGGTCGAGATGGCGTGCTTGTAGACGAGTTGCGAGTGGCCGTCGCGGCGCAGCAGAACGCAGAAATTGTCGAACCAGGTCACAAATCCCTGCAATTTCACACCGTTGACGAGGAAGATCGTCACCGACGTCTTGCTCTTGCGAACGTGATTGAGGAATGTGTCCTGAAGATTCTGCGCCTTCTCGGTGGCCATTGTTGAGACCCCACATCGGAGTTGGACCGCTTGCCGCGGCCGTTTCGTTGATTCGTCGAATTGCCGTAGGCTTTTCGCGCCACGCCTGACGCGTGGCCTTGATAGCCTATATCATTATAAGGCTCTAGCGCTATCGCGCGGTTTGGCCATGGGAAAATCCGCCTCAGCCGCGCGCCGCCGCGGCGGGGAACCTGGCCCTGAGCTTCAGGGCGATGGGACCGGGCCGACCCCCGCCGATTGGCCGCCCGTCGATGGCGACGACCGCGGTGGCGATGGTGGTGGCGCTGGAGAAGAAGGCCTCGCGCGCCCCATAGGCCTCGGCGAGCGAGAACGCCCGCTCCTCGAAGGCGACGCCCTCGCTGGCGACAATATCGAGCAGGGTCGTGCGGGTGACGCCGCGCAGGATCGCCCGGTCGGCCTGGCGCGTCACCAGCGCGCCGTCGGCGGCGACGATCCAGGCGTTGGTCGATGAGCCTTCGGTGATGAAGCCGTCGCGATCGAGGAACCAGGCCTCGTAGGCGCCCGCCTCCCGCGCGGCCTGCTTGGCCAGCACGTTGGGCAGCAGTTGCAGCGTCTTGATGTGCGGATGGGCCCAACGCTCGTCGGGCAGCGTGATGACCGCGACGCCCCGGGCCGCGTTGTCCTCGCCAAGACGAGGATCGAGCGATTTGGCGGTGACGACCAGTCCCGGCGCAACGCCGACGGGGGGAAAACCGTGATCGCGCCGTGCTGCCCCGCGCGAGACCTGCAAATAGACCAGTCCGTCGCGCACGCGGTTACGGGCGACTACCTCGCGCAGGATGCGGCGCAGCGCCGCCTCGCCGACCGGCTCGGCGATGCGCACCGCCGCGAGCGACGCCTTGAGCCTGGCGAGGTGGCGCGCTTCGTCAATCAACAGACCGTCGCTCACCTGACAGACCTCATAGACGCCGTCGCCGAACTGGAAGGCGCGGTCCTGGATCGACACGCCAGCCTCGGCGAGCGGCAGGTAGCGGCCGTTGACATAGGCGATGCGGCTCATTGGGCGACGCGGCTCATCGGCTCATTCCGTCCGCTTCAGGCGACGCCGAGCGACTTCAGCTTGCGATGCAAGGCCGAGCGCTCCATGCCGATGAATTCCGCGGTGCGGGAGATGTTGCCGCTGAAGCGGTTGATCTGCGCGATCAGATACTCGCGCTCGAACACTTCGCGCGCCTCGCGCAGCGGGATGCTCATCAGCTTTTCGCCGCCGACCCCGGTCGGAATGGCCGGCACCAGCGCGCCGATCTCGGAGGGCAGCATCGCGGCGGTGATCTCCGCCTCCGGGTCGCCGACCGCGAGGATCATCAGGCGCTCGACGTTGTTGCGCAGCTGGCGAATGTTGCCGGGCCAGTCGTGCGACTGGAGCACCGCCATCGCGTCGGCGGCGATGCGGCGCGGCGGCACGCCCATGGTGGTTGCGACCTGCTCGAGGAAATGATGCACCAGCTCGGGAATATCCTCACGCCGCTCGGCGAGCGAAGGGACGCGGATCGGCACCACCGAGAGGCGATGGAAGAGATCCTCACGAAACTGCCCGTCGGTGATCGCCTGCGCGAGATCGCGGCTGGTCGAGGAGATGATGCGCACGTCGACATGGACTCGCGCCGAACCGCCGACCCGCTGGAAATTCTGGTCGACCAGCACCCGCAGGATTTTTGCCTGGGTCTCGGGCGGCATGTCGGCGATTTCGTCGAAATAGAGTGTGCCGCCATGCGCTTCTTCGAGCGCGCCGACGCGGCGCGGCCGATCGGGGGTCGCCTCGACCCCGAACAGCTCGCTCTCCATGTTCTCCGGCGTGATCGTCGGCGCGTTGAGGATGACGAACGGGCCGTCGGCGCGCACCGAATGTTCGTGGATCAGGCGCGCCGCCAGCTCCTTGCCCGTGCCGGCGGGGCCGGAAATCAGCACCCGCGAATTCGCCGGCCCCAACCGCTCGATGATGCGCTTGAGATTGGCGATCGCCGACGAGGCGCCGACCATACGGTTGACCGCGCCGGTGCGCGCGCGCAGGTCGCTGACCTCGCGCTTGAGCCGCGAGGTCTCGAGCGCCCGCTCGGCGACCAGGATCAGCCGGTCGGCCTTGAAAGGCTTCTCGATGAAGTCGTAGGCGCCGAGCTTGATCGCCGTCACCGCCGTCTCGATGTTGCCGTGGCCCGAGATCATCACCACCGGCACATTGCTGTGCTGATGCTTGATGATTTCGAGGAGCTGCAAGCCGTCGAGGCGCGAGCCTTGCAGCCAAATGTCGAGCAGCACGAGCTGGGGACGGCGCGCTTCGACCGCCGACAGCGCCTCGTCCGAATTGCGGGCGAGGCGCGTCGCGTGGCCTTCGTCGGAGAGAATGCCCGAAACGAGTTCGCGGATGTCGTCTTCGTCGTCGACGACCAGAATATCGGCTGGCATCAGGACGGCCTGTCTGTCTGCGAGAGAACTGGGGTTTCACGCGGTTCGCTAGGCGCGGCGGTGGGAGCCGTCGCGGGCGCCGCCTCGGCCACGAAGCGCAGCGGCAGCAGCATCAGCACCTGCGCGCCCCTGCCCCCGCCCGGGCGCGCCAAGCCGTCGAGCAGCTCGACCTCGCCGTGGTGATCCTCGAAAATCTTGATCACGATCGGCAGGCCGAGGCCGGTGCCTTCGGCGCGCGTCGTCACATAGGGCTCGACCAGCTTGTGGCGATCCTCGCCGGGAAAGCCCTTGCCGTTGTCGCTAACGCTGAGGCGCGCAATTTCGTGCTCGACCTTTAGCGCAACCACGATTCGGCCGCTGCCCTCGCTGGTGCCCAGCGCGTCGATGCCTTCGCACGCATTCTTGAGCACGTTGGTGAGCGCCTGCGAAATCAGGCGCCGATCGAAATCGGCGATCACCGGCTCGAGCGGCAGATCGTCTTCGATGGCGATCTCCTGGCGCCCGACCCGGGTGAGGAACAGCGCCTGACGAACGCAGTCGGAGAGATCGTCGCGGGTCGGGCGCGCCTTGGGCATGCGGGCGAAGGAAGAAAACTCGTCCACCATGCGTTTGATGTCGTCGACCTGACGGATGATCGTGTCGATGCACTGGTCGAAAATATCCTTGCCTTCGACGATCAGGCGACCGTAGCGGCGCCTGAGCCGCTCTGCCGAGAGCTGGATCGGCGTCAACGGGTTCTTGATTTCATGGGCGATGCGGCGCGCGACGTCGGCCCAGGCGGCGCTGCGCTGGGCGCTGACAAGCTCGCTGATGTCGTCGAGCGTGACGACGCTGCCCTGGTCGTCGCGCAGCGGATCGCCGGTGACGCGCACGTTGAGCAGCCGTTCGCGGCCGTGGCTTTGCCAGGTCGCTTGCGCCTGATGCAGTCGCTGGTTGGTCGCCCGCGCTTGGGCCAGGATCTGCGCGACCTGCGGGAAGACCTCGCCGATCGGACGCCCGACCAGGCCATGCGCATCCTCGCCGCACAGAAGCCGATCGGCCGCGGCGTTGCTGACGGTGATCTGACCTTGCGCGTCGACGCCGATGACGCAGGCGGGAACGCCCGACAACACCGCCTCGGTAAAGGCGCGGCGCTCGTCGTTGAGCGCGTTGGCGGCGGTCAGCCGATTGCGCTGCTGGCGCAGCTCCATCGTCATCTTGTTGAAGGTCTCGCCAAGATGGCCAAGATCGCCCTCGGAGCGGCGGGTCGGCACCTGGACGTAAAGATTGCCCGAGGCGACTTCATCGGTGGCGCGAATGAGACGGCGGATCGGACCGACGAGCTGGTTGGCGAAGGTGAGCCCCATCCACACCGCCGAGATCAGCATTGTCAACGACAGCATGATGAAGACGGCGGCGAAGCCGAGTTCGATGTTGTGCCGATGGGACTCGAAATTGCTGAACACCGCCGACACGCCGGCCGCGTCGCGCGCGACCGTGTCCGACATCGGATCGACCCCGCGCGCGGCGTAGAAGAAGCCGTCGTCGATGCCCTCGATCGGCCGCATGGCGACAAAAATCTGACCGGCGCCCAACAGTCCGCAGAACGGCTGACGCGCCGTGGCGGCGGCGAAATCTGCGGCCTCCGGTTTGGCGATCAACTTGGGGTCGGAACCGGCCGCCTGCATCATCACCGAACCGTCGGGCTTGACGATGGCGGCGGCGCTGAAGCCAAGCGCGTGCGAGCGCGCGTTGAGGAAGTTGGCAAAGAGCGTCGGGTCGGAGCGGAGCAGTCGCGAAGCCTGCGACAGATCGCCGGCGGTCAGCTCCGCTTCGCGCAGCAGGGCCTGACATTGGGTTTCGCGATAGATGTGCGACAGCTCGCCCGACTCGCTCAGATAGGCGCCGACGTCTTTCATGAAGGCGGGGTTGATGACCCATTCCACCGAAACGGCGGCGACCACCGCGGTGACCAGAGCCGGAATGGCCGCCACCAGCGAGAACAGCGCGACGACCCGGTTATGCAGCCGCGCGCCGGCGCGCGCGGCGCGGCGGGCGGTGCGCAGGCGGCGCAGCTCGAGAGCGATCAGCACCAGCAGGATGATGGTGATCAGTCCGTCGCCCCCGAGCAGGGTCAGCACGACGCCAGGGGTCGGAATGATCGGGGTGAAACCGGCGAAGGTGACGAATGTCGCCAGCGCCAGGACGAGCGCGCCTCCTACCGCTAGCGGGCCGAAGATGCCGGAAATGCGGCCGTCGTCGATCCTGCCCACTGCGGGCGGACCTGCGCTCTCGCCCGGTTGCTGCGAATCGTGGGTCGTCACCTTGGGACTTCGCCGCCCTTTTGCCGTCGCGCCCTCGCAGTGGAGTGGCGCATTTGCAACGATGTTGCAAGATTACGACAAATTGGCGGCGAAAATCACCGAAACCCGCGGGCGCCTCGGAGATCGAGATCGCGGATTTTCTTGCGCAGGGTGTTGCGATTGAGGCCGAGGATTTCGGCCGCCTTGATCTGATTGCCTCTGGTCACCGACAGCGTCGCGGCGATCAGCGGCACTTCCAAATCGCGCAGAACGCGATGGTAGAGACCGACCGGCGGCGGGGTGTCGCCGAACGATCGGAACAGGTCCGCGATGTGTCGCTCGAGGCTGGAGACAAACTGGTCCTGCGCCGCCGAGGTTTCGCGGGCGGGCATCCGGTCGAGGCCGGCGCCCGGCGCGGACATGCCCAGCAGCGGCGCGCTGGCGCCCAGCTCCGCCTCGATCAGCGCTTCGCCGATGACGTCCTGGGGATAGAGCGCGGCGATGCGGCGCGTCAGGTTCTCCAGCTCGCGCACGTTTCCCGGCCACGAATAGCGGCGCAGTCGCTCCATCGCCGGCGTGTCGAGGCTTTTGGGCGGTAGCCCCTCGGCGACGCCCCGCGCGAAGAAGTGGCGCACGAGATCAGGGACGTCCTCGGTGCGCTCACGCAGGGGCGGCAGCCGCAGCGGCACGACATTGAGACGGAAGAACAGATCCTCGCGGAATGCGCCCTGCTGGATGGCGAAGCGCAGGTCCTTGTTGGTGGCCGCGACGATCCGCACGTTGCTCTTGATCGGCGTGCGGCCGCCAACGGTCGTGTATTCGCCCTGCTGCAGCACGCGCAGCAGGCGGGTCTGCGCCTCCATCGGCATGTCGCCGATCTCGTCGAGAAATAGCGTGCCGCCCTCGGCTTGCTCGAAGCGCCCGGCCGAGCGGGCGTTGGCGCCAGTGAAGGCGCCCTTCTCGTGGCCGAACAACTCGCTTTCGATCAGGTCGCGCGGGATCGCCGCCATGTTGATCGCGACGAACGGGCCGGTCTTGCGTTTGCCGTAGTCGTGCAGCGCGCGCGCCACCAGCTCCTTGCCGGTGCCCGACTCGCCGGCGATCATCACCGTCAGATCGGTCTGCATCAGGCGCGCTAGCGAGCGGAAGATATCCTGCATCGCCGGCGAACGGCCAACCAGCGGCATCGACTCGGCGGGCGCCGGCTCAGCGCCGACTTCGCGCGCGCGTTTTGGCGCCGCCAGCGCGCGCCCGACGATCGACACCAGTTCCTTGAGGTCGAAGGGCTTGGGCAAATATTCGTAGGCGCCGCGCTCAGACGCCTTGATCGCGGTCATGAAGGTGTTCTGCGCGCTCATGACGATGATCGGCAGATCGGGCCGCATGCGCTTGATGCGCGGCAGCAGCTCGAAGGCGTTGTCGTCGGGCATCACGACGTCGGTGATGACGAGGTCGCCCTCGCCCGCCGCGACCCAGCGCCACAGGCCGGCGACCGTGCCAGTCGAGCGCACCTCATACCCTGCCCGCGAGAGCGCCTGATTGAGAACCGTCCTGATCGCCGCATCATCGTCGGCGACAAGAATATGCCCTGACGGCATCCACATGCTCCTTGCCGGCGGCGGCCGACCGGCAAAGACCCGACCGCGCGCGAGCTTTCATTCCTGGCGCGCCGCGGCGGCAAAGCCGGCGACGCGCGTTCAGCGCCGCCTTGACCTAGTCCCCGCCGCCGCCCCCGCCGGCGCGCTGAGCCTCCAACGGCATCAGCACGCGGAACGTGGTGCGGCGCGGGTGCGACTCGAACTCGATAATCCCGCCGTGGTCGCCGATCACTTTGGCAACAAGTGCAAGTCCCAGGCCAGAACCCGAGGACTTTGAACTGACGAACGGCTCGAACAAACTGCTGGCAATATCGAGCGGAACGCCCGGTCCGTTGTCGCGCACGCAGATTTCGAGCGGCAGGCTGACCGGCTCGGCGCCGGCGCCGACCTTCAGCCGCACGCCCTGACGGTAGGCGGTCGTCAGCGTGATCTCGCCGTCTATGCTCTCTTCGCCAATCGCTTCGGCGGCGTTCTTGACGAGATTAAGGAAGACCTGGATCAGCGCGTCGCGCGAGCCGAAAACATGCGGGAGCGAAGGATCGTAGACCTCGACAAAGCGGATGTGCTGGCCAAAGCCCGCTTGTGCGAGCCGTTTCACATGGTCGAGCACCCGATGGATGTTGAGGCTCTCGCGCTGGTGCGGCCGCTCGTTGGAGAAGGATTCCATCCGATCGACCAGTTTGACGATCCGGTCGGTCTCATCGCAGATCAGCCGGGTCAGCGCGCGGTCTTCATCGGAAGCGGAGGCCTCGAGCAGCTGCGCGGCGCCGCGGATGCCCGAAAGCGGGTTCTTGATCTCGTGGGCGAGCATCGCGCCGAGCGCCGTGACCGACCGCGCGGCGCTGCGGTGGGTGAGCTGCCTGTCCATTTTTTCAGCAATTGACCGTTCTTGCAGCAGAAGGACCACACCGTCCTCGGGTCGCGGCAGAGGCGACACGAAGGCGTCGACCACCCGGCCAAGCCCGGTGCGCGGCGTCGAGACGTCGAGTTTGTAGCCGTTGACCGTCGCCTGACTGGCGATCGCGTCGGCGACCAGGCCAATGACCGGCGAGCCGAACGGCATGATATCGACGAGGCGCGCACGCAGCAGCATCGTGCGGCCGAAGTCGAAAAAATGCTCGGCGGCGGTGTTGACCTCGCGAATGGCGCCGGCGGCGTCGATCGCCAACATCGGCTGCGGCAAGGCGTTGAGAAGCTGCAGCGGATCGAGCGGCGCGCTGCCGAAAATCGTCGCTCTGGCGCCCTCCACCGCCATCACGCCGCCTCCTGCTGCGACTCCGGCGCAAAGGCGCGCGCCAGCAAGCGCAGCGCCTCGTCGGCGTCATCGCTCGTCACCAATGCGCGGCGCAGCGTCTCAGGCGCGCCGGCCTTCTCGGCGTAGGCGGAAAGATGCTTGCGCGCGTGACGCAGGCCAGCGGTGCGGCCGAGCGCGGCGAGCAGCCACTCGATGTGGGTGAGCGCCGTCGCGCCGCGCTCCTCGGCGGTGGGCTCGGCGAGCGGCGCGCCTGTCTGCAGCGCGCTTGCGATCGCCCCGACCAGCCACGGCGCCCCGACCGCAGCGCGCCCGATCATCACCGCGCTCGCGCCCGATTGGGCCAGCATCGCGCGTGCGTCCTCGAGGCTGCGGCAATCGCCATTGACCACCACCGGCGCGCGCACGGCGGCAACGACTTCGCCGACGGCGGTCCAGTCGGCGCGCCCGTTGTACATTTGAGCGCGGGTGCGCCCGTGGACGGTGATCATGCACGCCCCGGCGGCTTCCGCGCGGCGGGCCAAGGCGGGAGCGTTGCGCTCGCCCTCGTCCCAGCCGAGCCGCATCTTGACGCTGACCGGCGCGCGAACCGCGCCCGCCACCGCCTCGATCAGCCGTCCCGCTTGATCGAGATCGCGCATCAGCGCGCAGCCGGCCAGCCGGCCGGAAACGCGCCGCGACGGACAGCCCATGTTGATGTCGATCAGGCGGGCTCCGGCGCCCTCGAGGCGGCGCGCCGCCTCCGCCATCGCCAGCGGCTCGCAGCCGACAAGTTGGGCCGCATGCGGCTCGGCCCCCTCGCCCTCGGCGCGCAGCCGCGCTTCGCCGTTACAGGCGAGGAATTCGTCGCTCGCCACCATTTCGGAAAAAGCCAGCGTAGCGCCGAACCGACGCGCAGCCCGGCGCATGGCGAGATCGGTAATCCCCGACATCGGCGCCAGGATCGCCGCGCCGCCGAGGGCCGCCGCCTCGCCAAACGCCGGCGGACCGACACGGCGCGACGGGTCGGGTTTGCCTATTTCTTGGGCAGAAATCATTATGCCCGTATCGTAGTCAATTGCTCAGCGAAAGCAAGGCGGCCAGTGGGTTTAGCGAGGCGTCTTCACTTGCGGGCCGCTAGGAGTGAGGCTTGTTGACCGGCAGAGGGGCGCCCCAAATGGCGCGCGGCGTGCATGACACGCTCGCCGTGCCGGCGAGCGGCGCTCAAACGCGCTGACGATAAGAAGGCTGGCTGGGGGACCTGGATTCGAACCAAGATTGACGGAGTCAGAGTCCGCAGTTCTACCGTTGAACTATCCCCCAATCGGCGCGCGAAGGCGACGCAGGGCCGCCGGCTAGATACCGAACGCGGCGCGCCACGGCAAGTGCCGTCGCAGCGGCGCCCCGCGACGCACGATTACCGCGCCTCGAGATCGCGAGGTTAGTGGATCGATCTTCGCACTGTGGAGACTTGACGCTGCGGCGACTGCACCGCGGACAGATACGTGTTCGCTTAGCCGGCGCGCATCAATCGCAATCCGGATCGTCGTTGTGGCCCAACGACGACGATTTCGCGCCCCTCCCGGCCGCATCGCCCTTCGCCGCGCAAACGCGGCAGGGGGCCTAGGAGGAAACGCGATCGCGCGACTTAGCTCAGGGCTTGCACTTGTTGTCTTTTTCGTCGAACGCGATGCCGACGACCGGCAGGAAGAACGCCGTCATGGCTTCCTGGCTGGTCAGTTCGCGGCACTGAGTGTGCCAAACGATGGCCGCATCAAGCTCGACGCTCGCCACGGCGCCGATGATCAGAAACGCGGGCCACGGATTGAAATGGCCGCCGCCGCCAACGAAGTGATGGAAGAAATGGTGATGATGATGAAAGTGAAAGGGAAATGCAAACGCAGGCGAAACCGCAGACGTCGCGATCGTGGCGGCCGCAACCGCCCCGACGATGTTACGCACACTCATGGGATACCCCTTGGAATTCGAGCCATCCGCCGTCGTCGCCGACAGCGGAGCCGACCACGACTCGCGCGACCCAGCGGGCGGAACGTAGATCGAATTTTAACTTTCGGCAATTGATTAGAAACGTAATGAAGGGTCAATTTTCTCTTAACCTAAATATCGCCGGCGACGGCGTTTACGTTAAGGATAACAATAATGGTTATCTCTTAAAGAGTAGTTCAAAGTATAGAGTCTAGACCAGTGACGATTTACCGCCGAATGGGCGAGCAGACCTATAGCGTACTTGCGCGGAGGAACGTCGCCACAATTTGGTCTAAAGGGGCCGGACCGGCAAAATTACGCTCCGGCCGTCGCACTGCGGCAAATCACACAATAGATTGTCAATCGCCGGCGGCAACTCTGGCGAAGCCAAAACAATCGTGAACTCGCAGAATGCGCCCGCGGCGCCTCGTCGCCACGCCGCTTGGCGCCTCGAAGCGCCGATCGTCGCGACCGTTTGCCAAGCGTCTCGGCCGAGCCTCTGGAGCGAGCGTCTGGGCGGACAAGCGCGCTCGTGCTATGGGCGCGTCATGATCTCAGTTGCGCTGCGCTGCTAGCTCAGCGCCCATTCCGGACATCGCCATGCGCATCGAAAGCGACCCCAAGCTCGACTTCAAGGACGTGCTCATTCGTCCCAAGCGTTCGACGCTCAATTCGCGCAACGAAGTCGACGTGCAGCGCACGTTCCGCTTTCTCCACACGGGCAGCGAATGGGAGGGGTTTCCGCTCATCGCCGCCAACATGGACGTCACTGGCACGATGGCGATGGCGCGGGCGCTCGGCAAGCGCGGCGCGCTGACCGCGCTGCACAAGCACTATCCCGAAGCCGAACTCGCCGCATTCTTCTCCAGCGCGGACGGCGTCCACGCCTTCTATTCGCTCGGCACCACCGAGGCCGACCTCATCAAGCTCGCCGCCGTGCGCAAACGGGCGACGCCGCGAATGCTCTGTGTCGACGTCGCCAATGGCTACGCCGAGAAGTTCCTCGACACCGTCAAGCGCGTGCGCGACTCCAATCCGAACTCCGTCGTCATGGCGGGCAACGTCGTCACCGGCGACATGACCGAAGCGCTGATCCTCGCCGGCGCCGACATCGTCAAGATCGGCATCGGCCCTGGCTCAGTCTGCACCACCCGCAGGGTGACCGGCGTCGGCTATCCGCAGCTCTCGGCGATCATCGAATGCGCCGACGCCGCGCACGGGCTCAAGGGCCAGGTGTGCGCGGACGGGGGCTGCACCGTGCCGGGCGACGTCGCCAAGGCCTATGGCGCGGGAGCCGATTTCGTCATGCTTGGCGGCATGCTGGCGGGCCACGACGAATGCGACGGCGAGATCCGCTACGAAATGCGCGACGGCGTGAAAGTCCCGGTCGGCATGCTGTTTTACGGCATGTCGTCGGAGACGGCGATGAAGCGCTACGCTGGCGGCGTCGCCCACTACCGCGCCAGCGAGGGCAAGAGCGTCGAGACGCCCTACCGCGGCCCGGTCGACAACACGATGGGAGAGATCATGGGCGGGGTGCGCTCGATGATGACCTATATCGGCGCCACCCAGCTCAAGGAAGTCCCCAAGCGCACCACGTTCGTCAGGGTGACGGCGCAGACCAACGACGTGTTCGGGAACTAGCGCGGGCCGGCTTGCGGCCAACCCCGCAGCGACCCACATTTTTCCCACCCAGCCCAATGTGATAGAAGCCCCGTCATGTCTTTAGCCCTTGCTTCCGCCGCGGCCTCGCCGCCCAGCCTCGCCGGCGCAACGCGCGGCGAACTGGCGCGCGCGCTTGCCGAAATCGGCGTGCCCGAGCGCGAAATCGGCATGCGCACGGGCCAGCTCTGGCACTGGATCTACCACCGCGGCGCGCGCGACTTCGCCGACATGCGCAACGTCGCCCGGCCGTTGCTGGAGCGGCTCGCCGCGCGCTTCACGCTGGCGCGCCCGGAGATCGTGACCGAGCAGGTTTCCGCCGACGGCACCCGCAAGTGGCTGCTACGGCTGGCGCCCGCTTACGCCGGCGACCGCGGCGCCGAGGTCGAGGCCGTCTACATCCCCGAAAGCGATCGCGGCACGCTGTGCGTTTCGAGCCAGGTCGGCTGCACGCTCAACTGCACCTTCTGCCATACCGGCACGCAGCCCCTGGCGCGCAACCTGAGCGCGGCGGAGATCGTCGGCCAGGTGCTGGTCGCCCGCGACCGGCTCGGCGATTTTCCCGGCGGCGTCGCGCCGACCGACGGCCTGGTTCCCTCGGGCGAGGGCGTGCGCGCCGTCTCCAACGTCGTCTTCATGGGCATGGGCGAGCCGCTCTACAATTTCGACCACGTGCGCGATGCGATCGCGGTGCTGACCGATGGCGACGGTCTGTCGCTCTCCAAGCGGCGCATCACCGTCTCGACCTCCGGCGTCGTGCCGGAAATGTCGCGGCTCGGCGCCGAATGCGGGACGATGCTGGCGGTATCGCTGCACGCGACCAACGATCCGCTGCGCGACAAGCTGGTGCCGCTCAACAAGAAATATCCGATCGAGATGCTGCTCAAGGCTTGCCGCGACTATCCCGGCGCCTCGAACGCGCGGCGCATCACCTTCGAATACGTGATGCTGAAGGGCGTCAACGATTCGCCCGCCGAGGCCAAGGCGCTGGTGCGCCTGCTCACCGGCCTGCCGGCCAAGATCAACCTGATCCCGTTCAACCCCTGGCCGGGCAGCCCTTACGAATGCTCGGACTGGGAGACCATCGAGCGCTTCTCCGACATCGTCTTCTCCGCCGGCTACGCCAGTCCGGTGCGCACGCCGCGCGGACGCGACATCCTCGCCGCCTGCGGCCAGCTCAAGAGCGAGACCGAGAAGCTGCGCGCGCGGGCGCGCATGATGCTTGAAGAGAGCCTCGCGGTTGGCCTCGACTGATCCCGCGCAGCCTTCGCCGATCCTCGCGCTGCTCAGCGACAGCGTTCTGCGGCTAGCGCGTCCGCCGCGCCTCGGCGCCCGCGGCGGCTGGCTGTTGGCCGCCCTCGTGCTGATCGGCTGGCTTTCGACCTCGCTCTACAAGGTTGAGCCCGACGAGCAGGGCGAGGTGATGCGTCTTGGCCGCCCGGTCGAAACGACCGGCCCCGGGTGGCGCCTCCACCTGCCGTTCCCGATCGACACCGTGCAGTTTTCCAAGGCGACCGCCGCCAAGCAGGCGCAGCCCGGGACGCCGGCGCCCGCGGGCCCGCCATGAGACAGACGGCGTTCACGCCCCTCGCGCGACGCGACGAGGCCTAGGCAATGACCCTTGCCGCCATCGCCGCCTGGCTCGCGATACCCGTCCAGATCTTCGTGGTCGATCTGCTGCTCGGCGCCGACAACGCCCTGCTGATCGCCGTCGCCTGCCGCGGCCTCAGCCCTGCCGATGCGCGCCGTGCTGCTTTCATCGGCTCGGGCGGCGCCATCGCGCTCAGGCTGGCGCTGACAATGGTCGCGACCTCGCTGCTGACCGTGCCGCTGGTCAAGCTCGTCGGCGCCTGGGCGCTGATCGTCATCGCGCTCAACGTCGCTGACGGGAACACCCGGCGCGAGCCCGAGCGGCTGCCCGGCGCCGCGCGCGCCGATCTCTGGGCGGCGGCGATGGGGATTGTCGTCGCCGACGCGGCGATGAGCATCGACAATGTCGTCGCCCTGGCGGCGATCGCGCGCGGCAACTTCTGGCTGCTCGCGGCGGGCGTCGCTCTGTCGATCCCAGTGCTCGCCTACGGCGGCCTGATCCTCTCGTCGGTGTTGCGCCGCGCGCCCTGGCTCGTCACTCTGGGCGCGGCGCTGCTCGGCTGGATCGCGGGGAGCATGGCGGTCTCCGACCCGCTGATCGGCGAGTGGGTGAGCCGCAACGCGCCGGGGCTCGCGGCAATCGCGCCAGTGCTGGGGGCAGCCTTTGTGTTCTTCAACGGCCGCCTGTCGCCGCCGAGCCCACT
Organism: uncultured Alphaproteobacteria bacterium; assembly: GCA_963835215.1. Taxonomy (GTDB): domain Bacteria; phylum Pseudomonadota; class Alphaproteobacteria; order Rhizobiales; family Beijerinckiaceae; genus Roseiarcus. The sequence continues at coordinate 187,832 of CAWIES010000004.1, read as the reverse complement.
CGCCGATGAGACGCCCGAACCGGAGTGACGCCATGCGACAGCGAGTGGAAGCGCGGGGAGCGGACGTTACGATCGCGCCGCTGGTCGCCGCCGATCACGACCAATGGGCGCCGCTGTGGCGCGGCTATCTCGACTTCTATCGCACGAGCATCGACGAGGCGACCTGGCGCGTGACCTTCGCGCGTCTGACCGGGGGAAGCGAACCGATGGGCGGCTTCCTCGCGCGCGGCGCGGAAGGCGCGCCGATCGGCCTCGCGCATTGGATCGCCCATCGATCTTGCTGGACCACGGGAGACTATTGCTACCTCCAGGACCTCTACGTCGCTGGAGGGCGCCGTGGCGGCGGCGTCGGGCGCAAGCTCATTGAGGCGGTCACCGACAAGGCGAAGGCGCTTGGCTGCTCGCGGGTGCATTGGCTCACCCACGAGACCAACCTCGAGGCGATGGGCCTCTATGACCGCGTCGCCGAGCGACCCGGCTTTGTCCAATACCGCATTCTGTTAGGCTGAAGCGTCGCTCACCCGGCAGCGACCCGGCGCATCGGCGCATCGGAGCGCTCGAGCGCGGCGAGCGCGAGCGCCTCGTCGAGGGGCTTGGGCTGGCCGAACAGAAAGCCCTGTGCCTCGGCGCAACCGAGTTCGACCACGGCGTCGAGCTGCGCGCGCGTCTCGACCCCCTCGGCAATCGTCGTCATGCCGAAGCTGGAGGCGAGCTCGATGATCGCCCGCACTGTCGCCCGCGTCGCCTCGCGCCGCTCGAGCTTTTGCACGAACGAGCGATCGATCTTGACGCTGTTGAACGGATATTGCTCCAGGCAATTCAAACTCGAATAGCCGGTGCCAAAGTCGTCGAGCGAAATGCGCACGCCCATGCCCTTGAGGCGTCGCAACTGGCCGGCGATGCGCGGGCTGTCGTTGATCAGGAAGGATTCCGTCACCTCGATCTCCAGCCGGTCGGGCGCGAGCCCGAAATGATCGAGGCACTTGCGCACATGGGTCGCGAGATCGAAGGACTCGAGTTGCACCGGCGAGCAGTTCACCGCGACCCGAAGCGGGCTTGGGATGCGCGCAATATCGGCGCAGGCGCGCTCGAGAACCCAGGCGCCGATCGGCACGATCAGTCCAGTCTCCTCCGCCACGGCGATGAACTCGCTGGGCGAGATATCGGGCTGACCCGGCCGTCGCCAGCGCAAAAGTGCCTCATAACCAAGCGTCGCCTCGGTGCGCGCGTCCCGGATCGACTGATAGGCGAGATGAAATTCATTGGCGGCGATCGCCGTGCGCAGGCCGGCCTCGATCATCACTTTTCTGTGAACGGCCTCATTCATCTCGGGGTGGAAGAAGCGCACCGATCCGCGGCCCTGCCCTTTGGCGGCGTAGAGCGCCATGTCGGCCGCCTTCATCAGCTCAGTGGCGGCGCTCGCATCGCGCGCAGCAAAAGCAACGCCGATGCTGGCGCCGACGGTGGCGTGGATCGTGCCGAGCACATAGGGCGCGGCGAGGTCGCGGCAGATGCGTAGCGCCAGCGCGCCGGTTTCATCGCCAAATCCGACCACCGTCTGGATGACAGCGAATTCGTCGCCGCCGAGGCGCGCGACGAGGTCGCCCTCGCCCGCCAATGCGACCAGGCGCTGCGCGACCACGCGCAGCAATTCGTCGCCGACCGCGTGGCCGTGCGTGTCGTTGACGTACTTGAAGCGATCGAGGTCGATGATCAGCAGAGCGATCGAACGCTGACCGGCCGGTGCTGAGAGTGCGGAATCGAGCCGTTCGCGGATCGCCACGCGATTGACCAGCCCGGTCAACGGATCGCGGCTGGCCAGATTGGCGAGCCGCTGCTCGTAGCGCACGGCGCGAAGCGCCATGATGATCGAGGTCACGCCGACGAGCAGCGACAAAAGGATCGCGGCGGCGATGCTGATGTTGCGCCACCATGCGAGGGCGGCGTCGTGATCGAGATCGGGCAGCGCCGCGACCAAAACGAGCGGAGACTCGGCAAGGCTGGCGACGAACCCGCGTCGACCGCCGCCAAGCTCGCTCGGCTGCGATTCATCGGCGCCGCGCAAGCGGTCGGCGACCGCCAGGGCCTCGCCGTCCCCCTGGAGGGACGCGCCGGCGCTGGCGAGCGCCCTTCCCTCGCGGTCAACCAGCGCCAGCCCGGCCTTGGCCATGTCGAGGTCGGCGACATCGGCAATGAGCGCGGCAGGATCGACGAGCGCGACGATCAGGCCGGCGATGCGTCCTTGGCGATCCATGACCCGGCGCGCCAACACGACCCGCGGGGCTGAAGCGAAGACAAGCCGGCCCGCGCCCTGCGCTTTGGCCTCTGCGAGCAACGCCTGTCGATCCTTGTCGCTCAACGCGACAGCGGCGCCAGTCGGCGCGCCGCCCGCTGCGTCGAGGGCGCCCAATGCGGAGCGATCCCCGATCAAGGCCGCGCCACTTGCGACCAGTGCGCTCCCGTCAAACGGCGCGTCCTTGCTTTCGGCGAGGCTCGCGAGGCGGTCCAAAGTCCGGTCAAGGCCGGCGAGCGTGCGGTCAGCCGCGCGTTCCCCCGTCTTGAGGAGATCGGCGGCGGCGTGCTCCGCCTCGCTGCGCACTTGACTGCGCTCGTGCCCGTAGACGCCCCACGCGACGCCACAGATGACGAGGATGCGCAGGATGCCGAAGATGTGCGCCGGTTGGCGCGCGATTGCGCCGATCAGGGCGATGCGCCGAGCAATGGACGCGCGCGCCGACGCCTTGGCGGGCGGCAGAAGCGACAATCCGGGCGTCGCGTACGGCGTCGTCCCTGGGATCGTCATCAAGGCTCCTGGCGGAACATCCAGGTTGCGCAATCTAGGGGCGAGGAATTACCAATTCATCAAAGCCTTCGGCGACGACCGGAGGTATTTTCAGACGATTTTGCCGGAAACTCAGTTGCCTCGTTTGGGATTGCATTCACCATGACAGACAAGCCCCGCGACGCGGACCTCGACGCTGCCCGGCCGCGCGCGCCCCAGCGCCGTGGCGAACGGCTGCGCCGGCGCGCCGCCTGGATGTATTACGCGGAGGAAATGACGCAGAGCGCGATCGCCCAAACGCTCGGCGTCGGCCGCGTTTCGGTGGTGCGCATGCTGGCCGAGGCGCGCGCGCTCGGCGAGGTGCGCATTGCGCTGGCGCGCGGTCTGGCGGACCTCTCCGGCCTGGAGATCGCGCTGGCGAGGGCGCTCGACGTGCCCGAGGCGATTGTCGCGCCGCTCTCAAGCGAAGAGGCCAATCCCGATGCGGCGATCGGCGCCGCGCTCGGCGACTTCGTCTCCGAGCTGGTCGTCGACGATATGACCATCGGCCTTGGTTGGGGTCGCACGCTTTGGCATTCGCTCGGCCATTTGAGCGAGCGACCGGCGAAACGCGTCACCGTCGTCTCGCTGGTGGGCGGCGTCACCCATGTCGGGTCGCTCAATCCCGGCGAATTCGCCTGGCAGTTCGCGCGCGCCTACAACGCTGACTGCTACCTCATTCCGGCGCCCTCGCTGGTCGATAGCGCAGCGACCCGGCAGGCGCTGATCGAGCGCTGCGGCCTCGCTGAAGTCTACCAATTCGCGCGGCGGCTCGACGCGGTGGTGTTCGGCGTCGGAGCGCTCGGCGCGGATTCGACGCTCGCCCGCTTTGGCCTGGTCGGCGAGGCCGAGCGGGCGCGCTTGAGCGAATATGGCGCGGTCGGCGAGGCGCTTTGCTACATTTTCTCTGCCGAAGGGCGGCTGATCGACCATCCGATCAACGAGCGGGTGATGTCGGCGCCGCTGGAGACCGTGATGGCGGCGTCAATTCGCGTGCTCGCCGCCGGCGGCGCAGCGAAGATCGAAGCGCTGCGCGCCGCCGCGCGCCTGCTGCGGCCAACGACGCTGGTCACCGACGAAGCGACCGCGCGGGCGCTCGTGGCAAGCTGACCGCCCCTACCCGCCCGCCTTGACCAGTTCCTCGATCAGCCGCGCGACTTCGCCGCGCGCTTCGAGATGGGGCATGTGGCCGACGTTACGGAAACGATGCAGCGCGATCGTCCCGCTAAGGCCCTGGGCCTGACGCGAAGGAATGATCCGGTCTTCGGCGCCGACGATGATCTTGGCGGGGATAGCGAGCGTCGCGAGCAAGGGCCGCAGGTCGATCGCCTGCACGCCATCGGGAAACAGCGCCTCGGCGATACGCGTCTGGGCTTCGACCAGTTCGCCGCTGGCGCGTTGTCGCAGCGTCGACTTGACCAGCGCCGGACCGAGCGCCTCGGGATCGGCGGCCAGCAGACGAATCCACGGCGTAAGACTCGCCACTGAGCGGGCGCGCAGGAAGCCGGACAGGAACGCCGCGTTGACCTCCGGGCCGAGGCCGGCGGGGGCGATCAGCGCGAGGGACAGCGCGCGAAAGCCGGGCTCGGCAGCGAGCGCCATGGCGACCGCGCCGCCGAGCGAATGGCCGACGAGATGGGCCGAGGCGACGCCTTCCTCGGCGAGGGTCGCGGCGACCGCCGCCACAAGTCCCGCCAGAGTCGGCGCGCCGGTGAGCGGCGAAGCGCCGTGGCCGGGCAGATCGATCGCCAGTGCGCCGATGGTTTCGGGAAGGCGGCCGACCAGCGGGCGCCAGCCATTGAGGTCGGCGCCGAAACCATGAATAAGCGCGAGCGGCGCGCCCTCGCCGCGACGCAGCCACTCGCGATTCAATCGCGCGCCCACGCCACGGGTGAGCGTCGGCGCGGCGAGCGGCGAGGCGCTCGTCTCCGGTACGTCGCGCGCTTGCACGCGGCCTTGCGGTCCGGAGCCGGCGAGACCGCTGAGATCGAAGCCGCGCTCACGTGCGAGGCGCCGCGCCAAAGGCGTCGCGCGCTGTGGTTCGTCGATCGCGGACGGCGCCGGCTCGCCGGCCTCTGGCGCCGCCGGCGCGGGCTCTTGCGCAGTCTTGTCGTCAGCCGTCTTGCCGGGACCCAGCAGCGCACGCAGTTCGCCCGCTAGCGCCTGAAGATCGGGATCGAAGGCTTCCCCCTCGCCGACGATCCAGGCGAGGATGGCGCCGACCGGCAGCACGTCGCCAGCCTGAGCGCGCACGCCGCGCAGCAGGCCGGAGGCCGGCGCCTCGATCTCCATCGCCGCCTTGTCGGTTTCGATTTCGAATAGCGGTTGGCCTTCGCGCACGCGCTCGCCTTCGGTCGCGTACCACCGCCCGAGCTTGCCCGTCGCCATGTCCATGTCGACGCGCGGCAGAATGACTTCAATCGCCATCTACGCTTCGCTCGCCCTCGTCATCACACCAGCTCGCGCGCCAGGCGGCGCGCCGCCGTGACGATATCCTCGACCTGCGGGACGGCCGCCTTCTCAAGCGCCGGACTATAGGGGATCGGCGCTTCCGCGCCGCCAAGGCGCAAGATCGGCGCGTCGAGATAGTCGAAGGCCTCGCTCTCGGCCACCAGCGCGCTGATCTCGGCGCCGACGCCGAGCGTCTTCACGCCTTCATAGACCGTCAGCAGCCGCGTCGTCTTCTTGACGCTGGCAATGATCATCTCGCGATCGAGCGGTCGCAGCGTCCTCAGATCGATCACCTCCGCTTCAACGCCTTCCTCGGCGAGTATCCCAGCGGCTTCCAGCGCCCGCAGGCTCATCACGCCCGAGGCGACGATCGTCAGATCGCTCCCTTGCCGGCGCAGCGCGGCGCGATCGAGTGCGACACGGTAGTCGCCTTCCGGCACCTGGCCCTTGGTCTTGTAAAGCAGCTTGTGCTCGAACACGATCACCGGATCGGGGTCGGCGATCGCCGCCAGCAGCATGCCTTTAACATCGTATGGCGTCGAGGGCTCGACCACTTTCAGTCCCGGCACGTGAGCGAACCAGGCCTCTATGCTTTGGCTGTGCTGGGCGGCGCCGCCTAACCCCGAGCCGGTCGGCATGCGGAACACCACCGGCACGTTGACCGCGCCCCCGAGCATGTAGCGCAGCTTCGCCGCCTGGTTGACGATCTGCTCCATCGCCAGCATCGAGAAATCGGAGAACTGGAATTCAAACACCGGCCGCAGTCCGGTCAGCGCCGCGCCAACGGCGACTCCGGCCGCGCCAAGCTCGCTGATCGGCGTGTCCATCACCCGCTCTTCGCCGAACCGGTCGACGAGATCGCCGGTGACCTGAAACGCGCCGCCGTAGACGCCGATGTCTTCACCCATCAGGAAGACGCGCTCGTCGGCGGCGAGCGCGATGGCGAGCGCCTCGCGGATTGCCTCGGCGTAGGTGAGTTCGCGGGTCTCGTCAGACATGGTCGGTCAGTCCAGAGGCTGGCGAATAGACGTCGCGCGTCAGTTCGGCGGGATCGGGCGTCGGGCTCGCCATGGCGAATTCGACTGCCGCCGCCATTTCGCCGCGCGTCTCGGCGTCGATGGCCTCGATCTCCTCGGCGCTCGCAAGGCCGAACGCAATGAGCTCGGCTTCGAACGCGACGATCGGATCGCGCGCCTTCCAGCTCTCGATCTCCTCGCGGCTGCGGTAGCGGTTGCGGTCGGAGCGCGAATGGCCGCGCGTGCGGTAGGTTTTCGCCTCGATCAGGGTCGGTCCATCGCCTGAGCGCGCCCGCTCCACCGCGCGAAACGAGGCCTCGGCGACCAGGGCGAAAGAATTGCCGTCGACGATCTCGGCCGGCATGGCGTAGGCGCTGGCGCGATCGGCGACGTTGGGCACAGCGGTCGAGCGCGTGATCGCGGTCGACATGGCGTATTGATTGTTTTCGCAGACGAAGACGACCGGCAACTTCCAGACCGAAGCGATGTTGAGCGCCTCATGAAAGGCGCCCTCGTTGTTGGCCCCGTCGCCGAAAAAGGCGACCGCGACCGCTCCCTTGCCGCGCCGTTTGGCGCTGAGCGCCGCGCCGACCGCGATCGGCAGACCGCCGCCGACAATGCCGTTGGCGCCGAGATTGCCGCGGCTCGGATCGGCGATGTGCATCGAGCCGCCGCGTCCCTTGCAGTAGCCGGTTTCGCGGCCAAGGAACTCGGCGAACATCGGCTTCAGCTCTGCGCCTTTGGCAATGCAATGGCCGTGGCCGCGATGGGTCGAGGTGATGTAGTCGGCCTCGCTCAGCGGCACGCAAATCCCGACCGCCGTCGCCTCCTGGCCGATCGACAGGTGCATCGTGCCGTAGGAGAGGCCGCGAATGTATGAATCCTCCGCCGCCTCCTCGAAGCGACGAATGCGGCGCATGCGCCGCAGCGCATCGTGCAGCTCGGCGACGCTGAGGCGCGAATAGACCGACGGGCGATTCAGACCGTCCGGCGCGACCGCCTCTTGGACCGCCTCTTGAGCGCAATCCGTCATGCGCGTGCTCTCCCCGATGGCGGCGCGATAGGCGCGCCGCCGGAATTTGCGAACTTTTGTCTGATTACGAACTCTAATGTTCGCGCGCAAGGCGCCTTAGCTGCGGCAAGTCACGCGTTTGGCGGCGGCCACGGACCATTTGCCGGAACCGGACGCGAGGCGGCGTCTCTTCGGCGGAAGATTTCACGGATGTACTCTGATGAATAAGCACGACTTCCTTTGCGCGGACTAGTCGCGGGCACTCGGCCGCGAAGGAGGCTCAGCCAGCGCGCCCGCCGGCCGCAGCGCGCCGACCGTGACCCCGTTCCAGTTGCGCAAGCTCGGCGCGACGAACGGCGCGAAGCGCGCCCGCTCGCTTTCGTCCATCGGCAGAAAGCGGTCGATCAAGGCGGCGATCACGACCTGCGCGGCGCGCGCCGCGCCGTCGTCGGCCTTGAGGGCGAGGCCGAGGCCAAGCTCGGGCAGCGCGGCGCAATAGACGCCCTCGGCGCCGGTCTTGACGAAAACGCGCGCGCCAAAGATGCGCATGACCTCGGTGTCGAACTTGCCCTCGCCCGCGACCATCAGTGGGTTGGCGGCGACGGCGGCGCGAATGCGCGCGGCGGCCTTGGCGCGTTGGGGGGCAAGACCGCTCCCAGCGCCCAAACGGGCAAAGCCGAGCGCAAACGCGCGCAGCGGCGCCGCGTAGGTCGGGATCGAGCAGCCGTCGATCGCGCAGACATCCTCGCCGAGCGCAGCGCCGGTCATCGCTTCGATCGCCCCCTTCACCTCTTTCTGGACCGAGCTTCCGACCGCCTCATAGCCCTTGCTCGCCCAGCCGCTGGCGCAGGCGAGGCAAAGAAAGCCGGCGTGCTTGCCCGAGCAATTGTTGTGCAGCGCCGAGGGCGTGGCGCCGGTCCGGGCGAGCGCGCGCGCAGCCTTTTCGCCGAGCGGCCAGTGCGCGCCGCAGGCGAGCGCGCGCTCATCGAGGCCGACCTTGGCGAGCATCGCCCTCGCCGTCTCGACATGCACGGGTTCGCCCGCGTGCGAAGCGCAGGCGAGCGCGATCTCGGCCTCACTCAGGCGCAACTGGTCCACCGCCCCGCTCTCGATCAGCGGCAGCGCCTGCAGCGCCTTGACTGCCGAGCGCGGAAAGACGGGCGTATCGACATCGCCGAACGCCAGCACGCTTGCGCCATCGGCGTCGACGACCGCGCCGGCGCCGCGATGGGCCGATTCGACGCGCGCGCCGCGCGTCGCCTCGACGACAACAGGGTTGGCCATGGGCGCCTCTTGTTACGATGCCGCCAGGGAGACCTATATAGAGGCGTCCGCCGCGACTCTAGGCGGGGATCGCGCTGAGGCGGCAACGCCTCGCGGGCGATTGTTGGCGCTTTACCTTGAAAGACAAAGAGGAAAAGATCATGCGAGTTCACGATGCGATGACGAGCGGCGTCGTCGGGGTGCGGGAGACGGCGAGCCTCGCGTTAGCGGTCGAAACGATGCTCCGCGCCCGGATCAGCGCCCTGTTCGTGTTCGACGAGCGCATGACGCTGGTGGGAATTCTCAGCGAAGGCGATCTGCTCCGGCGCGGCGAGCTCGGCACCGAGCAGCGCCGGCCGCGCTGGCTCGAATCGCTACTCAGCAGCGGACGCCTGGCCCACGCCTACGCGCATGAGCATGGCCGCAAAGTCGGCGAGGTGATGACGCGCGACGTCATCACGATCGGCGAAGACGCCTCGCTCGAGGAAGCGGTCGACACGATGATCGAGCGCCGAGTCAAGCGCCTGCCGGTTGTCAGCGGTGGCAGCGTGGTCGGCGTCGTCTCGCGCTCTGACGTGCTCAAGCGGCTTTACGCGGCGCTGCCGCACAGCCACGAACCGCGCTCGGACGTGGAGATCAGCGCCGCGGTTCAGGCCGAGATCGAATCCCACGGCTGGGCCGCGCGCGCCAGCGTGCGCGTCACCGCGAAGGACGGCGAAGTGACGCTCCACGGAACAATCGCTGACGAACGCCTGCGCGAGGGTCTGAAGGTGATCGCCGAGAACACCAAGGGCGTGAAAGCGGTGCACGACCACCTGGCGTGGATCGAGCCGAACACCGGCTTCCTGATGGCGACCGGAGACGACGTGCCGAAGTGAAGGCGAGTTTGCGCCCCGTCACGCAGAGGGATCGGCCGAGCGCCCTTCCCCGCTCGCCGCCAGCGCCCGCAACCCCTCGCGATAGGTCGGGTAGAGCCAGCGATAGCCGAGTTCCCGCCTGAGCTTGTCGACGCGGACGCGGCGATTGTCGGCGTAGAAACTTTGCGCCATCGGCGACAGCGCCGCAGCGGTGAAGTCCTCCTCCGGCGGCGGCGGCAGACCAAGCAGCGCGGCGGCGAAGGCGATCACGTCCTGCGGCGGCGCCGGCTCGGCGTCGGCGACGTTCCACATGCCGCCCGCCCCGCCCGCGCCGATCAGACGGACGGCGATGGCGGCGAGATCGTCGACATGAATCCGGTTGAACGCCTGCCCCGGCTTGACGATCCGCCGTGCTTCGCCGGCGCGCAGCTTGTCGAGCGCGTTGCGGCCGGGACCGTAGATGCCGGTGAGCCGCAAAACGTCGAGGGCGACGCCGCTCGTCGCGGCGAACGCGCGCCAGGCCTGCTCGGCCTCCAGCCGCAAGCGACTGCGGAGCGAACTCGGCGCGCAGGCGCTCGTCTCATCGACCCACGCGCCCGCGTGGTCGCCGTAGACGCCGACGGAGGAGAGATAGACGATCCGCTCAAGATGCGGCGCGGCGCTGATCGCATCGGCAAAGCGCGTCAGCGCCGGATCGCCCGCCTCGCCTGGCGGCGCGCTGACCAGCAGGACCTCGGCGGCGCGCAGGGCGCTCGTGAGCCCCGCCGCCGCGGTGGGATCGTCCACGGCGAAGGCCGCGACGCCCTCGCCGCGCCACGCCGCGGCGCTCGCCCCCTCGCGCGTCGCTCCGCTGACCGACGCGCCCGGCTGGCGCGCCGCAATGCGCCGCGACGCATAGCCGAGCCCAAAAACGAACAGTTTCATCGTCCCGCCCTAGGCCGGCGCGCCGAGTTGATTTGGCTATAGCCGAGCATCTTCGTCTCCTTTAGCGCCGACCAAACTGTTCTGACGCGCGAGGATTGACAATTCGCCAAGGAATTCAAGCGCGAGGGCGCGCCCGCGAACGGAAAGAGGGGCGAGTTTAACCTCGTCTAAAGGTTCAACCGCCAAAACTTGCCGAAACATCCCGCAGCCGCCTCCGTCAAAGAGTTCCAATGTCAGCGAGCTTCCCCTCGTACGATCCGTCGTCAGGTTCCGCGATCCGACCGGCCTCACTCGGCGCCGTGATCGGCGTGCGCGGCTCCGAGGCGCGCGTCGGCCTGCCGGCGCCATCGCTCAGCGAGGCGTTGCGCGCGACGGTCGGCAGCTTCCTCGCCATTGCGGCGGGCGCTCACCGTCTGATCGGCGTGGTGACCGAGGTCGATGGCAATTCGAACAGCCAGGACACGCGCTTTGGCGCCATCGCCCGCGTCGACCTGATGGGTGAAATCAAATGGGTCGACGAGGCGCAGCATTTTATGCGCGGCGTCTCCGCCTATCCCGCGATCGGCGACACGGCGAGCATCATCGGCACGGACGAACTGCGGCTCGTCTACCGGGCGACCAGCGCCAAGATGGTCAACATCGGCGCGTTGCACCACGATGACACCATCAGCGCGACCCTCGACGTCGACAATCTGCTGAGCAAGCATTTCGCCATTCTCGGTTCGACCGGCGTTGGCAAGTCGAGCGGCGTCGCCGTACTGATCAGCGAGATTCTCGACGTGCGCCCTGACCTTCGGGTGTTCCTGCTCGACGGTCACAGCGAGTACGGGCGCTGCTTCGGCCCGCGCGCCAACGTCGTCAGCGCCGCGACGCTGAAACTGCCGTTCTGGCTATTCAACTTCGAGGAATTCGTCGACGCGCTCTATTACGGACGACCCGGCGTCGATGAAGAGATCGACATCCTCGCCGAGCAGATCCCGATCGCCAAAAGTATCTACCAGGCGCAACGCGGCTCCAGCGAGCGCGCGACGCTTCGTCGTATCGATCCACGCAACGCCGGCTTCACCGTCGATACGCCGGTCCCCTATACGATGCAGGATCTCGTCGCCTTGATCGACGAGCGGATGGGCAAGCTCGAGAACCGCGCTTCGCGCATGCGCCACCACCATCTGCTCAGCCGCATCGAGGGCCTGCGCAATGACGCCCGCTACGCCTTCATGTTCGAAAACGCCAACGTCGGCGGCGACACGATGGGCGAAATCCTGACCTATCTGTTCCGGCTCGAACCCAATGGCCAGCCGCTGACGGTGCTGCAACTCGCCGGACTGCCGGTGGAGGTGGTCGACGCCGTCGTTAGTCTACTTAGCCGGCTCGCCTTCGACTTCGGCCTGTGGAGCGACGGCGCCATGCCGATGCTGTTCGTCTGCGAGGAGGCGCACCGCTACGCCGCCGCCGACCGCTCCGTCGGTTTTGCGCCGGCCCGGCGCGCCCTGCTGCGCATCGCCAAGGAAGGGCGCAAATACGGCGTCTGCCTCGGCCTCGTAACGCAGCGGCCGGCCGAACTCGATCCGACCGTCATCTCCCAATGCAGCACGCTGTTCGCCATGCGCATGGTCAACGACCGCGATCAGGCGCTTCTGCGCTCGGCGGTGACGGACGCCGCCGCCAATCTGGTCGCCTTCGTTCCCTCGCTCGGAACGCGCGAGGTGGTCGGCTTTGGCGAAGGCTTCCCGCTGCCGACGCGCCTCACCTTCAAGGCGCTCGCCGCCGATAGCGTGCCGCGCAGCGAAACGTTCCGCAGAGACGGGCCCGGCGACGAGGTCGGCGAGGCTCAGTCGTTCATCAAACTCGTGGTCGAGCGCTGGCGCGGCGCCGCTGGCGCGAAGCCGCTCGCCAAGGACGACGCCGCCGCGGAGGCCGTCGTCGAAACCCGCGCCGCCGTCAGCGAACCGCGCGTCCCGGTCATGGAGACCCGCGTCCCGGTTGGCGGCGCCCTGCGCCGCTTTCGCCGACGTCCAACCGCATCGAACAGATTCGCGCCCAACTCCTCAGACGCTGATATGATCGCCGCCAGAGCGGCGGGAGGACGCGGCGATGGCGAATGAGACGCGCGAGGGGGCTCCTCGCCCCGACGATGCGGCGCTGCTGCGCGGCGCGCTGACGGCTTTACCCATCGCCATCGAGGTTCGCACGACCGCGGGCGAACGCGTCTACGCCAACCCCGCCGCCGACGCCGCCCCCGATCCGGCGCGCAAACGCGAGAGCGTCGAGCGCGCCGGGCGCGCCGCTCTCGTGGAAGCGAGCGAGTTCCGGTTCGCCGGCCAGGACTACCGCGTCAGCGCCGCCGTCGATGTCGATGACGAACGGCGGCTGCAGGAAGAGCTGTTCCAGCGCGCCTATGTCGATCCGCTGACCAAACTGCCGAGCCGCGCTTTTTTCGAGGAAGCGGTCGCGCGCTCGCTAACCGGCGCGAGCGCGAACACCCAATTCGCGGTGACGACAATCGGCTTCGACCAATTCGATTCGGTCAACGAGTTCTACGGCCGTTCGGTCGGCGACGCGCTGCTCGCCGAGGCGGCGCGGCGCATTGGCGAAGCGATCGGCGCCGACGACGTCGCCGCGCGCTTCGGCGGCGACCAGTTCGCCATCCTGTTCGCCACGCCTGGCGACGGCGAGGCGGCGCTGGCGCGCGCTGATCGGCTGCTGCCGCGTTTTCGCGACCCGTTCTACGTCGATGGCGTCGAAATCCTGCTCTCCGCCTCAGCCGGCGTCAGCCTGTTCCCGCTGCACGACGCCGGCGCCGAGGGGCTGATCGCCAAGGCCGAGGCGGCGCTGACCCAAGCCAAGCGTCGCTACCGCGGCCAGGCGCGGCTCTACGATCCGGCAATCGCGCAGCGGGCGCTGGAGCGGGCGCGCCTGGAGCAAAATCTCCGCCTGGCGGTGCGCGACCGCCATTTTGCCTGCGCGGTGCAGCCAAAGGTCAATTTCCGCACCGGCAATCTCGCCGGGCTCGAAGTCCTCATGCGCTGGCGCGACGAGAATGGCGAAGCGCACTCGCCCGGCGAATCCATCGCCTTCGCCGTCAACCTCGGGCTGATGAACGAGATGACGCTGCTGCTGTTCGAGGAAACGCTGGCTTCGCTTGAGGCGATCGACGCCACGTTCGGCCCCGGCCTGCGGCTCGGCTTCAACATCGCGGCGCAACAAGCTGGCGACATTCGCTTCATGCGCGCCTTCGCCGATCGGCTTGCCGCCAGCGGACAGGCGGCGCGCTTCATGATCGAACTGACCGAAGAGGCGTTGCTGCGCGCGGGCCAGTTCCAGCTTCAGGTCGCGCCGATGCTGCACGAGATCGGCGCCAAGATTTCGATCGACGATTTCGGTGTCGGCTATTCGTCGCTTTCGACGCTGGCCGAAATCACCGCCGACGAGATCAAAGTCGATCGCTCGTTCATCACCGCGATCCACGAGCGGGTGCGCAATCAAGACCTGCTGCGGGCGATCGAGTCGGTCGGCGAGGCGCTGCACACGCCGGTCATCGTCGAAGGCGTCGAGACCGAGGCGGAACTCGCCTATCTGCGCGACCACACGCGCATCAGCGTCGCCCAGGGCTATTACTTCTCGCCGCCGGTCGTGATCGGGCGCTCCGCCAATCTCGGCGGCGATCCGGCGCTGGCGCGTGTCGAGGGGCGCGCGGGCGAGACAAGCCGGATCGTCGAGCATCGCGCGCGCTGAAGGCTGCTTACGCCTTCTTCTTCTTCGGCATGTAAAGGTCGGTCAGCGTTCCCGCGAAGGCTTCCGCCGACATGGCGAAGGTTTCCGACAGCGTCGGATGCGGATGGATGGTGAGGCCGATGTCCTCGGCGTCGCAGCCCATCTCGATCGCCAGCGCCGCCTCGGCGATCAGATCGCCGGCGTTGGGGCCGACGATGCCGCAGCCGATCAGGCGGCCGCGTCGCTTCGTCCCATAGCGTCTTGGTCATGGCCCTCGTCGCGCCCGAGCGACAGCGAGCGCCCGCTCGCCGCCCAGGGAAAGACCGCCTTGCCAAATTCGAGGCCCTTGGCCTTCGCCTCGGTCTCGGTGACGCCGACCCAGGCGACTTCCGGATCGGTATAGGCGACGGAGGGGATGACCTTGGCGTCGAAGGACGACTTGTGGCCGCTGGCGACTTCGGCGGCGACCTTGCCTTCGTGCGTCGCCTTGTGGGCGAGCATCGGCTGGCCGACGACGTCGCCGATCGCAAAAATATGCGCGACGTTGGTGCGCATCTGTTTGTCGACGGCGATGAAGCCGCGCTCGTCGACCGCAACGCCCGCCGCCGCGGCGCCGATCGAAGCGCCGTTCGGGCGCCGGCCGACCGAAACCAGCATCGCGTCGAAGACATCGGTCGCCTTGCCGCCTTTGCCCTCGAAGGCGACGTGAGAGCCCGTCGGCGCGCACTTCGACCGCGGTCACTTTGGTCTTGAGCAGGATTTTCTCGTAGGGCTTCTCGACCCGCTTGGCGAAGGGCGCGACGATGTCGCGGTCGGCGCCCGGGCATCAACTGGTCCATCATTTCGATCGACGGTGATCTTCGAGCCGAGCGCATGATAGACGGTCGCCATTTCGAGCCCGATGATGCCGCCGCCCAGCACCAGCAGGCGCTTGGGGACAAAGCGCAGCTCGAGCGCGCCGGTCGAATCCCATATGCGCGGATCGCTCGGGATGAAGCCCGGCGCGACCGGTTCGGAACCGGCGGCGATGATCGCGTTCTTGAAGCTGACGGTCTTGTCGCCCTCGGACCGGTGACCGTAAGCGTGTGGGGCGAAGCGAATGCGCCCTCGCCCGTCACCACCGTCACCTTGCGCTGGCGCGCAAGGCCGCCAAGACCGCCGGTCAGGCGCTTGACGACGCTTTCCTTCCAGCCGCGCAGCGGGTCGAGGTCGATTTTCGGCGCGGCGAAGACGATGCCGTTGGCCGACATTTCGCCCGCCTCGTCGATCACCTTGGCGGCATGCAGCAGCGCCTTGGAGGGAATGCAGCCGATGTTGAGGCAGACGCCGCCAAGCGTCGGGCCGGCGGTCGACCAGCACGACCTTCTGGCCAAGATCGGCGGCGCGGAAGGCGGCGGTATAGCCGCCCGGCCCGGCGCCGAGCACCAGCACGTCGCATTCGAAATCGGTTTTTGCGGGCGCGGCGGCGGCCGTTGCAGCCGGGGCGGAAGCCGGCGCGGCGGGCGCAGCGGCGGGTGCACCGGTGGCGGCGCCGCAGCGGCAGGCGCGCCACCGCCGGCGTAAGTCGCCAGCAGCGCCCCCTGGCTGACCTTGTCGCCGACCTTGACCTTGATCTCGCCGATGACGCCGGCTTCGGGCGCGGGCACGTCGAGCGTCGCCTTGTCGCTCTCCAGCGTCAGGATGACTTCTTCCTTGGCGACGGTCTGGCCCCGGCTTGATGTGAATTTCGATGATCGGCACGTCCTTGAAGTCGCCGATATCGGGAAGCCTGATTTCACCCGCCATGGACGCGCTCTCCGAGCCGAAAATTCCTTAGCTGTCGTGTCGCTGCGTCGCGCTTCGCGAGCGCTAGAGCAGGACGCGGCGCATGTCCTCGATCGCGTCGCACAAGATGGCGCATGAAACGCGCCGCCGCGGCGCCGTCGATCGACGCGATGGTCGTAGGAGAGGCAGAGCGGCAGCATCAGCCGCGGATCGAAGGCCTTGCCGTCCCATACCGGCGCCATTTTCGAGCGCACGACGCCGAGGATCGCGACTTCCGGCGCGTTGACGATCGGCGTGAACGCCGTGCCGCCGATGCCGCCGAGCGAGGAGATGGTGAAGCGTCGCGCCCTGCATTTCGGCCGGCGAAAGCTTGCCCTCGCGCGCCTTGCAGCGACAGCGCGCCAAGTTCGCGCGCGAGCTCGATCGACGCCCTTCTTGTCGACGTCGTTGACCACTGCGACGACCAGCCCATCGGGCGTGTCGACGGCGACGCCGATGTGCCAGTAGCTCTTGAGGATCAGCGCGTCCTTGGCCGGCGACAGCGAGGAATTGAAGGTCGGGAACGCCTTCAGCGTCGCGACCGAAGCCTTCATCAGCAGCGGCAGCAGCGAGACGCGATAGGGCGCCTTCTTGTCGGCCTTGGCCTCGTCGTCGAGCGACTTGCGGAACGCGTCGAGCTCGGTGATGTCGGCGTCGTCGCTATGGGTGACATGGGGAACGTTGACCCAGGAGGCGTGCAGGCGCGGCCCGGAGATGCGCTTGATGCGCGAGAGCGGCTTGGTCTCGATCGGGCCGAACTTGGCGAAGTCGACCGCCGGAACTTCCGGCAGCCCTGCGCCGCTCGCCGACGCGCCGAGCCCCCGCGCACGCGCCGCCTTGACGTCCTCGACGGTGATGCGGCCCTTCTCGCCGGTGCCGCGTATTCCGTTGAGATCGAGGTCGAGTTCGCGCGCGAGGCGGCGCACGGCCGGGCCGGCGTTGACGCCCGAGAAATCAGCCGCGGCCGCCGCGGGCGCACTCTCGGTTTTGGCGGCGGGGGCCGGCGCAGGCGCCGCAGCGGCAGCCGGCGCAGGCGTCGGAGCGGGCGCTGGCGCCGCAGCCGCATCGGCCTGGCGGCGCAGCGGCGGGCGCGCCGACGGCCGGCTCGAGCGTCAGCAGCGTCGAGCCCATCGAGACCTTGTCGCCGATCTTGGCGACGATCTCGCCGACCACGCCCGCTTGAGGCGCCGGCACGTCCATCGTCGCCTTGTCGGATTCGAGCGTCACCAGCGACTGCTCGGCTTTGACCGTGTCGCCCGGCTTGACCAGAATCTCGATGATCGGCACGTCCTTGAAGTCGCCGATGTCGGGGACTTTGACTTCGATTTTGGCCACGACCGCTTCTCCTTCGCGCGAGCAGTTCGATTGTTCAAATCGGCGAAGCGCCTCAGCTCCGCGCCGGGTTCGGCCCGCTCGGGATCGATCTTGTAGCGCTCGATCGCCTCCGCCACGCGCCTTGGGCGGCAGCATCTGATCGTCGGCGAGCGCCTTCAGCGCGGCGACCGCGACGTGATAGCGATCGACCTCGAAGAACGAGCGCAGCTTGCGCCGATAATCGGAGCGGCCGAAGCCGTCGGTGCCCAGCACCTTGAAGCGGCGCGGGGACGAACGGCCGGATGCCGTCGGGGATCGCCTTCATGTAATCGGTCGCGGCGATCACCGGGCCGACGCCCTTGCCGAGGCACTGCTCGACATAGGAGATGCGCGCGGCTCGCCTCGGGATGCAGCATGTTCCAGCGCTCGGCTTCGAGCCCTTCGCGGCGCAGTTCGGTGAAGCTGGTCACGCTCCAGATCTCGCTCGAGACGCCGAAATCCTTGGCGAGCAGTTGCGCGCCGGCCTCGACCTCGCGCAGGATCGCGCCCGAGCCGAGCAGGCGCACGCGCCGCCCGCCCGTTTCGGCCTCGACCGTCCGCAGCAGATACATGCCGCGCAGAATGCCCTCCTCGGCGCCCTCGGGCATGGCGGGATGCGGGTAATTCTCGTTGAGCGTCGTGATGTAGTAATAGACGTCCTCGTTGTCGACGTACATGCGCTTGAGGCCGGCCTGGATGATGACCGCGAGCTCATAGGCGTAGGTCGGATCGTAGCCGACGCAATTGGGGATGGTCGAGGCGAGCACGATGGCTGTGGCCGTCCTCGTGCTGCAAGCCCTCGCCGTTGAGCGTGGTGCGCCCGGACGTGCCGCCGATCAGGAAGCCGCGCGCGCGCATGTCGCCCGCCGCCCAGGCGAGATCGCCGACGCGCTGGAAGCCGAACATCGAATAGTAGATATAGAACGGGATCATCGGCGTGTTGGACGTCGAATAGGACGTGCCCGCGGCGATGAACGAGGCCATCGCGCCGGGCTCGTTGATGCCCTCCTGCAGGATCTGGCCCTTGGGGTCCTCGCGGTAATACATCAGCTGGTCGGCGTCCTGCGGCCGGTAGAGCTGGCCGACCTGGCTGAAGATGCCGATCTGGCGGAACAGGCCCTCCATGCCGAAGGTGCGGCTCTCGTCGGGCACGATCGGCACGATGCGCGGGCCGATCGCCTTGTCGCGCAGCAGCGTGGTCAGGATGCGCACGAAGGCCATGGTGGTGGAGATTTCGCGCCCTTCGGCGGTCGGCTTGCAGCAACGCGTCGAAGGCGGAGAGCGGCGGGATTTCCAGCGGCGTCGCTCGTGCGCCGGCGCGCCGGCAGATAGACCGCCGAGCGCGGCGCGATGCTCGCGCAGATATTTCATTTCCGCGCTGTCTTCGGCGAGGCGCAGGAACGGGACTCTTCGGCAGATTCCTCGTCGGAGATCGGGATGCCGAAGCGGTCGCGGAAGGCTTGCAGCGCCTGGTCGCCGATCTTCTTGGCCTGATGGGCGATCATCTGCCCTTCGCCCGCCTCGCCCATGCCGTAACCCTTGACGGTCTTGGCGAGGATGACGGTCGGCTGGCCCTTGTGATCGACCGCCGCCTTGTAGGCGGCGTAGACCTTGAGCGGATCGTGGCCGCCGCGGGTCAGCGCCCAGATCTGGTCGTCGCTCCAGTCGGCGACCATCGCCGCCGTCTCGGGATAGCGGCCGAAGAAGTTCTTGCGGATGTAAGCGCCGTCCTTCGACTTGAAGTCCTGGTATTCGCCGTCGACGCATTCCTCCATCAACTGGCGCAGCTTGCCGGTATGGTCGGCGGCAAGCAGCGGGTCCCAGTTGGAGCCCCACAGGCACTTGATGACGTTCCAGCCGGCGCCGCGGAAATCGGCCTCGAGCTCCTGCACGATCTTGCCGTTGCCGCGTACCGGCCCGTCGAGGCGCTGCAGGTTGCAATTGATGACGAAGATGAGATTGTCGAGCTTCTCGCGGCCGGCGAGCGAAATCGCGCCGAGCGATTCCGGCTCGTCCATCTCGCCGTCGCCGCAGAATGCCCAGACCTTGCGCTCGGCGGTGTCGGCGATGCCGCGCCCGTTGAGATAGCGCAGGAAGCGCGCCTGATAGATCGCCATCAGCGGCCCGAGGCCCATCGAGACCGTCGGGAACTGCCAGAAATCGGGCATCAGCCAGGGATGGGGATAGGAGGACAGTCCCTTGCCGCCGACTTCCTGGCGAAATTTGACGAGCTGATCCTCGCTCAGGCGCCCTTCGAGAAAGGCGCGCGCGTAGATGCCCGGCGAACTGTGGCCCTGGAAATAGATGAGATCGCCGCCGTGGGTGTCGTCGGCGGCGCGCCAGAAATGCATGAAGCCGGTGTCGTAAAGCGTCGCCGCCGACTGAAAGCTGGCGATATGGCCGCCAAGCTCGGACGAATTCCTTGTTGGCCCGCAATACGATCGCCGCCGCGTTCCAGCGGACGTAATGGCGGATGGTCTGCTCCAGCTGCCGCACGCCGGGATGCTCGGGCTGATCCTGGGGATGGATGGTGTTGACGTAGGCGGTGTTGGCCGCGAAGGGGAGCTGCGCGCCCTTGCGCCGGGCCGAGGTCACCACCGACTTCGAGCAGTTCGTCGACCCGGTCCAGGCCCTCGAACGCTTCGACCGAATCGAGCGCGTCGAGCCATTCGCCGGTCTCGGCCGCCTCGCCCCTCGGGTCGTCGCTCATGACACCTCCCTGGCGCCGCAACGAACCGAATTTCCGGTCTGCGACTTGTGCTTCTGTCTCACGGCGCCTGTCGCTTGGCAATGGCGACAGGGGCGCGACACTCATGCGCATCTCGCATGGCTTATGGCCGCGGAAGGAAGGATTCCAACTACCAAAGTCCAAGAGATTCGACTAGACGGACCATAACGGATGAGGTGAGCGCATGGCCGGATTAACGACGCATGTTCTCGACACCACCCGCGGCCGGCCCGCGGCCGGCGTCCTCATTGAGCTTTACGCGCTAGGGCCCGAGGGCGCCCGTCGCCTCGTCGCCAGCGTGCGCACCAACGCCGACGGGCGCACCGACGCCCCGCTAATCGCTCCGCAAGAGGCGCGGGTGGGAACTTACGAATTGTCGTTCCATGTCGGCGACTATTTTCGCGCTGCAGAAGCTGCAACCGCCACGCCGCCGTTTCTCGACATCGTGCCGATTCGCTTCACTATCGCCGACCCCACGGCGCACTACCACGTGCCCCTGGTGACGACGCCGTGGAGTTACTCGACCTATCGCGGCAGTTGAGAAGCGACGCCCCCGGTCCGCAGGTGTTACAGCCCGGAACGGTGTTACAGCCAAGCCCATGACGACGCTCGGCGCTCACGCCCTCGTGAACCCCCCTTTAACGAAATTTGACCAACTTGGCCGCGCGGGCGGCTTGTGGTTTCGCCTGTCGCTTATTATAAGCATACACATCATAAGCGAGCCTCAGCCTTGTCCCAGGTGCTAAGCCCAGCGCGCGAACTCGCGTTCGCGCTACATGACGTTGCGCGACTGTTTCGAACCTATTCGAACCAGCGCGCGCGGGAAGTTCACATGACCCGCGCCCAATGGGCGGTGCTGGTCAAGCTGCGCACCGGCCAGGGCATCAACCAGCGAGAGCTGGCGGACCGGCTCGACCTCGCGCCGATCACGCTGGCCCGGCTGGTCGATAAGCTGACCGCTTCGGGCCTGGTCGAGCGGCGCGAAGATATCGCCGACCGCCGCGCCAATCGGCTCTTTCTGACGCCCAAAGCCGACCCCATCTTGGAGCGGCTCGATGAGCTCGGCGAGGACGTGGCGGGCCGGGCAACGACCGGCCTCGACCGGCGGGAGGTCGAGGAAATCACCACCGGATTGGAGCGGATTCGCGCCAACCTGAAGATCCAATTGAACAGCGGAGCTTAGGTCAGTGTCGCAGACCTCCACGACGCCGCGCGATCGTTCCGCGGAGCCTACCCCTTTGAACCGGGCGCCGGGCGCGCCGGCGCGCACCAACGAGCCGGTCGCGCCCCCGCCCCCCGAGGCTCCGGCCCCGGCGCCTCGCGCGGAAATCGCAGCTCCCCCTGCACAGCGCAAGTCCGGCACTGGCCGGTTGATCCTGATGGTGGTCATTCCGGTCGCCGCGATTGTGCTCGGCGGCATGTGGTGGCTTAGCAGCGGGCGCTACATCTCGACCGACAACGCCTATGTCGGAGCAAACAAGTCGCTGATCACGCCGCAGATCTCCGGCCCGATCGTCGCCGTGCACGTGCGCGAGGGCGAGCATGTCGAGGCCGGCGCGCCATTGTTCGATCTCGACCCCGCCCCCTATCAGACGGCGCTGACGCTCGCGCAGGGTCGGATCGCGGCGGCGAAGGTTGAATTCGCCAACCTGCAGGCGACCTACACCAGCAACGAACTGCAGATCGCCATGGCCCAAAAGGGCGTCGAGCTGCGGACAAACGACTACAACCGCAAGGTCAGCCTCGTGAACACGAGCGCGGGCACGCGCTCCGACCTCGACACCTCAGAGGCGGCGCTGGTCCAGGCGCAGGAGATTCTCGAGTTCGTGCGCAGCTTCCAAGCGACGACGAGCAACAAGCTCGGCGACGGGACGGCCCCTTCGCTCGACACGTTCCCCGACTACATCCAGGCGAAGGCGGGCCTCGATGACGCCGAACGCAATCTGCGCAACACCCACATCGTCGCGCCGATCGCCGGCGTCGCGACGCAGGTCGACCAGATCGAACTCGGCCGCGTTGCGCCGGCCGGCCAAGCGGTGTTCGCCATCGTCGCCGACCGCGGCCTATGGGTCGACGCCAACCCCAAGGAATCGGACCTGACCTATGTCCACGCCGGCCTGCCCGCGAGCGTGACGATCGACACCTTTCCCGGCGTCGTGTGGAAGGGGAGCGTCTGTTCGATCGCGCCGGGCACCGGCTCGCAATTCTCGATCCTGCCCGCGCAGAACGCGAGCGGCAATTGGGTCAAGGTCGTGCAACGGATTCCATTGCGCTTCTGCTTCGGCGCCGATGAGAAGACCGTGGGACTGCGCGCCGGCATGAGCGCGACCGTCTCGGTCGATACTGGACGCACGCGTTCGGTCAGCGACTTGGTGACTGGGCCGTTCGAATGGCTTGAATCCTGGTTCGTCTCGCCCTCGGCGGCGAGCGCAGCGGCGCGATGAGCCCAAACGAAGAGACAATGGCGCCATCGACGCGGACCATGCTGACGGTCTGCGTGATGATGGCGACCATCATGCAGGCGCTCGACACCACGATCGCCAACGTCGCCCTGCCTTATATGCAAGGGTCGCTGTCGACCACTCAGGATCAAGTCAACTGGGTCCTGACCTCCTACATCGTCGCCGCAGCGATCATGACCTCGCCGCTTGGCTGGATGGCGATGCGCTTTGGCCGCAAGCGGCTGTTCATCGTATGCACCGCCGGCTTCACGATCGCTTCGATGCTGTGCGGCGTCGCCCAGAGCATTGAGCAGATGGTCGGCTTTCGCTTGCTGCAGGGCGTATTCGGCGCTGCGCTGGTGCCGCTGAGCCAGGCCGTGTTGCTCGACATCTATCCGCCCGCCCAACGCGGGCAGGCGATGGCGATCTGGGGCATGGGCGTGATGCTCGGGCCGATCATGGGCCCGACGCTCGGCGGCTGGCTGACCGACAACTACTCCTGGCGCTGGGTGTTCTTCGTCAATCTGCCCTTCGGCATTCTCACCGTGTTCGGCCTCTCCGCCTTCATGCGCCAGACCGCCATGCGCCGCGATGTGCCCTTCTCCTGGTTCGGCTTCCTGTCGCTGTCGCTGGGCATTGGCGCCCTGCAGATGATGCTCGACCGCGGTCAGGATCAGGGCTGGTTCACCTCTAGCGAGATCGTCGTGGAGGCGATTCTCGCCGTCGTCGGCTTCTACTTCTTCCTCGTCGACACGACGACCTCGGAGCGCCCGTTCGTCTCCATGCGCATTTTCAGCGACTGGAATTTCTCGATCGCGGTGATCTTCATGTTCCTGATCGGCATCATTCTGCTGGCGACGATGGCGCTGGTGACGCCGTTCCTGCAGAATCTGCTCGGCTATCCGGTGCTCGCGAGCGGCTATCTCCTGGGCACGCGCGGCGTCGGCACGTTCTTTGCGATGATGATGGTCGGGCGATTGCTCGGCAAATACGACGCCCGGATCATGGTCCTGGCTCGGGCTGATCCTGTCGACGTTGTCGCTGTGGGTGATGGTCGGCTGGACGACGGACACGTCCGCGCGCGCGATCGGCATCGACTCGGTCGTTCAGGGCGTTGGCCTCGGCCTCGTCTTCGTGCCGCTCAACACCATCGCTTTCGCCACCCTGCCCGGCGCGCTGCGCACGGACGGCGCGGCGCTATGGACGCTGATCCGCAACATCGGCTCGTCGGTCGGCATTTCGGTCGTCATCGCTCAGCTCACCAACATGATGACCGTGTATCCACGCCCAGATCTCCGAGAGCGTTTCCCCGTTCAACGACGCGATGAGGTTGCCCAACGCCGTTTCGGTCGCCGGAAATTCGCTCAGCACGCTCGGGCATCTTGACGGGCTGGTCACCCAGCAGGCGGCGATCATGGCCTATTCCAACGACTTCATGCTGATGATGTTCGTTTCGATGTCGGCCTTTCCGCTGCTGGCGCTGATCCGCTCGACCAAATCCGCCCCGGCGCAGAGCCGCGAGGGCCATTCGGCGGCGGCGGCGATGGAATAGGCGGCGCGGGCAATTCGCCCCCGCCCCTCGGGTAATTCGCCCCCGCCCCTCAACGCATCATATCGGCCAGCGCGCTACGCATCGAGTCGCTCGGCACGCCGAACAGGCCGCCGTAGGGCAGATCGAGATCGCGGATGACGAACATGGCGCTGCTGACCGACAGGGCGCAGAGCGCGACGACGATGACGCTCAGGATATTGGGCGGCGCGCGCAGGCCGAAACTGGCGAATAGCAACACCAGCCAGAACACCAGCACCCAGTAGAACGGCGTGGAGAGCGATCCGTGCTGGCCCTCGATCACCGCCCAGCGGCTTTTGATCGTATCGGCGTAGTCGCTCAAGCAGGCGGATGCGATGTTCTGGTGGAAGGCGTCGGTCGGCTGGAGCGCCCGGATGTCCAGCCCCACCTGGTTCATCACGTCGGCCAGCGTCGGGTCTTCGCCAGTCTCGTGCATTTTCGACGTGTCGGGATAGCTCACCCCCGTCGGCGCCGGCTCGTCGGGCCAGGTGCTGACGATGACCGCGGCGACGTAGCCGCGCAGCCGCATGCGGGTCGCCTGCGTCTCGGGACCATAGTCGCGCAGGCAGCGATCGAGCTGGGCGATCTCTCCCGCGTAAGTTCCGCGCGCCTGATAGGCGGCCTCGAAGCCGGTCTTGACCGAGGAGGTCAGGAGACCGAGGACGATCGCGGCGAACGTCACCATCAGGCCGATCGCCAATTGCACGAGTTCGATCGTTTCGCGCGTGCGGTGGCGTTCGGGAAGCCGCGTATTGACGAACGATCCGACCGCAGTGCTGACGCACAGAAGGACGAAAACCACGATCGCCGGCGACAGCTCGCGCATGGCCTATGCTTCCGACAGATTGGGGCCGGCCGTCAACACGCAGGCGTTAGCCATGATCGGCGTCATCGCGCGCCTCGAGAAACGCCCGCGTGTGGAAGGTCGCCTCAGCCGCCGTGTGGGCATACTCGACGCCGACCGGACAGGCGCGGCGCGCGAGGCACCCGCCTTCGAGGCACGGGCGCCCCGCCTCCCGCCGCAGATGGCCGGCGCAGGCGGCGACATCGTAGCCGCCGGCGCTGAAGGCGTTCACCGGGCAGGCGCTGAGGCACGGGCGCGTGGCGCAGGTCTCGCAGGGGCTCGCAGCGGCCACGCGCGGCGGCAGGACAATCGGTTCGGCGAAGGCGAGCGCGCCGCGATAGCCGCGCCACAGCCCATAGACAGGATGGATCAGCAGCCCGAGCGGCGAAGCATGCATCGGCTCGGCGCGCCGCGCCCAGGGCTGAAACGGCCAATGCGGCGGGCCGCCGAAGGGGAACAACGCATGAGCGCCAAGCCCTTGAGCGCCAAGTTCCGCGGCGAGCGCGCCTACGGCGCGACGGCTCCAGCGGTCGAGCGGATCGGCGGCGCCGTCGCGCGCTTCGGGCGACGCCTCGAAAAGCGTCCAGCCGCGCGCGCCCGCGAGGCCAACCAGCGCGATCGTCGCGACCTCGGCGAGCGCGCCGCGCCGCTCGTCCTCGTCGAGCGTGAAGGCGCCCTGCGCGGCGAGGCCGACGCGCTCGGCGGCGGCGGCGATTGTTTCGAGCGAGGCCATGGCCCCTTCCCCGTCCGCCTCAGCCAAGTTCGCGCCGCAGCGCGGCGACACCGCCGAGGCGATAACCCGGCGACTGACGGAACGCGCTCACCACCGGATCAGCGCGGCGCCCCAGGTGAAGCCGCCGCCCATCGCCTCGATCATGACGAGGTCGCCCTTCTTGATCCGCCCATCCTTGACCGCGACATCGAGCGCCAGCGGGATCGATGCGGCCGAGGTGTTGCCGTGACGATCGACGGTGACGACCACCTTGTCGCGCGACATGCCGAGCTTGTCGGTCGAGGCGTCGATGATGCGCCGGTTGGCTTGATGCGGCACGAACCAGTCGATGTCGGCGGCGGTCACCCCGGCCGAATCGAAACATGCCTTGATCACATCGGTGACCATGCCGACCGCATGCTTGAAGACTTCCCGCCCTTCCATGCGCAGATGGCCGACGGTTCCGGTCGTCGAGGGGCCGCCATCGACATAGAGCTTTTCGCGATGGCGCCCGTCCGAGCGCAACTGGGTCGAGATGACGCCGGGCGAAGTCAGCGCGCCGTCGCTTGGGGCCGCCTCCATCACGATCGCCCCCGCCCCGTCGCCAAACAGCACGCAGGTGGTGCGGTCGGTCCAATCGAGCAGGCGCGAGAAGGTCTCGGCGCCGATCACCAGTGCGCGCTTGTGCGAGCCTGAGACGAGGAACTTGTCGGCGGTCGCAACGGCAAAGACGAAGCCAGAGCAGACGGCTTGCAAGTCGAAGGCGACGCCATGCGTGATGCCGAGCGCCGCCTGCACCTGGGTCGCGACGGCTGGAAACGTGTAGTCGGGCGTCGAGGTCGCGACGATGATCAGGTCGATGTCGGCGGCGGCAAGACCGGCATTGGCGAGCGCGGCCTTCGCGGCGAGGGTCGCCAGCGTCGAGGTCGTCTCGTCCGCGGCGGCGACGTGGCGCTGACGAATGCCGGTGCGCTGGACGATCCACTCGTCGGAAGTGTCGACCATCGTCGCCATTTCGGCGTTGCTGACGATGCGCGGTCGGCAGTGCAGCGCCGACGCCGCGGACGGTTGAGCGAATTCTCGCAGTATCCATGTGACGAAACGGTCCCGCGCGTGAGGTTGGTTAAGTTGCAGCCGGCGCGGCGACCGGCGCGCGCGCTTCGTTGGCCTGGGCGATCATGTCGCGAATCTTGCCGAGCAGTTCCTGGCGCACCATGTCGTAGCCGACTTCGATCGCGCCGGCGAAGCTGTCGGCGTCGGCGCCGCCGTGGCTCTTGATGACCACCCCGTCGAGGCCGAGAAAAACGCCGCCGTTGACTCGGCCTGGGTCCATCTTCTCGCGCAGCGCGCGAAAGGCGCCGCGCGCGAGCAGATAGCCGAGGCGCGACAGCAGGCTGTGGTTCATTGCGTCGCGAATATATTGAGCGATCTGCTTGGCGGTGCCTTCCGCCGTCTTCAGCGCGATGTTGCCGGTGAAGCCTTCGGTGACGAAAACGTCGACGACGCCGCTGCCGAGATCGTCGCCTTCGACAAAGCCGTGATAGCGCAAATTGGGCAGCGGGGTCTCGCGCAGCACGCGCCCGGCCGCCTTTACCTCCTCGATGCCCTTGATCTCCTCGACGCCGACGTTGAGCAGCCCGACCGTCGGGCTGTCGATATCAAAGACGATGCGCGCCATCGCCGCGCCCATGATGGCGAGGTCGATCAGGTGCTCGGCGTCAGCGCCGATGGTCGCGCCGACATCGAGGACGATCGACTCGCCGCGCAGCGTCGGCCACATCGCGGCGATCGCCGGGCGGTCGATCTGCGACATGGTGTGCAGGCAGACTTTCGCCATCGCCATCAGCGCGCCGGTGTTGCCGGCGGAAACCGCGCAATCGGCTTCGCCCTTCTTCACCGCTTCGATCGCCAGCCACATCGACGAGCTGCGCCGCCCCGTGCGCAAGGCCTGGCTCGGCTTGTCGGTCATCTTGATCGCGATGTCGCAATGGCGGGTGCGGGACTTGGCGCGCAGCGCGGGGAAGGCCGCCAGCAGCGGCGCGATTGCCTTCTCATCGCCGAACAGGAGGAACTCGACGTCCGGCCGACGCTCGAGGGCGATGGCCGCCGCCTTGACCACGACATGCGGCCCATGATCGCCGCCCATCACGTCAAGGGCTATGCGGATGTCTCTGTTCATTCCTTGTTCTGTCCCGAGGGGGTTCCGGCGCCTCGTTGGAGCGCGGCACAATACCGGCTTCGCCGCCCAAGGCAAACGTCTGGCGACCGCAAACGGCTTGCTTTGACCCGGTTGTGGGGCCGAATATGGACGAAGAACGAGCTTCAGGGAGGCGACGAGCGGGCATGGGCGGATTTTCCGAGTTCGCGCGCTACGACGGCCTCGGGCTCGCGGCGCTGGTCCGCGACCGTGAGGTCCAGCCGATCGAACTCGTCGAGGAGACGATCGCGCGCATCGAAGCGCGCAACCCGGCGATCAACGCGATCGTCTACAGGCTCTACGACAGCGCCCGCGCAGCGGCGCGCGAGCAGCTCTCCGGGCCGTTCGCCGGCGTGCCGTTCCTGCTGAAGGATCTCGGCGTTACGCTCGCCGGGACCCCGACCAGCGAGGGCAATCGCCGGCTCGCGTCGGTGGCGCGCTCTGGCGACAGCGAGCTGATCGCGCGCTATCGCAAGGCCGGGCTGGTCTTCGTCGCCAAGACCAATATCCCCGAGTTTGGCCTCGCCCCGTTCACGGAACCGGAAGCGTTCGGGCCGTGCCGCAATCCCTGGGACGTCAGGCGCACCTGCGGCGGTTCGAGCGGCGGGTCGGGGGCGGCGGTCGCCGCGCGCATGGCGCCGATGGCCCACGCCAGCGACGGCGGCGGCTCGATTCGTATTCCCGCTTCCTGCTGCGGTCTGGTCGGCCTCAAGCCGACGCGCGGGCGAACGCCGCATGGGCCGATCCAGGGCGAAGCCTGGCGCGGCTATTCGATCAACCACGCGCTGACCCGCTCGGTGCGCGACTGCGCCGCCCTACTCGACGCCACCCAGGGCGCCGACGTCGGCGCGCCCTATGAAATCAAGCCGCCGACGCGCCCCTACTTGGAGGAAGTCGCCGCCCCTCCCGGCCGCCTGCGCATCGCCTTCACCACCGCGCCATTTGTCGCCAATTCGATCCACCCCGATTGTCTCGCCGGGGTCGCGACGACTGCGGCGCTGCTCGCCGATCTCGGTCACGAGGTCGTCGAAGCGAGCCCGCCGTTCGACCGCGAGCCCTGGCTCGAGGCCCTGATGACGATCCTCGCCGCCGAGACCAGCGTCGATGTCGAACTCGCCGGCGAAGTGGTCGGCCGTAAGCTCGGCTTGGACGATTTCGAGACCGCGACCTTCGTGATCGGACTGCTCGGCCGCTCGTGGAGCGCCACCGACTATGCGCGCGCCGCGCGCTACATGCAGCGTTGGGCGCGTCAGGTCGGCGCCTTCTTCACGAACTACGACGTGCTGCTGACGCCAAGCCTCGCCGCGCCGCCAATCGAGATCGGCGCCTTGCAGCCGCTGCCGATCGAGCGCGCGATTCTGGCTATTGTCGGCCGGCTGCGCCTCGGCGGCCTGCTCCGGGCGAGCGGCTTCGCCATGGAGCTGGTGAAGAAGCCGCTCAGCTTCATCCCGCATATGCCGCTGTTCAACGTCACCGGCCAGCCGGCGATGTCGCTGCCGATGCATTGGAACGCGAGCGGCCTGCCGATCGGCATGCAATTCGTCGCGCGGATGGGCGACGAGGCGACGTTGTTCCGGCTCGCCGGCCAGCTCGAACAGGCGCGGCCATGGTTTGACCGCACGCCGCCCGGCTACTGACGCGCGCCTGTCAGCGCTTCGGCTTCTTCTTCGGCTTCGCACCAGGCTCTGGCTTCAGTCCGGCCAGCGCGGCGAAGGGCGAGTCTGTCTCGCTCGGCGCCGGCTCGGCAAATTCGAACTCCGGGCTTGCGCGGATAGGGATCGAGGCCGAGCGCCAGAAACTCGGCCGCCAGGGCGCCAAGATCGACCACGCCGTCGACGATCGTATCGGGCGGGTCCTCGGCGGTAAGGTCGAGGTTCACCTCTTCCTGCACGCCGCGCCGCGCCGGGACCGCTTTCGCCGGCGGAGCGAACACGACATCGACTGGCTCATCAACGCTCGCCGCGAACGGCTCCAGCGTGACGATGCAAACTTGCGTCACGTCGGCGCGCACGACGCCGCTCACCTTCGCGCCATCGCGCCCGCTCCGGCGCAGCGTGAAACTCGCGCTCAGCTTGGCGATCGCCGGCAGACGATTGAGCGCCGCCAGCGCGGCGCGCTCGCCCTCGTCGGCGACGATGGTCAGGGTCACGCCGTCAGCTGGCAAAGCGTCAACCCGCACCGGGCGACTGAAAGGCGGGGCGGCGCTCATCGCGCCTCCCCTGCTGCAAGAGGAAAGCGGAACCGCCCAGCGGCGAAGTCCTCATAGGGGATCGCCTCAATCGCGGCGGCGTCAGCGGCGACGCGCTCCGCCAACGCAGGCGCGGCGGGGGCGTCGGGCGCGCCGTAGACATTGCGGCCGAGCGCGGCGGCCAGCGCCGCGTGGTCGCCGGCGTCAAGCGCGGCGCCATAGGCGCGGCTGCGGCCGCCGAAGTCCGCCGCCATCATCTTGAGCCGGCGCGCGACGCCGGCATCGCCAATCGCCATTTCGCGTAAGGCGTCTTCGAAGCCACGAAACACGGCGTCGACCAGTTCCTGCGCCATTTCCCCCCCGACCGGGCCAAGCGCGACGAGACGGCGCACCGTCAAGGCGGCGTGGAGGACGACCATTTCAAAGCGGCCTTCGAGCGTGTCGGCGACGCCAAATTGTTGGTAGAGCGCCGGCGCGCGCGAGGCGGCCACGATCTCGCCGTGAATTTGGTCGATCAGGGAGCGGTTGGCGCGCCGGAGGCGCCAGCGAGCGAGGATCATGGGCGCCTTGCTTTTCGTCAGCGCGTTGGGTTAGGCATCACCGGACGATCTGGCAAGCGAAAAAGCGGCGTAGCGGGGACCAGTCATGCGGGCGAATTTCTCTCTCGGCGTCCCCCGTGCGGCGGCGCTGGCCTGCGTCTTGGCGCTTGGCGCTGGCCTGAGCGGGTGCCTTGGCTATGACGGCGACTTCGACCGCGGCTACCAGCTCGACCAGCAAAGCCTCGACCAGCTCAAGGTCGGCGAGACCACCAAGGAACAGGCGCTGGCCCTGATGGGCACGCCCTCGACCACCTCCACCGTCGGTGGCGACGCCTGGTATTATATCGGCCAGAAGTATCAGCGCTCGCTCGCCTTCATGCCGGCCAAGATGACCGACCAGACCGTGCTGGCGATCTATTTCGACAAGAACGAAGCTCGCGCGCATCGCCAACTACGGCATGAAGGACGGTCAGGTGTTCGACTTCGTCTCGCGCACGACGCCGACCGGCGGCTCGGAGCCCAACTTCCTGCGCAACATCATGACCGGCCTGTTCAAGTTCACCTGAACGCGCGGCCCGGGCTCGAAGCCGGGCGCTCTTGCGAGCGCCCTCCCATCAGTGCTGCGCCAGGATCGCCAGCAGCAACAGCGCGACGATGTTGGTGATCTTGATCGCCGGATTGACCGCCGGACCGGCGGTGTCCTTGTAGGGGTCGCCGACCGTGTCGCCAGTCACCGAAGCCTTGTGGGCCTCGGAGCCCTTCAAGTGCGTGACGCCGTCCTTGTCGACGAAGCCGTCCTCGAAGCTCTTCTTGGCGTTGTCCCACGCGCCGCCGCCTGACGTCATCGAGATCGCGACGAACAGGCCGTTGACGATGACGCCGAGCAGCATGGCGCCAAGCGCGGCGAAGGCCGAGGCCTTCGAGCCTGAAATCAGCAGCACGCCAAAATAAGCGACGAACGGCGCCAGCACCGGCAGCAGCGAGGGCACGACCATTTCGCGGATCGCCGCCTTGGTCAGCATGTCGACCGCACGGCCGTAGTCGGGCCGCTGCGTGCCCTGCATGATGCCAGGCATTTCCCTGAACTGCCGGCGAACCTCGACGACCACCGCGCCCGCCGCGCGGCCAACCGCGGTCATCGCAATGCCGCCGAAGAGATAGGGGATCATGCCGCCGAAGATCAGGCCGGCGACGACGTAAGGGTTGGAAAGATTGAAATCGACAGTGCCGACATTGGCGAAATACGGCACCCCGCTATCGACAAAATGCTTGATGTCGTTGGTGTAGGCCGCGAACAGGACGAGCGCGCCGAGGCCTGCCGAGCCGATCGCATAGCCCTTGGTGACGGCCTTGGTGGTGTTGCCGACCGCATCGAGCGCGTCGGTCGAGTGACGCACCTCGTCGGGCAGGCCCGCCATCTGGGCGATGCCGCCGGCGTTGTCGGTGACCGGCCCGAAGGCGTCGAGCGCGACGATGATGCCGGCGAGGCCGAGCATCGTCGTCACGGCGACCGCCGTGCCGAACAGACCGGCGAGCTGGTAGGTGGCGATGATGCCGGCGACGATGACGAGCGCAGGCAGCGCGGTCGACTCCAACGAAACCGCGAGGCCCTGGATGACGTTGGTGCCGTGGCCAGTCACCGAGGCTTGCGCAATCGAGATCACCGGGCGCTTGCCGGTGCCTGTGTAGTATTCGGTGATGACCACAATCAGCGCCGTCACGACGAGGCCGATCAGGCCGCAGATGAACAGCGCCAAGCCGGTCACCGACGCGCCCGCCACTACGCCAATTTCGCCCCAGCCGATGACGAACTGCGTCGCCGCCGCGAGGCCGACGATCGACAGCAGGCCGGTGACGATCAGGCCCTTGTAGAGCGCGCCCATGATCGAGCCGTCGGCGCCGAGCTTGACGAAGAATGTGCCGACGATCGAGGTGAGGATGCAGGCGCCGCAGATCGCGAGCGGATAGAGCATCGCGCCCGCCAGGATTTCTTTGCCAGCAAAGAAGATCGAGGCGAGCACCATCGTCGCCACCACCGTCACGACGTAAGTCTCGAAGAGATCGGCGGCCATGCCGGCGCAATCGCCGACGTTGTCGCCGACGTTGTCGGCGATCGTCGCCGGGTTGCGCGGATCGTCCTCGGGAATTCCGGCTTCCACCTTGCCGACCAAATCAGCGCCGACGTCGGCGCCCTTGGTGAAGATGCCGCCGCCGAGCCGGGCGAAGATCGAAATCAGCGAGGCGCCGAAGCCGAGCGCCACCAGCGAGTCGACCACGACCCGGTCGGAGAGCGCGAGGCCGAGCGGGCCCGTGAGAACCCAGTAATAGACAGACACGCCAAGCAGCGCCAGGCCGGCGACCAACATGCCGGTGACCGCGCCGGCCTTGTAGGCGACGTCGAGACCGGCGCCGAGCGACTGCGTCGCCGCCTGAGCGGTTCGCACGTTGGCTCTGACCGAGACGTTCATGCCGATGAAGCCGGCGGCGCCGGAAAGAATCGCGCCGATCAGGAAGCCGATGCCCACCGTCCATGACAGCAAGAGGCTGAGCCCGACGAAGACGACGAGGCCGACCGCGGCGATCGTCGTGTATTGGCGCTTGAGATAGGCCTGTGCGCCCTCGCTCACCGCCGCGGCAATCTCCTGCATGCGCTGCGAGCCGGCGTCGGAGGCCAATACGAGCCTGACGGTGTAGCCGCCGTAGACCAATGACAGCACGCCACACAAAATGATCAGACCCAAGGCCATGGACCCCCCCTTAGGGAACGGAATCGCGGCGTCCGGCGCCGCTCGGTTCGACTGAGGCGGCCCTATGCCAGAATCCCGCCCCCCTTACAATGAGACGCCTCGGATTCAAGCAGGTTTTGCGACTAAGGTTGATGCAGCCGGGGTCAGGGGCAAAGCTCGCTATGTGTTGGAATCCGCCGCAGGGGGCCCTTGAGCGCCACGCCCAACGGCCGCAGCGGGCGCCTAAGGACTAGGCGAGCGTGGGGCGGGTCAGCCTATTCGGGGGCAGCCAGGCGATCGGCGAAATAGGCGATGGTCTTGGCGTAGACCGGGGCTGCATTCCACTCAAGCAGAGCGGCGAAATTCGGCTCGCCCTCGTGCCAGCCCTGGCCAGGCTTCCAACCCTTGGCCTTGAGGAAATTGGCGGTCGAGGCGAGCGCATCCTCAGGGTTGCCGACGAGATCGACGACGCCCCCGCCATCGGCGCCGATGGCGTATTTGAGATAGGTCGAGGGCATCAACTGGGTCTGGCCGATTTCGCCCGCCCAGGCGCCGCGCATCTCTTCGGGCTGCATGTCGCCGCGGGCGACCAGCTTGAGCGCATCGACCAGCTCCTGGCGGAACAGGTCCGCGCGGCGGCAGTCGTAAGCGAGTGTCGCCAGCGAGCTGAAGGTCGGATAGGTGCCCAGACCCGCGCCAAACTCGGTCTCCAGCCCCCAGATCGCAACCAGCACCGGACCGGGCACGCCGAAACGATGCTCAATCTTCTCCAGCGGCTCGGCGTAGGCGATCAGCATCTGGCGCCCCTTGCGCACCCGGTAGGCGCTGACCCGCTTGGCGGCGAATTTCTCGAAGTCCTCGTGGAAGGAACCCTGGCGGCGATCGTGGGCGACGACGTCGGGATCATAGTCGATCCCGGTCAACGCCGAATCGATCACGCTCGGCGACACGCCGGCGACCTCCGCTTCGCGCTTGAAGCTGTTGAGCCAGGCGCTGAAGCCGTCTCCCGTTTCGCTGCAGTCGGCAGGGGGCGCTGCAAGCGCGTTTGTCCCCGCAATCAGGCCTGCGCCCAAAGCGATCGCAGCGACGGCCCTGCGCGCGCGCCGCAGAGACAACTTGGTTCTTTCCAGCATCCACCAAACTCCGGCTGGGTCTCCCCAGAAATCCACGCTCGCCTCGCAACGCTCGCACGCGGGCATCGTCGCGGTCAAAATTGTCCGAAGCGGGGCGTCGCCGCACGCGCCCGAGCGGCTCGGCCCGTCACAACGCCGCCTGAGCCCGTTGTCGTCAACTGGAAACGGCGTCATAGTCACCGAGGCTTGGCCGTGTCCTGACGCGCCCGCCGAGGCCCACCCCGGCTGGTCGCTACTCCTCGCGTGTACGCCAATGACCCACGGTTCGCCTCCTTCTCAAAACTTCGTGTGGCGAGCGCTCGCGACGAGGGGGCGCGCCGCGCAAAAATGGGAGGCCGCGATGAAGCGCTTTACCGATTGCGGAGCCCGCGCGCTGCTCGCGCTGGCGGCCGGCGTCATGGTTCTGATGAGCGTTGGCGACGTCTACGCGCAGAGCGCGTTCTACCAAGTAACGCGGCAGGAGATGGACGGACCCCCCGGCACGATCATCCGGCAGGAGCCGATGCTGCAGGCGCCGGGCTATATCTCGGCCTACCGCGTGCTCTATCGCTCGCGCGGAATTTACAACGAGCCGATCGCGGTCTCGGGCATCGTGATCGCGCCGCGCGGCGATGCGCCCGCTGGCGGGCGGCCGGTCGTCGCCTGGGCGCATCCGACCACCGGCGTCGTCACGCGCTGCGCGCCCTCGCTGGCGTTCTTCGTTTTCCAGCAGATCCAGGGCCTCAGGGACATGGCGGCTCACGGCTACGTCGTCGCGGCGACCGATTATCCCGGCCTGGGCGCGGCAGGCGTGCATCCCTATCTCGTCGGCGACAGCGAAGGGCGCGCGATGCTCGACATCGTCCGGGCGGCGCGATCGATGCCAGCAATCGGCGCATCGAACCAGGTCGCGCTTTGGGGTCATTCGCAGGGCGGACAGGCCGCGCTGTTTGCCGGTCTGATCGCCAAAAGCTACGCGCCCGAGCTGAAGATCGTCGGCGTCGCCGTCGCTGCGCCTGCGACCGAGCTTGCGACGCTCATGCAAGACGACCTTGGCACAACGGGCGGCAACAATCTGACGGCGATGACGCTGTGGTCTTGGGACCGCGTGTTCGGCGCGCAGATCGGCCGCGTCGTGACTCCGCAGGCCATCCCGGCGGTCAACCGTCTCGCCGAGGCCTGTATCGAGTTCGATCGGCGATCTCTACCTGCGCCGCCGTCTCGAACGCCCGCTCGAGGCGAGCTTTCTCATTCCCAAGAACCCAACCGACGTCGAGCCCTGGCGCATGATCGCCGCCACCAACACGCCGGGTCTCCTGCCGCCCAACATGCCGCTGTTTGTCGCCCAAGGCACGGCCGATCAGCTGGTGCGCCCTGAGGTCACGCGCGACTATGTCGCGCGCGCCTGCCGCGCCGGCGAAAAGGTGACGTTCCTCTCGTTGCCCGGCGTGGGCCACGGGTTTGCCGCGTCGAAGGCTGCGCGGCCCGCCGTCGACTGGATGGCCGCGCGCTTTGCTGGCGAGGCCCCGCCGAGCGACTGCCAGTGACGGGAGCGGCGCCGCTGGCCGCTAGCCCGCCGCGGCGCGCTCGGCCGCCGCCAGCGTGTTAGCCATCAGCATCGCGACGGTCATCCGGCCGACGCCGCCGGGAACCGGGGTGATCGCGCCGGCGATCGCGGCGGCCTCGGCGTAGGCGACATCGCCCACGAGCCGCGTCTTGCCCTCGCCTTTTTCTGGCGCGGGCACGCGGTTGATGCCGACGTCGATGACGATCGCGCCGGGCTTGATCCACTCGCCTCGCACCATTTCGGCGCGCCCGACCGCCGCCACCAGCACGTCGGCGCGGCGCGCGACCGCCGCCAGATCGCGGGTGCGCGAATGGGCGATCGTCACCGTGCAGTTGCGAGCGAGCAGCAATTGCGCGACCGGCTTGCCGACGAGATTGGAGCGCCCGACCACCACCGCCTCCAGCCCGTCGAGCCGGCGCGCGAGCGCCTCGCACGCCTTGTCGATCATCACCATCGCGCCCGCCGGCGTGCAAGGCACGATGGCGCGGTCAAGCGCGCCCGAAGCAAGCAAGCCGGCGTTGAGCGGATGCAGCCCGTCGACGTCCTTGTGCGGCGCAATCGCCTCGACCACGCGCGCCGGCGACAGGCCGCCGGGCAGCGGCAGTTGGACGAGAATGCCGTGGATCGCCGGATCGGCGTTGAGGCGCGCGATCAGCGCCAGCAGATCAGCCTCGGGCGTGTCGGGGCCAAGCGTGTGCTGCGCCGAATGGAAGCCGCAGGCGAGCGCCGCCCTGCCCTTGCTGGCGACATAGGCCTCACTCGCGGGGTCCTCGCCGACCAACACCACCGCCAGCCCAGGCTTTACGCCGCGGGCGATCAGCGCGCGAGCGCCCTCGGCGACGCGCGCCAGCACACCCTCGGAAATGGCTTTGCCGTCGAGCACGAAGGCGGCGGGCGCGGTCATCGGAACTCCTGCGCGGGGGCTGACACGCGCTCCTTGCCCGCTCGGCGCGCGAATCTCAAGCGGCGAAATAGCGATAGGTCGCCGCATGCCGCGCCCGCTCGCCGGCGCCAAGCACGCGCATCGACGGCTTTTCGAACAGATCGCCGGCAAAGCCTTCGGGATCGCTGTAGCCGGTCCAGGCTTCCAGGCAGAGGAACGGCGCGCCCGGACGCATCCACAGCGCCGCATGGTCGAAGCCGGAGAAGTCCATCGCGATCGCCGCGCCGTCGGCCTGCTCGAAGCGCAGCGAACGGCTCGCGGGATTGAGGAAGCACAGGGCGTCGCCGGCGAACAGCGCGTCGCTCAGCGGTCAGGTCCCGGCCCGCGAGCGGGATCGCGCGCCGTCGCCTGCGCCGATCAGGCCGCCCGGCGCCATCACCGGAACCTCGGCCGCGCTCCGGCTTTCGAAACGCACGACGGCGCCCTCGCGCGCGCCCCCGGCGAACGGCCAGCGGAAGCCGGGATGCAGGCCGCAGGCGTAGGGCGCCGGCGCGTCGCCGGGATTTTCGACCTCGATCGACAATCGTCAGCGCCGTTTCGGCGAGGCGGTATTCGACCGCGAGCTCGAAAGGCGAACGGATAGAGCGCGCGCGTCGCCTCGTCGTCGCGCAGCGACAGGCGCGCGAAGTCCGCGCCGACCGCCTCGACCGCGAAATCGTGCGGCGCGGCGAAGCCGTGCAAGCCGAGCGGATACTGCCGCCCGGCGACCCGCGCGCCGTCGCGCGTCCAGCCGACGACGGGATAGAGGATCGGGCTGATCTCGTCCCAGATCGCCGGATCGCCCGGCCACAGCAGCTCGACGCCGCCGACGCTCCAGGCGCGCGCCTCCGCGCCGAGACGCGCGACGACGAGCCGGCGCCGCGCCGGCTTCGAGCGTGATCGCGTCGTCGCTCATAGGACCAGCCCTTCGATCGCGGCGGCCGCGATCAGCGCGTCCTTGACGCCCGGCGCGCAGGCGAGGAGCGGATTGCCCTTGCGCAAGCCCTCGCCGGCGAGGAAATCGCTGACATAGCCGCCGGCCTCGCGGATCAGCGCGATCGCCGCCAGGCAGTCCCAGGCGTTCATGTGATTCTCGACATAGCCGTCGCGCCGGCCGGCCGCGACATAGGCGAGGCCCAGCGCGCCCGAGCCCGAGCGCACCACCGCCGAGCCGGCGGCGACGAT
Organism: uncultured Alphaproteobacteria bacterium; assembly: GCA_963835215.1. Classification (GTDB taxonomy): domain Bacteria; phylum Pseudomonadota; class Alphaproteobacteria; order Rhizobiales; family Beijerinckiaceae; genus Roseiarcus. The sequence continues at coordinate 149,887 of CAWIES010000004.1, read as the reverse complement.
GCGGCCGATCAGGGCGAGGAACGCCTCGGCGCCGGCGCGCATGTTCCAGCCGACCTCGACGATCGCGGCCTTCAGATCGGTCGGTCGTCGCAGCGCGCATCGGCGACGCCGTTCAGCGTCGCGCCGCCGCCGCGCCGCGCGGCGAACAATTCGTCGACGCATCGGATCGTAGATCACGCCGATTTCGACCTCGCGGCCGACGACGGCGGCGATCGAGACGCAGAAATGCGGGACGCCGCGGGCGAAATTGGCGGTGCCGTCGATCGGATCGACGACCCAGATCGGCGCGCCCGGCTTGCCGACCCGGCCCTCGCCCTCCTCGCCGATGAAGCCGTCTTCGGGAAACAGCTCGTGCAGCCGCGTCGCGATCAGCGCTCGACCTCGCCGTCGACCTCGGTCAGATAATCCTGCGGCCCCTTGAAGCCGACGGTGAAGGAGGAGCGATCGAGGAAGCGCCGCTTGGCGATCTCGCCGGCCTCGCGCGCAAGCGCTGCGGCGACGTAAAAGCGATGGCGAGAGCGCGTGCTCGTCGAAGGTCAATGCAGACAATCCTTTCGTTTCAGAAATGGCTGAACGAGCCGCTGCGCGAAGGCGACATCGCGCCCGTCGCGACCGACAAAGCGCGGCGGCGCCGCGCCGGCGACCGCCTCGCCGATCCAGGTCGCCGCGACGCCGGCGCCGGCCGCCGCGGCTTCGAACGTCGCGCAGGAGCTCGGGCGGCGACGGCGGCGAGCAGTTCATAATCGTCGCCGCCGGTCGCGGCAATCTCGAACAGCGCGGGTCGGCGGCGATCGCCGCAGTCGCCGCAGGCGACAGCGGCAGGCGGGCGAGTTCGATCCGCGCGCTGACGCCGCTGACGCGCAGCATCTTGGTGAGATCGCCGACGAAGCCGTCGGAGACGTCCATGCCGCCGTTGGCGAAGCGCGCCATCGCCGGCGCCAGCGCGAGGCGCGGTCGCGGCAGCAGATAGCGGTCGAGCAGGAAGTCGCGATGCGCGTCGGCAAGCGCCGGCCCCTGCCCCAGCCGCAGCCGCAGGCCGAGCGCGGCGTCGCCGATCGTGCCGGTGACGTAGAGCCGATCGCCGGCGCGCGCGCCGGTGCGCGCGGCCATGCGGCCGGTCGCCACCGCGCCGAAGCGCGGTGATCGACAGCGTCAGCGGCCCCGGCGTCTTGACCGTGTCGCCGCCGAGCAGCGGGCAGTCGTAGGCGCGCCGCGTCCTCGCCGAGCCCGGCGGCGAAGGCTGCGAGCCAATCGGCCGTCCAGTCGCCCGGCAACGCGAGATCGAGCAGGAAGCCGAGCGGCGCGGCGCCCTTGGCGGCGAGATCGGAGAGATTGACCCGCAGCGCCTTGCGCGCGATCGCGCCGGGCGGATCGTCGGCGAAGAAATGCACGCCGGCGACCAGCGCGTCGGTGGTGAGCACGAGATCGCTGCCCGGCGGCGGCGCAGCAGCGCCGCGTCGTCCTTCAAGCCGAGCCCGGCCGGCCCGGCGAGCGGCGCGAAATAGCGCGCGATGAGGTCGTCTTCGCCGGGGCGAGGAGGCATGAGCGCCGACTTAGCGCAAAACCGTCCGCCTGTCGCCCGCGGTCGCCCCTGCGAGGTTGCATCTCCCTCGCCGCCCTCCTAAACCTCGCCCGCCTCTCCGGCCGAGGAGCCTTGCGGTGACCGACGCGTTCCGACCCCGATCCGACTTCCTGCGCGTTCTGACCGAGCGCGGCTTTGTCCATCAGTGCTCGGACCTCGCCGGCCTCGACGCGAAGGCGCTGAGCGGGTCGACTCATCGCCTACATCGGCTTCGACTGCACCGCCCCCTCGCTGCATGTCGGCTCGCTGTTGCAGATCATGATGCTGCACTGGCTGCAGGAGACCGGCGGCAAGCCGCTGGCGCTGATGGGCGGCGGCACAACCATGGTCGGCGACCCATCCGGCAAGGACGAGAGCCGCAAGCTGCTCACCGTCGAACAGATCGAAGCCAACAAGACCGGCATCCGCAAGGTGTTCGCCCGCTTCATGCGTTTCGGCGAGGGCCCGCACGACGCCGCGATGCCCGATAACGCCGAGTGGCTCGCCAAGCTCAACTACATCGATTTCCTGCGGGACGTCGGCCGGCATTTCTCGGTCAACCGCATGCTGGCGATGGAGTTGGTCAAGATGCGGCTCGAGCGCGAACAGGAACTGTCGTTCCTCGAATTCAACTACATGTGCCTGCAAGCCTACGACTTCGTCGAGCTGAACCGACGCTACGGCTGCACGTTGCAGATGGGCGGCTCCGACCAATGGGGCAACATCATCACCGGCCTCGATCTCGGCCGGCGCCTCGGGACCGAGCAACTCTATGCGCTGACTTCACCGCTGATCACGACCGCCTCGGGCGCCAAGATGGGCAAGACGGCGGCCGGCGCGGTATGGCTCGACGCCTCGATGCTGTCGCCCTACGACTACTGGCAGTTCTGGCGCAACAGCGAGGACGCCGACGTCCCGCGCTTCCTCAAGCTGTTCACGCTGCTGCCGCTCGACGAGATCGCCAAGCTCGACCGCGCTTGGCGGCGCCGAGATCAACGAGGCCAAGAAGACGCTGGCCAACGAAGCGACCGCGCTTGCTGCACGGGCGGGAAGCGGGCGAGGCGGCGGCGGCCACCGCCCGCCAGACCTTCGAGGAAGGCGCGCTCGCCGAGTCGTTGCCGAGCGTCGACATTCCCGCGAGCGAGTTCGAGACGGGCCTCGGCGCGCTGTCCGCCTTCGTGCGCGCCGGCCTCGTCGCTTCGACCGGCGAAGCGCGCCGGCAAGTTCGCGGCGGCGGTCTCAAGATCAACGACGCCGCGCTGACCGACGAGCGCGCAATCATCGGCCACGACGCCCTCTCCGCCTCAGGCGTCGTGAAGCTGTCGCTCGGGCGCAAGAAGCACGTCCTGCTGCGCGCGGTGTAATGCTTCAGCGCGTGATGCCGCGCGGCCCGCCGAACTGGTTGGAGTTGTCGACCGCCGGGGTCGTGCCGTCGACGGCGCCGAAAACTTTGCGCAGGATGCCGGGCGTCATCGCCGATAGCGGATTGACGTTGAGCGTCGGCCCGCTCACCGGCCCGACGATCCGGTAGTTGACGCCGAAAATGCCCTCGTGATTGCCGCCCCCGAGCAGGGCGCCGAAAACGGGAATGTGGGTGACGAGATTGTTGACCTGATAGGCCGGGACAAACGTGCCGTTGAGATCGACGTGGTCATGGGCAAAGTCGATATAGCCCGCCGTGGTCAGGCCGATCTGGTCGTTGAAGATCACCGCCTCGGCGAGATCGAGCCGTCCTGGCATGCGGGTGAACCGCGCCGACAGCTTGTCGAAGCGGGTCGAGTTGGCGTTGATCGCTTGCCCCTCTTCGACCTTGCCGTCGACCGGCGCCTGGCCCGCCGCGGCGAGCCGCTTTAGCGCCGCTTCGTCACGCATGACGAAATCGGAGATCGCGGCGACGCCCTGACCGCCATCGGCATCCTGCCGCAGCGTGAGATCGAGCGTGCCGCCCTCCATGCGATTGTAGATGTCGAGGAAGCGGGCGAGCGCGCCCGCGTCTGTGACCTTCGCCCGCAGAACCCCCTGCTCGTCCTGCTGGGCGGACAGGACGCCATCGCCGATGCGCGCCTTGGCCTGCATCGCGCGCATCGAGCCGCCGCGCCACACCCCGACCATCTCGAAGTCCTTGATCGTTTGCGCGCTGGCGCCCATGACGCTGGCGATCCTGACGTCGACGTCGACGTCCTTGCCGGTTCCCGGTGGGCCGCCGGCGCCCAAAAATCCCTTGATCAGTCCACGCGCGTCGAGCGCGACGCCGCGCACGATCGCCTTGACCGCGCTCGGGGTATCCTGAACATCGACGCGCAATTCGTCGCCGGGAGAGAGTTTGAACTGCGTCAGCTTCGCCGATTCGAGCACGCCATCGGCGTTGAACTGGGCGGTTCCGCGAGCAACGACCGCGCCGGCGTCGACAACGATCCCGGTCGTGGCGCCGCCGTCGTCCTCGGTTTTGACGCTGAACGTCGCCTTGCCCGGTTTACCCGCCGCTTTGAGCGTGCCGGTCTGCGGGCTGTCGATCGAAGCACGCGCGAGATCGACCTCGATCTCAGCGCTCGCCTTGGAGAGCGGCGCCTTCAGGTGGATCGGCGTCGGACCGTTGATCAAAGCGGCGATCGGGAGGCCGAGCTTGGCGCGGGCGGCGTTGTCGAGGGTGAAGGCCATGACGATCGCGCCCTCGTCGCTCCCGGCCTTGGTCACGTCGAGCGTGACCGGCGTGCCGTATAACTGCCCTTGGCCGGTGGCCTTGAGGATTCCGCGATCGGCATTGATGAACAACGCCCCCTGCTCCAGACGCTCGCCGGCGAGGAAGCGATCGACGCTGAGTTTGGACAGCGACCCTTGGGCGCGGAACTGCTGATCCTCGGGGCGCACGCCCTTGCCGAGCTTGAGATCGATCGTCAAGCTGCCGTCAAATTGCCCTTTGATCTGTGAGGGATCGAGGGCGAAGCCGACATACTGCTTCATCGCGTCGCGGTTCAGCAGATCGGCCAAGGCGTCGGCCGCGCCTTGCAGATGGGCGCTCGCCACTGCGGGTACGATTGCGGCGGGCGCGGTGTCGGGGACGAGATAGGCGATGTCGGAAGCCAAGATGCGCCGGCTCGACGACAGCTCGATCGTCCCGCTCTTGCCGTTGACGGAGAACTGGCGCCCCGTGATCAGGCCGCTGGCGTCGGCGGCGTTGAGCGGAGGGATACCGGGCAGCAAATCGACGACGACATCGCGCGCCGCGAACTCGCCGCGCACGCTGTCGGCCGGCACTGCGCGTTTGTGGGCCGCGGCGTCGAAGGCGGCGGCGTCCCAGTCGACCTTCATCGAGCCCGACAGCAATTGACCGGCGTGGATATGCTGGAGGCACCACGCGCGTGCGTCCGCGTTGATGAAGCTCGGCCACAGCCGCAACACGTCGACCAGCACGCTCGGACCGACTTGCAGATTAAACTTCAGGGTCGCGCCGCCGGGGACATTCGCCGTCTCGGCGGTCGCTACGCCGCTGACGGTCGGCCCGTGCAACGCCAGCTTGTCGAGCACGAAACGTCCCTGCCCGGCAAAGAAGTGTCCGTCGAACGTCGCCTTGTCGAATTTGATCGGCTGCTCGCCCGGGCGTTCAGGGGCAAACACAGTGTCGTCGGACTCGAAATGACTGATCCAGGCGGGCTGCGAATGGGTCGGCGGCGCCGTCCAGCCGGCGGCGAAGATATGCGTCGCTCCCGAGAGCAATTGCAGATTGTCGAAACGGTAGTGGTGCGCCGCAGGGTCCCAGGCGATGTCGCCGGTCGCTTCGTCGATCAGGAAGGGCTCGTGATCGGGGTCGTCGAGCTTGAAGTAGCCGGCGCCGAGGGTGAAGCGACCCTGCAGGCTTTCGATCGAGGAATTCGCGCCCATGTGCGCCTCGAGGCGGAACGAAATCGGCATGTCCGCTTCGAAGGGCGGCCGGTTGGCGTTGAACAGGCGGATGTCGTCGTAGTCGAGATCATGCGCAACGAGTGAGACCGTCCGCTCCGGGCCGCCCTGCGCGCGCGCTTCCGCGCTCCAGCGTCCCTGCGGTCCTTTCGCCTCGACCGCGATCCCCGCCGACCCGCCATCCCTCGCGAAGGTCAGCTTGAAATCGTCGTAGACCGTGCGCTTGTCCAGGGCTTCGTTGATGACTTCAAGATGGCCGTGGACGAGGTTGACGCGGTCGAGCGACTGGCTGGCGCCGGTCATCGCATCGATCAGGCCGATGGCGACGAGGCCGAAATCCGGCCCGGCGATCGAGTCGGCTTCCGGGGAAACGGGCGCCGGCAAGTCGATCGTCGCTGCGTCGGCGTCCGCCGCGGCGGCGATCGACAGCGCGCCGTCGGGCCGCACGCGCAGCCGCAGATCGAGGCCGTCAAGATCGAGCTGCTTCACCTTGACGTCGAATTGCAACAACGACCAGGCGTCGAGCCCGATCCTTCCCCCCGGCGCGGAAAGAACCGCTCGGCCAGCCTGGTCGTGGATCGAGATGCCGCTGAAAGTCAGGGCGAGACCGCCTTCGGAGCGAGCCAGCGAAGTCGGGCCAATCGACACGACGTAACGCGGGCCAAGCCGCTCCTGCAGGCTCTCGGCGATGCGCGGATTGAGGGTGGCGAGGTTGATCGGCCCGGCGGCGAATAGATAGCCGACAGTGCCGAGCGCGACGATGACCGCAAGCAGGACGAAGGTGGCGAAGCCAATAAAGACCCGGCGCCCGGTTTTTCCCAGAACGCGCCGGCGTGGGCGCGGCGCGGCGCCGCTCCCGCCGCTGTGCAGCAGGTGCTGAATCGCAGCCCGGGCTTTGGACCGCGTCAGTGAGTCGGTTTCGCCGATCAACCCTCGCCGGTCTCCGCTCGCTCAGCCCCTGGGTTCGAAAGGTCGGGCCTCGTCCGGCGACTGCGTTCGCCAACAAGAGCCAGCGCGCTTCCTCGTCCGCACACCTTAAATCGTCCCCTTCATCAAGGTCTTGAACCGGCCGCCGACAGAGGTCAATCTGACGGCCGCCACGCAATAAGGCTCGGCTTGCCACAATGCCGATGAAAGTGGCCCAAACGAGGACGAAATGGTCGCAAATCTGGATATCGGCGACGCGGCGCCTGATTTCGACTTGCCGAGCGACGATGGCGACGCTGTCCGCCTCGTCGATCTGCGTGGCGGGATCGTCGTTCTGTTCTTCTATCCGAAGGACGACACGACCGGCTGCACCGCCGAGGCGGTCGCCTTCAATCGGTTGAAGCCGCGCTTTAAGGCGTTGGGCGCGACGATCCTCGGCGTCTCGCCCGATGGGGTCAAAAGTCACGCCGCCTTCAAACGCAAGCACGAGCTGGGCCTGACGCTGCTCGCGGATCCCGAGCATAAAGCCCTCGAAGCCTACGACGTGTGGCGCGAAAAGAGCATGTATGGGCGGAAATACATGGGGGTCGAGCGCACGACGGCGATCGTCGGCCCCGATGGCCGCCTCGCTCACCTCTGGCGCAAGGTCAAGGTTCCCGGCCACGCCGAGGAGACGCTCGCCGCGGTTGAGGCGCTCAAGGCGGCGTTTGCCAAGCATTAACCCTAATAGGTTGTAATCGCCGACTGGAAAGTCCCGTACCCGGGACTGGAGCGTGTTGGCGCATGTCGTCACGAGATTCGTCGTTGCGAGATTCGCGTACGCGTCCGGCGGCGGTGCGGACGCAGTTCTACCTGTCGCGCGCTCACGGCGAGGCCATTCGCACGATTGGCGTGCGTCCGTTCGTCCTGTGGTCGCTCGCCGCGTTCTTTGGGCTATCGCTGCTGTGGGCCGGAGCGACGACGTTCTATCTCGTCTTTCACGACGACATGCTGGGGGCGTTCGCCGCCCGCCAGAGCGAATTGCAATTTGGCTACGAGGATCGCCTCGCCGAGGCGCGCGCCGAGCTCGACCGGGTCGCTGGCCGGCAATTGCTCGATCAAAGCTCGTTCGAAGGCAAGCTGCACGACTTGTTGTCGCGCCAGGCGCGGCTCGAGCAGCGCAGCGCGATCGTCGCCGCGCTCGCCGAACAAACGACCCGTAGCCTCGCCGCCGCCGAGCCGCGCGCGCCGCTCGCCGCGGCGACCAGGCCACCCGGCTCGGCGCTCTCCGCGATCAGCGCCGCGAGCCCGCTCGTTCCTCCCGACAGCCTTGTCGGCGCGGCCGCGCGCGCCTTCGCGCCTGGCGATCCGGCGACGGCGGTCGAATCGCCGAGGCCAAGACCGCTCGACGACCCGCGCCCGGCGGCTGCCGGCCCGCAAGCCGCCGCGCAACGCGCGCCGGGCGCCGACCTCCTTGCCGCCGCCGACAATCCCGAACTCGGGGCGAGCGCGCGAATCGGCCTGCTCGCCCTTTCGCTCGACCATCTCGAACGCAATCAATCGGCCGCCCTCGGCGCGATCGACACAGACGCGCGCGCCGGCGCCGCGCGAATCGCCGCCGTGGTCTCGCGCATCGGCCTCGACGCCGACGCGCTTACCCTACCTGCCCCGCCGGGGAGCCCCAAAGGCGGCGTCGGCGGCCCGTTCATTCCGTTGACGGCCGACCCCGGCGCGCCGGGCTTCGACAAGGCGCTGGCCAGCGCGGCGCGCGACGTCGGGCAGATGGATCGCCTGAGCCGTCTCCTGCCGATTTTGCCGCTACGCGCGCCGCTGATCGGCGAAGCGACGGTCTCGTCGCCGTTCGGCTATCGGCGCGACCCCTTCCTCGGCCTCGCCGAACTGCACCCGGGCGTCGATCTCGTCCAAGAGTATGGCGCCGAGATCCACGCCACGGCGGGCGGGCGCGTCACGCATGCCGGGCCGATGGGCGGCTATGGCGACATGGTCGAAATCGACCACGGCAATGGCCTCGTCACCCGCTACGGCCACCTGTCGGAAGTCCTGGTCGCGGAAGGCCAGCAGGTGAGCGCGGAGACGATCCTTGGCCGCATCGGCTCGACCGGCCGCTCGACCGGCCCGCATCTCCACTACGAGGTGCGCGTCGATGGCGAGCCAGTCGATCCCGAGCGCTTCCTCCAGGCCGGCGCGCCGTTGTTCGCCGCGCTGTAGTCGCGCGCGCGAGCTTCGAGCCGGAATATCGGCCGAGCCTCGCCCCCGGTTCCGATTCCCGTGAGCCCCCGCTGCGGCTAGAGTGGCGCATGGACCGCGTCATCGTCGCCACCATCGAGTTGCTCGGCCTCGCCATGGTGGTGGCGATCATCGCTCGCCGGCTTGCTTTGCCCTACACCGTCGGCCTGCGTGCTGACCGGCCTCGCGCTGGCTCTGGCGCGGGTCAAGCTCGACCTCGCGCTGACCCATGACGTCATCTTCGACGTCATCCTGCCGCCGCTGCTGTTCGATGCCGCGCTCCGCATCCCCTGGCGCGCGCTCAGGCGCGATCTTGCCCCGGTGCTGGCGCTCTCGACGCTCGGCGTCTGCATTGGCGCAGGGCTGGTCGCCGCCGGGCTGATCTGGGCGCTCGGCTGGCCGCTCGCGCCCGCGCTGGCCTTCGGCGCGCTGATCGCCGCCACCGATCCGATCGCGGTCATCGCGCTGCTGCGCGAGACCGGGGTCACCGGCCGGCTGGCGCTGCTGATCGAGAGCGAGAGCCTGCTCAATGACGGCGTCGCGGCGTTGCTGTTCGCGCTGGTCGTCAGCGCCTATGGCGCGAGCGCAGCGAGCCCGACGGCGTTCGGCCTCGTCGCCCAGGCGCTGCTGATCGGCGCGGGCGGCCTCGCGGTCGGCGCCGCGGTTGGCGCGCTCGCGATCCTGATCGCGGGGCGCACCAACGATCACCTGATCGAAACCGCGCTGACGGCGGTCGCCGCCTATGGCTCGTTTCTGATCGCCGAGCGGCTCGGCGCCTCGGGCGTGCTGGCCTGCGTCGCCTGCGGCCTGATGATGGGCAATCTCGGCGTGCTCGCCCATGATGGCAACCGCTTTGCGCTGAGCGCGCAGGGGCGCCAGTTCGTCCTCGCCTTCTGGGAGTTCGCGGCGTTCGTCGCCAATTCGCTGGTGTTCCTGCTGATCGGCCTCGCCATGGCCAATGCAACGACGCGCAGCCTCGCCGCGCTCGCCGTCGTCATCGCGCTGGCGCTGGCGGGCCGCGCGGCGACGGTCTATCCGATCGCATTGGCCTTCCGGCGCTCGCGCTGGGCTCTGTCGTGGCGCGAAGCGCATTTCCTGTGGTGGAGCGGACTGCGCGGCGCGCTGGCGCTCGCATTGGCGCTGGCGCTGCCGCCGGACGCGCCCTATCGCGAGGAAATTCTCGTGGGCGCCTTCGGCGTCGTGGCGTTCTCCGTGCTGGTGCAAGGACTCACCGCCAAATGGGCGCTGCGGGCGCTGGGGCTCGACCGGGGCGCTTCCTAGGCGCGGCCGTTGGCCGCGCCCCTTTCAATCGGGAGGCGCGTTCAGCCCTTCGCCTTCTCCACCTTCGGCGCCCTCAGCCGAGCGACTTCGGGCACGCCCTTGCCCAGCAGCGGGCGCAGATAGTCGAAGAACTTCGCCGTCACGTCATTGCCGGCCGGCGCGATCAGCTCGTCTTCCATCACCCGGGTCTTGCCCGCCACCGTCTCCAGCGGGATCAGCGGATAGTCGACGCCGTAGTCGGCGACGCGGCGGATCGCCACCGAACCGTTCTTGTCGCCCCACATCGCATATTGCACCGCCTTCTCGCCGACTTCGCGCGCTTCGCGCTGGTCGACGTCGGAGACGCAGCCAACGAAAGAGCGTTGCAGATAGCCGAACGTGTCGCCGCGAACGCGCTTGATGCCGAGCTTGTTCTTCACCTCTTCGCACAGCAGGTCGGCGAGCGCGCCGGTGCCGGAGAGCTGCACGTTGCCGTGCGCATCCTTCTCCACCGTGCTGGCGAGCTTGGAGATGATCGCCTCGCCCTTCTCGTCGTGGATGCCCTCGGAGGCGGCGATGACGCAGCGGCCATGCTTCTCAAAGGTCGTCTTCACGTCGGCGAGGAACTTGTCGACGACGAAGGTGCGCTCGGGCAGGTAGATCAGATGCGGCCCGTCGCCGGGGAAGCGGCGCGCCAGCGCCGAGGCGGCGGTGAGGAAGCCGGCGTGGCGGCCCATGATCACCGCGCAATACACGCCCTTGAGCGCGAGATTGTCGAGATTGGCGCCCATGAACGCCTGGGTGACGAAGCGCGCCGCCGAGGGAAAGCCCGGCGTGTGGTCGAAGCCGACGAGATCATTGTCGATCGTTTTGGGAATATGGATCGCGCGCAGCGCGTGGCCGCCCTTTTTCGCTTCCTCGGCGACGATGCGCACAGTGTCGGAGGAATCATTGCCGCCGATGTAGCAGAACGTGTCGATCTCATGCGCCTTGAGGACCTTGAAGATCTCCTGGCAATATTTGACGTCCGGCTTGTCGCGGGTCGAGCCGAGCGCAGCCGCCGGCGTCGCTGCGACCGCCTCGAGATTGGCGGTGGTCTCCTGCGACAGATCGATCAGGTCCTCCTCGATAATGCCGCGCACGCCTCGCATCGCGCCATAGACGCGCGTGATGTCGGAAAAGCGCCGCGCCTCGAGCGCCACGCCGACCAACGACTGGTTGATCACCGCGGTCGGCCCGCCCCCTTGCGCGACGAGAATCTTGTGCGACATCGTGTGGTCTCCTTGAAACAACTTCAGCCGGGTTGAGCGCCCGGCGCCCCTTCGCCCGCCCTGCCTTTAGGACCGCAGGCCGTCGCCGGCAAGTCGGCGCGCAGCGACAATTCGCTCTTAGCCCGCCGCCGAGTTGACCTGGACGACGATGACCCCAGCGACGATCATGACGATGCCGAAAAATGCAGCAGGGGTCAGCCGCTGGTCGAAGGCGACGCATCCGACCAGGGCGACTAGCGCCGTGCCGACGCCCGACCAGATCGCGTAGGCGACGCCGACCGGCAGCGCGCGCAGCGCCAGCCCGAGAAAGACGAAGGCGACGCCATAGCCGGCCGCCACGCCGGCCGCCGCGCGCCAATTGAACGCGCTGGCGGCGAGCTTCAGCATGCTCGTGCCGAAAACTTCGCAGACGATCGCCAGGCCGAGATAGAGCCAATGCGCCATGCGCCGCTAAGCCCCAGCCCTGTCGTTCAGCAAACCTTCCGGCAGTCGCGCGCCTTGCAGGGGCCGACCTCCATCCACTCCCCGGTAGACATGCACACTTCGAGTTCGCAAGCGGCGGTCGGGGCGCAGCTCGTGTAGCAATAGTCGCTCTGCTTGTAGGCGACCCCGCTCTGAATGCACGCCTTCGACTGCGGCCATTGATTGTGTTTGAACCCGGCGAAGGCGTCGCCGCCGAAGGCCAATGCGCAAACCAAAACCGCTAATCCCACCGCGCGCATGCCGAGCCTCCTGATGGCGAACCGGCGCATACTAGTGCGCGCCGAGCGGGTTGGAAATCGGGGCGCGCTCTCCGCGCGCCTCAATTTCTCTTGCAGACGCGAATTCCTTTCGCAGCGCGGCGCCGATCACGCTCCAGCGGCTTGCGTTTTCCGGCCGCTTGCCTTTCGAGCGCCGCTCGCTCAACATTGAAGCTCGACTCGCCTGCACGGCCGCAACACCGGAGACGGGGGCCGAAGACGGGCGAGCGTTTCGAGGGGGAGTCAGCTTATGGGTATTCTTTCCTGGATCATTCTCGGTCTCATCGCCGGGTTCATCGGCAGCAAACTGGTCAACAAGACCGGCTCCGGCATGATCATGGACATCGTGCTCGGCGTCGTCGGCGCGCTTGTGGGCGGTTACATCAGCAGCCGGCTTGGCTATGGCGACGTCACCGGCCTCAATCTTTACTCGATCGTCGTCGCGATCATCGGCGCCGTCGTCGTGCTGCTGATCTACCGCGCGGTCGTCTCGCGCACTTAAGAGCGCACCGCCAGTTCGCGCTGGTCTCGGCCGAAGTTCAGGCGAGATCCAGCGCGAACGGCACGCCCTCGAGACATTCGTGGCCGCGGCCGATCGCCGCGACAGCTTGGCTCATCCGCCCGTTGCGGGCGAGCGAAGCGTCGGCGAGCGCGACCAGCCGCGCGTTGGGCGTTGCGGTCGGCGAAGCCGCGCGCAGCGCCCGCGCGATTTCGCGCTCGTCGCGCGCCGGCGCCAGCGCGCAGGCGGCGATGAAGGCGGCGGCGGTCGAACGGCTGACGCCGGCAAAGCAGTGGATCAGCAGCGGCGCCGCGCGATCCCAGGCGGCGACGAAGTCGAGCAACGCGCGCACATGCTCGTCTCCTGGAAGAATCTGACCCGGCTGTTCCTCGACGATATCGCCGACCGCGATGTAGAGGTGGCGGCCGGGCGCGATTGGCCCCGGCCGGGCGACGACCGTGCCGGGATTGAGCAGCGTCACCAGCGAACGCGCGCCGGTCGCGGCGACCGTCTCTTCGATCAGCGCCAGCGAACAGACGTGAATGCGCGATATTTTTAGTTTGTTTTCAATCATCTAGGGCGCGCGCTCGTCATCGAGTTCGACAAAGCGCGCAAGGAACGCCGCTTGAGCCTCGGCCGGCCGCAGCGGCCGCAGGTAAGGCGCAAACCCCTTGAGCGCCAAATTCGGCGCGCCGAAGAATTTGCGCGCCTCGGCGATGGAAAAGCCGGCAAGCGCCGTCGCCTCGAGATAGGCGGCGACCCGGTCGGCCGCTTTGACCGCCTTGGCAAGCTCGACGTCGGCCTGCGCCGGCAGGCCGAAGCGCAGCAGGATCGCCGCCATCAGGCGCTGCTCGACCAGCTTGTAGTCGCCTCCGACCGCCGCCTTGAACGGCGAGATCATGTCGCCGATCACATATTCGGGCGCGTCATGCAACAGCGCGGCAAGGCTGGCGGCGCGCGGCGCAGACGGGCGCTCGGCGGCAAACAGCGCCTCGACCAGCAGCGAATGCTGCGCCACCGAGAAGATTTCCGGGCCGCGCGTCTGGCCGTTCCAGCGCGCCACCCGCGCCAGTCCGTGAGCGATGTCGGCGATCTCGACGTCGAGCGGCGAAGGATCGATCAGATCGAGGCGGCGGCCTGACAGCATGCGCTGCCACGCTCTCGGCTTGACGCTCACTTGGGCGCGCCCTTCGCCAGGGCGCGGCAAGCAGCGTGACGATGGCAGTCGATCAGGTGGTCGTTGACCATGCCGGTCGCCTGCATGAAGGCGTAGAGGATCGTCGGCCCGACGAACCGCGCGCCGCGCGCGTGCAAATCCTTCGACATCGCTTGCGAGGCTTCACTCTCGGGCGCAATCTCGCGCATCGAGCCGCGCTTGTTGTCGATCGGCCGCCCGCCGACAAAGCTCCACAAATGGCGCGCGAAGCCGCCCTGCGCGTTGAGATCGAGGACGATGCGGGCGAGCGTGATCGTCGCCTTGATCTTGGCGCCGTTGCGCACGATGCCCGCGTCCGCCATCAGCGCCGCGATCTTCGCCTCGTCGTAGCGGACGATCTTTTCCGGATCGAAGCCGTCGAAAGCGGCGCGAAAGGCGGGACGCTTGCGCAGGATGGTGATCCAGGAGAGGCCAGCCTGGAACCCGTCGAGGACGAGCTTCTCGAACAGGGCCCGATCGTCCCATTCGGGCACGCCCCATTCCTCGTCGTGATAGGCGACATAGAGCGGATCGACCCCCGGCCAAGGGCAGCGGTGGCGGCCATCATCATGGGCGAGGGCGACGCCGGGCGCCTTGGGTGCGGGCGCGCTGGCGGGCGGCGCCGGAGCTTTTCGTTTGGCCATGCCCGCTTCTTAGCGCGGCCCGTCCGGCGCCGTCAGCCCCAACGGACCGAAATTAACCCTTCTTAAAGACGCCAGTCGCGAGACGCAGCGCGAGGCCGTAAAATGCTAACCAATGTTGACGCCTCCCGAATTGTCGCTCGAAGAGCTCCGCGCCGCCGACGCCCGTCGGGTGGCGCTCGCTTACGTCAGCGAGGCGTTCGCCGAGGCAGTGCTCGATGGCATCGATGTCGACGCCTTCGCCGACGCCGCGCTGTGCGCGGTCTTCCGCGAGCTGGTCGCCAACTATGGCGAGGAGCGCTCGGCTGAGCTAGCGACCGCCCTGCCCGAGCGCATTCGCGGGGGCGAATTTTCAGCCCGCCGGCGCCAGTAGCCGCCGCGCCTCGCTTGGGTTAACGCTTCGCCGTTAAGCGAGCCCGACTCATGCCCCCGACCGCCCTCGATCCGCGCGTCACACCGGCGCGCCCCGACCTTGCCGCCGATGTCTTGCGCGGCAAAGTCGAGGCGGCCCGCTTCGTCGCCGGCAAGCCGCGGCGGGTGGTCGCCGCCAGCGCGCCGCTGCGGCGCGCGCCTGACGCAGACGCGCCGCTCGAGACCGAGGCGCTGCACGGCGAGGCGGTCGTCGTCTATGAAGAACGCGGCGATTGGCGCTGGGCGCAACTCGTGCGCGATGGCTATGTCGGCTATCTCGCCGCCGCCGCGCTGGGCGAGCCGCGCGCGCCAACCCACCGCATCGCGGCGCTGCGCAGCCACGCCTACCCCACGGGAAGCATCAAGCGTCCGCCGCGTTTCGCGCTGTCGCTCGGCGCGCTGATCCACGTCGCGCGCTTTGCGGGCGATTTCGCCGTGACCGGCGACGATTTATGGATTTACGCCCAGCACGTCGCGCCGAACGAGGCGCGCGAGCCCGACTTCGTCGCGGTCGCCGAGCGTTTTCTCGAGACGCCCTATCTCTGGGGCGGGCGCACCAGCGAGGGAATCGACTGTTCGGGACTGGTGCAGACGGCCTTGGCCGCGGCGGGGATCGCCGCGCCGCGCGACAGCGACATGATGGAGGCGAGCCTCGGCGCGCCGCTGCCGCTTGAGACCGCAAGCCTCAGACGCGGCGACCTCGTCTTCTGGAAGGGCCACGTCGGCGTCATGCGCGACGCAAACGCGCTGCTGCACGCGAACGGCTGGGCAATGAAAGTGACAAGCGAGCCGCTCGCCACAGCCGGTTCGCGTATTGAGGCAAACGGCGGCGGCGCGGTGACGGCCTTGCGCAGATTGTGAAATGGATTGGGGGAGTTTGCGCGATCCCTCATCCGGCCCTACGGGCCACCTTCTCCCGCGGAGCGGGAGAAGGGAAACGCGGCCTTACTTCTTCGCGCCGAGGCCGATGGCGCCGAAGCGGGTGTTGAAGCGCGACAGGCGTCCGCCGCGATCAAGGAGCTGCTGCGAACCGCCGGTCCAGGCCGGATGGGTGTTGGGATCGATGTCGAGGTTGAGCGTCGCGCCCTCTTCGCCGTAGGTCGAACGGGTGAAGAATTCGTCGCCGTTGGTCATCACGACCTTGATCATGTGGTAGTTGGGGTGGATGTCGGCCTTCATCGTCCGTCCTCGATCAAACAAAACAGAGCCGTCCGGGGTCCGGCGGCTCCGCAATTGGGCGCCTCTATAGTCCGGGGGGCGGCGCGACGCAAGCGCCGGCGCCGGCGTCAGGGGCTTGATTTCGGCCCGAGCGTGGTGAGTTAAGGCGTGACCAATGACCACTCCGGAGCGCACAGCCCGATGAGTTTCCAGCCCGGCGCGAGCCCGCCCAGCGTTTCGCTGCGTGCACTGCGGCCAATCCTGCCCTACGCCCTCGCCCATCGCGGCCAGATCGTCGCCGCCATGGTTGCGCTGGTGGTCGCGTCAGCCGCGACGCTGGTCGTGCCGATCGCGGTCCGTCGCATGATCGACAAAGGCTTCTCGGGCGACCGTTCCGATCTCATTCACCTCTATTTTCTCTCGCTGATCGGCGTCGCCGCGATTCTCGGCGTCGCCTCGGCGGCGCGCTACTACCTCGTGATGACGCTCGGCGAGCGCATCGTCGCCGAGCTGCGCGGCGATCTGTTCGCGCATCTGACGACGCTCGACCCCGCCTATTTCGACGCGGAAAAAACCGGTGAGATCATTTCGCGCCTGTCGGTCGACACCACCCAGTTGAAGGCGACCTTCGGCTCGTCGGCCTCGATCGCGCTGCGCAACGTCTTCCTGTTCATCGGCGCGATCGCGCTGATGGTCTACACCAGTCCGAAATTATCGGCGTATGTGATCGCCGCCATTCCGATCATCATCCTGCCGCTCTACGCGGCGGGGCGAACAGTGCGCGGGCGCTCGCGCCTCGCCCAGGACGCGCTCGCCGACGCGACCGCCTTCGCCAGCGAGAGCCTCTCGGCGGTGCGCGTGATGCAGTCCTTCGTCGCAGAGAGTTTCGCCGCCGACCGCTACCGCGCCGCCGCCAACGCCGCCTTCGAAGCTGCGCGGTCAATGATGCAATCGCGCGCCATCGTCACTGCGGCGGCGCTGTTCCTCATCTCGTCCAGCGTCGTCGTCGTGCTCTGGCTCGGCGCCAATGACGTCATCGCCGGCCGCATGACCGCGGGCGCGCTCATGCAATTCCTGCTCTCGGCGGTGTTCGGCGCCGGCGCCCTCGGCCAATTGTCGGAAGTGTGGAGCGAGGTGTCGCAGGCGGCGGGTGCGGCGGCGCGCATCGGCGAGATACTCGCCGCCAGCCCACGCATCCTTGCGCCGCGCACGCCGCTCGCCCTGCCCTCGCCGGCGCGCGGCGAAATCGACTTCGCGGACGTCACCTTCGCCTATCCCGGCCGCCCCGACGAAAAGGTGCTCTACGATCTGAGCTTCCGCGTCGCGCCGGGCGAAATGGTGGCGATCGTCGGCCCGTCAGGCGCCGGCAAATCGACGCTGTTCCAGTTGATCGAACGCTTTTACGATCCGCTGGAGGGCGCGATTACGCTCGACGGCGTCAACATCGCCAAGCTCGATCCCAAGGCGCTGCGCCGCGAAATCGCGTTGGTGCCGCAGGAGCCTTTCATCTTCGGGGCGAGCGTCGCCGACAACATCGCCTATGGCGCGCCGGGGGCGACGCGCGCTGACATCGTCGAGGCGGCCAAGCGCGCCGCGGCCGACCGTTTCGTGAGCGCGCTGCCGCATGGCTACGACACGGCGCTCGGCGAACGCGGCGTCACGCTGTCGGGGGGCGAACGCCAGCGCCTCGCCATCGCTCGCGCGCTCCTCAAGAACGCGCCGGTGCTGCTGCTCGACGAAGCGACCTCGGCCCTCGACGCCGAGAACGAGACGCTGGTGCAGGGCGCGCTCGACGAGTTGATGAAGGGTCGCACCACGCTGGTCATCGCCCATCGCCTGGCGACGATCGTCGAAGCCGACCGCATCCTGGTGGTCGAAGCGGGCTCGATCGTCGAAGAAGGCACGCACGCCAGCCTGCTCGCCGCCGGCGGCCTCTACTCCCGCCTCGCCCGCCTGCAATTCGAATCCGGCGCCGCCGCGCTCGGCAAAGGCGCGAAGGCGGCGGAGTAGAGCGGTGTCCCCTTCGCCCCTCGCGGGGGAAGGGCCGCGCCGCGCGTCACTCCAACCACTTCGCCTTGATCGCAGCCAAGGCGCCGTTCGCCTGGCTGATGTGCAGCCACTGGTCGACGAAATCCTTCAGTGCGAAGTCGCGCGGCAGGAGATAGGCCTTCTCGCTGAAATCGAAGGGCGCCTCGGGATGGATCGCGCAGAGCGCGCCCGGATGCAGCTTCTGCTGATAGAGCGTCTCGGTCGCGTCGGTGATCATCAGGTCGGCGCCGCCCTTTTCCAACTCGCGAAAAATCGTCAGATTGTCGCTCCACACTTCGATCTTCGCTCCCTGCAAATGGGCGCGATCGAACTTCTCGTTGGTGCCGCCGGGATTGACGATCACCGTCACTTGCGGCTGATCGATCGCCGCCAGCGAAGCGAACTTGTCCCTGTCGGCGCAGCGCGCGATCGGCGTCTTGCCGTCGCGCAAATACGGCGCGGAGAACAACGCCTTCTTCTGCCGCTCCAGCGTGATCGAAACGCCGCCCATCGCAATGTCGAAGGCGCCAGCGTCAAGATCGCGGGTCAGGTCGGCCCAATGCGTCGGCACGAACTCGATCCTGACGCCGAGCGCCGCGCCGAGCGATTGCGCCATGTCGATGTCGAGGCCAGCGTAAGTCCCGTCGGCGGCGCGCGTCGCGAACGGCGGATAGTCGCCGGTTGCGCCGACGCGTAAGACGCCGCGGGCGAGGATGTCGTCGAGGCGGGATTGCGCGGCGGCGGGAGCAGCGAGCGCGATGAGCGCGGCGACGACGAAGGCAAAACGGCGAGCGGGCATCGGCGAACTTTGGCTGGCGGCGGGCGTTACGGCAAGCTGGCGAAACGGCGCATAGGTTGGGACGCTTGTCCGCCTCCGGGTAACGAAGACGTGAGCGCTCGGAGCGGTTGGGAATAGAGGCCCGGGCGGAGTTGGCCGGAATTCGGCAGATGAAGCATAGGTCCGCAACGCGCGGCCGGCGATTGAACGATCGCATCCGCAGGACCGCCGCCAGCGGAGCGGCGACACTGGGCTTGTCAAAGGCGCGGGGCCAGAGCAAATTCTCGGCCGGAGCCGTCTCACGGCTGAGGGAGGACACGATGTCTGCATACAGAGCGGCGGTCGCAGCTGCGGCGATCCTGGTCTTTCTCGGCGCTCAGGCGGCAGAGGCCATGTCGGCGCCGGGCAATGCGTTGGTTGGCGAATCCCTGCGCGATGGGGCGGCCTTCAGCCTTGCCGCCTGCGTGGGTCCGAAGTGCGGGGGGGCGGCGGTGCACAGGCCCGCCGGCCCGTCCAGGCCGAATCTGGGACGCCCGCCGGGTAGACCGAATCTGGGACGCCCGCCGGGCAGGCCGAATATCGGACGCCCGCCTGGCAGGCCGACTCCGGGACGCCCGACCCGGCCGCCAGGTAATTTCCGTCCGCCGCCGCACCACATGCGGCCGCCGAATTACCGGCCGATCTATCGGCCGTGGCAAAACCAGTCCTATTTCGGCGCGATCTTCGCCGGCGTGACCTTGGGAGCGATCATCACCGTCATCGCCAATACGCCGCCCCCGCCCCCCTCGCCCGATCTGTGCTGGTATTGGAACGACCAGACCTACACCAGCGGCTATTGGGACTATTGCCAGTAGTCTGAAGCTGCGGCCGGGCATCGAGCCTGAGCCCTCGGCGATCGCGCCTGGATGGCCGGGTCAAGCCCGGCCACGACGGCGCCGCCGCCGCCCATCCCCGTCATGCCCGGCCTTGAGCCGGGCATCCAGGCTGTAGACTTCGACAGTTGCGCCGTCATGGCCGGGTCGAGCCCGGCCATGACGGCGACCTCTCACCGCTCGGTCAGCTTCAGCTCGATACGGCGGTTGTGGGCGAGGGCTTCCTCGTCGGTTCCCGGGTCGATCGGCTGGAACTCGCCAAAGCCGGCGGCGACGAGGCGGTTCGGCTCGATCCCCTTGGAGACCAGATATTGCACCACCGAGATGGCGCGCGCGGCTGACAATTCCCAATTCGACTTGAAGGCGCTGCTACTGATCGCGTGCGAATCGGTATGGCCGTCGACGCGCAGGATCCACGGAATGTCGGGCGGGATTTCGCGCTCGAGGTCGAGCACTGCGCTGGCGAGGCTGTCGAGCGATTGATGGCCGGCCGAACTGATGTCGGCCTTGCCGGAATCGAACAGCACCGAAGACTCAAACACGAACCGATCGCCGACAACCCGGATGTCGGGCCGCGCGCCGAGAATCTGCCTGCAGGCGTCCGAAGAAGTCGGAGCGGTAGCGCGCGAGCTCCTGCACCTTCTGCGCCAGCGCGACGTTGAGGCGCTGCCCGAGGTCGGCGATCTTGGCCTGCGAGTCCTTGTCGGAGGCTTCCGACGCATCGAGCGCCTGCTGGATCGCGGCGAGCTGCTTGCGCAAGGCGTTGATCTGCTGATTGAGAATGTCGACCTGGGCGAGCGCGCTTGGCCGAAATCTGGCGCTCCGCGTCGATCGCATTGGCGGCGGCGCCCATCTTGTCGCGCTGCGGCCTCGGCGCCCGCGCCGCCCTGCGCGGCGGCGTCGAGCAATTGCTTGCGCTCGGCCTGCGAGGCGTCGAGCGTCGCGGTCAGCGAGGCGATCTTGGCCTGGTCTTCGCCCTGCTGCGAACGCTCGATCGCTAGCAGACTGGTCAGCTCCTCGATCTGCTGATTGAGCTTGGCGAGCGCGGTGTCCTTGCCCGTCACTTCGCGCGACAGGAAGAACTGCGCCAGCATGAACACCGAGAGCAGGAAGATGATGACCAGCAGCATCGTCGACAGCGCGTCGACGAAGCCGGGCCAATAGTTGACGCTTTCAACTCGGCGGCCGCGCGACAGCGCCATGGCTCAACTCCGGGGTGGGTCTCAGTGCGGCTCGCGCTCGCTGACCAGCCGGCGCAGCAATTTGCGGATGTCGTCCTGCTGCGCGGCTTGCGCCTCGACCCAGTCGCGGATCTGCTGCTGCTCCTGGCGCATGTGGCTCACCAGCGACTGGATGCCTTCGGCGAGGCTCGCCATCGCCGCCGCGCTCTTGCGCTGATCGTAGCCGTTCGCCCGGCACGCGCTCGACCGCGCCGGCGACCACCGGCGGCGGGTTGGTCTCGACATGGGCTGGCGAGAAAATCCTCAAGCTCGGTGTAGAAGCGATTCTGCGCCTGCCCCGCCTGCAGATCGAGGAAGCCGAGAATCAGCGAGCCGGCGAGGCCGAACAGCGAGGAGGTGAACGACACGCTCATGCCGGCGATCGGCGCCGAAAGGCCGCTCTTGAGATCGTCGAACATGGTGGTGGTGTCGGCGCCGCTCTTCATGCTGTCGATCACGCCGCTGATCGAATGGACGGTTTCCAGCAGACCCCAGAATGTGCCGAGCAGACCGAGAAACACCAGCAGCCCGATGAGGTAGCGGTTGAGTTCGCGCCCTTCGTCGAGACGGGTGCCGATCGAATCGAGGATGGCGCGCGAGGTGTTGGTCGACAGGCCGCGCTCGCCCGCCCCCGCGTTGATCAGCGTCGCCATCGGCCCAAGCAGGCGCGGCTCGACGATTCGCGCCGCCGGCCCCGGGGACGCCAGCGAATTGACCCAGCGGATTTCACGGAACAGCCGGAACACCTGGCGGAAGGCGAACAGCGAGCCAACCCCGAGCACGCCGAGGATCAGGCCGTTGAGGCCAGGATTGGCCGAAAAAGCGATCAGGATTTGCTTGTAGAGGATGAGGACGGCGAAGCCGACCAGAATGAGAAACGTCGCCATGCCGAGCAGGAAAATGCGCGGCGAGGTGAGAAAACGGTTGGCCGGGGCAGACGCCATTGGGGAGGACCGGATGGCTTGAGCGAAAGATTCGGCGTCATCCTAGCAGAACTGGGGCGCTCGACGCCACGCGCCCCGGACGTCTTCCCCCACGAAGCCGCCCACGCTAATCGCAGGTTAAATGGGCCGAATATGAGGCGGGCGATGGCGAAAACGGCGCGCCGCCGCACGGAGCGGAGCAACCCGGCCGCGCCGTTCAGGCGACCTTCTGCTTGGGCTTCAGCCAGCCGCGATTGGCCAGCACTTCGGCGATCTGCACCGCGTTGAGCGCGGCGCCCTTGCGCAGATTGTCGGAGACGCACCACAGCGACAGGCCGTACTCGACTGTCGGGTCCTCGCGAATGCGCGAGATGTAGGTTGCGTCCTCGCCCGCCGCTTCGTGCGGCGTGATGTAGCCGCCCGGCTCGCGCCGATCGATGACCAGGCAGCCCGGCGCCTCGCGTAAGATGTCGCGCGCCTCGTCGGCGGTGATCGGCTGCTCGAACTCGATGTTGACCGCCTCGGAATGGCTGATGAACACCGGCACGCGCACGCAAGTCGCAATCAGCTTGATCTTGGGATCGAGAATCTTCTTGGTCTCGACCACCATCTTCCACTCTTCCTTGGTCGAGCCGTCGTCGAGGAAGACGTCGATCTGCGGAATGACGTTGAAGGCGATACGCTTGGGGAACTGCTTGGGCTCGACCGGATCGGAGACGAACACGGCGCGGGTCTGCGTGAACAATTCGTCCATCGCCTCGCGCCCGGCCCCCGACACCGATTGATAGGTCGCCACCACCACCCGCTTGATGCGCGCCTTGTCGTGCAGCGGCTTCAGCGCCACCACGAGCTGGGCGGTCGAGCAATTCGGGTTGGCGATGATGTTCTTCTTGCGGAAGCCCTGCGCCGCGTCGGCGTTGACCTCGGGCACCACCAGCGGCACGTCGCGGTCCATGCGCCAGACCGAGGAATTGTCGATCACGACGCAGCCCTGCGCGCCGATGCGCGGCGACCATTCCTTCGACACAGCGCCGCCCGCCGACATCAGGCAGATGTCGACGTCGGAGAAATCGAAATTCTCCAGCGCCTTGCACTTGAGCACGCGGTCGCCGAACGAGACTTCCCGGCCGATCGAGCTCGGCGACGCGAGGGCGATCACCTCGGAAACGGGAAAGCGGCGCTCGGCGAGAATGGCGAGCATCTCGCGGCCGACATTGCCGGTAGCGCCCGCGACGGCGACCTTGAAGCCTGACATGAGAAAAGTCCCTTTGCTGGCGGTTCCCCCGAATCGCCCTTGCGGGCAAGCTCCCCGGCGCCCCGCCGAGGGAGGAATCGGAGCGGAAGGCGCAGCTAGACGGTCGCGCCGCCTGTGTGGGCGGCGGTCGATTTGCTCTTCGTTTTCAACGCGCTGAGCGGCATTGCGGAAGTCCGAACCGAGGCGCCGTGGCGCCAGACCGGGGTCTGGAAACCACGGCGCGGGCGCGAAGTCAATGCGCGCGGCCTGGGGCGGCCCGTGGCGAGCGACCCGGCGACGGCGGGAGAGCCGCCATCACGACACATATGAAGGAAAACTTTGTAGATATCCTTCATGTGTGCCATAGTGGCTGCATGAAGTCAGAACTGGCCGATTCCGAAGTCGCCGGAGCCCTCGCCGCGGAGCTTCGCATCGTGATCGGCGCCCTCGGCCGGCGCGTGCGTGAGCAGGCCGATGATCGCGACCTGACTTCGTCGCAAAAATCCGTACTGCTGCGGCTGGAGCGCGACGGGCCGACGACCGGGAGCGCGCTGGCGCGGGCCGAGGGTATGCGGCCGCAATCGATGGGCGCGATCATCGCGGCGCTCGAGACTGCCGGCTATGTGGCGGGCGCGCCCGACCCCTCGGACGGGCGCCAGACCATCGTCTCGCTCACCGATCATTTCCGCAATTGGGTGAGCGCGGCTCGGGCGGCTCGCCAGGACTGGCTGCTTCGCGCCCTGCAGGCGCGGCTGAGCGCGCACGAACTGCGCCAGCTCGCCGGCGCCGTCGAACTCCTCAAACGCCTCTCCGAATCCTAGCAACCCTAAGGCTCACCATGACCGTCACGACCCTTGATCCGAAGACCGCGCTCATTGTCATCGACCTTCAGAAGGGCATCGTCGGCCTTCCCACCGTCCATCCGATCGCCGGCGTCCTCTCCGCCGCCACGGCTCTGACCGCCGCGTTCCGGCGTCGCGGCCTGCCGGTCGTGTTGGTCAACGTCACGGGCGTGGCGCCAGGCCGGAGCGATCGAAGCTCTAGTCTCGCAGGCCTGCCGGCGGATTGGGCCGATCTCGCGCCCGAGTTGAACGCGCAGCCGGGCGACGTGCGGGTGAGCAAGAAGACGTGGGGCGCTTTCACCAACACCGACCTCGCGGCAAAACTGAAGGCGCTTGGGGTCACCCAGGTGGTCCTCGCCGGCGTCGCCACCAGCATCGGCGTCGAATCGACCGCCCGCTACGCATATGAACTCGGGTTCAACGTAACGGTGGCGCTCGACGCCATCACCGACATGAGTTCCCGAGGCGCATGACAATAGCGTCACCCGGATCTTTCCGCGCTTGAGCGAAACCGGGTCTGCCCGCGAGATTGTCGAGCTGCTCGATCGCGCATGAGTGAGTCATCGAGGGTTAGCGGTTCAGCTTCGTCCGACGGCGACAATCGCGCCGATCGGCTCGCGCCTGGCATTTGGAAAGTGGTCTGCGTCGCGGCGATTGGCTCCTTCATGGCGCAACTCGACGCCACGGTCGTCAATGTGTCGCTCGCCAGCCTCGCCGCCGATCTCAACGTCAGCCTTTCGGCGATCCAATGGGTGACGAGCGGCTATCTGCTGGCGCTGGCGCTGATGCTGCCGCTCAGCGGCTGGCTCGTCGATCGCATCGGCGCGAAGGCGCTCTATCTCTGGTGCTTTGCCGCCTTCACGCTCTCTTCGGCCCTGTGCGGCTCGGCATGGTCGGCGAATTCGCTGATTGCCTTCCGCATCTTGCAGGGCATGAGCGGCGGACTGCTGGCGCCGATGGCGCAAATGATGATCGCCCGCGCCGCCGGCAAACACATGACGCAGGTCATGAGCGTCGCCGTTCTGCCGTTGCTGCTGGCGCCGCTGCTCGGCCCCGTCGTCGCCGGCGCCATCCTCCAGTTCGCGTCCTGGCGCTGGCTTTTTTTGATCAACCTGCCGGTCGGCGTCCTCGCGCTTGCGCTCGCTGGGGCATTCCTGCCCAACGATCGGGAAGAGACGCGCCCGCGCAGCCTGGACCTCGCCGGCCTCGCCCTGCTGTCGCCGGCGCTCGTGCTGTTCCTCTATGGCTCGGACCATCTGGATGACCCGATTGGCGCCGCGGCGCTGGTCCTCGCCATCGTCATGTTCGCGCTGTTTTACCGCAACGCAAAAGCCAAGGGCGACGCCGCTTTGATCGACCTGCGGCTGCTCGCGGGCAAGGGGTTCTCCGCTTCGATCGCGGCCATGTTCATGCTCAACGGCGTCGCCTTCGCCGGCCAGATGCTGATCCCGATCTATCTGGTGCGCGCCTGCGGCCTGTCGCCAAGCCAAACCGGCTGGCTGCTCGCGCCGCTCGGCCTGGGCATGATGTGCACATATCCGTTCTTGGGCCGCCTTACGAAGCGGTTCGGCATTCGCAAGCTCGCCGGGTGCGGCGCGCTCTTGGCTCTGGCGGGAACTCTGCCGCTGGTCTTTTTGGCTGAGCACGGCCTCGTCGTCCCCGTCCTGGCGGCGAGCCTGTTCATTCGCGGCGTTGGCGTCAGCGCCATCGGCATTCCCTCGATCGCCTCGGGCTACGCGTCGGTGGCGCGCCAAGACCTGCCGATGGCGACGACCGCGATGAACATCGTTCAGCGCCTCGGCGGCCCGACGCTGACGACGCTCTGCGCGGCCTTCCTTGGCTGGCGGCTCGCCTCGACGCCAGATCCCGCATCGACGTCAGGCGCCTTCGTCGCGGCGTTCAGCCTGCTCTGCGCCCTGCACGCGCTGCTGTTCCTCGCCACGCTCCGGCTACCCTGGTTGGCCCCTCACGCTGGGCCCGCGTCCCAGCCTCCCGCCGCCGACCCGCGCCCCGCCTGAACGGGGCGTCGACCCCGCGCCTTCGGCGAAGTCAGGCCCGCGCCAGTCTGGAACGCCACCCTCGCTCTCCAATCTGGCGCGAACAGCGTCGCCAATGGAGAAGCCCATGTCGAGAAGCGTTTCGTCAGCAACGCATGGGCGTGCAGGATCGCCGAGTTCGAGCGCGGCGGCGCGCGCCTGGCTGGAAACCGACGCCGGTCTCGATGAGGCCGTTGGGCTCCTGGCTCCGGCAAGCGGGGGCGAGGCTCCCCTGCCCTCGCTCATCGCGCGGCTCGACGCCGCCCAAATCGCCGACCGCATCGCCATTTGGCGCGCCACCAGCCCCCCGCTCGACGCGCTCTTCCAGCAAGGCGCCGCGCCCGCCAACGCGCTGCGGCGATTTGGCCTGACGCAATGGTCGATGGGCAATCCGCTCACCGCCAGCGTCGTTCTCGCCACGGCTGCGGCCCTCGCCCTCGACGACGCCGCCTTGTGGCTCGATCTTGCTTCGACATTGCACGCGAGCGGCAATCCGGTCGAAGCGCGTCCGGTTTTCGAGCGCGTCGTCGCGCTCGAACCGCGCTTTGCGCGCGGCTGGCTGGGCCTCGCCCTGGTCGCCAACGCTCTCGCCGATCCGGCCGGCGCCGAACGCGCCTTTTCGGCGGCGCTTCAGCATGACCCGCAGCTCGGCGAAGCCGCCTTTGGCCTCGGGCTTCTTTGCTTCGAACAGCGCCGCTATGCGGAAGCGGTGGTGCATTGGCGGCGCGCCCTCGCCGCCGGCTGCCAGAACGCGCTGATCCGCGCCGGTCTGGGCCAGGCGTTGTTCTTCACCGGCGATTTCGCCGGCGCGGCGCGCGAACTCGGCGCGCAGATCGCCGGAGGAAACCTGATCGACCGTAAGCTGGTGCGCCGCTACGCCCTGGCGCGGTTTCTCGAAACCCTCATCGCCGACGACGAGACCGCTGCGTTCGCCGCTTACGCGGCTGCGGCGGGCGCTCACGCCGAGGAGGCGGAGACGGTGGTCGGCACCGCCTTCTCGCTGCTCACCGCCTACGGCCACCGCGCGACCGCGATCCGCCTTGGCCGCTCGCGGATGACCAAAGTGCGCAGCGATCCGATTCAGCGTTATCTGTTCGACGCCGTGGCCGGCGAGAAGTTCGATCGCGCGCCGAGTGACTATCTCGTCGCCTATTTCGACCGTTTCGCCGAGACCTTCGACAAGCAGCTGGTCGAAGTGCTCGGCTACGATGTGCCCGAAAAGCTTGTCGCCATTGTCGAAAGCTATGGGCGCGAGCTGCCGCGCGTCCTCGATCTTGGCTGCGGCACCGGCCTTGCCGGACCGCGCCTGCGCCCCGGACGAACGCGTCTTGTCGGCGTCGATCTGTCGCCGCGCATGCTCGAAAAGGCGGCGAACCGCAATCTCTACGATCGTCTGGTCGAAGGGGACATGATCGCGTTTCTCGAGCAGAGCGAGGAACGTTTCGATCTCCTCTTCGCCGCCGACGCGCTCATTTATCTTGGCGACCTCGGCGCATTCCTGCGCGCCGCGGCGCACGTCACGGCGCCGGGCGCGCTGGTCGCCTTCAACGTCGAGACGACCGAGGAAGCCTCCTACGCGCTGCTGCCTTCGGGCCGCTTCGCCCATAGCGTGCGCGCGCTGCGCGCCAAAGCTGGGCCCTGGTTCGTCGTTCGGACGGAGCAGCGCACGGTGCTGCGCACGGAGGCCAACGCGCCAGTCATGGGATCGCTGATCGTGCTGGAACGCCGCGAGCGGTGAAAGCAATTCAACCGCTGCGCACGGCCCATCGCGGCCGCGTCAGCGACATCAGCGTCAAGTCCCGCCGCACGCCGTCGGCGCCAAGAAAGGCTTCGCGCAGCAATCCCTCGCGCGCGAAGCCAAGTTTCTCGTAGACGCGCTGCGCGCGCAAATTATGGGCGAAACAGTCGAGCCAGAAGCGGTGGACCCGCTCGTGGCCGAACGCCCAGGCCGCGATGAGCGCGAGGAACGCGCTGCCGAGGCCGGCGTCGGTCTGCGCGACGGCGATCCGCTTGAGATAGAGATTGCCGTGCGGATCGTGAAGATCGCGCAGGATGGCGAAAGCAACGATGGCGCCCGAGGACTCCGCGACCAGATACGCGTAGCTCGCCCCCGCCATCATCTCGCGATGCTCGCTCTCGCTCGAGCGCCCGACCCAGCGCTCGAAGCCCGGCATGCGCTCGATCGCCATGATCGCGCCGAGATCGTCGGCGAGGGCGCGGCGCAGCGTCAGTTCGTGGCTCATGGCCGGTTGCGTGATCGCGTGGTTTCCCGCCAAAACGCCATTGCGTGGGGTGGCGCGATTGTTTATACCCCGCCCACTCGCGATGGAGTTGGGCGCTTAGCTCAGCGGTAGAGCACTTCCTTGACATGGAAGGGGTCAGAGGTTCAATCCCTCTAGCGCCCACCATCTCCATCGCCCCCCGCCCCTCACCGACCGAGACGCTCAACCTCGGCGCGCAGGAAGTCTATCGCCGCCTGATCCGTGTCGAATGAGGCGAGCTTGGCTGGCGCGATCGGCTGGCCGACCACGACCCGCAGGGTTGCGTTTTTCTTTTTGAGAAATTCCCGGGCGAGCAGGAAGTTCGCAAGCGCCGGGAGCGCGGCCGACAGGGCGTAAAAGGCCCGGCTGTTGCCGCCGGCGAAAAAGACCGGGATGACCTGCGCCGAGGTCTTTCGGATGACGCTCGCCACGTGCGGGCTCCAGGGCGCGTCGGCGACCGAAAGCCGCGCCCAGCGGAGGCGCGCGACCCGGCCGGCGGGAAAAATCACCACCGCCTCGCCGCCCTTGAGCCGCTGGAGCGCCGTCAGCCAGCCGGCGACGCTCTGACGGCGACGCTTGCCGGCGCCCTGCGCGCCCACCACGATCAGATATTGCGTGCGAAATCGCGGCACCAGCGACAGCCAGTGAGCGGTCAGCAGCGAGGCGTCGGCGCGGATCGACTGCAAGATGGCGCCGATCGCCAGGCCGTCGACGATTCCAAACGGGTGGTTGCACACGACGACCAGCGGGCCGCTGCGCGGGATCGCCTCTAACGGCGCCCCGGCGCGCTCGACGCGCACATTCATGGCGTCGAGCACCGTCTGCATGAGCTGCGAATCCGGGCATTCGGGCAGCGCGCGGAATATTTCGTTGAACGTGTCGAACCCAAACAGCCTGTTCAGGAATCGGTTCGCCCGCTGCGTCGCCTGCTTCGGCAGGCGTTTGCTGGACAGCCTGAACCCGAGCCCCTCGCGCGTCTCTTTCATCGCTCTTTCGCCTCGGGCCTCGAAACGCGCGCTAGTTGAAATCGACTATGCGGTGAATGTTGCCGGTGATCTTCGCGGCGGTGAAATTGCGGTCTTGCGGCGCGACCGTCATCGGCAGGCCGCCCTCCGGCCGCAGGGTCAATTGGACCCCCGCGTCGATTTGCGAACCCGGGACGAGCGTCAGCCGGAAGCGTTGCATGATCCGCGCGATCGTCAGCTTGAGCTCCAGCTGCGCGAAACTGATGCCAAGGCACAAGCGCGGCCCGGCGCTGAAGGCGACATATTCGTACGGGTCGGGCTTCGCCTCGAACCATCGCTTGGGATCGAAGCGATTGGGATTTGGAAAGACCGTCGGATCGCGATGCGTGAGGTAATGCGCCAAGAGAATCTTGTCTTTGATACCTAACGTCAAACCGTCGATCTCGACCGGCTCCATCGGCGTGCGAAACGTGTAGGCGACGGGGGGCAGCAACCGCATCGATTCCTTGAGCACGCCGTCAAGCAGCGGCAGTTCGTCGAGCGTTCGATAGTCGGGCGGCCAATTCGTCACCCCCTGCTCGATTTCCTCGTGCAGGTCGGCGGCGATCTCGGGATGCTGCGCGATCAGAAACAGCGTCCAGGCGAGCGCGTTGGCGGTGGTCTCGAAACTGGCGGCGTAGAGGATCACCGCGTGCGCGATCAGGCGCCATTCCGGCAGCGCAGCGGGGTCCTTGGCGGCCGCGTCGATCAGGATCGACAGCACGTCGGAGCCGCCGGCGGCTGCGTCGCGCTTGCGCTGGATTTCCGCCTTCATCATCGCCTCGACCTCCTCGGCCTTCTTCAGCACGCGGCTGAAGGTCGAGCCGGGAATGTCGATGACCGAAAGTCTTGCGCGCGCGGCGGAATCGAGCAGAAGCCATTGCTCGATCGCCTCGCCAAAGCGCCGCGAGTTGTGAAAGTTGTCCGAACCGAACAGCAAATGGGCGGCCACCCAATTCGAGAGCGTGCGCATTTCCTCGTACATGTCGACGTGTTCGAACTCGCGCCAGCGGTCGATGAATGTGTCGACGAGCTGCGACATCGCGCCCAGGTAGGTCGCCATCACCGGCTTGAGAAATGGCGGCTGCATCATCCGGCGATCGGCGGTCTGATGCGCGCCGTACATCGAAAACAGGCCCTGACGGATGCGGTAGTGCGCCGAGCTCCTCGGACCGCGCAGCACTTGGCCGCCGGGGCGGAACAGATCCGTTCGTCCCAAGACGATGCGGTTGTACTGAGCGCCCGAGGTGAGGATGAACCGTCGTTTGCCCGGCGCCAGCGGCACCGGATTTCCCAGCGCGGTCATCGGGCCGTGGTCACGCTGCGTCGAAGCAAAGAAGTCCAGCGGGTCTCTAAGATAGTGGAGATAGCGGCTCCAGGACGAAATTCCGCTGAAGATCGGCGGTGGACCGCGCAATGAATTTGTAGCGAACCGCTCCATCGTGACCCCCCAAAGTCAGCTTAGACTTGGTTTTATTTTCCAGTCACGATTCAATTTTGTCGCTGACGGCGGGATCCTCGCCCAAATCGTCTCCCGCGCGCAGGCGCGAGGCCGCGAACGCGCCGAAGACGCCAATCAACGCCGCCGCGAGCCCGTACCAGGTCAGCGCATAGGAGAAATGATTGTTGGGAAAGGCGAGGATCGTCTCGCCGCCCTCCGGCAGCGCGTCGGGAGCGGCGCCGGCGTCGGCGTCGACGATGAACGGCGCGACCCGCGTCAGCGCCTCGGCGCTGGCGATGGCCGAGATGTCGCGGGTGAACCATTGCCCCTTGGCGGGATCGTCGGCCGGCGTGAACCAGTTGCGCGCTTCGCTGGCGCGCATCAGTCCGGTCACCGTCGTCTGCCCGCCGCCGACGTCATCGGCCGCCGCTTTGCTCGCGTCCGGAACGAAGCCGCGATCGACCAGCACGACCGACCCATCGGCAAGGCGCAGCGGCGTCAGCACCAGATCGCCCTGCCCGCCGTAGCGCCCGCGCGGATCGGAAAGCGCGCGAAAGACGAGAACCTGCTTGTCGCGCTCGAACGCGCCGGTGAGCCGCACGTGACGATATTCGTAGTCGGCGGGATCGAGGCGCGGCCACTCGGCCTCGGTTGGCGCATCGACGGGGGGCGCATGAGAGCGGGTTTCGACCGCCGCGATCAGCGCCTCCTTCCAGGCGAGGCGACGCAACTGCCAGTTTCCCAAGGCGACGAGCAGCGCGACGCCGATCAGCGTCGCCACGGCGGGCGCGATCAGGGCGCGAAGGGCGCGGGTCACGGCCGTTCCAGCCGTCCCGGCGCCGCCCGATTGACGAACTGCGAGGCGATCAGCAGGCCTTTGAACGGCCTGAGCAAACCGAGGCAGACGATCAACGTCAGCGGGATGAAGATGAGCGGGTAGACCCACAACGGCGGGTCGTAGGCGACCTGGACGCCAAGCACCGCGCCCAGGATCAGGAAGCCGCCGATCAGCGTGACGAACACCGCCGGACCATCGCCAGCGTCGGCGAAGCTGAAGTCGAGCCCACACGCCTTGCATGCCGGCGCCACTGTGAGGAAACTCGAGAACATCGCGCCCCGGCCGCAGCGCGGGCAGCGCCCGGCAAGGCCAGTGACGATCGGCGAGGGCGCTACGCCCCCCGCCTCATCGACCATCGCGCATCATCCTCATCGAGCGGGCGGCGCGCCGACAGCGCGTCAACCCGTCGCTCCCTCGATCACCGCGCCCCACGAGCCCCAGACGTAGATGCAGCAGAACAGGAACAGCCAGACCACGTCGACGAAATGCCAGTACCAAGCGGCGAACTCGAAGCCGAGGTGCTGCTCAGGCGTGAACTGGCCAGCTCTGGCGCGCACCAGACAGACGATGAGGAAGATCGTGCCGATGATGACATGCGCGCCGTGGAAGCCGGTCGCCATGAAGAAGGTCGCGCCGTAGATCGAGTTCTTGAAGGCGAAGGGCGCGTGGGCATATTCCCAGCCCTGCACGCAGGTGAAGCACAGGCCGAGCAGGATCGTCAGCGTCAGGCCGATCTTGAGCCCCTGGCGGTCGTTGTGCAGCAACGCGTGATGGGCCCAGGTGACCGTCGCGCCGGAGGTGACCAGCAGCAGCGTGTTGAGCAGCGGCAGGTTGAGCGGATCGAGAACCTCGGTGCCCTTGGGCGGCCACACGCCGCCGGTGAAGGCGACACGACCGTATTGGATCGTTTCGTTGGTGAACAACGACGCGTCGAAGAACGCCCAGAACCAAGCGACGAAGAACATCACCTCGGAGGCGATGAACAGGATCATGCCGTAGCGATGGCTGATCTGCACGACGCGGGTGTGGTCGCCGGTCTCCGCTTCGTGGATGACGTCCATCCACCACGAGGCCATCACATAGAGGATGCCGGCGAAGCCGATGCCGAGCAACGCCGGGCCGAACCGACCGAGCGCCATGTCCTTGGCGTGCATCGTCAGGATCAGGCCGAACGCCGTAAGGAAGGCGAAGCCCGCGCCCACCAGCGGCCACGGGCTGGGGTTGACGAGATGGTAGTCGTGATGCGGCTTGGCGTGGGCGTCGGCCATTCTGTTCCCCTACTCGTGCCGACCGGCCTCGCCGCCGTTCGGTTGTGATCGTATCGGGCGCTTCGCGGGCGCCCGCCCTTATAGTCGCGGCGGCGCAGTATCCGACGGCGGCGCAAGCGCCACCGGCTTGGCGGCGTCCTTGCCGTCGTCCTTGGCGGCGAACAGCGTGTAGGACAGCGTGATCGCCCCAACGTCGTCCATGGTGTGATCCTGCTCGAGATGCGGATCGAGGAAGAACACGACCGGCAGCTCGGCGGTTTCGTTGGGGCCAAGATGCTGCTCGGAAAAGCAGAAGCAGGAAATCTTGTCGAACCACGCGCCCGAAACTTCCGGCGTCACGTTGAACACCGCGACCGCCCCGGTTTCATGCGGCTCGAGATTGTGGACGCGAAAGAACACCGTGGTCGTCGCACCGGTGCGCAGGCGCACGCTCGCCGTCTCCGGCTCGAAGGTCCAGCTAAGGCCGGGCGCGACATTGGCGTCGAAGCTGACGGTCAGTTCGCGCGCGCCGCGCGCCGCCGGAGCGACATGCGCCACCTGGGTGGTGCCGGCAAAGCCGGTCGCCCGGCAAAACGCCGCATAGAGCGGCACCGCCGCGAAGGAGGCGCCGACCATTGCCAGGGCGGTCGCGCCGGCGATCAGGCCGACGCGCAGATTGCGACGGTCGAGGGAGAGTGGCGCGCGGGGCGAGGAAGCGTTCATAGCGGGCGCAACGCCTCGGGACCGAGCTTGACGATCGCGATCGCGTAGAACAGCGCGGCGAGAAAGCCGATCGCGAGGCCGACGGCGAGATTGCGGCGGCGCAGGTTGCGTAGCCGGGCGGCGACGAGCGAGGCTTCGTCGAGCGGCGCGATCATGCCAATTTCCTCACCAGCCCGCCTGCCCGATCGCCGGCACGACGCGCTCGACGATCAGCAGGGTGACGAGGACGAAGAGATAGACGATCGAGAAGCCGAACATCTGCATCGCCGCCTTGTTGGCCGCGGCGCCTTCGCGGACACGATAGACCCGCGCCGCCATGACCAAGAGCGCTGCGCCGGCGACCACCGCCGCAATCGCGTAGAGCCTCCCGCCAAGTCCAGTCACCCACGGCGCGAGGCCGAGGGGCGCGAGCACGAGCGAATAGAGGAGGATTTCCAGCCGAGTGCGCGACGCGCCGCGCACGTTGGGCAACATCGGCACGCCGGCGCGCTGATAGTCGCCGCTCTTGACCAGCGCCAACGCCCAGAAATGGGGCGGCGTCCACATGAAGATCACGGCGAACAGCGACAACACGCCGAGACTGACGCTGCCGCTCGCCGCCGCATAGCCGACGACCGGGGGCAGCGCGCCGGCGGCGCCGCCGATGACGATGTTGAGCGGTGTGCGACGCTTCAGCCACATCGTGTAGATGACGACATAGAAGAATATCGTGAAGGCGAGCAGCCCGGCGGCCAGCAGATTGGTCGCCGCCGCGAGAGTTATCACCGCGAGCAGCGACAGCGTCAGGCCGAAGCCGAGCGCCTCGCCAGCCTCAATCCGACCTGCCGGCACCGGCCGCAAACGCGTGCGCGCCATCAGCGCATCGATGTCGGCGTCCCACCACATGTTCAGCGCGCCAGCCGCTCCCGCCCCGACTGCAATCGCGAGCAGCGCGGCGAAACCGACGACCGGGTGGATCGGCTGGGGCGCGCACAGCAGGCCCGCCAGCGCCGTCAGCACGACCAGCGACATCACGCGCGGCTTGAGCAGCGCGAAATAGTCGCCCGGCGTCGCGCCATCGGCGCTCGCCGCGCTCGCGAAGGAAGCGTTCGGTTCGCTCGTCAGGCTCATGGCCGCGCCATCACAATCGCCATCCACCCGGCCCTAGTGCTCGAGGCCAACGATACGCGGCAGCGTCTCGTATGAGTGGAACGCCGGGGGCGAAGGCAGAGTCCACTCGAGCGTCGTCGCCCCCACGCCCCAAGGATTGTCGCCAGCCACGCGTTTGCGCGCGAAGGCTTCGTAGACCGTATAGAGGAACACGATCGTCGCCACGCCGGCGATATAGGCGCCGATCGAGGAGACGAAGTTCCACTGCGAATAGGCCTCGGGATAGTCGATATAGCGCCGCGGCATACCCGCCAGGCCGAGGAAATGCTGCGGGAAGAAGGTCAGGTTCACGCCGACGAACATCACCCAGAAATGTAATTTGGCGAGACTTTCGTTGTACATATAGCCCGACATTTTCGGGAACCAGTAGTAGAAGCCGGCAAAGATCGCGAAGATCGCCGCCACCCCCATCACGTAGTGGAAGTGCGCAACGACGTAGTAGGTCTCGTGCAACGCGCGATCGACGCCGGCGTTGGCGAGCACGACGCCGGTGACGCCCCCGACCGTGAAGAGGAAGATGAAGCCAATCGCCCACAACATCGGCGCGCGCATCGAGATCGAGCCGCCCCACATCGTTGCGATCCACGAGAAGACCTTCACGCCGGTCGGCACGGCGATCACCATCGTCGCGAACACGAAATAGCGCTGGGTGTTGAGCGACAGACCGACGGTGTACATGTGATGCGCCCACACCACGAAGCCGACGGCGCCGATCGCCACCATCGCGTAGACCATACCGAGATAGCCGAACACCGGCTTCTTCGAGAAGGTCGAGATGATCTGGCTGATGATGCCAAAGCCGGGCAGGATGAGGATGTAGACCTCGGGGTGGCCGAAGAACCAGAACAAATGCTGGAACAGCAAGGGATCGCCGCCGCCCGCCGGATTGAAGAAGGTGGTGCCGAAATTGCGGTCGGTGAGCAACATGGTGATGCCGCCCGCCAGCACCGGCAGCGCCAGCACCAGCAGGAACGTGGTCACCAGCAACGACCAGACGAACAGCGGCATGCGGTGCATCGTCATGCCCGGCGCACGCATGTTGAAGATGGTGGTGATGAAGTTGATCGCGCCCAGGATCGACGAAGCGCCCGCCAGATGGATCGACAGGATGACGAAATCCATCGCCGGTCCGGGCGTGCCCGCCAACGATGAGAACGGCGGATACATCACCCAGCCGCCGCCAAAGCCATGCATGCCGGGCGAGCCTTCGACGAACATCGACAGGATGAGCAGCGAGAACGAGGCCGGCAGCAGCCAGAACGAAATGTTGTTCATGCGCGGGAAGGCCATGTCCGGCGCGCCGATCATCAGGGGCACGAACCAATTGCCGAAACCGCCGATCATCGCCGGCATCACCACGAAGAAGATCATGATCAAGCCGTGAGCGGTGATGAAGACGTTGTACATGTTCTTGGCGGCGGCGATGTCATCGAGCGACGTGCCGGCGAGGATGTGCGAGATGACCGGAAAGACTTGGATCCCCGGGGACATCAGCTCCATGCGCATCGCGCCCGAGAGCGCCGAGCCGATCAGGCCGGCGATCACCGCGAAAATCAGATAGAGGGTGCCGATGTCTTTGTGGTTGGTCGAGTAGAGATACCGCCGCCAACCGGTCGGATGGCCCTCGTCGTGATGCACAGCAGCGTCGGTCGCCATGATTGCCTTCCCTCGAGAATATCCTGTCGCCCCGCCGCGTCCTGGCGAGCGCGTTGGCCAGCCTGGCCTTACTGGCCCGTCTTTTCGGCGGCGGCGTCCGCAACGCGGGTCGCGTCCGTCGCGGCGGCGAACTTCGTCTTCGCCGCGGCGAGCCACGCCGCGTAATCTTCCTGACTGACGACGCGGAACACGATCGGCATGAAGGCGTGGTCCTGGCCGCACAGCTTCGAGCACTGCCCGTAATACACGCCGATGCGATCGGCCTTGAACCAGGTCTCGTTCAGGCGGCCCGGTATCGCGTCGACGCGCACGCCGAAGGACTGGACGACGAAGGAGTGAATGACGTCAACGGCAGTGACCTCGACGCGCACGACCTTGTCGACCGGAACCACCGCCTCGTTGTCGACCGAGAGCAGCCGGATGTCGCCGTTCTCCGGTTTCAGTTCCTTGTCTTCTTTCATGAAGGAATCGAAGGAGAAGTCGCCCTCATCCTTGGGATAGGTGTAGGTCCAGTGCCACTGCTCGCCCGTCACCTTGACCGTGACGTCCGAGGGCGGGATTTCCAACTGCAGCGTCAGCAGACGGAACGAGGGCACCGCAATGAACACCAAAATGATCACCGGCACGATCGTCCAGACGACTTCGAGCGCGGCGTTGTGGGTGGTGCGCGAGGGGGTCGGATTGGCCGTCTCCCTAAAGCGCCAAACGACGTAGATCAGCAGCCCCAACACGAACAGCGAAATTACGACGGTCACCGGAAGGAGGATGTCGTTATGGAACCACTGGATGTCGCGGGCGATGTCCGTGACCGGCAGTTGGAACCCCATCTGGCCGTCCTCGGGGCGCCCGTAAGTCGCAGCGCGGGCGACGCCCGCCGACAACGCACTCGCCGCAGCGCTCACCGCCCAAACCACGGCTCGAATTCGCGCCACGCGTCCGCCTTGCCTCATGTCTAGCCTGCTCCCCTGATCGACGATGCCGCTGGCCGCGTTCCGCATGCCTTGCAGCCAAGCACCCGCACTGCGACGCAGCGCAGCAGCCGGTGCGGCATCATACCGGATTCTGTCGTTTTGCAAATGCTAAAGACGGCCTTTGCATGGCGCCCACGGATTCGGCGCCCGCGCCTTGACAGGGCTGCGACTTTTGATAGGGCAAGGGATTGGACGGCGAGTGGACAGCGGCATACATGGCTTTGGATCGTGCGGGCGGCGGAGACCGAGCGAAACCGGCCGACCGTACGTTACGCGCCGCAATTGCGGCCCTCTGCGCGATTCCGATCGCGCTGGCGAGCGCCGCTCCGGCGAGCGCGGCGGCAGGTGATGCGCCGAGCGCGTGGGAGACCCGCTGCGAGACGCCGCCCGGCGCAACGACTGCGCAGTGTGCAATCGTGCAGAGCGTGGTCGATGACGAGCGGCCGAACGTGACGCTCGTTGTGATCGCCCTCAAGACAGCGGACCACAAGGCGCGACTGCTGCGCGTCATCGCTCCGCTCGGCGTTCTGATTCCAACCGGCCTCGAGCTCAAGCTCGACGCCGACGATTTTGGCCGAATGAGTTTCGTGCGCTGCCTGCCCAACGGCTGCGTCGCCGAAACGCTGATCGACGATAAGTTGCTCGACCGGATGAGCGCCGCCAAGACGATCACGCTGGTATTGTTTCAGACTCCCGAAGAGGGCATCGGCGTGCCGGCGTCGATGACCGGCTTCAGGGACGCGTTCGACAAGCTGCCGTAGCCTAGGCCCTAGCCTGAAGAGGCCGCCGCGAGGCGACCCCGACGGGGTGAGTTCTGCCGATCTGGAGCGTAATCCAATGACCGCGATCGCTTTTCCCCGCCCCCTGCCCCTGTTGGCGGCGCTTGCCGCCGCGAGTTTGTGCGCCGGTTGCGGCAGCATGGACGGCTGGTTTGGCGGCCAGCGCACCGATCCGGGAATGACCTCCCCCCAGATCGTAAGTCCCGCCAAGGAAGGACAGACGCCGGCGGAGAAAGTCGTCCGTTTGCCGCTCACCGCCGCGGAGCTCGACTGCCCGTCGGTCGAGATCGACGAGGGCGGCGCCTCGGCGCGGGTCGGGGGAGCCGACAATTCGTCGGTGCGCTATCAGTTCGACATCGGCCAGACTGCGCGCGAATGCGCGCCGGTCTCCAACAACCAATTCACTCTCAAGGTCGGCGTCTCGGGCCGTCTGCTGATTGGCCCGGCAGGCGGGCCGGGCAGCTACAGCGTGCCCTTGCGCGTCGTCGTTCACGACGAAGTCCTGCACAAGGACGCCTTCTCCAAGATCTACAAGGTCGAGGCGGATAGCCCGTCCACCGATGGCGCGCCGTTCACGTTCGTCACCGAACCAATCCTCCTGCCGATGACCCGCACCGACCTTGCCGACGACTACACGCTCACCGTCGGCTTCGACAGCGGCAAGATGACGCCCCCGCCGCCCAAGCCGCGTAAGCCGCGCGCGCCCAAGACCCCCGCCGCCGCGAAGACCCCCGCCCCAGATTGACAAAGCCCAACGCTTCGGGCTTGTTCGGACACGTCAGTCGAAGACACCCAGCGGAAGAGTCCGGAGCGTTTCGTCTCCGGCGCCGAAGGCGCAACCGCCCCGGAAACGCTCAGGCCGATGGACCGTTGGGTGATGACGCTCTGGAAAGCGGTCGGCGCGGTTTTTGCGTCAGCCCACCGACGGGGTAACCGCTGAATTGCGGCGGGAAATCTCTCAGGTCACAAGACAGAGGGGGCGCCGACGGTCGGGCCGCGCGTGAGCGTCGCGCCGCGGCTGCGCGTTCGTCTGCGACCGGGGTGATCCGATGCTGGAATCCGCGACCCTCCGCACGCCGCTCTATGCGCTACACGTCGAACTCGGCGCGCGCATGGCGCCGTTCGCCGGCTACGAAATGCCGATCCAGTATTCTTCGGGCATTCTCGCCGAACATCTGCACACCCGCGCCGAGGCCGGCCTGTTCGACGTTTCGCACATGGGTCAGGCGCGGCTCGAGGGACCCGATCACGCGGTCGTCGCCGCCGCGCTCGAGCGGCTCTGCCCGGCCGAC
This sequence comes from uncultured Alphaproteobacteria bacterium, assembly GCA_963835215.1. GTDB lineage: Bacteria > Pseudomonadota > Alphaproteobacteria > Rhizobiales > Beijerinckiaceae > Roseiarcus. The sequence continues at coordinate 110,807 of CAWIES010000004.1, read as the reverse complement.
ATTCTCGCGCTTCAGCCCGGGCGTCAGCGCTACACCCAGTTTCTCAACGCCGAGGGCGGCGTGATCGACGATCTGATGGTCTCGCGCCCGCCCGGCGCCGACGGTCAACTCAACCTCGTCGTCAACGCTTCGCGAAAAGAGGTTGATTTCGCTTTGCTGGAGGCAAATCTGCCGGCCTCGGTGCGGCTGACCCGGCTCGACCAGATGGCGCTGATCGCGCTGCAGGGGCCCGCCGCGGTCGCGGTGCTCCAAAGGCTCGCTCCGGAGAGCCGGCTCGAAGCGGCGCCGTTCATGGCGGCGCTGCCGATTCGCTTCGGACGGGTCGGCGCTTTTGCGTCCCGCTCCGGCTATACCGGCGAAGATGGGTTTGAAATCTCGCTGCCCGCCGAAGAGGCCGACGCGTTCGCCCGCCGCCTGCTCGCCGAGCCCGAGGTCGCGCCGATTGGGCTTGGCGCGCGCGATTCGCTGCGGCTCGAAGCGGGCCTCTGCCTCTACGGTCACGAGCTCGACGAGAGCCTTGATCCGATCGAGGCGGGGCTCGCCTGGTCGATCCAGAAACGCCGGCGCGTCGAGGGCGGTTTTCCTGGCGCCGCGCGTATCCAGAAGGCGCTGGCCGAAGGGCCGGCGCGCCGCCGCGTCGGGCTGAGGCCGGATGGCCGGGCGCCGGCGCGCGAGGGCGCGGAAATCGTCGACGCGGCCGGGGCGCCGCTCGGCGCCGTCACCTCGGGCGGCTTTGGCCCCAGCGTCGGCGCGCCAATCGCCATGGGCTATGTCGCCAGCGCCAACGCTGCCCCGGGCGCCGCGCTTTCGCTGGTCGTGCGCGGCAAGCCGCTCGCCGCGCGCGTCTCGCCCCTGCCGTTCCACCCCCACGCCTATCACCGAGGCTGACGAACCCTTGCCAGGAGCGAACCGCCGATGAGCGAAACACGTTACACCAAGGACCACGAATACGTTCGCCTCGAGGGCGATGTCGGCGTCGTCGGCATCAGCGACCACGCCCAGCAACAGCTCGGCGACGTGGTGTTCGTCGAATTGCCGAAGCTCGGCGCCAAATTCGCCAAGGGCGACGGCGCCGCCGTGGTCGAGAGCGTCAAGGCGGCGAGCGACGTCTTCGCGCCGGTCTCGGGCGAAGTCGTCGCGGCCAACAGCGCGGTCGACGCCGAGCCGGGGCTGATCAACCAGGACGCGATGGCGGGCGGCTGGCTGTTCAAGCTCAAGCTCGCCGACCCGAGCGAGCTCGCGAGCCTGATGAGCCAAGCCGACTACGACGCCTTCCTCAAGACGCTTGCGTGAGCCGACATGCGCTATCTCCCACTCGACGCGGCTGACCGCACCCAAATGCTGGCGCGCATCGGCGCGCCGAACATCGAGGCGCTGTTCGCCGACATCCCCGCCGCTCAGCGCCTCACCGCGCCGCTCGACATGCCGAACGGCAAGAGCGAGATCGAGGTCGAGCGCGCGCTTGGACGCCTTGCCGCGCGCAATGTCGCGGCGGGCTCGGCGCCCTTTTTCGTCGGGGCCGGCGCTTACCGCCATCACGTTCCCGCCACCGTCGACCATTTGATCCAGCGCTCGGAATTCCTGACCAGCTACACGCCCTACCAGCCGGAAATCGCGCAGGGCACGCTGCAGGTGCTGTTCGAGTTCCAGTCGCAGGTCGCGGCGCTGACCGGCATGGAGGTCGCCAACGCCTCGATGTACGACGGCTCGACTGCCTGCGGCGAAGCGATGCTGATGGCCCACCGCATCACGCGCCGCAGCAAGGCGGTGTTATCGGGCGGGCTCCATCCCCAATACGCCGACGTCGCCGCGACGCTTGGCGCCATGTCGAGCGAAGACGTCGTGCGCCTCCCGCTCGATCCGCTGGCCAAGGAGGATCTGGCGAGCGCGATCGACGACGAGACGAGCTGCGTCATCGTCCAGAACCCGGATTTCTTTGGCAACTTGCGCGACCTTGCGCCGCTCGCCGCCGCCGCTCGCGCCAAGGGCGCGCTGTTGATCGCGGTGTTCACCGAGGCGGTCTCGCTGGGCGCGGTGCGCTCGCCGGGCGAGATGGACGCCGACATCGCGGTCGGCGAAGGCCAGTCGATCGGCAACGCGCTGAATTTCGGCGGCCCCTATCTTGGCCTGTTCGCCGCGCGCCTCAAGCATGTGCGCCAGATGCCGGGCCGGCTCGCCGGCGAGACGGTCGACGCCGATGGCAGGCGCAGCTTCGTGCTGACGCTGTCGACCCGCGAACAGCACATCCGCCGCGAAAAGGCGACGAGCAACATCTGCACCAACTCGGGCCTGTGCGCACTCGCCTTCTCGATCCACATGACGCTGCTCGGCGAGACCGGCCTGAGACGGCTCGCCGCGCTCAACCACGCCGCCGCCGTCGATCTTGCCGAACGCCTCGCCGCAATCAAGGGCGTGAGCGTGCTGACCGGCGCCTTCTTCAATGAGTTCACTATCCGCACGCCGCGCAAGGCCGCCGAGCTGATCGAGGACCTCGCGGCGCGCGGAATCCTCGGCGGCCTGCCGGTTTCGCGGCTGGCGCCCGGCGCCGGGCTTGACGATCTGATCGTCGTCGCCGCCACCGAATTGACGACGTCGGCCGACCGTCAGGCTTACGCCGACGCGCTGGCGCGATGCCTGTGAGCGGAGCAACGACGATGAACACGCAAGGCCGCCCCACTCGCCCCAACGCCGGCGATCCTGCTGAACCCGCGCGCCGCGGCTCTTTCACCGGCAATCGCGGGCTCGACATGGAGGAGGCGCTGATCTTCGAGACCGGCCGGCTGGACGCGACCGGCGTCGATCTCGAAGCGCCAGCTCCCTTCGCCGCGCGGCTCGGCGCGCACGCGCGCTCGGGCGAGATTGGCCTGCCCGGCCTCACCGAGCCAGAGGCGGTTCGTCACTACGTGCGCCTGTCGCGCAACAATTATTCGATCGACGCCGGGCTCTACCCGCTCGGCTCGTGCACGATGAAACACAACCCGCGCCTGAACGAGAAAATGGCGCGCCTGCCGGGATTTGCCGATCTGCATCCGCTCCAACCGACCTCCACCGCTCAGGGCGCGCTGGCGCTGATCGACGCGCTGGCGCGCGCGCTGCTCACCATGACCGGCATGAGCGCGGTGGCGATGTCGCCCAAGGCGGGCGCTCACGGCGAATTGTGCGGCATGATGGCGATCAAGGCGGCGCTCGTCGCGCGCGGCGAGGAGAAGACGCGCACCGTCGTGCTGGCGCCCGACTCGGCGCACGGCACCAATCCCGCCACCGCCGCGCAAATCGGCTTCACGGTGCGCGCGGTGCCGGCGGACGCGGACGGCGTCGTCAGCGCCGAGGCGGTGCGCGCGGCGCTCGGTCCCGACGTCGCGGCGATCATGCTGACCAACCCCAACACTTGCGGCCTGTTTGAGCGAAACATTGTCGCCATCGCCGAGGCGGTCCACGCCGCCGGCGCTTATTTCTATTGCGACGGCGCCAACTTCAACGCGGTGATGAGCAAGACGCGGCCCGGCGATCTTGGCATCGACGCGATGCACATCAACCTGCACAAGACCTTCTCGACGCCGCATGGCGGGGGCGGTCCGGGCGCCGGTCCGGTGGTATTCTCCGATCGCCTCGCGCCCTTCGCGCCGGCGCCGCGGATCGTCAGGACGGGCGAGACGTTCTCGCTCGCCGAGCATACCGAGGGCAGCCAGGCGTTCGGCCGCATGTGCGCCTTCCACGGCCAGATGGGCATGTATGTGCGCGCCTACGCCTACATCCTGTCGCATGGCGCGGACGGGTTGCGGCAGGCCTCGGAAGACGCGGTGCTCTCGGCCAATTACATCCGCGCCTCGCTCGCCGACCTGATGTCGGCGCCGTTCGGCGATCGCCCCTGCATGCACGAGGCGCTGTTCGACGACCGCTGGCTGAAGGACACCGGGTTGACCACGCTCGACTTCGCCAAGGCGATGATCGACGAGGGCTACCACCCGATGACCGTGTATTTTCCGCTGGTGGCGCACGGCGCGATGTTGATCGAGCCGACCGAATTCAGAATCGAAGGCGAGCCTCGATCTGTTCATCATGACGCTGCGCGACCTCGCGATCAGCGCGCTGGCGGGCGAGCGCGAGCGGTTCCTTGCGGCGCCGGTCAACGCGCCGCGCCGCCGGCTCGACGAGACCAGGGCCGCCCGCCAGCCGGTGCTGCGCTGGACCAAGCCAGCGCCAGCCTGAGCGGTCCGCTTGGCGCCGAACGCGCTTGCTCGCATACTGCGGCGCGGCAAAAAACGAGTTGGCGAAGGGGGTAAGACGATGGTCCCGAGCGTGACGCTAGCGCGGGCGAGCGCCATCGCGGTCGCGTTGGTCGTCTTCGCTGCGAGTTCGCAGGCGCAGCAGACCCCGGCTGCGACGCCGAGCGTCGCCGCTTCGCCAGCGCCCGCAACCACGCCCTCGCCGAGCCCGGTCGCCGCCCCAGCGCCTGCAATCGCCCCATCGCCGACACAAAGCCCCGCGCCGGCCGCGACGCCCTCGCCGGGCGCAACGCCTGCGCCCACTCCGGACTCGGGCGACAGCGGTTCGATGGGCGAGACGGTCGACCTCGTCGCTCACCCCGCGGCCTATCTCGAAGGCAAGGCCGATCGCGACGAAGTCTATTCCGCAATCACCGATGCGATCACCGCGATCCGCGCCGAGATCGCCAAGGCCGGCCTCAAGCAGACCGGCCACCCGATCGCGATCTTCCTCGAAGCCGACGACACCGGCTTTCGCTTTCGCGCCGAGGTGCCGATCGAAACGGCGCCGGAGGGAAAGACCCAGCTTTCCGACACCGTCAAACTCGGACTGTCGCCGGTCGGCAAAGCGATGCGCTTCGAGCATCGTCTCGCCTACGACGACATCGATGGGACCTATGAGGCGATCACCGCCTATCTCGACGAAAAGGGCATCGACGCGCAGGACATGTTCATCGAGGAATATCTCAACGACGTAAAATCGCCCGAAGACCCGAGCCTGCAGGTCGACATCTTCGTGCTGCTGAAATGAGTGAGACGGGCGCCGTCCTGTTCGACCTCGACGGTACTCTGACCGACTCGGCGCCGGGTATTCTGCGCTCGACCCGCGACGCCATCGGCCGGCTGAACGCCGAGGATGGCCTTGCTCTCGTTATTCCTCCGGAGGCCGAGCTCGGCTGGCTCGTCGGCCCGCCATTGCGCGCGAGTTTCGCCAAACTGGTCGGCGAAGATCACGCCGACCGGATGCTCGCCCTCTACCGCGAACGCTACGAAAAGATCGGCATATTCGAGAGCGCCCTCTACGATGGAATTGTCGAGGCGCTCGAGCGGCTCGCCGCGCTCGGCCATCGGCTGATCGTCGCGACCTCCAAGCTCGAGTTTTTCGCGCAGACGATCGTCGAGCATTTCGGGATCGACCGCTATTTCGCCGCGGTCTACGGCTCGCGCCCCGACGGTTCGCACGCCGACAAGGGCGAGATTCTCGCTTTGCTGATTGCGCGCGAAGGCCTGGCGGGCGTCAGGCGCAAGACGATGATCGGCGATCGCAGCTTTGACGCGCTCGGCGCACGCGCCGTCGGCATTCCCGCCATCGGCGCGCTATGGGGTTATGGCGACGCGGCGGAACTCAGCGGGGCTGGCGCCGACCCGCTGATCGCATCGCCGCGCGACATCCCGGCAGCGGTGGCCGCAGTGTTCGCGCGCGCGGACTAAAGCGCCCCTCTTATTGGTGCCCGACCACCGCCTTCGGGTGGTAGGGCTCCTCGAGCTTGGCGATCGTGCGGGCGTCCAGCTTGAGCGAGAGCGCCGCCACCGCGTCCTCAAGATGATGCGGCTTCGAGGCGCCGATGATCGGCGAGGTCACAAAGGGTTTCGACAGCATCCAGGCGATCGCGACGACCGCCGGTTTGACGCCGAGCCGCTCGGCCGCTTCGGCGAGGCGGCGGCGGATCGCTTCGTCCTGGCGCGAGCCAAGGCCGAGCGCCAGCGTATAGGCGTCCGAGCGCCCGCGCACGGTCGAGGCGCCCTCGCCGGCGCCCACGCCCGATCGCACCAGATAGCCGCGCGCCAGCGGCGACCAGGGAATGACCGCGATCCCCTGATCGGCGCAGAATTTCATCATCTCGCGCTCTTCCTCGCGATAGACGAGATTGTAGAAATTCTGCATCGAAGCGAACTCGGCGAGGCCCCGCTCACGCGCGACCGAGATCATCCGCGCGAACTGCCAAGTCCACATCGACGAGGCGCCGACATAGAGCGCCTTGCCGGCGCGCACGACATCGCTCAGCGCCTCGATCGTCTCCTCGATCGGCGTCTCGGTGTCGAAGCGATGGATCTGGTAGAGATCGACATAGTCCATGCCGAGCCGCTTCAGCGAGGCGTCGATCGCCTCCATGATGTGCTTGCGCGACAGGCCGCGCGCGTTCGCCCCCGGCCCCATCGGGTTGAACACCTTGGTGGCGAGCACGACCTCGTCGCGCCGCGCGAAGTCCTTGAGCGCCCGGCCGACGATCTCTTCGCTCGCGCCGGTCGAATACATATCGGCGGTGTCGAAGAAGTTGATCCCGCGCTCCAGCGCGTCGCGAATGAAGGGGCGCGAGGCCTCCTCCTCGAGCACCCAGTCGCGCCACTTGCTGGAGCCGTATGTCATGCAACCGAGGCAAAGGCGCGAGACCTTCATGCCGGTCTTGCCAAATCGAACCATTTCCATCGCCGTGCCCCTCTTAGTCCGCGTTGCCTCATGTTTACCGCGCCCTCGCCGCGTGCGACAACACACAAGGTTGCGAGAGAGGGATGCGTGGCGGCCAAACGCGGAAACGGCCCGGAAAAGCGGCGGCGCTGGGATTTCTGGATCGACCGCGGCGGCACCTTCACCGACGTCATCGGCCGCGATCCGCGCGGCCGGCTGCATGCGCGCAAGCTGCTGTCCGAAAGCCCCGCCTATGACGACGCCGCCGTGCAGGCGATCCGCGACCTGCTCGGCCTCGCGCCCGGCGAGACGATACCTGCGGACGTCATCGGCCTCGTCAAGATGGGCACGACGGTCGCGACCAACGCTTTGCTCGAGCGGCGCGGCGAACGCACGCTGCTGGCGACGACGAAGGGATTTCGCGACGCTCTGGAGATCGGCTATCAGGCACGGCCCAACATCTTCGCGCGCAACATCGTCAAACCGGAGCAGCTCTACGCCGACCGGCTTGAAATCGAAGAGCGCGTGCTGGCGGATGGCACGGTCGAGGCCGCGCCCAGTCTTGAGGATGTGCGCGCCGCGCTGGGGCGCGCCAAGGACGAAGGGTTTGCCAGCGTTGCGATCGTCTTCATGCACGCCTATCGCTATCCCGAGCACGAGCGCCAGGTGGCGGCGGTCGCACGCGCCCTCGGCTTTGCGCAGGTCTCGGTCAGCCACGAATGCTCGCCGCTAATCAAGCTGGTCGGGCGTGGCGACACGACGGTGGTCGACGCCTACCTATCGCCGATCCTCGCCCGCTATGTCGCGCGCGTCACTGAAGCGCTCGACGCCAAGCGCAGCGGGGCGAAGGTCATGTTCATGATGTCGTCGGGCGGCCTGACCGCCGCCGAACTCTTTGCCGGCAAGGATGCGATCCTCTCCGGCCCGGCCGGCGGCGTCGTCGCGATGGCCGAGACGGCCAAGAGCGCTGGTTTTAGCAAGGTTATCGGCTTCGACATGGGGGGCACCTCGACCGACGTCGCCCATTTTGACGGTGCCTACGAGCGCGCCTTCGAGACCGAGGTCGCCGGCGTGCGCATGCGCGCGCCGATGATGAAAATCCACACCGTCGCCGCCGGCGGCGGCTCGGTCCTGCATTTTGACGGCGCGCGTTTCCGCGTCGGGCCCGACTCGGCGGGCGCCGATCCCGGCCCCAAATGCTACCGTCGCGGCGGCCCGCTCGCCGTCACCGACGCCAACCTTATGGTCGGCAAGCTGGCGGCGGACTATTTCCCCAAGATCTTCGGCCCCGACCAGAACCAGCCGCTCGACGCGGCGAGCGTGCGCTCAGGGTTCGCTGCGCTGGCGCAAGAGATTGGCGGCGGGCGCGGCGCGGAAGAGGTCGCCGACGGCTTCATTGCGATTGCGGTCGCCAAGATGGCCGAGGCGATCAAAAAGATTTCGGTCGCGCGCGGCTATGACGTCACACGCTATGTCCTCAATTGCTTTGGCGGCGCCGGCGGCCAGCACGCCTGCGACGTCGCCGACGCGCTGGCGGTCAAGACGGTGCTGATCCACCCGCTCTCATCCCTGCTCTCGGCTTACGGCATGGGCCTTGCCGACATTCGCGCTCATCGCGGTCAGGGGGTCGAGGCGCCGCTCACTGACGAAGCGCTCGCCGGGCTGGCGCCGCTAGTTGCAAGGCTTGGCGCCGAGGCGGCGCGCGAGGTCGAAGGCCAAGGCGTCGCGCGCGCGGCGATCAAGCTGCGCGAGAGCGCGCAGTTGCGCTACGCCGGCTCCGACACCGCGCTCGAGATCGAGTGGCTCGCCGCCGCCGCGATGCAAAGGGCTTTCGAGCGCGCCCACCGCGCGCGTTTCGGCTTCATCGACCGCGACAAGGGGCTGGTGGTCGAGGCGGTCGCGGTCGAGGCGATCGGCGGGGCGGCGCGCTTTGCCGAGCGCGCGCGGCCAATCGATCCCAGCGCGCCCCTGCCCGTGGCCAGCGCGCGGACGCGGTTCTTCTCCCACGGCGCCTGGCGCGAGGCTGGCGTTTTCCTGCGCGAGCATCTCGCGCTCGGCGCGCAGGTCGCCGGCCCGGCGCTGATCGTCGAGCCGCACCAGACGATCGTCGTCGAAGCCGGTTGGCGCGCCGAGATCACCGCCAAGAACCATGTCGTGCTGCGGCGCGTCGAAGCGGCGGTGCGGCCCGAAGCAATTGGGACCAGCGCCGATCCGGTCATGCTCGAGATTTTCAACAATCTCTTCATGTCGATCGCCGAGCAGATGGGCGTGACGCTGCAGAACACCGCCTATTCGGTCAACATCAAGGAGCGGCTCGATTTCTCCTGCGCGGTGTTCGACGCCGAGGGGCGTCTGATCGCCAACGCGCCGCACATGCCGGTGCATCTGGGCTCGATGGACCGTTCGGTCGAGGCGATCATCCGCCTCAATCACGGCAAAATCCGCGCCGGCGACGTCTTCGCCCTCAACGCCCCTTACAACGGCGGCACGCATCTGCCCGACATCACCGTCTGTACGCCGGTCTTCGATCCGTCGGGCGCCTCGGTCCTATTCTGGGTCGCTTCGCGCGGCCATCACGCCGACATCGGCGGCGTCGCGCCCGGCTCGATGAGCCCGCGAGCAACCGAGATCGGCGAAGAAGGGATTTACATCGACAATTTTCTGCTGGTCGACCGCGGCAAGTTTCGCGAGAAAGCGCTGTATGCGCTGCTGGCGGTAGGCCCCTACCCCGCGCGCAATCCGCTGCAGAATGTCAACGACCTCAAGGCGCAGATCGCCGCCAATGAAAAAGGCGCGCGCGAACTCAAGCGCATGGTCGAGATGTTCTCGCTTGAAACCGTCGTCGCCTACATGGGCCATGTGCAGGACAACGCGGCCGAGAGCGTGCGCCGTGTGATCGACCGGCTGAAGGACAGCACATTCACCGTTGCGACCGACCAGGGCGCGTTCATCAAGGTGAAGATCACAGTCGATCGCGCCGCGCGCGAGGCGACGGTCGACTTCACCGGAACCTCGCCGCAGCAGCCGACCAATTTCAATGCGCCCGAGCCAGTGGCGCGCGCCGCGGTGCTCTATGTCTTCCGGGTGATGGTCGATGATGACATCCCGATGAACGCGGGCTGCCTCAGGCCGATCCGCATCGTCATTCCCGAAGGTTCGATGCTGGCGCCGCGTTTTCCCGCCGCCGTTGTCGCCGGCAATGTCGAGACCAGCCAGGCGATCGTCGATGCGCTATTCGGCGCGCTCGGCGCGCTCGGTTCGGCGCAAGGCACGATGAACAACCTGACCTTCGGCGACGCACGCTACCAGTACTACGAGACGATCTGCTCAGGCGCGCCGGCCGGCCCCGGCTTCAATGGCGCGAGCGCGGTCCAGACGCACATGACCAACTCGCGCCTGACCGACCCTGAAGTGCTGGAGACGCGCTTTCCCGTGGTGCTCGAAGACTTCCACATCCGCCGTGGCTCGGGCGGCAAAGGTCGCTGGAATGCGGGCGACGGCACGCTGCGCCGCATCCGCTTCCGCGAACCTATGGAGCTGGCGCTGCTGACCGGTCGCCGCGACGTGAGAAGCTTCGGCGCCAACGGCGGCGAGCCTGGGACGCTGGGTGAGAACGTCGTGCGCCGCAACGACGGCCGGCGCGAGACGCTGCCGGGCTGCGCGCAAACCATGCTGGAGGCAGGCGAAGCAATCGAGATCGTCACGCCGACCGGCGGGGGTTGGGGGAAGGTTGATCGCTGAGGCCGGGAAGCTGCCTGACGGTAACGCGCGGCGGACGAAAGTTGAAAAGCATTGACGAGAACATATCATGAACATATAGTAACGATGCCCCCCGCTTCAGGAACTGCGCGATGCAAACCTACAGGTTGACCAATGAGGCTGGTGGCTTGGGCCTGAGGTGCACGACCGACGGCTTGTCGCTCGCTGGGACAGCTCTCCTTCATAAGACGGCTCGCGGGTTCTCGCCGCGAGCGGCGGCGGAGATCGCTCTGTTGATGAAAGCCGCGTACGGCGCGGACGGCGATGGAATTCGATTGGAGGCGAGCCTTGGGTTGATCGCACGCGCCCTCAACAGTGGGGAACCGGCGCTCGCCGCAATCGCCGCGGTTCTGACCCGAACCCCGGAATTGAGCTCAGAGGCGGCTCGGCGGCTCGCCGCGGTCAATGACAACCTGACCAAATATAACCCCGACCAGCCACGAGACTGGCATGGCCGTTGGGCGAGTGAGGATGAGTCGAATCCGGCGGCTTCGGCGGCGCCCCGTCAGGGAGAACAACCAGCGACGGCGACGTCGCCAGCTCCGCGCGGCGGTGACATTGCGTCTGGACAGGAGCCCAACCCCGGCGGCCAAGACGCGTCTCCCGCAGCGAACGCATCCGCGGCACAGGAAAGCGGCGCTCCTGACGACCGAACTCAAAGCTCAATTGCGCTTGAGCAGGTATTCGCAAGCCAATACGACGACTTGGGACCCGTCGACTTCGCGAAGCTGGTATTTCAATTTGGCGATCAGCTCAGCCGGAACGGGGCGAACTTCGCACCCGCGGATAGGGATCGCGCTGCCGCGGAATACGCGTTCCTCGAGGATCGCCTTTCGTTCTGGCTCGCCTACGAATACACGCCTCCGACCGCGAGGGGGAATCTCCTTTCGGCCGCCCAAGCCCTCTTCCAAGGCGCGATGTCGTCCGGGGTTGGTCAGCCGGGTCATTTGCCCAAATCGATGCTTGATGTCGCCGCCGACGCTTGGGCAAACGCCAACCCTCCGCTTGCACCGCGTTTCCCATTCGATCCCCTCACCGAGATCGCACCCAAGACGACATCGCCTGAAGGGTTGGCCACTCCTCCCGAGGAAGTCACAGGGCTCGGCGGCTCCGTCGATAACGATGAAACTGGCGTTGTTTGGGGCGCGGGAATCAAGGAGCAGGGGAATCCCTTCGAGACCTATGTAGGCACCCGATTTCCTGACGCGAAAAAACTGCCGCCGAATGCCAAGACGTTCGATCAATTTGACGAGGCGACTGGAACAGCAATCAGCGACAAGACGCTAAACACCTTGAGCGTGAATTACATCAGCACTCCGCAACAAATTTATTCGCGGTTAAAACAATACGTGGATGCGGTCGCCGATTATGAGCCTCGGACAAAAGGTGACGTCGACCCGAATTTTATTCAGACCAGAATGATTCAACTAGCGATCCCGGAATACACCTCGCCCACCCAATGGCGATATCTATTTTGGGCGCTTGGCTATGCGCGCGAGCGCCGCGTCTCGATCACGATCACCAGGATCGAAGAATGAAATTGCCTGATCCTGTGCCGTCAGATCGATGGGCTGACGTCAGCCGGACGGATAGGTTCATCTGCCTTCAGCCGCTATCGGGCTATCGCATCATCCAGCCTGACGACGATGGATATACAATCTATTTGTCGCCGGATTCGGCCGAGGAGCCGCTTGGGCGGGCGTTGCTCGAGTGCCTTGGCAGAAGTCGATATGTCTGGCCGGCCGACGAACCGGGATTCGCCGAATGGCAAAGATATGTTCCCCTCTACAGAGCTTGGCAGAAGGATTTCATGCACCGCTACGGCTACAAGACCAAGCGCGAAGCCTATAGCAACCTCGACTGGTGCCGGGCCCATCGATCACGGGGGCAAATTTCCATCCAACCGCACAAGCGTGACAAGCCGGAATATTTTCGCGATCTGCCGGTTGAGAGGACCGTCAACATTCCTATGACGACCGACGCCGCGGCTGTCGGCGCCGCCTTGAGAGAGGCGCTCGATCGCTGCGAGTAGGTAAGGCTGAGCAGCGCCGGATTCACTCGACGCTTCCGCGACGCGAAATACGACGCGGAGAAATGCAGTCGCCCATCGCAGATGGGCCTTGCCGGCAGGCGGGGGAAGGCGGAGTGAAGCGCGTCATTGCGAGAAGCGACGCGAGGAAGTAGTCCACGCACTCGAACGCGCCGCGCGTGTGAGCCGCTGGATTGCTTCGCTTCGCTCGCAATGACGGTTAGGCTTGCGGTGAGACTCGGAGTTCGGCGAAATGCAGTTGGGCGTCTACACGTTTGCCGAGACCGAGCGCGATCCTGCAACCGGCCGCCCGGTCCATATCGAACGCACGCTTGCCGACACGATGGCGGAGATCGAGCTCGCCGATCAAGTCGGCCTCGATGTCTTCGCGCTTGGCGAGCATCATCGGCCCGATTACGCGATCTCCGCCCCCGCCGTCGCGCTCGCCTATGCCGCTGCGCGCACCAAAACGATCCGGCTCTCCAGCGCCGTCACGGTGCTGAGCTCCGACGATCCGGTACGGGTCTATCAGCAATTCGCCACGCTCGATCTCTTGTCGGGCGGACGCGCCGAGATCATGGCGGGGCGTGGTTCGTTCATCGAATCCTTTCCGCTGTTCGGCTACGACCTCGACGACTACGACGAACTCTTCGCCGAAAAGCTCGAACTTCTGCTCGCGGTGCGCGCGCAGGAGAAGGTGAGCTGGAGCGGCAAGCTGCGCGCGCCGATCGACAATCTCGGCGTCTATCCGCGCGCGCTGCAAGAGCCGCTGCCGGTGTGGATCGCGGTTGGCGGCACGCCGCAATCGGTGGCGCGCGCCGGCATGCTTGGCCTGCCGATGGCGCTGGCGATCATCGGCGGCGAACCGGCGCGGTTTGCGCCGCTCGCCAGTCTCTATCGCGAAGCGGGGGCGCGCGCCGGGCGCGATCCCGCCAGTCTGGCGCTCGGGATCAACGGCCATGGCTTCCTCGCCGACACGAGAGAGGCGGCGGTCGACGCCTTCTACGAGCCCTATGCCGAGACGATGTCGCGCGTCGGCCGCGAGCGCGGCTGGCCGCCGCTGACGCGGGCCCAGTTCGACCAGGGCCGCGCGCCGACTGGCCATCTGATGGTCGGGACGCCCGAAGATGCGATCGCGCGCATTCTCGCGCAGCACGCGGTGTTCGGCCACCAGCGCTATCTAATGCAGATGCGGGTCGGCGCGATGGGGCACGCGGCGATCATGCGCTCGATCGAACTCTTCGGAACGGTGGTCGCGCCGGCGGTGCGCAAGGCGCTCGCCGGCAAAGCGTGAGCCGTCAGTTGCGGATCGGCTCGTGCGATAGCGCGGCGCGCAGGAACGTGTAGAGGCCGAGCAGCGCCAGGAGGATCAGGGCGACCTCGAGCGCGTGGGTGACCAGGTCGCCGAGCTGAAAGAGCCCGCCGATCGCCCAGCCGGCGGCGCCCGCCGCGCCGACGAACTCCGTGCCGACCAGCACGGCGACGCTGACAAGCGTCAAACTATTGGTCCAGTTGATCGATCCGCGTGCGGGCACGCTTCTCTCCGGGGCGTCTTGGGGGCGTCTTAAAACGCGGTCAGGGCTATACCATCGCTAGGCGGCGCGCAAGCGTCGCTCCATATGTCTGGCCCCGCCCGCGGCTATTGACGCGCGGCGTTGGGCTTGCTTTTAACCGCCGCGCCGGACGCTTGGCGTCCCCGCCCGCTGACGAGGAGAGAGATCCATGCCGAATTGGCGCCGCCACGCCCGTATCGACGGCCCAATCGTCATGATCGGCTTCGGCTCGATCGGCAAGGGAACCTTGCCGCTGATCGAGCGCCACTTCGAATTCGACAAGAGCCGTTTCGTCGTCATCGACCCCGACGATTCCGACCGTCGCCTGCTCGACGAGCGCGGCATCGAATTCGTCCATCTCGCCATCACCCGCGAGAACTATCGCGAGGCGCTCGGCAAATATCTGAGCGAGGGCGCCGGCCAAGGGTTCTGCGTCAATCTTTCGGTCGACACCTCCTCGCTCGACATCATGCGCTTTTGCCGCGAGATCGGCGCGCTCTACATCGACACCGTCATCGAGCCGTGGCCGGGCTTTTATTTCGACAAGAGCCTCGGGCCGGAGGCGCGCTCCAACTACGCGCTACGCGAGACGGTGCTCGCCGAGCGGCGCTCACATCCCGGCGGCGTCACCGCTGTCTCATGCTGCGGCGCCAATCCGGGCATGGTGTCGTGGTTCGTCAAGCAGGCGCTGGTCAATCTGGCCGCCGACCTTGGCGACAAGGGCGCGGCGGCAAAATCGCGCGAGGACTGGGGCCGGCTGGCTCAGCGCCTCGGCGTCAAGGGCGTGCACATCGCCGAGCGCGACACGCAGCGCGCCAAGAGCCCCAAGCCGCGCAACGTCTTCGTCAACACCTGGTCGGTCGAGGGCTTCCTCTCCGAGGGCATGCAGCCGGCCGAGCTCGGCTGGGGCACGCACGAGACGTGGAAGCCAGCCAATGCGGGGGGCCATAAGGCCGGCTGCGGCGCGGCGATCTATCTCAACCAGCCCGGCGCCAATACGCGCGTGCGCTCATGGACACCGACCGCGCTCGGCCAGTTCGGCTTTCTCGTCACCCACAACGAGTCGATCTCGATCGCCGACTATTACACCGTGCGCGACGGCGCCGGCGCGGCGCTCTACCGGCCGACCTGCCACTACGCCTATCACCCTTGCGACGACGCGGTGCTCAGCTTGCACGAGATGTTCGGCCGCGCCGGCGAAATGCAGAGCGAGCATCACATTCTCGGCGAGAGCGAAATCCTCGACGGGATCGACGAGCTCGGCGTGCTGCTCTACGGCCACAAGCGCAACGCCTATTGGTATGGCTCGCAGCTCTCGGTCGAAGAGACGCGCGAGATCGCGCCCTACCAGAACGCAACCGGCATGCAGGTCACCTCGGCCGTGCTCGCCGGCATGGTCTGGGCGCTGGAGAACCCGAAGTCCGGCATCGTCGAAGCCGACGAGATGGACCACCAGCGCTGCCTCGAAGTGCAGACCCCCTACCTCGGCCCCGTGATCGGCGCCTACACCGACTGGACCCCGCTGACCGGCCGGCCGGGGCTGTTCCCCGAAGACATCGACGCCAGCGACCCGTGGCAGTTCAGGAATGTGCTGGTGCGGTGAGGGGGACGCAAGCGGCTCGCGCGGACGGTTTCTACACGACGGCGCCGCCTGGATGGCCGGGTCAGGCCCGGCCATGACGACATTCCCTTCCTTCCGCGCGCGGGAGAAGGCCGTGAGCGCTCAGCCCCTCCCCCGCCATTGACATCCCCCGCGCCGACGCCGAAACCTCGCCGCGCCAGAAAACCGGAACCCGCATGTCCGACGCCAAGCTGCATTCCATCATCGAACAGGCCTTCGAGGATCGCGCCAAGATCGGTCCGACAACGACCGGCGATGCGCGCGATGCGGTCGAGCGGGCGCTGAGCCTGCTCGACAGCGGCCAGGCGCGCGTCGCCGAGAAAATTCCCGGCGCGAGCGGGCCGAATTCCTGGAAGGTCAATCAGTGGCTGAAGAAGGCGGTGCTGCTGTCGTTCCGCCTCAGCGACAACCAGGTCATCCCCGGCGGATCGGGCGGCGCGACCTGGTGGGACAAGATCCCCTCGAAGTTCGAGGGCTGGGGCGAGAACGCGTTTCGCGCCGCCGGCTTCCGCGCCGTGCCCGGCTGCATCGTGCGCCGCTCGGCCTATATCGCGCCCGACGCGATCCTGATGCCGAGCTTCGTCAACCTCGGCGCCTATGTCGACGCCAAGACCATGGTCGACACCTGGGTGACGGTCGGCTCCTGCGCGCAGATCGGCAAGAACGTGCATCTCTCCGGCGGCGTCGGCATCGGCGGCGTGCTCGAGCCGCTGCAGGCGAGCCCGACCATCATCGAGGACGATTGCTTCATCGGCGCGCGCTCCGAAGTGGTCGAGGGCGTCGTCGTCGGCGAGGGCTCGGTCGTGTCGATGGGCGTGTTCATCTCCGCTTCGACCAAGATCATCGACCGCGCGACCGGCAAGATCCACATCGGCTATGTGCCGCCCTATTCGGTGGTCGTCTCGGGCTCGCTGCCCGGCAAGCCGCTGCCCGACGGCTCGCCCGGCCCCTCGCTCTATTGCGCGGTGATCGTCAAGACGGTCGACGCGCAGACGCGCGCCAAGACCGGCATCAACGAATTGCTGAGAGATTGATGGCGAACACGCCCTCATCCGGCCGCTTCGCGGCCACCTTCTCCCGCAAGCGGGAGAAGAGGCGCGCCCCCTCTCCCGCTTGCGGGAGAGGGCTGGGGTGAGGGCCGACATGAAACTGGATGCCGCGCGGTTCCGCTTTCTCTACCGCCAGGGCGAAGGCGTCATCGATCCGCGCACGTGGGCGCTGGCGAGCCTCGCGCCGGTCGGCCTTGCGTTGCTGCTGACGGCGATCGCCGTCGTCGCCGAGCCGGACGCGCCGCGCGACTTGGCGAGCGAGGCTTTCGTCGATCCACTGGTGATCGCGCGCCACCTCTATCTGATCGTCTACGCCTTCGCGCTGATCCTGTGCGCGGTCGCCGAATATTTCGTCTGCGCCAAGCGCTTCGCCGACCGCGGCCGCCCACCGGCGCTCGCCGGTCTGGCGCCGCTAGCGATCTTCCTCGCCGCCGCCGCAAATTGGTGGACGCCGCTGTCCGAAGGCGTCGTCCCGGCCGCCGTGCCCTATGTGTTCGACGCGCTGGCGCTGGTGGTCGTCGCCTGGACGATCGCCGAGCTCGGGTTCGGCGCGAGCCGCGCAGCGTGGAGCGGCGGCGCGGTAAGCGCTCCCCGCCACCGTCACGCCCGGACATAGCCCGTCGAGAGACGGGCGTCCTGCCAGACGCCCTATGATCCGGGCGCCCAAGCGGAGACGGTTGTGGATGGTTGCCCGCCGCCTCATCTTGGATACGCGGGTCGAGCCCGCGTATGACGGCGGCGAGCGGCGCGCAAACTAACATCGCTTCAGATTGCCCATCCACGCTATTGCTATTGCTAGGCAATTTCCTGCCGCCAGCCCCGCCCCGCGCGACAATTCCTTGTCGCCTTCCGCCGCTTGAGGCATATTGGCTCACCTTGGCGTTTGATGCGTTTTTCGCGCTGCGCCGCCCTCCCCGACATCGCAGGTCTCCCCATGCCGCCAGCCGCCGCGCCCGCCCGCGCGCGCAAGAGTCGCGCCTGCTCGTCGCGGCCCGGCAATCCTGGTTGCGCTGGTCGCCGGCGAAACGGTCGACGCGATCGCCGAAAAGGAGGGGCTCACCCGTCGGCGCGTCGAGACGATGCTGCGCGACGAATTGCGTCGGCGCTGGATCGCGCCCGCCGAGGATTACGCGCGCCTTCAAATTGCCCGCCTCGAAGCCATGGCCGCCCGGCTCGCCTCGAAGGCCGAGAAGGGCGAGTTGCCGGCGATCGACCGCGTGCTGAAAATTCTCGACCGGCTCGACCGCTATCACGGCTTCAGCAAACTGACGGCGGCCAATGTCGAGGCCGACGAGGGCGGGCGCGAGCGGCTACTCGCCAAGCTCAACGCGATGGCGGCGCGGATGATCGCTGCGCGCAAGAGCGAAGCGTGAGCGCGCGCGGCGCGCCAAAACGCAAGTTGCGCGGCCACGGCTGGCGCAGCGGCGCTGCAACCAGCGCGACCCTGCTGCGCAACATCGGCGTACTGCTCGAACTGTCGCCGACGGAGCGCGCCAAACTGCTCGCAGAGCTCAGCGACAAGCAATGCGACGAGCTGTTCTACGACTGGTCGCTCTGGGCGCGCGCCGACCAACGTCCGCCTCCCGGCGACTGGATCTATTGGCTGATCCTCGCTGGTCGCGGCGCCGGCAAGACGCGCGCCGGCGCCGAGGCGGTGCGCGAATGGGTGAAAAGCTTCGCCATCGTCAATCTGGTCGGCGCGACCCACGAGGACGTGCGCGACGTGATGGTGCTGGGCGAATCCGGACTGATGGCGGTCTGTCCGCGCGGCGAGCGGCCGCGTTACGCCCGCGCCTCGGGCCGCCTCACCTGGCCGAGCGGCGCGGTGTCGCTGCTGTTCTCCGCCGAGGAGCCCGACCGACTGAGGGGCAAGCAGCACGAAAAAATTTGGCTGGACGAACTCGCCGCGTGGAAGAAGCCCGACGCGTTCGATCAAGCGCTGCTCGGCTTGCGTCTTGGCGCAAAGCCCCAGGCGGTGATCACCACGACGCCGCGGCCAACCAAGCTGGTCAAGCAGCTGGTCGCCGACCCCAACGCGATCGTCACGCGCGGCTCGACCTTCGACAACGTCAACAATCTCGCCGAGGCTTTCGTCGCCCGCATCGCCCAGCGCTATGCGGGGCGCGCGATCGGGCGGCAGGAGCTGTTCGCCGAGATCGTCGAAGAGACGCCGGGCGCGTTGTGGACGCGCGCGCTGATCGAGCGCCAGCGCCTCGCGCCGGGCGCCGAGCCGGCGAGCTATGTAGAGATCGTCATCGGCGTCGATCCGCCGGCGCGATCGGGCGCTTCGTCCGACGAATGCGGCGTCATCGTCGCCGGGCGCGTCGCTGGCGGCGCGATCCATGTGCTCGCCGATCTGACCAGCCAGGGCGAGACGCCCGGCCGCTGGGCGGCGCGCGTCGTCTCGGCTTTTCGTCGCTTTCAGGCCAATCGCGTCGTCGCGGAGATCAACAACGGCGGCGAGATGGTGGTCGCCGTGCTGCGCCAGAGCGATCCCAACCTGCCGGTGCGCACGGTGACCGCGACGCGCGGCAAATATCTGCGCGCCGAGCCGGTCGCAGCGGCCTATGAACGCGGCGCCGTCTTCCATCTCGGCGTGTTCGAAAAGCTCGAGGACCAGCTCTGCGCGCTGACCCCCGATTTCGACGCCCGCTCAAGCGGCTACTCGCCCGACCGCGCCGACGCGCTGGTGTGGGCGATCGCCGATCTGCTCGGCTTCGACGGCGGCGCGCAAGGGATGATGGCGTATTACGCGCAAGGCGCGGCGGAGCGTAAGTGACGCCGCTCACCTCTTTTGCGTGAAAACAGTTGCGGCGACTTCGTGCAGGATATTGCCGAGCTTGCGGTTGAATTCGGCGGCAGAAAATTGCGCGTTGACGACGGCGGTCTTGTCATCCTTGGGCGCGGGGCATTGCACGTCGACATCGAAGCCGCCGTGTTGTTGCAGATAGACCTTCAACTCGCCCTCCAGCCGTTCGCGATCGCGCGCCGCGGCGAAGACCTCGCTGATCCAGACATCCTTGCCCTCGAGCGCGGAGGCGACGCAGAAGGTCCAGCGTTCGCCCGTCTCGGCGGCGAGCGCCGGCGCGACAAGGACGAGAACGACGCAGGCGAGGATGCGGCGCATGCGATAAGCGACTCGGGCGGCGGAGCCTCGTGTATAGGCGGCCGGGACGGAGGGAGCCAGCGGATGTAGAGATCGTTGGGTCTCGCGGCGAGCTCGGCTCTCGCCAAGCTTCCTCACCCTGAGGAGCCCGCGCAGCAGGCGTCTCGAAGGGCGAGGGGCCCAAGCTGCTCTCTTCCCGGCGCCGATCCTTCGAGACGCGCCGCGAGAGCGGCGCTCCTCGGGATGAGGGGATCTATCTTTCACAAGCCCGCAAAGCCCTAATTTTCAAGGCGTCTGCGAAGTTTTCCGCCATTGCGCAACGAACAAAAGATTGCCATTTACGCGGCAAGCGACATAATCCTGATTATCGGAGAAGTCGGCGCCGGACCCGAGCGGCTCTCTCGGGGGCCAAGCCGCTCCCGCGCCCTCCCCTCTTTCGAAAATCCGCGCACGCCTCGCGCGCCCCACCCCATTCCCTCGTTCGTAAGGAGATCGCGACGCATGTCGACGCTCGACCTTTTCCTCGCCCTTGCCAAAGTCGATCTCGACCAGCGCCTGATCCAGGGCGTCGCCACCGCCGAGGCGCCTGACCGGGTCGGCGAGATCTGCGACTATTCTTCGACCAAGCCCTATTTCGAAGCCTGGTCGGCCGAGGCGCTGAAGGCGAGCGGCGGCAAGTCGCTGGGGGCCGTGCGCGCCATGCATGGGCGGATAGCAGCCGGGAAGCTGACCGACATCGCCTTTGACGACGACGAGAAACGCATTCTTGTTTCGGCGCGGATCGTCGACGACGACGAATGGCGCAAGGTGCAGGAAGGCGTCTATACCGGCTTCTCGCAGGGCGGCCGTTATGTGAAGCGCTGGCCCGACCCCGACACCGGCCTCACCCGCTACACCGCCGAGCCGACCGAAATCTCGCTCGTCGATCTGCCCTGCCTGCCCGGCGCGACCTTCGAGGTCGTCAAGGACGGGACGGTCGAGAAGCGCGCCTTCGCGCCGCGCTTGGAAGAACCTGAGGCCGCGCCCGCCGACGAAGCGCCGCCCCCCCAACAGAAGGAAAGCGCGGCCGCGCCGGTCGCGCTCGCCAGCGCCGAGCCGCCGCCCGCTGTCGAGGCCGCCTCCCCCTCGGCCGCGCTCGCCAAGGCGGCCTCGGCGCTGGCTCTCGCCGCCGACAGACTGGAGCGCGCCGTCATCGAAAACACGGCGCTGCGCAAATCGGTTGGCGTGCTGGCGCCGGAAGTCGCAGCGCTCGCCGCGCGCGTCGCCTCGCTTGAAGCGCAGCCCCTACCCGCCCGCGCCGCGCTACGCGCCACGTCAAAGAGCGTCGACGCTTCGGTCGCCGACGAGGGGACGATGCGCGTCGATGACGCCATCAAGCGCCTCGCCGAACTCGCGCCCGAGGCGCGCGCATTGGCGCTGACGAAATTGAGCCTGGCGCGGCCGATGCCGTTGCGAGGCTGAGCGGTCTCGCCCCGTCGCATCTCGATAGTCGTGTAGCTTCGGAGCGCCGCCACGCTCGTCGAGACGCTGCGCGCGGATTGGGCCGCACGCGGAACGAGCGCGTGCATCTCGGCGCTGCCGGAGTTTGTCAACGGCGCGCTGACTCTCGCAGCGGGCACTATATACTGTCGTGCCTGCGACCGAATTGATATACGGAGCGTAGTCCTCTACAATAGACTGAAGTTCGTCAGGATATTTTTCTCCTGTAACCGGCTTCCGCCAGCGGCGTTGAGATCGGAAGAAAATCAATGACTCCGCCAGCCCCCAAGAAGTATCGCCCGACTTCGGCGGCAGACGTGGGGCCGCCGGTGACTAGACCCGACGAACCAACCATTATCGCCTCCGAGATTTTTATTTCGCGCGTTGAACCCGGCGCTCTGACCGCTGAAGAGCGTATCGAGCGACTCGACGCCATTATGAAACTCCTCGGCTTGCCTTCCGTTGCGGAAGTCAATCGAATGGACGCCGAGGCCGAAGCCGCCGCAAGGAAACGTTCGACCAAGTCGGATGGGTGAAGGTGGCGCTGGGCGACGTCGCGTACGACGATGCCGGACCGGTCTCTTGGCGCTTCAAAGGTGGATGGCTGCGGCGAGAACAAGGAGCACGGGCTAACGACAGTGAATTCCGACGACAAATCTCCGCCCGTCGACGGGAGCGACGCGCTTCGCCAACTCCTGCCCGGCAAGGACCCGGCTCCACGGGCTGTGCCGCAATCGATTGCTGGCGTCATCCGGCGAGTCGGCGGCAAAGTCTCGCCCGAAGAACAGGCGGAGGCCAAGCGCTTGCTCAAGGTGATCGAGAAAATTCGCAGCCGCCTGCCTGAGGCCAGTGGGGGCGATCCCCGCGCGTCGGGGACGTCCGATCCCGGGGCGAGCGCGACCAGCGCCAAACCGAAGCACGCCGAACTCGACGATATCCTGGCGCCGGGGCTCGCAGAGGCCGGCTATCGAAAAGTCGCCAAACTGACCTATCGCGGCGAATGGAGCACGCCGGAAGTCGAGCACGTCCTCACCTTCGAAACCTACGGCGTCCCGCAGGACTATCTTTGTGGCGACGCAGGCTTCCGCAATCGCGCTGCGGAAGCCTTTGCGACCGAATGTCGACAGCGCTACGCACACCGCGGCATTCTGCGTGCCCTGCGCGACAGCGGCTACAAGTATCCGCCCTGGTTTTGCTCGATGCGGTTCTCGATCGGCGGCCTGTTCGGCTGGAAGACCCGCGAATTGATCGACATGACCGAATATTCCTCCGACCAGCTGGCGCGAACAATAACCGAACTTGTGCGATCGAAGCTGATTCCTTTCGTGACAGACATCGTCGCGATCGCGTCGCTCTTGAATCTCCTCGAACGGGACGACGCGCCCATGATCTGGGTTCGCACCGGGGGCAGCCGCTTCGCGATCGTCGCTTATCTGGCGGCGGCCATCGGCGCCGATCGCGTCAAGACGCGTGCGACGCTACTCAAGCACGCTGGAATCCTACGCACTTGGGTCGATGCGCCGCGCCTGACGCCCGAGACTTACATCGAGCACATTCTCGACGACGCCGAGGCCGCCGTCCGAAGTCGCGCGATCGAAGACGCGGGAGGGCCGAAGACGTAGAGGCGCGACGACGATCGAAGCTGACGCGCTGAGGCCGAACCGGCGCTTGCGCTCGCCGCCGACAAGCTCGAACACGCCATCGTCGAGAACAAGGAGGCGATCGTGTCGGTCGACGAGCCCAATGTTGTCGATATCACCGCCATCGACCATGACAATGGCGAGACGCTGCTCGTCATTTCCGATCATCTGCCTTGGCGCATCGACGATCCCGCTCTTCTGTACAGCGAGGGCGACCACCTGCGGATGCTACAGGCCAAAATCTATCGATACGTCGATTTCATAGCGTCGGGCGAGCTGCTAGGAAAGGTTACGACGTCTGCGGGGACCAAGTCCGTTATCCTGATCAAGTTCCTTTACCCTTTAAGCGCAAATGCAACGAACCTCGTGAACAATCTCAGACAGCATATCGCCTCGATGGGTATCGACTTGCGCTGGGAGGTTTACGATCCGAAGGGAAGCGGCATCACTTCTTCACCCGTGGATTGACGTTGTCATGTTCCACGACCGCACGAGATTTGAAACGGGCCGCGACTGCGTAGCTTTATTTGCGTTGGCGATCGGCGACAAAGCGCCATTTTGGACGCCGCCATGACCATCGAAGACAGCGACACAGTCGACAAGATCATCGTCGAGCCCGCAACGGGAAAAGCCTTGCTGGCCATCACTGACCATTTGCCGTGGGATATTGACGAAGGCCCGCATCTCGAATTGTTGCAGACCAAGGTCTATCGATACCTCGACGTGATCGAATCGGGAGAGTTGTATCGACGCGTGCCTAGGACGGATGGGCGGCAGGTCGTAATCGCCATTTATTCGCTCTTCGAGCTGAGCCAAGACGGGCGAAATCTGGTCAACAATCTCACCGGCTATCTCTCCACAATGGGAATTGAACTGCGCTGGATTCATTTCGATCCCAACGCAACGCCGCCGAGGCCAGATCGCCCAAATTGACGGCATCAGTCGAAGGCGCTGAAGAAATTCACAGCCTCACTGATCTTCCGTCCGACCCGCTCGCGTCGGCCATACTGGCGCCCGCGCTTTCTTACTCGCCACGTTTCCAAACAGCCCCAATCCGGCGGCGCTTCCGCGTGCGCCCTCGCCTCCTCACGCCCGCACCAACCTCACACAGGAAGCCCCCATGGACATCGCTCACACGACGCAGGAAACCCTCGGCCTGATGAAGGAATCGCTGACCAAGGCCGTCACGCTCGCCACCGGCCTCACCGCTTACGACCTTCAGGCGCCGGCGAAGAACCTCTATCCGATCATCACGCCGCTCAGAAACGCGCTGCCGCGGGTCGGCCGGATCAATCCTGGCGACGCGGCGCGCTGGCGCACCATCGCTTCGATCACCGGTTCGGGCTACGACGCGATGGGCTGGGTGCCGGAAGGCCAGCGCACCGCCAGCATGTCCTACTCGGCCGCCTTGCAGGTCGCGCCCTATCTGACGCTCGGCGAAGAAGACTCGGTGACCTTCGAAGCCGAGTCGGCCGCGCAGGGCTTCGAAGACATCAACTCGACCGCCACGCTGCGCCTGTTGCAGAAGACGATGCGCAAGGAAGAGACCGCGCTGCTCGGCGGCAACGCTTCGCTCGCGCTGGGCACGCCGAGCGCGCCGACGCTCTCGGCCGCCGGGACGGGCGCCACCCTGCCCGCGGCCACCTATTCGGTGATCGTCGTCGGGCTGACCTTCGAGGGCTAGAGCAACTCAAGCCTCGCCAGCGGCGTCGCGACGACCAAGACCATCACCGGCAACGACGGCAACACCTATACGCTCAACGGCGGCTCGTCGATGAAGTCGAGCAACACGACGCAGGCGGTGACGCTCGGCCAGACGCTCTACGCCATCGCGCCGATCGTCAACGGCGCGGTCGGCTACGCCTGGTTCGTCGGCGTCGCCGGCTCGGAGACGCTGCAGGCGATCACCTCGATCAACAGCGCCGCCTTCTCGGCTCCGCTCGCCTCCGGCCAGCAGCCGGCGAGCAGCATTGCCGCCGACAATTCGCGCAATTCGACGCTCGCCTTCGACGGCTTGCTGACGGTCGGCTTCAATCCGGCTAACTCCGCCTATGTCCAGTCGCTCGCTTCGGGCGCGGCGGGGACCGGCTCGTTCCTCACCGCTTCGGGGCGCGGCTCGGTGGTCGAGATCGACAACATGCTGGTCGAGATGTGGAACGACATATCGGCTGTCGCCGACCGTGCTCTATGTCAACGCGCAGGAGCAGAAGAACATCACCACCAAGTGTCTGACCAACGCCTCGGGGCCGCTGATCCGCTACAATGTCGCCGCCGACGGCGACAATGGCGGGCCCTACGGCGTGTCGGCGTCGGGCGTGGTGCGCTGGTATTACAATCCGTTCAGCGTCGATGGCGGCTTCGACATTCCGGTCAAGGTCCATCCCGACTTGCCGCCCGGCACCGTGCTCGCGCTGTGCGAGCGGCTGCCGGTCTGGTACCAGTCGAACCAGACGCCCAACGTCGCCGAAGTGCTGACGCGGCGCGACTATTACCGCGTCGACTGGCCGCTGCACACGCGCCGGCGCGAGTTCGGCGTCTATGCCGAAGAGACGCTGGCGGTCTACGCGCCGTTCGGCGTCGGCATCCTCACCAACATCGGCAACGGCTGAGAGAGACCGGAGGGCGGTCGCGCCAAGCGCGGCCCCCTCGCGCTCCACCCGCGCGACACGCGTGTCCGCCCTCCGACCCTCGGCGCCAACCGCCATGAGCCCTTACGATCTCACCAACCTCGCCGCGCTGAAAGCCTGGCTGGGGCTGCCCGCCGGCGCCGGCGCCAACGACGCGACCCTCGGGGCGCTCGTCACCGCGGCAAGCCGGGCGATTCTCGCCGCGCTGTCACGCCCCGGCGTCGGGCCGCAGAACTACACCGAGCTGCGTGACGGCGATCGCCGCACGCTGACGCTGCGCCATTGGCCGGTGCTGCAGGTGAGCGCCGTCAGTTGGAACGGCCTCGCCGTGCCGCAGATCGCCGCCGGCGGGGTCGAATCCGCCTTCGGCTATGTGCTGCGGCCAGGCGATCTCGCGCCGCCCGGCGCGCCGCAGGCGCTCGATCTCTTCGGCGTCGCGCCCTCGCACCGCCGCGCCAATGTCGTCGTCGACTATCAGGCCGGCTACGCCGTGCTCGGCGAGACGCAGACCATCCCCGCCGCCGGGCCCTTTGCGCTCGCGACGCTCGCGCCCTATGGCCCGTGGGCGAGCGATCTTGGCGTCGCCTATGCCGCGGGCGGCGGGTCGCTAACGCCGGTCGCCAGCGCGCCGGCGGCGCGGCAATACGCTGTCAGCGACGGCGTCTACAGTTTCGCGGCGGCGGACGCGGGGGCTTCCGTCTCGCTCAGCTACGGCTATGTCCCGCAAGATCTTGCGCAGGCCGCCCTCGAACTCGCCGCCGAACGCTTCCGCGCCGCCGACCACATCGGCCAGCGCTCCAAGTCGCTCGGCGGCCAGGAGACGATCGCTTACGACACGGCGGCGATTTCGGCGCCGGTGCTGGCGATGATCCAGCCGTATCGGCGGGTGGCGTGATGTCGGCGTCCGCGGTTCCTCGCATGACCTGGCTCGGCGCCAGTCTTGCCTCTCGGCAACATTGCGCCTATATTCTCGGCACATTGCCAAACCGCGCGAGGAGCGTGCGCAGCCGATGGCCCTGGTCGAGGAAGTCGCCCGCAAGCTGGGCGGCGAGAGCATACTTGGGACAAATGTCCGAACGCAGGCCGATCTTGCTTTGGCCGTTCGCAACCGCTTGCCGCTTTCGACCCTCGCCGGGCTCGCTCAGGCGGGCTTAAGCGATCGTGAAATCGAGACATTCGTCATCCCGCAGCGCACGCGCCGACATCGAGCGGCGAAGAACCAGCCGTTGACGGTCGACGAGTCCGATCGCGCGGTCCGACTTCTGCGCATCCAAACGCTGGCTGAGGAAGCGTTTGAGGGCAAGGAGAAGGCGCATCTCTGGCTGCGGCGCCCGCTGACCGAGCTCGATGGCGAAGCGCCGCTGGTCGTCGCCCAGACCGAAGCGGGCACGCGGGTCATCGAGACGATCCTCGGCAAGATCGCCTGGGGCGCCGCCGCCTGATGCTGCTCTGGCGTCTGTCGGGGACGCGCCACGCTGCGGCTTTCGATGGCGGATACGGGCTGCTTTTCGACGGACGATGGAACGTCGCGGGTCACGCGATCACCTATTGCGCAACCTCGCCGGCGCTATGCGTGCTGGAGAAGCTCGTCCACATCGAGGATCCGACGCTTCTGCCAAGCCTTGTCATGGTGACTTACGAGGCGTCCGACGCGATCGGCGTCGCGTCGGTCGAACTCGACGATCTGCCCGTAGACTGGCGACGCCAGGAAGGCGCGACGCAGCAGCGCGGCGATGATTGGCGGCGATCGCTGGCGACGCCTTTGCTGAGGGTCCCTTCCGCGATCGTCCCGTTGCGACGCTCGCCCGACACGAATGTGTTGATCAACCACGATCACCTGGACGCCGCCGAAATCAAAATCGTCGCCAGCGAGCCATTCACGCTCGACCCGCGGCTCTTCTAGACGCGCCGTTCCGCTCCGCGCTCGCGCGCGACGAGGAAACATCCGATGCTGACCGTAACTTCGTCGGGCGACGACGCGCTCGCGGCGCGGCTCGACGCCTTTCCCGACGCGTTGCGTGACGCGCTCGCGGCCAAGGCGCAGACCCTCGCTGACGCGCTCGCCGATACGATCAGGAGCGACAAGCTCTCCGGCCAGGTGCTCAACGCCCGCTCGGGCGCGCTGCGCGACTCGATCGGCGCCGAGGTTGCGAGCGACGGCGACGGCGTCATCGCCACGGTCGGCTCGTTCGGCGACGTCAAATATGCGGCGATCCAGGAATATGGCGGGCGCACGGCGGCGCATGAAATCCTGCCCTCGAAAGCGCGCGTGCTCGCGTTCGTCGCCGGCGGCGCGACGCATTTCGCCGCGCGGATCGAACACCCGGGATCGACGATCCCCGAACGCTCCTATCTGCGCTCGAGCCTCGAGGAGCAGAGCGACGCGATCGTCGCGGCGCTCGCCGCAACGCCCGCCGAAAGCTGGGAGAGCGCATGAGCCGCGAAGCCGCCTTCTCCGCTTTGTTCGCCGCGGTGTCGGGCGCCTATCCGTGGGGCCTCGCCTCGCGCCGGCTGAAGCTGTGGAGCGAAGTCCCCGCCGCGTTGCGTCCGGCGCTGTTTCAGCTCGAAGCGGGAGCGGAGAGCTATCAATGGCCGACGCCGGCGGCGCCCAAGCGCACGCTGGAAGCCAAGCTCTTCCTCTATTTCGACGCGCGTGATTCCGACGATCCCGGGCGCGAGCGCGATCAACGCCGCGCTCGATGCGCTCGACGCCGCGCTGGCGCCATCGGGCGCGGATGTCGCTCTTGGCCGCCAGACGCTCGGCGGCGCCGCGCATGACTGCAAGATCAACGGCGTCCCCGTGCGCGACCCCGGCGACCTCGACGGCGATGGGATCGCCGTCGTCGCCGTGCGGCTCGTGCTGCCGTAAGGGAAGGTCGCGCGATGAGAAGCGAGGATCTGGTTCGGCTCTGCGATGAGCGCTTGGCGGGACATACGGTCGCCGCTGAAATGACATTCACGGACACCCATCTGGTTTTCGGCGCGGGGACACGTTTGGCCAAGCTTGGCGCGCCGCTCGACGAGCCGCGCCTCGCGGCGTTGTTGACGAGCGCGCACGGCGGTCCGATCGAGGCGGCGCGCCTCGCGCATGTGCGGCGCGCCGTCGAGACTCGGGGTGAGGGCGACCGCGCGCCGGCGCTGACCCATCTCGCGCTCAGCCGGTTGGAGAAGCTCGGGGATCCGATTGGAGGCGCACGGCAGCTCTTCCTCGCCGACGCGCTCATGGACTCTGGCGTCACGCCTGGCGTCATCATCACCGGGATGACGCGCGAAATGATGGTTGAGGGCGCGTCCATCGCGAAATATAGCCCTGACCAACCGCGCGTTCCGGCGGGAAATTCGGACGGCGGACAGTGGACGACCAGCACAGTGGGGGATGAACAGTCCGTGCGGGATGCTCGCGACGGAGGCGCCCAAATCGAGGAGCTTCTCCGGTTTCGACCCGATACGCAGATCCAAACGCCGAAATCAATCGACCACAAGCCGATGCCGCGACAGCATCACGATCGACAATTCTTGTTCCCCGTGCCAGTAATTTCGTTACTCATGTGAATATCTCCTGCGATGACCTCGCTGAGTCCGATTTCGCAATTTGCCGATCGGCGATCTTTAGTGATGATCCGCAATTTCACGGGGAGTGCGTGAAGGGAATGCTGCGCCGAATGGATGAGTGCGCCGCGGAACTGCCCCTGTCGCCCCTGCTGCCATATTAGGGTTTGACCTTGCCCGACCTGCTGAAGCTCCTCCAGGCCATGGCTGACGCCCTTCGTATCTCCGGCCGGCACGATTGGGCCTCCATTGGGCCAATCATCGGCGTGCGTTTCGGTGGCGTGAGATCAATCGGCACTAGCGGCTCGGCGTCCGCGATCGAGGGAGGCAGCTTGGTGGAAAGCGGGTTGGCTGTCGACGGCGTAATTGTCGAACCGCCTCGTTCCCAAATCTCGCTGCTGTTCCCCGACAAGGCGTTGAGCGATCCCAACATCGCGCAGCAGCAGTTTGCGACAGGTCAGCGCGTCATAAAATCCCGTTCGGGCCGCGGCTACGCGATCGCGTTTCCGGTTCGCGGCGTTGAATGCGCTATCCTCGTTGGACAGCCGGGCGAATATATCGAAGGGCTGACCGCGCGGGTCGCTGCGCTTCCAGTTGACGGGGTCCGGAAGGACTAAACGGCGAGGCACGGCGGATTCGCCTGTCGCCGTCCAACTGAGAGCGGCGCTCGGCCAATTGGCCGCCCGCGTTTCGACTGCAGCGGCGTAACTCGCCAGGGCGCGAGGCCGCGCCATCTCAAAGGACTCTCCGCCCATGCCCGACGAAGGCCGTCAGACGCCATTGCCGCCGAGCCTCGTCGCCCGCCTTGCCGTTGCGGCGCGCTATGCGATCAGCGGCGTCGCGCCCGATACATGGTTCGGGCCGCAGCAGCCGCTCGCGCCCCAAGCGCCGCCTGACGTCAAAGGGCGGCAGTTCGACTATCCCTTCGGCGTCAACCTCTCTTACGTTCCGCGTTCGACCGGCGGGATTTCCTTCGCCGAGCTGCGTGCGCTCGCCGACGCTCTGCCGCTGCTGCGCGCGGTGATTGAGACGCGCAAGGATCAGGTGGCGGCGCTGAGCTATTCGGTGCGCGCGCGCGATCCCGCTAACGCTGGTGAAGCCGCGGCGCGCGCCAAGTCGGCGCTTGCCTTTCTTGCCCGCCCCGACCGGCGCCATTCGTTTTCCGCCTGGCTGCGCATGTTGCTCGAGGACATGCTGGTCATCGACGCCGCGACGCTCTATCCGCGCTTCTCGCGCGACGGGGCGCTCCATAGCCTCGACGTTATCGACGGCGCGACGATCACGCCGCTGATCGGCGAGGACGGCCGCTCGCCCGATCCGCCGGGCCCCGCCTATCAGCAGATCCTGCATGGCGTGCCGGCGGCCGACTTCTCCTCCGACGAGCTGATCTACCTGCCGCGCAACGTGCGCGCTCACAAGCTCTACGGCTTCTCGCCAGTCGAGCAGGTCGCGCTGACCGTCAACATCGCGCTCAGGCGCGAGGCGGCGACGCTCGACTATTATCGCGCCGGCTCGACGCCGGACGCCTTCGCCACCTTGCCGAAGGAGTGGACGGTCGACCAGATCCGTCAGTTCCAGGATTATTTCGACGCGCTGATGAGCGGCAATTCCGCGCGCCGGCGCATGACCAAATTCATGCCCGCCGATTTCCGCCTGATCGAAGCGCGCCAGCCGCCGCTGAAAGATCAGTATGACGAATGGCTGGCGCGGCTGATCTGCTACGCCTTCTCCGTGCCCGCTTCGGCGTTCGTTTCCCAAGTCAATCGCGCCACCTCCGAGACGCTGCGCCTGCAAGCGACGCAGGAAGGGCTGGTGCCGCTCAAGGCCTGGATCAAGAGCGCGCTCGATCAGGTCATCCAGGTCTGTCTCGGCGAGCCCGATCTCGAATTCGTCTGGGTCGGCGACGACGCGGTCGACCCGCTGCAGCAGGCGCAGACGCTGAACATCCTCGTTGGCGCGGGGATCAAGACGATCGGTGAGGCGCGGGCGGATTTGGGGCTGGCGGCGGAGGCGAAGGCGGCGCCGGCGCTCGGGAAGTTCAATCCGCATCATGACGAGCGCGGGCGGTTCGCGACGGCGGACAACGAAGTCGATTCGGGCGTAGACAATGCGGCGACGCCGACGCGCCAGATCTTCGACGCGAGCTATCAAGGCGACTATCATGATCTTGTTTTGAAAGACGAGCTTGAGCAGTATGCCAAAGCCGGCGCGCGCTGCGTCTCCGAGCTTCGACTTCAATTCGCTGGCGTTACGGCACGCGTGGACGCACTGTGCGTTGCCGCGGCGGGCGTTCTCATTGGGGTTGACATCAAAACGGGTCCGTCCTCAAGACTCACCCCGGAGCAGGCGTTTGTCTATCTGCACGCAATGGCGGGCGCGGGAGTTGTTTCCCCGGACGGCAAACTCAATTTGCTCGGCCTTCCCGTGGGTGAGCCCTTGCCTGCATTTCCAATCATCATCGTCTATGTGCCGGGGCCGGGCGAACAAAAGCAATTCATTCTGCCCACGCCAGAGCCGGAAACCAAGTAGGTCGGGAGGCTTCCGATGAACGACACCAACCTCATCCAACCCGACTACAGCATGCAGTCGCGACGTTGGAGCGGAACCAAACTGATCACTTCGCAGATTGCCGTCGACATCGCTCGGCTGGTCCACAGGCAAACCGGAGGCGACAGCGGGTTAGCGATCAACGAGCCTTTGCTGGTCGCTGAAAGCGGCGACAACTGGGTCGTCACTGGGTCCAAGATCACAAGATATGACCCGAACGATCAGGCGCTTGGCGGCTCGCTACGCATGGTTATCTCGCAATTCGACGGGCAGATCTTGAGTTACGCCCTGACCCTTACATTGCCTCGGGATTTGGCGCCGCCGAATCCAGCCGCTGGCCCGACTGGAGGCGGAGGTGATGAAACTAAATGAAACTCGCCGGACCCTTTGTCGAAGACATCGCATGTTCGCCCCATGAGAATGACATTCCGTTCCTTGCCTGGGCCAGCAGAGCCTATTTCGAAAACGCCGCATCGCGATTTGCAACGGCATTGCTCTCCCCACCAATGACTACGGGGTAGCGTTCTTTCGCTGCTTGCAGCATTGCTTCGGCGAGCAAGATTGGCCAGAATGAAGAAGATACCTCTCTGGCAAGTCGACCCAGCAAGAACATGGAGCGCTTCCGACGGCTGGCGACAGCGGCGCGCAATTTACGGAGTGACCTGCATGGATCTGCAGACCGCCACCGCTGTCACGAAACTGATGCTGGACGTGAGCGGGCAATTGGACGCTTCGGTGAACCTGGTGATGAACGCCGACGACCCTGGTGAGCTCGGCACATACAAACTTTCTGTCGGGGACCTACTGGGGCGGATCTACTGTGAAATTTTGACACCGATCTTCAGACAATATCCGCAACTGGCGCCGGAGCGATTGAGCACGGCCGGCGAGCGGAAGGGTGAGACTTGAAGCGTCCGTCGTGTGCCTCCCTAGTCGCCACACTTAGAAGGCAAGCGAATGGACAGCGACATCGCCAGGTCGCTCCTTGAACTCAGCAAATCCATCGACCCTATCCTTGCGGGCATGTTCGCCGAGGTCGAAAAGATCGGCGACGAAAAGCTCCGGGCGCGAATGAAGCGCGCCGTCGGCGATCTCATGGGATTTATTGCGCGCGACGTGATTTTTCCCGTCGAAAATTTGTACCCGGACTTGAGGACGAGGCCTGAACCCATTGCGCCTCCGCGGGCGCCCCCGCCCTAAACGTGATCAGGAGTTCGCTCCATGTCGCCGGAAGAAGTAGATGCGCGATATCATCCCGAAGGCATGTGGCTGTGGCGCGCCAACAAGATTGATTTTATCACCTCGGAAACAGCTGTTGAGATCGTTCGCCGCGTGGTTTGCAACCGCTACGGTCAGGACGAGGTCAATCGCAATGAGCCTCTGACGGTTAAGGACGATGGCGACACGTGGCTCGTGCGTGGAACCGCAGCTCCATCAGCCGCAGGGTCCGCAACGCCATGGAAGGGGCCGATTAAAGCCCGTCTTGCCAAATTCGACGGCCAGATTCTCGGTTTCATCTACGAGGGCGATGCCGAAAAACTCTTCGGCTCGTAATCGCAATCCAAGACCCGCCGGTGGCGAAGGACCGGCACAGCTGACGGCAAGGATCAAAGCGGCACTCGATCACGTCACCCAGGTCTGTCTCGGCGAGCGCGATCTCGAATTCGTCTGGGTCGGCGACGATGGCGTCGATCCGCTGCAGCAGGCGCAGACGCTGAACATCCTCGTTGGCGCCGGCATCAAAACGATCGCCGAAGCGCGGGCGGATTTGGGACTGGCGGCGGAGGCGAAGGCGGGGCCGGCGCCGGCGCTCGGGAAGTTCAATCCGCATCACGATGAGCGGGGGCGGTTCGCGACGGCGGATGGGGCTGGCGAACCGGAAGAGTCAAAGATAGTCTGTCCAGATTGCTGGCAGGCGTGCCATGAGAAATGCCTTGCAACGACTGAAGGCATCTGGCCGTCTAGCGACCGACAAGCCCAATATCGGCAGTGCGTCAGAGAATGTTTGGGGTCCGCGGGCGATAAGTATTGAAGTCGCGATCGCCCCCAAACGGAGAAACCATGCGAATGGACAGGGACATCGCTATGTCGCTCCTTGAACTCAGCAAATCCATCGACCCTATCCTCGCGGGCATGTTCGCCGAGGTCGAAAAGATCGGCGATGAAAAGCTCCGGGCGCGAATGAAGCGCGCTGTCGGCGATCTCATGGGCTTTGTGGCGCGCGACCTCATATTTCCTATCGAGAACATCTTTCCTGATATGCGGACGGAGGGCTGAGCACAGCTCTTGGGCTCTAGATCGAACGCGAGCTCGACAAGGCCAACCTTGCGACGCGCGTTCGTCCTCTTCGTGAGTGCCGCTCGACCTTACGGAGCGATCCGAAAGAAACTGGAGACTGCCGCTGCGAGGGCTGAGGGCCGAAGGCAAATTGATGCCTCCACGCCAACAACACGTGGCGATTCCAGGAGCATCATGGTATACTTGCGCCTATGCAACGGACACTGCTGACGCCCGACAAGACGGGGCGCATAGTCGATCTGGCCAAGCGATACTTTTGGTGGAGCTCCGCCCACGAGAACGGTCATACGCTTCACCGAATGATCGCCCAGATCATGCGACTGGGGTCGTATGACGACATCCTGAGCCTCGAAGGGATTGCAGGCCCCGAAGTCCTTGCCGACGTGATGAGAAATTCCGCCGCCGGCTGGTTCGACGACCGCTCATGGGATTTCTGGCGGGCGCGCTTGTCTCATTCCGGCATAGGGGACATTCCTGAGCGGCGACCGAAACGGACGTTTGCTCATGCCCGAACACTTTGATCCTAGACTCGACGTTCTTCCGCCCGCCCAAAGGGAAGTCTGGAACGGATTGGCGCCGGCGGCGGCCATGGGGTTCGTGCTCTACGGCGGCACTGCAATCGCCTTACAACTCGGGCATCGGCAATCGGTTGATTTCGACTTCTTCCGCCACGAACCGCTGGACAAGGACGCGCTTCGGGCGGCCATTCCACTCCTGACTGCGGCAAGCGTCCAACAGGACGGACCGAACACCTTAGTTGTGTCGGCGTCCATGCCTTCCGGTCCAGTCAAGCTGTCATTTTTCGGCGGTATTCGGTTCGGACGCGTCAACGATCCAAGCCTGTCAAGAGACGGCGTCATGTTCGTCGCCTCTCTCGACGATCTGATGGCGACCAAGCTAAAGGCAATACTCGACCGAGCCGAGGTCAAGGACTACCGCGATCTGGCAGCGATGATCGGCGCCGGCGCGTCCTTGCCGAAGGCGTTGTCCGCATTTCGAACCATGTTCGGGGCGGAACCTCGAACCGCGCTCATGGCGGTCGGATATTTCGAAGACGGCGATATTGGATCGCTGACGCCTCGGGAAAAACAGACCCTCACTGACGCCCGCGACAGCGTCGGTCATCTGCCCAAGGTGACGCTTATCTCCGGCTCTCTGGCGGTCGAGACCGGGCCACGTCAAGGCGACGCCAGCGTGGCGGGGCGCCTCAAGCCTTAAGCGAGAGACTCGATCGCCGGGTTACGCGCCCTTGACGTGCGGGGCATCGGTCGGAGTCGCGACGCCTTCATCTGATGTCCGATCCTGATTCGCCGCGGTGGCCATATCCACGCGTCCAACATCCCATTACCAGGAGACCTCACCCATGTTCGTATTCGGCTCCGGCGTGCTGATCGGCACGCCGCAAGGCGGGACGCCGATCAATTTCGGCCTCGCGCAGGAAGTCTCGCTCAACATCGCGACGTCGACCAAGGCGCTGTTACGGCCAGTACAACTTTCCCGTCGCGATCGGCTCGGGCACGCGCAAGATGACCGGCAAGGCCAAGCTCGCGCGCATTTCCGGCCAGGCGCTCGGCACGCTGTTCTTCGGCGTCGACGCCGAGCGCCGGCGTCGACGCAGACGCAATTTGGCGAGGCGACGACCGTGCCGGCGTCGCTCGCCCTACACCTATACGACCGACCTTTCACGCGACCTTCGTCGCCGACCAGGGCGTCGTCTATGCCGCGAGCGCGCTGCCGTTCAAGCAGGTCGCCTCCAGCCCGACGATCGGGCAATATTCGCGTGGCCGC
This sequence comes from uncultured Alphaproteobacteria bacterium, assembly GCA_963835215.1. Taxonomy (GTDB): domain Bacteria; phylum Pseudomonadota; class Alphaproteobacteria; order Rhizobiales; family Beijerinckiaceae; genus Roseiarcus. The sequence goes on along the minus strand of CAWIES010000004.1, from coordinate 75,090 downwards.
CGGCGTCTACACCTTCGCCGCCGCCGACGCGGGCGCAGCGGTGCTGATCTCCTACACCTACACGTCGCCGTCGAGCGGCGAGAGCATCGCGGTGACTTCGCAGCTCGATCGGCCCCTCGATCACCTTCTCGGCCAATCTGTTCGCCACCGATCCGACGACCGGCAAGCAATTCTCGATGCTGCTCTACAATTGCGTCGCCGACAAGCTCGCGTTCGGCACCAAGCTCGAGGACTTCATGGTGCCCGAGCTCGACTTCGCACTGCTTCGCCAACGCGGCCGGTCAGGTCTGCCAGCTCAACTTCGGAGACGCGGCGTGAGCGAGGAGACCTTCGCGGTCGCGCTCGCCGGCCGCCGCTGGGCGCTGCCGCATCTGCCGTTCCGCGCGATCAAGGCGATCCAGCCGGCGCTGTTCGCAGTCTACGCCGACGCCGGCGGCGACGCGATGTCGACGGCGAGCGTCGCGCAGCTCGGCGAGGCGCAGTTCGAGCGCCTCGCCGAAGCGACCTGGCGCGCGATCGCGGTTGTCGATCCGGCGCTTGACGCTACGAAGACTTTCTCGACCTGCCGTTCTCGGTCGGCGAGTTGATCCAGGCTTTCCCGGCGGTCGCCAAGGCGGCGGGCCTGCGCGCCGCAGCGGCGACCGCAGGCGACGCGGGAGGCGTCGCCAGGGTCGGGAAAATCGATTTCGACGCGCTGATCGCCCAGGTCGTCGCCAACACCGGCTGGACCTGGGACCAGGCGCTCGACGGCCTGACGTGCCGCGCTATCTCGCGCTGGTGCAGCCGAATGGCGCGCCCGTCCGCCCGCGCACTGGCTGATCGCCGCGGCGCTGAAATATCGCTCGCCCGAAGCGAGCGCCAGCAACGCGCGCCGACGCGCCGACCGTCGCCGAGCTGCGGGCCGCGTTCCCGAGCGGCAGGCTCTGACCAACCTTGCGAAGGATGATCGCCATGGCCGACGCAAACGTCGCCGTCCGCTTCACCGCCGACGTCGGCGATCTCGTCTCCGGCGTCGGCGAGGCGCGCGACGCGCTGGCGAGCTCTCGGCCGCCGTTCGACGCGCTCAACGGGCAATCGGCCACGCTCGCCGGCTCGATGGCCGCCACTTCGACCCGACGCGCCTGCAAGCCCTACGACGCCGCGCTCGCGACCTCGGCCGCGCATCGAGCGCTCGCTCGCCGCCGCTCACGCCGCAGGCGGCGGCAGGCGATCAAGGCGGCCGACGCCGCCGCCTCCGCAGACGCGATGCGCGCCGCGCGCGAGGCGATCACCGGAGGAGTTGCAAGGCGGTCGAGGACGGGACTGAAGCAGAAGCTCGCGCTCTACGCCGACGAAGCGCGCCAGCACGAGATCACGCAGCAGCAGAAAGTCGGCGCTGTCGCGACAGGCGCTGGACGACGAATATCGCCGCCCGAGCTCGCCGCCTTGCAGCAGGAAGGCGCGCTCGGCCAGCAGTCGCTGGCGCAGAAGACAGCGCATCGACGAACAGATCCTCGACGCCGAGCGGCGCCATCAGGACCAGATCGCCGCCCTGACCCGCAAAGCGCTCGACGAACAGGCAGCAGCGAATATCAGGCGCTTCGGCGGCACGATGACGCAGGCCTTCAATTCGCAATTGCACGGCCTGCTCTCGGGGACGGAGAGCTGGCACACGGCGTTCAAGAACGTGCTCGAGGACCTGCTGATCAAGTTCATCGAATGGGGCGAGGCGACGGTCGTGCAACAGGTCGCGACCGAGGCGGCCAAGACCGCGGCGACGACCGGCGGCGTCGACGGCGCGCACCGGCGCCGAACAAGCCGGCGCCGCGGCTTCGCTCGCGACGCAGGCGACGATCGATGGTGCGTTCGATCCTGTCCTCGGCCGCGGAGGCCTTCGCCGGCGTCTTCGGCTTTCTCGCGCCGATCATGGGGCCGTTCGCCGCCGGGCCGGCCGACGGCGGCGCAGGCGACCGTCGCCGGCATGGCCGGCGCGGTCGCCTCGGCCGACATCGGCATGTGGCAGGTGCCCGCAGGACATGCTGACGCTGGTGCATCACAACGAACTGATCATGCCGGCCGCGCAGGCCGGCGCGTTTCGCGACCTGCTTGTCGGGCGACGCGCCGCGAGCGGCGGCGCGCGAGGCGCGGTGCATATCCACCCGACCACCAACTTCCATGTCTCGGCGGTCGATTCCGGCTCGGTCGCGCAGTGGATGAAGGCCAACAGCTCGACGATGATGAAGGCGATCGACGAGGCGGTGCGGCACGGCGCGCATCTCGGCCTGCGGCGCCTGCGACGCGGTGAGGCGGCGCGCATGGCCAGCCTGATCCCGGCGTCCACCTGCTGCCCGTCGACCGGCGAATTCACCTACGACACGATCGCCTCATCAGGGCGCGCGCGTCGGCGGGCCGCTCGCGGCGATCAACACGTTCTTCGCGCCGGGCGGCTCGAAGACCGATATCTCCTACGCGATCGACCAGTTGCAGGCGGCGCATCCCGAATGCACGACGGTCTCGCTCGTCTGCGCCTGGTTCTGCGACTCGCCTGAAGCGGCGAGCTGCCAGCATCTATCCCGCGACCACCTACATCGGCGGCTCGTTCCAGCAATGGTCGGCCGGCCTGGGTCGCCGACGAATGGCGCGTTTCCGGCCTGACGCAGGCTCGCAGCGGGCCTCGATCGCGTTGCCGACGCTGGCGAGCGGCAGCGTCGTCTACGGCGGCACGCCGTCCGACCAGAGCGTCGTGCGCTGCATCAACGCGATCTGAAGGCGCGCGGCTTCAAGGTCGTCTTCTATCCCTTCCTGCTGATGACCGCCGCCGGCTATCCCTGGCGCGGGCTCATCACGCATTCGCCCGATGTCGACAGCGCCGCGACGAGCGCCGTGCAGCGCGTTCCTCGGCTCGGCGACGACGGCGTGATTTCACGCCAGACGCGACCAATCTGACCGTCGCCTATTCCGGCTCGCCGACCGACTACACCTATCGGCGGATGATCCTGCATTACGCCTGGCTGTGCACGATCGCGGGCGGCGTCGATCTCTTCCTCATCGGCTCGGAATTGCGCGGCCTGGAGACGATCCGCGGGCCGGCCTGGACGCAGGCGGGGACGACCGACGGCGCCGGCAACGCAGTCGTGGGACTATCCGTTCGTCGCCGGCCTTGCACGCGCTCGCCGCCGACGTGCGCGCGATCTTCGACGGCCAGGGGCTGACGAAGAACCTGCGCGGCGCTCGACGAACCTCGTCGCCTATTCCGCCGACTGGTCGAGCTGGATGGGCTGGCAGCACCCGGGCGAGAACGGCCAATGGCCGCATCTCGACGCGCTGTGGGCGATCGCCTGACATCGACCTCGTCGGCTTCGACAATTATCTGCCGCTGTCAGACTGGACGACTGGCGACGGCGGCCTCGACGCAACGAACTGGCTCACGCCCGCGCCGACCGGCGCCTGGCCGCCCTCGACCGACGACGATGAGCGGCCTCGGCCTCTCGGGCGCGCCGACGCTCTATTCGCTCCCCTATCTCAAGGCCAATATCGAGGGCGGCGAGAAATTCAACTGGTTCTACGACGACGGGAACAACGACGGGCGCGGGCTCGACCCGAACGGCTCCGATCTCGTCGTCTCGCTGCCCGAGGGCGATCGGCTCGCGCAGACCCGCAGCCCATATTTCGCCGGCCAGCAATCGCTCGCCAACAAGCAATTGCGCTGGTGGTGGAACAACCCGCACCAAGCGATCTACGACGACTGGCGACGGCTCGGGCTGGGCGCCGCATGGGCCGGCGACCGGCATGGGCGCCGCAGTCGAAGTCGATCTGCGTTCATCGAATACGGCTTCCCCGCATGCGACAAGGGGACGAACCAGCCCAACGTCTTCTTCGATCCGAAGTCGAGCGCCAGCGCGACGCCCTATTGGTCGATCTGGCAGCCGATCCCCGGCGGCGGATTTGCGCCGCAGCGCGACGACACGCTCGCGACCTCGCGCTGCAGGCGATCTATGAATACTGGAACGTCGACGGTCGCAACGAGACCTCGACGGCCGGCGTCGCGATGGTCCACTTCGCCTTCTCCTGCGTCTGGAACTGGGACGCGCGGCCGTTCCCGACCTTTCCGCTGCTCGGCGAGCCAATGGGGCGACGCAGGCGACTGGGCAGGCCGGCAATTGGCTCAACGGCCGCGGCCCCGCGCTGCCGCCGGTCGCGCCTTCGCCGGCGCCGACGCCGGGAGCCTACGCGAGCTTCCCGACGCTGGCGACGCTCGGCTGGTCGACGCATGTGCGGCCGCGCTTCGCCACCGACGTCGCCGACCACGTCTCGGGCCGCGCGACGCGGCGGGCGCGCTACGCCGGCGCGCTCTACGACGTCGAGCTGACCTACGACGCTGCTGCGCGCCGATCCGCAGCACGCTCGAGTTGCAGGCGATCGCCGGCTTCTTCGCTGAAGTCGGCGGCGCGGCGACGCCGTTCTGGCTCGCGCCGCCGGGCCTCGCCGAAGTCTCACGGGCAGATCCTCGGCGTCGGCGACGGCGCGACGACCACATTCGCGCTGTGCGCAGACGATCGGCGCCTATGTCGGAGCCGGTCGCTGGAACATCCGGCGTCTCGGCCGTCTATCTAAACGGCGCCGCCCTGCCCTCGTCCGCATGGTCGCTCGCCGGCGGCTACGCCCCGGCGATCGCGTTCGCCGCCGCGCCCGCCGCTGGGCGTCGTCGTCTCGGCCGACTTCGGCGTCCTGTGGCTCTGCCGCTTTTCCGACGACGCGCTCGATCTCGAGGAGTTCATGGCGATGCTGTTCGCGCTCGGGTCGGTGAAGCTGCAAACGGCGGCGCCATGACGACGCCGCCCCTCTTCCCAACACTTTCCGGCCAAGGCTGGAGCGTTCACAAGAAGCCGATCTTCGCCACCATCGTCGCCCCCCACGTCTCCGGCCGCGAAGTGCGCGATCGCGCTCTACGCCAATCCGATCTGGCAATTCGAGCTCACCTTCGACGGGCTCGCCTCAGACGCGACGAGTTATCCCGGCCTCGGCGCGCAATCCTTGCAGAGCCTGATGGGCCTGTTCCTGCAATGCCAGGGGCAATGGGGAACGTTTCTCTACGCCGACCCGACCGACTGCGCGGTCGCCGGCCAGATGCTCGCGAGCGGCGACGGCGCGACGACGAGCTTCACCTTCGTGCGCGCGCTCGGCGGCTTTGTCGAACCGGTCGGCTGGGTGACGAGCATTTCGCAGGTGACGGTCGGCGGCGTCGTGCAGGCCTCGGGCTGGTCGCTCGCCGTGCCCAACGCCTCGTCTTTGCGAGCGCGCCGGCGAGCGGCGCGGCGATCGCCGCCACCTTCGCCTACGCCTTCCAATGCCGCTTCGACGACGACGCAGCCGACTTCGAGCAGTTCATGCAGAACCTCTGGGCTCTGGAGAGCCTCAAGTTTCGCATCGTGCGAACCAATTGAACGGGGGCGCGACATGAAGACCGCCTCCACCGCGCTGATCGCCTTCCTCAATGCGGCGCGCGCCAATCCCGATGCGCCGATCGCCTTCGCCGATTGCTTCACCTTCACGCTCTCGACCGGGACTGTCCTTACCTACACCAACGTCGATCAGCCAGTCGTCTACAACGGCTCTGACTTTCGTCGCCGACGGGCCGCTGGTGCAGGGCCTGAAATATCGCGCTCCGTCGGTCTCGAAGTCGACAAGCAACAGATCACCATCGCCGCGCGGCCGACCGATCTCGTCAACGGCGCGCCGTTCCTCGAACGCGTTGCGCGACGGCGCTTTCGATGGCGCGACCGTGCAGCGCGACCGGGTGTTCATGAGCGCGCTGGGCGAGACCGCCGATCGGCGGCGTGACGCTGTTCCACGGCCGGGTCTCGACGGTCGATATGGTCGGGCGCACCAGCGCGACCCTGACCGTCGCCTCCGACCTCGTCGTCCTCGACTACGACATGCCGCGAAATCTCTACTCGCCGACCTGCCTGCATACGCTTTACGATGCCGGGCTGCGGCGTCGTCGCGCGGAACCTATGCGGCGAACGGCGCCGTCGGCGCCGGCTCGACCGCGAGCTCGATCAACTTCACCGGCGCGCTGGCTCAGCCACGCGCAGGGCTCGCTCGTCTTCACCTCCGGCGTCAACGCCAACGTGCGCGCGACGGTCAAGAGCGTCGCGCCCGGCGCCGCGCTGACGCTGATCTATCCGCTGCCCGCCGCGCCGGCCGCCGGCGACGCCTTCACCGTCTACGCTGGCTGCGACCACACGCCGCGCGACCTGCCCGCCCGCTTTTCCAACCTCGCCAATTTCCGCGGCTTCCCCTTCGTGCCGCCGCCGCAGATTGGCGTATTGACCATGATCGCTGATCAATACCCTGTCAGTGGCGCGGGCGTCCCCGCCCGCGTGGCGCCCGCCCGTGACCCGGCGGGCGCGGAGGCCCGCCCCACTGTCAGCCACTTCACTGTCGCCAACGAACTCATCGCCCGCGCCCGCGTCGTCGCCGCGGCGCGCGAATGGATCGGCACGCCCTATCATCACATGGCGGACGTCAAGGGCGTCGGCTGCGACTGCGCGATGCTGCTGGTGCGCGTCTTTTGCGATCTTGGCCTCGTCGAGCCGTTCGACCCGCGCCCCTACACCCGCGACTGGCACCTGCACCGCGGCGAAGAGCGCTATCTCGGGCTTCTGCTGGAGCGCGCGCACGCCGTCGCCACGCCGCAGGCAGGCGACGTGATCCTGTTTCAGATACGGCCGCTGCTTCGCCATGGCGGCATCGTCGCCAGGGCCGATCCGCTGACCATCGTGCACGCCTTCGCGCCGGCGCGACGGGTGCTCGAGGAAGAGATCGTCGCACAACGTCGAATTGTTCGAGCGCCTCGGCGAGGCGCGCTTCGCCAGCTATTGGGGCTCGAGCGCGATGAGCTGGTTCCGACAGAAGAAGGCGACCGGCGACGCCCCGGACTACACCGGCCTGCAACTGCAAACGTCGGTCAGCATCGCTGCCCGTCCCGATCCTCTGGGGGCAGACCAAAGCCGCCGCCAACGTGATCTGGTACGCCAACTTCCAGACCCAGGGTGGCGGCGGCGGCGGCAAGGGCGGGATGTTCTCGCAGCAGTCTGACAACTATAGCTACAGCGCCGACCTCATCATGGCGCTCTGCGAAGGGCCGATCAGCGGCATCGGCCAGATCTGGCGCGACCAGTCGACCTACACGCTGGCGACCCTCGGCTTGAGCTTCTTCAATGGCCCGACGCCGCAGGCGAGTTGGGGCTATCTATCGGCGACCTATCCATCGGAGACGCTCGCCTATCAGGGCACGGCCTATGTCTGCGCAGCCAGCTACGCGCTCGGCGACAACGCCTCGATCGGCAACCACAATTTCGAAATCCTCGGCGTCCTCGCCGGCACTGGCGTCAACGGCGTCGACGCCGACCCGGCGCAAGTGATCTCCGACTTTCTCACCAACCCGCAATATGGCGCCGGCTTCGATCCGGCGAGCATCGACGCGACGACCCTGTTCGGCGCCTCGGGCGACGCCAGCCTGCAAACCTATTGCCGCGCGCTCGGCGTCGCCTTCTCCCCGGCGCTCACCAGCCAGGAACAGGGCTCGAGCGTGCTGGCGCGCTGGCTGCAGATCCTCAACTGCGCGGCGGTGTGGAGCGGCGGCAAGCTCAAGCTCATTCCCTATGGCGATGCGCCGATCGTCGCAGGAACGCATGCGGCGACCACCGTGCCAACGATCGTCCCGACGCCGACCCCCGCCGGCGTCGGCGCGACGCCGCCGCCGACCATCGCGGTGTGCGGAAGCAGCGAATTTTCCGCCGACGGCGGCGTGACCTATGCCTTCACCGGCGTCGCACTGACTTTCATTGGCGCCACTGCGCCTGGCGCCACGGGAACTTATGGGATCTCGCCGCCCGGCTCCTATCTCTTCGCCCCGGGGGACGAAGGCCAGGCGGTTGAAATCACCTACACCTATGCGATCGGCGTTAGCTACGTTCCCGACCTCACTCCGATTTACGATCTCAACGACCTTGACTTTGTCGACGAGAAGGCGAACAAGGACCCGGTCCAGGTCGCCCGCGTCGACCCGTTCTCGCTGCCGACGATCCAGAGAGTCGAATGTCTCTCGCGCGCGAACGAATACGCGACCATTCCGGTCGAGGCGCGCGATCAGTCGCAGATCGAACTGTTCGGCCTGCGCGTTGGCACGACCATCCAGGCGCACGAAGTCTGCGACGAGATCAACGTCGGCCCGATCGTCGCGCAGACCATCCTGCAACGCCAACTCTACGTGCGCGCGCATTTCACCTTCAAGCTATCGTGGGAATATTGCCTGCTCGACCCGATGGACGTGGTGACGATCAATGACGCCAATCTCGGACTCGCCGCCGAGCCGGTTCGCATCGTCGCCATCGAGGAGGACGACGCAGGGCTGCTCACCGTCACCGCGGAAGAGCTGACCGTCGGAGTCTCGACCCCTGTCCTCTACCCGAACGGTTCGACGACGAGCAACGTTCCCAACCGCGCCGTCGCCGCCGATCCGGTCAATACGCCGTTGATCTTCGAGCCGCCGACCGCGCTCACCAGCGGCGTCCTGCAGATTTGGGTCGGCGCGTCGGGCGGATCGAATGGTCAGGCCGACCCGAACTGGGGCGGCGCCAATGTCTGGGTCTCGATCGACGACGTGTCCTATTCGCAAGTCGCCACGATCACTCAGCCGCTGCGCCAGGGCGTCCTGACCGCCGCGCTGCCGGCGGCGAGCGGTTGGGACACGACCGACACGCTCGCCGTCAATCTCGCCGAGAGCGGCGCGACGCTGAACGGAACCTCACAGACCTCGGCGCAGCAAGGCGCGACGCGCTCACTCGTCGACGGTGAACTCCTCGCCTATGAGAGCGCGACGCTGACCGGCGCCGACGCCTACAATCTGACCGGCTTGCAGCGCGGGTTGTACGGAACGGCGGGCGCCGCCCATTCCATTGGCGCATCGTTCGCGCGGCTCGACGACGCGGTGGCCACCTACAATCTGCCCGCCAACTACATCGGCAAGCCTCTCTACTTCAAGCTCCAGAGCGTCAATATTTTTGGCGGCGGGGTGGAAAGCCTTGCGAGCTGCGTGGCCTACAGCTTCACGCCGGTCGGCGCCGGAATTTTGGACCCGATCGCCGTCCAGCTCGAGGGCGGCATGCCACTCGACCTCGGCCTCGTCAACCTCGCATCCGCGCTTGCTGACGATTTCGGAACCGTCGCGACAGGCTTCGTCGCCGGCGCGATCGATTTAGGAACAGCTTGATGACCGAACAGCTTCAGCTTCGACGCGGAACCGCGTCCCAGGTCGCGGCTTTCACCGGCGCGCAAGGGGAGGTCGTGGTCGACACGACCAACAACCGCGCCGTGATCAACGATGGGTCGACGGCTGGCGGGTGGCCGGCTGCCAGGCTCGCGGAGGTGGTCACCAACACGCGCACTGCCGTCTCCGACGCCCCCTATTCGGCGCTGGCGTCCGATCGCAACGTCGCCTACACCGCGCTGACCGCTTCGCGCGTCGTCACGCTACCCGCCTCCTCGGCGTTTCCGACCGGCACGCCGCTCACCGTCTTCGACGAATCTGGCGCCTGCTCGGCGACCAAGACCATCACGCTGTCGCCCACGGGCTCTGATCTGATCGACGGCGCGGCCAGCGCCGTCGTCTGCGTCCCCTATGGCTACATCGCCTTGCAAACGAATGCCGCAGGCAAGTGGACGATCATCGACTCCGCGATCGTCACACCGGCGAGCGCCGCGGCCGGCCACGTCGCGACCTTCGGCGCAACGCCGGGCACTTTCGTCGATGGCGGGACCAGCGTGCGCAAGTTGCTCACCTCGGCGGCGACCTATTACGTGCGCGCCGTCGTCGGCAATCCAACGATCTCCAACGCCTCGCCCGCCCTCGCCTCGCTAACGGCGCATGGGTTGCAGGCCAACGATCCGATCGTCTTCTCGATCCTGCCGTTCCAGAGCGCGGTCACCGTCACGCAGGCCAATCCTGCCGTCGTCACCTGGACCGCGCACGGCTTCTCGGCCGGCCAGCCGGTCGTCTTCGCTTCGACCGGCGATCTTCCGTACGGGATTGTCGCAGGCACGACCTACTACGTCCTCGCGGCAGGGCTGACGACCAACGCCTTCGAGATTTCGGCGACGGTTGGCGGCTCGGCAATTTCAACCGCCGCGCCAACGCTGACCTTCACCAACGGCAGCGCCAATATCAGTCTGGCAACCGCTTCGACCTATCTCGTCGTCGGGCAGCAGGTGCAATTCGCCAATTCCGGCGGCGCTCTGCCCACCAATTTCGCCGCGGCGACGACCTATTTCGTGCTCAGCGTGTCGTCGACGACGATCACGGTCAGCGCGACCAACGGCGGCGCGGCGATTTCGGCTGGATCGGCGGGGAGCGGCACGCAGACGCTCAGCCAAGTCGGGACACACTATGGCTCGGCGACCGGCGCGTTGCCGACGGGCGTGATCGCGGGGACGGTCTACTACGTGCTGTCGACCGGTCTCACCGCCAATGCATTCGAGTTCTCCGCGTCGCTCGGCGGCGCGGCGATCAACACCTCAAGCGCGCAGGCCGGGACGATCTCGCTCGCCACCGGCAACGACGCCAACAACGGACTGGCCCAGAACCGCGCCGGCGCGCTTCTGATGATTCAGGCAGCCTACTACCTCATCACCAACGCGCTGGACCTCGGCGGCCAGACGGCGACGATCCAGCTCGCCGATGGTCTCTACGCGTCCGGCTCGTCCTCGGCGTTGGTCGCCACGGGGGCGCCGATCGGCGGCGGCGCGATCACGCTGAAGGGAAACACATCCTATCCGCCGAACGTCCTGCTTTCCACCACATCGGTGCAGGTCATCCAAGCGGTTGCCGGCGCGGTGCTGAATATCGAAGGGTTTGCACTCGCCAGCAGCGGCAGCCACGGCCTCTATGCGTTCAACGGATCGTCGATCTACGTTATCGGCGTCATCGCTTTCGGGACCGTCTTCTACTCGCACTGCACAGCGATATCGCACAGCCTGATAAACATCTCGAGCGGCTATTTCGTCTACGGCGGCGCTCAGTTTCATTGGGACTCCGAAATCGGCAGCATGATCTATTGCCAGGCCAACGCCCTGACGCTTCTTGGCGTCCCCGCGCTGTCGATCGCGTTCGCCTACGCGGCGTTTGGAGCGATGTACGTCAACGCTGACACTTTCAGCGGCAGCGTGACCGGCTCGCGATACGATGCAACCGCCAACGGCGTCCTGCAGACCTTCGGATCTGGCGCGTCTTATCTTCCCGGCAACACCGCTGGATCGGCCTCGACCGGAGGGCAATACATATGACGCCCTACGCCCCCACCAATTGGTAATGGACCGTCGCAGGCGAGGCGGCGCAGGTGTGCCCGAGCGCCGCAGCGGCTTACGACTCGGCCAGTGACGCCAGCTACCAGACGCCGAGCTGAACGGCCGACGCCGGCGGGGACGCCCACGCCACTGAGATCCCGCGCCCGCTGCGCCCGTCAGTCGATCCAGTTCGTAGCGACGTCGAGCGCCTTCGCCAGACGCTCGATCGTCGCCGGCAGGCCTTTGCGACGGCCGGTTTCGAGATCGGATAGATAGCCTTGCTTGATGCCGACCTTGGCCGCCAGCGCCTCCTGGGACATGGCGCGCCATTTCCTGACTGCGGTCAGCCGGCTCTTGTGCTTCAAGAGCAGGGCCGAGAGATCGGGCGGATAGACGACGGAGCCTCCGGCGACGAATTCGGCTTTCGCCGCGATATAGGCGGCGACGTCGGCGGCGTCCTCTTCGGCCTCAGCGAGGGCGGAGAGACGATCGAACTCAGCGCGCGGCAGCACGGCGAGTTCCTCGCCGCCTGGGGTGGTGATGAATTGAGCTTTGGTCACGCCTTTGATCCTTTGCGATCCTGGATAGTCGTTCACGTCCGTTCACGGCAAATCCAGTCTCTTAGCCGCCTCGTCAGTATGTGTTCGTCTGTCGCCGACCGATCTTAACGGCCAGGATCGTCATCGCGTCTTCGTCGAACAGCACGCGATATTCGCCGACCCGCATCCGGAAGCCATCGACGCCGACAAGGCGCTTGATGTCACCATGGCCCTCGATGGCGTAGCGCGTCAGCGCCTTCTCGATGGCGGTCTGCGCAACGAGCGGCAGAGCATCGAACTGCCTGGCGGCGGCCGGGGCGAGGACGATCGTTTTCACGAGCGATAATATCGCTCCGCATCGCGCCCAAGTCAAGCGATATTATCGCTGCTTGCGTCTCGGCAAAAGCCTCGGCGCCGAACCGCGCCGCGATAGGCGCCCTCAACCAAGGACGGACCATGACCGACCCGCTGCTCTCGCGGAGCGTTTTCACGCGCCTCGCTCTCGTCTTCGCTATCGGCCTCGCCGTCATCGTCGCGGCCCGCTCGCCCGCGCGCGCGGAATGGAAGGACATGAACGCGGTCATCAACGCGACCAACTTCATCGTCGCCGACCAGTGCTCGGGTACGCTGATCTCGCTGAAATACAAGCTCGTCCTGACCAACGATCATTGCCTCGATGGCTATATCGACAAGCAAGAGAAGGACGAGATCGAGCCGAATGGCGAGGTCAAGAAGGTCACGCGCGAACAGTTCAAGGACATGGAGCTGAAACAGAAATCCTATCAGGGTTTCGAGGAGGTCGGCTCCGCATCCTACCAGGCAAAAATCCTCTTCCACGTCCACAAATATGATCTCGCGATTTTGCAGATCAAAGCCGACGCACTCTCACAAGTCGTCTACTCGCACATCCTGCCGCTCGACAAATCGGTGCGGCGCGGCGACGCGGTCTTCGTCGTCGGCAATCCGTTCATGCTCGACGCCAATTTGAACGAAGGGCACATCTCCTCGGTCAACCGCAAGCTGCAATGGGACGACGGCGAAGACATCCCCTACTTCGGGGTCGATGCAGGCGTGAACCCGGGCAACAGCGGGGGCGCGCTTTATAACGCCGACGGCGAGCTGATCGGCGTACCTGGGGCGACGATGCGTGGCTCGACCGGGCTCGGCTTCGCCATCCCGGTCACGCTGATCCGCAAGGTGCTCAAGGATCGCTGCTACGAGGACGTCTTCAACGCCGATCCGAGCATCAAGGATCACGCGACTTGCGAGCAGGACGCGCTCGACAATGAAAACGCGATCCGCGCCAAGGCGGGGCTGCCGCCGAAGGAAGCCCCCAACGATGACGACGCCAGCGGCGGCGCGAGCGGTCCGAAAGCGGACTCGCTGATCCTGCATCCTCGGCGCGGCTGGCTCGAACTCGCTGACGGGGAACGAGAGCGGCGTGGGAATGCAGCGATGACGCGGGTGGGGTCGCGGGCGGGGACGTCCGCGCCACCGTTCGCGCTCGTGGCGGCGCTGATGGTCGTTCTCATGAGCGCCACGCCGGGGCTAGCGCGCGGTTCTGCGCTGGTCAACGAGGCGAGCCGCTACGTCGGCTTGGGCAAGTTCACGCAGCTTCCCGGCGCCTGGTGCGCCGACGCGGTCTCGTTCTGGCTGCGCGCGATCGGCAGGCGGCCGCTGGCGAACCGCATGGCGGGCTCGGCGCTGCGATATGGCCCGCGTGTCGCGAATCCCGAGCCTGGCGACCTCGTCGTCATGCGCACGCGCCACGGCCCGGCGGGACACGTCGGGATCGTCGTCTGGGTGCGTGGCGAGGCGGTGGAGATCGTCAGTGGAAACTGGGGCGGCCGAGTCCTCCGCGCCACGATCTCACGCGGACAGGTGACGGCGTTCGTCAGGACGTGAGGCAAGCCGCCGGCGGCGCGGGTCTCCGCGCCCGCGACATCCCCGGAGGCGCCCATGAACCTTGGCCATTGGTTCGCGGCGACGCTGATCGTCGCGCTGATCGCCTCGGCCTTCTTCCACGCGGTCGACGGCGCGTTCGCCGCTTTCGTCCTGTTTTGCGTCCTTCACCTGATGAGGTCGATGCGATGACAACGAACCTTCCTGCGCTCAAGCAGGTTCCCTCGCCCAATTCCTCGAGCCGCGGCGGCGCGCGGGTGAGACTCGTCGTCGTGCATGACACCGAGGGCTCCTATGCCGGCGCCGTGTCGTGGTTCACGCAAGTCCGCTCGCAAGTCTCGGCCCATCTCGTCATGCGCGAGGACGGCGCGGAAGTGACGCAGATGGTCCCGCTCAGCGAGAAGGCCTGGCACGTCTGCAATCTCAATCCAGTGGCAATCGGCATCGAAGGGGCCGGCGTCGAGGCGCAAGGCTTCTCCGGCGCCTGGTGGAGCGGCATGGCGAACATCGTCGCCTGGCTGTTGCATCGCTACGGAGTGGCGTGCCGGTGGGCCTCGGGCGGCGAGGGCGAGGGCTTCTGCTCGCATCATGATCTCGGCGCGTCCGGCGGCGGCCACAACGATCCGTGCGCGGTCAGCTCGGCCGATTGGACGCGCTTCATCGCTTTGGTCGAAGAGGCCTACAGCGCCTTCGCCAATGTCCCCCTACCCGATTGGGCGCTGCACGGCCTGCCGGCGCCGACCACGGTCAGTCTGCCGCCAGCCGCCGCCACAGGCGAAACGTCGCACGCCGGCGCGCCGGGCGTCGAACCCGACAACGCCGCTCGCTACGCCTTCGTCCAGCGATTCCCGATCGCCTCGGTCGCCGACATTCAGCAGCGGCTCAATCACGCTGGCGCAGTTCCGGCGCTCGCCGTCGACGGGCTCGCAGGACCGGCGACACGGGCGGCGATCGTCGCGTTCCAAAGCAATCTGGGGCTCGCCGACGACGGAAACGTTGGCCCGCTCACTTGGGCGGCGCTGGAGCGAGCATCCGTGTGACGCCGATTCCGTGCGGCGCTCGCGCCCAGCAGCCGCGTAGCTTTCGTTTCACCGGGCGCAATCCTTCGGAGAATTGCAATGCAGTCCTTGATCACCGCCAATGTTCTTCGCCATCTCGGTTGGCAGATCGCCGCCGCCGCGTTGACCGCTTCGATCGCGGCAGTCGCCAAGGTCGATTACGGGTCGCTTGGCGTGTACGCGCCGCTGGCGCAGAGCGTCGCCGCCATTCTCGGCTCAGTGGTCAACGAGGCGATAGGCGTCGCGCCGAAAGCGTGACGCTGACGTCGCCGAACATCGCACGCGAGACGCCCGCAAGTCGGCGGCGCGCTTTCCCTCAACATTCCGCCTAGCAACCTCAGGAGAATAACGTCATGGCAATGAACTGGACCGCGATTGGCTCGACGCTCAGCAGCATTTCCACCGCCCTCTCGTCCGCCGGCGTCAGCGCGACCTCCATCCCGAACATCCTGTCGGCGATCGGTCTCGCCAGCAATCCCAACCAGGCTGAAGAGCTGACCATCTGCTCGCAGATCATGATGGCCGCTTCGAACCCGACGCTTGCCAGCGCGCTGGCGATGAAGCTCGCGACCGAGGCCGGTATTCCGCCCGCCGCCGCCTCGCTGGCGACGTCGCTCGGTCAGCCGGGCATCGATATCCCCAATCGCATCTTGCAGATCGAGACGATCATCAAGAATGGCGGCTGACCCGTCGCCGGCGAATGACCTGACGCCGACGCTTTTCTCACAAGCGCCGGCGTCGACCGCGCTGCAGTTCGGGAGACTTTGACATGGCCGCTCCCCTCGTCGGCTTCCTCTTCGCGTTCCTGACCGGCGCCGCGCTGCCGGTCGCGGCGGCGGACGCGATATTTGGCTCGGCCGGCCATGCGTTGGTCGAAATCGATGCGAAGGCGGCGAGAGTCTACGCGCGCCTGCCGGCGATTTGCGCCGCCGCCGATCCCGCCCTCGATCGCCTGTCGCGCGCCATCGACGCGGCGCGAGCCAAGAGCCGCTGGCGCGCGATCGTCGCCGCGGCAGCCGACCGGCTGGCGCGCGACGCCGACATCGCCTGCAGAGACGCGAACGAGCCCAATACGCCCGCCGGCCGGCTCAAGGCGGCGATCGACGCGCTTGATGACATCGCCAATGCCGAGCGGCTCGCGCGGCCGGCCAACCCGCACCGCTGACCCGCCGCCAGTCCGCGCCCGCCTGGGAGCGCCGCCGATGCCAGTCTCGCCAGCCGACAATACGCAATGGGGGTTTGTCGAGTGGGCGATCACTGGGCTGACCACGCTGCTCGCCAGCATCGGCGCCTTCGTGTGGAGGTTGATGTTGCGCCTGGAGACGATCGAAGCGTCGCTAGCCCGCCAGCGGCAGGATCTCGATCAGACGCGTCAGTCGACCGAGAGCATCGTCCATCGCCTCGCCGAGCGCTTCGATCAACTTCACGAAGATCACCATCGGCTATGCGCGACGATGGCTGCGCTTCCCACCCGCTCCGACATGCGCAGTCTCGACGAGCACATCAGCGAACGGCTCGACGTGCTCGCCGCGCGGCTCGATCGCATGATCGACACTTGACCTCGTCCAATCTAGCGGGCCGCGTGCAATGCCACCTTCAGCGCCGCAGGAATGCGGATAGGGCGTCCGTTGCGCAGCGCCACGACGCGGACCGTCGCCGTGGCGAGCGTTTCGCCACCGCGCAAGATACTTTGGGCAAAGTCGATCGCCGCGCCGCGCAGCTCCGCGACGCGCGTCTCGACGCTGAGCAGGTCGTCGATGACCGCCGGCGCGAGATAGTCGATCTCAAGACTGCGGACGGCGAAGACCAGCCCCTGCTCGCCCGCCAACGCGCCGTGCTCGAAGCCGAGCGCGCGCAGCCACTCGGTGCGACCGCGCTCCATGAAGCGCAAGTACGAGGCGTGATAGACTCGGCCGGAGAAGTCGGTGTCCTCGTAGTAGACGCGCAGCTCCAGCTGATGAGACGGCTTGGGTGTCGACATTGTCCTTAGCGCTCCGCAATCGGCGAGCGGCAAACTAGCCCTCGCCAGAGCCCGGCGAAAGCATCTTTGACCCCCTCGCCGCGCGATGCTATGCGCCGCCAATGCGGGTCATCTTCATGGGCGCGCCCGATTTCGCGACCCCGGCGCTGCGCGCCATCGTCGAACAGGGCCACGCGGTCGTCGCCGTCTACACGCGCGCGCCGCGACCTGGCGGGGCGCGCGGGCTCGAGCTGATGAAGACGCCGGTCCATCGGCTCGCGGAATCTTTGGGGCTGCCGGTGGTCACAACCGCGACGCTGCGCACGCCCGAAGCGCAGGACGCGTTTCGCGCCTTCGCCGCCGATGTCGCCGTCGTCGCGGCCTATGGCCTGATCCTTCCTCCCCCGGTCCTCGCCGCGCCGAAACTCGGCTGTCTCAACCTTCACGGGTCCTTGCTGCCGCGCTGGCGCGGCGCGGCGCCGGTCCAGCGCGCGATCATGGCCGGCGACGCCGAGACCGGCGTCGATCTGATGCGGATGGAAGAAGGCCTCGACACCGGCCCGGTCGCGCTGCAATTGCGCACGCCGATCGGCAAGGGCGACACCGCCGGCGAGCTTGCACAGCGGCTCGCCGCGCTCGGCGCGCGGCTGATCGCCGAAGGTCTGCCTGCGCTCGCCGCCGGCCACCTGGTCTTTCACCCGCAAAGTGAAGACGGCGCGCTCTACGCACGCAAGATCGACAAGAGCGAGGCGGCGATCGACTGGACCGCCGAGGCCGACGCTGTGCGCAATCACATTCACGGCCTGTCGCCTTCGCCTGGCGCGTTTGGCGAGATCGAGATCGGCGGGCGAGTCGAGCGCGTCAAGATCTTCCGCGCGGAGGTTGTCGAAGGCGGCGGCGCGCCCGGCGCGCTGATTGATCCGGCGATGGTCGTCGCCTGCGGCGCCAGGGCGATCCGCGTTATCGCCGCGCAGCGCGCGGGGCGCAATACGATAAGCGGCGCCGAGCTGATACGCGGCGCCAAGCTCGGCGTCGGCGCGCGATTTACCCTCGCAGCGCCGCCTCGAACAGCGCGCTGAGCTCTCGCTTCAATTCGTCCTTCGCCGGCTCGGCTGCGCGCACGATCTGGCTGACGCGGCGAAAATCGAGAATGCCGAATTGCTCGACGCTGGGCCTGATCAGAATGTCGGGCGCCCGCGTCTTCAGCTTCTGTGCGGTTATAGCGCCTTGCATGATTTGCGCGGCGCCGATCATCGATTGAAAAGGCGTCGGTCGCCGCAGCTCGCCGCGCCGCGCGCCGAAGGTGACGTCCACCGCGACGACGATGTCTGCGCGCTCGAACAGCACATCATAAGGTAAGGGATTGACCGCGCCGCCATCGATCAGAAAGCTGCCTTCATAGGCCACCGGCTGAATCCATCCTGGAATCGCCATCGAACCGGCGACCGCCGGCGCGAGCGGGCCGCGCGACATGACCAACTCGTGCCGCTCGTGGAAATCGGTAGCCACCACCAACAGCGGCGTCGTCAAGTCCTCGAAGAAATCGGGCACCGCCTCCGGCCAGAACAGGTCGAGGCAGATTTCGCCGTCGAGCAGCACCGGATTGCCGCGCCCGCGCAAGACAAGATCGGAGAAGCGCCCGACCCGCGCGCGCATCAGCTTGCGCATCAGTTCGGTGCGATTGCGCAACGTGCCCAGCGCAAAGGCGCGGATGTCCGCGCCGCGCATGCCGGCGGCATAGCCCGCGCCGATCACCGCGCCGATCGAGGTTCCCGCAATCGCCGCCGGCGCCACACCAAGCTCGTCGAGCGCCTCGAGCGCGGCGATATGACCGAGGCCGCGCGCCCCGCCGCCGCCCAGCGCAATCGCGACCGTCGGCGTCGACGCAGCGCGGCGCAAAAGGGTGGTTGCGGCTGGCTCCATCACACGCCTCGCTTCGCGCCGACTGCGCGCGAGCCGATGTCACGCCGGCAGAAGCCGCCCGGCCAATCGATGCGATCGACCGCCGCATAAGCGCGCGCTTGCGCCTCGGCGACGGTGTGGCCGAGCGCGGTGACGGCAAGGACGCGCCCGCCGTCGGCGACCAGCGTCTCGCCGCTCAGCCGCGTGCCGGCGTGCAGAATTGCGACGCCAGGCACGCTCGCCGCCGCCGCAAGGCCGCGGATCGGCGTCCCCTTTTCGTAGGCGCCGGGATAGCCGCGCGCCGCCATGACCACCGTCAAGGCGGCTTGATCAGAAAAGCGCGGCGCGCGGGCCGGCAACGCGCCTTTAGCGCAGCCGAGCAGGAATTCGAGCAAATCGCCGTCGAAACGGGCGAGGATCGCCTCGATCTCGGGATCGCCGAAGCGAACGTTGAACTCGATCAGCTTGGGGCCATCTGCGCCAATCATCAGCCCGGCGAATAGCACGCCGCGAAACGGGCGCGCCGCGCTTGGCCATGCCGGCGACGGTCGGCTCGATGATCTCGCGCATCACGCGCGCGCTCAAGGCCGGCGTCATCAGCGACGGCGGCGAAAAGGCGCCCATACCGCCGGTGTTGGGGCCGGTGTCGCCATCGCCGACGCGCTTATGGTCCTGCGCGCTGGCGAAGGGAACCGCGCGCGCGCCGTCACAGAGCGCGAAGAACGAGACCTCTTCGCCCTCCAGATAATCCTCGATCACCACTTCGGCGCCCGCCGCGCCGAAGGCGCCGGCGAACATCGCTTCGACCGCTTGTTCGGCCTCGGCGAGCGACATGGCGACGACGACGCCCTTACCGGCGGCGAGGCCGTCGGCCTTGACGACAATCGGCGCGCCCCTGGCGCGCAAGTAGGCAAGCGCCGAGGCGGCGTCGCGGAAACGACGATAGTCGCCGGTCGGAATGTCGAACTCGCGGCAAAAGTCCTTGGTAAAGCCCTTGGAGCCTTCGAGCTCGGCGGCAGCCTTGCTCGGGCCGAAGCACGGCACGCCCGCCGCCGCGAGATCGTCGGCGAGGCCGGCGACCAGCGGCGCCTCGGGGCCGACGACGACGAGATCGATGTCGTGCGAACGGCAGAAATCGACGATCGCGCGATGATCGCCGATCGCCAGTGGCGCGTTTTCGGCGACCGCCGCGCAGCCGGGATTGCCGGGCGCGACGAACAGCCGCGTCAGCGACGGCGATTTTGCCAGCGCGAGCGCCAAGGCGTGTTCGCGCCCGCCCGCGCCGATGATCAGAACGTTCATCTCAGATCCTTGTCGGCCTTGGCGCGCCAGCGGGCGGCGCAAGTCCGGTCGGCGGCGTTTGAGCAATTTCGCGCGTCACGGTCAAACCCTCAGCTCGGCGAGCCGGCCGAGCCACGCTTCAACGCCGGAGCTCCCTCCGGCGGGAAGCGCCGCCTTCAGCCGCCGATGATGGCCACGCAGGCGCTCGCGACATTCCTCCAACAGGCTCGCGCCCAGCGCCGTCGCCTCGGCGCGGCGGATGCGCCCGTGGCGCTCATGCGCGCGCCGCCGCACCGCGCCCTTGCGCTCGAGATTGGCGATGACCAGGCTGGTCGTCTGCGGCGTCAGCCGCTCGAGCCTGGCGATGTCGGCGTTGCTGAGGCCGGGCGTCTCGGCGATCGCTTTGAGCACCGCATATTGCGTCGGCGTGACGGCGAGCTCGGCGAGCGACCGCTCAACCGCCAGTCGCTGCGTCGCCGCGACGCGGCGCAAAAGATCGTCGAGCTGGGTCTCGTTCATGCGCGGCTCCACCCCCTTTTTTTGTCGCTTATATACGAATTCGAACATCTTCGTCGCCTCCCCGCTTGGAGCGAAGGCAGGCGGACCCTATCTTGGCCTCGCCGGCGTCCCGCTCCGGCGGCTCGGAGCTATGAGATGAAATCGGTCTGGCAGTGCGGCGTCGCCGCGGCTCTCTTCGTCGTTTGCGCCGGTTCGGCGCTGGCTCAGTCGGCCGATCCGGATCTCATTTTTCGCAAGTCGACGACATTCAAGCTCTTGACGCCGAACGACAAACTCGCGGTCTATGGCATCGACGATCCGGTCGTCGAAGGCGTCGCCTGCCACTACACGGCGCCGGAAAAGGGCGGCCTTGCCGGCGCCTTCGGCCTCGCCGAACAGACCTCGGACATTTCCCTCTCGTGCCGCCAATACGCTCCGATCAAATTCAAGAGCAAATTCGAGCAGGGCGACGTCGTCTTCAGCGAGCGCCGCTCGCTGATCTTCAAGAAAATGCAGATTGTTCGCGGCTGCGACGTGAAGCGCAATATCCTGGTCTACATGACCTATTCGGATAAGCTGATCGACGGTTCGCCGAAGAACTCGACCTCGACGGTGCCGATCGAGCCGTGGGGCGCGAGCGGCGACGTGCCGAAGTGTTCGGACTTTCTGCGCTGAATGGCTTGGGTGCGCTCAGTCGCCGCAGGTGACGACGTAGCTCGCAGCTTGCGCCGCCGTCCCAACGTTTTCCGCCCGGCCGAAGGACAAGGCCGCGCCGCGTCCCTCCGACTCGCACCAAGCGTCAGCGACCGCCTGGCCGCATTCGCCGCCTTCGCCCAGGCAATCCTGCAGCCCGTAGCCGTCATTGGCGGCGACGGTGATGGGATGGCCCGAGGCGGCCTCGGCCGCGTGGATTGGCGAAAAGCTCAGGGCGAGAGTGGCCAGGAGCGCGAGAGAGATGGGATGGGGGGCAAATTTACGCATGTACGGGCCTTACGGTCTGACGGCGGAACGCGGCAAGCGTGACGGTGAAGAAAATGTCAGCGAATTCGATAAAATTGCGTTAACCGGGCCGCCCGGAGCGAAGGTTCTCCCGCTTGACTTCGCTTCTTCGCTGCGAGAGGAATGCCGCCATGACGCCTTTGGCCCGCATTTGCCGGATCATCATTATTAGCCGCTAGTTTTCGGCTGGCTGGTTCGCGTCTCCATTTCCTTACGTTCCGAGAAGCGATCAACCGGCCGGTCCGGCGCCGACGCGCGCCGATAAGTTTGGCTCGACGCTTTGGAACCTCGATGACAATCGCACTACGGCTTTACAACACGCTGACGCACACGAAGGCGGCGTTCGCGCCGATCGATCGCGGCGCCGTGCGCATGTATGTCTGCGGGCCGACGGTCTATGACTTCGCCCATATCGGCAACGCCCGGCCGGTCGTGGTCTTCGACGTGCTGTTTCGCCTCCTGCGCAAGATCTACGGCGAGAGCGTGGTCGTCTACGCGCGCAATATCACCGACGTCGATGACAAGATTAACGCGCGCGCCGCGCGGGAGTTCCCGCTCCTGCCGCTCAATGACGCGATCGCGAAGGTCACCGCGGGCACCGAGCGCCAGTTCCACGAGGACGTCGCGGCGCTCGGCTGCCTTGAGCCGACTTACGAGCCTCGCGCCACCGAGCATATTGCGGAGATGAGGGCCTTGATCGAGCGGCTGGCGGCGCGCGGCGTCGCCTATGTCGCCGAGGAGAACGTGCTGTTTTCGCCGAGCGCGATGGACGCCCTGCCCGGCGCGCCGCGCTATGGCGCGCTGGCGCGCCGCCCGCTCGACGAAATGATGGCCGGCGCGCGGGTCGATGTCGCCCCTTATAAGCGCGATCCGATGGATTTCGTGTTGTGGAAGCCCTCGAAACCCGGCGAGCCGGGCTGGCCAAGCCCCTGCGGCATTGCGACGCCCGGCCGGCCGGGCTGGCACATCGAATGTTCGGCGATGTCGATGGCCAAGCTGCTCGCCCCCTGGGGCGGCGGCCTTACCTGTGACGACCCGGAGAAGAACGTCTTCGACATTCACGGCGGCGGCGTCGATCTCGTGTTTCCTCACCACGAAAACGAGATCGCCCAGTCCTGCTGCGCCTTTGGCTCAGCCCGGATGGCCAATGTGTGGATGCACAACGGCTTCCTTCAGGTCGAAGGCGAGAAAATGTCGAAGAGCCTCGGCAATTTCGTCACGATCAACGATCTGCTACGCACCGAGGTCTTCGGCGGACGGAGTTGGTCGGGCGAGGCGCTGCGGCTGGCGATGCTGCGCACCCATTACCGCCAGCCGATCGACTGGACGGTCAAAGCGCTGGAGGAAGCCGAGAGCGCGCTCGACCGCTGGTACGACACAGTCGGCGAGATCGCGCCGGGCGAGATCGCGCCGGCTGTCGAAGAGGCTTTGTGCGACGATCTCAACACGCCCGCCGCGCTTGGCGAGCTGCATCGACTGTCGGGTGGCGCGCCGCAGGCGCTCAAGGCCAGCGCCAATCTCATCGGCCTGCTGACGCAAACCCGCGCGGAGCGCCAAGCCGCCGCAATGGCCGCGGCGGCTCTCGACCGCAACGAAGTCGAGCGGCTGATCACTGCACGCACGGCCGCCCGCGCCGCCAGAAACTGGGCGGAATCGGACCGCCTGCGCGACGCGCTCGTGGGCATGGGCGTGGCGCTAAAGGATTCCAAGGACGGCACGAGCTGGGAGATCCGGCGATGAGCGCAGTTTCGCTCCGGCCCTATCTCGCCGCGGACGCCGAGCGCTGCGCCGAGATTTTTCGCGCCAGCGTCGAAGAGCTGGCGAGCGAGGACTACAGCCCCGATCAATGCGCGGCTTGGGCGGCGCGCACCGACGAACTCGCCGGTTTCGCCAAGCGCCTCGCTGGCGCGTTGACGCTGGTTGCGCTGGTCGAGGGCCAGCCGGCGGGCTTCGCCAGCCTCAAAGGAGCCGATGCGCTCGACATGGTCTACGTCGATCCCCCCTACGCCCGGCGCGGCGTTGGGACCGCGCTCCTCGACGCGCTCGTCAAGCTCGCGACGGCGCGCGGGGCCAAGATCGTGACGAGCGACGTCAGCGACACGGCGCGGCCTTTGTTCGAGCGGCTGGGGTTCCGGGCGCAGCGCCGCAATCTCGTTCAACTCGACCAGGAATGGCTGGCCAACACCACGATGACCAGAAACGTCGCGCCGCAAGGCGAGGCGAGCCCGCCAGCGCGCCATTGAGGACAAGACGATGACCCGCGAACGGCTCTATCTTTTCGACACGACGCTGCGCGACGGCGCGCTGACCACTGGCGTCGATTTCTCGCTGGAGGACAAGCGTCAGATCGCCGCCATGCTCGACGGGCTCGGCGTCGATTACGTCGAGGGCGGCTATCCCGGCGCCAATCCGACCGACACTCGTTTTTTCGAGCGCAAGCCGACGGTTCGCGCGCGTTTCTGCGCCTTCGGCATGACCAAACGTCCCGGCCGTTCGGCCGCCAACGATCCCGGGCTCGCGGCGCTGCTCGCCGCCGACGCCGATGCGATCGTCTTCGTCGCGAAGACCTGGGATTACCACGTCCACGTCGCGCTCGGCTGCACGCTGGAGGAGAACGTCGCCAGCATCGAAGACAGCGTCAAGGCGGCGGTCGGCGCCGGGCGCGAGGCGATGGTCGATTGCGAACATTTCTTCGACGGCTACAAGGCCAATCCGCAGTACGCGCTCGAATGCGCGCAGGCGGCCTTGCGCTCGGGCGCGCGCTGGGCGGTGCTGTGCGACACCAACGGCGGGACGCTGCCTGACGAGGTCGAGCGCATCGTCGCCGAGGTCGTGCGCGTCATCCCGGGCGACCGCCTCGGCATCCACGCCCATAATGACACCGGCAACGCCGTCGCCAATTCGCTCGCGGCGGTGCGCGCCGGCGTGCGCCAGGTGCAGGGCACGCTGAACGGCCTTGGCGAGCGCTGCGGCAACGCCGATCTCGTCACGCTGATCCCCTCGCTGGCGCTCAAAGACAGCCTCGCCTCGCACTTCGAGATCGGCGTCTCGGAGGTATCGCTCCGTGAAATCTCCAAAATCTCAAGAGCTTTCGACGAGTTATTGAACCGCGCGCCCAACCGTCACGCGCCCTATGTCGGCGCCTCGGCCTTCGCCACCAAGGCCGGCATTCACGCCTCCGCGCTCGCCAAAGACCCGCGCACTTACGAGCACGTGCCGCCCGAACGCGTCGGCAACGCGCGGATGGTGCTCGTCTCCGACCAGGCCGGCCGCTCCAACCTGATCGCCCAGCTCACGCGCATGGGGATCGCGGTCAGCGCCGACGATCCGCGCCTGTCGCGGCTGCTCAGCGAGGTGAAGGACCGCGAGGCGCAGGGCTTCGCCTACGAGGCGGCGGACGCCTCCTTCGAACTCCTGGCGCGCCGCACGCTCGGCGAAGTGCCGGCCTTCTTCGACATCGACAGTTTCCACGTCAGCGTCGAGCGGAAGTTCAACGCGGCGGGCGCCCTCTATTCGGCCTCGCAGGCGGTGGTGAAGATCCGCATCGGCGCGGAGACGATCATCTCCGCCGCCGAAGGCAACGGCCCGGTCAACGCGCTCGACCTCGCGCTACGTAAAGACCTCGGCCGCTACCAGAAACACATCGACGATCTCGAACTGCTCGACTACCGCGTGCGCGTCTTCCAGGGCGGCACCGACGCGGTGACGCGGGTGCTGATCGAGTTTGGCGAAGCGTCCGGCGCGCGTTGGTCCACGGTCGGCGTCTCTTCCAACGTGATCGACGCCTCGTTCCAGGCGTTGGTCGACGCGGTCGAATACAAATTGGTTAAGGGCGGCGTCTCGCCGCACTGAGGGGCCTCGGCCTGCGCTCTTCCCTTTCGCGGCCTGGCCGCTTATATTCGCTGCGCCGTCGCAAGACGGATATGGCGATAAACGGACATCGAAATAGGTCTTTCGGACCCGGGGGCAGTACCCGGCGCCTCCACCCAAACCCGCGGCGCAAGTGGGCTTAGGTGGGGGCGAAATAGGTTCGACGGGGGACTAAAAGGGTGAACTTTTGCCCGGCATGATACCGCCGTTATCGGGTCAAACCTATAGTTGCCAACGACAACTATGCTCCGGTGGCCCTCGCTGCGTAATGCAGCGTTGGTACTGGGATTCAAGTCCTAGGGGTTTGCACCTCTAGGCGGGGCTCGGAGGCGCCTGGCAACAGAAGCCTCCACTTTTCTCCAACTTCCGCATTCATCAAATTCGTTTTCGCCACGCGCTCGCATTTGCCATGGCGCAGGGTCTCGGTTAGCTTTCGCGTCAAGGCTTTCCAGCGCGGATTTCAATGCCCATCGACTATATCCGCTACGATCTGCTCGTGCAGGACGCGCTGCGTTCGGTTGTGCGAAAAGTGCTGACTGACGCCGCGCGCAACGGGTTGCCGGGCGAGCACCATTTCAACATCGCCTTCAAAACCCAGGCGCCCGGCGTCGTCGTCCCGGCGGCCGTGCTGCAGCGCTATCCTGACGAAATGGCGATCATCTTGCAGCACGAGTTCTGGGAACTCGAAGTGAACAACGACGGTTTCGAGGTCAGCCTCAACTTCTCGCGTCGGCCCGAAAGGCTGACCATCCCCTTCGATTCCATCACCGGCTTCAGCGACCCCTCGGTGCCGTTCGGCTTCAAGCTCGAACCGCGCGGCGCGACCGAGGAGCCGGCCAAGGCGGCGCCAGCCCTGCGCGAGACGGCGCGAAAATCAGATACGGCCGCTTTGCCCGTCCAGCCGGCGGCAAAACCGTCGCCAGCGAGCAAGAGCGCCGAGGCGGCGACGAAAAAGGCCGACCGGGCGCGCGAGAGCGAGCCGGCGAAGGTCGTGTCGATCGACGCCTTCCGCAAGAAGTGAAGGCCGGGCCGGCGATGGGCGAAATCGTCAATCTCCGCGGCGCCCGCAAGCGGCGACGCCGCGAGCTCGATGAGGCCGCCGCCGCCGCCAACCGACTCACCCACGGCGTCGCCAAAGCGGCCAAAGAGCAAGCGCGCGCCGAGCACAAGCGCGCCGAGCAGGCGCTTGAGGGTCACCACCGCGAGCGGAACGACGGCGAGGCATGAGCGCCGCCGCGACCAAGCTCCGCTCGGCGATCGTCAAGCGTTCGCTGACGATCGCTGGCCATCGCACCAGCGTCTCGATCGAGGAAGCGTTCTGGCGCCGTCTCAAGGCGCTGGCGGCCAAGCGTGAGCGCTCGGTTGGGGCGATGATCGCCGAGATCGACGCCGCTCGCGAGGGCGCCAATCTCTCATCGGCGATCCGCGTCTACGTCCTCGAAAACGCCGCTCAGTAGATTCCCTTGGTCGTCAAATCGTCGGCGTTTGGCTTTGGCCGTCGCGCGGGGATCGGCGGCGACGTGGGCGGCGTGGATGTGGGCGGGAGCGGAGCATCGTCCGCCACGGGCGGCGAATTCGGCTGCGCCTGCGCCGCCTTGGCTGCCTCATCCTCCGCCCGTTTGCGGTCTTCCTCCGCCTTCAGCCGCGCCTGATCCGCCGCGTAGGCGGCGAGTTCGGCGGCGCGCTGACGCATGAAATTCTCCGCCTTGAGGCGGCGATTGAAATAGGCGCGCTCGCGAATGTCGGCTTCGAGCGCTGAAATCCGTTCGGTCTCGCTCGCTATCGCCTGCACCGCCAGACTGGCGGCCAGGGGCGCAGCCTCGATGCGCCGCGTCGGGGTGTCCAAGCCGCCCGTTAGCGCCACGACGACCGTCGGCGGCGGACCGCTTCCAGGCTTGCCGCTCGCCGTCGCCGCGAGTTCGATGTTCATGGTCAGCGTCTGCGCGCGCAGATCGTAGGCGGCGTTCGCCTTGGTCGCGCCGCCGATCACGATCGGCCCGACGTGAACCACGCCCGCGCTCAGCGTTGCGGGGACGTCGCCGTCCGGCAGCGACAGGGCGCCGCGATCGAACTGTTGTCCCAGCGCGTAGGCGACGTTGGTTTCGTCGATCGGCGTGTCTGCGCCCTGCGGACGCGCGAGCACGCGAGCGAGCGCGCCCGGGTCGAGGTGGGGGATGTTCGCGCCGCGCAGCGCGATCCGCCCATCCCCCGCCAGACTGCCGATCAGCCCACCCAAGCTTGGCCCCGATCCGGCGAATGAGAACTCGCCCCCGACCCGGCCACGCAGGGCGGGACGATCGACCGGGGCCGGCTCGATCGCCCCCTGCCCGGTCAGTGCGATCGTCGCGCCGTCGCGCCGCAGCGTCGCGCGTCCGCTGGCGTTCGCGCCACCGACCGTCATCGCCAGATCGTCGATGTCGAGCCGGCCATGATCTAAGCGCAGGCGTGCGCTGGCGGAGCGCGCCGGAGGGCCGGCGCCGAGGTCGAGCGCGCTGATCCGCAATTTCAAATCGAGCGGCGGGGGATCGAGCAGCGGCGGCGCGAAGCCGGCGTCTAACGTCTTGGCCTGCGGCGCCCCGAGAACCGGGCCGAGCAGGCCAACGAGGCTCGCGTGGTCGAGCGAGAACTCGCCTTCGAGCCGCGCCTGCGAGGCGGGCGCTTCGCCGGCGATCGATTGCGCGAGCGCCACATCGGGATCGATCGCCTCCGGCGCCGCGGGCCGCCAGGTCGCCTCGCCGTCGAGTTTCGCGCCGGCGACGCTGCCGGTGAGGCGCGGAATGGCGAGCTGGCCGCCGCGCAGCGCCATATCGGCCTTCAGATCGATCGGCGCATCGAGGCCGCCGCTCTTGGCGAGGCCGAGCGCGTTGAGCAGCCCGGAAGCATTGTCGGCCTTGAGCGTCGCCGAGCCGAAGACCGCCGCCTCCTCGGCGCTCGCCTCCGGCTTGACGCGGCCGGTCCAGGCGACGTCCGCCCCGGCCAGCGAGCCGGTTGCGCGCACGTCGAAGCCGAGATCCCAGCGGCCTTTGGCCGAGCCTTCGAGATGGGTCTTGCCGGCCGCGCCGCCGGTCGCCACGCCGAACTGGCGCATCAGCGCAGAGCCGTCGGCGGCGTCGAGCGTCACGTTGACGTCCGCCGTCTCGCCCGAGCGTTTGGCCGAGAAGGTGAACTGGGTTTGCCCCGCCGACCCCTGCGCCTTGATCGAGTCGAGGCCGGGAATGCTCGGATCGGCCGACCAGGCTTCGAGCGTCGCCTTGGTTGGCGACAGCGCGTCGGCGCGCGCGGCGAACCAGCGGCTCGGCTCGCCAGGGACGACGCGTGTGACCAGCGCGGCGAGATCGGCGAGCTTTTCCTCGTCGACGCTCAGCTTCACGCTACGTTCCTTCGGCCCCATGACCCCGCTCGCCTCGACCGAAGCGCCGCCGAGCCCGGAGAGCGAGAATTTCTCAAGATTGAGTTCAGCGCCGGTCTTGGCCAACTTGAGCGCCAGCGAGCCGCTATCGATTTCCTCGTCGCCGGGGCGGCCGAGCTTGAGCTTGGCCGCCGTCAGCGCCAGCGACAGATCGGCGGCGGCGAGCAACCCGGCGCCGGCATCGAGATCGGGCAGCGCGTCGAGATCGAGTTCATCGCTCTTGAGGTCGACAAACAGTCGCCCGCGCTCGTTGGCGACCGGCGAGGTGAAGGCGATCGCGCCGGTCAGCGTGGAGCGGTCGAGAACCAGATTGAGATCGCGCGCGGAAAATCCGACCGTCGAGATCTCGACCTGGCCGCTCGCCCCGGCGCTTCGGTAGGGCAGCGCCTCGGCAAGCGCAGCGAAACTGCGCGCCCAGTCCGCGTCGCCGCGCGTCGCCCAGTCCCGCAATTGCGCGATGTCGCCCAGCTGCGCTTCGACGGCGCCCTTGAACCCGGCCGCCGACCCAAGCTCGAGATCGCCGGTCAACCGCAGCGAGGAATTGCCCGGCAGTTTGAGCGCAACTTCGCCTGACAACGGGGCGCCGGCCGACGCGCTCGCTCGCAGCGCGATGTCGGAGACCGCCTGGGCGCCGACGATCGCCGTCTCGGCGGAAAGCGCGACATCGACCGCGAGCGGCGTGTTCTCACCCTTGGCCGCCTGCGACAGCAGCGCCACCAGGCCGGCGTAAGCGCGCGCGGGCGGCGCGGCGTCCTCGCCTTTGGCGCGCAGCAGCGCGTCGAGATCGAGTTGCTTGGCGGCGAGATTGACCGACAGACGCGGCGACCTGCCCCCTTCCAACCTCGCCGTGCCGCGCGCTTCGAGCGCATGTTCCTCGGGGCCGACGCGCACGACGAGGTCGCGCGCGCTCGCCGCGTTGAGATCGCCGCTCAGCATCCCCGTCACGCGCCACGGAATGGGCGGCCCGGCGCCCGCGAGCGCCGCCGCGCCGTTCACCAGCGCCGACCCCGCATAGGCAAGATCGACCGCCGGATCGGCGGCGCGGGCGCGCAGCGTCAGGACGCCGTCGAACACGGCGTTTGAGCCGCCCTCGCGCGAAACTTCCAGTTTGAGCGGCAGCGCCCCTCCGTCCAGTGGGCCGCTGGCAAAGTCGACATCGGTCGCGACCAGCCCTGGGGCTTCAAAGCGTCCCGAGCCGCGAAACGGCCCGGCCAGAGAGGCGGCCGAAGCGTCGAGGTTGAAATCGACGTTGCGGGGACCGCTCGCCTCGCCGGCCACGATCAGCCGGCCGCCCTCGACCACCAGACGATCGAGCGCAATCCGGCCGCCCCCGACCTGCAAACGCCAGCGCGGAAACTCGAGGCCGCCGTCGGGCCGGCGAACAAGCGTCACCGCCGGATGCTCGAGCCGCGCCAAAGTGAAACGCACGCGCCCGCTGGCCAGGCTGACGAGCGTCGCCTCGAGCCGGATGGACTCGCAGACGAGCGCTGGCGGGCCGCCCGGCGCGGCGGCGATCTTGACGTCCTTAAGCACGAGGTAAGGGGTCGGCAGGAAGCGAATGTCGATCGGCCCGGCGACTACGACGGGAGCGCCGACAATTTCGCTCAGCTCGTCCTCAATCTCGCCGCGATGAAGCGACCAGTCGATAAACAATGGCGCGACCAGCGCCGCAGTGAGCGCCAGAACCAGCAGAACAGCGACGAGCGTGAAAAATTGGCGCACTTCTGCCAGATCGACCTAGAGAATTGAGCCCGGGCTCGGCCCGCTCCCTGAAGAGCTCCGTCCCGCCCCTATGCCGACAACATGGCGCGAGAGTGGCGTCGGGACAAGCCGGCCCCGCTACGCCGCGCGCGCCTCACGCCGCCGCGGCAAAGCGGTCAGGACGCGCCATTTCCCACCACCCACGCCATGCTTCGTCGCGCGCGCCAGTGATCAGCTCGGCCGGTTCGAGGGTGGGATAGAGCTGGGCGAACGTCTTGGTCTCGTTGGCGCCAACCCGGCGCGAGAAATGGATCGGGCGAAAATCCTGCGGGTGTTCGAGGCCCGCCGCGGCGGTCAACTCCGCCAGCGCGTGCAACATCGAGCGATGGAAGTTGCGCACCCGCTCGGTCTTGTCCTCCACCACCAAGGCGCGCGAGCGGGTCTTGTCCTGCGTCGCGACGCCAGTCGGACAGCGATCGGTGTGGCAGCTCAGCGACTGGATGCAGCCGAGCGAGAACATGAAGCCGCGCGCCGAATTGCACCAGTCGGCGCCGAGCGCCATCGCGCAGGCCATGTCGAAAGCGTTGACGATCTTGCCTGATGCGCCGAGGCGAATTTCGCCGCGAAGGCCGGCGCCGACCAGCGCATTGCGCACGAAGGTGAGGCCCTCGCGCATCGGCATGCCGATATGATCGGCGAATTCGAGCGGCGCCGCGCCGGTGCCGCCCTCCTTGCCGTCGATGACGATGAAATCGGGGCGAATTTTCGTCTCCACCATCGCCTTGCAGAGAGCGAGGAACTCCCAGGGGTGGCCGACGCACAGCTTGAAGCCGACCGGCTTGCCGCCCGACAACCGCCGCAACTCGGCGATGAAACCCATCATTTCGAGCGGCGTCGAAAAAGCGCTATGGCGGGCGGGCGACAGGCAGTCGACGCCAGCGGTAACGCCGCGAATGGCGGCGATCTCGGCGGTGACCTTGGCGCCCGGCAACACGCCGCCGTGGCCGGGCTTGGCGCCCTGGCTGAGCTTGATCTCGATCATCTTGATCTGATCGTTGGCGGCGGCCGCGGCGAACCTGCTCGGGATCGAAGCCGCCGTCGGGCCGCCGGCAGCCGAAATAGCCGGAGCCGATCTCCCAGATGATGTCGCCGCCCCCTTCGCGGTGATAGGGGCTGTAGCCGCCCTCGCCGGTGTCATGGGCGAAACCGCCGAGCTTCGCGCCGCGGTTGAGGGCGCGGATGGCGTTGGCGCTGAGCGCGCCGAAGCTCATGGCGGAGATGTTGAAGACCGAAATCGAATAGGGCTTGGCGCAGTCCGGCCCGCCGACGGTGATGCGGAAACGGCTCCTTGGCGACCGGCGCCGGCGCGATCGAATGGCGCAGCCATTCGTAGCCTTGCGCGTAGACGTCGAGCTGCGTGCCGAACGGCCGCTTGTCGAGCGCCATCTTGGCGCGCTGATAGACGATCGCGCGCTGGCTGCGCGAAAACGGCAGGCCGTCGGTCTCGCTCTCGAAGAAATATTGCCGCATCTCCGGCCGCAGCTCTTCGAGCAGGAAGCGCAGATGGGCGGAGATCGGATAGTTGCGCAGGACCGCGTGGCGCTTCTGCGCGAGATCGCGAAAGCCGAGGAGCGACACTGCGCCGAAGAACGCAAAGCCGATCAGCAGCAGCGCGGTCCATGATGAGGCGGCGGCGACAGCCCCCGCCGCGCAGACGATCGTGAGCAGAACGCACACGGTCAGCACGACGAACCGCGCGCTGAACGCCAAGGCTAGAAACCGCATGGGCGCTCCCCCGACAACGTAAGGCCGCTTCGTTCGCCGAATCGCGCGCCCGTCCGATGCAGCAGGACGCTGGCATAGTTTCGCGTCGGCGCGAAGACACGCACGGGACCGCGTCCAAGCGGCCTCGCCGCCGCGACAGTGTACACCACAGATCGCAGATGGCCTTACGGGATCGTCCCGACTTCGAGCACTTGCGGCGCCCCGCCGAGGCTCAGGCCGCGCCGTGATAGCCCTTGGCGCCAACCGCGATCGCCAGCGCGCTGCGAAAGTCCCGCCCCTCGGCGAGGCAATCGAGCGCATGGCGGAAGTCGTGGCGCGGTCGCCAGCCAAGCTCGGCGCGTGCGGCGCGATTGTCGTAGACGCGATCGATGCGCGGGAACAGCCGCCAGCCGCGCGCCGCGTAGATCGTATCGCAATCGGCGAACAGGCGCCGCGTCGCCGCCGCGGCATCCTGCCGCAGCAGCGACGCATCGGCGGGCGAGAATGGCGTCGTCGCGGAGACGATGTAGCGCGCGAAGCCGAGCTTGGGCGCCCGCTCAACCGCGCAGCGATGCGCCGAGACGACGTCCTCGATGTCGACCCGGCGATTGAGCAACTCGTTGGCCTGTACGTTGGCGAGCTCGTAGGCGGCGCTCACGCGCGGATCGTCGTCCGCTTCAGGAAAGAAGCGCGCGGTGCGCAGCACGACGACCGGCAGTCCCCGCTGGTGGGCGAAGAGCTCGCACAAGGTCTCGGCCGCCTGCTTGGTGGCGCCGTAGATGTTTTTGGGGATTGGCGTCACGCGCTCGGTGATCCACGCCGCCGGCTCACCTGCCGCCGGCGTCAGGGCCGAGCCGAAGACGCTGGTCGTGCTGGTGAAGACGAAGGCTTCGAGCCCGGCGGCCTGCGCGGCTTCGAGCAGGACCAGCGTCCCGCTCACATTGGCCTTGAGGAAGTCGCGGTTCGAATGCGTCGCGACATGCGGTTTGTGCAGCGTCGCGCAATGCAGGACGGCGCGCGCGCCGTCGAGGCACTCGGCGACGAACGTAGGGTCGCAGATCGAGCCGACACGATCGGTGAAGGGGGAAGGCTTGAGATCGAGGCCGAGCGCGGGGCGTCCCTCAGTGCGCAGCGTCCGCATTAGCGCTTCGCCCAAATGGCCCGCGCTGCCGGTGACGACGATGGTCATCGCTGGCCCGCCCGCTTACGCGCCGCGCGCCTTGCCGACGACCCCGTCGAAGGCGCCGGGATGCAATTCGCAATAGAGCAGCCGCTCCGGATCGACCGGGCCGGGAAAGACGATGCGGCCGGGCGGCGCGCACTTGAAGCCGCTGCGCGCGTAATAGGGCTCGTCGCCGACGAGAACGATCAGCCTCGCGCCAGCGGCGCGCGCGGCCTCGATCGAGGCGGCCACTAGCGCTTCGCCGATACCCTGGCTGCGGAAGACCGGCTCGACGATCAGCGGCCCAAGCAGCAGTGCGGGCGTCTCGCCGATCAGGATCGGCGTCATGGCGTTGGCGCCGACCAGCAGCGTACCGACCCGCGCGACGAAACTCAGGCTGAGGTCCGCACGCGTCGTCTCTCGCAGCCGGTAGGCGGTGCGGGCAAAGCGCCCGGGCCCGAACACGCGTTCGTTCAGCCGCAGGATCGCCTCGGCGTCGCCCGGGCTTTCCGGTTCGAGAACTAGCGAAACATCGGCCATTGGCGCCCAGCTTACGTGAAAATTTCCGGGCGGCGGTTTAGCACGCAGGCGTCCCTAGGCAAAAGGCGTCTTGGGGCCAGTTCACCAGAGCGGCGAGAGGGGCGCTCCGGCGAGCGCTTCGGCCAGCCGGGCCCGCGTCCCGATCGTCGCGTCGGGCGGAAGGGCGTCGGGGGCAAAGAACTGGGCCGAGAGGATCTCTCGGTCGGGCGCGCGCTCGCCGGTCACGCGAAAACGCCGGGCGACATAGACGGCGACGTGGTCACGCCGCGAATAATGACGGTTGAGGAACAGCCCGAGCAACGCGACCGGCCCCTCGAGGGCGATGTTGGCCTCCTCTGCGAGTTCGCGCTCCAACGCGGCTTGGCATGTCTCGCCGACTTCGACCCCGCCGCCAGGCAGATGCCAGCCAGAGACATAGCCATGTTTGACCAGCATCACGCGCCCGTCGGCGTCGATGCAGACGCCGCGCACGCCGAGCGTCATCGGCCGCGTCAGCAGAAAGCTCACGTGCGCGAGGCGCGACACCAGCGCCTTGCCCGCCGCGCGGAGGCTTTGCCCTTGCATCGCCGAAAGCGCCTCCCTATGGGTCTGTTCGCGGAGTCGCCCCCGGCGCCCCCGGCTCCAAACTAGATGAAACGCCGCCGAGCCGCCAACGCGCAGGACCGCCCGCCATAGACTGTCCGACATGAGCTTCACCATCGCGCATCTGACTGACGCCCATCTCGCGCCCGCGCCGTGGCCGCGCCTCAGCGAAATGCGCCTCAAGCGCTTCATGGGCTACATCAACTGGAAGCGCTCGCGCGAGCGTCTGAGCGACATGGGGGCGCTGGAGCGCCTGG
Source organism: uncultured Alphaproteobacteria bacterium (assembly GCA_963835215.1). Classification (GTDB taxonomy): domain Bacteria; phylum Pseudomonadota; class Alphaproteobacteria; order Rhizobiales; family Beijerinckiaceae; genus Roseiarcus. The sequence goes on along the minus strand of CAWIES010000004.1, from coordinate 40,341 downwards.
TCGCGGACATGCGCGCGCAAGCGCCCGACCACGTCGCCATGACCGGCGATCTCGTCAACATCGCCCTCCCCGCCGAGTTTCGCCGCGCCGCCGCTTGGATGCATACGCTCGGCGATCCGCACGACGTTTCGTTCACGCCCGGCAATCACGACGCTTACGTGCGCGACGCGATGAAGGGGCTGGCCGAGACCTTCGCGCCGTGGACCAGGGGCGACGACGCCTATCGGCGCGGCGAGCCCTTCCCCTTCGTGCGCGTGCGTGGCGAGGTCGCGCTGATCGGCCTCAGCTCAGCCGTGCCGACCGCGCCGTTGATGGCGACCGGCCGGCTCGGCGCGCGGCAAATCGCCGCGCTTGCAGAAATTCTCCAAGAGACCGGCGCCAAAGGGCTGGCGCGCGTCATTCTCATCCATCACCCGCCGTTGTCGCGCGGTGGCGGCGCGCTGCGTGGGCTCACCGACGCGCGCGCCTTCGAAACCGCGGTCGGGCGTTTCGGCGCCGAGGCGATCCTGCACGGCCATTCTCATAAGCGAATGACGCATTACCTCCCCTCCCCCGCGACGCGAATCGCGGGCGGCCGTATCCCGATCCTAGGCGCCCCATCGGTCTCTTCGGGCGCCGCGGCCCCGCGTCAGCGCGCCGCCTACCATCTCATCACCCTCACCCGGGCGGGCGAGGGCTGGCGCGTCGAAGCGCGCGCGCGCGGCCTCATGCCGGGCAGCGCCGCAATCGGCGAACGCGAGGCGCTGGCGGTCTGAGCCGGCGGCGGCGTTAGCCACGCCGACGGCGCAGGTTTGATCGCCGCCGGGCAATGCTGATATTCAGTCCGCTCAAGCGCTGGCGGCGAGGCCGGCCAGCGAGACAAGGGCGATCGGCATGAGCGCGAAGTCGTTGCTGGATTTGTCGATCGAGGTCGCCGAGGCGTTGACCGCCGGCTCGCCGATCGTCGCGCTCGAATCGACGATCATCACCCACGGCATGCCGTTCCCGCACAATCTCGAAACGGCGCGAATGCTGGAGGCCGCCGTGCGCGCCGAAGGCGCGACGCCGGCGACGATCGCTGTTCTCGGCGGGCGGCTCAAGGTCGGACTATCGGGCGCCGAGCTGGAGCAACTCGCCAAACTGTCGGGCGGCGTCGTCAAGGCGTCGCGGCGCGATCTTGCCGCGGTCGTCACCCGGCACGGCGCGGCGGGCACCACGGTTGCGGCGACGATGTATGTCGCCGAGCTCGCCGGCATCGAGATCTTCGCCACCGGCGGGATCGGCGGCGTCCATCGCGGCGCCGAGGAGACTTTCGACATTTCCGCCGATCTGGTCGAGCTTTCGCGCACCAAGGTCGCTGTCGTCTGCGCCGGCGCGAAGTCGATCCTCGATATCGACAAGACGCTCGAATACCTCGAATCGAATGGCGTCGCGATCTGCGGCTTCCGCTGCGACGAGTTCCCCGGCTTCTACGCGCGCTCGAGCGGCGTCAAGCTCGACCATCGCTGCGACGGCCTTCACGATCTCGCCCGCATGGTGCGCCTGCAACGCGAAATCGGCCCCGGCGGCCTGCTGATCGCCAATCCGATCCCAGAGGACAAGGCGCTCGACGCCGCGGCGATAGAAGCGCGGATCGCCGAAGCGGTCGCCGAGGCCAAGGCCAGGGGAATCGTCAAGAAGGAAGTGACGCCGTTCCTGCTCGGCCGCATCGTCGAACTGACTGAGGGGCGCAGCCTCGAAGCGAATATGGCGCTGGTCAAGAACAACGCGACGCTGGCGGCGCAGGTCGCGGTCGAGCTCTCGCGGCTGTGAGCAAGCGCGCGGGGGCGAGGGACGCGCCGCGCATCCTCGTCATTGGCGATGTGATGGTCGACATCCTGGTGCGCCCCGAGGGCCCGATCGCGATTGGCTCGGACCGACGCGCCGAGATCGTCGCGCGGCCGGGCGGATCGGCGCGCCAATCAGGCGGTGTGGCTCGCGCATTTCGGCGCTGCGGTCGATTTCGTCGCCAGGGTCGGCGCCGCCGACCGGGCTCGCGAAGCGACCCGGCTCAGCCGCGCCGGCGTCACGCCCCATCTGGCGGGCGATCCGCGCCGCCAGACCGGCCGGCTGATCGCGCTGGTCGACGCCAGCGGCGAGCGCAGCTTTCTCACCGACCGCGGCGCCAATCTCGCGCTTAGCCCGCGCGACATTCCCGGCGCCTTGGTCGACGGCGCCGCGGCGATCCATCTCTCCGGCTACAGCTTCTTCGCGCCCGGCCCGCGCGCTGCAGTCTCGGGCGTGATGGCGCGCGCCGCCGGAAGGCCAATCGGCGTCGACCCGGGTTCAGCGGAGTTCCTGCGCGAGGCCGGCGCCGAGAACTTCCTCGTCTGGACGCGCGGCGCGACCATGCTCTTTCCCAATGGCGAAGAGGCCGCCGTGCTGACCGGCAGCGACGACTCCGATGCTCCAGGGCGCCCGCCTCGCCGCGCACTACCCGCTCGTCGTCATCAAGCGCGGCGCGGCCGGCTGCGAGGCCTTCGCTGGAGACAAGCGCTGGCGCGTCGCCGCCCCGCCGGCGCGCTCGCGTGACAGCACCGGCGCCGGCGACGCCTTCGTCGCCGCTTTTCTCACCGCGACGCTCGCCGGCGAATCGCTCGAAGCGAGCCTGACACGAGCCGTCGCCGCGGGTGCGGCGGCGACCGAATTCCTCGGCGGCCAGCCGGAGAGCGAAAGACCCTCGGAATAGGCCTCGCCGACGACCGCTTGCATTTTCGCAAGGAGCGCGTCTGGACTTGGCTGGCGACGCTCCCCAAATGGGGCGCTTAGCAGTCCTTAGAGGGGCCTCCCATGTCCATCCGCCCGGTCAAGCGCGTCAGCCAATCCCAACCGACTCTGGAGGGCGCTGGCGTGCATCTGCGCCGCGCCTTCGGCTTCGGCGACACGTCCGAATTCGATCCGTTTCTGATGATGGACGATTTTCGCGGCGATCGGCCGAGCGACTACATCGCCGGCTTTCCTTGGCACCCGCATCGCGGCATCGAGACCATAACCTACGTGCTCGCCGGCTCGGTCGATCACGGCGACAGCCTCGGCAACAAGGGCGTGCTCGGCGCCGGCGACGTGCAGTGGATGACTGCCGGCAGCGGCATCATGCACCAGGAGATGCCCAAGGGCGACGCGCTCGGCCGCATGCACGGCTTCCAGCTTTGGGCCAATCTGCCCTCGCGCCTGAAGATGACCGCGCCGCGCTACCAGGATATCCCCGCGCTCGCGATCCCCGAGGTCATCGACGACGATGGCGTGCGGGTCAGGGTGGTGTGCGGCGATTTCTGGGGCCAGAAGGGCCCGGTCGACGGCGTCGCCGCCGAGCCGCGCTATCTCGATGTCTGGGTGCCGCCGGGCAAGCGCAAGGTGCTCCCGGTCGAAACCTATCGCCAGGCCTTCGCCTATATTTTCGAGGGCTCGGCGGTGTTCGGCGGCGCCTCGAAGCCGTTCGGCGCGCTGCGCGAGGAGGTGGTCGACGGGGAAGAGGTGATCGTGCGCGACAAGGTCGGCAATCGTTCGCTGGTGGTGTTCGATTCGGGCGACGAAGTCGTGGTTCAGGCGGGCGAAGAAGGCGTCCGCTTCCTGCTGGTCTCCGGCCGCCCCTTGCGCGAGCCGATCGCCTGGCACGGCCCGATCGTCATGAACACCCAAGCGGAAATCCGCAAGGCGATTTCCGACCTGCAGGGCGGCACGTTCATCAAATAGGCGGGCGCATTGTCCCGTCTCGCCGCGCCGGGAGAGGGGCGGCTACCCCCTGAGCGCCCCTAAATAAGCCGCCAGCGTGTCGTCGGTCATCTTCTCGAGCGAGAACTTCGCTTCGACGTGGGCGCGGGCGCGCTGGGCGATCGCCTCGCGCGCCGTGGCGCCGAGCGTCAGCGCGCTCGCCAGCGCTCCGGCGAGCGCGCCCGCGTCGCTTGGCGGCACGCGCCAGCCGGTGCGCTCCTGCGCCATCGCCTGGGGCGGGGCGAGCACCGTTTCGGGCGCGGCGCCGAATCCGAGACCACCACCATCGCGCCCATCGCCTGCGCTTCGACCGCGCTGCGGCCGAACGCTTCGGGCGCCGTTGACGGCACGGCGACAACGCTCGCGGCGACCAGCGCCGCCGGCATGTCGACGCAATGGCCGACCCTCAGGACAACGCCTTCGAGGCCGGCGCGGCGGATTCGCGCATCGAGATCGCGCGCATAGGCGTCGCGCCCCTGCGTGTCGCCCGCCAGCACATAGCGCACGTCGGCGAGGCCGCGTTCTTTGAGCAGCCGCGCCGCTTCGATCAGCACCCTCTGCCCCTTCCATTCCGTCAGCCGCGCGGCGAGCAGCACGACGCGCTCGTGCGGCGCGACGCCCCAGCTCTCGCGCAGCCGCAACACGCGGCCCCGATCGACCGCGCTGGGCGCGAAGCGGCCAAGATCGGTCCCGCGCGCAATCACCAAAAGCCGTCCGCGCGCAAAGGGATAGAGCCGTTCGATCGCGTCGGCGGTGAACTGGGAATTGGCAATCACGACGTCTCCGCGCGCCATCACCGAATTGTATCTCAGCTTGAGCGATGAACGCCCGCTGTAGGCGCCGTGATAGGTGGTGACGAACGGCCGGCGCGTCTTGCGGCAGGCGCCAAGCGCCACCCAGGCGGGCGCGCGCGAGCGGGCATGAACGAGATCGACCTGTTCCTCCTCGATCAACCGCGCCAGCCGGGGCACGTTGAGCGCCATCGACAGCGGATTCTTGGTCGCGGCGGGAAAAGGGGTGAGGACGCCGCCGACCGCCTGCAACTCGCTCGCCAATCGCCCCCCTTCCGAGGCGACCAGCGCGCGCGCGCCGGCTCGCACCAGGGCGGCGGCGACGTCGATCGTTGTGCGCTCGGCGCCGCCGGCGTCGAGCCGGGGGATGATCTGCAAGATGGTGCGCCCGGCGAGCGAAGCACGCTCGGCGCGGCCGAACGAGGCGGTCGCGGCGAGGCTCACGCGCGTGGCCGCCGGGCGGGGCCGGCGGCCAGACCCTTGGCGTTGACGACGGCCGCGAGGTCAGCCATTGCGACCACGGCCAAGCCTGCCGCGTCAGAAGCGAGGAAACCCAGGCGAATCATGTGGACGATTTGACCGTGATCCAAGGCGAACCGCAAATCCTCGAGGTCGGCGCCGGGGCGCAGCGTCGCCCTATCGCGTTTCGCCGCCGCGCGCCAGCGCGTGCCGGCCTGCCCGGGTTCGTCTGGCTCGCCGGTTTCAGGTCCGACATGAACTCGACCAAGGCGAGCGCGCTCGACGCCCATTGCGCGGATCGCGGCTACGGGCTGCTGCGCTTCGATTATTCCGGCCACGGCGCCTCAGGGGGGCGGTTCGACGACGGAACCGTGTCGCGCTGGCTGGAGGAATGTCTGACCTTGATCCGCGCCGAGAGCGAAGGCCCGCAAGTGCTGGTCGGCTCGTCGATGGGCGGCTATCTCGCGCTGTTGACGGCGCGCGCTCTCGCTGCAGCGAGCGAGACGGCGCGGCTCGCTGGCATGGCGCTGATCGCCCCGGCAGTGGACTTCACCGAGGCGTTGATGTGGGCGCGCGCGAGCGAGGCCGACCGGCAGACGATTATGACCGAGGGCGTGTGGGAGCGTCCTTCCGACTACGCGAACGAGCCCTACCGCATCACCCGCGCGCTGATCGAGGACGGGCGGCGCCATCTGTTGCTCGGCGCGACGGTGCGCAGCCATTGCCCGGCCCGCATTCTCCAGGGCATGCGCGACGAGGACGTCCCCTATCGCCACGCGCTGACGCTGATCGAACACATGGCCGCCGACCCGGTGACGCTGAGCTTGATCAAGGACGGCGATCATCGCCTCTCGCGCCCGCAGGATCTCGCGCTGCTGCTCGAGGCGGTCGACAGTTTCGCCTGACCGGCCTCAGGCGGCCTCGGCGCCGAAGCGGTGTAGATCCGCGCCGTTCGCGCGCAGCCAGGCCTCGGCGCGGTCGGTATCGGGATAGAGCCGGCGCGTCAGCTTCCAAAACATCGGCGAATGGTTCATGTGCACGATGTGGGCGACCTCATGCGCCGCGAGATAGTCGAGGACGTCTGGCGGGGCGAGGATCAGCCGCCAGGAGAAATTGAGCGCGCCGGTCGAGGAGCAGGAGCCCCAGCGGCTCGACGTGTCGCGCAGCGAGATGCGACGCGGCGCGACGCCGAGGCGCCGAGAGTGGCGCGCCACCGCCGCCTCGAGATCCTTGCGCGCCTCGCGCTTGAGGAAATCGGCGACGCGGCGGCTGATGAATGGCTGCGCGCCGGCGACGCAGATCAACGCGCCGTGCGGTCCCCGCTCCGTCCAGACGACGCCGCGCTGGTGAGGGCGGTGATCGATCGTGTGATCGACGCCACGCAGCGGCGTCACCGCCCCCGCGGCGAAGGCGACCGGGTGCGGCAGCCGCGCCAGCCGCGCGCCGATCCAGGCGGCGTGGCGTTCGGCGAATTCGCGCGCCGAGCGCAGCGAACTGCGCGCCGGCATGGTCAGCAGCACGTCGCGCGTCGCCGCGCGCACCCGCAACGTGAAGCGCCGCGAAGTCGAAACGCGCTTCAGGGCGACGCGAAACACTTCCCCGGAATGCGCGACATCGATATGCGCGACCGAGTCCGTCGAGGTCCGGCGTTCAAACAAGCGCAACATCGAAGAACGTTAAACCAGCGGCGCCCTGAGTCGCCAGAGATTTTGCGCCTTTCGGCGCAAAGGGCGACCGTCGGGCGGCGAGCGCCAGCGGCGCCGCAAATGCCCGCCGCGAAACGACTTTTCGCGCGCCTGGGCAGCCGATCCACCCTCCTCGAGGGCACCTGCGGCGCCTCGCTTCGAAGGCCGCGCTTTACCCGGCCGCCCCCGTTTGCTCCAATCATCCTCGCCCGGCGCTGGCAAGCGCCCTTTCTCCCCGAGGCCGATGTTGTCCCCGACCCTTGACCAGGCCCTGCGCGACTGGCGCGATTTCTATATGTTGAGTGGGGCGGCGGCGGCGACGCTGGTCGGCCTGATGTTCGTCGCGGCGTCGATCGGCTCGAGCATGTTCAACAGGAGAGGCGCCGCGCCGATGCACGCCTTCGTCACGCCGACGGTCGTGCATTTCGCCGCGACGTTGTTCGTCTGCCTGATCTCGGTCATGCCGTGCGACACTGCGCGGAGCCTCGGCGGCGTAATTGGCCTCGGCGCGCTGGCCGGCCTCGCCTATTGCGGGCGCGTCATCGCCATCATCGTCCGCCGGTTCGCGGTCGGCCTCGATTGGGAGGATCGCGCCTTCTACGCGCTGATCCCGGTTTCCGGCTATTTGCTGCTACTCGGCTCCTCGGCGATGGAGTTCGACGACCGGCCGACCGAGGCCAACCTGCTGGCGGCGATCGCCCTCCTCGTTCTCTTCGTCGCCGGCCTGCGCAACGCCTGGGACATGACGGTGTGGATAACCACCCGGCCGCCCGGCGCCGCGCCTCCGGAGCTCGACGCCGCCTAAGGGCGCGCCTGCGGTGGGCGCGCCATACCCAGGCGCGACCGTTTTGCGCTACAAGCGTCGCACACAATTGAGCGAGCCCGATGAACTCCCTCTTCGCCGATCTCGGCGTCAGCGTTTTTGAGGTTATGTCGCGTTTGGCGCGTGAGCACGACGCGGTCAATCTCGGCCAAGGCTTCCCCGACGATCCCGGCCCGCCCGACGTGCGCGCCAAGGCCGCCGAGGCGGTGGTCGAGGGCTGGAACCAGTATCCGCCGATGCTCGGCCTGCCGACACTGCGCGCCGCCATCGCCGACCATTACCGGCGCTTCCAGGGGCTCGCTCTCGATCCCGAACAGGAGGTGATGGTCACGTCCGGCGCCACCGAGGCGCTAGCGGGGGCACTGTTGGCGCTGATCGAACCGGGCGACGAGGTCGTGCTGTTCCAGCCGATGTATGACGCCTATCTGCCACTGGTGCGGCGCGCGGGTGGGGTCCCGAAGTTCGTCACGCTGAAGCCGCCGCACTGGACGTTTGACGAAGCCGATCTCGCCGCGGCGTTTTCAACCCGCACCAAAGTGGTGCTGTTCAACAATCCGCTCAACCCCGCCGGCGTCGTCTATGGGCGGGAATCATTGGAAATTCTCGCCAGGGCCTGCGTCAAGCACGACGCGATCGCACTCTGCGACGAGGTCTGGGAACATGTGGTGTTCGACGGGCTGAGCCACGTTCCGCTGATGGCGATGGAGGGGATGCGCGAGCGCACGGTCAAGATCGGCTCGGCCGGCAAAATTTTTTCGCTGACCGGCTGGAAGGTCGGCTTCGTTTGCGCCGCCCCGGCGATCCTGCGCGTGTTGGCCAAGGCGCACCAGTTCATCACCTTCACCACGCCGCCGAACCTGCAAGCAGCAGTCGCTTACGGCCTGGCGAAGGACGACGCCTATTTCACCGGCATGCGGGCCGGCTATCAACGCAGCCGCGATCGTTTCGCCGCGGGGCTGACGGAGCGCGGATTTACTGTGCTGCCAAGCGCCGCCACCTATTTTCTCAACATCGACATCGCGCCGCTCGGCCGCGACGACGATGTCGCCTTCTGCCGCGAGCTGGTCGAACGTCACGGCGTCGCCGCCATCCCGGTTTCGGCCTTTTGCGCCGAGGGGCCGATCCGCACGGTGACGCGCTTCTGTTTCGCCAAGCGCGACGCGACGCTCGACGCCGCGCTCGATCGGCTGAGCGATGTCGTCGCCCGCGAGCGCGTTTGATGCTAGCCAGGATCGTTTTTCTCGCAGCCCTCGCCGCCGCCTCGGGCGCCCACGCCGACGACAGCTCGCCGTTCGCGGCGCCCTCAGCGCCCACGGTCAAGATCGTGCGCCTGCTCGCGCCGCCCGCCACGCTCGATCTTGCCGCGCTGCAGGAATTCGAGTTGGAAAGCGGCGATCAAGTCGCCTACGACGCCTATGAGGGCGCGGCCAATCTCGCCGAGAAATGGCGCGACGGGCCCTACGACCTCGTTGTGCTCTCCGGCGCCTCGCTCGCCCGCGAGATCGCCGCCAGCGCGCTGGCCAAGCTCGACAAAACGCGGCTCGACAACGTGCGTGGACTACAATCGGCGGTCCTCGGCAAGCTCACCTTCTACGATCCCGTCGACGCCTATGGCGCGCCGCTGGGCTGGTACGCGACCGGTCTGATTTACGACGCCGACAAGGCGGCCCAGCGGATTGGCGGCGCGCCGACCTCCTGGGGCGCCCTGTTCGCGCCGAACGAAGCGCGCAAGATGGCCGATTGCGGCGTCGTGCTGCCAGACGACCGCGACACGCTGTTCGCCGCCGCCTGGCGCCTGCTCGGGGTCGACCCGACGCGCGCCTCGCCGCTGCAGCTCAAGAGCGCCAGCGCCCTGATCGGACGAACCCGCCAGACCGCGCGCGCCTTCGCCGCCGCCGATGTCGTGAGCGCGTTGGCGAGCGGCGCCGCCTGCCTCAGTGTCGGCGACGCAGGCGAAGCGGAGGCGGCGAGCACGCGCAGCCGCGAGGGCGGCGCCGGCGCCGACATCCGCTTTGCGTTGCCCAAGGAGGGCGGCGGCCTGGTGATCATCGCCTTCGCCATCCCCAAGGACGCGCCCCATCTCGATCAAGCCTACGCGCTGCTCGACTTCCTGCTTCGGCCGGAGATCGCGGCGCGCGATGCGCAGGCGGCAAGGCTGATCGACGCGCAAGCGAGCGATAATCTAGAGACATTGAAGCGCCTTTGGCCGCAAGGCGCCTATGACCCGCGCGTCGCGCCGCTGGTCGAAGAGGAGTGGGAACGGCTGGTCGCGGGAAAATAAACGCGGCGCGCCGTCGCAATCGGGCGGACATTCGCCGCGCCGCAGCGTATTCGCCGAGCCTCCCGCAACGAGGAGGCCACGATGACCGTTCGCCAACAACGCGCCATGACGGCGAGCGAATGGGGCCTGCTGCTATTGCTGTCGCTGTTTTGGGGCAGCTCGTTCTTCTACATTGGCGTCGCCGTGAAGGAGCTGCCGCCGTTCACGATCGTCGCGGCGCGGCTGACAATCGCCGCCGCGCTGCTGTGGCTCGCCGCGCCGTTCACCGGCCTTTCTGCGGCGCGCCTGTGGGCGCAGGCGCCGGCGCTCGCGCTGCTCGGCGTGATCAACAACGTCGTTCCCTTCTCGCTGATCGCCTGGAGCCAGACGCATCTGGCGAGCGGCCTCTCTTCGATCCTCAACGCCACGACCCCGGTCTTCACCGTTATCGTCGCCCACCTCTTCACCGCCGAAGAGAAACTCGACCCGCGGCGCCTGACCGGCGCATTGATTGGTTTTGCCGGCGTCGCGACCATGATCGGACCCGATGTGCTCGGCGGGCTCGGCGACAACGTCGCGGCCGAAGGCGCCGCGTTGCTGGCTGCACTCTGTTACGCGCTGGCGAGCGTCTACGCGCGCCGCTTCCGTCGCCTCGGGCTGGCGCCGATCGAGGTGGCGACGGGTCAAGTCACCGCCTCGTGCGTGATGTTCGTGCCGCTCATGCTGCTGGTCGATGCGCCGTGGACCCTGCCGGCGCCGAGCGCGACCACGCTTGCGGCGCTGCTGGGGTTGGGCTCGTCGTCGACCGCGCTGGGCTACGTCCTCTATTTCCGCATCCTCGCCGGCGCGGGCGCGACCAATGTCGTGCTGGTGACGGTGCTCGCGCCAGTGACGGCGATCCTTCTGGGGGCGGCGGCGCTCGGCGAACGGCTCGCGCCGCGCGATTTCCTTGGCCTGGCGCTGATCGCGCTCGGCCTTGCCTGCATCGACGGACGCCTGCTGACAGCGACGCAAGCCTGGCTCGCGTCACCAAAGCCCCGCTCGGGCTGGAGATGGTGACGGGCGGCGACTCCCCTTCCCTGAGAGCGCGCGCTAGGATCGCCGCCAGGAGAGGGTCATGGCGGTCGACCGCGATAATCCAAGCGACCTCGCCCAGCGCGTCGCCGAGCGACGCGCCCGGCGCCCGAACCGCAGACCGGAAGCGGATCTGTGGCGGCGCGAGTCCTTCTGCCTGCCGCGCCCGCAAGCGCGCGCCAAAGCGCGCGAACTGTTCGAGCGCTACCCCAAAGCCGCTTACATGACCGAAATCGAATTCTGGCGCGAACGCGCCGATGGCCAGATCGAATTCGTCGTGCGCCGGCTGCCGACCGCCGATTGACGCGGCCGCTTCCGCCCTCGGCCTTCTTCCTTCGACCTTCGCGCCGCGGTTAAAGCGGCGGCCGCGCAGCGTCTATGGTTGCCGAAATGTGGCGATTTTCAAGACAGTCTTCAACGTAAACAAAATGTTTACCACGATAATCTTGCCTCATTACAGGCTATCCGACGATCAGGTCCGCAACATATAATGGTTATTGCAATGCGACATGAGCGTTCTTGCGCTCGACTTTGAACCTCATTACTCGCCAATTATTGCCAGATTCTCGCCACATTCCCTCGCTGATTTGTGATTTCTCGGTAACAGACTTCCGAGGATCACGGCGTTATATTGGGGTCATGGCCGGCTGGGTGGTCGGCATTGCCTTCATATGGGTTGGTTCGAGGAGATTAAAATGAAGAAGATTTTGTTGGCCGCACTGCTGGCCGGCGTCGCGTCCAGCGCTTTGGCCGCCGACCTGCCCACCCACAAGGCAGCGCCGGCCCCCGCGCCCTACTACGCTCCCCAGGCTTTCAGCTGGACCGGCTTCTACATCGGCGCCAACGGCGGCTGGGCTGGCGGCTCGGGTGGCGGCGACTTCGGGTCGCCGACGGGCGGGCTGATCGGCGGCACGGTCGGCTACAATTACCAGGTCAACCAGTTCGTCGTCGGCCTTGAGTTGGACCTCGATTGGGCTGACTTGCACAACAACGGCGCCAACGCGCTGGGCGCCTATAGCGACAAGGTCGACTCGCTGTTCACCGCCCGCGCCCGGGCCGGCATCGCGCTCGACCGCGCGCTCATCTTCGCCACCGCCGGCTACGCTGGCGTCGAGGACCGGATTTCGGCGCCTGGCCTGTCGCAAACCGACTGGCGCAACGGCGGCGCGATCGGCGGCGGTATCGAATACGCCTTCACCAACAACATTTCGGCCAAGGCCGAGTACATCTACGTGCCGCTCATGAGCAAGTCCTACAATGTGCTGGGCGCCACCGGCACGAGCGACCTCGATCTCTCGGTGGTCCGCGCCGGATTGAACTACAAGTTCTGACCTGCGCCGCCATCAAAACAAAGGCCCGGCGGGCGATCCGCCGGGCCTTTTTTGTTGTCTGAAGGCCAGGAAAACCGGCCTCAAGCGTGCGCGCGGGTCGCCTCGAAGGCGGGCGTGGCGGCGGCGAAGGCGTCGAGCCAGGCAACCAGCCGCGGATGATCGGGCCGCCAGGCGCCGGCAAAGCGCAGATCGAGATAGCCGAGCGCGCAGGCGAGCGCGACGCTTCCCACATGCAGCGCGCCGCTCTCAGGCGGATGAGCCTCCAGCCTCGCGAGTCCGCGCGCCACTTTCCCCGCCTGGGAGGCGACCCAGGCGGACGAACGCATCGCCGGTTCGCGGCGGCGCACCTCATAGACCTGCAACAGAGCGGCGTCGCAGATTCCATCGGCGAGCGCTTGCAGGGTGAGAACCTGAATCCGCGCGGCGAACTCAGCGGGAATGACCCGCCCGCCACCGGCCAGCCCGTCGAGATATTCGACGATGACCCGGCTGTCGAAAATCGTCGCGCCATCCTCGGCGATCAGGACAGGAATCTTGCCCAGCGGGTTCTGCCCGAGCAGGTTTTCGTCCGGGGCGCCGGTGTCGGCGTGGACGACCTCGATCCGTTTGTCGAGGCCAAGCAGCGCGGCGACTATTTTCACCTTGCGCCCATAGGGCGACGTGGACGCCGAGCGCAGAACCAGCATGATCGTCCTCTCAAAACGGAAAGCGTGGCCCGATCTAGCCCGATTCGCCGCCGCTGTCGTCGGGGATGGCCGGGTCGCCGGATATTGCGGGAGGCGGCGCCGGGCGCCTATATACCCCAACTGCTGGCGCCCTGCGATTGGCGCCGCGCGAGGGTTCCATGTCCGCTTCCACCCACGAACGTCTAGTGATCGTCGGCTCCGGGCCGGCCGGCTACACCGCCGCGATCTACGCCGCCCGCGCCATGCTGAAGCCGCTGCTGCTGAGCGGCTTCGAGGCGGGCGGTCAATTGATGATCACCACCGACGTCGAGAATTATCCCGGCTTCGCCGCGCCGATCCAGGGCCCCTGGCTGATGGAGCAGATGCGCTTGCAGGCCGAGCACGTCGGCGCGCGCATCGAGAGCGAATATGTCACGGCGCTCGAACTCGGCCAGAGGCCCTTCCGCATCCGTTGCGACAGCGGCCGCACGCTGACCGCAGAGACGATCATCCTCGCCACTGGCGCCAAGGCGAAGTGGCTCGAATTGCCGAGCGAAGCGACCTTCAAGGGCTTCGGCGTCTCGGCCTGCGCCACCTGCGACGGGTTCTTTTTCCGCGGCAAGAAGGTGCTGGTGGTCGGGGGCGGCAATTCCGCGGTCGAGGAGGCGCTGTATCTTTCGAACCTCGCCGCCGAAGTCCTGGTCGTCCACCGTCGCGAGTCGTTCCGCGCGGAAAAGATCCTGTGCGAGCGGCTCGCCGGTCGGCCCAATGTGTCGGTGCGCTGGCACAGCGCGGTCGACGAAATTCTCGGCCGCAACGATCCGCTCGGCGTCACCAGCGTCCGGCTGCGCGACACGCGCACCGGCGCGCTCGAGACCGTTGAGGCCGACGGCGTGTTCGTCGCTATCGGCCATTCGCCGGCGAACGAGTTGGTCACGGGCCAGCTTGCCCTCAAGCCCAACGGCTATGTGCTGACCAAGCCGGGCTCGACCGCGACAAGCATCGAGGGGGTGTTCGCCGCCGGCGACGTCGCCGACGACATCTTTCGCCAGGCGGTCACCGCCGCCGGGCTCGGTTGTATGGCGGCGCTGGAAGTCGAGCGCTGGCTTGCCGCCCAGGAGCCGACACGCGCCGCCGCCGAGTAGTCCAACCTAAAACCTGATATACGAGGCGCCCGAGACAAAAGGGAATCCGCCGGCGCGCGGCGATTCTCGTTACGACGCCCGCCCTGCGAACGGGGAATGCGCCGGAGAGCAGGATGGACTGGGACAAGCTGCGCATCTTCCAGGCGGCGGCCGAAGCCGGTTCGTTCACCCATGCCGGCGAAACCCTCGGCCTGAGCCAATCGGCGGTGAGCCGTCAGGTCGGCGCGCTCGAACACGAGCTCGGCGCGCCCCTGTTCCATCGCCATGCACGCGGCCTCATCCTCACCGAACAGGGGGAGATGCTGCGCGAAGCGGTGCACGACGTCGTGCTCAAGCTCGATGCGGTGCGCAGCCGGCTGGTCGACACGCGCGAGAAGCCGCACGGCGATCTGCGCGTCACCAGCACGCTGGCGCTGGGCGCCAACTGGCTGGCGCCGCGCTTAAGCGAATTCCTCGACCTCTATCCGGAGGTGAAGCTGCAATTGCTGCTGTCGGACGACGAGCTCGACATCGGCATGCGCGAAGCGGACATGGCGCTGAGGTTGCGCGAGCCGATTCAGCCCGACCTCATTCGCCGGCGCCTGTTCACCGTCCATTTTCACGCCTACGCCTCGGCCGAGTACCTCAAGAAGAGCGGCCAGCCGCGCACCATCGCCGACCTCGACCAGCATCGGCTGGTCGCCTTCGGCGCACCGACGGCGACCCACCTGCTCTACGATCTCAATTCGCTGCTGACCGTCGGGCGCGATCCGAAGTCGCCCCGTCCGCCGCACCTCTCGGTCAACAACCTCGGCGCGATCATCCGCGCCGTCGAGCATGGCGTCGGCATCGCGGTGCTGCCTGATTATTGCGTTCAGCCGAATTCCGGCCTGGTGCGGCTGCTGCCGCAGGCCGACATGCCGGAAATGGACTGTTTTCTGGTCTACGCCGAGGAATTGAAGAACGTCGCGCGCGTGCAGGCGTTTCGCGACTTCCTCGTCGCCAAGGCGCAGCGCTGGCGCTACTGAAGCGCCCCTTCGCGGTCAGACCTTCTCGACCTGCCCGAACTCGAGATCGACCGGCGTCGCGCGGCCGAAGATCGACACGGCGACTTTGACTCTGGAGCGCTGCTCGTCGACTTCCTCGACCGTGCCGTTGAACGAGGCGAACGGACCGTCCGCCACCCGGACGTTCTCGCCGATCTCGAAGCGGATCGAGGCCTTCGGGCGCTCGACGCCATCGGCGACCTGGCCCTTGATCCGCTCCGCCTCGGCGTCGGAGATCGCCATCGGCTTCTTGTCGGCGCCAAGGAAGCCGGTGACTTTCGGCGTGTTCTTGATCAGGTGGTAGACCTCGTCGGTGAGGTCGCATTTCACCAGCACGTAGCCGGGGAAGAACTTGCGCTCGGAATTGATCTTGCGCCCGCGGCGAACCTCGACCACCTGTTCGGTCGGCACCATCACCTCTTCGAACATGCCGACCAGCCCACGCTGGGCGGCCTGCTCCTTGATCGATTCGGCGACCTTCTTTTCGAAGTTCGAATAGGCGTGGACGATGTACCAGCGCATAGTCATGTGCGGGATCCTAGACATTCATAGGTTGGGCGACGCGCCATCGCGGCCGGCTCAGTGACCGCGGCCGAGCCCCAACGCCAAGCTGACCGCCACCCGCAACGCCTCGTCGACGACCAGAAAGAACACGCTGGTGAACACCACCATCAGCACCACCATGCCAGTCGTAATCAGCGTCTCGCGCCGGGACGGCCAGACGACCTTGGACGCCTCCGACCGCACCTGCTGCAAGAACTCGAACGGATTGGCCATGGTCTCCGGTTCCGTGGGCGGCGGGCGGCCCCAGTGAGAGAGAACGCGCCGGGCCAATAAATTTCAGGCGCGGAGCCTCTCGGCGCCGCGCCTAGCAAGCGTCATATAGGAATGATGGGGCTGTCGCCAAGTAAAATGTGGCGAGCGCGCCCGATTGCCAGCGCCGACCGGCGTTTTTTGACCGCCCCGTGACGCCGGAGCATGGTCGGGCGATGTGCAACCTCTACTCGATGACCTCCAACCAGGAGGCGATTCGCCAGCTTTTCGCTGTCTCGCATGACCGCGCGGGCAATCTGCCGCCATTGCCCGCCATTTCCCCCGACCAGAGCGCGCCGATCGTCCGGCTGGATTCCGATGGCGAGCGGGAACTCGTCATGGCGCGCTGGGGTGTGCCCGGCCCCCCGCAAGTTGGCGCGCCGCTGGTGCTCAATCTGCGCAATCCCGCCAGCCCCTATTGGCGGCGCTGGCTCGGGCGGGCCAACCGTTGCCTCGCGCCGGTAAATGCGTTTTGCGAATACGCCGAGACAAAACCGCGCAAGACGCCGGTTTGGTTTGCGCGCGACGAGGCCCGCCCGCTATTTGCCTTTGCCGGCGTCTGGTTTCGTTGGCGCGGCGTGCGCGGCCCAAAATCCGCGCCGGTCGAGGGCGAGCACGAGCTCTTCGCCTTCCTCACGACAGAGCCCAATGCGGTCGTGGCTCCGATCCACCCCAAGGGGATGCCGGTCATGCTGACCGGCGCCGACGCCTTCGAGCTATGGTTGCGCGGCGAGACTGCCGAGGCGCTGACGCTGCAAGCGCCCGCTCCCGAGGGGGCGCTGCGCGTCGTCGCGCGCGGCAAGCGGGAGGACCCCTGAAGCGAGGGCGCCGACGGAACTGATTTCGCGACCGACTTCGGTTCCCGCCTGCAACCCACTGATAAGAAACGAACAAATTTGCCTCCCCACAACGTGCGGGCGCCGCGCCTTCATACGCGCCGGCGAGCGGTTGCTTGTGGCTGCGAAGGCGATGGGGCGGCAGAGGCACTGGCAGGAGAGGAGGGAACTCGAACCCCCAGCCCCCGGTTTTGGAGACCGGTGCTCTACCAATTGAGCTACACTCCTACTGGCGCTCCTTTTGCCGCAAGCGACGCGACGACGCAAGCGCGCGCCCGGCGCGCCGGATTTGACGCCATGCGCGGCGCGCCGGCGCCGCTAATATGGGCGCGGCTGAGCGGCGCGTGAGATCGAATTGACGGGCTGGCGCTGGGCGCCGTCATATTCGTCGGCGGCCCGCGCCTTGCACTGACTTGGCGGCTCGGTCCGCGCAAAGGGGATGTCGTTGGCGATTCTGGTCGGGCTGCATCACGCCACGCGCTACAGTTACGACCGGCTGGTGGCGCTGGGACCACAATCGATCCGCCTGCGACCGGCGCCCCATTGCCGCACCAAAATCCTGAGCTACTCGCTCAAGGTCTGGCCGAGCGAGCACTTCGTCAATTGGCAGCAGGACCCGCATGGCAACTGGCTGGCGCGCTACGTTTTTCCTGAGCGCACGCAGGAGTTCAAGATCGAGGTCGACCTGACCGCCGAACTCGCGGTCGTCAACCCGTTCGATTTCTTCATTGAGCCCTATGCCGAGACCTTCCCCTTCGTCTACGCCGACGAGCTCGGCGCCGAGCTTGCCGCCTATCTCGTCCCCGAGCCGCTCGGCCCGTTGCTGCAGCGGTTCATCGCCGAGGCGGCGGCGCGGCGGGAAAGGACGATCGACTTCCTGGTTTGGCTGAACCAGGAAATCCATCAAATGGTCCACTACGTCATACGGATGGAGCCTGGCGTTCAGGAGCCGGACGAAACGATGGCGCTGCGTTCGGGATCGTGCCGGGATTCGGCGTGGCTGCTGGTCCAGGTCATGCGCCGGCTCGGCCTCGCGGCGCGCTTCGTCTCCGGCTACCTCATCCAGCTGCGCGCCGACGTCGAACCGGTCACGGGGCCGGCCGGGACCAAGGAGGATTTCACCGACCTGCACGCGTGGGCCGAGGTCTACATTCCCGGCGCCGGCTGGATCGGCCTCGACGCCACCTCCGGCCTGTTCTGCGGCGAAGGCCACATTCCGCTCTGCGCAACGCCGCACTATCGCTCTGCGGCGCCGATCGTCGGCATGGTCGAACCCGCCCAGGTCGAGTTCGGCTTCGAGATGACGGTAACGCGGCTCAGCGAGACGCCGCGCCCGACCCTGCCCTTCACCGACCAGTCTTGGCGGCGCCTCGACGCGCTCGGCGAAGAGATCGACCGCGACCTCGTCGCCCAGGATGTGCGCCTGACCATGGGCGGCGAGCCGACTTTCATCGCCGCCGACAATATGGACGCGCCCGAATGGAACACCGCGGCGGTCGGCGGCGACAAACAGGAGCGCGCCGAAGATCTGATCCGCCGTCTGCGCGAGCGCTATGCGCCCGGCGGCCTCATCCATTTCGGCCAGGGCAAATGGTATCCCGGCGAGAGCCTGCCGCGCTGGTCGTTTTCGCTCTTTTGGCGCAAGGACGGCCAGCCGCTCTGGCGCAATCCGGCGCTGTTCGAGGGCGGCGGGCGCGAAAAATCGCCAAGCGCCGCCGTGGTGCAAAACTTCGCCGAGGCGATGGCGGCCCGCCTCGAGGTCGGCCCTGAGTGCGTGATCCCGGCCTACGAGGACGCCGCCCATTTTGTCATGCAGGAAGCCGGGCTGCCGATCGACCTCGACCCGTCCGATCCGAAAATCGACGATCCCGAGGAACGGGCGCGCATGATGCGCACCTTCGAGCGCGGCCTGTCGCAGCCGACCGGCTTCGTGTTGCCGCTGCAACGCTGGAACGCGCAGGCGCGATCCCGCTGGCGCAGCGAACGCTGGCCCTTGCGGCGCGGGCGGCTGTTTCTGGTTCCCGGCGACTCGCCGGTCGGCCTGCGCCTGCCGATGAAGTCCCTGCCCCATGTCGAGCCGGAGGACTGGCCGCAGGTCTACGATCGCGACCCGCTCGAGCCGCGCGGCCCCTTGCCGCACCCGTGGTCGCGCTCGTCGCCCGCCCCGCCCGCGCCTCGGCCGCCCGCGCCAACCGCACCCGCGCCCGCCCCCGAAAACCGCGCGCTGCCGCTCGATTCGCTAACCCCCGGCACCGCCTCGTCGCAGACGCAAGTCGAGCAGGTCGCCGCGAAGGGCGCGGTGCGCACCGCCTTGACTTTCGAGCCGCGCGACGGCGCGCTCTGCGTCTTCGTTCCGCCGGTCGAGAAGCTCGAGGACTATCTCGAACTGCTCGAGATCATCGAGGCGACCGCCGAGGAGCGCGACCTACCGGTGAGGATCGAGGGCTATCCGCCGCCCTTCGATCCGCGCATCGAGGTCGTCAAAGTAACGCCCGATCCCGGCGTGATCGAAGTCAACATCCATCCCGTCGCTTCGTGGCGCGAGGCGGTCGAGAACACCACCGCCCTCTATGACGAAGCGCGCCAGGCGGGGCTCGCAGCGGAAAAATTCATGACCGACGGGCGCCACATCGGCACCGGCGGCGGCGCGCATGTCGTGCTGGGCGGACGAACGCCGGCCGATTCCGCGTTCCTGCGCCGTCCCGACCTTGTCGCCAGCCTGGTCCTGTACTGGCAGCGCCACCCGTCGCTTTCCTACCTGTTCTCTGGGCAGTTCATCGGCCCGACCAGTCAGGCGCCGCGCCTCGATGAGGCGCGCGACGATCAGCTCTACGAACTCGAGATCGCCCTGTCGCAGACGCCAGCGCCCGGCGAAGCGGCGCCGATGTGGCTGGTCGACCGGCTCTATCGCAATCTGCTGGTCGACGTCACCGGCAACACCCATCGCGCCGAGATCTGCATCGACAAGCTCTATTCGCCCGACAGCGCGACCGGTCGGCTGGGGCTGGTCGAGTTCCGCTCGTTCGAAATGCCGCCCGACGCGCGCATGAACCTCGCCCAGCAGCTCCTGCTGCGCGCCTTGATCGCGTGGTTCTGGCGCGAGCGCCAGCGCGGCGCGCCGGTGCGTTGGGGAACGACCCTCCACGACCGCTTCATGCTGCCCCATTTTGTCTGGGAGGATTTCCTCGGCGTGCTCGCCGATCTCGCCGACGCCGGCTACGTCTTCGAGCCCGAATGGTTCGAGGCGCAACGCGAGTTTCGTTTCCCGAGCTACGGCAGCGTCGTGCGCGGCGGCGTCGAAATGGAAATCCGTCAGGCGCTCGAGCCCTGGCATGTGCTCGGCGAAGAAGCGACGGCCGGAGGAACCGCGCGCTACGTCGATTCCTCGGTCGAGCGGCTCCAGGTCAAGGTCGCCGGCCTCATCCCCGGCCGCCACGTCATCGCCTGCAACGGCCGCAAGGCGCCGCTGCAACCCACCGGCAAAGGCGGCGAGGCGGTGGCCGGGGTCCGCTTCAAGGCGTGGGCTCCATCCTCGAGCCTGCATCCGACCATCGGCGTCCACGCCCCGCTGACCTTCGACATCATCGACACCTGGAACAGCCGCTCGCTCGGGGGCTGCGTGTACCATGTCGCCCATCCGGGCGGGCGCAGCTACGACACGTTGCCGGTCAACGCCTACGAGGCGGAAGCGCGGCGGCTGGCGCGCTTTTCCGATCACGGCCATACTGGCGGCGCGACGCCTATCCCACGCGATGAGTTGTCGAGCGAGTTCCCGATGACCCTCGATCTGCGGAGGCCGATTGCCCGCTAGAGCCCGCGCCGTCGCTTCACCGGGAGCGGATGCACGCGCGCGCGTCGCGCAGTGGACGCGCGACTATGCGCCGCTGCCGGGCATCCCCGACGAGTTTATCGGCCCGGATGGTGTGCGCCGTCCCCACTGGGAACGGCTATTGCTTTCCCTCGCCGAGCTTGAGCCGGACGAAATCGTCCAACGCTTCGCCGCCGCCGATCGCCGCATCCGCAATCGCGGTCTGTCCTACCGGGTCCAGGGCGAGACGGCGGAGCGAACCTGGCCGCTGAGCCGGATGCCATTGCTGATCCCCGAATCGGAATGGCGCGAGATCGAACGCGGGATGATCCAGCGCGCCGAACTGCTCGACCGGACGCTAGCCGACATTTACGGCGAGGGACGGCTGGTCGCCGAAGGCCTGTTGCCAGCCGCCGCAGTCGCCGGATCACGCGATTTCGTCGCCGCCATGCGCGGCGTCGTCCCGCCCGGCAAACGCTGGCTGAGGCTCTATGCCGCCGACATCGGCCGGGGACCTGACGGGCGCTGGTGGGCGCTGGGCGATCGCGGCCAGGCCCCGTCGGGCTCGGGCTACGCGCTGGAAAACCGGCTCGTCGTGTCGCAGGCCTTCTCCAGCCTCTACAGCCGGATGAATGTCGAACGGCTCGCGCCATTCTTTCGTGAGCTTCGCGCCGGCTTGCGGGCGGCCGGCGAGCGTAGCGAACCGCGCATCGGCATTCTCACCCCCGGCCCGCTGAGCGCGACCTATTCCGAGCAGGCCTATCTCGCCCGCTATCTCGGCTTCCTGATGGTGGAAGGCGACGATCTGGTGGTGCGGGACGGGCGCGCCTTTGTGCGCACCATCGCCGGCCTCAAGCGCTGCGACGTGCTGTGGCGCCATGTCGACGCCGAATGGATCGATCCGCTCGAACTCAACGCCGCTTCGCGCATCGGAGTGCCCGGGCTGATCGACGCCATTCGCGCCGGTGGCGTCGCGGTGGAAAACATGCCGGGCTCGGGCCTCGTCGAATCGCGCGCCCTGCTCGCCTTCCTGCCCACCCTCGCCCAGCGCCTGCTCGGCGAAGACCTCGCCATGCCCAGCATCGCCACCTGGTGGTGCGGTCAGCCGGAGGAACGCGAGCGGGTGCTCAGCCAGCTCGACTCCGTTTCGATCGCCGGGGCCTTTTCCGACTTCGTTCCCGGCCTGCCGGGCGGGATGGCCGTCGCCGGCGCCGAGCTTGGCGAGGCCGACCGCGCCGCGCTGCGCGAAGCGATCAATGCGCGCGGCGTCGATTTCGTCGGCCAGGATGTCGTGCGGCTGTCGACGACGCCGCGCTGGGAAGATGACCGGCTGGTGCCGCGGCCCTTCGTGCTGCGCGTCTACGCGGCGGCGACGCCGCAGGGCTGGCGGGTGATGCCCGGTGGCTTCTGCCGCATCTCCGACCAGCTCGACGCGCGCGCCGTGTCGATGGGCGAAGGCGTGGAATCGGCCGACGTTTGGGTGCTGGCCGACCGCCCGGTGCAGGTCTCGAGCCTGCTGCCGGCGCCCGAGACCGTGCGCATCGTGCGCATGCTCGGCAATTTGCCGAGCCGCGCCGCCGACAATCTCTTTTGGTTCGGACGCTATCTCGAACGCGAAGAGGCGACGCTGCGCCTGGTGCGCTGTCTGTGTTCGCGCGCCGTCGACCCCGACGCGCCGATCGACAGTTCGCGGCGCTCGATCCAACGCTTGAAGGGACTGCTCGTCGCCTGGGGCGCGATCGAGCCCGAAGCCGTCGACGAGTCTTCGGCGCTTGCCAGCGAAGCGGCGCTGCGCGACGAAGCGAACCACGGCTCGGCGCTCTCGATCGCCCGCTCGGCGCGCCACGCCGCTTCTGTTATCCGCGAGCGCCTGACGCCGCAGACCTGGCACCTGATTGGCCGCCTCGAGACGACCATCTCCGCTTCGCCGGAGCGGCGCCTCGGCGAAGCGGAAATCCTCGATTGCATCGACGAAGCGTTGACCGTGGTCGCCGCGCTCGCCGGCGTCTTCGACGAAAATTTCAACCGCAGCGCCGGCTGGGTGTTCTACGAACTCGGCCGCCGCATCGAGCGCGCCATCAACACCTGCCGCCTGACGCGTCAATTCGCGGGCCACGACGCCAGCGAATACGGGCTCGACGTGCTGCTCGATCTGATCGATTCGCAGATCACCTACCGCTCGCGCACGCTGATCGGCGTCGCGCTGGCGCCGGTGCGCGACATGGCGCTGCTCGATCCGTTCAACCCGCGTTCAGTCGCCTTCCAGGCCAATCTCATCGACGAGCATCTCACGTCCCTGCCGACGCTGAATCAGGACGGCGTGCCGGAGGAGCCGCGCCGGCTGTCGACGCTGCTGCGCGCAGAGCTTGCCGCCGAATACGCCGACCGGATCGACGACAAGGGCATCCTGGCCGTCGAGCAGCGGCTGACGACCCTCGCCGACTCGATCGCGACCCGCTACTTCCTCCAGGGCGCCGCGGCGGCGCGCGCCGAAGCCGCCGCGGGCCTCGCGTGATCTACGATGTCTCGCATCTCACCCGCTATCGCTACGGCGCCCTGGTCGCCGTCAACGTCTGCGTCCTGCGCCTGCTGCCGCGCTCGAACCACGGCCAGCATGTGCTTGAAGCGCATGTCGAAGTGAACCCGCGCCCGCAGTCGATGACCGAGCGCGCCGATTTCTTCGCCAACCGCGTTCTCGACATGCGCATCGAAACGCCGCACCGCGAATTGAAGATCCACTCGCGCTCGCGCGTCATCGTCGAACGCGCGACGCCGCCGATCGCCGCGTTGACCCTGCCCTGGGAGGACGTCGCCGCGCTGGCGGCGGCGACCGCTTCGCTCGACGCCGACTCACCAGCGACGGCGATCTATCCGAGCCGCCTCGCGCCGCTATTTGCGCCGGCGACAGGCTACGCGCGGCAGAGCTTCTCGCCGCGCCGGCCGATCTACGAAGCCGCCGAAGAGCTCACCCGTCGCATCAAGGCGGACTTCGCCTATGATTCGCGCGCGACCGTGGTGACGACTTCGCCGGTCGAGGCCTTTGCCCGCAAGCGCGGCGTCTGCCAGGACTTCGCCCATGTCATGATCGCGGGCCTGCGCGGCCTCGGCCTGCCGGCGCTCTACATCAGCGGCTACATCCGCACCATTCCCCCGCCCGGCAAGAAGCGCCTCGCCGGCTCCGACGCCTCCCACGCCTGGGTGGCGCTGTGGTGCGGTCCGGGGTTCGGCTGGCTCGGCCTCGACCCGACCAACGCGATCGCCGCGGGCGACGACCATATCGTGGTGGCGCGCGGGCGCGACTATTCCGACGTATCGCCCGTCGAAGGATTGATTCTCTCCTCCGGCGACCACGATCTCGAGGTCGAAGTCGACGTAATTCCCGTTTGAAAGAGGGCTCCCAAGGTGTTGCGAGGGCGCGGGGCCCGCACTATGGTCCCGCCCGCCTCGCGAACGCCAACTCGGCCTTCGCGTCCGGTGGGGCGTAGCCAAGTGGTAAGGCAGCGGATTTTGATTCCGCCATCCCCAGGTTCGAATCCTGGCGCCCCAGCCACTTCCACATAATGCCTGTGGAGCTGGTCACTGAGCGATCTTGGCCTCCGCGACCGCGGCGCGGGGCTTCTCATCGGGATACGTCGACTCCCACCCGCCGCCGAGCGCTTTGTAGAGTTGGACGAGGTCGGTCGAGACGTTGACCGTGCTCTGCACATATTGCTGCTTGGCCTCGAGCATTGTGCGCGCCGTGTCCAACACCGTGGTGAAATCCGCGACGCCGTCGCTATAGCGCGCCCGCGCCAGCGTCAGCGCCTGCTCGGAATGATCGACTTGGCTGGCGAGGCGGTCGCGCCGCTCCTGCTCCGTGCGATAGGCGACCAGCGCGTTGGCGATATCGTGCCACGCCTGAAGCACCGTCTTGCTGTAAGCGATCGCCGCCTCCTGCTGCTGCGCCTTGGAGAGCTCCAGCATCGATTTCAGCTTGCCGCCTTCGAAAATCGGCAACGTCAGGGTTGGCCCCGCCACGTACTGAAGCGAGCTCGCCTTGAAGAGATTTTGGAGCGTCAGCGAATCGAGATCGAGCGTGCCGTTCAACTGAAACGACGGATAGAATGAGGCGACGGCGACGCCGATGTCGGCGGTCTGCGCGTGCAGTTGCGCCTCGGCGCGGCGGATGTCGGGGCGGCGACGGGCGAGCTGCGAGGGGATGCCGATCGGCACGCGCGCCGGGCTCGGGGGCACCCCTCTGGCGCGCGCCAGCTCGCCGCGCAAGCCGTTGGGAGGCAGATCGAGGAGGAAGCTCAAAGCGTTGATCTGCTGCGATTCCTGTTGGCGGTAGGCAGGTATATCGGCGAGCACCGCGTCCACTTGCGCTGAGGCGTTCTCGACGTCGAGACCGGTCGTGAGGCCCTTCTCCTGCCGCGTGCGCGTCAGATCGAGGAGGTCATGCGCGATTTTCACATTGTCGTCGGCGTTGGCGAGCAGAGCCTGCGCGCCGCGTAGCTGGATGTAGTCGCGGGCGACTTCGGCGAGCGTGGACACCAGCGCGTCGCGCCGCTGCTCCTCGTTGACCTCGATCATGGCGTCGGCGGCTTCGGCCTGCCGTCGCACGCGGCCCCAGATGTCGACCTCCCAAGACGCGTCGAAGCCGGTGGTGAAATCATTAATCGGCGCGATCTTGGTAGGTCCCGCCCCAGCGGGGGCGAGCGCGCCGAGGAGGCTGGCGATGCCGTTGTCGCTATATTGCTCGCGCTGATATTTGCCGGTGCCGTCGAGGGTGGGATATTCCGCCGAGGCGATCGAGCCACGCTGGAAGCGGCTTTCGGCGATGCGCAGCGTAGCAGTCTTGAGATCGAGATTGGCCGTCGCGACACGCTTTTCGAGGCTAGTCAGTTGCGGATCCCTGAACGCTTTCCACCAAGTGGGATCGGGCGCCCGCCAGCTCGCCCAATCGTCCTGGGCGCGGGAGGTCGAACCAAAGAAGGAGGCCAACGACAGGCCTGGATCGGGCGGCGTGAAGTCGGGCCCGACATTGCACGCGTTCAGCAATAGGGCGCCGATGAGGATGGCGGCGGTCCGACGCGCGATCATGGCGAAATCTCCCTAGTGCGCGGCGGGCGCCCCTGCTTCCGGCGTCTTGCCCGATAGCAGGAAGCAGAAGGGAACCACCGCGAAGGCGACAAGCGCCATGAGAATGAAAACGTCGGAATAGGCGAGCACGGCGACCTGAATCAGGAATTCCCTGTAAACCTGCCCGACCGCGAGGCTATGAACATCAGCGGCCGGCCGCCCCATCGCAGCCAGCGTCCCCTGGAGCCGGGCCACCAGCGCATTGTAGGGCTGATGGAAGGGCGAAAACCACTGCGATAGATAGGATTGATGCGCTTGGCTGCGCTGATCCACCAGCGCTGTCGCGATCGATATGCCGATCGATCCGAAGACATTGCGGAACATCGAAAACAGCGCCGCTCCGTCGCTGCGCAATTCGCGCGGGAGGGTCAGGTAGACAACGGTGCTGATCGGCACGAAGAGAAAGGCCAGCGCCGCCGACTGAAGACTGCGCATCACGACCAGGGTCTTAAAATCGATGTCGGGGACGAGCCCGCTCGAATAGACCAGCGCGCAGCCCATGATGAAGAAACCCATCGCGATCACGAACCGCGTCTGCACGACGCGCATCAATTGGCCGACGATCGGAATCAGGAGGATGACGACGACGCCGCCCGGCGACAGAATCATACCCGAGAGGGTCGCCGAGTAGCCGAGAATCGACTGGGCGAAGACCGGAATGATCACGGCGCTGCCGTAGAGCATCATCGCCATCGCGCCGATCATCAGGCAGCCCGCGGTGAAGTTCTTGTCCTTGAAGACGTTGAGATCAACGATCGGCTTTTTGGCGACGAGCAGCCACAGGATCGCGCCGACGATGCCGAGAAAGGCGAGTAGCGCCATGACGACGATATAGGTGGAGCCGAACCAGTCGTCGTCCTGGCCGCGGTCGAGCATAATCTGCAGGCAGCCCAATCCGATGACGATGAGCGAGAGGCCGATATAGTCGATGCCGCGGCTCGGCTTGTTCTTCTCCCACGGCGGGTCCTCGACCAAAACTGAATTGATGAAGACCGCAAACGCCCCGACCGGCACGTTGATGAAGAAGACCCAGCGCCACGTCGCGTTGTCGGTGATGATCCCGCCGAGGGTCGGACCCAGCACAGGAGCGACGACGGTGGCGATCGCCGCGATGCCGAAGGCGGCGCCGCGCTCGCGCAGGGGGGAAGGAATCGAGGATGATCGACTGCTGACTAGGCTGCAGCCCGCCGCCGAAGAACCCCTGCATCAGACGGAAAACGATGAGCTGGCCTAGAGCTCGCGGATATGCCGCACAGGAATGAGAACACCGTGAACATGACGAGGCAGATGAGGAAATACCGCTTGCGCCCGAGCATGTCGCTGAGCCAGCCGGAGATCGTCAGGACGATGCCGTTGGCGACGAGGTAGGAGGTCAGCGTCCAGGTCGCCTCGTCGCTGCTCGCCGACATCGTGCCCGCGATGTGCGGCAGCGCGACATTGACGATGGTCGTGTCGAGAATCTCCATGAAGGCCGCTAGCGTCACCGAAATCGCGATGAGCCAAGGATTGAAGCGCGGCTTCCACGCGGAATCGCTCATTGCACGGTGACCGTCGGCACGACCGACAGGCCAAGCGGCATCGGCAGTTTCGGATCGAGCCCCTGATCGATTACGATCTTGACCGGCACGCGCTGGACGATCTTGACGAAATTGCCCGTCGCGTTCTCGGCGGGGAAGGCGGAGAACTTGGAGCCGCTGCCCAGTTGAATGCTGTCGACGTGCCCACGCAAATCGAGACTGGGATAGGCGTCGACCTCGATCGCGACCTTCTGCCCGGGCCGCATCCGGTCGAGTTGGTTTTCCTTGAAATTGGCGGTGATCCAGATCTCGGGAGAGACGATCGAGAAAATTTGCTGACCCACGGTCACGTAATTGCCGACTTCCACATTGCGCTTGGTGATCCAGCCGTCCTGCGGCGCGAGGACGACGGCGTGAGAAAGATTGAGCTCGGCCTGTGCGAGCTTCGCCTTGGCCTGCTCGACCTGCCCATTCAACTGACCGACCTGCCGCTCCGTTTCGCCGATTCGCTCCGGCACCGGCGAATTCTGTTCGACCTGGGCCTCCGCGAGCGCGACCTGCGCGTCGGCCTGGGCCAGCGCCGCGGCGGCGGCGTCGATCTCCTGTTGGGTGGTGGCGAGCTTGGGCAAGCTTTTCTGTCGCTCGTCGTCGGCGTGCGCCTTCAACTGATTGGCTTTGGCGCTGGCGAGTTGGGCCTGCGCTTGATCCAGCTGCGCGGGAAAGTTCTTGCGCGCGATCGCTGCGCCGAACACCTGGCCCTCGTATTGCTTCTGGGCGGCGTCCAGCGCGCCCTGCGCCTGATCGCGATCGTATTGATATTGCCTCGGATCAATGTGGATCAGCGGCTGCCCCTTGCGAACGAACTCGTTGTCGTTCACGTCGAGCGAAATGACGACGCCCGACGCCTGCGGCGCGAGCGTCACCGCGCGGCCGTCGGTGTAGGCGTCATCCGTACTTTCGAGGCCGCGCGTCGAGAGAAAGTAGTAAACGCCGCCGACGATCAGCAGGCCGACAATGACAATGCCGATCACCCAGACGACGGGACGGCGCCGGGCGCGCTGGGCTTGCGCGGCGCCGCCTTGGCCTGTGGCGCCCTCCCCCTCGGGCGTAGCTGTGGCGGGCGCAGGCGTCTCGGCGCGGGCGCCCTGCTCGGAGGATTGCGCAGGGCGTTCGGCGCTTGTGTCCTGGCTCTGACTTTCGTCCATGATGCTCCCTTAACGTCGGATGCGCCCACGACGTCCCACTCCCCTTCGCCGTTCTCGGCGGCTTTGTCGGAATATGGGGCGGCCGGCCGGCGATGGCCAGCACCGAGGCCCTCTCCGCCGTCGCCGTCCACTGGAGCGGAGCGCGCTGGCTTCCGCATATCGGCATTCGCCCTCGACGAAAATTCAAAAGATTGGCAAGTTTGTCTGACAAAGCGGCTAATCCACATCCGGTCGTTGCAATAGAAGTGGTTTCGCCTAGACTCGGTCCGCAAGACGAAGATCGTGACCGCGACGACGTGGGTATCCTCGCGTCCTGGCGCCCCGCCCAAGCCGGCGCCCTCGCTCGCGCTGGCCTCGCGCCCGGAATTGAGCGACCATTCCATCTGAGGAGGCGTTCATGATCGCGACGCTCAAATCCCTGGTCGCCGCCGCGCTCATCGGCGTGGCGCTCGCCGGCTCGGCCAACGCCGACGTGGTGGTGTCCTCGAAGATCGACACTGAGGGATCGGTGCTCGGCGAGATCATCCTGCTGACCCTGGAAGCCAACGGCATCAAGACCCAGGATCGCATTCAGCTTGGCGCCACCCCTGTGGTGCGCGCCGCGATCATCGCCGGCGAGATCGACATTTATCCCGAGTACACCGGCAATGCCGCGTTCTTCTTCAACAAGGCGGCCGACCCGGTGTGGCGGAACGCAGCGGCGGGCTACGCCGCCGCCAAAACTCTGGACTATGACGCCAACAAAATCGTCTGGCTCACCCCCGCCCCGGCCAACAACACCTGGGCGATCGCCTTGCGCAAGGACGTCGCCGAGCCCAATCAGCTCAAAACGCTGAGTGATTTTGGCAAGTTCGTCTCGGGCGGAGGCAAGGTGATCCTCGCGGCCTCGGCTGAGTTCGTCAATTCAGCCGCCGCATTGCCCGCCTTCCAAACCGCCTACGGCTTCAAGCTGTCGTCCGATCAGCTCGTCGTCCTGTCGGGCGGCGACACGGCGGCGACCATCAAGGCGGCGGCGGATCAGACCAGCGGCGTCAACGCGGCGATGGTCTACGGCACCGACGGTGCGATCGGGCCATCCGGGCTCGTGGTGCTGAGCGACGACAAAGGCGTGCAGCCGGTCTACGCGCCGACGCCGATCATCCGCGAGGCCGTGCTGAAGGCCAATCCTAAGATCGCCGAACTGCTGGCGCCGGTGTTCGCCTCGCTCGATCTGACGACGCTGCAATCGCTGAACGCCAAGGTTCAGGTCGAGGGCGTCGCGGCAAAGACGGTCGCCGCGGCCTATCTCAAGAGCAAAGGCTTCCTGAAATAGCTTCGTTCGCGCTGATGACGACGACGCGGGCGAGCCCAACGGCCGATCGTCTGGGCCTCGCGTTGACCCTGCTGGGCGGGGTCGCGCTTGTCGCGCTGCCCTTCGTCGAATACCGGGCGAACCGCATCGTTGCGGGAGAGCCGCGCGATCTGTTCGCCGCCCTGCCCGTGAGCGTCGCCGCCGTGCTGATCGCCATGGTCGCGATGGCGCTGCTGCTGTCGGTGTTCAGCGGGCGCGCAACGCTGCGACTGGCTGCGGCGGTCGCCGCCTTGGCGGCGTTGGCGCTGGCGGTCGGCCTGTCGCCCGCCTACGTGACCCCGCCGGACAACGCATTGGCGCGGGTGTCGCCCGGCGCCGGTTTCTGGCTGCTGCTGCTCGCGCTGGCGCTGATCGTCGCCGACGGGCTGACCCGCCTGCGCTTGGGGCCAATCGCCCGCCTGATCGCGCTAGCGGCGACGGCGGGCGCGATCGCGGCGCTGCTCGCCTCCGGCGCCTGGGACAACCTTTCGTTCCTCAAGGAATACGCCAACCGCGCCGACAGCTTCTGGCGCGAGGGCGGGCGCCACTTGGTGTTGGCCTTCGGCTCGCTCGGCGCCGCCATCGTCATCGGACTGCCGCTCGGCCTGTTGTGCCATCGCATGCCGAGACTGCGCGCCATCAGCTTGCAGGTCCTCAACCTCGTTCAGACCATTCCCAGCATGGCGATGTTCGGCCTGTTGATGGCGCCGCTCGGTCTCTTGGCCGCCAGCGTCCCGCTCGCCGCACGCCTCGGTGTGCAAGGCATCGGCGTGGCGCCGGCGTTGGTGGCGCTGGTGCTCTATTCGCTGCTGCCAGTGGTCGGCAACACCGTGGTCGGCCTTGCTCAGGTCTCGCCCGCCGCGGTCGATGCGGCGCGCGGCATGGGCTTTACGCCGCGCCAAATCCTGTTCGGGATCGAACTGCCGCTGGCTTTGCCGTTCATCCTGACCGGTGTGCGCATCGTGCTGGTGCAAAACATCGGCCTTGCGACCGTCGCCGCCCTGATCGGCGGCGGCGGCTTCGGCGCCTTCGTCTTTCAGGGCATCGGCCAAACCGCCATGGACCTGGTGCTGCTCGGCGCCGCGCCAACCGTGGCGCTGGCCTTCGCCGCCGCGGTGACGCTGGACGCCGCCGTCGAACTCACAGGCGGGCGGCGCGCGTGATCGAAATTCGCTCACTCACCAAGCGCTATGACGACACGGCGGTGGTCAACGACGTGTCGCTGACCGTCGAGACCGGCGCCGTCACGGTGGTGGTCGGGCCGTCGGGCTCAGGCAAGTCCACCCTGCTGCGCATGGTCAATCGGCTGGTCGAGCCGACGAGCGGCTCGGTGTGGATTGATGGCCGCGACACCACGACTTTCCGCGACTACGAACTGCGTCGGCGGATCGGCTACGTGATTCAGGGCAACGGCCTGTTCCCACACCGCACCGTAGCCCAAAACATTGCGACCGTGCCAAAATTGCTCGGCTGGAACCGAGGCCGGATCGCCAAGCGCGTCGAAGAGCTGATGGACGCGCTTGATCTCGACCCCCCTGAGTACGCCAACCGGCGCCCGCACGAACTGTCGGGCGGTCAGCAGCAACGGGTCGGCATCGCCCGGGCGCTCGCCGCCGAGCCAACGGTGCTGTTGATGGACGAACCCTTCGGCGCGCTCGATCCGATCATCCGCGCCAAGGCGCAAGACGATCTGCTCGCGATCCAGCGACGCTTCGGCGCCACGATCATGCTGGTGACGCATGACATGGAGGAAGCCTTCCGCCTTGGCCAGCGCATCGCCGTGATGGCGGGCGGACAGCTTCGCCAATATGGCCCGCCCGCCGAACTCGTCACCCGCCCTGCCGACCCGATCGTCGAGAAGATGGTCGGCGGCGTCGAGCGGCCATTCCGGCTGCTGGCTCTCGCAACCGTCACAACGGCGATCGAGCCGGGCGAGGCGGCGGGCGAACCGCTATCCGCCGGCGCTTCGCTACAGGACGCGTTATCGCGCATGATCGCGACCGGAGCCGACGCCCTGCCGGTTATCGGCGAGAACGGCAACTCGCTGGGACGCGTGACGCTCGCCCACGTGCTCGCCTTGGGGCGGATCGCAACATGACCGCACGCGCGGCGTTCCGGCTGATCGCGCTCGCCCTGCTGATCGCGCTGACCTGCGCGCCCAATCTGTTGGAGCCTGTGTTCCGCCCGCTGACCAGCAACGGCGCGCCGGCGATCTACACCCGGACCAATCTCTTGAGTTTGACGCTGGCGCATTTGCAGATCGTCCTGCTCGCCGCCGCGGCCAGCACGCTGGTCGCCGTCCTGCTCGGCATTTTCGTGACGCGCCCGGCCGGCGCGGAATTCCTGCCGCTGTCGCGCGCTCTCGCCGACTTCGGCCAGACCTTTCCCCCGATCGCCGTGCTGGCGCTGGCCGTCCCGATTTTCGGCTTCGGCGAAATTCCAACCTTCATCGCTTTGTTCCTCTACGGCCTGCTGCCGATTTTCGAGAACACGATGACCGGCCTGACCGAGGCGCCGCCCGCCGTGCTCGACGCCGCGCGCGGCATGGGCATGAACGCGCGCCAGCGCCTGTTCGAGATCGAACTGCCCCTCGCGCTGCCGGTGATCCTCGCGGGCATCCGGCTGTCGGTTGTCATCAACTTGGGCACCGCCACGATCGGTTCGACGGTGGCGGCCAAGGGCTTGGGCGAGGTGATCATCGCCGGGCTGCTCGGCAACAACACCGCCTATGTGCTGCAAGGGGGCCTGATCGTCGCCCTGCTCGCGATGTTGCTGTTCGACGGCATGGTCGCGCTGGAAGGCGTGGCGACACGGCGGCTCGGGCTGAGTTCGCAGGCGAGCGCCTGATCGTGACTTGATCAGCCGGCGGCGCGCTCGGGCGCGACGCCCGCGCGATCGGCGAGCGTCTCGTAGCCGTGAAGGATTTGAGCGACATCCATGTCGGCGTCCTGTCGCCAGAACGACAGATGCGAGGCGACAAAGCGCGGATCGATGCCATTGACCTTGCGCGCCCGCTTGCGCACGCCGTAGCAAAGATCGTGCTCGTCATCACGCATCAGATCGGGAATGAGCCGCAGATCGCTGCCCAGCATGGCGATGAAATTGATGCTGATCCGCTCGTTCCAGACGATCGGATTGTCTCCCCCCGCAGCGAAGCGCTCCGGATCGTCGAGAAACAGGCGGTGCAACCGCTCCGCCTTCTTTCCCTCGCCCCACAGCGACCCGCAGAAACCGCCCGGCGGCATTTCGAACGCGCCATCCGCCAGGGGAATGACCCCGGCTGACTGCTGGAAAAACGCGCAGACGCCATTGTTGACGACGTTGGCGCTGACCAGGAAAAACTCCGGCTTCGCGCGCCGGAACGAGACGAACTCGGCAAACTTGTCGAGATCGAAATAAACGATGTCGTCGTCGCATTTCACGACGATGTCATCGGCATATTCGTCGGCCGTGGCGCCGTAATATTGATACGCGCGCGTGTAGAACATCGCGTCGCCCGGGTGGTGGGGTTCGGGCCCGACGACGAAACGGCGCTCGGGGTAAGAGGCAAATTCCGGGAAACGCCAGTCGCCATTGGCGCCAAAGCCGGTGCGATACAGCACCTCGAATTCGCCGTGCGCGACCGGCTCGGGATCGTCGAGCACACCCTCGCCCGCAACCGACACTCTCAATCCCTGCTCACCGATCGTCACTTCGATGTCGGCGAAGCCGAACTCCGGCAGCACGCCCGGGGTGCTGCGCACGAGATCGGGCGGCGGGCGCCGGCCGCACGAAGCAGGATCGCGCAGCATCGTACGGTCGTCGAACTTGCGTAGCGCGCTCGCCTTATTGCCCCAGCCGCCAAGAACGATCTCGTAGTCCGGCCCCTCCCCCGAAAGCCGGCGCAAACCGATGTGTGCGTCGTTGGTCGCCCTTACTCTGACACGCAGGCCCGCTTGCGCGTCGCGAAGTTCGAGAGGGCGCGGAGCGGCAAAGTATTCCAGCGAATTGTTCGGCGTCGCCTGCACCACGCGGAATCGCTCGCGCAGCCAGCGCGAGTCGTCGGCGTTGCGGGCGAATTCCCAAACATGCCACTCGTCGATCAGCCCGCGCGCGATCGCGGCGTCGACATAGCGAGTGAGCAGCCGCATGCGATCGCGGCGACCGGCGAAAGTGACGAGGATCGTCCTGGACTTACGCATGGAGTGCGTCTCCGCTAGGCCGCCGCGTTGCGGCGCGCCGCGCCGGCGACTGGACTGCCTGGCCAATAACGACCGTCGGGCATGATCGGCGCGAAGTCGTTCCACTTCATCAGACGCTCGAGATAAAGCGCTCGGTAGGAGCGAGGGTCCATGAATTCGATCGGCTCGTGATTCAATTCGGCGCCGATTTCCAGATAGATCTCGAGATTGGTCAGATCGGGAACCGGGATCGCGTCGCGCTCGCCTTCGCTCTGCATCCGCCAGAACGCTTCCTCGAGGGAGCGCGTCAGCGCCGGAATGTCGCGCAACACGCTGCCCTCGCGCTCGCGGCGAAGCCTGTCGCGATAGGGAGCGAGGCTCGCGGGGTCGCGGCCGAAGGCGATGGCGCGTCGCACGAAGTCTTGCGGCGTTGCGCAGATGAGATCAGCGAGGCCCGCCGCCGAGACGACGCTGCCGCAGAAGCGCGCCGCAAAACTGCGCCCCTCTAGCGTCAGGATCGGCAGGCCCATGGTCAGGGCGTCCGCCGCGGTCGAATGCGCGCCATAGGGCGCCGTGTCGAGAAAGAGATCGGCGAGCGCAATGCGCGCGAGATGCTGCGGGTTGGCCGCCTTACCCGCGAACAGTATGCGCTCGGGCGCGACGCCCCGCTCGGCCGCTGCATCTTGCAGGCGCTTGTTGGTGTCGGCCTCGCCCGTCAGCAGCCACAGCACGCTGCCGGGGACTTCGCGCAGGATCTCCATCCAGCGCGAAAAGCACGTCGCCGTCACCTTCTGCATCCCATTGAGCGAGGCGTAGACGAACGCGCCCTCGGGCAGACCGGCCTCGGCGCGGGTCGGCGTCTCGGCGCTGATCCGCCGCTTGCGGTCGATCGGCTGATTGCAGGGAATGCGCAGCACGCGCTCGGAGTAGAAGATCTCGTTTTCCGGCGGGATGATATAGCCGTCGGCGATCAGATAGTGGTGATACGGGCTGCCCATGGTGCCGGGATAGCCGCACCAATTGACGATGATCGGCGCCGGTCGATAGGCGAAGATTTTGGTGCGCGCGTGCTTGGTGTAGCCGTTGAGATCGACGAGGATGTCGATCTCGTCGGCGGCGATTTTTTCCGCCGCCTGAAGATCGGTCAGCGCGCCGATCGAAGTCCAGCGATCTATCGCCGCTTTGAGCCGCTCCTGAACCGGATCGCCGACGCGCGGCTCGCCGGTATAGTAGGCGTAAATCTCCACCTTAGATTTGTCGTGCAACTCGATGACTTCATTGAGTGCGAACCCGACCGCGTGCTCACGCAAGTCGGAGGAGAGATAGCCGACCCGTAGCCGCCTAGCGGTTCCGATCTTCTTTCTTGCGGCGCGAGGCCCGACCGCTTCGCGGTCTGGACGACCGGCAAAGATCTTGTTGTAGGCGTAGGCTCTGGCGAGCTGGAACATCGGATCGTCACAGAAGGCGGCGAGCGAAATCGGCGACATCGCGGCCAGCATCTGCTTGGGCGAGGCGTGTTCTGACGGCTCTAGCGTCGGCCATTTGCACTGGCGTTGTCGCAGGGCAATCCAATGCTGCCCGGCTTCCGTGCGCTCGGGCCGCAACTCCACCGCCTGGCGCAAGGCGTCCTCGGCGGCGGCCATCTGCTCCGAGCCTTCGAGCACGCGGCCGATGTTCTGCAACGCCATCAGCTTGTGGCCAATCCGGGTCGGCGTTACGTCCGAGCAGGTTTCGGCGAACTTGCGCCATTCGCCAACCGCCAATCCAAGATCGCCCCCGTCCTCCAGCGCCCGCCCGAGATTGATGCCGGCGGGACCAAAATCGGCGGCGATCTCGCGGCAGGCCCGCAGCGCGTTGATGGCGCCGGCGACATCGCCCAGCTCGCGCAAGCTGACCGAATAATTGAAGTAAGCGAGATGGGCGAGCGGATGATCGGCGTTGAAGGCGATCCAGGTCTTGTAAAGCTCGGCGCGCTGATGAGCCGCATTGGCGCCGGAGATGGACTCGGCGCCTTGAATGAGCTCGGGCAAGTTGAGGCGCCGGCTCTTTGCCCGCTCGATGATTGTCGATGTCGATGGGGGATTGAGAGCGCGAT
The DNA here is from genome assembly GCA_963835215.1 of uncultured Alphaproteobacteria bacterium. Lineage (GTDB taxonomy): Bacteria > Pseudomonadota > Alphaproteobacteria > Rhizobiales > Beijerinckiaceae > Roseiarcus. The sequence goes on along the minus strand of CAWIES010000004.1, from coordinate 4,469 downwards.
CGTTCGGCGTCGTCATGGCCTATCCCGTTGCGGCGCAAAGACTCGAGACGAACTGGCGTTGGCCAGGTCGCGACCGGTCAGACACGCGTCGACGAACAGGAAATCATTGCGCCCTTGCCCCGGGCTGACTTGCGCCCAAGGCGAGGAGATCGGCGCTATAGGCGGCGCCGGGCGCTCCGCGAGGAAGCGCCCGGTCGGATGCCGGTTTTAAGCGTTGTAGGCCTGGATGACGGCGGCCACCTGAGCCGCGTCGAGCGCCTGGACTTGCGCCGAGGTGAACGAATTGGCCTGGGCGCTGGTCAGCCCGAGGATGTCGGCGGTCGAGAGACCGGCGATGCCCAAGGTGCTGATGGCGTCGATCTTGGCGGTCGTCAGAGCGTCGAAGCCGGCCGATTGCAAGGCCGCGACCTGCGCGCTGGTCAGGGCCGCCAATTGCGCCGTCGTCAGCGACGTCACTTGGGCAGTGCTCAGCGTCGCAACTGCTGCGGTGGTCAGAGCCGCCGCATCCTTGGCGCTCAGCGCGGCCACCTGGCCGGTCGAGAGCGCGACGATATCGGCCGTCGACAAGGTCGCCGCCTGCGCCGTCGTCAGCGCCCCAACTTGCGTCGACGTCAGAGCGGCGATCTGCCCGGTTGTTAGCGCCGCCACTTGCGCCGTGGTGAGCGCTGCAACTTGGGCGGTGCTCAACACCGCGACATCCGCCGTGGTCAGAGCCGCCGCAGCCGCCGTCGTCAGGACTGGGACATCCTTGACGCTCAGCGCCACAGCCTGGGCTGTGCTCAGCACTGCAACGTCAGCCGTCGACAGCGTCGCCGCTTGCGCGGTGGTCAGCGCCGCGATCTGGGCCGAGCCCAAAGCCGCAACCTGGCCGGTGCTCAGCGTCGCAATCTGCGCGGTGGTCAAAGCCGCAGTTGCGCTGGCGCTCAGCGCCGCGACTTGTTTCGTCGACAAGATCGAGATGTCGGCGGTGGTCAAGGCTGCGGCCTGTCCGGTCGTCAAGGCAGCCGCCTGGACGGTGGTGATGGCCGCGACCTGCGCCGTGGTCAGGGCGTTGATCTGCGCGGTGGTCAGAGCCGCGACCTGGCCGGTGCTCAGCACCGCAAGATCAGCCGTGGTCAGCGCCGCCGCAGCCGCCGTCGTCAGGATCGGGACATCCTTCAAGCTTAGCGCCAAGGCCTGCGCGGTTGAGAGCGCCGCGACATCGGCGGTGGTGAGGTTGGCCGCCTGGGCGGTGGTCAAAGCGGCGATCTGGGCCGAGCCCAAAGCGGCCGCCTGAGCGGTCGAGAGCGTCGCAATCTGCGCGGTGGTCAAAGCCGCAGTCGAGGTGGCGCTTAGCGCCGCCACCTGGCCGGTCGAGAGGATGGCAATGTCAGCCGTCGTCAGCGCCGCCGCCTGCCCCGTCGTCAGAGCGGCAAAGCCAGCCGTCGTCACCGCGGCGACCTGCGCCGTCGTCAGCGCATTGATCTGAGCGGTGGTCAAAGCGGCGACCTGCGCCGTCTTCAACGCCGCGACATCAGTTGTCGTCAGAGCCGCCGCCGCCGCCGTCGTCAGCGCCGCCCCGTCCTTGGCGGTCAGCGCCGTCGCTTGGGCCGTCGAGAGCACGGCGACATCAGCCGTCGACAAGGTCGCCGCCTGAGCCGTCGTCAGCGCCGCGATCTGGGCCGAGCCCAAAGCCGCGACCTGGCTCGTCGAGAGCGTCGCAATCTGCGCGGTGGTCAAAGCCGCAGTCGAGGTGGCGCTTAGCGCCGCCACCTGGCCGGTCGAGAGGATCGCAATGTCAGCCGTCGTCAGCGCCGCAGCCTGCCCGGTGGTCAGAGCGGCAAAGCCAGCCGTCGTCACCGCGGCGACCTGCGCCGTCGTCAGCGCGTTGATCTGAGCGGTGGTCAAAGCGGCGACCTGCGCCGTCTTCAACGCCGCGACATCAGTTGTCGTCAGAGCCGCCGCCGCCGCCGTCGTCAGCGCCGCCCCGTCCTTGGCGGTCAGCGCCGTCGCTTGGGCCGTCGAGAGCACGGCGACATCAGCCGTCGACAAGGTCGCCGCCTGAGCCGTCGTCAGCGCCGCGATCTGGGCCGAGCCCAAAGCCGCGACCTGGCTCGTCGAGAGCGTCGCAATCTGCGCGGTGGTCAAAGCCGCAGTCGAGGTGGCGCTTAGCGCCGCCACCTGGCCGGTCGAGAGGATGGCAATGTCAGCCGTCGTCAGCGCCGCCGCCTGCCCGGTGGTCAGAGCGGCAAAGCCAGCCGTCGTCACCGCGGCGACCTGCGCCGTGGTCAGCGCATTGATCTGCGAGGTCGTCAGAGAGGCGACTTCGGCGGTCGTCAGCGCGGCGGCGTCGGCGGTCGTGATCGCCTGAACCTGGCTGCTAACCAACGCGATGATGTCTTTGAGACTGAAGACTTTAATCTGCGCGGTTGAGAGCGCCGCGACATCGGCGGTGGTGAGGTTGGCCGCCTGGGCGGTGGTCAAAGCGGCGATCTGGGCCGAGCCCAAAGCGGCCGCCTGAGCGGTCGAGAGCGTCGCAATCTGCGCGGTGGTCAAAGCCGCAGTCGAGGTGGCGCTTAGCGCCGCCACCTGGCCGGTCGAGAGGATGGCAATGTCAGCCGTCGTCAGCGCCGCCGCCTGCCCGGTGGTCAGAGCGGCAAAGCCAGCCGTCGTCACCGCGGCGACTTGCGCCGTCGTCAGCGCGTTGATCTGAGCGGTGGTCAAAGCGGCGACCTGCGCCGTCTTCAACGCCGCGACATCAGTTGTCGTCAGAGCCGCCGCCGCCGCCGTCGTCAGCGCCGCCCCGTCCTTGGCGGTCAGCGCCGTCGCTTGGGCCGTCGAGAGCACGGCGACATCAGCCGTCGACAAGGTCGCCGCCTGAGCCGTCGTCAGCGCCGCGATCTGGGCCGAGCCCAAAGCCGCGACCTGGCTCGTCGAGAGCGTCGCAATCTGCGCGGTGGTCAAAGCCGCAGTCGAGGTGGCGCTTAGCGCCGCCACCTGGCCGGTCGAGAGGATGGCGATGTCAGCCGTCGTCAGCGCCGCAGCCTGCCCCGTCGTCAGAGCGGCAAAGCCAGCCGTCGTCACCGCGGCGACCTGCGCCGTCGTCAGCGCGTTGATCTGAGCGGTGGTCAAAGCGGCGACCTGCGCCGTCTTCAACGCCGCGACATCAGTTGTCGTCAGAGCCGCCGCCGCCGCCGTCGTCAGCGCCGCCCCGTCCTTGGCGGTCAGCGCCGTCGCTTGGGCCGTCGAGAGCACGGCGACATCAGCCGTCGACAAGGTCGCCGCCTGAGCCGTCGTCAGCGCCGCGATCTGGGCCGAGCCCAAAGCCGCGACCTGGCTCGTCGAGAGCGTCGCAATCTGCGCGGTGGTCAAAGCCGCAGTCGAGGTGGCGCTTAGCGCCGCCACCTGGCCGGTCGAGAGGATGGCAATGTCAGCCGTCGTCAGCGCCGCAGCCTGCCCCGTCGTCAGAGCGGCAAAGCCAGCCGTCGTCACCGCGGCGACCTGCGCCGTGGTCAGCGCATTGATCTGCGAGGTCGTCAGAGAGGCGACTTCGGCGGTCGTCAGCGCGGCGGCGTCGGCGGTCGTGATCGCCTGAACCTGGCTGCTAACCAACGCGATGATGTCTTTGAGACTGAAGACTTTAATCTGCGCGGTTGAGAGCGCCGCGACATCGGCGGTGGTGAGGTTGGCCGCCTGGGCGGTGGTCAAAGCGGCGATCTGGGCCGAGCCCAAAGCGGCCGCCTGAGCGGTCGAGAGCGTCGCAATCTGCGCGGTGGTCAAAGCCGCAGTCGAGGTGGCGCTTAGCGCCGCCACCTGGCCGGTCGAGAGGATGGCAATGTCAGCCGTCGTCAGCGCCGCCGCCTGCCCCGTCGTCAGAGCGGCAAAGCCAGCCGTCGTCACCGCGGCGACCTGCGCCGTCGTCAGCGCGTTGATCTGAGCGGTGGTCAAAGCGGCGACCTGCGCCGTCTTCAACGCCGCGACATCAGTTGTCGTCAGAGCCGCCGCCGCCGCCGTCGTCAGCGCCGCCCCGTCCTTGGCGGTCAGCGCCGTCGCTTGGGCCGTCGAGAGCACGGCGACATCAGCCGTCGACAAGGTCGCCGCCTGAGCCGTCGTCAGCGCCGCGATCTGGGCCGAGCCCAAAGCCGCGACCTGGCTCGTCGAGAGCGTCGCAATCTGCGCGGTGGTCAAAGCCGCAGTCGAGGTGGCGCTTAGCGCCGCCACCTGGCCGGTCGAGAGGATGGCGATGTCAGCCGTCGTCAGCGCCGCAGCCTGCCCCGTCGTCAGAGCGGCAAAGCCAGCCGTCGTCACCGCGGCGACCTGCGCCGTCGTCAGCGCGTTGATCTGAGCGGTGGTCAAAGCGGCGACCTGCGCCGTCTTCAACGCCGCGACATCAGTTGTCGTCAGAGCCGCCGCCGCCGCCGTCGTCAGCGCCGCCCCGTCCTTGGCGGTCAGCGCCGTCGCTTGGGCCGTCGAGAGCACGGCGACATCAG
>CAWIES010000003.1:0-471990 GCA_963835215.1 uncultured Alphaproteobacteria bacterium | reverse complement strand
CGAGGGGGCGCGCGCAGGCGACAGCAGACCTCCAAGCGACTCGCGTCAAGCGAGCGGGCGGCGAGCGAGTGTCAGTCCGAGCTGCCGTCTGCGACCGCCAGCACCCGCAGGCGCAGCGTGGCGAGGCTTCGGGGCGCCGGTTGCGGCGCATCCGGGGCGTCGACGACGATGCGATCGAGGTCGTCGCGGAGCCCGTCGAGCCAGACCCGGATATCCGCCAAATGATAAAGCGCGAGGCCGATATGGGTCGGCCAAGTGACCGCGGGAGCTGTGGGGAAAGCGGCGTGCACCGGCCTGCGGTGGGCGAGCAAGCCTTCGGCGACGCTCTCAAACCGCGAGGCGACATCGGCGGCCGTCGCGGTCAACGGGGCCGTGCAATCGAGCCTTGCGCCGTTCGCGCCGGAGCGCAACAACGCCTCGGCGCCGCGGACGGCATGATGCCCGGCGGCGATCGTCGCCTGCCAGTCGAGACGCGTGGGGCCATGCCGCTCGCTCTGGTAGAGTGCATAGGAAGCTTCGGCGAGTTGACCGAGGGCGCGGGCCCGCGGCAGCGCATGTCCGGGCGCGGCGCCTTCGGCCAAAACGGCGACGCTCTCGCGCACCACGTCGGCGCAAGCGGAGAGATAGTTCGCCGTGGCGCGGTGTAACTCGCCCCAACCGCCGCGCGGCCAAGCGAAGACGCCAATGAGAACGCCGATCGCGGCCCCGACCGCGACGTCCAGCACACGAGTTGCGGCGACGTGCCAGTCGGTCGGCGCGATCTGAGCGAACACCAGCGCGATGACGATCGTGAACAAGCCCTGCGCCCATCCCGATCCGAGCAGTGGGCCTGCAGCGATCCCCGCCAGCATGACGACGGGCAGGAAGAGCACGAAGACCCGCGGTTCCGCAAAGACGACCAGCACAGCGGCTGCGATCAGGGAGCCGATGAGCGTGCCGACGAGCGCCGGGCGGAGCGCCGAGCGCGTCTCCGCAGCCGAAGTCCGCATTAAAGTCAGCGTCGTCAGCAACACCCAGAAGCCATGGGAGAGATCGAGTGCGCCCGCCAAAAACCTCGCGAGGGCGAGAGCGATCGCAAGCCGCAGCGCCCCTTGGAAATAGACCGAGCGTGGCGTCAGATGCTCTCTCAGGCGATGCCAATACAGAAACGCCGATGACGGGTAGGCGTACCAGAACGGGCCCGGCCGGGCGCCAGGAGGCGTGGTGTCCGGTTCGATCGGTGCGCCCGCCGCGATCCGGATCGCGGTGACCAGCGTATTCGTCCATTCGCCAACGCTGAGCGCCAGCGAGCCTAGGCGAAGCTGTTCGGGCGGGACATCGTCGGGCGGGATCGCGAAACGGGCGACTTCGAACGCGCGCTGCACCGCCGCAGTCCGGCCGGCGCTGGGCGCCGGACCTTCGCCCCGTAGCCACGTCGCGGCCGTGGCCGTGCATGACGCGGCCTGCCGCAACAGCGCTTGCGCGGCGGCGACTCCGCGCGTCTCATGGTCGTCGGCAAAAAAGAGATCGACAGTGCGACCCAGCAAGAGCCGCTCGGTGCTGGCGGCTTGGCTGAGCGCCCGGTCATACCGCCCGGCGGAGGCTGGTCGCAGCGGCCGCGGCAGCTTCGACGGGCGCAAGGCGTCGGCCTTTTCGATCGCGCCGGGAAGCAGCGCGGCAAGCCGGCTACGGGCGGTCTTATCTCCCGTCCAAGAGTCGGCGACCGCCCTGAGGCAGCCAACCAGCGCCTCGAGCGCATCGGCGAGACGGCGCTCGTAACGAACCGGGGAGGCGTCGGGCCACAACGCGAGCTCGGCGCCGGAAAGCAGCAGCACGGCCAAGGTCAGCCCGGCGAGCCGCGCGGCAAGCGAAGCTGGATCGTAAGGCGGGAAACAGGGCAGGATGTAGAGGAGCTGGCCACCGGCGGCCAGCCCCGTCAACCGCGGCCCGCCCACCCCCACGTAGCTAACAAGAAAGCCGAGGACGAACATGCCCGCGGCCGCTGTCTCGTTCGAAACCGAGAGCAGCGTGCCGAGCGCGACCAGCGCCCAACCGACCGGCAGGACCGCAATCAGCGTCAGCGCGCGTTCTCTGGGAGCGCCGGTAATCTGCGATAGAGCGCCCAGCGCGAAGGCGCCGAAAAGCGCATAGGTCGCCATCACCGAATTGTGCAAGCCGTATTGGCACGCGTAGAAGCCGAAACAGGCGACCAAGGTCACGCGGGCCGCGCGCCGTATGCTCGCGAACCCGGGATCCCGCGCTCGCAGCCAATCCAGCGGCGCCGTCGGCGCACTTCCTCTCGATGGCGGCTCGGTTTGGGTCATCGCGATCACATCGTGCGCTCCAAGCGCACCCCCTTAGCAGTTCGACCGCAGCGCCCAAAGCGCTTTCACTGGAACGCGGATCGGTCGACTGCCCACGGCTTTCTCATCTGTTGAGCGCCTGCGGGCCGCTGACGAACGCATTGCCGCGAACGTAGAATCGCAGCAGGCTGTCGGCGGCGCGGGTAATGCCGATCCGTTTGCTCCGCCCGATTTCGCCGGGCGTCTGACCGTCAGATCCGAGCCACAGCGGACCGGTCCGACAAAGGTCGATCCCGTCCAGCCGGCGATCGATCCCCAAGGCCTCGCACAGCCGTCCCGGCCCCCGCGCCAAGTCTCGCAGCCGCTCGGTGCCGCGATTTCGCTCCATGATCGCGACGCCATCGGTTGGCTCGATCGCCCTGATCAAGACGCCCGCGCCGACGCCGGACGCTCTCGCTCGAGACGTTCAGCATGAACGAGACGCCGTAGGCGAGATAGACGTAGGCGTGGCCGCGCTCGAGGAAAAGCGGCCGATTGCGCGGGGTCATGCCGCGATAGGCGTGACCCGCGGGGTCGCCGATGTCATAGGCCTCGGTCTCGACGATGCGGCCGCCCGCCACGCCTTCGGCCAGCGCCCGCACGAGCATTTTGCCGATGAGAAAACGAGCGAGCTCGGCGGTGTCGACGGGCAGCTCGGCCCGCTCCAGCACGCGCGGCGGCGCCGCTGTCGCGCCGATTTCATCCCATTCGCTCGACCCACTGCGCGCGCGAAGGTCCGGGCTCGAACGGGTCGGCGAAGTACTGGGTCTCGCGGGCGACCTTGCCATCCACGAAACTCCATGACGCTCACCGAATAGGACGGCCGGCCGTCGTAGGCGAGGATGAATTCCGTGACCCAGAGATCGCCCGCGCCGACGATGCGGCGCACCGTGAAGCGCTTGGCGTTCGGCTGCGCGACGCGCGAGGCCTGGATGTTGCTGCCGGCCCCTGATGCGCTCGCCCGATTGCGGGTATTCGAGCACCGCGTCCTCTCGGTATATGTCGTGCTCGACATCGAAGTCGTTCGCGTCCGAGGCGGCCCAGTGGCGATCGAGGGCGGCGCGAATCGTGTCCTCGTCCATTCCGCTGCTCCCATCCCTTGTCATTCGCAGCCCGAGCGCCCGCCGGGTTCGGCAATCAGCCGGAGCGACCCAGTCGCTCGATCAGCGCCATCGCCGCGGCAGGGTTGCTTTGTTTGGCGCCGCTGATGACATAGAAAAATACCTCGCGTCCGTGCGGGGCGTCCGGAGGCGCCGCGAGCAGCGCGAGGTCGCCCGGCGTTGCGCCTGCCGCCCAGCTTCGCGCTCGCGCCGCCCAGGCGTCGAGCGCGCTTGGCGAGTAGCCGACCGGCTCGCTCTCGCTCGTGCCCATGACGCGGACGTAGACGAAGGGCGCTGTCGGATCGGCGATCTGTGGGTACTCGGAATCGGCGGCGACTACGATTCCCACGCCCTTGTCGCGCGCCAAGGCGACGAATTCAGCGCAGCGGAAGCTCTCGTGCCGCGCTTCGATTGCGTGGCGCAGCGGCACGCCCTCGACTGAAGCTGGCAGCAATTGGAGGAAGGCGGCGAAGTCGTCCGGCTCGAAGCGCTTGGTCGGCGCAAACTGCCAGTTGATCGGCCCGAGCTTGTCGCCGAGCTCGGCGATGCCGCCGGCGACGAAGCGCTCGATCGACTCGCCAGCTTCCGCGAGCACGCGGCGGTTGGTCGCGTAACGCGGGCCCTTCAGCGTGAAGACGAAACCGTCCGGCGTTTCGTCGCGCCATTTGGCGTAGCTGTCGCGGCTCTGGCCGCGATAGAACGTGCCGTTGACCTCGATCGAGGTCAGCTTGCGGCTCATGTATTCGAGCTCGCGCTTGTGCGCCAGCGCCGGCGGATAGAAGCTTCCCCGCCACGGCTCGAACGTCCAGCCGCCGACGCCGACGCGAATCTTTGAGTTGGCTGCGCGCTGCATCGTGTCCTCGGCTCCAAACTTCGCCTGGCGACGATGATAGTCGAATCCGGCCCCGGCGTCGTCGGGCGCCCGCGCTTGACGACAACACGCTCCTGCGGCCAGAACTTGCCCCTTGCAAAGGGAGCCTGCCGTGGAACTGATCGGAATGCTCAATTCGCCCTATGTGCGCCGCGTCGCGGTGGCGATGCTGGCGAGCGATGTCGCTTTCGTCCATCGGCCGATTTCGCTGTTCCGTCACATCGACGCCTTCGCCAAGATCAATCCGCTGCTCAAAGCGCCGACCCTCGTTACTGACGAAGGCGTCGTGCTGACCGATTCCAGCGTCATCCTCGACTATCTTGCCGCGCTCAATCCCTCGATCGCCGCGCTGACGCCGCGCGCGCCCGCGACACGCGTCATCGCGCTGCGCGCGATCGGCGTCGGGCTGACGACGATGGAGAAGGCGGTGCAGCTTCACTATGAACGCGCGCTACGCCCGCCCGAAAAGCTGCACGAGCCCTGGCGCGCCCGCGTCGCCGGCCAGCTCAACGTCGCGCTGGCGACGCTCGAGCGCGAAGGGCCGGCGGGTGGCTGGATCGGCGGGGCGAAGCCCGCTCTCGCCGACATCACCGTCGCCTGCGCCTTCACCTTCGTGCGCGGCATGATCGGCGACCTTGTCGAGACCACGCCCTATCCGCGGCTCGCCGAATTCTGCGCCCGCGCCGAGGCGCTGCCGGCGTTTCGCCAGGCGCCAGCGGAGGACGGCGTGGTCGCGCCGGTCGCGTTGAAACATTGACTTCGCCCGAGCGCCGGCGCGAATAGCTGCGCCATGAACGCTTTGCCCAAGACTATGCGCGCCATCGAGATCGCTGCGCCCGGCGGTCCCGAGGCGCTGACCCGGACGACGCGCCCGCTGCCGGCGCCCGGCGAGGGCGAAATTCTGGTTCGCGTCGCCGCCGCCGGCGTCAACCGGCCCGACGTGTTCCAGCGTCAGGGCCTCTATGCGCCCCCGCCCGGCGCCTCCGATCTTCCCGGCCTCGAAATCGCCGGCGAAGTCGTCGCGCTCGGCGCGAACGCGACGCGCCACGCGCTCGGCGCGCCGGTGACCGCGCTGCTGCCCGGCGGCGGCTACGCTGAATATGCTGTGGTCCACGAGACCAACGCGCTGCCGGTTCCCGCCGGCCTGACGATGGTCGAGGCGGCGGCGATCCCCGAGACTTACTTCACCGTCTGGACCAATGTGTTCGATCGCGGCGCGCTGAAGGCGGGCGAGACGCTGCTCGTCCACGGCGGCGCCTCAGGCATCGGCACGACCGCGATCCAGCTCGCCAAGGCGTTCGGCGCGCGCGTTATCGTGACCGTCGGCGCAGGCGACAAGGCGCAGGACTGTCTGCGCCTCGGCGCCGATCTCGCGATCAATTATCGCGACGAGGATTTCGTCGCCGCGACTCTTGCGGCCACCGAGGGCAGGGGCGTCGATCTGATCCTCGACATGGTTGGGGGCGACTATGTCGCGCGCAACTACGCCGCTGCCGCGGTCGACGGACGCATTGTCCAGATCGCGCTGCTGCGCGGGCGCAAGGTCGAGATCGATCTGCATGTCGTCATGGCCAAGCGCCTCACCCACACCGGCTCGACCTTGCGCCCGCGTAACGTCGCTCAGAAGGCGACGATCGCCGACGCGCTCAGCGACAAGGTCTGGCCGCTGCTCGCCGCCGGCCGCTGCAAGCCGGTCATCGATTCGACCTTTCCGCTCGCCGAGGCCGCCGCGGCGCATCGGCGCATCGAGGACGCCGGCCCATGTCGGCAAGATCGTGCTGACGCTGTAAGCCCGCCATGCCCCGTTACAAGCTGACCATCGAATATGACGGGACGGAGTTTTCCGGCTGGCAGCGGCAGGAGAATGGCCCCTCGATCCAGCAGTCGCTGGAGGAGGCGCTGACACGGCTCGGCGAGGCGACGCCGCTGGTTTCGGGCGCCGGGCGCACCGACGCCGGCGTTCACGCGCTCGGCCAGGTCGCCCATGTCGATCTGGCGCGCGAATGGAGCGGCTGGCGCCTGCGCGAAGCGATCAACGCCCAACTCGTCCCGCGCGCCGTCGCGGTGCTGGCGATCGAGGCGGTCGACGAGCAGTTCGACGCGCGCCGCAGCGCGATCATGCGCCACTATCGCTACCGCGTCCTCAATCGCCGCGCGCCGCTGACGATCGAGCGCGACCGGCTCTGGCGCGTCAAGAGCGACCTCGACGCGGCGGCGATGCATGAAGCGGCGCGCGCGCTGATCGGGCGGCACGATTTCTCCACCTTTCGCGACTCGCAGTGCCAAGCCAATTCGCCGATACGCACGCTGACGCAGCTCGATGTGACGCGCGAGGGCGAGCGCATCGCGTTTTCGCGTCGCAGCGCTTTCGTTCCTGCATCGGCAGGTGCGCTCGATGGTCGGCTCGCTGGTCGAAGTCGGGCTCGGCCGCTGGAGCCCCGCCGATCTCAAAGCGGCGCTGGAAGCGGCCGACCGCAGCCGCTGCGGCCCGGTCGCGCCGGCCTGCGGGCTCTATTTGGAGCGGGTCGACTATCCGGCGGAAAAGCTCGCGAAATAAAGCTCGAACGTCCGCTCATAAATGCGCGACAGCGCCTCGATGTCCTCGACCGGCACGCGCTCGTCGATCGCGTGCATCGTCGCGCCGACGAGGCCAATTTCGATCACCGGGCAAGCGTCCTTGATGAAGCGCGCATCCGACGTGCCGCCGCCGGTCGACAGTTTGGGCCGGCGGCCGGTTGTCTCTTCGATCGCCCGCGCGACGAGGTCGGTGAACGCGCCGCGCGGGGTGAGGAAGGCGACGGCGTTGGTCGGATCGAAGGCGAGGGTGAAGCGCGCGCCAGGCGCCGCCGCGCCGATGCGCCGCTCGATCTCGGCGCGCAGGGTTGCCGGTGTCCATGTGTCGTTGAAGCGCGTGTTGAAGACCAGCCGGACTTCGGCCGGGATGACGTTGGCCGACGGATTGCCGACGTCGACGCTGACGATTTCGAGGTTGGTAGGATCGAAATCGGCCGTCCCGGCGTCAAGCGCGGGCGCCTGCAGCGCTTCGAGAATCGGCGCCAGCGCGCGGATCGGATTGTCGGCGAGTTGCGGATAGGCGACGTGGCCCTGCTTGCCATGCAGGGTCAGCCGGCCGGTGAGCGAACCGCGCCGGCCGTTCTTGATCGTGTCGCCGAGCGCGGCGACGCTGGTCGGCTCGCCGAGCAGGCAATGATCGAAGCGCTCGCCGCGCGCGCGCGCCCATTCGAGCAGCGCGACCGTGCCGTGGTTGATCGCCGGACGCCTCCTCGTCGCCGGCCAGGAGGAAGCTGATCGAGCCCGCGAAGTCGCCGCGCGCGACGAAGCGCAAGGCGGCGGCGAGCGCGGCGGCGACGCCGCCCTTCATGTCGGCCGCGCCGCGGCCCCAGATCTGCCCGTCAGCGACGGTCGCGGAGAAGGGCGGAAACCGCCAATTCGCCGCATCGCCCGGCGGCACGACGTCGGTGTGGCCGGCGAAGACCAAATTCGGCCCTCCCGTTGCCAAAGCGCGCCCAGAGATTGTCGATCGTCGGCGCGCCGGGTTCGGAGAACGGGACATGCTCGACGGCGAAGCCCGCGTTCGCGAGCAAGTCGCCGACATAGGCAAGCGCGCCTGCGTCGGCCGGCGTCACCGAGGGAAAGGCGATCAGCGCGCGCGCGATGTCGAGCGCGGAGGGTAGCCTGGCTGTCATGCGCCGCTACCGTGGTCGCATTTCGCGCACCAGCGCCGCCCAGTCGAGCGCGATGTCGTAGATCGGCGGCTCGGCGTTCGACAGCAGCGTCCACAGACCGGCGATCTGGCTGCGCTTGAGCGCCTTGATCAGCACGCGGCCGTCGGCGAGGCCGCACACGCACATGCGCCCGACCAGATCGTCGCCCGGCGGCTCGCGCACGTCGTCGTAGAACACCAGCCAATTGTCGAACAGCGCGCCGAGTGAATGGCCGCGGATCTGCACCGCCACCGTCTTGGCGCTCGCGGCGTCGGGAGCGGGCACTTCGTCGAATGGCCCCTGGCCGTCGGCGTAGAAGCGCGCGATCGCGCCGGCGCCGACATAGCCGACCAGCGACACCGAAGCGCGCGCCGGCGGGGCGCGCCCGCCGCCCACCAACCGCGGCGGCTCGACGCCGAGATAGCTGGCGGCCAGGGCAATTTCGTCGGCGCGCAGGCGGCGTCTGCCGTTGAGGAGGTCAGTCACCGCCGAGGGCGAACGGCCGAGCGCACGCGCCAAGCCGCTGCGGGTCTTGCCGGTCTCTTCCAGCGCGGTGCGGATCCAATCGACGGTCACGCTGGGATTATTCTGCTTTTCAGAATATGCGCAATCATGAATATCAGAAATATTACTTGACGAACCATCCGGATGTTCAGAAGATGAGAACAAAAGGCGAACATGAGCGGCCGCCGGCCGCGGCGTCCTTCGCGAGGAACACCCCATGGAATCCCGCCGTCGCCGCCCACGCTCCGAGACCGACCGCCAGCGCGCCACCGCCGCCTGCGCCGCGCACTTACGCGATCTCAAGCGCGTCCACCGTCGCCCGCCGGTCGACGTCGCTGTGCGAAGCGTCGCGATCCCCGCCCGGCCGAGCGGCCCGGCGCCCGCCTCCTATTGCGTTTCCCCGGCCCAGTTGTGCGCGGAGCTGGCGAAATGAGCGCCAAGGCGCTCGTCCGGCGAGCCAAAGCGAAAACCAACGGCAAGCCCAAAGCCCTCGCCGATTCGGAGCGGCTCGACGCCACCCCGGAACGTCTGGCCCGGGCGAGCGAAGCGGGACAAGCGGTCGAGCGCGGCGTCGACAAGCTGCGCCGGCTGGTCGATCCCTTCGACGTGATGCGCTCGACGCGGGCGTTGGCGCCGCACGACCCGCGGCTCAACGACTTGCGCTGGCTGGTGGGCGAGGCGTTGCGCCGCCTGCACCGGCGCGCCGACCTCGACGCTTTGCGCGCCGTGCCGCTCGACCGTATTGGCGCCGGCGCGCACGGCCCGCGCTCAGGCCTGCCGGCGAGCGAAGCGGCGCTTCATGCGCGCGACAAACTGCATGCGGCTGAGGAGCGCGCCGGCCCCGCCGCCTGGCCGATCCTGATGCGCGTCGTCGTCGAGGGGGCTTCGCTGCGCGACTGTCGTCGCCTCGCGCCCGAAATCGTCACCCCCTGGCGCGCCGATGCGATTCTCGCCGACCGCCTGCGCGTCGCCCTCGACCGCCTCGGCGAGCTGCTCGGCGTGACGGCGGGGCGGCGGTGAAAGCCGCACATTCGCCGCGGTCCGTTCAGCCACGGTTCACTCTTGGCCCTCGCACAATCGATCGCGATGGGGGTTACCAAAGGAGGCAACCATGTTGACTCGTAATCTAACCGGCGGATTTGCCGCGCTTCTAGCCGGCGCAGCGATGCTCGCCATCTCGGCGACTTCGGCGTCTGCGTTTACCACTTCGTCGCCCTCGCTCTCAGTCCCGGTGGCGGGCGCGAACATCGACAAGGTCTGGTGGGATCGCTGGGGCCGTTGGCATCCGAACGGCCCGGGCTGGGGTCCGCGACCGGGTTGGGGTCCTGGGCCGGGCTGGCGCCGTTGCTGGATCAACCGCTGGGGCAACCGGCAGTGCAACTATTGACGCTCCAGACCTTCAGCCGGGCCTGAGGCCCGGCTTGGTCTAAAACAGCGGCGGGGGCGCGAGGCGCTCCCGCCGCATTGCTTTGCGCCAGCGCATTAAGCGCCCCTTCCCCAGCGAAGCTGGAAAAGGAGGAGCGGCCTCAGCCCTGCAACTTGGCGATCAGCGCGTCGGAGATTTCGAAATTGGCGGCGACGGTTTGGACATCGTCGTTCTCCTCCAACAGGCTGACCAGGCGCAGGATCTTTTCGCCGGCTTCGTCGTCGACGGCGATCGTGTTTTGCGAGCGCCAGACGATCGCCGCCTTGTGCGGCTCGCCGAACTTGGCTTCGAGCGCTTTTTGCGCTTCGCGCAGCGACTCAACCGAGGTGATGACCTCGTGTTCTTCGCCTTCGGAAACGACGTCGTCGGCGCCGGCCTCGATCGCCGCTTCGAGCATCGCGTCGTCGGTGGCGACCTTGCGGTCGAAGACGATCGCGCCGACGCGATTGAACATGAAGGCGACCGCGCCGCTGTCGGCGAGCGCGCCGCCCGCTTTGGTGAAATAGGAGCGCACTTCGCCCGCGGTGCGGTTGCGGTTGTCGGTCAGCGCTTCGACGATGAGCGCGACGCCGCCGGGCGCATAGCCCTCGTAGCGCACTTCCTCGTAGGTCTCGGTGTCGGCGGCGGAGGCCTTCCTGATCGCGCGATCGATATTGTCCTTGGGCATGTTCTCGGCGCGCGCTTCGAGCACGGCGGCGCGCAGCCGCGCGTTCATCGCCGGATCGGGCAGGCCCATCTTCGCCGCAACGGTGATTTCGCGCGCCAGTTTGGAGAAGAGCTTGGAGCGGATCGCATCCTGCTTGCCCTTCTTGTGCATGATGTTCTTGAACTGACTATGTCCCGCCATCTCCAGCCCCAAAAGCGGCGCCCAAACGCGCGCATGATGTAGAATTGGCGCCTCCTATACGACGCGTCCCGCGCTTAGGGAAGGCGGCGCGGGCGGGGACGCCACGCCCGAGAAAGGACGCCGCAAATGTCCGCAGTGCTCGAAATCGCCCCCGGCGTGCTCCACTACCCCGAGCGCCTCGACCGGCCGGCGCAGGAGGCTCTGCGCGCGGCGATCGACGAGGTCCTCGCCGCCGCGCCGCCGTTTGTTCCGCGCATGCCCAGGACCGGCAAGCCATTCTCGGTGCGGATGACCAATTGCGGGCCGCTCGGCTGGGTGTCGGACGAGCGCGGCTATCGCTACCAGCCGAGCCATCCGCAGAGCGGCGCGCCTTGGCCGCCGATGCCCGAAGCGGTTCTGGAGCTTTGGGCGGCGCTGGCGCCCGGCGCGCCGCCGCCCGAGGCGTGCCTGGTCAATCTCTATGATTCCGACGCGCGAATGGCGCTGCATCAGGACCGCGACGAAGCGGAACTCTCGGCGCCGGTCGTCTCGCTGTCGCTTGGCGACACGGCGCTGTTCAGGGTCGGCGGGCGTCACGCGCGGCGGGCCGACGCGCTCCTTCCGCCTCGCCTCGGGCGACGCGGTGACCCTCGGCGGCCCGGCGCGGCTCGCCTTTCACGGCGTCGACCGCATCTATCCGGGAACCTCGACGCTGCTGCCGGGCGGCGGGCGGATCAATCTGACGATGCGGCGGGTGACGAAGGGGTGAGCAGCGAAGTTCCAGCGCTCGGTCGGCGCTGGTCAAATGGCCGGATACGACCCGAAGCGGACGATTGTAATCGGGCAAACAAGGCAAGAAATCCGCACGTTATGGAAATCCATGCGCCATATGGCCCAAGGGCGTATTGTGCGCTTCGCCGACCGAAACGGCGGCGTGCGAGCACGTTCGATATTGGAGCTTATGCGGCTTCGAGCCTAGGCTTTGAAGATGGATGTAGCACCGCCACCAGTATACGCGTCGTGGGTCGAATATCTCGCTCGAACCACCTACGCTGAGCGGATGAAGCGGTGTCATTCCGCCTCCAAAAGAGCAAACCGAGCGCACGGATGCCAATGGCGTAGGGACTTTTCTGGTCGAGACATTTTATCAAAAATGATGAGGGACAAAATCAAAGGCCCGTGTGCTTGTTGTGGCGCTCTCCCGAGAAAGGGTTGCCTCGGAGAAGTGAAGCTCAAGGGTCGCGATGTATGGTCGTTAGTTGAGCGAGCCAATGGGCGATGCTCGTATTGTAGTTCTCTGGCGGTAGAAAGTAGGCCATCCCATCCCGAGACAGGAGCACCGCTAGCGTGGGAACATGTTGGTCGCAGAGTCGGAAGTCTTGAGCACGTAATTTCATATCTCGATGGCCGCATAAACCATCTATCGAATTCTGCGATGGGCTTGCCTATGGTGCAATGTTCATCCCAATGCGCGGGTGCCTTTGGCACATAATCATGGAGGGTATTACCCTGAGGGATGACAGTTAGGCGTCGCGTGCCGTACAGAAATCAGGAATTTCGCACCGCGCAGTTTTCGTTGAAACTGTGCGGCTTTTGAGAGGCGGGCGATGGCTTGGGAAACGGATTGCACCCACGAACTGCAATGCGAGGGATGCGGCAGAATCGGGAAACAGTTCGAGCGGTCTGACGACTGGAACAGCCACGAGACCCTTTTTGAGAACTTCGAGACCAAATGGATTGACGGGCGGGAGCCGGGAGTCCCGAGCTTTGGGGGCTATCGAATTCCGGTTTGCCCGGACTGTCGCGATAAAGCCAAAATAGTGTCTAGGCGATTGCCAAGCTGAGAATCGGGCGGCGTCTATCGCATCGCATAGTGGAGACCCACAACGAGAGCCGCGAGCAGCAAGCCGCCGACGACCGCGACCGCCCCTTCGCTTTCCATCTCGATGAACCAGAGTCGCAGTTTCAACCGGGGTGTTGGTTTGTGTGGCATGGTGGCCTCGAAGCGGCGTGCGTCGTCAGCATGCGCGCTCTGTTGGCGGGTCAAACGGGAAACGAGGGGAAAAGTGGCGCACCGTCTATTCTAACCGCGCCACCTTCCCCGATTTTTCCGCCGCATCCTTCGAGGTTGTCGCCATCGCCTCAACGCACTGGCCGTAGTACAGAAATCAAGATATTTGTAACACGCAGTGACGATAAGAATATCAAGCGGGTACCGCGTGCATAAGTCTGTTGCGAATGTCTCCATCCCACCCCTAGCCGTCGAGCGGCGCACGGAGCGACGCGCCGGAGCTTTGAGGTTTCTCTTCTCGTAAACGCGCCTCACGCGGCCAGCGCTTCGATGACCGCTTTGGGGTTACGTTTGAGAACCACGAGAAGCGTGCGCGCGGCGCCGCTCGGCGCGCGCGTGCCGTCTTCCCATTTTCGCAGCGTGCCGACAGCCGTTCCCAAGATGGCGGCAAATTGCTTGCGGGTGAGGCCGGCCTGCCGACGAATGGCGACGATGTCGGCTGCGGCGGGCGCGGGTTGAACGCGCAATCCGGGAACCGCCTCGCCGCCTGCATGGCCGGCGGCTTGCTTGAGGCTCTCGACAAGATCGTTGAAAAGCGCCTGTTTCATGATCGCCTCCGCGCGATTTGAGTTGGCGCGCCCTTCTACTCCGCCGCTCGGCCTTCGGCGCGACCTTAGGCCCGCCCTTGGAGACGCCGACCAGCGCCGGGCGCAGCACGCGCTCGCCGATCTTCCAGCCGCTCTGCACGACTTGGGTCACCGTGCCGGCCGGCACGCTCGGTCGGGGACTTCGAACATCGCCTGATGGAAATTCGGGTCGAACTTCTCGCCCTGCGGCTCCAGCTTCGTGACGCCGTGGCGGCCGAGCGCGGTCTGCAGTTCGCGCTCGGTCAGTTCGACGCCCTCGACCAGCGTCTTGAGCGCAGCGTCGCTGGCGCTCGTGCGCCTCGGCCGGCAGGCTCTCGAGCGCGCGGGCGAGATTGTCGGCGACGGTGAGCAGGTCGCGGGCGAAATTGGTCACCGCCATAGGCGCGCGCGTCGGCGGCCTCGCGCTCGGAGCGCCGGCGCAGGTTCTCCATTTCGGCCAGCGCGCGCAGAAGGCGATCCTTCAGCTCCGCGTTCTCGGCGTTGAGCTTCTCGATCACGGCGAAGCCATCCGCCTCACGAAGCTGCGGCTCCGCGTCGGGTTCGCGGAGTTTGCATGTCGGTCATCTCGGCCATTCGTGAGCGTCCCAAGGTTCAGGCGCCCGATATCAGGGCTGACGCGGCAAAAATCAAGCCGCCCGGCCGCCGCGCGTCTTTCGGAAAATCGCCAGGATCAGAAAATCGCCAGCAGATGCCGCTTGATCGCCGCCTGCCGCGGCGGCGGCGATGATCTTCGCGCCCGTCAGGTCGGTGACATAAAAGGAATCGACCGCCTTCTCGCCGAAAGTGACGATATGGGCCGAGCCGATGTTGAGGTTGAGCTTCGAAAGCGCCGCGGTCAGGTCGTAGAGCAGGCCCGGCCGGTCGAGCCCGGAGACCTGCAGCACCGTGTAGCGTTTCGACATCGAATTGTCGATCTCGACCTCGGGCTCGATCGCGAAGGCGCGCGCGCGCGCGTCGCGCTCCTGCCGCTTGGCGGACACAGATTCGCTGACCCGGATCTCGCCGCGCAGCGCCTGCTCGATCGCGCGCGCGATGCGGCCGGCGCGCCGCATCTCGTCCTCGTCGCAGCTCGAAGGCGCGCGAGACGAAGATCGTGTCGAGCGCGAAGCCGTCGGTGGTGGTGAAAATCTGCGCGTCGACGATATTGCCGCCCGCGCCCGCGCAGGCGCCGGCGATGATCGACAGCAGGCGCGGATGGTCGGGCGCGACGACGGTGATCTCGGTCACGCCGCGGAACGCGTCGGTCGCGACCTCGGTCGCCAGCGAGCGCACCTCCGCCGCCATGCGCATAGAGCAGCTTGGCGTGGGCGATCTGGCGCGGCGAGATCGACCTTGAGCCAATAGGCGGGATAGTGGCGCGCCGCATAGGCGTCGAAATCGGGGTCCGACCAGCCGGGCAGCGCGCGGCGCAGCGCCTCCTGCGCCGCGGCGACGCGCGACTTGCGGTCGATCGCGGAATGGCCGCCGCTGAGCACGACCTCGGTTTCCCAGTAAAGGTTGCGCAGCAACTGCCCCTTCCAGCCGTTCCAGACGCCCGGCCCGACCGCGCGGATGTCGCAGACGGTGAGCGCCAGCAGCATGCGCAGCCGCTCGAGCGTCTGCACGGTCGCCGCCAGCGCCTCGGCGGTCTGCGGGTCGGAGAGATCGCGCCCCTGCGCCATGTTCGACATGGTCAGATGCTGTTCGATCAGCCAGGCGACGCGGTCGCGTATCGGCGGCGACAGGCCGAGCCGCGGGCAGAGACGGCGCGCGACTTCGGCGCCGGCGATCGAATGGTCCTCCTTGCGGCCCTTGGCGATATCGTGCAGGAAGGCGGCGACGTAGAGCGCCGTGCGGTGGGTGATGTGCGGCAGCAATCTCGCTGACCAGCGGAAGCTCCTCGTTCAGCGCGCCCGCCTCGATCTGGCTCAGCACGCCGACGGTGCGCAGCAGATGCTCGTCGACGGTGTAGTGGTGATACATCGAGAACTGCATCATCCCGACGACGCGGCCGAATTCCGGGATGAATCGGCCGAGCACGCCCGCTTCGTTCATCCGCCGCAGCGCCGTCTCCGGCGAGCGGCGCGAGGTCAGGATTTCCAGGAACAGCCGGTTGGCCTCCGGATCGTTGCGCAGCGCGCGTCGATGCGCTTCAGCGACTGGGTGACGAGCCGCGTCGCGTCGGGATGGATGGCGAGGCCGGAGCGGTCGGCGACCCAAAACAGGCGGATCAGGTTGACGGGATCGCGCTCGAAGGCGTCGGCGTCGATGACGTTGACGCGATCGTGTGTCGATGCGGAAATCGACGGCGTTCGTCGACCGCGCGCGGGCGGCGGCGCAGGCGGCCGAGGAACCGGTCGAACGCCTGGGTCGGCTTGGCCTGCCGCTCCTCCAGCGCCGCGCAGACGATCGCGGTGAGATCGCCGACGTCCTTGGCGATGAGGAAATAGTGCTTCATGAAGCGCTCGACGGCGCTCTGGCCGGCGCGCGCGCGTATAGCCGAGCCGCTCGGCGATCGGCCGCTGCAGGTCGAAGCTCAGCCGCTCCTCGGCGCGGCCGGTGAGGAAATGCAGGTGGCAGCGCACCGACCAGAGAAATTCCTCGCAGCGCGGGAACAGCGCGAATTCGCGCTGCGAGAACAGGCCGGCGGCGACCAGTTCGTGCGGGTCGCGCACCCGGTAGACGTATTTGGCGATCCAGAACAGCGTGTTGAGGTCGCGCAGGCCGCCCTTGCCCTCCTTGACGTTGGGCTCGACGAGATAGCGCGAGTCGCCGGCGCGCTTGATCCGCGCGTCGCGCTCGGCGAGCTTGGCGGCGACGAATTCGCTCGCCGTCTTGGCGACGATCTCCTTGTCGAAGCGCGCGCGCAGCGTCTCGAACAGCTTGGCGTCGCCCTCGATCAGGCGCGCTTCGAGCAGCGCGGTGCGGATCGTCATGTCGGCGCGCGCCTGCTTGAGGCATTCGTCGATCGATGCGCGTCGCGTGGCCGACCTTCTGCTTGAGGTCCCACAGCACGTAGAGGATCGTCTCGATGATCTTCACGCCTTCGGGCGGCGCGCCGGGCTCGAGCAGAAACAGCAGGTCGATGTCGGAGCCCGGCGCCAGCATGCCGCGGCCGTAGCCGCCGACCGCCACGATGGTGACCCCCTCGAACTTCGTCCCGACGGCGAAAGAGCGCGAGCGCCATGAGATCGTGCATGGCGCAGATCAGTTCGTCCTCGAGTTCGCTGAGCTGGCGCGCGCAGGCCCGCCCGCCGCCGCCTTCTTCGAGCGCGCGCTGCGCCTCGCCGCGGCCCGTTCGAGCGCCTCGCGGAACGCTTCGACCGCGCCGCGCCGGAACGCGGCGTCGTCGCCCGCGCTCTCCTTGCGCAGCTTGCCGAGCCGCGCCTCGATACGGGCGCGATTGAACAGGCGGGCCGGGATGGCGCGGGCGCGCGCGCGTCGGGCGTGGCGGACGGTGTGGGCGATCGACATGGCCGGGCTCAGCGCGCTGTCGCGGCGAAGGCGCGCCGCTTGGCCTCGATGACGTCCCAGATCGCCGCCGCGAAATTGGTCCCGCCCAGCCGGCTCATCGCGCGAATGCCGGTCGGCGAGGTGACGTTGATTTCGGTCAGATAGCCGTCGATCACGTCGATGCCGACGAAGATCAGGCCGCGCCGTTTCAGCTCGGGGCCGATCGCCAGCGCAAATCTCGCGCTCGCGCGGGTCAGTTCGGTCTCCTTGGCGGCGCCGCCGCGCACCATGTTGGAGCGGATGTCGTCGCCGGCCGGCACGCGATTGACCGCGCCGAGCGGCTCGCCGTCGACCAGAATGATGCGCTTGTCGCCGCGCGACGATCGCGGGCAGGAACTTCTGGATCACCCAGGGTTCGCGGAAGGTGGTCGAGAACAGATCGAACAGCGAGCCGAAATTCGGGTCGCGCAGCTCGAGCTTGAACACCGCCGCGCCGCCATAGCCGTAGAGCGGCTTCATCACGACTTCGCCGTGCTCGGCGCGGAACGCCTCGATCTCCGCGCGCTCGCGCGAGATCAGGGTCGGCGGCATCAGCTCGGGAAAGTCCATCACGAACAGCTTTTCCGGCGCGTCGCGCACCGAGCGCGGATCGTTGACGACCAGCGTGCGCGGGTGGATGCGCTCGAGCAGATGGGTGGTCGTGATATAGGCGAGATCGAACGGCGGGTCCTGGCGCAGCAGCACGACGTCGAGCTCGGTGAGCTCGATCGCGCGCGCTTCGCCCAACGTCGCGTGTTCGCCCTGCTCGTCGCGCACGGTGAGCGGCTGGGCCTGAGCGAACAGGCGCGAGCCCTGGAGATTGAGCCGGTCGGGCGTGTAGTAGAACATCGTGTGCCCGCGCGCCTGCGCTTCGAGCAGCAAGGCGAAGGTGGAATCGCCGGCGATGCGGATGCGCTCGATCGGGTCCATTTGCACGGCGACGGTCAACGGCATGGCGGCGTTTATCCCTGTCAATCGAGGTCCAGCCTATACGCTGCGGCGAGGTGGCGGGGAAGGCGTCCGGGGGCGAGGAACACTGCGTCGCCGCGCAGCGTCGCGCCGGCCGCCCAGGGGTTGCGCGCCAGCCAGACCCGGGCGGCGCGGCAGATGCGGCGGCGCTTGGCCTCGAGGATGGCGCTCGCCGCCGCGTCGAGATCGTCGCGCGCCTTGACCTCGACGAAGGCGACCGTGGCGCCGCGGCGCACGACGAGGTCGATTTCGCCGCCGGCGACGGCGAAACGACGCGACAGCACCCGGTACCCCTTGAGTTGTAACAAGATCGCTGCGAGCGCCTCGGCGCGTAGGCCAAAGAGATGGGCGCGCCGCCGCGCCCCTTGCGGCCGACGCGTCATCAGCGCCGCGCCGCCGCGAGACGCAGCGCGCGCGCGTAGACTTCTCGGCGCGGCAATCCCGCCTCGGCCGCCACCGCCGCCGCCGCGTCCTTCACCGACAGGTGGGCGAGCGCCGCCTCGATCAAGGCGTCGAGCGCCTCGCCCTCGACCCGGCGCTCCGCCAGCGGCGGCCCGACGACGATGACGATTTCGCCCTTGGGCGCGCCGGCGGCGGCGTAGTGGGCGGCAAGCTCGCCGAGCGCGCCCCGCCTTGTCTCCTCGTACAGCTTGGTCAGTTCGCGCGCCACCGCCGCTGGCCGCGGGCCGAGCGCGGCGGCGAGGTCGGCGAGCGCGGCGGCGAAGCCGGCCAGGCGCTTCGTAGAATATCAAGGTCGCTGGAATCGCCGCCAGCGCGGCGATCCGCTCGCGCCGCGCCGCTGTCTTGGGCGGCAGGAAACCTTCGAAGAAGAAACGGTCGGTCGGCAGCGCCGCGGTGGTCAGCGCCGTCACGGCGGCGCAGGCGCCGGGCAGGCCGAAGATCGCAATGCCCGCCGCCGCCGCTTCGACCACGAGCTTGTAGCCGGGGTCGGAGATCAGCGGCGTGCCGGCGTCGGAGACCAGCGCCAACGCTTCGCCAGCGGCGAGCCGGGCGAGCGCGCGCGGGCGAACCTGAGCCGCGTTGTGCTCGTGGTAGGCGATGAGCGGCGTTGCGATTTCGTAGCGGTCGAGCAGGCGGTGGCTGATGCGGGTGTCCTCGGCGAGAACGCCATCGGCCGCCGCCAAGGTCGCCAGCGCGCGCAAGGTGACGTCGCCGAGATTGCCGATCGGCGTCGCCACGACATAGAGCCCCGGCGCGAGCGACGCAGCCTCGACATGGGCGCCAAACACCGCAAATCCGCGCGGCTTCGGCGCCGAGATCGCCTCGTGGGAGCGCGTCGCCATTCTTGTGTCGAGCCTCGCTTGCCTAGGCTGAGTCCCTTAGCATCCGGGGCTGAAAAAGCCACAATCGGCGCAAAAGCTTGAGCCGCGCCGCCGGGACCGCGCGCGAAGCCGGCAAACGGCGTAAGCTACTGCAAGGTCCGAGCGATTCGGGGTATCGGTTGGACCCTTGGCTGGGGGAGGTTTCCATGCCGACAGGCGCGTCGACCATGGCGAAGCGCGGGCTTGCCGGATGGCTGACGCGCATGCTTGTGGCGTCTTGCGCGCTGGCGCTGGCGGGCTGCACCTCGACCGGCTTGGGGCTCTCGCCGGCGCCCGATATCGGCGCGGCGCCGGTGCCGCAGGTCCAGTCGCAGCCGCTCAGCGGCCCGACGGTCGGCGAAACGGTCGGCACGGGCCCGGTCAGAATCGGCCTCGATCCTGCCGCTCACTCAGAACGGCGCGCCGAGCGCCATCGGCGTCTCGATGCACAATGGCGCGCAGCTCGCCATCGAAGAATCCGGCATGAACGACGTGACGATGATGGTCGTCGACGATCACGGCACGCCCGATGGCGCTTCGCAAGCCGCGCAGGCCGTCATCGGCGCCGGAGCGGAGATTGTGCTGGGGCCGCTGCTCGCCGCGAGCGTGCGTGAGGTGGCGCGGGTCGCCAAGCCCGCCGGTCGGCCAGTCATCGCCTTTTCCACCGACGAGGGCGTCGCCCAGCCTGGCGTCTATCTCCTGTCGTTCCTGATCGAGTCCTATGCCGACCGGGTCGCCGAATATGCCGTCTCGCGCGGCAAGAAGACCTTCGCCATCCTCGCGCCGCAGAGCGACTACGCCAACATCGCGGTCGGCGAGTTCCAGGCGGCGGCGACGCGGCTGGGCGCGCGCGTGGTGACAGTCGCGCGCTATACCGCCGGCCAGCCGCAGTCCGGCGTGCAGGATCTTGCCGGCGCGCCCGGCGGGTTCGACGCGCTGTTCATCGCCGAACAGGCGGACGGCATGGCGGCGCTCGCTCCGGCCTTGGCCACGAGCGGCCTCAAGACGCAGATCCTTGGCACCGGCGTCTGGAACGATCCGCGCGTGTTGCGCCTGCCGGCGCTGCAGGGCGCCTGGTTCGCCGCGCCCGACAACGCCGGCTTTAACGCCTTCGCCCAGCGTTACAAAGCGCGCTTTAATTCCGATCCGCCTCGCCTCGCCTCGCTCGCCTATGACGCGGCCTCGCTGACGGCGGCGCTGGCGCGCACGCAAGGCGCGCAGCGCTTTTCGACCACGGTGCTCACCAACCCTTCGGGCTTCAACGGCATCGACGGCGTCTTCCGCTTCACCGCCGAAGGCCCCAACGAGCGCGCGCTGGCGGTGTTGCAGATCAGCGGCGGCATGGCGACGACGGTGAGCCCGGCGCCGCCACGTTTTCCAGGCAGTTAGCCGCGTTCAGGGAGCCGCATGATGTCGCTTGCGTTCTGGTTGACCACACTCGTCGTCGTCGCGTCGCCGGGAACCGGCGTCGTCTACACTCTGGCCGCTGGCCTGTCGCGCGGGCGACGCGCGAGTCTCGTCGCCGCCTTCGGTTGCACGCTTGGCATTCTGCCTCACGTCGCCGCGGCGATGCTCGGCCTCGCCGCCGTATTGCACGCCAGCGCGCTCGCCTTTGCCGCCGTCAAATACGCCGGCGTCGCCTATCTCCTCTTCATGGCGTGGAGCGCGCTGCGCGAAGGCGGCGCGCTCAGCATCGACAAGACCAGCGACGCGCGCACGGACTTGCGGGTGATCGCCGACGCGATCCTCGTCAATGTGCTCAATCCCAAACTGTCGATCTTCTTCGTCGCCTTCCTGCCGCAGTTCGTCAGCGCCGGCGAAGCGCATCCACTTGTGCGCATGAGCGAACTCTCGGCCGCCTTCATGGCCGCGACCTTTGTCGTCTTCGCGCTCTACGGCCTGTTCGCCGCCGCCGCCCGCGACCACGTGCTCGCCCGCCCGCGCGTTCTGACCTGGATGCGCCGCAGCTTCGCCGCCGCCTTCGGCGCGCTGGCGGTGAGGTTGGCGTTCGCGGAGCGGTGAGGGCGACCGCCCGCGTTGCGAAGGGCTCTCGGCGCTCGCTGCCCGAGGCGCGCCGCATCAGATCAGTCCTTCCTCACGCCTGCGCGCCTTGTCGTCGCGCCAGGGCGGCGCCGTCCTTGCCGGTCGCGGCGCCCTTCACGGCTTGCGCCCCGAATCGCCGCCCCGCGCGGACGGCATGGTTTCGGCCCAGAGCTCATGCTTGCGGTCGAGCATGAAGACGGCCTGCCCCTCGACATCGCCGGCGCTGGCGAACTGAAACGCGGCGGGGCCGAGTTTGACGGCGAGATCGCCCTCCACCAGCACGGCTTGCGAACGGTCCCCGAGTTCCTGCCAAAGTCGCCCGTCCGTCGCCAGGATGTAAGCGAGGTTCATATCGACGGCGTGAAAGGCCGCGACATCGTGGTCGACCTGCGTCAGGCGTTTCCGTTCCCTTCTGGCGCCACAAAATATGGGTGGGCGTCAAGACATAGGCGGTGTCGCCGTCCGCGACATATTCGAACGCGGCGACCGGCTGCGCGACCTTGACGCGCTGTGTGAAAATCTCCGCTCTCGCGCCATAGAGCGCCGTCGGTTCCCAGAACGAAAATCAGCGTCGCGTCGATCGCCTGAAACGCGGCGACATTCTCGTCGACCGGATCGCGGGTTTTGCCGTCCGCGTGCAAGCGCGAAAGTTTTTTGTCGGTTCCGACGATATAGACGAGGTCGCCGACCGGCTGAAAATCCGCCACTTCGTGATCGATGAAGCTCTGCTTTGAGCCGTCGCTTTCGGCCCGCCACAGCGTGCCGTCCTTTTCGAGCACGAATAGCGGCCCGCCCGACGTGGCGTGAAATTGCGTGACGGATTCCGCGACCATCGTCGAATCCTTGCCCCCGAGCGCGAAGCGCCACAGGCGCGCGCCGGCGCCCAGACCGTAGGCGATCGCGCCATCGACGATCTGGAAACTGTCGATCGCCGCGCCAATCGATTTGCGCGTCGATGCGCCATAGTTGAGCGGCGCGCGGGCGCTCACGCGATCGAGCAGCTTCGGCGGCTCGTCTGGTTGGCGCCGCTGGCGCGGCGCGCCGCCGGACGCCGGCGCCGCAGCCGGTGTTGAAAATGACCTCGCCCGGCTCGGCGAAATCGCCGCCGATCCAATCGCAACCATTGGGCCGCCGCTTCGCCGCATCGGCGGACCCGACGAGGCAGAGCAGCCCAATCGCGCCGATAGCGAGCGCCAATCGCGGCAACGACGTTCTCACCGACAGCCCTCAGTTCGCGGCCGATCCGCCAGCGGAGCGACAGTGTAGTGCGGACCGAGGACCGGGTGAAGCGCCCGGAGCAATCCTTGCCGCCGGCGAGGAGCCGGATCGCCGCTCCGGCGCCGCGATCATGTGCTGGCTCGCCCCCGCGTTCTCACCTGGATGCGCCGCAGCTTCGCCGCCGCCTTCGGCGCGCTGGCGGTCCGGCCGGCGTTCGCGGAGCGGTGAGGGGGCGCTGGAGCGCCAATGGTCGCGCAATGCGCCTCGTCGGCGAAGCCACGTTGCAAGTCGCACGCGGCGCGAGCCGCTACGTTGACGTGCGCGGCGCCTCCGCCGGCCGCGCCGCCTTCTTCAGTGTCGCCGTCTGCGGATCATAGGCGAAATCGACAATCGACCCGTCCTGGATCCGCGCCACCGCCTCGTCGATGGCGATGAGCGGCACGAGGAACCATTCGCGCGGTTTGACCGGCTGCCGAACCGATCCTTGATTTCGATCTCGAGACGTGCCGGAGCGAAGATGCGGTGGATCAGGTTCTCGAGCTTCGTGCGATTGATGTGATGCAGCTTGTAAGTCGCGACGACTTCCACGTCGGCCATCAGATATGTCGGATCGACTTTTGGCATCGCCGATGCGGCTTTCGACATCGCCGCCGGTGACGCCGATCTTGTGGATCACGTCGCGATGGCGCGACGATCAGCGGATGGTCGGACTTGCTGCGCAGGACATAGATCGTGCCGCTCGCCAGATCGCCTTCCGCGCTTTTGGTCGCGTCGAACAGCGGGCCGACTCCGGCTCGGTGATCCGCCGGCCCGCCTCGTCCTTGTAGAGCGCGCGCTGGAACGAGCGCAGCAGCAGATTGCTCTCGGTGCCATTGTCGAAGATCACGCGCAGGCGGGCGTCGCGTTCGGCCTTGCTCGTTGATGAACTCTTCGCCGATTTCGGCGACGTAGGCCTTCTGGCCGCCGAGGATGAACAACTCGCCCGAGCTTGATTTCGGCATCCGCTCTGAAAGCGGCGCGCCTGACGCACGCCCGCTTCGAGCTCCTTCTGGACCTGCTCGAACAGCGGCTTGAATTGTTCGAAATCCTCGCACTTCTGGCGGTTGGCGATTTCCTCGGCCGCGCGCTTGTCGGCGCTGGTGCGGACGTGGCGAAGTTCGGTGATGTCGGACGATCCGGCCGCGCCGCCCAGTTCGGCCAGCAGCTCGTCATCGTCCATCGCCTCGGCCGGCGCGGCTGGGCGCGCTCGCCGCGCCCGTCAAGCAAGCCCTTGATGATCGAGCGGCGCAAGCAGCGACGCGGCATTCCTCCAGCGCGCGCAGGCGGTCGAGCCGCACGGCATAGAGCCGCTCGAAGATGTCGCGGTCCTCGCCGTGCTGCGGCGCGCGGCCGTGCTTCTCGACGAACCGCTGAATCTCCTCGAAGCCCGGCGATGATGCGCTCCTCGCGCGGCGAGCGTCCGCCCTTCTTTTCGGGCTGGCGCGAAATCCGTCGAGTTCGGCGCGCAGTTCGTCGAGGTCGAGGTCACTCATAGCGGCCCTCATCCTTGAAGCGCACGAAGGCGGCGGCGCCTTCGGCCATCCGCTTTTCCCAGGCATCGGCGAGCGTGATCGAGGGCAGCCGCCCGCGCTCCTTCTTGAACTTCGACGGCGCGCACGGCCAGCTCCTTCGCCTCCTCCGGCGTCAGGCTGGTGCGCTTGGCGGCGATCGCCGCCGCGACCTGCTTCAGGCTGTCCTCGCTCATGGTCTTGGCGAGGATCGCATAGGCTTCGCCGAACGGATTGATGCGGTCGATCAGGTCGATGTCGAGTTCGCGCACATCCATCGCAAACTTGCGCACGCCATCGACCAAGGCCGTGTTGGCGCTCTCCTCGCCGTCAGCGAACTGCCCGCCGCGACCTGCTTGGCCTTCTGGGTCAGGTTGAGCGCGGCGATGGCGTGCTGGCGCACGGCCTCCTGATCCTCCTCGTCGAGCTCGGGATACTTGTCCTTGATGATCTTGCCCATGCGGACCTGGGTCAGTTCCTCGGGCACCAGCTCCTCGTCGAACAGGCCGCGCTCGATCGTCGTCTTGTCCTGAACGAAGGCGGCGATCACCTCGTTCAAATCCTCCTGGCAGATGCGCGTCGCCTCCTCGCTCTTGGGCTCGGCCAGGCCCTTGATCTCGATCTGGAACTTGCCCGGTCTGCTCGTTGAAGCCGACATTGCACTTGTTCGGATCGTAGCCGCCCTCGCCATAGTCGAAGCCGGGCGTCGGCCCGCTCTGCGGGTTCTTCGGCTTGAACTCGAAGCGCGGCGCCAGCACCTGCTCCATCAGCAGGCTCGCGGCGATGGCCTTCAGCGTGTCGTTGACGGCCTCGGTGACGGCCTCCTCGGCGGCGTCCGGCTCGGCGATCAGGTTGGTGAAGCGGGCGCGGGTCTTGCCCGGCGCGTCGCGGGTCGCGCGGCCGATGATCTGCACGATCTCGG
Organism: uncultured Alphaproteobacteria bacterium; assembly: GCA_963835215.1. Taxonomy (GTDB): domain Bacteria; phylum Pseudomonadota; class Alphaproteobacteria; order Rhizobiales; family Beijerinckiaceae; genus Roseiarcus. The sequence goes on along the minus strand of CAWIES010000003.1, from coordinate 447,067 downwards.
TCAGGCTGGACCGATAGCCGACCGTCAGCGCGTGCTCGCACCAAATCCAGTCGAAGCCTTCCTTCGCCATGCCGAGCGCGATGATGATGTCCACATAGTCGCGGTTGTTCTTCTGCGCCGGGTCTTTCAGCGCGGCGGAAACGCGGTCGCGCTTGGCCGGATCGTCATCGACCAGGTCGGCGATGCGCAGAACGCGGCCCTCCGGCGTCTTGACCAGCTGGAAGCCGGTGGCGGGGTCGATCCCCTGCCACTCGCCCAGCGCCTCGATGATGTGCTCCACCTCCTTGATCTTGTCCTTCGTGCTCTCGCGCGAATTGACGTTGGGGATGTGGATGATCGTCTTCTCGGCCGGGTCGAGCACCTTCAGGATGTCGTCGGCGTAGGAGCCGGAATAGAAGAAATAGCCGATGTCGAGCTGCTTCAGATATTCGTAGCCGTTGAGCTGCTCGTAATAGGTGTAGGTGACGGTCTCGAACTTCGCCTTCGTCCTGCGGCGCCAGCACCGCCTCGGCGTCGCCCCGGAAATAGGAGCCGGTCATCGCGACGATATGCACGCGGTCGCGGGCGATGAACTCGCCCAGATGCATGCCGAGCTTGTTGTCGGGATTGGCCGAGACGTGGTGGAACTCGTCCACCGCGATCAGCCGGTCGTCGAACGCCTCGACGCCGAATTTGTCGACGGCGAAGCGGAAGGTCGCATGGGTGCAGACCAGCACCTTGTCGCCGCTTTCCAGAAACGCGCCGACCGAATTGACCTTGCCGCCGTTGTCGTTGCCCGGCGCGTTGCAGAGATTCCATTTCGGCTCGACGTGCCAGTCGGCCCAGAAGCCGAACTTGCTCAGCGGCTCGTCGTGGAAGCTGGCGCCGATGGACTTTTCCGGCACGACGATGATGGCCTGCTTGAGCCCTGATTGTGCAGCTTGTCGAGCGCGATGAACATCAGCGCGCGGCTCTTGCCCGAGGCCGGCGGCGACTTGATCAGCAGATATTGCTCGCCGCGCTTCTCGATAGGCGCGCTCCTGCATCGGCCGCATGCCGAGCGCGTTGGCCTTGGTCGAGCTGCCGTTGCGGGCATAGGAAACCGAAACGGAGGGCACTGATTTATAAGTCACGACAACCTCATTTCGAATGGTTCTTTGCGGCCGCGCACCCGAGACGCCAAGCCGTTTCGAGTGCCTCGCCGCAAGGAGGTAGAATTCGCCACCACGCCACTCATGCGAGTTTGGCCAGTTGTCTTCAGGGCGCCTGACCCGCACGCTATCGTCATGATTCGAATCGATACCATCTGATGAACGACTTGTCTGTGCGTCCTCAGCATTCCAATTGAAGGCGTCGCGCAGACTTGGATCTCTGAAACTCATGGCGACGCATTTCACGGACTAGCGGTGAAACCGACCTTCACGATGTTGCAGCCATAGTCGATTCATCAGTGGCGCCAGTGTCGCAGTCCATAGCACAAGGAAAACCGAGCCAGTTTGATTTACGGATGCAAAGAGACTGAGGTCCGTTCATAGTACTACGTAGACTTCGAGCACCTTGCAAGGATCCGGAGAATCGTCCTCCGCTCAATGAACACTTCCACTCGGTCACCGACCTGCTGAATGCCGCGTGTAAACCTCGACTCGATGCAGGGATTTCGGCCGACGACCCACCAAGTGTGCGATCGTCGAGATTCGCCGATCGCGAGGAAATTGACCATGCAGCGTTCCCAGCATTCTCGGTGCAAGGTTTGCGACACTCTCGGCGCTCAAATCAGTCACGGGAGGCGCGTACATGCTCTGAGCGAATGACGCCTTCTTCTTGCATCGTGCTCATGCATGGATGCGATCGCGAATTATCTCATTCGCCACACTGATGGCTCACCAGATCGAAGCCCGCGATCGTTCCTTTCAGATTTGGCCCATCCACGTCTTTTTGCTGGATGCCGTCAGCAGCCCGTGATGACATAAAATCGCTCACCTGTTCAAGCAAGTTGGATCGACGGCCAAGACGAGATCGCCGCAAATGCATCCGTGCGCCATCTGTAGGGTGACCATCTCCAGACGGACGTGAAGAACAGGATGTGCCATTTGTCCACAGGTCGATCCCGTCTGCCTGTCTTCCGCGTTTCGTTTTCTGGGCTCGGTGTGCGCCTGAAGCGGTCATTTTGGTGTAAAGCTCAAACAGCTTTTCGAGCCGCTCGGTGTCGTTCTTGAACCGGCGGCCGATATAGATGCGCTCGAGCACCTCGTCGTTGCGGTCATGAGCCTGCGCGGAGGTCGTCGGGCATGTTCGTCTGGGTCATAGAGGTCGGCGATCGTCGCGGGGAAATGCGCCTCGCGCGCCAACAAGATGTCCTCGGCGCAACGTGTCAGGTCGGCCTTGTTCTTTTCGGTCAGCGTCGGAACGGGAAAGGTGTTCCAGCCAAGGGTATTGGAATAGCGGAATCGTGTTTCCAGTTTGCCGCAAACTGTGGCGATCCAGACCCAGTGCAGCCGCGAAGCAATAAGCGCCATGTTCCAGATTGGGGCATCGTAGAGAGCAAAATGCGAGGTTGGAGATGATATCGTCGCTGGCGGAAGTAACCCGACAGGTAGATATGGTCGCTTTCTCAGAAGATAGCACGCTGGAACAACAATGAAAAGCGTCTGCGCCGGTCTGCCTGATCTGTTGAAATCCGGTATGGGCGCCCTCGCAGCGTTTGCTGTCGTCGAGGCTTTATGGCTCGCATTTCCGCGACCAGCGCTCACGGCGTCAATGCGCGCATCTTATCGGATTTGACGGCACGAGCTTCGTTCAAATCGTCATCACCAATCCATAGGCAATATCGTGGACTGCCCTTGATGAACTCTTCTGAGCCCAATATACGATCTACGAATTCGACCGTCCGATGCATGCCGCGACTTCGAATCTCCTGACGCCTCAGTCCGCGAGAATCAGAGTAAGTGCCACCGTCCTACAGGTTTGTTGCCGTAATCATTGCTGGCAAGTCCGACAGTCGCAGGTGAGTGTCGCTGTTATCGACTACAGTTTCGTGACCGGCACAAGGTATGGGCTTATGTTCTCGACCTCGCGCGACGCTGGACACCGTCACTCGTCTGTCTCCGAAGTAGAAGTGCTTTCGGCCACTATTCATCTCGAGACAATCCGACAATCACGACGGTCACGCCAGCATTGTGGCTCGCAAGATTCGCCCATTTGAATGAAGTATGAGCGAACGTGATTTCATGGCCCGTTCGCAAAAATAAGCGGCCAAAGGATGGGCACCTGCTCCCCTTGGCAGATTGAGTTTGTCGCGACAAATGCAGCAGACGCAGGCACTGCGTGCGCGTAGTCGGCGGCCTTCATAAACCATGCCGCAACGTAGTCGAGCGATTTCCAGTTCTTGAGCTCGCTCGGAAAATACCGCTTCCAGATCGCGCTTTCTGTCATCGGTTTGCCATGTTGAGCCCTGAGATAGGGCGGATTTCCGCAGATGTAGGTTTCGCCGCCCTCGTTCTCGAAGTCGATCTGCGCCTGATCCAGTGGCGTGTGAAACAGGTCGTCGGCCTGTAGCTTCACGCCTGTTCCCGTCGGCGGGCAGATGCTCAGCCAATCGAGCCGCAGCGCATTGCCGCAGGTGATCCAGTTCTGCGCGTCCAGCGGCAGGAACTCCGCGCAGCGCTTCCTTCTGGCCGCGATAAAGCACGTCGCACTGATACTCGGCGATGATGAGCGCCAGGCGCGCGATCTCGGCCGGGAAGTCGCGCAGCTCGATGCCGCGAAAATTGGTCAGCGGGATTTCCGTGCGCCGGTCGGCTTCGCCGCGGCGGCTGTTGATCTCGGCCTCGATCGCCCGCATTTCCTTGTAGGCGATGACGAGGAAATTGCCCGAGCCGCAGGCCGGATCGAACACCCGGATTTTCGCCATGCGCTTGCGCAGGTTGAGCAGCATGCGCGCATTGTCGCCGGCCTCCTCAAGCTGCGCGCGCAGATCGTCGAGGAACAGCGGGTTGAGCACCTTCAGGATGTTCGGCACGCTGGTGTAGTGCATGCCGAGCGCGCCGCGCTCCTCGTCCTCGGCGACGGCCTGGATCATCGAGCCGAAAATGTCCGGGTTGATCTTCTTCCAGTCGAGGTTGCCGATGTGCAGCAGATAGGAGCGCGCGATCCGGCTGAAGCGCGGCACGTCCATGCTGCCGGAGAACAGCCCGCCATTCACATAGGGAAAGGCGTCGGCCCAGCGCGGGATGTCTGCGCGCCGCTCGGTCCGCGACGCTTGGTGTTCATGGCGCGGAACAGTGTCGCCGATCACCTCATGGGTGTTGGACGAATCCTTCGCGCTCATCTGCTCGATCGTGGCGGTGAACAGCGCCGCTGCCGTTGAAGATGTCGGTGTCCTCGGCGAAGAAGCAGAAGATCAGCCGCGCCATGAAATGGTTCATGTCGTGGCGGCGCTCGGCCGTGCCCCATTCGGGATTGTCCTTCAGCAGCTCGACATAGAGCCGGTTCAGGCGGCTGGTCGCCCGGATGTCGAAGGAGCTTTCGCGAACCTGCTTGACGGTGGTGATGCCGGCCAGCGGCAGGAAGAAGCCGAAGTGGTCGGGGAAATCGGCGTAGGCGCAGGCGACGGTTTCGCCGCTCGCCAAATCCTCGGCCTCGAACGTTTCGCCGTCGGTCGCCAGAATGAACTTCGCCTTGGCCTTCGCCGTCGCCGGGCTCGCCTTCAGCGCCGCGAGCGTTTTGCGTGACCTCGCCGGGCGTTGCGACGGCGATGTGGATGTTGTTGGTCTGAAGGACGCCGCCGAGGTCGGACTTGTTCGACTCGCCCTTGCGCAGGCGCTTGATCGTCGTCTCCTTGTTGCCGAAGGCTTCGAGGAACGCGAAGGGGAACTCGGCCGCGTCGAACGGCTGCTCCGCCAGCGCCGAAATGGCCTCTTCAATTTCGACCGCGTTCATTCGCGTCCCGCCCCAACGGCTCGGCCATTGGCGCACTGTGGAGTGGCCGGCCAGTCTATCGAATAGCGCACTGCCAGGCCGCGCCGCCAGCGTCATCGTCTCGAAGCTACCGCTGGTCAGGCCGACAATCTCTTGCCGAATCCCAAACCTGCGCTATCCTGATTTTTCACCGCCGCAAGAAGGTTCGACGGCTCGCCGACGGCGCCAGCCTTCGAAAGAAGCCGCCGTCAACAGGTTCGGGAGCAAGTCCTTGAAATCGCAACAGGCCCCGTCAAGCAAAGCCTTGACAACTCTTGACGAAACTTGACGAGACTTGACAAAATTTGACGCGCGATTTGACGGCTGACTTGACGCCCGCGACCGCCCCTAAAGCATGCTCGGCAGCACGCGGTCGGGCGGGCGGTGGCCTTCGGCGAAGGTCTTGATGTTGGCGATCACCTTCTCGCCCATGTCGCTCCGCCCCTCGTGGGTCGCCGAGCCCATGTGGGGCAGGAGCGTCACCTTGCCGGCCTTGGCGAGCGCGATCAACGGAGCGGCGACGGCGGGCGCGTGCTCGAACACGTCGAGACCGGCGCCGGCGATCTCGCCGGCCTCCAGCATGCGGGTCAGCGCGCTCTCGTCGATCACCTCGCCGCGCGCGGTGTTGATGATGATCGCCTCCGGGCGCAGATACTTCAGCCGGCGCGCCGACAGCAGGTGATAGGTGGCGGGCGTGTGCGGGCAGTTGATCGAGATGAAGTCCATCCGCGCCAGCATCTGGTCGAGCGAATCCCAGTAGGTCGCCCCGAGCGCCGCCTCGACCGGCTGGGGCAGGCGGCGCCGGTTGTGATAGTGGATCGACATGCCGAAAGCGCGCGCGCGCACCGCCAGCGCCTGGCCGATGCGCCCCATGCCGATGACGCCGAGGCGCTTGCCGGTGATGCGGCGCCCGAGCATCCAGTCCGGCGACCAGCCGTCCCAGCGCCCCTCGGGGATGATGCGCGCGCCCTCGGCGATCCGCCGCGCGGTCGCGAGGATCAGCGCCATCGTCATATCGGCGGTGTCTTCGGTCATCACGCCGGGCGTGTTGGTGACGGTGATGCCGCGCCGCAGCGCCGAGGTGACGTCGATGTGGTCGACGCCATTGCCGAAATTGGCGATCAGCTTCATCTGCTCGCCGGCCTGGGCGATCATTTCGCCGTTGATGACGTCGGTGATGGTGGGGACCAGCGCGTCGGCCTCGCGCATCGCCGCGGCGAGCTCGTCCGCCGACATCGGCTTGTCCGTGAGATTGAGCCGCGCCTCGAACAGCTCGCCCATGCGCGCCTCGATCGCATCGGGCAATTTGCGGGTGACGATGACAAGGGGCTTCTTGTTCGTCACGAGCTCTCTCCTCCCCGGGGACCGCGCTTGAGTTGGCGGCTCGCCCGATTTCAAACACCTTGGCGCGCGATACCCTAGCCTTAACGCGCCGTTTACGGCGCGCCGCGCAAAAAGGCGCCTGTCGCGGCCTCTCTAGCAGATGGCGGGGCAAAGACTAAGGCGCTCGACTCGCGCCCGCAAGTTGATCGGACGCGCGAATTGGACCAGTGATTCAGACCGATGATTGGGAGACAAGAGTTTTGTCCTACGCTTTGCGCTTGGCGCGCTCGGGCGGGCGCCGTTTCTCTCTCGTCGCCGCGCTGCTGGCGCTGTGGACATCTTTGGCGCTGGCCGATCCGGTCGGGTCCGTCACTGGCCTGCCGCTGCCGCGCTACGCGAGCCTGAAAACCGATCGCGTCAATCTGCGCGAGGGGCCTTCGAAAGATCACGCGACCAAATGGGTCTATCAGCGCGCCGGGTTGCCGGTCGAGATCACCGCCGAGTTCGACATCTGGCGCAAGGTGCGCGACTCGGAGGGCGTCGAGGGCTGGGTGCTGCACTCGCTGCTGTCAGGGCGTCGCACCGGCCTCGTCGGGGTCGGCAAGAAGGGCGACATCTACAAAATCTACGCCGAACCGCGCGCGGCGGGCGGCGTCGCCGCCACGCTGCAGTCGGGCGTGATCGCCAATGTGCGCGCCTGCGACGGCGCCTGGTGCCAGATCGATGGCGACGGATACAAGGGCTACATCGAACAGGTCGCCCTGTGGGGCGTCTACCCCGGCGAAAAGATCCAGTAGGCGTCCGCCCGGCGACGGCGCAGACGTCGCGTCCTGCGCTCGGCCTGCAATTCCCCGTGATCGTCTGTTTGATCTCGCGCCGCCGCCTCGCGTCTGGCCAATGCCGGTCACGCCGCCAAGCTTGAAATGTGACGCCAAAATGTGACGCGGCGCTCGAAAAGCGGCGCGGGATCGGGCGCCACGACCAAGAAATGCGCGATTTGATGCACGTTTTGGCGCCCGGCGGCGCCTCGGCTGGCGAATCGCTTCCCCACGTCTGGCATGGCCCTTGCGTCTTCGACTCGGCTGGGATCGGCGCGCGCCGCGCGTCGCATTTCCGCGCTGGGCATGAACGACGGGGTCGACTATGTCTGTAACGAGACGCTTTCTAATGCACGCCGCCGGCGCTTTGGTCGGCAGCGCTTTCGCGTTGTCTTCCTTCGCTGCGCAAGCGGACGACGACACCATCAAAATCGGCATCCTTCACTCGCTTTCGGGCACCATGGCGATCAGCGAGACCACGCTGAAAGACGTGATGTTGATGCTGATCGACGAGCAGAACCAGAAGGGCGGCGTCCTCGGCAAGAAGCTCGAGGCGGTGGTCGTCGACCCGGCCTCGAACTGGCCGCTGTTCGCCGAAAAGGCTCGCGAGCTCATTTCCAAGGACAAGGTCTCGGTGGTCTTCGGCTGCTGGACCTCGGTCTCGCGTAAATCCGTGCTGCCGGTGTTCAAGGAGCTCGACAGCATCCTCTTCTACCCCGTCCAGTACGAGGGCGAAGAGTCCGAGCGCAACGTCTTCTATACCGGCGCCGCGCCCAATCAGCAGGCGATTCCCGCCGTCGACTATCTCATGAGCGCAGACGGCGGCTCGGTGAAGCGCTGGGTGCTCGAAGGCACCGACTACGTCTATCCGCGCACCACCAACAAGATCCTCGCCGCCTATCTCAAGCTCAAAGGCGTGCCGGACGAAGACGTGATGATCAACTACACGCCGTTCGGCTTCTCCGACTGGCAGACCGAAGTCACCAAGATCAAGGCCTTCGGCTCGGCTGGTAAGAAGACTGCGGTGGTGTCGACGATCAACGGCGACGCCAATGTTCCTTTCTACAAGGAACTCGGCAACCAGGGCATCAAGGCGACCGACATTCCGGTCGTGGCGTTCTCGGTCGGCGAAGAAGAGCTCGCCGGTCTCGACGCCAAGCCGCTGGTTGGCCATCTCGCCGCCTGGAACTACTTCCAGACGATCGATACGCCTGAGAACAAGGCTTACATCGAGAAGTGGCGCGCCTTCACCAAGAACCCGAAGCGCACCTTCAACGACCCGATGGAAGCTCACGTGATCGGTTTCCACGCCTGGGTCAAGGCGGTCGAGAAGGCCAACAGCTTCGATCCTGACAAGGTGATCGACGCGCTGATCGGCGTGACCGTGCCCAACCTCACCGGCGGCTTCGCGACCGTGATGCCGAACCATCACATCACCAAGCCGGTCTACATCGGTGAAATCCAGGCCAATGGCCTGATCAACACCGTCTGGCAGACGCCGGGCACGGTGGTGGCTCAGGAGTGGTCGCCTTACCTCGAAGGTTCGAAAGACCTGATCGCGGACTGGCGCCACCCGATGAACTGCGGCAACTTCAACGTTGTGACGGGCAAGTGCGGCGGCTAAACCGCAACCCCGTTCTCGCTCTTCTCTAGAGCGAGGTCTCTCGCCTCGGCCCCTCTCTCGCCAATCGCGTTCGAAAGAACGCGGGCGGGAGAGGGAAGCGCGGCGCCCGCGTCTCTCCGCCCGGTCTCTTGCGAAAACGGAGCGGGCGAGTGGGGCGGCCAGCGCGAAGGCTTTTCGCCATAACGAGCCGGTGGTCATGAACGTTGCGCGCCTCCTCGCCATCCTCTTCCTCCTCTGCTGCACAAGCGCCGCGCGCGCCGATGCGGTCGATGACGCGCTGGCGAAATTCCTCGACGATAAGTTCACCAGCACCGAGCAGGGCATAACCGCACTTGCCGCCACCGGCGCCGCCAATGCGCCGGCGATCCTTGAGGCGCTTGGCGACAACCGTCTGCTGGTCGATCCTGTCGCGCATATCCTCGTCTATCAGACGACCGGCGGCGACGTGATCAACGCCAAGACTGGCGAGAAACTCGCGGGGGTTAGCCTCGACACATTCAAGAAGGTGCGCGTCAACAACGCGCTCAGGCGAACGATCGAAGCGGCGATGGGCGCGCTGACGCTCGCCAGCCCCGATCCGCAAAAACGCGCCGCCGCCGCCGAGCAAGTGTTCCAGACCCGCGACGCCAACGCGCTGCCGATCCTCGAGGCGCAACTGGCGCGCGAGACCGATCCCCGCGCTGCTCAAGCGCTTCGGCAGGCCAAGGCCGCGATCGTCGTCCTCGACCCGAAGGCGCCGAGCGCCGACCGGGTCGAAGCGATCGCCACCCTGAAGGCGCGCGGCGATCAGGACTCGCAGAGCCTGATCGATCAGGTCGGCGCCCAAGCCGACGATCCGGCGGTCAAGACCGCCGCGCTCGCCGCCGAGGCCGCGATCAAATCGCACATGGCCTGGCTCAGCGTCATCCAGAATCTGATCTTCGGCGTCTCGGCGGCCTCCGTTCTGCTGCTGGCGGCGATCGGCCTCGCAATCACCTTCGGCGTCATGGGCGTCATCAACATGGCCCATGGCGAAATGGTCATGCTGGGCGCCTACACCACGTTCGTCGTTCAGAGCCTCCTGCCGCCCTCGCTAGCCCAATGGTCGCTCGCTATTGCGCTGCCACTCGCCTTTCTGGTCGCCGCGGTGGTCGGCATCGCGATCGAGCGGCTGGTGATCCGCTATCTCTACGGACGGCCGCTCGAGACCTTGCTCGCCACCTGGGGCGTGTCGCTGATTCTCCAGCAGGGCGTGCGCAGCCTGTTCGGCGCCAACAACCGTCAGGTCTCTGCGCCTGACTTCATGTCGGGCTCGGTCGATTGGGGCGGCCTGCAGATCACGGCTGGCCGCTTGTGGATCATCGCGCTCGCCATCCTGGTGTTCGCAGCGCTGCAGTTGGCGCTGAGGGCGACTTCGTTCGGCCTGCGCATGCGCGCGGTGACGCAGAACCGGCGCATGGCGGCGGCGATGGGCATTTCGACCGGCCGCATCGACATGCTCGCCTTCGCGCTCGGCTCGGGGGTCGCCGGGGTCGCCGGCGTCGCGCTGTCGCAGATCGACAACGTCTCGCCCAATCTCGGCCAGGGCTACATCATCGACAGCTTCATGGTGGTGGTGCTCGGCGGCGTCGGCAATCTGTGGGGCACGCTGCTGGGCGCGCTGACCCTCGGGCTCGCTAACAAGCTGCTCGAGCCGGTGATCGGCGCCGTGCTCGGCAAGATCCTGCTGCTGGTCTGCATCATCCTCTTCATCCAGAAGCGCCCGCGCGGTCTCTTCGCGCTCAAGGGCCGAGCGGTGGAGGCGTGACGTGACCGGCCTCCGCCTCGACCGCCTCGGCGTCGTCTTTCTCGTGCTGACCGTCGGCGCGGCGGCGCTGGTGCCGCTCATGGCGCTGGTCGCTCCGCGCAGACTCGGCGCTGTCAATGCCCCCTTACGTTGTCGCGCTGCTCGGCAAGTACCTGTGCTACGCGATCCTCGCCGTGGCGCTCGATCTGGTGTGGGGCTACTGCGGCATACTGTCGCTCGGCCACGGCGCCTTCTTCGCGCTCGGCGGCTATGCGATGGGCATGTATCTGATGCGCCAGATTGGCACGCGCGGCGTCTACGCCAATCCGATCCTGCCCGACTTCATGGTGTTTCTGAACTGGAAGGACCTACCGGTCACCTGGTGGGGCTTCCACTCCTTCGCCTACGCCTCGCTGATGGTGATGCTGGTGCCTGGCGTGCTCGCCTTCGCCTTCGGCTGGTTCGCCTTCCGCTCGCGCGTCACCGGCGTCTATCTGTCGATCATCACCCAGGCGCTGACTTATGCGCTGAAGCTCGCGTTTTTCCGCAACGACTTCGGCTTCGGCGGCAACAATGGCCTGACCGACTTCAAGGACGTGCTCGGCTTTTCGGTCCAGTCGGACGCGACCCGCACGGCGCTGTTCTCGATTTCCGCGCTCAGCCTCGCGCTGAGTTATTTGATCGCCAAGGCGATCGTCAGTTCGAAGTACGGCAAGGCGCTGATCGCGGTGCGCGACGCGGAAAGCCGCGTGCGCTTCCTCGGTTACCGGGTCGAGAACTACAAACTGTTCGTCTTCGTCGTCTCGGCGGTGATGGCGGGCATCGCCGGCGCGCTTTATGTGCCGCAGGTCGGCATCATCAACCCGAGCGAATTCGACCCCGCCAATTCGATCGAGGCGGTGATCTGGGTGGCGGTCGGCGGTCGCGGCACGCTGGTCGGCGCGGCGCTCGGCGCCATCGCGGTCAATTTCGCCAAGACCTATTTCACCGGCGCGTTCCCCGAATACTGGCTTTATGGCCTGGGCGGCATGTTCGTACTGGCGACGCTGTTCCTGCCCAAGGGCCTGATCGGCCTCATCAAGTCTCGCCGCAGCGCGCCCGCCGCCGCGCCGCCGCCGCCCTCCCCGGTCGCAGTCGAGGAGGGCGCGCAATGACCCTGGCGGCGACCGAAGATCCCAAGCTCACCAGTACGCTGCTCTATCTCGACGGCGTCAGCGTTTCATTCGATGGCTATAAGGCGCTGCGTGGCCTGTCGTTGACGCTCGCGCCCGGCGAGATGCGGGCGATCATCGGCCCCAATGGCGCCGGCAAGACGACGATGATGGACATCATCACCGGCAAGACGCGGCCCGACGAAGGCGACGTGTTCTTTGAGGGGCGTCACGACCTCACCCGTCTCGACGAGGCTGAGATCGCCTTGCTCGGGGTCGGCCGCAAGTTCCAAAAGCCGACGGTGTTCGAGAACCACACCGTCGCCGACAATATTCTGCTCGCCGCCAAGGCCCCGCGCGGCGTGTTCGCCACCCTGTTTGGCCACGCCGCCGCCGCGCAAGCGGAAGCGATCGACCGCATCCTGACGACGATCCGCCTGACCGATCTGCGCCAGAGGCTGGCGGGCGGCCTGTCGCACGGGCAGAAGCAATGGCTGGAAATCGGCATGTTGCTCGCCCAGGATCCCAAGCTGCTGCTGGTCGACGAACCGGTCGCCGGCATGACCGACGCCGAAACCGCCGCCACCGCCGAACTGCTGCGCGAAATTGCGCACGACCATTCCGTCGTCGTGGTCGAGCACGACATGGCGTTCGTGCGCGAACTCGGCGTCAAGGTGACCGTGCTGCACGAAGGCTCGGTGCTCGCCGAAGGCTCGCTCGATCAGGTGAGCGCCGACGAGCGCGTCATCGAAGTCTACCTCGGGCGATAGCAATGCTGAGTGTCGAATTCGATCGATCTCTACTACGGCGCGGCGCAGGCCCTGCGCAACGTCTCGCTGAAGGCTGCGGTCGGGCGCGTCACCTGCGTGCTTGGCCGCAACGGCGTCGGCAAGTCGTCGCTGCTGCGCGCCATTGTCGGCCAGCAGCCGATCGCGTCGGGCTCGATCACCTGGATGGACCAGGAGATCAGCGGGCTCCCGCCTTATTTGCGCGCGCGCCGCGGCGTTGGCTACGTGCCGCAGGGGCGCGAAATCTTTCCGCTGCTGACCGTGCGCGAAAACCTGATGACCGGCTATTCCACGCTGCCGCGCGACCAGCGGGTGATCGACGACGAGATCTTCAGCCTGTTCCCGGTGCTGGCCGAAATGATGGGCCGGCGCGGCGGCGATCTTTCCGGCGGCCAGCAGCAGCAACTGGCGATTGGTCGCGCCCTGGTGACGCGGCCCAAATTGCTGGTGCTCGACGAGCCGACCGAGGGCATTCAGCCCTCGATCATCCGCGACATCGGCCGCGCCATCCAATACCTGCGCAACAAGGGCGGCATGGCGATCCTGGTCGTCGAGCAATATTTCGAATGGGCGCGCGACCTCGCCGACGACTATGCCGTGATGGATCGTGGCGCGGTGGTCCTCTCGGGCGAGCGCAAGGACATGGTCGAAACCGAGGTGAGGAAGCGCCTGTCGGTGTAAGGGCGCGCGGGGAGGGTGGCGCCTGAGAGCACTTTTCGCCCCCGCCGCGCGCGCTCAGCCCTCGGTCGCGACGTGGACCAGCCACCGCCGCAAGACGCGTTCCTCACCCTGCGTCAGCCCCGCCGCCAGCCGCGCTTCGACCGTGTCGATGCGCCGCTTGCATTGTGTCAGCAACGCTCTCCCCGCCGTCGTCGTCTCAAGCTGCTGGATGCGGCCGTGGACGGCGTGCGGTTGGCTGACGAGGGCGCCGGATCGCTTGAGATTGGCGACAATCACGGCGACCGTCGGCGGCGTCAGCGCCGACAGTCGCGCGAGGTCCGCGCTCGATAGGCCGGGATAGGCTGCCACCATGGTCAACGCCACGAACTGCGGTGGCGTCACGTTGAGGTCGGCGAGCGCACGCTCCATGCGCGTGCGCAGCGACGCCCCTGCCTGACGCAGCAGGTAGCCGAGGTGTCCCTCTTCCCCGCGTTTGCCTTCCCCCGGCTGGGGCAGCCGGGGCGAAGGAAAGCGCTTGCGCATGATATTAGACCTCTAATATAATGTTCGTGCACTAATATTAGAGCATTGTGACGCGGAGAGCCAGCATGTCCGGATCGTCCCCTCGACTGAGCTACCAGGATTTCGTCGCTGAGGCGGGCGCCGTCGAGAGCGCGCTGGTCGCGATCGGCAAGGCCGTCAACGATTCCGGCCTTGAAAAAGAGCTGACAGAGCTCGTCAAACTGCGCGCCTCGCAGATCAACGGCTGCGCCTTCTGCCTTCAGCTCCACCTCAACGTCGCCCGCAAGCTTGGCGTGCCCAGCGCCAAGCTCGATCTTGTCGCCGTCTGGCGCGAGGCGGGCGTCTTCAGCGACCGGGAAATGGCGGCCCTCGCCTGGACCGAGGCCTTGACGCGGGACCCCGTCGAAGGCGCCTCGGACGCCAATTACGCGGCGCTCCTGCGACAGTTCAGCCAGAGCGAAGCGACGTTTCTGACCGTGGCGATCGGCGTGATCAACAATTGGAACCGAATCGCCGTCGCGCTGCGCTTCGCCCCGCAAATCCCACGCGCCACGCAAAACGCATCGTGAGCGCGCGCCGCTTCAGCCTGCGAGCGCGACGCTCTTCTCCCAAAGCAGGGCGGCGGCGCCGTCGTCCTGCGCGGCGGCGGATGGCTTGCGGACTTTTCGCTTGTCGAAATACTCGCCGCTGATCGCCGCAACCTCCGGCGATGAGGCTAGGTAGACGATCGTATCGGCGCCTTGCTCGGGCGAAATCGCGAACCGCTTGACCAGCGGGAAAAGCCGCGCCGTCCATCCGCCCGCCTCGTCGCCGAAACGCGAGGCGACGAGGCCGGGATGCAGGCAGTTGGCGGTGACGCCGCTTCCCGCCAGCCGGCGGGCCAGTTCGCGGGTGAACAGGATGTTGGCGAGCTTCGAGCGGCCGTAGGCCTTCCAGCCGCTATAGCCCTTCGCGCATTGCAAGTCGTCAAAGTCGAGCTTGGCGCCCAAATGCGCCGCCGAGGCGGTGGAGACGACGCGCGCTTGCGCCGTGCCGGCCAGCCGCTCGCCGAGCGCCTGCGCCAGCACGAAATAGGCCATGTGATTGAGCGCAAAGGTCAGCTCCAGGCCCTCGGCGGTGACGCGCCGGTCGGAGAACATCGCTCCCGCATTGTTGACCAGCACGTCAATGCGCGCCTCGCTCGCCGCAATCTCCGCCCCGACGCGCCGTGTCTCGGCGATCAGCGACAGATCGGCGATATGCGCCCGGTGGCCGCGTCCTCGGGCCATTGTTTCGAGCGCGGCAAGGGTGGCCGCGGCGCGCTTGGCGTCGCGCGCGATAAAGACAATCCGCGCGCCCATCGCGGCGAGCGCCTTCACCGCGACCTCGCCGATCCCGGAAGTGGCGCCGGTGGCGACGACGGTCTTGCCTTGCATGGCGAGGCTCCTTGGCGATGGGGGGCCGAGACGGCGCGATCTTAAAGAGTCATGTGGCGTCTAAGGCGCTCGACGCAAGGCTTGCCCAGGCCGTCCGCCATGTCATTCCCGCTTGCGCGGGAACGACAGCCGATCAGCCTCAGGCGCCCTTCTGGTAATCCTTCACGTCCGCGAACGTAATCGCGGGCCAGCGTTCCTGGTCGTAGCGCAGGTTGAAGGCGCTGGTGGCGAGGAAGACCGGCGCGCCGTCGAGGTCGGCGGCGACCGAGGCGGGGTAGGAGGCGACGAACTTTTCCAACTCGGCGCGGTCGGGCGAACTCACCCAGCGGCAGACTTCAAAACGGCTCTGCTCGAACGAGACCGGCAGGCCGTATTCGGCGTTGAGCCGCTCGACCAGCACGTCGAGCTGCAGCGCGCCGACGACGCCGACGATCGCCGCCGCGCCGTCGTGCGGCAGGAACACCTGCACCACGCCCTCTTCGGCCATCTGCTGCAGGGCCTCGCGTAGCTTCTTGGCTTTCATCGCGTCGGCGAGCTTGACGCGTCGCAGGATTTCCGGCGCGAAGCTCGGCACGCCGCGGAAGGTGAGTTCCTCGCCTTCGGTCAGCGTGTCGCCGATACGCAGCAAGCCGTGGTTGGGAATGCCGACGACGTCGCCGGCGTAAGCCTCATCGGCGATCGAGCGATCCTGGGCGAAGAAGAACTGCGGCGCCGAAAGCGTGATCGGCTTGCCGGTGCGCGTTAGCTTGGCGCGCATGCCGCGCGCGAGCCGCCCCGAGCAAACGCGCATGAAGGCGATGCGGTCGCGGTGGTTGGGGTCCATGTTGGCTTGGATCTTGAACACGAAGCCGGTCATCTTCGGCTCGTCCGCCTGCACGGTGCGGGTCGAAGCGTCCTGCGCGCGCGGCGGGGGCGCGAATTCGGCCATCGCGTCGATCAGGTCGCGCACGCCGAATTCCTTCAGCGCGCTGCCAAACAGCACCGGCGTCAGATGCCCCTCGAGGAACGCCTGCTTGTCGAAGGGGCGGCAGCCTTCGACCGCCAGCGTCATCTCCTCGATCGCCGCGGCGCGCTCGTGCTCGGGCAGCAGCGCGGCGACGGCCGGATCGCCGGGGCCCGACACCGGCGTCTCGACCGCGTCTTTGCCGAGCGCGCGCACGGTTTTACGGCGGATGTCGTAGGCGCCGGCGAGCGCGCGGCCGCGCCCGACCGTCCAGGAGAGCGGCGCCGTGTCGAGCGCCAGCGTCTTCTCGATCTCGTCGAGCAGGTCGAAGGGATCGCGCGTTTCGCGATCCATCTTGTTGATGAAGGTGACGATCGGAATGTCGCGCAGCCGGCACACTTCGAATAGTTTGCGCGTGCGCGCCTCGATGCCCTTGGCGGCGTCGATCACCATCACCGCCGAGTCGACCGCGGTCAGCGTGCGATAGGTGTCCTCGGAGAAGTCCTCGTGGCCGGGCGTGTCGAGCAGGTTGAAGACGCAGCCTTCGTATTCGAAGGTCATCACCGAGGTGACGACCGAAATGCCGCGCTCGCGCTCGATGCCCATCCAGTCCGAGCGGGTCTGGCGGCGGTTGGCCTTGGCGCGCACTTCGCCGGCGAGCTGAATGGCGCCGCCGAACAGCAGGATCTTCTCGGTCAGCGTTGTTTTGCCGGCGTCTGGATGCGAGATGATCGCGAAAGTGCGCCGGCGCGCGACAGGGCTCTGTGAGGTCATGGGCCGAAGGATTGGGGGAAGCGTGGAGGCTGCTTTAGCCCAGACGAACACGGATGGAAAGCCGCACGTGAGATGGAGCGCGGGGTCAAATCGCATGTGGATGGATGTGCGCCAGCGCGTTCGAGCCCTTGCGGGCGAAGTGCGTGAGCCATATCGTCCTGTCGGACAATTCCGGCGCGCGCTTGCGCGCTGGCGGCGCATGTTTCGCGGGAATGCGCGTCGGCCGATGGGCCGAGCGTCGCCCGTGGGGATGGACGATGGATCGCAGATGGTTGCCGCTCAACGCTTTGCGGGCGTTTGAGGCGGCTGGTCAGCACCTCAGCTTCACTGCCGCAGCCAACAGCCTCACCGTCGCCCAGAGCGCGGTGAGCCGGCATGTCATCGTGCTGGAGAACTTTCTCGGCGTGACGCTGTTTGAGCGCCGACCTCAACAACTCGTGCTCACCGAGGCCGGGCGGCACATTCTCCCCGTGGTCTCCAAGTCGTTCGACCGCATCGACCAGGCGATCGGCGAGGTGATCAAGGAGAAGGGCCGGCCCAAGCGCGTGTTGAAAGTCGCGCTGCCGACCTCGTTCGCGCATCGCCTGGCGATCCCGATTTTGCGCGACTTCCGCGACGAGAACCCGGGCATCACGCTCGAGATTGTCTCCAAGCCGACCACCGCCGCCGACACCGACGGCGACATCGACATCGCCATTGTCTATTCGGAGCCGCGCGTCGCCGACGCGATTCACGATCTACTGTGGATGGTGCGCGCGACGCCGCTGTGCAGCCCCAAGTTGCTAGAGAACGCCGACCGCTCGGACCCGGCCAAGTTCATCGCGGCCAACGATCTGCTGCACGTCAAGATCGACGGCCGTTCGCGGCACTATTTCTGGGAGATGTTCGCCCGCTCGATCGGCCGCCCCGATCTGCCGGTCGACCGGGGCCTCGTCTTCGACACCGAGCAACTGGTCGTTCAATACGCGATGCTCGGCGACGGCATCGCGCTCTCCGACCCGCTGCTGTTTGCCGACGAGATCAAGGCCGGGCGGCTCGCGCAGCCCTTCGACCTCTGGCTCGACGAAGGCTACGGCTACTACCTGACCACCCATCCCGAAGACCTCAGCAATGAGGCGGTCGCGTTGTTCCGCTCGTGGCTGATTGCGCGCTTCAGCCGCGCTGCCGCCGCCCCGCCGCCCGAGGTGGAGGCGCCGCCGACCAACGTCGAAGTTCTCAAGCCGCGCGCCGCCGCCAAGTGACTTGGAGTTTTCGCCCGCGCTTGTGCGTAGCGGCGTCGCGCCAGTGCGCGCGGCTCTCGTCGGGTCATTGACGGCATGAAGCCAGAGCGCGTGTCGCCGGCAAGGCCGGCCACGAAATTCATCGCAAATGCGCTAACGCCGCGCGTGGCGACGGCGATCATGTTCTTTGCCCTCGGCAATGCGTTGGGCTTCTGGTCGGGGGCGGCGGCGACCATCGTTGCCCGGATCGGCATCAGCGCCTTGACCTATGGCGTCGTGCTGACGCTGTTCACGGGCGCCTATCTCACGGCAATGTCGTTGGCGGGCGCGATCGCCCACCGCTTCACGCTCAAACGCAGCCTGATCGCCGCCGCCCTCGCGGCGGGCCCGGTGCTCGCCGCGGTGCTGCTGGTGAAAAATGTCGCCGTCTATTTCGTCTTGCAGGCCGGCTTTGGTTTTCTCTGCGGCTTGGTCGATCTGACGATGAACGCCGCCGGCGCGCGCATCGAGCGTGGTCTCGCCAAGCCAATTCTCGCCAGCCTGCACGGGTCGGCGTCGGCCGGCATCGCGGTCGGCGCCGCGGCGGGCGGGCTGCTCGCGGTCAGCGCTGCGCCCTGGCTCTCCTGTGTTCTGGTGAGCGCGGCGTTGTGGTTGGCGGCGGCGGGGGTCGCCTACGCCATCCCCGTCAATATCGGCGACGCGGTCGGCGTGGTTCGGGCGGACCGCCGTGGCCTGCTGTCGCGCGCGCTGGTGGTGATCGGGCTGGTCATCGGCGTCTCGATCGCCTGCGAGACCGCGGCGATGGCGTGGTCGGCGCTGGTTCTGCGTCAGGAGGCGCCGCAATGGGCGGAGTGGGCTGGCCTCGGCGCGTCGTTCTTTGCCGGCTGTCAGGCGCTTCTGCGCTTCAACGCCGACCGGCTGCGCGCCCGAATCGCCGACCGCCGGCTGATCGAAATCTCGCTTGGCGTCGCGGCCTTGGGCTTCATGATCGTCGCGGGGCGCTTCGGCTTCTTCGCCAGCATTGCGGGCTTTGCCATCATTGGCTTTGGCACCGGCGCGGTGGTTCCCTGTGGCTTCGCACTGGCCGCCTCGCGACCGGGCGTCTCGGCGGCGGTCGGCCTGTCGACGGCGGCGTTCTTCGGGTCGTTTGCGCGCGTGCCCGCGCCCCTGGTCACCGGCGTCGTCGCCGACGCCTTGTCGCTGTCGGGCGCATTCGCGCTGTTCGCGCTACTGCTCTTCGCGGCGATCGCCGGGATGCGGGTGTTGGGGCGAACGGAAACGTCGGCCTAATGCGGCGACTGCAACCCCAGGGCGAGGGCGCTGCCCTCGTTACCGTTGAGATATGTAAACAATTGACGCCCGACGAGCCGGCAGGCGGGCCGGCTCGTAGGGTCGTCGCGACGGGCGCACTCAGCCCTCGGTCGCGAGGCGTGCGATGTGCTCGATGTCGGCGCGGTCGATGCCGATGTCGTGCAGTTCGCGGTCGGTGTAAGCGGAGAGTTCCCGCATGGTCGCCCAGTAGGCGCGACGTTCGCGCAGATAGCGCAGGATGAAATCGAAGTTCATGGCTGGACCCTTTCTCGTGTGATTGGCGGCGGTCCGTTGACCGGTCGCCCTCGTGTGCCTCTTGAGTCTTCCGTCCCCATCACTTCGCGAAGATAGTACCGCGCCGCACAAAGTCAATGCTGCATTGCAATATGCATGCGTAATTGTCATGTCAAAATTGCGACATTCGTTGTTAAAATGCGCTTTTTATTCCAAAAAACAGAAATAATTGCGCAGAACTGACCGACTGTGTGCGATAGTGTCGGGTCTGGCATGCTTTCAATGCATGAGTAAGCGACGCGGACTCTGGCGATCGTTGACAGGTCCGCCAAAGTGATTCGCGATGATTCGCTCCGGTCCGCGCTAGGGCGGGTCGCGTGGACTGGGCGAGTTGTGTGGGGTTGTCGGGCGGCCCGCTCGTCGCCCGTGCGCTCAAACAGGGCCCCGGCTCAGAATTGACTTTGCTGCGCCCACAGCCTACGGGCTAGCCGCGACGCGCGCCTTCGCTCTGAGGGCGCGCTTGTCGTTTGACGCACCCGCGGTCTGCGCCTAGCTCGGCGTGAGCCTGTCGGCCTCGGCGCCCACTTTTGGTGGGGGCCGGAGCAGAGGAGGGCGCGTTCCCTGTCCATAGAACCAGAGGAACCGCGATGACGAAGCGCGCAGAAGCCAAGTACAAAATCGACCGCCGGATGGGCCAGAACATCTGGGGTCGCCCCCGCAGCCCAGTCAACAAGCGCGAATACGGCCCCGGCCAGCACGGCCAGCGCCGCAAGGGCAAGGCGACCGACTTCGGCACCCAGCTCAAGGCCAAGCAGAAGCTGAAGGGCTATTACGGCAACATTCTCGAGCGCCAGTTCCACAAGTACTATGTGGAGGCGGTGCGCATGAAGGGCGATTCCAGCGCCAACCTGATCGGCCTGCTCGAGCGCCGTCTCGACGCTTTCGTCTATCGCGCCAAGTTCGTCCCGACCGTCTTTGCCGCGCGCCAGTTCGTCAACCATGGCCATCTCACGGTCAACGGCCGCCGCGTCAACATCGCCTCTTATCTGGTGAAGGTCGGCGATCTGGTCGAGATCAAGGAATCCTCGCGCCAGCTCGCGGTGGTAATCGAAGCGGCGGCGCTCGCCGAGCGCGACGTGCCCGACTATCTCGAAGTCGACCACGCCAAGGGCAGCGCCAAGCTCACGCGCATTCCCAGCCTGACCGAAGTGCCCTATCCGACCCAGATGGAGCCCAACCAGGTCATCGAATTCTACTCGCGCTGATCTCGTCGCGCGCGTCTTGCAAATTCCCAAGAGCCGCCTCGTCGAGGCGGCTCTTTTGTTTTGGACAAGCGCTCAGCGCTGCCTGACGCCAAAGCCCTGGGCGAGGAACAGCCCGCCGTGGCGCAAGCCTTCCGCGTCGATGCCATGGCCGACGCCGAATGCGAGATGCCACTGATTGGGGATGCTCGCCTGGCCGAAGTCGTCCATCGCGGCGAACATCGCCTCGAGCGGGATCACCGGATCCTGATCGCCGTGGACGAGGAGAATCGGCGGCGGCTCGCCTTTGGCGTTACGCGCAGTGGCCTCCGCGAGCCGTTCAGGGCCGATGAGCAGGCCCGAGTAAGAGACGATCGCCGCCGGCGCGCGCTGTCGGCGCAAGCCGACGTGCAGCGCCATCATCGCCCCCTGGCTGAAGCCAACGAGCGCAAGGCGCGAATCGTCGAGGCCGAGCCGCGCCAACTCGCGGTCGAGGAAGGCGTCGATCGCCGGTCGGGCGGCTGCGGCGCCGCGCAAGCGCTCGTCGGCGCCGCGCGGATCGTCGGGCGGGGCGCCGCTCAGGGCGAACCATTGCCGGCCCGTCGGCGCCCCGATGCAACGCTCGGGCGCGTGCGGCGAGACGAAGGCCGCCTCGGGCAACAAAGCGCGCCACTGCTGGCCGAGCGCGATCAAGTCGTCGCCGTTAGCGCCGTAGCCGTGCAGAAAAACAACCAGCTGCTTGGCGCCTCCACGCGGGGGATCGAGGCGCGGTCCCGTCAATTCGGCGGTCATCGGCGTGTGCTCCCGAGGTCGCAAGGTCGCCGGTCCTCTATCGCGAACGCGCGAGGCGCGCCAGCTATTGATCGATCGCGCCCGCGCGCTTCTTCATGCCGCCGTAATAGGCCCACAGCATCCGCGCCGCCACGCCGCGCAGCGGGCGCCAACGCTCGGCGATCTCTTCGAGCTTGCGCGCGTCGGGACGCTGCTTGAGACCGAGAGCAAGTCGCGCCGCTTCCTGCAGGGCGAGGTCGCCGGCCGGAAAGGCGTCGGGGTGGCCGAGGCAGGACAGCAGGAAGATATCGGCGGTCCAGGGGCCGATCCCCTTCACCGCCACCAGCGACGCGTGCGCCGTGTGCGCCTCGAGCGCGCTCAGCGCGTTGAGATCGAGACCGGCCGCGATCGCCTCGGCGAGCGCCCTGAGCGCACGGATTTTGGGGTGCGACAGACCGCAACGCTTGAGCGTCGCATCGTCGGAGTCGGCGAGGGTCGCCGCGTCCAGCGGCGTCAGCTCGGCGGCAAGGCGGCCGAAGATCGCGTTGGCGCTCGCGACCGACACCTGCTGGGAGACGATGATCGCCGCGAGCCCCGCGAATCCGGGTTCGCGCCTGCGCAACGGCAGCGGCCCGCCGATCTCGACGAGCTGGGCGATGATCTCCGGGTCGAGCGTCATCAGCCGCGCGGCCGCCTCGATCAGCGCCGCCTCGTCGATGATCGGCGGCCCGGGATGATAACGCGGGCCGGCCGTCTTGGCTGGCGCGCGAAGGCGTCGGCGTTTGACGGGAGACTTCTTTGTCGACGACTTCTTCGTAGAAGACTTCTTCGTAGAAGACCTGGCGCGAGTCTTAACGCGAGGCTTGGCGCTCGCCTTGGCGGGCGCTTTTGCCGAAGCCTTGCGGCGCGCGCCCTTTGTCCCGCTCTTGCCGGCGCCGCGCTTTTTGGAAACAGTGGCCGCCATTCTCCCTTCGCCCCCTTGAGCCGATGCAGTCCGTTCCGACCCTTCGCTTCGCGCCGACGCCCAACGGCTTGCTGCATCTCGGCCACGCCTATTCGGCGCTGCTCAATGCGCGCATCGCCGCCGCCGCTGGTGGACGCCTGCTGCTGCGCATTGAAGACTTGGACCGGACGCGCTGCAAGCGCGAATTCGAAACTGCGATCCTGGAGGATCTCGACTGGCTCGGCGTCGCGTTCGAGACTGCGCCGCGCCGCCAAAGCGAACACGCCAACGACTATGCGCGCGCTCTCACCGTGCTGCGCGCGCGAGGGCTCGCCTATCCTTGCTTTTGCACGCGCGCCATGGTCGCCTTGGCGAGCGGGGCAAGCGATCCCGACGGGGCGCCGCGCTATCGGGGAACCTGCCGCGCCATCGCGCCGCGCGAAGCGGCCGCCCGATTGGCCGGCGGCGAGCGCGCCGTCTGGCGCCTCGATTCGACCGCCGCGCTGGCGAGCCTCGCTTCCGCCGAGCTGACCTGGCGCGAATGGGGCGAGGGCGAGCGCGAGACTCTGCACCGCTGCGACCCCGAGCTCTGGGGCGATTTCGTCCTGCGCGGCAGGGACAGCGCGGCGAGCTATCACCTCGCCGTGGTCGTCGACGACGCGCTGCAGGAGGTGAGCGACGTCGTGCGCGGCCGCGACCTCTTGGCCGCCACGGCGGCCCACCGTCTGTTGCAGGCGCTGCTCGCGCTGCCGGCGCCGCGCTACCGCCACCATCGCCTCGTGCTCGACGCCGAGGGCGCGAAGCTTGCGAAAAGCGCGAGCGCGACGCCGCTACGCACGCTGCGCGGTGAGGACGTGAGCGCGCATGAGCTCGGCGTCGCGCTCGGCTTTGCGCCGGGCGAAACGCGCTTGGCGGTGCGCCTTAGTTGAGCTTGGCGGCGACCGAGGCGGCGCCGGCGTTCGCCGTCGGCGCGGCGCTCTCGGCGTTGGGCGCTTCGGTCATCAATTGATCGATGCGGTCGCGCTCGCGCTTGAAGGAGGCGAGCATCTTGCCGTCGAACTCGCGGGTGCGAGCGAGCTTGATCGCCATCGGGTCGACGAAATTGCCATTGATGATGACTTCGTAGTGAAGGTGCGGCCCGGTCGCGAGGCCCGACTGGCCGAGATAGCCAATCACCTGGCCCTGCGTGACGCGCACGCCTGCCGCGATGTCGCGCGCGAAGCCAGACATGTGGTTGTAGGTGGTCACGTAGCCGTTGGCGTGCTGGATTTCGACGCGCCGGCCGTATCCCGAGGTGAACTCGGCCTTGATGACGACGCCATTGCCGGCCGCCATGATCGGCGTGCCGATCGGCGCGCCCCAGTCGACGCCGGTGTGCATGCGCGAGTAGTGCAGGATCGGATGGTAGCGCATGCCGAACGGCGAGGTCATTTCGCCTCCGACGATCGGTTTGCGGATGAGGAACTTGCGCACCGAGCGGCCGTTCTCGTCGTAGTAATCGACCAGGCCGTCGTCGGGCGTCTGGAAGCGATAATATTTGAACGTCTGGTCGCGCACAGTCATCATCGCGTAGAGCAGTTGCGGATGCGGATCGACCTCATCCGCGTCGGCGACGAAGGCGGTCACCGAATCGCCCGATTGCGCCGCGCGCTGGAAGTCGACGTCATTGGCGAAGGCGCGCACCATTTCGTCGATGATCGGTTCGCGGCAGGCCCTGCTTCAGCGCGGTTTCGTAGAAGCTCTCATAGAGGCTCATGCCGCCGTTGTCGGCGTCGGCATCCGCGTTGCGGCGCGGGCTTGAATCGCGTCGCAACGTCACCGGCACGTAGGCGCCTGCATCGTTGACGGCGATCGTCGATTTGAGCTGCTCGTCGGCGTAGACCGACACGCGCGCGATCGGCGCCGGCTTGTCCGCGGCTTCCGGCTCGCCGTATTGCAGGATGATCCTCTGGCCTTCGGCGACCGGCGAGTCGCCGGGCTTGAGCCCGAAGGCGGCGAGGATGTCGCTCGCCGCCTTGTCATTGGCGCCATTGGCGCGCAGCAGATCGGCGAAGCTCTCGCCGTGGCGCATTTGCACCAGCCGCTCGCGGCGTCTCCGCCAGGGCCGGCGTCTTGACCGCGTCGGTGACGTTCTCCGGCACCATCTTGCACCTCGATCGAGGCGAAGGGCGCGTTGGCGTTGACCGAGCCGGTCGTTGGCGTAGGAGAGGACGCCGAGCGGGTCGATGCCGGCCTGGCTGGTGCGCATCAGCAGCAACTGCGAGGGCAGGGCCGGGGCGTCGTCGCCCGCCGTGGTCGTTCTGAGCATTTCGGCGACCTGCGCCTGCGCCTCGGCGAGCGTCAGCTCGCCGGTCGCGGCCGCGGCTTCATCGCCAGTGAGGTCGCGCTGCGAGAAGGCGACCTCGGCGTCGTCCTGCACCGGGCCGGGATCGGGCGCCGCGTCCGCCTTCTCGGCGGCTCCGCCCATCGCCGAGAGCGGATCGAATGCCGGCACGGCGTCGGCGAATGCGTTGGGCGTCAGGGTCAGCGCCGTCGACAGGATGGTGAAGGGCCGGGCGCGCACGACTTCCTTGTCGCCGATCTTGATGGTCGTCGGCGCTTTGAAGGTCTGTTTGGCGGCGACGATGTCGATCGGGCGCACCAGCCGGTCGCCCTTGGTCGGATTGACGCTGTCGGCCTCATCGTGATGGGTGAGAGAGGCGATTTCCGGCGCCTCGGCGAAATTCGATTGCCGGTCGAGATCGAGATAGAGCGCGGCGCCGATCAGGGCGAGGCCGAGAGGCCAGAGAGCGCGACGGCCGCGAGCCAGCGCGCCGAAATGCGACGGCGCTCGTGTCCCTCGATGCGCGGCTCGCCGATCTCGATCGGCGGCTCGTGTCCGAGCTCGACCGCAAAGCGGATTCTCTCGTTCGGCCCGGCGACGCGGGCGAGGCGGGCGGCCAAAGTCGTCACGGTCGCTCTTGTCGCTCGCTTGAAATCCGCGCCATTGCGGCCCTTCTCTAGCGGCGCCGGCGCGCCGACGCAACGAGCGCGAATGGACGCGCGCCCGCGCCTGTCTTTGGCGAAAACAATGGCTGTTGTGCGGCGAGTGAAGCGGATGGGCGCGCTCGCCCACTCGGTTATCCCCCGCGGAGGCGTGGTGAGGCCGCGCAATTGCGACTCTTTTGCAAAAACAATTTGACAGTGGGAGCCCGCTTCCCTATATCAACCGAACCGACGGCGACGACGCTGTGGCGGCCGTTGTGGCGTCGGGATTTCGGGACGATCTCGAAAGTACGCTCCTCCCTGCTGAGAGGCGGGGGTGGGTGGTTTCGGTCGTCTCGGCCTTCGGCTTGGCCGGACGTGAAATTCGGGTTCAGGCGGCGTTTCGTTGGAGCGACAAGCTCTGCGGGGCGCTGTTGGGGTCCGCAGGGAGGGCGCAAGCTTTCCCGAACGCTATTTGACAATTGTATCGGAAGGAAGAGAGACGTGGGCGGCGGGGTCCTTGCGGGGCTTTGTTGTCTGGGTTTGGTTTTGGTTTGGCGGGTTGGGCTTGCGCGAGCGGGTTCGGTTTGTTGGGCTGGGGTCAGGCTTGGGGAGCGAAGTCCGAAGAGACAACTGACGGTCACGTTTTGAATTCATCGCGCTTGGGCATGAGCCAGTGCGGAACGTCGTGAGGCGGTCTGAATTGGTGTTGTGTTTGAGCGGATGTGTTTGGAACTCGTCAAGAATAAGCGGTTTCCGCGAGGGAACTGTTGAAGTGACCAGTCAGGACAAAGATCTCAATTCAACTTGAGAGTTTGATCCTGGCTCAGAACGAACGCTGGCGGCAGGCTTAACACATGCAAGTCGAACGCTCCTAGCAATAGGGGAGTGGCAGACGGGTGAGTAACGCGTGGGAACATACCCTCCGGTTCGGAATAACTCAGGGAAACTTGAGCTAATACCGGATACGGTCGAGAGGCGAAAGATTTATCGCCGGAGGATTGGCCCGCGTCCGATTAGCTAGTTGGTGTGGTAATGGCGCACCAAGGCGACGATCGGTAGCTGGTCTGAGAGGATGATCAGCCACATTGGGACTGAGACACGGCCCAAACTCCTACGGGAGGCAGCAGTGGGGAATATTGGACAATGGGCGCAAGCCTGATCCAGCCATGCCGCGTGAGTGATGACGGCCTTAGGGTTGTAAAGCTCTTTCGCTCGGGACGATAATGACGGTACCGAGATAAGAAGCCCCGGCTAACTTCGTGCCAGCAGCCGCGGTAATACGAAGGGGGCTAGCGTTGTTCGGAATTACTGGGCGTAAAGCGCGTGTAGGCGGGCTTTTAAGTCAGGGGTGAAATGCCGAGGCTCAACCTCGGAACTGCCTTTGATACTGGAAGTCTTGAGTCCGGGAGAGGTGAGTGGAACTGCGAGTGTAGAGGTGAAATTCGTAGATATTCGCAAGAACACCAGTGGCGAAGGCGGCTCACTGGCCCGGAACTGACGCTGAGACGCGAAAGCGTGGGGAGCAAACAGGATTAGATACCCTGGTAGTCCACGCTGTAAACGATGGATGCTAGCCGTTGGGGAGCTTGCTCTTCAGTGGCGCCGCTAACGCATTAAGCATCCCGCCTGGGGAGTACGGTCGCAAGATTAAAACTCAAAGGAATTGACGGGGGCCCGCACAAGCGGTGGAGCATGTGGTTTAATTCGAAGCAACGCGCAGAACCTTACCAGCTTTTGACATGTCCTGGACGGATTGCAGAGATGCGATCTTCTCTTCGGAGCCGGGAACACAGGTGCTGCATGGCTGTCGTCAGCTCGTGTCGTGAGATGTTGGGTTAAGTCCCGCAACGAGCGCAACCCTCGCCCTTAGTTGCCATCATTCAGTTGGGCACTCCAGGGGGACTGCCGGTGATAAGCCGGAGGAAGGTGGGGATGACGTCAAGTCCTCATGGCCCTTACAGGCTGGGCTACACACGTGCTACAATGGCGGTGACAGAGGGACGCGAAGGTGCGAGCCTTGGCAAATCTCAAAAAGCCGTCTCAGTTCGGATTGTACTCTGCAACTCGAGTGCATGAAGTTGGAATCGCTAGTAATCGCGGATCAGCACGCCGCGGTGAATACGTTCCCGGGCCTTGTACACACCGCCCGTCACACCATGGGAGTTGGTTTTACCCGAAGGCGTTTCGCCAACCGCAAGGGGGCAGGCGACCACGGTAGGGTCAGCGACTGGGGTGAAGTCGTAACAAGGTAGCCGTAGGGGAACCTGCGGCTGGATCACCTCCTTTCTGGATCGGAAGACATCAAGCGGCTCGGCCTCGGCCGGCCCGTTTTGTCCGCCGTGAAGAAAATCAGCGCCTCAGGTCAGAGGCGCATTGGCGGGACGCCGCCGTCTTCGTCTCTCTTTCTTCCATTCGAAGGGATGGACGAGCTTGGGTTCGCCCTGGCCGTTCGGACAGGGGCGACTTTGTTCGGAGCGAGCCTTGGTTCGAAGCGAGGCTTGGTTCGAAGCGAGCCTTGGGCGCGCTGGAGTTGGCGCCAAGACCTCAAGAGAGCTCGGGCTTGTAGCTCAGTTGGTTAGAGCGCGCGCTTGATAAGCGTGAGGTCGGAGGTTCGAGTCCTCCCAGGCCCACCATCTTGCGGGCAAGCCTCCGGCTTGCGTTCCTCGCATCAGCTCGGCGCCGCGTTCGCGGCTAGCAAACCTCACGGTTTGCGGAAAGCGAACTTTGCCCAGCGAGTTTGGCGTGGGCGCCGGCGTCTCAAAACCCGCGAGGGTTTTGAGTAGGAGCGAAGCGACGCCGAGCTGACGCGAGGAACTTCTTCCTATCGCAAGAAGGGGCCATAGCTCAGTTGGGAGAGCGCGTGCTTTGCAAGCATGAGGTCGTCGGTTCGATCCCGTCTGGCTCCACCAGGCGATGATCTGAGTTGGCGGCGCGCTGTAGACGCGCCCGGCTTTAGACGCGCCCGACTTTGGCGGCTCCATTTGGCGGCTGATCGCCCTCTCTTCCCTTCGAAAACCAGTTTCCGGCCCCCGTGCGCGCTTTGGCGCGTAAGGGAGCAGGATATGTCTGACATCGTGAAGAGGAAACGCATTCGGTCGACCCGCAAGTGGGTTGGGCGAACATGAAGCGGGGAATGGGCCTAACGGCTTTTTTCTCTTGTCTTGCATGCTCTCTCCCTTCTCTCTTTCGATCAATCGAGCATCTCAGTCGTGGGCCTGGCTTGACCGCTAAGGCTCCCGGATGCGTTTGAAGCAAAATGGTCTTTTCGAAAAGTCCAACGCGAGACCCAACTTCTCGAGAGAGGGGAGGGGTTCCGTAGACTGCCGAGTTGAATTGGCGTTTTTTGTCGTTTTACGATCGCGAGATCGTTGGCGGGGGAGGCGTTGAGCGGCGCGCGTTGGCGATGAGAGTGATCAAGTGTCTTAAGGGCGTTCGGTGGATGCCTTGGCGCTGAGAGGCGATGAAGGACGTGGTACGCTGCGATAAGTCCCGGGGAGCCGCGAACAGGCTTTGATCCGGGAATCTCCGAATGGGGAAACCCACCCTCGATCTCTGTTATTCTGAAGAGACGCCTGCTGAAGCTTAGTTTGGAAGTTCACGCTTCTAACTTTGACGATGCAGGGGTCGGCTTGGGTTTTGGGGCGAAAGCCCTTGAGCTTCAAGCAATCTTTGGATTAGCAGAGATCATGAGAGGGTATTTATTCCTTGAATCCATAGGGGAATAAAAGCGAACCCGGGGAACTGAAACATCTCAGTACCCGGAGGAAAGGACATCAACGAGACTCCGTTAGTAGTGGCGAGCGAACGCGGACCAGGCCAATGCTTTTGCTTTTATTGACCAGAACCGGTTGGAAAGCCGGGCCGTAGCGGGTGATAGCCCCGTATGGATAGGATGAGAGCAGGAGATACGAGTAGGGCGGGACACGTGAAATCCTGTCTGAACATGGGGGGACCACCCTCCAAGCCTAAGTACTCCTCAGCGACCGATAGCGAACAAGTACCGTGAGGGAAAGGTGAAAAGCACCCCGACGAGGGGAGTGAAACAGTTCCTGAAACCGGACGCCTACAAACAGTCGAAGCCCGAGCTCTTTGGTGAGTTGGGTGACGGCGTACCTTTTGTATTATGGGTCAGCGACTTAAAGTATCGAGCAAGCTTAAGCCGATAGGCGAAGGCGCAGCGAAAGCGAGTTTGAACAGGGCGGTTCAGTTCGATGCTTTAGACCCGAAACCGAGTGATCTAGTCATGAGCAGGTTGAAGGTAGGGTAACACCTACTGGAGGACCGAACCGGTGTCTGTTGAAAAAGACTCGGATGACTTGTGATTAGGGGTGAAAGGCCAACCAAACTCGGAAATAGCTGGTTCTCCGCGAAATATATTTAGGTATAGCCTCGAGGCGAGGCTCCAGGGGGTAGAGCACTGGATGGGCTAGGGGGGCCAAAACCCTACCAAACCTAACCAAACTCCGAATACCTGGAAGCCGTTCTCGGGAGTCACACAGTGGGTGCTAACGTCCATTGTGGAGAGGGAAACAACCCAGACCAACAGCTAAGGCCCCCAATTCGTGGCTAAGTGGGAAAGGATGTGGAAATCCCAAAACAACCAGGAGGTTGGCTTAGAAGCAGCCATCCTTTAAAGAAAGCGTAACAGCTCACTGGTCTAAATAAGGGTTTCTGCGCCGAAGATGTAACGGGGCTCAAGCCACGAGCCGAAGCTTTGGGTTCGATAGTCTTAGCGGGCTATCGAGCGGTAGCGGAGCGTTCCGTTTGCAGTGAAGGGAGACCCGTGAGGGCTCCTGGAGCGGATCGGAAGTGCGAATGCTGACATGAGTAACGACAAACACTGTGAAAGACAGTGTCGCCGAAAGTCCAAGGGTTCCTGCGTAAAGTTAATCTTCGCAGGGTTAGCCGGTCCCTAAGGCGAGGCCGAAAGGCGTAGTCGATGGGAACCACGTTAATATTCGTGGGCCAGCGGGTAGTGACGGATCTTTTAAGTTGTTCTCCCTTATCGGATTGGGAGGGCTGCGACGAGGTCCCAGGAAATAGCTCCCGCATCAGACCGTACCCGAAACCGACACAGGTGGACAGGTAGAGCATACCAAGGCGCTTGAGAGAATGACGTTGAAGGAACTCGGCAATATTGCCTCCGTAACTTCGGGATAAGGAGGCCCTCGTCTCACGCAAGTGGGGCGGGGGGGCACAGACCAGGGGGTGGCAACTGTTTAACAAAAACACAGGGCTCTGCGAAATCGCAAGATGACGTATAGGGTCTGACGCCTGCCCGGTGCCGGAAGGTTAAAAGGAGAGGTGCAAGCCTTGAATTGAAGCCCCGGTAAACGGCGGCCGTAACTATAACGGTCCTAAGGTAGCGAAATTCCTTGTCGGGTAAGTTCCGACCTGCACGAATGGCGTAATGACTTCCCCGCTGTCTCCAACGTCAGCTCAGTGAAATTGAAGTCCCCGTGAAGATGCGGGGTTCCTGCGGTCAGACGGAAAGACCCCGTGCACCTTTACTATAGCTTTGCGTTGGCATTCGTGTGGTCATGTGTAGGATAGGTGGTAGGCTTTGAAGCCGGGGCGCTAGCTCTGGTGGAGCCACCCTTGAAATACCACCCTTGAGTTCATGGATGTCTAACCGCGCTCCGTCATCCGGAGCCGGGACAACGCATGGTGGGTAGTTTGACTGGGGCGGTCGCCTCCCAAAGTGTAACGGAGGCGCGCAATGGTTGGCTCAGACCGGTCGGAAATCGGTCGTCGAGTGCAATGGCATAAGCCAGCCTGACTGCGAGACCAACAAGTCGAGCAGAGACGAAAGTCGGTCATAGTGATCCGGTGGTCCCGCGTGGGTGGGCCATCGCTCAACGGATAAAAGGTACGCCGGGGATAACAGGCTGATACTCCCCAAGAGTCCATATCGACGGGAGTGTTTGGCACCTCGATGTCGGCTCATCACATCCTGGGGCTGGAGAAGGTCCCAAGGGTTCGGCTGTTCGCCGATTAAAGTGGTACGTGAGCTGGGTTCAAAACGTCGTGAGACAGTTTGGTCCCTATCTGCCGTGGGTGTTGGAGAATTGAGAGGATTTGCCCCTAGTACGAGAGGACCGGGGTGAACGTATCTCTGGTGGACCTGTCATCGCGC
The DNA here is from genome assembly GCA_963835215.1 of uncultured Alphaproteobacteria bacterium. Lineage (GTDB taxonomy): Bacteria > Pseudomonadota > Alphaproteobacteria > Rhizobiales > Beijerinckiaceae > Roseiarcus. The sequence goes on along the minus strand of CAWIES010000003.1, from coordinate 415,526 downwards.
CAGCGGTGGTGCAGGGTAGCTATATACGGAATGGATAACCGCTGAAGGCATCTAAGCGGGAAACCAGCCTCAAAACCAGTTCTCCCTGAAGAGCCGTGGAAGACCACCACGTTGATAGGCCGGATGTGGAAACGCGGCAACGCGCGCAGCTTACCGGTACTAATCGCTCGTTCGGCTTGATCGCTCTCGTCGCCAAAGCGCGACAAATCATCACAGGCGACGTCTCCTCAACGAGACGTCGCCTGAAACAACTGCTCGAAAAACCATTTTGCTTCAAAAACGTTCTTCGCCGGCCTGGTGGCCCTCGGCGAGGCGATAAGACCCGATCCCATCCCGAACTCGGCCGTCAAACGCCTCAGCGCCAATGGTACTTTGTCTCAAGACACGGGAGAGTAGGTCGTCGCCAGGCCTGCAAAGAACGCTTTTCCTCATCACGAAATCAACCAGTTCTGCGGCGATCAATAAAATCGCCCGCGACGCGGGGTGGAGCAGCCCGGTAGCTCGTCAGGCTCATAACCTGAAGGCCGCAGGTTCAAATCCTGCCCCCGCAACCAAACTTCAGAAAATACCCCCGACGCCCAAACGCGAGGGGGCTTTTTGTTGCGCCGGGCGATGCGCTCTCGCGGGCGCCCGCTTCCTTCAGCAGGGATTGAGCGCCGGCTCGCCCGCGAGATAGCGCCGCACCTCCTCAGCCGCCTGCTCGGCGGCGTTGGCGACGGTTCGCAGCGACGCGCCGGCGATGTGAGGGGTCAGCGTCACGTTGGGCAGGCGCAGCAGAGGCCAGTCGGCCGGCACGGGCTCAACCGCGAAGGTTTCCAGCATCGCGCCGCCGAGCGCGCCCGAGCGAAGCGCGTCGTAGAGCGCGGCGTAGTCGCATAACGGCCCGCGCGCGGTGTTGACCAGCAGCGCGCCCGGCTTCATCAGCGCCAAGGCGGCCGCGTCGATCATGGCGGTCGTCTCCGGCGTGACGCGCGCGTGCAGTGTCACCACGTCAGCCTCGGCGAGCAGGCCCGCGATCGAGACGGGCCGCACGCCCGCGGCAAGGTCGTCAGGGCTAAGCGCGACATAGGGATCGCATACCAGCACGCGCGCGCCAAAGGCGCGCAGCAGCTTTACCACCCGCGTTCCGACATGGCCGTAGCCGACAACGCCGACCGTCAGCTCGCTGAGTTCGCGCCCGGCGAGCTCGGCGCGATAGAGATCACCGCGCCAGACGCCGACGCGCAGCGCCTCGTGGCCGGCGCGGATCTTGCGCGTCTCGGCGAGGATGCAGCCGATTGTGAACTCGGCGACGGCGGAGGCGTTGCGGCCGGGCGCGTTGACGACCCGCACGTTGAATTCGCGCGCCGCGGCCATGTCGATATTGACCGGTCCCCCGCGCGCGACCGCGACCAGCCGCAGTCGCGGCAGGCGGACAAATACGCTGCGCGGCAGCGGGGCGAGATGGGTGACGAGAATCTCCGCGTCGCCAACAAAAGCGACCACGCCATCGGGCGAACCGAAATATTCCTTCAACCCCTCCACGCCCTCGACGGCGTAGCCATGCGCGATCGGCGCGTCGGGCCATTCGTCCTTGCGCGATCGGATCGCGATCGCCGCGCCGCAAACCGCCTTCAGCCGCTGCTCGAACGCCTCGGGCAGCATGAACCGGTCGCCGATGATCGCCACTTGTCGCGCCACAGCGGAGTCCATTCTGAAATTGAGGCCTGCGCCGGGGCGCGCTCGCCGCTCGAAGGCGCGTTCGCACATCGCGGGTGTCACAGCGCGAGGGCGAACTGTCAATGGGCGCCGCTCCGGGCGGCGCGGGCGGAATGTTTCGCGACCTCGCGGCAATGCAAAGACGCGCTTGATCGCGAAGGCGCGGGCGCGCTAGCCAAGAGGAAGCGAAAATGGATCGCCCGAGCGATGTCGAACCGCCCTCGAACCATTACCGTCAACGACCGGATGCAGACCGGCTATCGTTACGCGCTTAGCGAACCGGCGGGTCGCAATTTCGATCCGGCGTTTCAGCCCGAGCTGACGCCGGCGACGATGCTGGCGCTGGGCGTATTCGGCGGCTGCTACATGACAGATTGTCGCGCCGAATTCCCCGCGAGCTGGTTCGCCCGCGCCAAACTGTCACCCGCGCGCGCCGACCCCGCGCTCAATCATTTCGGCGTCGCCGCCAGTCAGCCGCTATCGGTCTGGCGCGCGAAGGGCTGGGTTCACCCCGACGACCCGCGCGGCTGGTTTCAGTGGTATTGCCGCTACTACCAGGGCCGGCGGATTCCAGAGGAGGATGCGCGCCAGATCGGGCGGTGGAAGGCGATCCGCCGCCATGCCGCGCAGATCCGGCGCCACTGCGAGCCCGGCGATCCCTTCTGTCGGCCGCGCCAGCGCCAGGCCTTGCTGCACTGGGCCTACGACAGTCGCAAAATCTGAACTGCCTATGAAGAACGACTGCCGCAAGCGCCCCTGCGTCAGGACTTCGCGGCGGCGAAGATCGTCAGTCGGTCGGCCGCGCCGCGCAGCACGGCGCGGATCGGCATTGCCTCAACCGGTCCCGCCGCGAGCGCCTTGTCGAGCGTCGCCAGTTTGGCGGGACCCTCGATCTGCAGCGCGATTGCGCGGGCACGCAGAATAGCGCGTCCCGTCAGCGTCAGGCGCGGCTCGGGAGCGTCCGCCGCGCGGATCGGCGCAACCAGCACGCGTGCGGACGGGTTCATCGCCTCGGCGAGCCCGTCGGCGCCGGGAAACCACGACGCGGTGTGGCCGTCTTCGCCCATGCCGAGGACGACGAGATCGGCGGGCGAAGGCAGGGCGGCGATGCGGGCGTTGGCGGCTGCGAGCTCCTGGTCTTCGTTGAGCCGCGAATCGGCGAGCGGCGAGAAGACCGCGACGGCCGCTCGCCCGCGCAGCAGGGCTTCGCGCGCCAGCTTGGCGTTGGAGCGCGGCGAATCGTCGGCGACGCGACGCTCGTCGGCGAGCGTGATTGCGACGCGCGACCAGTCGAGCTTTTGCTCCGACAGCGCGTGAAAGTAGCGCAGCGGCGTCGTGCCGCCGGAGACGACCAACAGGGCGACGCCGCGCGCCGCGATCGCGGCGGCGAGCCGCTCGGCCGTCCACTTGGCGAAGGCTGGCGCCAGCTTGGCTCCGTCAGGAAAATCGCGGCGGACGATCGACGTCATTCGTATTCCTCGTTCCATGTGCGCCCGTCGCGCTCGATCAGTGCGATCGCCGCCGCCGGACCCCAGGCGCCCGCGGCGTAGGCGCGCGGCGGCTCGTGGGCCTGGCTCCAGGCTTCGCGGATTGGATCGATGAAGCGCCATGCGGCCTCCACCTCGTCGCGGCGCATGAACAACGCCGGGTTGCCGCGGATCGCGTCCATCAGCAACCGCTCGTAGGCATCGGCGGTGCGCACGCCAAACGTCTTGGCGAAGCTCATGTCGAGCGGCACGTGTTGCAGGCGCATCGAGCCGGCGCCGGGCTCCTTGATCATCAGCCACAGCTTGATACCCTCGTCCGGCTGTACGCGGATGACCAGCCGGTTGGCGGGAATCCCATCAGAGTCGCTGGCGAAGATGGCGTGCGGCACGCGGCGAAAGCCGATCGAGATTTCGGAGAAGCGCTGCGGCAGACGCTTGCCGGTGCGCAGATAGAACGGCACGCCCGCCCAGCGCCAGTTGGCGACCCCGATCCGCAACGCGACGAAGGTCTCGGTGTCGCTCGCCTCCTTGCCGATGTCCTGCAGGTAGGAGGCGGCGGGCCCGCTCTCGGCAAAGCCGGCGCGATATTGGCCGCGAACGGTCAAGGACAGGGCGTTGCTGGCGTCGATCGGGCTGAGCGATTTCAACACTTTTAGTTTTTCGTCGCGCAGCGAATCGGCCTGCAACGAGAACGGTGGCTCCATCGCCACCAGACACAGCAGTTGCAACATGTGGTTCTGCACCATGTCGCGCAGCGCGCCCGATTGGTCGTAATAGGCGCCGCGCCCCTCGACGCCGAGCGTCTCGGCGACGGTGATCTGCACGTGATCGATGTGGGCGTTGTTCCACACCGGCTCGAACAGCGCGTTGGCGAAGCGCAGCGCCATCAAGTTCTGCACCGATTCCTTGCCGAGATAGTGATCGATGCGAAAAATCGCGGTCTCCGGGAACACGCTGCCGATTGCGTCGTTGATCGCCGCGGCGCTGGCGCCGTCGCGCCCGATCGGCTTCTCGACGATGATGCGCGATCGCGCCGTGGCGAGACCGTTCGAGCCGAGCCGTTTGGCGATCGGGCCGAACAGGTCGGGGCCGGTCGCGAGATAATAGGCGCGCGCGCGCTCGTCGGCGCCGAGCATCGCCTTCAGGCGGTCCCAACCGGCCTCGCCGCTGACGTCGACCGAGACATAGTCGAACCGGCTGATAAAACGCTCGAAGCGCGCCGCGTCGCCGGCATCCTGCGGCACCAGATTGCCGACCGCCTCCTTGACGCTCGCCTGGAACGCGTCGCGGTCGAGCGGGCGGCGCGAGACGCCGATGATGCGCGTTGGCTCGGTGAACTGATCGCTCATTTCACGATGGAGCAGCGCCGGATAGAGCTTGCGATGGGCGAGATCGCCGGTGCCGCCGAAGACGACGAGATCGAACGGTTCGACTTTGGTCATTTTCGCGGCCATGGGGATCGTCTCGCTACAGGTGGCGGGCAAGCTCAGCTAAGATCATGGCGTGTGGACGGAACTAGGGCGGCGCTGCTCCAGAGGGATCAGGCGTTCGCCGATTCGGTCGGCGCGTCCTTGAATAGCACTTCGCGGTCGCGCGCAAATGTCTTGATCAGCGGCAGCGCCGCTCCGCCGATGGCGCGCGCGTCGGCCCCGATCGTGCCTTGCGTGACGACCACGTCCGACAAACCACGTCGGTCGAAAGACTCGACCTTCTCCGCTACGCTCAAGGTGAGGCGTTCGCGCACCGCCTTGGGCATCACTCCATCGATGATGACCGCTTGAACGTCGATGATTGAGATCGCCGTCACCGTGGCGTAGGCGAGCCCAGCGGCGGCCTCGTCGATCCATTCGTCGAGCAGGGGGCCGAAATCGTCCCAGTCGTCGGGAGTTCGCCAGATCGACGAGGGATCGCGCCCCGCCGCTTCGATTCGCTTTTCGAGCTGACGGATCGAAGCGTGGTCGATCAATTGGGACGCGCCGCCGCTTTTGTGCTCGGCCATGCCGATCGGCATCGAGCCGAGCGCGGCGGCGTTGCCGGTGCGGCCCGGAAAAAGCGCGCCGTCGATCACCAGGCCGCCGCCGATGAATGTGCCGACAAAAAAATAGAGAAAATCGCGTCGCCGCCACGCGTCGCCAAAAAAAAGTTCCGCGGCGCAGGCCGAGGTGGCGTCGTTGCATAGCGTAACGGGAAACGGCGAGAGCCGCGCGAGCTCGTCCTCGATCGAGAACGAGCGCCAGGCGTTCATTTCCTCGGCCGGCGCGCCGATCTCGCTCGACCAGTTCCACATCTGGAACGGCGTCGCGACGCCGAGGCCGACGATGCGGCGACGCTGCGCCGGCGCCAGCGATTCGATCATCGGCTCCAATTCATCGACGACGAATTCGCTCACCAGATTTGGCGTCGGATAGGGATAATTGCGCTGCGCGCGTCGCCGCACGTGGCCGCAAAAATCGATCAGCACCAGATCGCAACTGCGTCGGCCGATTTTGAGCCCAATCGAAAACGCCCCTTCGGGATCGAGCGAGAGCGGCACGGTAGGCTGGCCGACGCGTCCGCGCTGCGGCGCCTCGCGACGCAGCAAGCCCTCGCTCTGCAATCGGTTCATAATCGTCGACGTCGACTGGACCGAGAGGCCGGTCGCGCGCGCGACCTCGATTTTCGACAATTGTCCGTAGCGACGCACCAGCGAGAGGATCAACCGCTCGTTGTAGAGACGCAGGCCCGACTGATCGGCGCCGCCGGCGATGGCGGTCGGCGTTAGTGGCGCGGCGGTGTTTTCGGCCAGAACCGGCATGGGGTCTCCTCCCGCAGTTCTATCGACCGGTTGGGCGGTTCGCTACGCCGCCGATCGTCGCCCTCAGCATGCGAGCGTCCGCCCGAAGCGTCAATAATAATTCAGGCAGTTTGATTTATCCTTGACTCGGGCCCGATTCTTGGCTCAATGGCGGCGACGGCGCGAGGCTGGCTCGCTCAATTTGCCAACTTCGGCGCTTCGCCGCTCATAATAAGAAGCGCGGTAACCGCCGCCAATTCAATAGTTTAGGGAGGAATCAATGTCGAGAAAACTCGCACTTCTGTCGACTGCCGCCATTGCCCTGGCGTTCGCGGCGACCAGCGTGCCTTCTTACGCCGCCGACATCGTCGGGCTCGTCACCAAGACCAACACCAATCCCTTCTTCGTGAAGATGAAGGAGGGCTTCGAAGCCAAGGCCAAGGAGCTCGGCCTCACCCCGCAGGCTTACGCTGGCAAGTTTGACGGCGACAACGATGGCGAAGTCGCGGCGATCGAGCAGCTGATCGCGGCCGGCGCCAAGGGCATTCTGCTGGTGCCCAGCGACTCCACGGCGATCGTGCCGACGGTTGAGAAGGCCCGCAAGGCCGGCGTGCTCGTCATTACGCTCGACACGCCGCTCGATCCGGTCGATGCGGCCGACGCGAATTTCGCCACCGACAATTTCAAGGCCGGCGAATTGATCGGCATGTGGGCGAAGGCGACGCTCGGCGACAAGGCCGCGAGCGCCAAGATCGCGACGCTCGATCTCTCCGCCAACGAGCCGACCGTCGACTATCTCCGTCACAACGGCTTCCTCACCGGCTTCGGCATCCCGGTCAAGGATCCCAAGCACTACGCGCAGAGCGACAGTCCGCAGATCGTCGGCTCGGACGTGACCAAGGGCGCGACCGAGGGCGGTCGCAAGGCGATGGAGAACATTCTCCAGAAGGCCTCCGACATCAACGTCGTCTATGCGATCAACGAGCCGGCGGCCGACGGCGGCTACGAGGCGCTCAAGGCGGCGGGCAAGGACAAGGGCGTGCTGATCGTTGCGGTCGATGGCGGCTGCCCCGGCGTGAAGATGGTCAAGGACGGAGTTGTCGGCGCCACCTCGCAGCAATATCCGCTGCTGATGGCCGCGGACGGCGTCGCGGCCGTGGCCGAGTTCATCAAGTCCGGCAAGAAGCCGACCAGCATGGACACCGGCGAGAAGCTGGTCACTGACCATCCGGTGCCCGGCGTGCCCTCGATCGACACCACCGAAGGCGCCAAGCTCTGCTGGGGTTGATTTCGCCCTGGTTTGATCGTTTATTAAACTGAAGAGTTGGCGCTCTCGAGCAACATCTCGGAGCGCCGATTTTATCAACGGCGCGAACGCCAGACGTCATAGGGGGAGCGGGCGATGAGCGAAGCTTCGCAAGGCGAGCGGCCCGCGCCACAGGAATACGAGCGCGTGCTCGCCGCGGCTGCCGCCGTGCAGGTGTCGTTCCAGGAAGAGCATCTTCCCTTCGCCAAGCGCCTCCAGCGCTTCCTGCATCACTATCCCACCACCGTTCCCTTCGTCGTGCTGGTGCTCGGCCTCGCGCTCGGCATGAGCGTGAACTTCACGCATTTCGTCACCGGCAGCAATCTCTCGACCGTGCTGACGCAGGTGACGATCGTCGGCATTCTCGGCCTTGCGCAGACGCTGGTGATCCTGACCGCTGGCATCGACCTTTCGGTCGGCGTCATCATGGTGATCTCGTCGGTCGTGATGGGGCGCCTGGGCGTGATCGACGGCGTGCCGACGATCATCGCCTTTCCGCTCGGCCTCGTGTGCGGCGTCGCCTGCGGCGCCCTGAACGGCGTGCTGGTCACGCGAATGAAGATGCCGCCGTTCATCGTGACGCTGGGAACGCTCAGCATCATCGGCGCGCTCAATACGTTCTATTCGGATAGCGAAACCATCCGGATGCAGGACATCGAGGATAAGGCGCCGTTCCTGCAGTTGATGGGCGAGCCCTTCAACATCGGCAATTCGCGCATCATCCTCGCCAGCTTCCTGCTGATCGTGCTGGCGGTGATCGTCTGGTACGTGCTCAATCGCACCGCATATGGGCGACACGTCTACGCCACCGGCGACGATCCGGAAGCCGCGCGTTTGGCCGGTATCGACACCGACCGCGTCCTGTTCAGCGTCTACGTTCTGGCCGGCCTGATTTCCGCAATCGCCGGCTGGGCGCTGATCGGCCGCATCGGCGCGATCAGCCCGACCGCTGGCGAGAACGCCAACCTCGACAGCATCACCGCCGTGGTGATCGGCGGCACCAGCCTGTTTGGCGGACGCGGTTCGGTCGTCGGCACGCTGATCGGTGCGCTGATCGTCGGCGTCTTCCGCTCCGCCGTCTCGCTCGCCGGCCTCGACGTGCTGTGGCAGGAATTCGCCATTGGTGTGCTGATCATCGTCGCGGTCGCGCTCGACCAGTGGATTCGGAGGATCTCGCAATGAGCGTCGAACCGATCCTCACCTGCCGGCAGCTCGTCAAACGCTACGGCCCGGTTATCGCGCTCGATCATGCCGATTTCGATCTTTATCCCGGCGAGATCCTGGCGGTGATCGGCGACAATGGCGCCGGCAAATCGACGCTGATCAAGGCGATCTGCGGCGCCGTAATTCCCGACAGCGGCGAAATCCGCCTCAGCGGCGAGGCCGTCAATTTTCGCTCGCCGATCGACGCGCGCGAGGCGGGCATCGAGACAGTCTACCAGAATCTCGCGTTGTCGCCGGCGCTGTCGATCGCCGACAACATGTTCCTTGGCCGCGAGCTTCGCTCGCATGGCGTCAAAGGGCGCATCTTCCGCGCCCTCGATCGCGCCGGGATGCAGAAGTTCGCGCGCGAAAAACTCAATGCGCTCGGGCTGATGACGATCCAGAACATCAATCAGCCGGTCGAGACGCTGTCGGGCGGCCAGCGCCAGGGCGTCGCGGTGGCGCGCGCGGCGGCGTTCGCGCGGCGGGTGATCATCATGGACGAGCCGACGGCGGCGCTTGGCGTCAAGGAATCGCGCCGGGTGCTCGAGCTCATCCTCGACGTCAAGAAGCGCGGCCTGCCGATCATCCTGATCTCGCACAACATGCCGCATGTGTTCGAAGTTGCGGACCGCATCCACATCCATCGGCTGGGCCGCCGCCTGACCGTGATCGATCCACGCAAGAACACGATGTCCGACGCCGTCGCGATGATGACCGGCGCCCTGGCGCCCCCGGTCGAAAAGGCGGCGTGACTCCGTCGCCGTTTGCGCTCGCAGCCCTTGCGACAGCCCGCGCTCGTCCATAACTGAAGCCGACGCGGCGTCGGGCCCGGCCCAGTAGCCTCGCGACCTCATGGAGCTTCCCCTCATGCACTATCGTCCGCTCGGCCGCACCGGCCAATTCGTTTCGGAAATCTGTCTCGGGGCGATGACTTTCCACGGCGGCGCGGGCTTTTGGCGGTCGATCGGCACGGTCGAGCAGAAGGGTGCGAGCGAGCTGGTCGAGCGCGCGCTCGCCGCTGGTGTCAATTTCATCGACACCGCCGACGTCTATTCGGAAGGTCAATCGGAGGCGATGCTTGGTCAGGCGCTGCGCGATCTTAAGGTTGCGCGCGAAGATGTGATCATCGCCACCAAGGTGCGCGGCCGCACCGGGCCGGGTCCCAATGCGGTCGGCCTGTCGCGCGGCCACGTCATGGATCAGATCGCCGGCAGCCTGAAGCGGCTCGGCCTCGACTACGTCGATCTCTACCAGATCCACGGCTTTGACGCCGTGACGCCGATCGAGGAAACCTTGCGCGCGCTTGACGATTGCGTGTCGCGCGGCCTGGTGCGCACGATCGGCTGCTCCAATCTCGCCGCCTGGCAGATCATGAAGGCGCTCGGTATTTCGCAGCAGTGCGGCTTCGCCCGCTTCGAGACGGTGCAGGCCTATTACACGATCGCGGGGCGCGATCTTGAGCGCGAGGTGCTGCCGCTGGTCGAGGATCAGGGGCTCGGCGTGATGGTGTGGAGCCCGCTCGCCGGCGGGTTGCTCAGCGGCAAGTTCGCCCGCGACGGCAAGGGGCCGGAGGGGACGCGCCGCGCGGTGTTCGATTTTCCGCCCGTCGAGCGCGAGCGCGCCTTCGACATCGTCGACGCCATGCGGCCGATCGCCAAGGCGCATGACGTCTCGGTGGCGCGTGTTGCGCTCGCCTGGCTGTTGCAGCGCAAGGGGGTGATGAGCGTCATCGTCGGCGCCAAGACGATCGAACAGCTCGACGACAATCTCGCCGCCGCCAAGCTGACGCTCAGCGCCGATGAGATCGCCGCGCTCGATACAGTGAGCGCGCCGCGGCCCGAATATCCCGGCTGGATGCTGGGCCGCCAGAGCGAAGGGCGTCTGCCGACCGAGAAATAGGTCAGGCCTCGGGGCGCGCGGCTCGCGGCAGCGGCACTTCGGTGAACAGGCCCGGAACGACATAGGCGACCGCGACGGCGACGAACAGCGCCAGCGCGCTCGTCGGGCTCCATGCGGCGACGATGATTGAAAGCAGATAAGCGCCGTTGGCGGCGTAGTTCTGGAGCCGGCGCGCCCGCACGCCCGCCATGAACGCCGCATCGTTGCGTCGCTGGGCGACGATCGTCGCGAAGGTCAGGTTGAAGGCGAGGCCGCAGACGAACTGCAGCGCGGCGTAGACCATAGTCGGGAACGGCGCGAGATCCGTCGCGCCGACATAGGCGGTGGCGAAGGGAACGAGCGAAAGGCAGAACAGCAGCGCGTTGTTCGCCCAGATCAGGCTCGCCGTCGCGTGGTGCGCGGCGGTCATGATCGCGTGATGGTTGATCCAATAGATCGCGACGAAGGCGAAGCTGACGAGATAGATCGTGAACGAGGGCCACAGCTTGAAGAGATCGGCCGGGTCGGCGCTCGCGGGCGCCTTCAGGTCGAGGACCATAATGGTGATGATGACGGCGATCACGCCGTCGGAGAACGCTTCGAGCCGCGCCTTGGAGAAGGCGTCCTCCGCTTGAGCCAAGATCGCCCCCCATCCGGCGGTTGACCAAAATCGAGCCGCTTTGACGATAGGGCGCCGGCGGCTAGGGCGGCAAGCGCGGGGGCGGTTCCGTCGCGCGGGAAAATCGCTATGGTGCGCCGCAGTCAGCCAATGGGAGGGGACGATGACCCGCAAACTGTCTTGGGGCGTGCTCAGTGTCGCCAAAATCGGCGTCGAGCAGGTGATCCCCGCCATGCAGCGCGGCGAAGTCGCGCGGATTGACGCGATCGCCTCGCGCGATCTTTCACGCGCCAAGGCGGTGGCGGCCAAGCTCGGCATCCCCCAGGCCTATGGTTCTTATGAGGCGCTGCTTGCCGACCCGATGATCGAGGCGATCTACAATCCACTGCCCAACGAGTTGCACGTCGAGTGGACGATCCGAGCGCTCAAGGCGGGCAAGCATGTTCTGTGCGAGAAGCCGATCGCCCTCGACGCCAAGGAGGCGCAGGCGCTGGTTGCGGCGCGCGACAGCGCCGGCAAGCTCGTCGCCGAAGCCTTCATGGTTCGCTATCACCCGCAATGGCGCCGCGCGCGCGAGATCGCGCGCTCGGGCGCGCTCGGCGAGGTGCGGGCGATCCAGACCTTCTTTTCCTATCGCCTGACCGACCCGGCCAACATCCGCAACAAGCCGCCGGGCGGGGGCGGGCTCTACGACATCGGCTGCTACGCGATCAACACCGCCCGCTATATCTTTGCCGCCGAACCGATCCGCGTCGTCGCCGCGCTCGACGTCGATCCCGCTTTTGGCACTGATCGGCTGGCGAGCGCGCTGATCGAGTTTCCCGGCGGTCGGCATCTGACCTTCTCGTGCGCGACGCAGCTCTCCGCCCTTCAGCGGGTGACGCTGGTCGGCGAAAAGGGCCGTCTCGAAGTCGCCATTCCCTTCAACGCGCCGAAAGATCGGCCAACGCGCATAACCATCGACAGCGGCGTGGATCTCGTGGGCGGGGGCGCGCGCGTCGAAGAGTTCCCTATCTGCGATCAATACACGCTGCAGGGCGACGCCTTTTCGCGCGCGGCGCTGGGCGATGGGGCGCTCGAATCGCCGATCGAAGACGCCATCGCCAACATGCGCGTCATCGACGCGGCCTTCCGCTCGGCGCGCAGCAATGCATGGGAGCAGGTGTAGGAGGGCGACATGCCTGACGCCAAGCCGTCGCGCGGCGCGCCCGCGCCGCCGATCGCCGCCAAGCGGCCGCAGGAGCGCCACGCCCACGGCTTCGCGTGGGTCGACGACTACGCCTGGATTCGCGCCGACAATTGGCGCGAGGTGCTCAGCGAGCCCGCCGCGCTGCCCGCCGACATTCACGCGCTGCTCGAAGCGGAGAACGCCTATTCTGACGCGCTGCTGGCGCCGACTCGCAATCTGCAACGCCAGCTCGCGCGCGAGATGCGGGCGCGGCTGAAGGAAGACGACAGCGACGTTCCGCAGACGGATGGCCCCTACGCCTATTATTCGCGCTTCCGCCACGGCGGCCAGCATCGCATCTATTGCCGCAAGCCGCGCGGGGGCGGCCGCGAAAGCGTGCTGCTCGACGGCGACGCCCGCGCCGAAGGCAAGAGCTTTTTCCAGCTCACCTTCGCCCGCCACGCGCCCGATCACCGCAAGCTCGCCTGGAGCGCCGACGACAAGGGCTCGGAAATGTTCGCGATTCGTGTGCGCGACATCGACGGCGAAGCGGATTTACCCGATCTGGTCGAGCGCGCCACTGGCGAGGTCGTGTGGACGCGCGACTCGCTTGCCTTCCTCTATGTCGAGCAGGACGAAAGCCATCGCCCCTGGCGGGTGATGCTGCATCGCCTCGGGACAGCGCAGGACGAGGACGCGCAGATTTTTGAGGAGGCGGACCCCGCCTGGTTTATCGCCATCAGGCCGAGCCGGCTCGGCCGCGTCGCGATGATCTCGGTCCACGGCCACGACGCCTCGGAGACCCACGTCGTCGATCTTCTCGATCCCGCTGCTCGGCCGCGCCTGATCGCCGCGCGCCGGCCCGGCCACCGTTACGATGCGATGGATCATGGCGAGGTCTTTTACATCCGCACCAACAGCGGCGGCGCTCGCGACTTTCGCGTCGTCGTCGCGCCGCGCGCGGCGCCGGAGGAGGCCAACTGGCGCCCGTTCATTCCCCATCAGGACGGGCGGCTGATCGAGCAAGTCTCGCTGTTCAGGGACTTCCTAGTCGTGCTGGCGCGCGAGGACGGCGCGCCGCGCCTGTTCGTTCACGAGTTCGCCGGCGGCGGCGCCCACGCGATCCCCTTTGAGGCGCAGACCTATCATCTGACGCTCGAGACGGTCTACGAGTTCGATGCGTCGGTGTTTCGCTTCGGCTTCTCGTCGATGGCGTGCAGCCAGGAGATTTACGACTACGACGTCAGGCTGCGCCAGCGCATGCTGCGCAAGAAGCAGATGACGCCGAAGGACTTCGACGCCTCGGCCTATGTGACGCGCTCGGTGTTCGCCCGCGCCGACGATGGCGAGAGCGTGCCGATCTCGCTGCTCTATCGCCGCGATCTTGCGCTCGACGGCACAGCGCCGCTGGTGATCTACGGCTATGGCGCTTACGGGCAAACCATCGACGCCAATTTCTCGACCAATCGCCTGTCGCTGGTCGATCGCGGCTTTGTCTACGCGCTCGCCCATGTGCGCGGCGGCACGGAGAAGGGCTGGCGCTGGTACGAAGGAGGCAAGCTCGCCGCCAAGCCCAACACATTCACCGATTTCATCGCCGCCACCCGCCATCTCGTCGCTGCGGGCTTCGCGTCGGCGCGCGGCGTGATCGCTCATGGCGGCAGTGCGGGGGGCATGTTGATGGGCGCGATCGCCAATATGGCGCCGGAGCTTTACGCCGGGATCATCGCCGACGTGCCGTTCGTCGACGTGCTCAACACGATGCTCGACGGCAGCTTGCCGCTGACCCCGCCCGAATGGCTCGAATGGGGCGATCCGATCCGCAGCAGCGAAGCCTTCGCCAGCATTCGCGGCTACAGCCCCTATGACAACGTCCGCCCGCAGCGCTACCCGGCGATCCTGGTTCTCGCCGGGCTGACCGATCCGCGCGTCACCTATTGGGAGCCGGCCAAATGGGTGGCGCGGCTCAGGGCGACGATGACCGGCGGCGGCCCGATCCTGCTACGCACCGCGATGGAGGCGGGCCACGGCGGCGCGCCAGGCCGGCTCGAGCGCCTCGACGATGTCGCTCGCGCCTACGCCTTCGCCATCGCCTGCGCCGAGGGGCGGCTGGGCGGGGAAGAGCGAGCGGAGAACGGCGTGAAGGCGGCGTCAGTGGGCGGGTGAGACGCGATGATGCGCCCCTTCCCCGCTGCGCGCAGAAGGGGGTTCGGCTACTCTTCGTCCTCGCCCTCGGGCTTCGTCGGCTCGCCGCCGGGGATCACGTAGCTCCCCTTGAACCAACGATGCAGGTCGACATCGGCGCATCGCTTCGAGCAGAACGGATCGTAGCGCGCCGCGCGCGGCTTGCCGCAGATCACGCATTTGAGCTTGCTCGCGCTTGCCGCGCTAGCGTGCTTCTCCGCCTTAGCCGCCATGAGTCAGCCTCCCGGCGCCCAGGCGTCGAGGACGGGGTAGCCTTCGCCGATCAGCAGCCCGGCCGTTTCAGCCAGCGGCAGGCCGACAACGCTGGTGTAGGAGCCGACCAGGCGCAGCACGAAGGCGCCGGCGAGGCCTTGAATGGCGTAGCCGCCGGCCTTGCCGCGCCATTCGCCGCTGGCGAGATAGGCGTTCGCTTCGGCGCGCGACAGGCGCTTGAAGCGCACGCGGGTCTCGACCAGGCGATGGCGCTGACCGCCGATCGTCGTGACCAGCGTCAAACCGGTGTAAACGCGATGAGCGCGGCCGGAGAGCAGGCTGAGGCAGTCCTCCGCCTCGTCGAGGATCTCGCATTTGGGCAACACGCGTCGTCCGACGCACACCACCGTGTCGGCCGCCAGCGTCAGGACGGCGCCCAGTTCTGGCCGCTTGCGCGCGATCTCGGCGGCGATCATCGCCTTTTCGGAGCTCAGTCGCTGCGCCAGCGCGCGCGGCGATTCGTTACGCCGCGGCGTTTCTTCGATATCGGCGGGAATGACGGCGTCAGGCGCGACGCCAATCTGCGCGAGCAGCGCGAGACGGCGCGGCGAGCCAGAGGCCAGGACCAGACGGGGACGCGCGTCGGTGTCGCTCACGCGGCGTTCCTCACTGCGGCGCCTGCATGAAGCGCGCCTACTTGAACCGATAGGTGATGCGGCCCTTGGTCAGATCGTAGGGCGTCATCTCGACCAGAACCTTGTCGCCGGCCAGCACGCGGATGCGGTTCTTGCGCATCTTGCCGGCGGTGTGGGCGATGATCTCGTGGTCGTTCTCGAGCTTGACGCGAAAGGTCGCGTTGGGCAGCAGCTCGACGACGAATCCGGGAAACTCTAGCAATTCTTCCTTCGACATTTGGGCCTTTCTTGAGCGCGGCGCACCCGTCGTGACGGGGCGCCGCAAAGCGCGCGAACCCTATATGAAATTCCGCCGTGGGGAAACGGTTATCCGCTTTGAGCGCGTTGATTTTTCAGCCCTGTTGGCG
Organism: uncultured Alphaproteobacteria bacterium; assembly: GCA_963835215.1. Taxonomy (GTDB): domain Bacteria; phylum Pseudomonadota; class Alphaproteobacteria; order Rhizobiales; family Beijerinckiaceae; genus Roseiarcus. The sequence goes on along the minus strand of CAWIES010000003.1, from coordinate 399,952 downwards.
GCTCAGGGTCAGGTAGCGGCGCACGCTGAAGGGAATGGTGAACAGATAGGCGAGCGACAGCGCGACCAGCGACTGGAACGGGAAGTTGATGGTGAGCAGCAGCGCCGCCGCCAGTCCGATCAGCACCGGGGCGACGTAGTCGTGCGGCACGCGGCCGAGCGACTTGCCGGAAAAATGTGGCACCCGGCTCGCCATCAGCAGCGCGACGCCGACGACATAGGCGATCTCGAGCCCGACGAAGCGCGGTGCGCCGCTGGGGTCGGAGAGGAGAAAGCGCAGGTAAACCGGCAACAAGCCGACGATCGCGCCGGCCGGCGCCGGCATGCCGACAAAGAAGTTCTTGCGCCAGTCCGGCGTCTCGGGGTCGTCGACCGACACGTTGAAGCGGGCGAGCCGCAGCGCGCAGGCGATGACGAAAACCAGCGTCGCCAGCCAGCCCAGGCTCTTCATCTGGTCGAGGCCGGAGACATAGAGCACGACGCCGGGCGCGACGCCGAAGTCGACGAAATCGACCAGCGAATCGAGCTCGGCGCCAAAGCGCGAGGTGCCCTTCAACGCGCGCGCGATCCGCCCGTCGAGCCCGTCAAGCACCGCCGCAGCGGCGATGGCGCTCACCGCCCATTCGATCGACCCTTCGATGGCGAAGCGGATCGCCGTCATGCCGAGGCACAGAGCGAGCAGCGTCACCAGATTGGGAACCAGCAGCCGCATCGGCACCGCCCGGATGCCGGGCATGCGACGCCGCACCGGGCGCGCTCGCGAGGACGGGGGCGGAAGCTCGTTCACCGGCCGCGCTCCCCTCAGCTCAAGCGGAATTGCCGCGGCGGCCCGGCGCGGCCGAACTCGGCCAGGACCGTCTCGCCCGCGACCGACCGCGCGCCAACGCCGACTGCGATGCGCGCGCCCTCGGGTAGGTAGACATCGACCCGCGAGCCAAAGCGGATGAGGCCGAAGCGATCGCCAGCGGCGAGATGCGCGCCTTCCTGCGTGAAGCAGACGATGCGGCGCGCGACGAGGCCGGCGATCTGGACGACGCCGAACGAACCGGCCGCGTTCTCGATCACCACGCCGTTGCGCTCATTGGCTTCGCTCGCCTTGTCGAGATCGGCGCTGAGAAAGGCGCCGGGATGATAGACGACGCGCCGCACCCGCCCCTCGACCGGCGCGCGATTGACGTGGCAATCGAACACCGACATGAAAACCGACAGCCGCTGCAGCGGCGCGGCGCCAAGGCCCAGTTCCGGGGGCGGCGTCGCGAGGCCGGCGAAAGAGATGACGCCGTCAGCCGGGGCGATGACGAGATCGGCCGCCAGCGGCGTCACGCGCGCGGGGTCGCGAAAGAAGTAAACGCACCAAAGAGTCGCGACGAACGCCAGCCAGCCGAGCGGCGCCCAAACCCAAGCCAAGAACAGCGTCGCCGCGGCGAAAGCCGCGATGAAGATGTAGCCTTGCGGGTGGATGGGAACGAGCTGGCGGCGAACGGATTCGATGACGGACATGGGCGCTCTCGCGGCGGAGGCGGTGTTCTGCCGCAAAACGCGGCGAAAGTCACGGCGCCGAGGCGGGGAGCGGCGGCTCCGCGTCAAGCGCGGCCTCTGCCGCCAGCGCCGCCTCCGGCTCGACTTCCGCGTCCCCCTTGGGCTCGTCGCTGGCGAGCCGTAGCGCCGCCTCGGCCTCGTCGGCCTCGCGCTGGCGGCTCCACAGCCGCGCGTAGATCCCGCCGCGCGCCAAAAGCTCCTCATGCGCGCCGCGCTCGGCGATCTCGCCCTTGTCGAGCACCAGGATCTCGTCGGCGTGGACGACGGTCGACAGGCGATGGGCGATGATCAGCGTGGTGCGGCCCTTCGACACGCGCTCGAGCGCCGCTTGGATCTCGCGCTCGGTGAAGGTGTCGAGCGCCGAGGTCGCCTCGTCGAGCACCAGGATGGGCGGCCCTTTCAGCATTGTGCGGGCGATGGCGACGCGCTGTTTCTCGCCGCCCGACAGCTTGAGGCCGCGCTCGCCGACCATCGCGCCGTAGCCCTGCGGCGCCAAGCGGATGAAGCCGTCGATCTGCGCGTCGTCCGCCACCGCCTCGACGTCCTTGTCGCTGGCGTCGTCGCGCCCGTACCGGATGTTGTAGAGGATCGTGTCGTTGAACAGCACCGTGTCCTGCGGCACCATGCCGATCGCGGCGCGCAGGCTCGTCTGCGTGACCTCGGCGATGTCCTGGCCATCGATGGTGATGCGCCCGGACGAGGGTTCGTAGAAACGGAACAGCAGTCGCGAAATCGTCGATTTGCCGGCGCCCGACGGGCCGACGATCGCCAGCGTGCGCCCGGCCGGCGCCTCGAACGACACGCCGCGCAAGATTTTGCGCGCCGGGTCATAGGAGAACTCGACGTTCTCGAAGCGCACCGCGCCATGCGGCACTACGAGCGGCTTGGCGCCAGGACGGTCCTGTATTTCCGGGGCCTCGCCGAGGATGACGAACATCATTTCGATGTCGACGATCGCCTGTTTGATGTCGCGGTAGACCATGCCCATGAAGTTGAGCGGCTGGTAAAGCTGCAGCATCATCGCGTTGAGCAGCACGAAATCGCCGATGTTGTTGCGATGGCTACGAATGCCGGCAACGCACATCACCAGCACCGCGACCATGCCGATGGTGAAGATGATCGCCTGCCCGGCGTTGAGCACCGCCAGCGAAACATAGGTCCTGACGCTGAGCCGCTCGTAGCGCGCCATCGAGCGGTCGTAGCGCGCCGCCTCGCGCGCCTCGGCGCCGAAATACTTGACGGTCTCGAAATTGAGCAGGCTGTCGATCGCCTTGGTGTTGGCGTCGGTGTCGCTTTCGTTCATCGAACGGCGAATGCCTATGCGCCAGTTGGTGGCGATCGTGGTGTAGACGAGATAGACGAACACAGTGACGGTGATCGCGAGGACGTAACGCCAGTCGAACGAATAGAGAAACGCCGCCGAGATCAGCGCGAACTCGACGACGGTCGGCACCGCCACCAGCATCGAAGTGCGCACGATCGTCTCGATGGCGTTGCGCCCGCGCTCGAGGACGCGCGTTAGGCCGCCGGTCTTGCGCTCGAGGTGGAAGCGCAGCGAGAGCTGGTGGAGATGGACGAACACTTCATTGGCGAGCCGGCGCACCGCGTTCATCGCCACCGCCGCGAACAGCGCGTCGCGCCCCTGTTGGGTGAGCGACATCAGGATACGCATGACGCCGTAGAGCGCGGTCAGGGCGACGGCGCCGGCCATCGCGCCGCCAATTGGGGCGGCGGCGGCGCCGGCCGCCGGCGTCAACGCGTCGGTCGCCCATTTCAGCGCATAGGGGGTCAGCACCGTTACAATTTTGGAAGCGACCATCAGACCGACGGCCAGGGCGGCGCGCGCTTTGAGATCGGCGCGGTCGGTCGGCCACAGGTACGGCCACAACCGGCGCGTGGTTCCACTTAGGGTGCCCCGGTCGGCGGCGTTGGCGCCGGCGCGAAAGAAATTGGAGGTCTTCGGCTGGCGCATGAGGGTCCGGGACAACAGAATCGACCAAATATAGGGAGGCGTTACCCGAAAAGCACCCCTGGGCGGTCGAGGGCGCCGCTCTGACCATTCGGCGCCGGTCCGGAGTGGGCCCGATGACAACTTTCGCGTGGGCTTTTCTTGGCCAAGCGAGCGCTGCGATGGGATATTCGACGGTTTAACTTGGAAAAATCATAAGCAAAAAGTCGTGGGGCAATCTTGAATTGGTCATTGTTTGCCACTACAAGCAAAGCGTTCCGTTAGCGCGTGATTCGGAAGTCGGCGTTTTTGGAATGACTTTGGCCGCGCCGAAGCGTCGGGCGATGACCGCATCGAACTGGCTGCGACCCAGGGGGAGCTTCTTTCGGTATGAGCGAATCGAACAATCACGTTGAACTCGCTGCCGAGATCGTCTCGGCTTACGTCTCGAACAATTCTGTGCCGGCCACCGATTTGCCGGCGCTTCTCAGCGATGTTCACGCCGCGATCGTGCGGGTGTCGACCGGCGCGGTCGCGCCGGCGCCGGAAGCCGCCAAGCCGGCGGTCTCACCCAAGAAGTCGATCACCAGCGATTACATCATCTGTCTTGAGGATGGTCGTAAGTTCAAGTCGCTGAAGCGCCATCTGCGCACACAGTACAACCTGTCGCCTGAGCAGTATCGCGAGAAGTGGGGCCTGCCGCCGGATTACCCGATGGTCGCGCCGGCTTACGCGAAGGCGCGCTCGGCGCTCGCCAAGCAGATGGGTCTTGGCCAGCAGCGTCGTCGCCGCGCCAAGTGACGTGTGACTTGAGGCGGGAATCAGCGAATTTGTAACGCTAGGGCGCCTAGGGGCTTGCCGCCGGGCGTTTGCCTTGACGCGCGCGTCGAGCTTGAGGCAGATCGGCGCATGGAAGCGATTCAGAACGTCTGTGTTTACTGCGGCTCCAGCGCTGGGTCGGACCCGCGATTTTCCGAGGCGGCCGACGCATTGGGACGGGCGCTGGCCGAGGCCGGGGTCGGCCTCGTGTTTGGCGGCGGCGGCGAAGGTCTGATGGGCCGCGTGGCGCGCGCGACGCTTGCAGGGGGCGGACGCGTCACCGGGATTATCCCCAAGTTTCTGTTGAAGCGCGAACAAGCCCTCGAGGTTGCGCATGAGCTCGTCGTCGTCGACGACATGCACCAACGTAAGCAACTCATGTTCGAGCGCGCCGACGCATTCATCGCGCTGCCGGGCGGCGTCGGCACACTCGAAGAACTCGTCGAACAACTGACTTGGGTGCAGCTCCAGCGCCACCATAAGCCAGTGCTTCTCGCCGATGTCGGCGGCTTCTGGCGACCGCTGCTCGCCTTGTTCGCGCACATGCGCAACCTCGGCTTCATTCGCGAGGGATTCGAAGTGCGCTATCTCGTCGCGGAAAAGATCGAGGACGCGCTGCCGATGTTGCAGACCGCAGCGCGACGCATTGCCGCACCGGCAGCCTAACTTACGCATTGGTCGGGCCTTTTCCTCGACGGGCGTTAATGTCATTGTCGCGCTCGTTTCGGGGGCGCGGGGGAAATGCGTCCCGAACGGAGGATTCGGAATGAACGTGAAACGGAAATTGTCTCTGGCGGTCTGCTTGCTGTGCGGGAGCGCGCTGCTGGCCGCTGGCGTCGCCGTGGCCCAGACCACCCCCTTGCCGGTCGCTGATTCCGCTGGGGCGGCGCCCGCGCCAGATTTCTCGGTCGACAAGCCCAAGCCGAAGCCGAAAGCGAAGCCGGCGCCCAAGAAGCCGGTTGAGACCGTCATCGCCGTCGAGGTGATCAACGGTCGCAGCGTCGCGCTGACGCAACTGGTCGGCGCGATCTCGGGAACGCCCGACAGCAAGAAGATCGCTGGTCCGCTGGCGCCGGGCAAGAAGACGATCGTGCATCTGGCGCACGACAAGGCGTGCCTGTTCGACCTTCACGCGGTGTTCGAAGACGGAGCGGTGACCGACGCGCAAGGCGTCGAACTTTGCACAGACAAGAAGATCAATCTGGTCGAGTGATCGGCGCGCAGCGGGCGCCGCCGGACCTTAAGTCCGGCGGCGCTCGCTCGCGGGTGGCGCCGCTCAGTGCGCCGCGGCTTGATAGAGCTCGGCGACGTATTCCCAATTGACCAGATGTTCGACGAAGGCCTTGAGATAGTCGGGCCGACGGTTGCGGTAATCGATGTAGTAAGAATGTTCCCAGACATCGACCCCGAGGATCGGCTTGCCTTTACCCACCAACGGGCTCTCGCCGTTGGGCGTCTTGGCGGCGACGATCTTGCCGTCGACGACCGAGAACCATCCCCAGCCCGAACCGAATTGCGTCGTGCCGGCGGCGATGAAGTCTTCCTTGGCCTTGTCGACCGAGCCGAACGAGTCGATCAGCGCGCGCTCGAGGACGCCGGGGATCTTGCCCCCGCCATTCGGCTTCATCCATTTCCAGAAATGCGAGTGGTTGAAATGCTGGCCGGCATTGTTGAACAGGGCGGCATTTTTGCCGTATGAGCCGCGCACGATCTCCTCGAGCGACTTGCCTTCCCATTCGGTGCCTTTGAGCAGGTTGTTCCCGTTGTTGACATAGGCGAGATGGTGTTTGTCGTGATGGAACTCGAGCGTCTCCTTGGACATGTACGGCCCCAGGGCGTCGTGAGCGTAGGGAAGATCGGGAAGCGTGAAGGTCATCGGCAGGGCTCCATGAAAACGCACTGTGGGGGAAATCGCGCCCTGAGTGAGCGCCGTCGCCCGCACGCAGGCCATAGTTAGGACGCCCCCTCGCGCTTCGCAACTTGGGCGGCCTGGCGCTGGGCCATTAGTTTGATAGATTGAACGAATCGGGACCCCAATGACGATCGTCATCTTCGCCTTAGGACTTCTCCTCGTCGTAGCCGGCTTCGGCGGCCTGGCGGCTAGCTTCAGCCTGCTGCCGACCGACCTCGGCCTGCTCTACGGCGCCTGCAGCGTGATCCTGATCACCGGCGGCGTGGTGACGCTGGCGATCGGCGTCGCGGTTCGTCGGCTTGATGTCCTGACGAGCGTGATGCGCGCGGGCCAATTTGGCGAGCATGCGGCGGAATTCGCTTCGGCGCTGGCGGGCGCGCCGCACGAAGCGGACTTGTCCTCACATGAAGCGGACCTGCCGCCGCACGAAGCCGACTCGCCGCATCTCGAGGCGGCCGGAGCGGAGGCAATCCACGCGGGCGGCGCGTCGCCCGCGCTCGAAGACGAAGCGCCGTTGGATGGCCACGCGGTCGTCGCTGCCGACGAGCGCTTGGAGGAGGCGAGCGAAGAGCCGATCAACGAGAACCGCGCCGGCCACGTGCCGACGATCGCCGCGATCGAACAGGCTCTGGCCGAGCCGGAAGGGCCGCCGGCGCTGGTCGGCCACTACAGCGCGGGCGGCGCCAACTACAAGATTTTCTCCGACGGCTCGATCGAGGCCGAGATGGAGACCGGCGCCTTCCGCTTCGCCTCGATGGAAGACTTCAAGGCCTATCTCGCCGGCGAAGAGGCTTAAGCCGGAATTGCGAGAGCGTTTTCGCGCGCTAGGCGCGACAGCGGAACCAGCGGCCGGGCGCCGAGGTGCTGGATGATCTCGGCCGCGGCGAGCGCGCCGAGCCGCGCACAGCCTTCGAGCGCGACGCCGCGCGCCAGCCCAGCGAGGAAGCCGGCCGCGAACAGATCGCCAGCTCCAGTCGTGTCGACGATGCGCGCGATCGGGAAAGCCGGAACCTCGCGGGTCATCGCTGGACCGTCGACGATCACCGAGCCCCTTTCGGAGCGCGTCACGATCGCGAGCACGCCTTCTCGGCGGACCGCTTCGAGCGCCTCGTCAAAGTTCGGCGTCTGGTAGAGCGAGAGGAGTTCGTCGGTGTTGGCAAATAGCGTGTCGACCAGACCGCTGCGCATCAGATCGATGAACTCGCCGCGGAAACGGTCGACGCAAAACGAATCCGACAGGGTCAGCGCGACGCGCCGCTGTGACGCGCGCGCGATCTGGCCGGCCTTCTGGAATGCCGATTTCGCCGCCGGACGGTCCCACATATAGCCTTCTAGATAGACGATGTTCGCCGACCTCACTCTCGCCTCGTCGACGTCGGGCGGCGAAAGATAGGTGCTCGCGCCCAGAAATGTGTTCATCGTCCGCTCGCCGTCCGGCGTGACATAGATGAAGGAGCGTCCGGTCGCCGGACCCTCCAGCGCCGGAGCGGTCTCGAACGAAACTCCGGTCGCGCGCAGATCGTCGATGAAGGCGCGCCCCAGATCGTCGGCCTTAACTTTGCCGATGTAGGCGGCTTTCACGCCGAAGGAGGCGACGCCGACGATCGTGTTGGCCGCCGAGCCGCCCGAGACGACGGTCGGCTTGAGGCGCGCGGCGTAGAGGGTTTCGGCGCGATCTTCGTCGATCAGCGTCATGGCGCCTTTCAGCATGTCCTGCGCCACGAGATCGGCGTCCTTGGCGTGCGCGATCACGTCCACCAGCGCATTGCCCAGACCCAGAACGTCGACGGCTTCGATCATGAACGGCTCGCCTCTCGATTGCAGCGCGCCCTCTTGGCGCCTCGCGGGGGCGAGGTCAAACGCCGGAGTCGCCTATTCAGCGCCGCTCGCGTCGCCGCAGCCGGACATAGAGCGCGCCGGCGCCGCCGTGCGCAGGCCCCGCCTCCTCGAAGCCGAGCACGATGGCGCGCAGGTCCGGATCGCGTAGCCAGTGGGGGACAAGCCGGCGCAGCACGCCTTGTTCGCCGAACCAGGTCTCCTCGGCGCGCCCGCGCCCGCCCTTGCCGGTGATGACGATCACCAGGCGGAACTCCTGCGCCTGCGCCTGGACGAGGAAGCCGCGCAGCGCCGAATGGGCTTCGGCCTGGGTCATGCCATGCAGATCGAGCACGCTGTCGATCGTCGCGCGGCCGCGTGCGAGATCGCGCTTGAGGCGTCGCTCCAACGGGGGAAGCGGCTGGGGCGCCGGCGGCGCGGCGGCCCGCCGGGCAGGCGGGGGGGCCGCCGGTTTGCCGATGGGCGGGGCGGGCTCCGGGGGGGCCGAGAGCGGCGCGGCGAGCGCCGGCAGACTCGCGCCGCGCCGCTTGGCGACCGTCTTGGCGACCTCAATCCATAGAGCGATTTCCTCTTCGCTCAGCCGGCGCAGCCGCCCTTTGGCGGGTCGTTCAACGGGGTCGCTCACGGCGCGTCGCCCAAGGGCAAGAGGACGGCGAAGGCGCCGCGATGTCGAATGGCTCCGGCGCGCGCGCCCGCCGCTTCGCCGCCGCCAAAAAAGATGTCGGCGCGCGCTGGGCCAAGAATCGCCGAGCCCGTGTCGTGGGCGATCATCAGGCGATGGAACGGGCTCAACGCTTCGCCCTCCCACGGCAGATCGGCGTCGATCCAGAACGGCAGGCCGTAAGACCAGATCGTGCGGTCGATCGCGATCGAGCGCAACGGCGTCAACGCAATCCCGGCGCCGCCGATCGGTCCGAGCGAAGGATCGCTATCCGCTTCGAGCCGAAAGAACACATACGAACGGTTGCGTTGCAGGATGGCCCGACCCTTTTCGCCTGGCCTCAGACCATTGGCCCTCAGCCACGCCTTGAGCCGGGCGAGCGACATCTCCGCTTCGCCGATCTCGCCCGCCTCGATCAACAGCCGGCCGATCGACGTGTAGGGCTGGCCGTTGCGGCCGTCATAGATGAGCCGCGCCTCGCGCCCGTCGGCGAAGCGGAGCCGCGCCGAACCCTGCACCTGCGCAAAAAACACCTCGACCTCATCGGCGAGCCACGCGACGGCCTCGCCCCCTCGCGCCTCGATCGCGGCGCGTTCTGGATAGGGGCGCAAGCCGTCGGCGAGGCGTTGGCCAGCCGCGAGGTTGGCCTCGAAGCCTGCGGGCGCGTCGCCGGGCGCGAAGCTCACCAAGTCGCTCGGCCGGGCGAGCAGGGGCGCGCAAAACTCTGCGCTCGGCGCCAGCGACGCCGCGATCAACGGCTCGTAATAGCCGGTGAGGAATCCAGAGCCGTCGCTCGCGTCGGAGCGCACGCGCCAGGGCCGGAAGCGTTCGACAAAGAAACGGCGCGCGGCCCGCGGGTCCACGACGCCGGCATCGAGCGCCGCCCGCGCCGCCGCCATCAGATGCTGCGAAGGGGCACAGGCGAGGCGCAACGGCGCCGCGCCGGCCAAGGCCGCGCACGCCCAATCGCGAAACGCCGCGAAGGCGCCAAATGTATCGTCGTGCACGAAGCCGGGGAGCGCGTCGAAGCTCAAGGGTTGCAGAGGCGGCGTCATGGCGCGCTTTGCTCTGGCCTTGCCTTCGCCGCCACGGGGATGTCCGCCGCTTTAGTGGACGGTCTGCGTCGCCGCCAGCAGCCAGTTGGGATCGGACGAGGCGACGTCTCGGCTGAACGTCCAAACGTCGAGATGGTCGGCGACGGCGTTGGGCGAGCCCTCGACCACGGCGCCGGACTTGTCGCGCGTCACCGAGACCAGCTTGGCGGCAAAGCGCACGGCGATCGTCGCCGCCGTGCCAACGAGGCGCGCTTCGACGATGTCCGCCGCGTCGATCGACACCAGCGTCGTCGTCATTGTCTGCTCGGCGGCGAGGCGCGCGCGGATCGCCGCGTCGAAATTGGCGAAAACCTCCGGGGCCAGCAGCCGTTTGAGCGCGTCCGCGTCCGCCGCAGCGAAAGCGCCGACGATCATTTCGTAAGCCGCCTTCGCGCCGCTAAGAAAGCTGTCGGGCGCGAACGCGCGGTCGGTGGCTGCGATCGCGTCAAAGCCGGCTGCGACCGGCGAACCGGCCGCGGCAAAGCCTTTCCACCGATCGGGCGGAGCGGGGGGCGCTTCAGCGCGCGCCGCCGCCGGCGCCGGCGGCGCAAATGGCAGGACCTGGCCGCCGCCGCTGGGCATGCGAGCGGGCGGGCGCTGGTCGAAGGGCGGTCGCTGTTGCGGGTCGCCGCGCGTGCCAAGCACCGAGCGCAGTTTCCACACGACGAAAATGGCGACGACGGCGAAAACGATCGTCGGAATATCGAGCTGCATTTCCGGTTCCTCGTTGCGCCGGCCCAGCGGCCGCGGACGCCTTGGCCCGCCTCTAGTTAGGACCCTGCGGCCGATTTGGCTAGGAGGTCGGGTTTCGGCGAACAGGCGCCGGCGTCCGCAGTGGGGCGGGCCTCCGCGCCCGCCTTTGCTCCGAGGCGGGTGCGGAGGCCCGCCCCACAGTTGCAACTTGCTTCGGAGCCGCCGCGATGGTTTCAACGGGCGGTAAGAGACGGGGAGGACGACTTGAGCGAGTTTGCGACAATCGGCGTCGCCGGGGCGGGGGCCTGGGGCCTGGCGCTCGCCAATGCGGCGGCGAGCGCTGGGCGCAAGGTCGTCGTTTGGGACCACGACGCGGCGGCGCTGCGCGAACTCGCCGAGGCGCGAACGAGCGCGCGCCTACCCGGCGTTGAGCTCGCGCAGTCGGTGGCGGTCGGCGCGGATGTCGCCGCGCTTGGCGAATGCGACGCAGTGCTGCTGGTCGTTCCCGCCCAGGCCGCGCGCGACGCGGCGGCGCGACTTGCCGCAACGCTCAAGCCGAGGCCGATAATCGCCTGCGCCAAAGGCATCGAGCGCGGTTCGCAGAAATTCATGGCCGAGGTCGTCGCCGAGGCGGCGCCGGGCTGGGAATACGCCATTCTCTCCGGCCCGAGCTTCGCGTCCGACGTCGCCGCCGGTCTGCCGACCGCATTGACGCTGGCGAGCGCGGACGAGGCGCTGGCGCGCGCCCTAAGCCATACGATGCGCGGGCCGAGCCTCAGGCTCTATCATTCGACCGATGTGCGCGGCGTCGAGATCGGCGGCGCGACCAAGAACGTGCTCGCCATCGCCTGCGGCGTCGCGTCGGGCCTCGGCCTTGGCGCCAGCGCCGGCGCGGCGCTGATCGCGCGCGGCTTCGCCGAGCTTAGACGCTTTGCCGCCGCTTACGACGCGCGGCCGGCGACGCTGATGGGTCTGTCAGGGCTCGGCGATCTCGTGCTGACCTGTTCGACGCCGCAGTCGCGCAACTTCTCCTTCGGCGTCGCCCTCGGGCGCGGGGCGAGCATCGCCGATGCTGGCGCCGGCAAGCTGGTCGAAGGCGCGCTGACCGCCGCGACGCTGGTGCAGATGGCGCGCGCGCGCGAAGTCGATATGCCGATTGCGGCGACGGTGGTGGCGCTGCTCGAGGGCGCGATCGACGTCGCCGGCGCCGTCGGCGCACTGCTCGCCCGCCCGCTCAAGGGCGAGGAGTAGGCGCGAGGCCGCGCCACTCGCGAGCGCGGCGCTTTGCGCCGGGCGTGGGATGCTCTAACTTCGCGACGCCGTAATTTCAGAGGGCCCTATGCTGTTCGTCGCCACCTGCACCGACAGACCCGACAGTCTCGCCAAGCGCCAGGAGACCCGCCCGGCCCATCTTGCCTATCTCGCAACGCTCGGACCTCGCGTTCGGATCGGCGGCGCGCTGCTGGACGCCAAGGGCCAAACGCCGCTCGGCTCGCTAATCATCTACGAGGCGGCCGACGAGGCCGAGGTGCGCGCGATGCTCGCGGCCGACCCTTACGTTAAGGCCGGTCTCTTCGCCGCCGTCGATCTCAAGCCTTGGCGCCAGGCGGTTGGCGCGCCGCTCGCGGAGTAGGGACATGGCGCACTGGCTGTTGAAAAGCGAACCCGCCGTCTGGTCCTACGCCAATCAGACAGCGTCGGGCGAGAAGGGAACGAGCTGGAACGGCGTGCGCAACCACTCCGCCAAGCTCAACCTGATGGCGATGAAGGTCGGCGAGCAGGCGTTTTTCTATCACTCCAACCAGGACAAGGCCGTCGTCGGGATCGTCGAGATCATTAAGCCCTACTATCCCGATCCGACTGACGAGAGCGGCCGCTTCGGCATGGTCGACGTCAAGGCGGTTCGCGCCCTCGAACAACCGGTGACGCTGGAGGCGATCAAGGCTGATCGACGCCTCGCCAAGATGATCCTGGTCGTCAACTCCCGCCTGTCGGTGCAGCCGGTGAGCGCCGAGGAATGGCGCATCGTGCTCGCCCTGGCGCGCCCCTAACGGCTTGAGATTGATCGCCTAAGACGAAAGGCAAACGCGGCCCGGCTTGAAGCGGGCGCCGCGAACGGGATATTGTTGGATCAATGCGCGCGCCCCCAAGGACGCGCGAGGGAGAAAACGATGTCCGAGAAGGTGTACGGCGTTCCCGCGGAATGGGCGACGCGCGCGTTTGTCGATGACGCCCACTACCAGGACATGTATCGCCGCTCGATCAAAGATCCTGACGGGTTCTGGGGCGAGCAGGGCAAGCGCATCGACTGGTCGAAGCCCTACACCAAAGTTCGCAACGCCTCCTTCGATTCGCGCAATGTCGCGATCAAGTGGTTCGAGGATGGCGAGACCAACGTTGCTTACAATTGCGTCGATCGCCATTTGCCCAAGCGCGCCAACCAGACGGCGATCATTTGGGAAGGCGACTCGCCCGACGAATCCAAGCGCATCACCTACGCCGAGCTTCACGAGCATGTGAACAGGTTCGCCAACGTGCTCTCCCAGCACGGCGTGCGCAAAGGCGATCGGGTGACGATCTACTTGCCGATGATCCCCGAGGCCGCCTATGCGATGCTGGCCTGCGCGCGCGTCGGCGCGATCCATTCGGTCGTCTTCGGCGGCTTCTCGCCCGACGCGATCGCCGGGCGTATCGACGACGCGAAGTCCGCGGTCGTCATCACCGCCGACGAGGGTCTGCGCGGCGGACGGCGAGTGCCGCTCAAAGCCAATGTCGACGAGGCGCTCAAGAAGGCCAAGGGCGTCAAATCGGTGCTGGTCGTCAAGCGCACGGGGGGCGATGTCGCCTGGACGCCGGGGCGCGACGTTTGGATGCACGAGGCGCTAGCAGGCGTCTCCGCCGAGTGTCCGGTCACGCCGATGAATGCGGAGGACCCGCTGTTCATCCTCTACACTTCCGGTTCGACCGGCACGCCCAAGGGTGTGCTGCACACTTGCGGGGGCTATCTCGTCTTCGCCGCGATGACCCACCAATATGTATTCGATTATCACGATGGCGAAATTTACTGGTGCACCGCCGATGTCGGCTGGGTGACCGGCCACAGCTACATTCTCTATGGCCCGCTCGCCAATGGCGCGACGACGCTGATGTTCGAGGGCGTGCCGAACTATCCCAGCGTCAGCCGCTTCTGGGAGATCATCGACAAGCACAAGGTCAACATCTTCTACACCGCGCCGACCGCAATCCGTTCGCTGATGGGTTCGGGCGAGGCGGCGGTGACCAAGACCAGCCGCGCCTCATTGCGCCTCCTCGGCTCGGTCGGCGAGCCGATCAATCCCGAAGCCTGGGAATGGTATCATCGCGTTGTCGGGGATGGCCGTTGCCCGATCGTCGACACGTGGTGGCAGACCGAGACCGGCGGCATCATGATCACGCCATTGCCCGGCGCGACCAAGCTCAAGCCCGGCTCGGCGACGCGGCCGTTCTTCGGCGTCACGCCCGAGATCGTCGATCCGGCGGGCAAGGCGATGGAGGGCGCCTGCGAGGGCAATCTCGTCATCGCCGAGTCGTGGCCCGGCCAGGCGCGCACGCTCTTTGGCGACCACGACCGCTTCGTGAAGACCTATTTCTCCACGTATCCCGGCAAATATTTCACCGGCGACGGCTGCCGGCGCGACGCCGACGGCTACTATTGGATCACCGGGCGCGTGGACGACGTCATCAACGTCTCCGGCCATCGCATGGGCACCGCGGAGGTCGAGAGCGCGCTCGTCGCCCATCCGCAGGTTTCCGAGGCGGCTGTCGTCGGCTATCCGCACGCGATCAAAGGGCAGGGCATCTATGCCTATGTCACGCTGATGGGCGGCGTCGAGCCGAGCGAGGCGCTGCGCAAGGAACTCGTTGGCTGGGTGCGCAAGGAGATCGGCCCGATCGCTTCGCCCGACTTGCTTCAGTTCTCGCCCGGATTGCCCAAGACCCGCTCGGGCAAGATCATGCGCCGCATCCTGCGCAAAATCGCCGAGAACGAATATTCTTCGCTCGGCGACACCTCGACCCTCGCCGACCCGAGTGTGGTCAAGGAGCTGATCGACAATCGGCAGAATCGCGAAAAGGTTTGACTCCGTTTCGCCATTCTCGCGAGGCAGCCGCGCTGCGCGCTCACGTCGCCGGAGCTAGCGCCTGCATCGTTTCGATCTTGGCGGCGAGGATGACTGCCTGGGTGCGGCTTTCGACGCCGAGCTTCTGCAGGATCGCCGAGACGTGGGCCTTGATCGTCGCCTCCGAGACTGTGAGCTCGTAGGCGATCTGCTTGTTGAGCAGGCCCTGCGACAGCATCATCAGCACCCGCACTTGCTGCGGCGTCAGCGAGGAGAGGCGGCGCACCAGCGCGCTCGCTTCGCCGTTGGGCTGCGCGCTGAGGTCGAGGTCGGGCGGCGTCCACTGGCCGCCCTCGAGCACCTTGCGGATCGCCGCGCGCATCGTTGCGACGTCGAGCGATTTGGGCACATAGGCGGCGGCGCCGAAGTCGATGCAATGGCGCATCACCGCGCGGTCTTCGTTGCCCGAGACAACCATGACCGGCACGCCCGGCCGCTCCGAGCGCAGGAACAGCAGACCGGAAAAGCCGCGCACGCCCGGCATCGTCAGGTCGAGCAACACCAGATCCATGTCCGGCGTTTCCTCGAGCGCCGCAGCGAGGCTCTCGAAGTCGGTCGCCTCGCTGATCCGCGCGCCGGCGATCGCCCCGCTCACCGCTTCGCGCAGCGCGCCCAGGACGAGCGGATGATCGTCGGCGATCAGCACCCGCACCGAATCGCTCAATCGAATTCCCCCGGGTCGCCTTAGACTTTTGTCTTACGTCTGGCCGGACGATCGTGCAACTTCGGCGCGTTGCGGCGTCAACACGAATGTTTGCGCTGACTCTATTCGATCGGCTCGCGCCACTGACGGCGCGCCTCGCCGAGCGCGAGCGCCGCTGCGATGGCGACGTTGAGCGAGCGCAGCGGCGGGGCGATCGGGATGCGCACGCGCGCGTCGGCGGCGGCGGCGACCGTCTCGGGCACGCCGGCAGATTCGCGTCCGACCAGGATGACGTCGCCAGGCGCGAAGGCGAAATCCCAGAGCGAAGTCTCGCCCTTGGTGGTCAGCAGCACCAATCGCCGCCCCGCCTCCGCCCGCCAGTCTTCGAAGCGCGCGAACGAAGCGTGGCGCGCGATCGGCAACGCGTCGAGATAGTCCATGCCGGAGCGCCTGAGGCGCCGGTCGGACGCCACGAATCCGGCCGGCTCGATGATCGCGGCGTCGGCGGCGAAGCAGGCGCAGGTGCGCAGCATGGCGCCGGCGTTGGGCGCGATGTCGGGTTCGTAGAGCGCCAGGGTCAGCAAAGCGCGGGGTTGCATCGGCCGCTTCCTAGGCAATGGCGCGGCGCTTGTCATGCGATTCGGGTCATCTCGGTGATTTTTTGGGCGGCCGCGCCGTCTTCGCAGGCGCCGTGGCGCGCGCGGGCCTTGGCCGCGCTGCGCCGGACCGTTTCGATGGCGAACCGCCTATGGACAACCTTGGCGAACGATGCCAAATAGCCCCGACCGGAATGGCGCCCTTTGTTGCGGGCGCGCCTGATTTCCGAGCCGAGTTCGCCAACGCCCCCGTGACGAGTGGGCGAGACGATTCGCGGCGCAAGTCATCTCGCGCCGGACCGCTGGCGCTGCGATCTGGGGGTGCATTTGTCGAGCGCGGCCATCGAGAATCCCAACCGTCGGGACTTCCTTTTCATTGCCACGGCGGCGGTCGGCGCGGTTGGCGCCGCGTCAGTCGCCTGGCCGCTGATCGATCAGATGAATCCAGACGCGTCGACACTCGCGCTGTCCTCGATCGAGGTCGATCTGGCGCCAATCGCCGAAGGGCAGATCGTCACGGTGAAGTGGCGCGGCGGACCGGTGTTCGTCCGTCACCGCACCAAGAAAGAGATCGACGACGCGGTGAACACGCCGCTCAGCGAACTCAAAGATCCGCAGACCGACCAGTCGCGGGTCCAGAAGGCGGAATGGCTGGTCGTCATTGGCGTGTGTACGCATCTGGGCTGTGTGCCGCTCGGCCACGAGGGACAATACGACGGCTGGAAGTGCCCGTGTCATGGGTCGGTCTACGACACCTCCGGGCGCATTCGCCAAGGGCCCGCGCCGCTCAATCTCTATGTGCCCGAGTATGCCTTCCTCACCGACACGAAGGTGAAGATCGGCTGATCTTCCTTGCGTCCGCCCGCCAGTCCGTCCACGCCCGAAGCCATTCCAGACCAGCGAAGCCCAGAGAAGTGATGCCATGAGCGGAACTCCGAGCTACGTCCCCAAGAGCGCCGTCGGGCGGTGGTTTGAATCGCGCCTGCCGATCATGGGCCTGGTGCATTCGTCCTTCGTCGCCTTCCCGGTGCCGCGCAACCTCAACTATTTGTGGACCTTCGGGGCGATCCTCGCCTTCATGCTGGGTGCGCAAATCGTCACCGGCGTCATCCTGGCGATGCATTACGTGCCGAGCGGGACCGAGGCCTTTGCCTCGATCGAGCACATCATGCGCGACGTGAACTATGGGTGGTTGATCCGCTATCTTCACACCAACGGCGCATCGATGTTCTTCGTCGCCGTCTATGTGCACATGTTTCGCGGCATCTATTACGGGTCCTACAAGGCGCCGCGCGAGGTGCTGTGGATCCTCGGCGTCATCATCTATCTCCTGATGATGGCGACCGCGTTCTTCGGCTACGTGCTGCCTTGGGGCTCGATGAGCTTTGCCGGCGCGACCGTGATCACCAATCTCTTCACCGCGATCCCAATCGTCGGCACCGGCGTCGCGCATTGGCTATGGGGCGGCTATGCGGTCGGCGATCCGACCCTCAATCGCTTTTTCTCGCTGCATTACCTACTGCCGTTCATGATCGCCGGCGTCGTCGGCCTGCACATCTGGGCGCTGCACGTCGGCGGACAGAACAATCCTGACGGGGTCGAGGTGCAGGATGTCGCGCGCGACACCGTTCCCTTCACGCCTTACGCGACGATCAAGGACCTGTTCGGCACCTCGGTGTTTCTGATCGTCTACGCCTGGTTCGTCTTCTACATCCCGACCTATCTGCTCGACGCCGACAATTCGGTGCCGGCGAATCCGCTGGTGACGCCCGCGCATATCGTGCCCGAATGGTACCTGCTGCCGTTCTACGCAATCCTGCGCGCCATCCCCAACAAGCTGGTCGGCGTCGTCGCGCTGGCAGCGGCGATCGTGCTGCTCGCCTTCCTGCCGTGGCTCGACACGTCGCCGGTCAAGTCGGGCAAATACCGGCCGGTGTTCCGCGTCTTCTTCTGGCTGTTTGTCGTCTGCTGCATCGGCCTTGGCTACCTCGGCTCGCAGGAAGTTTCCGACACGTCGACGCTGGTCGCGCGCATTCTGGCGGTTGGCTACTTCGGCTTTCTGATTGTTGTTCTGCCGCTCCTCGGGGTGTTCGAGAAGACCAAGCCGCTGCCGGCCTCGATCGCCGACGCGGTGCTCGCCAGGACGAAGCCGGCCGCGACGACGCCAGCCGTGACCAAACCAACAGAAGCGGGCGCGCCGCCGGCCTCACACTGATCGGCCGCCACTTCCGGGGAATTGCGACGATGATCCGTTTGACGACTTCCTTCCTCGCTCTGGCGCTGACGGTCGCAGGCGCCACAGCCGCGCTCGCGCAGGCTACGGACGACCAACCCAAGCCCGGACGCCAAAGCTGGAGCTTCTCCGGGCTGTTCGGCACTTACGATCAGGCGCAATTGCAGCGCGGCTTCCAAGTCTACAAAGAAGTGTGCAGCAACTGCCACAAGCTCAGCATTCCCTTCCGCACGCTCGAAGACCCGAACGGTCCCGGCTACAGCGAAGCGCAAATCAAGGCGCTGGCGGCGAGCTACCAGGTCACCAACGACGAGCCGAACGACAAGGGCGAGATTTTCAAACGCGCCGGCACGCCGGCCGACAATTTTCCCCCGCCCGACGCGTTCCCCAACGATCAGGCCGCCGTGGCGTCGCTCGGCAAGGCGCCACCCGACATGGCGACGCTCGCCAAGGCGCGCAAATACGAGCGCGGCTTCCCCTGGTTCATCTTCGACGCGTTGCCGTTCGATCAGTACCAGGAGATGGGGGCCGATTATATTTACGCGATTATCACCGGCTACACGAAGACCGGCGATACGCAGTGGGACCTTTACTATCCTGGCCACCGCATCGCGATGCCGGATCCGATCGTCGACGGCGCCGTCGTCTACAAGGACGGCACGCCGCCCAAGCTCGACAATTATGCGCGCGATGTCGCCGCCTTCCTCTCCTGGGTGTCCGAACCCACGCTCGCGGAGCGCAAGAAGATCGGCCTGAGGGTGATGATCTTCCTCATCGTCATGTCGACGTTGCTCTATTTCACTAAAAAGAAAATTTGGGCCAGCCTGCACTGAGGCGGGCGGCCATCGGTGGAGCAAGACCATGGCCAAGGCGATCGTCGGAATCATCGGCGGCTCGGGGGTCTATCGCCTCGCGGGCCTGACTGAAGTTCGCGAAGAGCGTGTCGCGACGCCGTGGGGCGAGGCCTCCGATGTTTTGCGATTGGGCCGCGTCGGCGCGACCGAAGTCGTGTTCCTGGCGCGCCACGGCGCCGGTCATCGTCACTCGCCCTCTTCGATCAACTACCGCGCCAACATCGACGCGCTGAAGCGTCGTGGCGTCACCGACATCATCGCCGTTTCGGCCTGCGGTTCGTTTCGCGACGAGCTCTATCCCGGTCTGTTCGTGCTGGTCGACCAGTTCGAGGATCGCACCTTCGCGCGCCAGACCAGTTTCTTCGGAGACGGCTGCGTCGCCCATGTGTCGATGGCGCATCCGACTTCGCCGGGCTTGCGCGCCCGCATTCTCGCCGCCGCTGTGGCCGAGGAGATCGCCTGCCGCAACGGCGGAACGTATCTCTGCATGGAAGGGCCGCAGTTTTCAACCCAGGCCGAGTCGCTCGCCTACAAGGCGCGCGGCCTCGACGTCATCGGCATGACGGCGGCGACCGAGGCGAAGCTGGCGCGCGAAGCGGAAATTTCCTACGCCGCCGTCGCGATGGTCACCGACTTCGATTGCTGGCACGAAGTCCACGGCGCGGTCGATGTGGCCTCGGTGATGAAGGTCGCGCACGACAACGCCGAGCGCGTCAACGCGCTGCTGACGCGGACGCTCAGTGATTTTCCCGCCGAACACGAGCCCTGTTCGATCGGCTCCGACCACGCCCTCGACGGCGCCATCATGACGGCGCCTGACGCCCGCAACCCCGAGTTGCTGCGCAAGCTCGACGCCGTCGCCGGGCGCGTGCTGGCCCGCGGCTGAGTTTCGCCGCGCCGCCCCCCGCTCCGCCATTCGCCGCTGATCGCCGTGTCCCTTCGGCCACCGCAGCTCGCGTTCCTTGCGACGCAAGCGCTAAGTGTATACATTTGATAGACATGCAGAGGTTGCCATGACGATCGACTGGGCTGATTTCACGCCGCTCTCCGCGCTCGCAGGCGGGGTGATGATCGGCGTCGCCGCGTCGCTGCTGATCCTGGGCGCCGGACGCATCATGGGGGCCGCCGGCATTCTAGGTGGCGCGCTTGAAATCCACGACAGCGAAGCGCCGTGGCGCTGGGCGCTCATCGTCGGGTTGATCGCCTCGCCCCTTCTGGCGCACGTCCTGTGGGGCGCCGACGCGCCGCTCTTCGCCGCCGGGGTTCCGACGCTGATCGTTTCCGGGCTGCTGGTTGGCTTTGGAACGCGGCTGGGCTCGGGCTGCACCAGCGGTCATGGCGTCTGCGGCCTAGCGCGGCTCTCGCCTCGCTCGCTGGTCGCGACGCTCGTCTTCATGTCGGCTGGCTTCGCGACGGTGTTTGTCGCCCGCCACGTTCTTAGCTAACCGCGGAGCATTCCATGACGCGCAACGCGCTCGCCCTTATCGTCGGCCTCATCTTCGGGCTCGGTCTCTGTCTGTCGGGTATGAGCAACCCTGCGAAGGTTACCGGTTTCCTCGACCTTGCCGGCGCTTGGGATCCTTCGCTCGCCTTTGTCATGGGCGGCGCGATCGCGGTCGCTCTGCCGGCCTTTGCTCTCGCACGTCAGCGGCGCGTCAATTGGCTCGGCGGCGATATCGACTTGCCGCAGTTGCGCGGCATCGATGGGTCGCTGTTGCTGGGCGCGGCAATCTTTGGCGTCGGCTGGGGACTCGCGGGCGTGTGTCCGGGGCCAGGAATTGTCGACGTTGGTTTCCTCAGTCCCTCGGCAATGATCTTCGTCGCCGCGATGGCCGTGGGCATGCTGGTGTGGCGCGTCGGGGAGGGATTGCGCTTGCGGGCGCAGCCGAGCCTGACGCAGGATGCCTGAGCCGCAAGGGGGCGGAGGCGTGTACAGACGTTCTTTCGAGAGATTTCTGTTTGCCGCGCGCTGGTTACTCGCGCCATTTTATCTCGCGCTGGTCATAGCCCTGCTGGCGCTGATGGCCAAGGTCGGCGTCCACGTCTACGAGCTCATCGGCAAGTTCCCGCAACTGAACGAGGAGCAGATCCTGCTCAGCGCGCTCGGCGCGGTCGATCTGACGCTGTCGGCGTCGCTGGTCGTCATCGTTGTCCTGTCGGGCTACGGCAATTTCATCGCGCCGATCGATATCGAGGCGCACAAGGACTGGCCGCACTGGTTCGCCGACATCGACTTCGGCGAATTGAAGGTGAAGCTGATCTCCTCGATCGTCGCCATCTCCGCGATCAAGCTGCTCGAGAGTTACATGAACCTCGACAGCGTCTCCGATCGCGAACTCGGCTGGGAGACCGGCATATTGCTCGCCTTCGTCGCCACGGCGGTGCTGCTGGCGCTGGCCGATCGGATGCGCCGCGGCGGTCGCCCCGATTAGCGTTGGCGGCGCGACCTATTTCTCCAGCACCACGGTTCGGCACGCCGCCGGCAGTTGCGCGAGCGTCAGCGGCGGCTTGGGCGCGCTCAGCGGCGGATGCAGCGCTTCCTCGGTGAACCACCAGTCGAGCGTTTTGTCGCAGCCGTCGCCGGGCGGCGCCGGATCCTGCGACTGGCAATCGGTCTGGCCGGCCGGGCACGAGATGCGGATATGGAAATGATAGTTGTGCCCCCAATAGGGTCGCACCTTATGCATCCACGCTTCGCCCTTGGCGGTCTCGCACAGCGCCTTCTTGATCGCGGGATTGACGAAAATCCGTTCGACCTCCGGCTCCTCGGCCGCCGCCTTGATGACCCCGACCTGCTTGTCGCTCCAATGCGTGGGGTCGACCGACAGGCCGTCGGGCTTGACCATGTCGATCGCCGACATATTTTCGCGCTCGGCGTCGCTCAGCGTGTGATCGGGCATCGGCGTCAGCCAGACGTCGGCGTCGAGGCCGATCTGATGCGAGGCGTGGCCGGTCAGCATCGGCCCGCCGCGCGGCTGCGAAATGTCGCCGACCAGTATGCCCGGCCAAATGCCTTCATGCGCCGCCTTGCTCGAGAAGCGCTCGAGGAAAGCGATCATCGCCGGATTGCCCCAGCTTCGGTTGCGCGACAGGCGCATCACCTGCCAGCTCTCGCCGTTGACCGGCAGCGCGACGGCGCCGGCGAGACAGCCGCGCGAGTAGAAGCCGATCGAGCGCACCTGAGCCTCGACCGGCGTCATCGCGCGGCCGAACACTTCCTTCGCGGGGAGTTTGGGATCGGCGGGATTGTCGAGCGGGGGCAGGGGCGCTGGCGTGAGCGTACCTTGGTCCTGCGCCGCCGCGCTCGCCAACGCACTGCAAAGGCAAATCAGGACAAGCGCAAATCGCCGCATCGCCGAATCTCCCGCAATTCGCCGCTGCGCCTGTTTCGGTCGCACAGCGGCGCGTCGTCAATCCTTTTCGCGCCGCGTCGCGACGATGAACAGGCGCGGGAAGGGCAGCAGTGCGCCCCCGCCCGCTCGCGGGGGATAGGCGCGTGCGACGCCGGCGCGGTAGCGTTCGAGGAAATCGCTGCGCTCCTCCGCCTCGAGTGGCGCGAGGAATGGACGCAGCCCGGCGCTTTCGACCCAGGCGACGATCGCATCTGGCCCATCGAGGCGATGGACATAGGTCGTACGCCAGATGTCGATGTCGTCGCAAAACGGCGACAGCGCGTCGTCATAGTCGGCAAAGCCGCCGATGCGCTCGCGCGCTCCTGCTGCGCCGGCGAGCTTGTCGCGAAATCGCGGCATGGCGGCGATCTCGCGCATCAGCGCGTGGGTTGGCTCGTTCTCATTGTCGGGCATCTGCACCGCTAGGCGCCCGTCCGGCGGCAAGCGCGCGGCGAGGCGGCGCATGACGGCAATGTGATCGGGAACCCAATGCATCGCTGCGGTGGAGAAAATCAGGTCGGCGGCCCGATCGTCGAAGTCGACGATGTCGCCCAACCGAAATTCCAGGCGCGGCAGCCGCGCGCGCGCGGCGGTCAGCATGTTGGGCGAGGAATCGACGCCGACGATCTCAGCTTCGGGAAAACGCTCGGCGATCGCCGCGGTCGAATTGCCCGGCCCACAACCAAGATCGATAGCGCGGCGCGCGCTCGCCGACACGCGCGCGAGCAAATCGATCGCTGGACGGCTGCGCTCGCGCTCGAAGCGGCGATATGCGTCGACGCTCCAATCGTTCGTTGTCGGTGTCGCGCTCGAGTTGCGTTGCGTGGCGTTCATTTTTTCTTCCTGCGACAAAATTACAACGCTTCTTCGCGTCTCGATCGCTTCTCGAACGAAAATTGCGCGCTCACAAAAACGTCATGCCTTACAAAACGTTAATCGCTAAGCGCGGCGCGACGGGGCGATCGTGTGGCGAATTTGTGCCAAGAGTTTGACAATCTTCGCGCGCCGTCTCCGCCCGCTCAGTGTAACCGCCATCGCCAACAATGTCCGCATATCAGACATTTGCCACACTCGACGCGCGCCGACGGGTCGTCGATGCGTCATAGAGGGCGCCGGACGCCCCAATGTCGCCCCCCGACGGGTTGCCCTGCGCGCCTCAGCGTGCAATATTCATCTCACCCCAAGCATAAATGTTGACGGGGCTAATGAATAAGCGGTCGACTTGAAGGCTGCGTAGTGAGGCCTGAGTATATACGCTGGGGGACGTAGAAATAATCAAGATCTTTACTTGATCTTGGATGTTGGTAGAGACGAGACGGCGACGTTATTCAGCGAGATTGCTCGCTCTATAAAACAGTATCGGGACAAATACGACATAAACAAACCACAGTGCGGGCTGTGGAAGGAGAGGCCATGTCATTTCAACGACCTGCGGATTACGCAGGGGAAGTGTCCGTTACGGACGCCTATGCGCTGTTGAGGGAAGATGAGCAGGCGGTGCTCGTCGATGTGCGCACCAAGGCGGAATGGACCTACGTCGGTGTTCCCGATCTGAGTGGGCTGGGCAGAACGCCGGTGTTGCTGGAATGGCAGACCTATCCTGCGATGCAGGTCGCGGCGGATTTCACGCCGCGCCTCATCGCTGAACTGACCGCGCGCGGCGCGGGCCCGGCGACGCCGGTGCTGTTCCTCTGTCGCTCGGGAGTGCGCTCACTTGCGGCGGCGCGCGCGCTCGCCTCTGCGGGATGGCGGCGCAGCTATAACGTCACCGAAGGATTCGAAGGAGGGTTGGACGAGGCGCGCCGACGCGGCGCAATTGGCGGCTGGCGCGCGAGCGGCCTGCCGTGGACGCAGACCTAAACGGTCCGTTTCCCACCAACAGCCACCAAGTCCCCTCCCCAAGAATTTAAAAGAGACTCCGATGAACGAGAGCGCCGAAGTGAGCGCGGTCAATGCCGATGCTCGTGTCACAGCCGCACCCTCGGTTCGCGACATCGAAGAGAGCTGGCGACGCTGCGCCCGACGATTGCGCGCCGAAGTTGGCGAGCACGTCTTCTCCTCGTGGTTCGGGCGCCTGACGCTCGATTCAATCGATAGCGGACGCGCGCAGTTCTCCGTGCCGACGCGCTTCCTCAAGAGCTGGATCGAAGCGCATTACAGCGAGCGCATTCTCGCCGCGCTCGAGCCCGAGATCGGCGGCGTCGTCGCGATGAGCATCGCCGTTCGCTCCTCGACCAGCGCGCCGTGCCCGCAGCCGGCGGTGGCGATTGTCGCCAGCAATGCGCAGCCCAAAGCCATCGATGGCGGGCGCGCGGCGGCGTTGCGCGCCGCCCAACAGGCGGCGCCGCGCGGCGGACAGCTGCGCGAAGAGGGCGTCGCCTATGGCGAAGCCTTCTCGGGTTCGCCGCTCGATCGCCGGCTCACCTTCGCTTCGTTCCTGGTCGGGCGCTCCAATCAACTCGCCTACGCCGCGGCGCAGCGCGTTGTCGAAGACCGCGCCGGCCAGACGCCGGCCTTCAGCCCGCTCTATGTTCACGCGGCGGTCGGGCTCGGCAAAACCCATCTTTTGCAGGCGACGGCGCATGCCGCCGCGGCGCAAGGGCGCGTCGTCACTTATCTCACCGCAGAGCGCTTCATGTACGGCTTCGTCGCCGCGCTGCAATCGCACACCGCGATCGCCTTCAAGTAGGCGATGCGTTCGATCGATCTCTTGATCATCGACGACGTGCAGTTCCTGCAGGGCAAGGCGTTCCAGAACGAGTTTGGCCACGCGCTCAACGCGCTGCTCGACGCCGGCCGGCAGGTGATTGTCGCCGCCGACCGTCCGCCGAGCGATCTCGAAGCGCTTGACGAGCGCGTGCGCTCGCGCCTCGCCGGCGGCCTGTGCGTCGAGATGATGAACGCTCGACGAGCCGCTGCGATTGCAGATCCTCGAAGCGCGCATTGCCGCGGCGCGCGCGCTCAATCCGCATTTCGACCGTGTCGCCGGCGGTGCTCGCCTTCGTCGCGCACTCGATCGTCTCCAACGGGCGCGACCTCGAAGGCGCGGTCAATCGGCTGCTCGCTCATTCGATCGTCGGCGCGCCGCTCAGCGTCGAGGCGGCGGAGGTGGCGATTCGCGATCTGATCCGCGCGCGCGAGCCCAGACGGGTCAAGATCGAGGACATCCAGAAGCTGGTCGCCAGCCACTACAGCGTCAGCCGCGCCGACATTCTCTCCTCGCGCCGCACCGCCACCGTGGTGAAGCCGCGTCAGGTGGCGATGTATCTTTCCAAGGCGCTGACTTTGCGCTCGCTGCCGGAGATCGGCCGCCGCTTTGGCGGGCGCGATCACACGACGGTGCTGCATGCGGTGCGCAAGATCGAGGGCCTGAGCGCCGCCGATGCAACGCTGCGCGAAGAGCTGGAGCTGCTCAAGCGAATGCTCCAGGAGTAGCCGAGCCCGACGATGGCGCTGATCTTTAAGATCGTCGCCGCCGAGGAGTGGCGCGCCGCGCAGGCGCAGGGCGTCTTCGCGGGTTCGGCGGTCGATCGTCTGGACGGCTACATCCATTTTTCCACCGCCGAGCAGGCGCCCGAGACGGCGGCGCGCTGGTTCGCTCGCCGTGACGACCTTGTGCTGGCGGCGGTCGAGGCGCAGGCGTTAGGCGCTGCGCTGCGCTGGGAGCCCTCGCGCGGCGGCGCGCTGTTCCCGCATCTCTACGGCGTGTTGGCGCTGTCCGCGCTTAGCTGGGTGCGCCCGCTACCGCTCGACCCCGACGGGCGCCATGTCTTTGGAGATCTTGCGTGCTGACCAAAGTGATCGGCGCGCTGGCGATGCCGCTGCTGCTGCGCTTGCCGCCCGAGACCGCCCATCGCGCGACGATCGCCGCGTTGAAATACGCGCCCGTCATTCCAATGGCGCTCGCGCCGGCGCGCCTTGCCGTCAACGTCTTCGGTCTCGCGTTCCCCAACCCGATCGGCATGGCGGCGGGCTTCGACAAGAGCGCGGAAGTTGCCAACGCGCTGCTCGCGCTCGGTTTCGGATTCGTCGAGGTCGGCACACTCACGCCGCGCCCGCAAATGGGCAATCCCTCGCCGCGCCTGTTCCGCTTGGCCGAGGATAGCGCGCTGATCAACCGCATGGGCTTCAACAATCACGGGTACGAGGCGGCGCTTGCGCGGCTCGCCGATCGGCCGGCGGGCGGGATCGTCGGCGTCAACTTCGGGCCGAACCGCGACGCCGCCGACCGCCTTGCCGATTTCGTCGGCGGCGTGAAGGCGTTCGCGCCCTACGCCAGCTACTTCTCCGTCAACGTCTCGTCGCCCAACACGCCGGGCCTGCGCGATTTGCAACAACGCGCGGCCTTCGACGAGTTGGTGGCGCGGGTCGCCGAGGCGCGCGCGGCGGCGAGCCCGCGCCGTCCGCTGCTGGTCAAGATTTCGCCCGACCTCGATCTGCGCGGGCTCGACGACGTGGTTGAAGTTTGCATTGCGCGCGGCGTCGATGGCCTCATCGTCGCCAACACCACGACCGCGCGGCCGAGTTCCCTCACCCATCGCAACAAGACGGAAACCGGCGGCCTCTCCGGCCGGCCGCTGTTCGAGCCCTCGACGCGCATGCTGGCGCGCGCCTATTTGCGCTGTGGCGGGGCGCTCAAGCTGATCGGCGCGGGCGGGGTCGAGAACGCCGAGACGGCGCTCGCCAAGATCGAGGCGGGGGCGACGCTGGTGCAGCTCTACACTGGCCTCGTCTATCGCGGCCCCGGCCTGATCGGCGAGATCCTCGATGGCCTGGCGAAGGCGGTCGGCGAGGGCGACGACCTTTCCGCCCGCGTCGGCGCCCGCGCGCGCAAATGGGCGGCGACGGCGGGCTGACTGCTCAACGCGCCCGGCGCGAATCCAGAAGCCTGAGCACGAGCCACACGGGCAGCACCACCAACGCGCCGGTCGCCAGCACGCGTCCGATTTGCCGGACATCGGTCAGGCCGAAGTCGATCAGGTGATGGATCACGTTGACGAAACTGTCGATGATGTCGGAAGGGTCGAAACCGAACGTCACCAGCACGATGCCGACGATGAACGAGACGACGACCAGCCGCAGCGCCACCATGGCGGGAGAGCCGCCGAGAAAGGCTGAGAGAGCGTTCATGCGGGGCGGTTCCTGAGCAATCGCGTGGCGTCGACGCGTCTTAGCCGCCAGGGCGAGAAAATTCCAGTCGGGGACGGCGAGGAGCCGTGGCGGTAAGGGCTCAACCCTTCCCTCATCCTGAGGAGCGCCGCAAAGCGGCGCGTCTCGAAGGACGAGGGAAGGGCGCGATTATCCGCGTCCTTCAAGACGCCTGCTTCGCAGGCTCCCCAGCACGAGGATGATCGGGAGTTTTTTTTATCCCTCAAGCCCCTTTCGGAAAATTGACGACCGTCGCTGGCTGCGCCTCAGCGGGCGGCGGCGCGTCTTCGCTCTTCGGCGCTTTGCCGTTGAAGGTCAGCGCGCCGTGAGCGAGGCCGATTTTGACCGTTTCGCCGTCGAGCACTTCGCCGGCAAGCAGCATCTCGGCCAACGGGTCTTGCACGGTCTTCTGGATCGTGCGTTTGAGCGGGCGCGCGCCATAGGCGGAATCATAGCCCTTGTCGGCGAGCCAGTGGCGCGACTTGGCGTCGAGCGTCAGCGTGATCTTTCGCTCCTCCAGCAGCTTGGCGAGCCGCGCGAACTGGATGTCGACGATCGCGCCCATGTCCTCGCGCCGCAACCGATGGAACAGGATGATCTCGTCGATGCGGTTGAGGAACTCGGGACGGAAATGCCCGCGCACCACCGCCATCACGTCTTTCTCGACCGCCTTGACGTCCGCGCCTTCCGATTGGCGTACGAGCAACTCGGCCCCGAGGTTCGAGGTCATCACGATCAGCACGTTGCGGAAGTCGACGGTGCGACCTTGGCCGTCGGTCAGCCGCCCGTCATCGAGCACTTGCAGCAGGACGTTGAAGACGTCGGGATGCGCCTTCTCGACCTCGTCGAACAGCACGACCTGATAGGGGCGCCGGCGCACCGCTTCGGTGAGCGCGCCTCCTTCGTCATAGCCGACATAGCCGGGCGGGGCGCCGATCAGGCGCGAGACCGAGTGCTTCTCCATGTACTCGGACATGTCGATGCGCACCAATGCGGTCTCGTCGTCGAACAGGAAACCGGCCAGCGCCTTGGTCAGCTCGGTCTTGCCGACGCCGGTTGGACCGAGGAACATGAACGAGCCGATCGGCCGGTTGGGGTCCTGCAGGCCTGCGCGCGCGCGTCGCACGGCGGTCGCGACCGCTCGCACCGCCTCGCTCTGACCGACGACGCGCTTGGCGAGCTCGCTCTCCATCTTCAACAGCTTGTCGCGTTCGCCCTCGAGCATCTTGTCGACCGGAACGCCAGTCCAGCGCGACACCACCTGGGCGACGTGATCGGCGGTCACCGCCTCCTCGACCAAGGCCGCGGCGTTCTCGCCCTCGGTGGCGGCGAGTTTCTTTTCCAGCTCGGGGATCACGGCGTAGGACAGGCGGCCTGCCTCCGCATAGTCGCCCTTCCGTTTGGCCTCGGCGAGCGCGTTGCGCGCGTTGTCGAGCTCTTCCTTCAGCTTCTGGGTCGAGCCGAGTTTGTCCTTCTCCGCCCGCCAACGCGTCGTCAACGCGTCCGACTTCTCCTGCAGGTCTTCGAGTTCGGCGGCGAGCCTCGCCAGCCGATCGGCCGAGGCCGGGTCGGTCTCCTTCTTCAGCGCCTCCTGCTCGATTCTTGAGCTGGATGATGCGGCGGTCGAGTTCGTCGAGTTCTTCCGGCTTGGAGTTGACCTGCATGCGTTGGCGCG
The DNA here is from genome assembly GCA_963835215.1 of uncultured Alphaproteobacteria bacterium. Lineage (GTDB taxonomy): Bacteria > Pseudomonadota > Alphaproteobacteria > Rhizobiales > Beijerinckiaceae > Roseiarcus. Next base: position 370,753 of record CAWIES010000003.1, on the reverse strand, counting down.
AAGCCGCCTCGTCGATCAGGTCGATCGCTTTGTCGGGCAGGAAGCGGTCGGCGATGTAGCGGTTCGACAACGTCGCGGCGGCGACAATCGCCGCGTCGGTGATGCGCACGCCGTGGTGGACCTCGTATTTCTCTTTCAGCCCGCGCAGGATCGAGATCGTGTCCTCGACCGAGGGCGGGGCGACAAACACCGGCTGGAAGCGCCGCGCCAGCGCAGCATCCTTCTCGACGTGCTTGCGGTACTCGTCGAGCGTGGTCGCGCCAATGCAGTGCAGCTCGCCGCGCGCGAGCGCCGGCTTGAGCAGGTTGGAGGCGTCCATCGCGCCGTCGGCTTTGCCGGCGCCAATCAGTGTATGCATCTCATCGATGAACAGGATGACGCCGCCGGCGGCGGCCGTCACTTCGTTGAGCACGCCCTTCAGCCGCTCCTCGAAGTCGCCGCGATATTTCGCGCCGGCGACCAGCGCGCCGAGGTCGAGCGACAGGAGCTGCTTGCCCTCGAGCGATTCGGGCACGTCGCCGTTGACGATGCGCAACGCCAGTCCTTCGACGATCGCCGTCTTGCCGACGCCGGGCTCGCCGATCAAGACAGGGTTGTTCTTGGTGCGCCGCGCCAAAACCTGCATGGTGCGGCGAATTTCCTCGTCGCGCCCGATGACCGGATCGAGCTTGCCCGCGCGCGCGGCTTCGGTGAGGTTGCGGGTGTATTTCTTCAGCGCTTCGTACGCGTTCTCGGCGCTCGCCGAATTGGCGGTGCGACCTTTGCGCAAATCCTCGATCGCCGCATTGAGCGTTTGCGGCGTCACGCCGGCGTTGGCGAGAATGCGTCCCGTCGGGCCGTTCTTGTCGAGTGCTAGCGCCAGTAATAGCCGTTCGACGGTGACGAACGAGTTGCCGGCCTTCTGGGCGATGCTCTCGGCGCTGTCGAGGACGCGCGCGGTGGCGGGGGTGAGATAAAGCTGCCCGGCGCCCGCGCCCTCCACCTTCGGCAACTTGCCGAGCGCGAGCTCGACTTGCGCGAGCGCCTCGCGCGAGCGCCCGCCCGCCTTGTCGATCAGTCCCGCCGCCAGACCCTCCTGATCGTCGAGCAGCACTTTGAGAATGTGCTCGGGCGTGAACTGCTGGTGGCCTTCGCGCAGCGCCAGCGATTGCGCGCTCTGAATGAAGCCTCGCGCCCGCTCGGTGTATTTCTCCAGATCCATCGTCGTCTCCCTTCGGCCCCGCCAACGCCCCGAAGCGACGTCGAACGGTCCTGAAACTTGCGGCCGCGGTTCGGCGGCGTTGGCGTCAATGTAGGAAGGGGGAATAGGGAGCGGAAGGGCGCGCGATTAAAACTGATTATGTGAGTTAATTAGGCTAGAGCCCCTGCCGCGTCATGGCCAGGCTTGACCCGGCCATCCAGGCGCTACGGTTTTCACGGAGGCGCTCGTCCGACCGGTCGTGTTGGATGGCCGGGTCAAGCCCGGCCATGACGAGGGTCAGGCCCGCTCGCCGCGCTCCGCGAGCAGGATCGCGATATGGGCGCGGAGCTCGGCGATCCCTTCGCCGGTGCGCGCCGAGGTGAAGAAGACTTCCGGGTAGGCCGCCGGGCGTTTGCGCAGGCGCTCGAGCGTCGCGGCGATCAGCGGCCGGCTGGTCGGCCTGCTTCACCTCGTCGCGCTTGGTCAGCACGATCGCGTAGGAGACCGCGGCGGAGTCGAGCGCGGCCATCGTCGTCTCGTCGCTGTCGCTCGAGGCCCGTGGCGACCGTCGACCAGCACGAAGGCGCGCATCAGCGAGGGCCGGCCGCGCAGATAGTCGCGCACCAGCGTGCACCCAGACCGCCGACTTCGTCCTTGGCGACCGCGGCGTAGCCATAGCCCGGCATGTCGACGAGGTTCAGCCGGTCGCCGAGCGCTGAAGAAGATGAGCTCCTGCGTGCGCCCGGGCGTATGCGAGGTGCGCGCCAGCGCCGTGCGGCCGGTCAGCGCGTTGATCAAGCGACGACTTGCCGACATTGGAGCGGCCGGCGAAGGCGATCTCCGGCGCGCCGATCGGCGGCAGGCCGTCCGGCTTGGCGGCGGCGAAGAAGAAATCGCACGGCGCCGGCGAACAGCTTGCGGCCGGCCTCGATCCAGGTCGGGTCGATCTCAGTCGCGTCAATTTCGGCCGGCGTGTCGCTCACTTGGCCAAGGGTGCTCGCGACGGGAACATCTTCTTCAGATTGTCGAACAGTTCGACCTTCACGCCCGGCCCGCTTCATGATGAGCGACTGCTGGAGAACCGTCAGCGTGTTGTTCCACGTCCAGTAGATGACGAGGCCGGCCGGGAACGAGCCGAGCATGAAGGTGAAGATCACCGGCATGTAGGCGAACATCGTCTTCTGCACCGGATCGGCCGGCTCGGGGTTCATCTTCATCTGCAAGAACATCGAGAAGCCCATGATGAGCGGCCAGATGCCGAGCGCGAGGAAATGGCCGACCATCGGCAGCGGCGGTCGGATCCCAGGGGATGAGGCCGAACAGCGTGAAGATGTTGGTCGGATCGGGCGCGGAGAGGTCCTTGATCCAGCCGAAGAACGGCGCGTGGCGCATCTCGATGGTGATGAAGATCACCTTGTAGAGCGCGAAGAACACCGGAATCTGGATCACCATCGGCAGGCAGCCGGCGACCGGATTGACGCCTTCCTTGCGGAACAGCTCCATCTGCGCCTGCTGCTGCTTCTGGCGGTCGTCGGGATAGAGCGTCCTTCAGCGCGGCGATCTGCGGCTGGATCATCTTCATCTTCGCCATCGAGCGGTAGCTCTGATTGGCGAGCGGGAAGAAGGCGCGCCTTGCACCAGCACGGTGACGACCAGGATCGCGACGCCGAAATTGCCGACGTAGCGGTAGATGAAGTCGATCAGGCGGAACAGCGGCTTGGTGATGAAATAGAACCAGCCCCAGTCGATCATCAGATCGAACTTCTTGATGCCGAAGCTTTGTGCTCATAGGCGTCGATGGTCGCCGACTTCCTTCGCGCCGGCGAAGATGCGCGATTGCGCTTCGCCTGTCGCTCCGGGGGCGATCGACTGCGCCGGGCCGATGAAGTCGGTCTGGTAGTCCTCGCGGCTGCGCCGCTCCGCTCGACCGAGAAGCGCGCCTCGATCGGCTCGCTTCTGGTCGGGAATGATCGCCGACGGCCCAATATTTGTCGGTGAAGCCGAGCCAGCCGCCGTCGCCCTTCAGGTCGCGGACGCGGCCGGTCTCCTTCTCGATGTTGGCGTAGGTGATTTCCTGCACCGAACTGTCGCCGATGACGCCGACGAAGCCCTCGTGCAGCACGGCGTAGCCGGCGACGTCGGGCTTGCCGCGCCGCAGGATCAGCGCGTAGGGGCGCAGCGAGACCGGCGCGTCGCCGGCGTTCTCGACCGTGTCGGTGCACGGTGAACATGTAATTTGTCGTCGACCGCGATGACGCGCTTGAACTTCAGCCCGGCGCCATTGTCCCAGGTCAGCGTCACCGGCTTGTCGAGCGTCAGCGTCGTCGCGTCGGCGCTCCAGACGCGTCTGGCGGTTCGGCGTCTTCACGCCCGGCGCGTCGGCGACGAAGCCGGTCTCGGCCCAATAGGGCGTCGGGCCCGCCGGCCGGCGAGAACAGCGTGATGTTGGGGCTGTTGGGGTCGATCGTCTCGTGGTAGCCCTTCAGCACGACGTCGTCGATCGACGCCGCCGGTCAGGTCGATCGAGCCGCCGAGGCTCGGCGTGTCGATGGCGACCCGCGGGCTTGCCGCGAGCGCGTCCGCGCGGCTCACCGGCGCGACTGGCGGTCGGGCCGCCGGGCGGCGTTGCGCCCGCCCACGGTCGGCGCGCCGGCTTGCGTTTGGCTCTGCGCCTGGGTCTGGGCCTGGTGGTCCTTCTGCAACTGCGGCCCGGCGAAGAAGTACTTCCAGCCGATCAGCACCAGCACCGATAAGGCGATGGCCAGGATGAGATTGCGCGAGTCCTCGGAATTCATGGTCGCGGGTCTCTGTCGGTTGCGCCGGATCGGCGTTGGTTCGCCGCTCCGGCCGGCCTGTCGCGACCGACCTTCGCGAAGGCGCGCTCGATGTCGGCCACCAGCGCCGTGAAACCGGCGCGTCAGCGCCTCCCGGCGCGCCAACAGCACGTAGTCACAGTCGGTCGCCGGCGCAATCGCCTGTGCGGCGCGCAGCGCCTCTTTCAGGCGGCGGCGGATGCGATTGCGCTCGACGGCGTCCCCGACTTTCTGGTGACGGTGAAGCCGACGCGCGGGCCGATTTCGGCGGTTTGAGCCGCCGGTCGCGGCTGCGCCTGCAAGGTGACGGTGTCGACCTGGGCGCGCCGGCCGCGCGACACACGCTGGAACTCCGCCCGGCGGCGCAGTCGCCGCCAGGCAGGCGCCTTCGCGCGGATCGGCCCAGCGTCCTCGCTCAAGGCGTCAGGCTCCATTGTTGTAGATTCTCGTATCGCAAATTCTCGCGCGGGCGCCGCCGGGGCGGCGCAGCCGATCAGGCGGAGAGGCGCTTGCGACCGCGGGCGCGACGAGCGTTGAGCACCTTGCGCCCGCCGACCGTCTCCATGCGGGCGCGAAAGCCGTGCCGGCGCTTGCGAACGAGCTTGCTCGGTTGATAGGTCCGCTTCACGTCTTTAACTCCAAAAGGCAAAATCGACTTGCCCCAAGGCGAAATCGACAAATCCGCCCCGCGCTCACGCTTCGCTCCACCTAAGGGCCGAAGAACGAGCCGGGGAAATTGTTGACAGCGTCGCCGCCATCGCGCGCGGCTTATAGGCGCGCGGCGCGCGCCAAGTCAATTGCGCCGGGGGTAAGCGCGAACGGCGCGAACGCCCCCAGAGCGTCGGCGAGGGGCGGAGGTTCAGAAAATCAGAACAGGGGCTTGGGGGTCGGCGACCGACCGGCGTGCGGCCAGTCGGTCGCCGGGGCGGTTAGTGGGGCAGTTTGTCGGCGATGATGTCGATCCGCTGCAGATCGGGCGCCTTGACGAACAACTGCGGCGCCTTGGCCATCAACTGCTTGGCGAGGCTGCCATTGAGGTGCGCCTCGCGCCCCCGTTCGTTGTTGAACGCGTCGAAGATGGCGAAGGAGCGCGGTCCCAAGCGGATGGCGAACCAGGCTGTCGTTTCGGGCTCGCTCTCGACCATGCGCTGCGCGCTGGACAAGAATGTCGCCACTTCTTGCTCCATGCCGGGTTTGGCTTCGAGCTGGCAGTAAAGAGCATGTTGAGTCATTCGGCTCTCTCCTCTGGTCGCCCCTAGCGGGACGTCTGATAGAGAAGGAGTAGGCCGATGTTATGGCCGGAGCCGGCGCCAATTGCGGCGCCCGATCACACTGTTCCGATCGCGGTCCGGCGGCTGGCTCACGCGCTGAGGCTGGCGGCGCCGTCGGCGGCGAAAACGCTCAGCGCCTTGGCGACGATCGCCTTGGCGTCGAGGCCGGCGGCGGCGTAGAGCCGCTCGGGCTTGTCCTGCGCGGGAAACGCGTCGGGCAGCGTCATCGTGCGCACCTTCAGCCCGTGATCGAGGGCGCCGGCCTCGGACAGCAGGGCGAGTACATGCGAGCCGAAGCCGCCGATCGAGCCTTCCTCGATGGTGATCAGGAGTTCGTGCTCGGCGGCAAGGCGCAGCACCAGTTCACGGTCGAGCGGCTTGGCGAAACGCGCGTCGGCGACCGTTGTCGACAGGCCGCGCGAAGCCAGCTCCTCGGCCGCTTTGAGCGCTTCGCCGAGCCGGGTTCCAAGCGACAGGATGGCGATGTGCGAGCCCTCGCGCAGGATGCGACCCTTGCCGATTGGCAGCGGGACGCCACGCTCGGGCAGCTCGACGCCGACGCCGTCGCCGCGCGGATAGCGCAGAGCGATTGGGCCGGAGTCATGGGCGGCGCAAGTGGCGACCATGTGGACCAGCTCGGCTTCGTCCGCCGCCGCCATCACGGTCATGTTGGGCAGGCAGGCGAGATAGGCGACATCGAACGCGCCGGTGTGGGTCGGGCCATCGGCGCCGACATAGCCCGCCCGGTCGAGCGCGAAGCGCACCGGCAGGTTCTGGATGGCGACGTCGTGCACCACCTGGTCGTAGGCGCGCTGGAGGAAGGTCGAGTAGATCGCGCAGAACGGCTTGTAGCCCTCGGTGGCGAGGCCAGCGGCGAAGGTGACCGCGTGCTGCTCGGCGATGCCGACATCGAACATGCGGTCTGGATAGGCCTCGCCGAAGCGGTCAAGGCCGGCGCCCTGTGGCATGGCGGCGGTGATGGCGACGATCCTCTCGTCGCGAGCGCCCTCGGCGACCAGCGCGTCGGCGAAGACGCGGGTGTAGGAGGGCGCGTTCGACTTGGGCTTGGCCTGCGCGCCGGTGACGACGTCGAAGGCGCTGACGCCGTGGTATTTGTCGTCGGCCGCCTCGGCTGGCGGGTAGCCCTTGCCCTTCTTGGTGACGACATGCACCAGCACCGGGCCGCGCGGCATGTCGCGCACGTTTTTAAGCACCGGTAGCAGGTGGTCGAGATTGTGGCCGTCGATCGGCCCGACATAATAAAAACCGAGCTCCTCGAACAAAGTGCCGCCGGTGAAAAAGCCGCGCCCGTATTCCTCGGTGCGCTTGGCCTTGTCGTAAAAGAATTTCGGCAGCCGCTGGGCGAGCTGCTTGGCGACGTCGCGCAGCGAGATGTAGGTGCGGCTGGAGACGAGGCGGGCGAGATAGGCCGACATCGCGCCGGTCGGGGGCGCGATCGACATGTCGTTGTCGTTAAGGATGACGATCAGGCGCGAATGCAGCGCGCCGGCGTTGTTCATCGCCTCATAGGCCATGCCGGCCGACATCGCGCCGTCGCCGATGACCGCGATCACCGCGTTGTCGCCATGGGCGAGATCGCGCGCCACCGCCATGCCGAGGCCGGCCGAGATCGAAGTCGAGGAATGGGCGGCGCCGAACGGGTCGTATTCGCTCTCGGCCCGCCGGGTGAAGCCCGACAGGCCGCCGCTCTGGCGCAATGTGCGGATGCGCTCGCGCCGTCCGGTGAGGATCTTGTGCGGATAGGTCTGGTGGCCAACGTCCCATACCAGCCGGTCGCCCGGCGTGTCGAAGACGTAGTGCAGCGCCACCGTCAGCTCGACGACGCCGAGCCCCGCCCCAAGATGGCCGCCGGTGACCGAAACCGCGCTGATCGTCTCGGCCCGCAATTCGTCGGCGAGCTGGCGCAGCTCGCCGGGGGCGAGCCGCCGCAGGTCGGCCGGCGTGCTGACGCGATCGAGCAACGGGGTTGACGGCTGCGACACCGGATTTCCTTGTTGGGACTGGCGGATTTCCCCGCCGGGCGAGAGGTTCACGACTACACCAGAAGCCGAGCCGGCGGCAATTGTTCTCCAGGCGCCCTCGCGGGTCCGCTCGGCGGCGATTGCACGCCCGCCGGACGCTAAGTATGGTGAATCGCCGCCCCCGCCAAGCGGGCGAACGGGGCCTATCAGGGAGAAACGCATGATCGTGAAATCGATTCTGGGAGGACTGCTGGCCCTGGGATACGCCGCGACCGCGCAGGCCGCCATGATCGCGCCGCCGGTCGCCAATACGCCGGCGCTCACGCGCGTGGCGGAGGGCTGTGGACCGGGCTGGTGGCGCGGGCCGGGCGGCAAATGCCATCCGATGGCCATGAACCGGGTCTGCCCCCCCGGCTACCATCTCGGGCCGGAAGGCAAGCAGTGCTGGCCGAACTGATCAAGCGCCCGTAAGCGCATCCATTCTCCGGCCGGGCGGCCTCGCCCGGCCGACCCCTCGAGCGAGGGATCAGGCTTCGACCGCCGTTCGTTCGCGCCGCTTGGCCGTCGTGCCGAACACGCGGTCCCAGAAGCCGACGCTGACCCCGAAATTGACGCCCTCGCGATAGTGATGGGCCATGTGGCGCAGACGCGCTTCGTACAACCAGTCGCCGGGCTGGATGTCGAAATGATGCGCCGCGTGGTGCACGAACATATAAGCGGCGTAGCCGAGCATCACGCCACTGGTGAAGCCGCTGGCGGCAATCGGCGCGATCCCGTGCAGCGGCAGGTAGCAGACGGCGAGAATCAGACCGCTGGAGAGGAAGGACGGCACGCCGACGAAGGACATCGGCTCGCGATGATGCGCGTCGTGCAGCGGCGAGAGGATCGGCGCGTGGTGATAGGCGAAGCGGTGGATGAGATATTCGACCAGGGTCCAGAACACCACGCCGAAGGCGAGCGTCGCGACCCAGTCGATCGTCCCGGTTATCCCGTCGCTCGCGATCGCGGAGGCCGCCAGCACCAGGATGGCGACCGGGATAACGACGAAATCGCCGTAATAGAGGAATTTGCCGATCCGCATGCAATCGCTCCGTCTCACGCAATCCGCACCGGTTGCAGCGCGACCATAATGAGGAGAACGGCAAAAATCGCAAGGGCGCCGTTGGCGGCGCGGGTCTCCCCGGCCTAGGGGCAACGAGCGCGAACCATACCCTAAGTCGGCGCGGCGGATAAGGTTCCGAGCTTTCGCGCTGTTCCTCTAGGCGCGAAGAATTTCGGCGATGTCGAGCGGCGCGTCGCGGCGCGGGGAGAGTTCGAGGTCGCCGAAGATGTGATCGAGATGTTCCGTCATCGCCGCGGCGGCGCGTTCGCCGTCTCCCGCCGCCAGCGCATCGACGAAGGCCTCGTGCTCGTCGTGGCCGCAGGCCGAGGCGAAGCCGCGGCCATAAAGCGCGATCACCAATGATGAGCGCGAAATGAGGCCGCGCAGGAACCTCGTGAGCGCCCCTTCGCCGCCGATCGCGGCGACCGCGACGTGAAAGGCGCCTGAAAGACGGATCGCCTTCTGCCGCTCGCCCTGCCGCAGCGCCTCGTGCTCCTCGGCGAGCAGGGCGCGCAGTCCGGCGATCTGCGCCGGCTCGATACGGCTCGCGATGTCCCGCGCGATGGCCGATTCGACGATTTTGCGGCTGAAGAAGATGTCTCGCGCGTCAGCGACCGTTGGCGCCGAGACGAAGGCGCCACGATTGCGCTCCAGCGTGACGATGTGATCATGGGCGAGCGCCTGCAGCGCGCTGCGCACGATGGTCCGGCTGGCGTCGAAGATCGCGCCGAGCTGCTCCTCTGTCAGCTTGGCGCCTGGCGGCAAACGCTGATCGACGATCGCCTCGAAAACGCTGCGATAGATCGCTTCGGCGCGCGCCCCTTGGCCGGTCGCGCCGCGTCCTCGGCCCGTCGCGGACCCCTGTTCGGAAATGATGGACTTCAACATGATGCCGACAGTGTTGCGCCGACCCGGTTCGCGCTTGGTTGCGCCTTTAACACAATCCTGCCACGGCCCAATCGGCCTCGCAAAGCCATTTTGTATACAATCTTGCTGAAATCGTAGACACCGACGCCTAAGGCTTCGGCGGAGCGGCGCGATTCAGGGCGGCCGACCATCCGCCTTGCTGGTGTATCGCCAAGAAATCAATGGCTTGATCGCACGCCGGGCGATGGCACGCGCCTTGCTCGGCTGTAACGGGACCCTCTTGCGATCCGTGAGCCAATGGCTGAAAACGGCAATCTCGAACTTGTCCACTTGACCAAACGCTACGGCACGACCGTCGCCGTGGACGCAATCGATTTGCGGGTTCCCGCGGCGAGCTATTGCTGCCTGCTGGGCCCTTCGGGCTGCGGCAAGTCGTCGACGCTGCGCATGATCGCCGGCCACGAGAGCGCGAGCGAGGGGGACATCCTTATCGGCTCGGTCAATGTCACCGACTTGCCGCCGGCCAAGCGCGGCACGTCGATGATGTTCCAAAGCTACGCGTTGTTCCCGCATCTGACCTGTCTCGACAACGTCGCCTTCTCGCTGAAGATGCGCGGCGTCGAGAAAGTGTCGCGGCGCAAGACAGCGATGGAGTTCCTCGAACTGGTGGCGATGGAGTCCTTCGCCCAGCGCGTGCCCTCGCAGCTTTCGGGCGGCCAGCAGCAGCGCGTGGCGCTGGCGCGCTCGCTGATCACCCGTCCACAGATCCTGCTGCTCGACGAGCCGCTTTCGGCGCTTGATCCGTTCCTGCGCGTGCGCATGCGCGGCGAGCTGCGGCGCCTGCAAACCCAACTCGGCATTCCCTTCGTCCACGTCACGCACGGCCAGGACGAGGCGCTCGCGCTCGCCGATCTCGTCGTGGTGATGAACAAGGGACGCATCGAGCAGGCGGGGAGCGCGCGCGAAGTGTTCGAGCGTCCGTCGACCGAATTCGTCGCGCGGTTCCTCGGCGGCCACAATGTCATCGCGACGCCTGCCGGGCCGATCGCGGTGCGCTCTGATCGCACGAACTTGACGGCGAGCGGTTCGAACGAGTCGCGGCTCGAGGCGAAGGTCACGGGCATCGAATATCAAGGCGTTGGCTACCAGATCGCGCTCGAAGGCGGCGGAGACACGGATCTCAGGGCGATCCAGTCCGACGACGCCTACGCGCGCGCGCCGCTCGCCGTCGGCGACGCGGTCGGCCTCGGTTGGCGCGAGGAAGACGTCCATCCCCTTTCGCCTGCGCCGTGAGCGGCGAAGGCTTTTGTCAGAGGAGCGAACCATGACGAAGAAACATACCAAGGGTCAGAACGGCGTCTCGCGCCGAAGTTTGTTGAAAGGCGCGGGCGCGTTCGCCGGCGCAGCGGTCGGCGTCACCGCCGTCACCGGCTTTCCGGCGGTCTGGGCGGCCGAAGAAAAAATTCTGCGCTATCTCGGCACCGCCGTGAACCAGTCCGAGGACATCACCAAGAAGGTTCTCGCCGACACCGGCATCACCATCCAGAACATTGTCGCGACGACGGATGACGTCACCAAGCGCGTGGCGACCCAGCCCAACTCGTTCGACATTCTCGACACCGAGTATTTCAGCCTGAAGAAACTCGTTCCTTCAGGCAACATCCTCGCGATGGACGCCAAGAAGATCAAGGAATTCGACAACATCACGCCCATTTTCACCAAGGGCCAGTTGCCCAACGGCAAGGTGATCGGCGACCAGGGCACCGCGCCCAAGAAGGTGATGTTCCTCGAGGGCGAGCACTCCAAGACCTTCTCGAAGACGCCGACCGAGTGGGTTACGCTGATCCCGACCGTCTACAACGCCGACACGCTCGGCATCCGCCCGGACCTGATCAAGCGCCCGATCAACAGCTGGGCGGAATTGCTCAACCCCGAGTTCAAGGGCAAGGCGGCGATCCTCAACATCCCCTCGATCGGCATCATGGATGCGGCGATGGTCGTCGAGTTGCTCGGCAAATACAAATACCCCGACAAGGGCAACATGACCAAGGCCGAGATCGACATGACGACCGGCGTGCTCACCGAAGCCAAGAAGGCCGGCCAGTTCCGCGCCTTCTGGAAGGACTTCAACGAGAGCGTCAATCTGATGGCGTCGGGCGAAACCGTCATTCAGTCGATGTGGTCGCCGGCCGTGACGGCGGTGCGCTCCAAGGGCATCCCCTGCGTCTTCCAGCCGCTCAAGGAAGGCTATCGCTCCTGGGCCTCGGGCTTCTGCATGTCGAAGGGCACGACGACCAAGCAGCAGGAGTGGGTCTACGAATTCGTCAACTGGTATCTGTCCGGCTGGGCCGGCGCCTATCTCAACCGCCAAGGCTATTACTCGGCGGTGCTGTCGACCGCCAAAGCCAACATGGAGCCCTACGAGTGGGCCTATTGGATGGAAGGCAAGCCCGCCACCCAGGACATCAAGGGACCGGACGGCTCGCTGCTCGAGAAGGCCGGCGCAACGCGCGACGGCGGCTCGTATGACGACCGCATGGGCAACGTCGCCTGCTGGAACGCGGTGATGGACGAGAACGACTACATGGTCCGCAAATGGAACGAGTTCATCGCGGCGTAAGACCCGCAGAACGCGTTACCGAGAGACCCTCATCCGGCCCTTTGGCCACCTTCTCCCGCACGCGGGAGAAGGACGCTCCCTCCCACTCTCGCTCGCGGGAGAGGGTTGGGGCGAGGGTGGGCGCTGAGACTCCAGATCGGCGAATTGCTTATGGCCACTCGAACCGAAATCGAAAACCCCGCCGTGCCCGCCTGGCTGCAGGCGGCGCCCTTTGCGCTGGTCTTCCTCGTATTCTTCATCCTCCCGCTCGTCTTCGTCGTGATCGTCAGCTTCTGGGATTACAACGACTTCGAGATGCTGCCGACGTTCACGACGCGCAGTTACACCGAGAGCTTCGAGGGTTGCCTGACGCAGCTGCCCGACCTCTGCACAATCCTGAAGACCTACGTCTCGACGGTGAAGTTCTGCATCATCGTCTGGGCGATGACCCTCGTCATCGGTTTCACGGTCGCCTATTTCCTCGCTTTCTATATCCGCTCGACGACCAACCAGATGGTGCTGTTTCTGGTCTGCACCATTCCGTTCTGGACCTCGAACGTGATCCGCATGATCTCGTGGATCCCGCTGCTCGGCCGCAATGGGCTGGTCAACGAGGGTTTGATCCATGCGCATATCATCGACGCGCCGATCGAATGGTTGCTCTATTCGCAGTTCTCGGTCGCGCTCGCCTTTGTGCATCTGTTTGTGTTTTTCATGGTGGCGCCGATTTTCAACTCGATGATGCGCATCGATCGGCGCCTGATCGAGGCGGCCTATGACTCGGGCGCGAGCGGTTGGCAGATGCTGACCAGCGTGATCATCCCGCTGTCCAAGCCGGGAATCGCGATCGGCTCGATCTTCGTCGTCACGATCGTGATGGGCGACTTCATCACCTACGGGGTGATGGGCGGCGAACAGATCGCCTCAGCCGGCAAGACGATCGAGACCCGCCTCAACGCCTTGCAATTTCCTCCCGCGGCCGCCAATGCGGTGATCCTGCTGGTTGCGACGATGATCATCATCACCGTGCTCAACCGCATCGTCGACGTGCGCAAGGAGCTCTAGGCGCCATGAACGAAGAACGCACGCCCGCCTTCTACGCGCTCGCCGCCTTCTTCTGCCTGTTTGTGCTGTTCCTGTACGGGCCGACGATCGTCATCTTCATCCTGTCGTTCCAGGGCCCGTACGGCGGACTGACTTTTCCGATGAATGGCGTCTCGTTTCACTGGTTCACGCGGCTTTGGGAAGGCGGCGGCATCGTCGACATCGGCGGCGCCTTCAAGCGCTCGCTTGAGCTCGGCCTCGTCGTGATGGTGCTCACCGTTGTGCTTTCGCTGAGCGCTGGCATGGCGTTCCGCAAGCGCTTTGTCGGCGCGAACGTGCTGTTTTTCGTCACGGTCGCCAGCCTGATCGTGCCCTCGATCGTCACCTCGCTCGGCATCGCGTTGGAATTTCGCGTGCTGGACGACGTGCTGAAGGCCCATGGCCCGGCATGGATTTCCGACTCGTTGACGACGACGATGGGCATGTTCACCTCGGGCCTGGGCGCGCATCTGACCTGGACGCTGCCGTTCGGCCTGCTGGTGATGTTCGCGATTTTCAATCGCTTCGACTCACGCTATGAGGAGGCGGCGCGCGATCTCGGCGCAACGCCGTGGCAGACCTTTCAGTATGTCGTGCTGCCGATCGTGCTGCCTTCGGTGATCGGCGTCGGCCTCTTCGGCTTCACGCTGTCGTGGGACGAAATTGCGCGCTCGAGCCAGACGATGGGCGAACACAACACGTTGCCGTTGGAGTTGCAGGGATTGACGACGACAGTGACAACGCCTGACATCTACGCGCTGGGCACCTCGACGACCGGCGTCTCCTTCGGGGTGATCGCCGTCGCGCTCGGCGCGATCGCGATCCTGCGCGCGCGCCAGTCCCGCTACGGCTCCGACGCCGGTAAGGCCTGAGGCGCCATGCGGCTGCTTGTCGTCAATCCCAACACCTCCGCCAGCATGACCGCGCGCATCGGCGCGGCGGCGCGCGCCGCCGCGGCGAGCAGCACCGAGATTCGCGCGGTGCAACCCGCCAGCGGGCCGGCCTCGATCGAAGGCTATTTCGACGAAGCCTTCGCCGTGCCCGGTATGATCGAGGAGATCATGAAAGGCGAAGCCGCGGGCTTCGACGCGCATGTGATCGCCTGTTTCGACGACACCGGCCTGGAGGCCGCGCGCTGCGCCGCGAGCGGCCCGGTGATCGCCATCGGCGAGGCGGCGTTCCACTTGGCCTCGCTGATCGCGCATCGCTTCAGCGTCGTCACCACGCTGTCGCGCTCGATCGCGCCGATCGAGAGCAATCTGGTGAAATATGGTCTCGACCGGCGCTGCGCGCGGGTGCGCGCCTGCGAGGTGCCGGTGCTGGCGCTCGACGACCCCGCTTCGGCCGCCGTCGACCGCCTCTCAAAGGAGATCGAAAGCGCCAAGGCGGAGGAGGGGGCCGAGGCGATCGTGCTCGGCTGCGCGGGCATGGCTGACCTCGCCGCGATGCTGGCGCGCCGTCACGGCCTGCCGGTGATCGACGGCGTGGCGGCGGCGGTGAAGCTCGCCGAGTCGCTGGTCGCGCTTGGGCTTGCGACCTCGAAGCTCGGCCCCTACGCGAGCCCCTTGCCCAAGGCGTTCGCCGGCGTCTTCGCCGGGCTCAGCGCCAAGGTCGACAAGGCCGGGTAGAGCCGCCGGATCGTCATCGCTCGCGATGACGCGGTGGTTCGGCCGCGAAGCAGGACGCTCCAACGGTCGCTGATCGCCCGAGCGCGCCTCAGCTCTGGTGGCCGCCGGTGAAGGGCACGAAGGGGATGATCGCGCCGCTGTAGATGTCGGAGCGGGCGACGCGTGAACGCGCCGTCGGCGCCCTGGCTCTTGACCGCCTTGACGACGTGCTGCGCGCCGGGCGGGCCGACCGGGATGACCATGATTCCATCGGGCTTGAGCTGCTGGAGCAGCGGCGGCGGGATATGGTCGATGCCGCAAGTGACGATGATCTTGTCGAACGGCGCCGCGCCTCGGGCCAGCCATAATAGCCGTCGGCGTTCTTGGTCGTGATCGCCCCATATTCGCGATAGCCGCGCGCGATCAGCGAATCGTAGACGCCGCGGGTGCGCTTGGCGAGCGCGGGGATGATCTCGATCGACCATAGCCGATCGGTCAGGTAGCTCAGATAGGCGGATTGATAGCCAGAGCCGGTGCCGATCTCGAGCACCTTGTCGCCGGGCTTGACGCCAAGCGTGTTGGTCATGCGCGCGACCGTGTGCGGGCCAGTGATGGTGACGCCAAAGCCGATGTCGAGATGGTGCCATTCGTAGACGCGCCCGAGGTTCTCGGCGGTGACGAACTCCTCGCGCGGCGTCATCAGGAAGGCGCGCTTGTCGGCGCGGTCCCAGACGTCGCTGTGGCTGATCAACTGGAGATAGCGATCCCAGCGCTGGCCAAGGAATCCGGGGTCTTCGCCGCGATTGTCCTTCATCCAGGCGACGAAGGCTTCGCGCCCGTCCATTGGCGGCCACAGGTCCTGGTCGAAGCCGCGCGCGATTGCGGCTTCAGCCGGTCGCCCCAGCGCCGCGCCGGCGATGAGGGCCGCCCCGCCGACCAGCACGTCGCGTCGATTCATTGTCGTCCCCTCGGCCAGCACTCGCGGCCCCGCATTGTCGCGCGTTCGGCCAACGGCGCGCAAGCGCCGAACCAAGACCAGCAGGCAAGCGACCGCCGGCGGCAAGCGCGCCAGCGCAAAATGCGCTAGAATCGCCTCATTCGGCCGCAAGGGAGCGCGCCTTGGTCCTGACATTCTTTCGCCACGGCGCGACCGCCGCGCTCGCCATCGCGCTCGTTGCGCTCGGCGCGGCGATGATCGCCGGGCTCGTGGCGTTTCATCCCCTCGAGATCGTGCTCGGCGCGCTGTTGTTCTACGGCAGCGAGTACCTCATGCATCGCTTCGCATTCCACGCGCCGCCGGCGGGCGTAGCCTTCATTCATCGGTTGCAGCGCCGCCTGCACTACGACCACCACCTCGAGCCCGCCCGGCTCGACCTGCTGTTCCTGCCGCTGTGGTTTCTCATCCCCAATCTGGCGGTCACGGCGGGGCTGGTCGGGCTGGTCCTCGGCCCCGCCGCGGTCGCCTCGACGATGCTCGGCGTCTTGGCGGCGATCCTGCACTACGAGTGGACCCATTACGTCGCCCACACGCCGCTACGGCCGCTGACCAGGCCCGGACGCTGGATCAAGCAATATCATCTACGTCACCATTTCATCAGCGAGAAACTGTGGTTTGGAGTCAGTAATCCCTCGCTCGATCTGGTTTTTGGAACCCTGCGCGCGCCCGATTCGGCCGAGCGCAGCCCGACCGTGCGTAAGCTGCACCCGTGAGCGGTGGCCGCGAGCTTCTGAAAACCCGGAATTGTGGCGGTCCGCAGGCTCGCGAAAGGCGGGCGTTGGAGGCCGGCGCGCCTTGCCGCAGCGCGGCGCCGCAGCGTCTCCGCCGCAATCGTGACCTTTCTGCAACATGGCGCTGGGAAACGCCTTTTGAGGCTGAAATCTGGCATTTTCGGGTTTGTGGCGCGACGGGGCGCTTGTAAGGTGCATCACGTGAACGGGAGCTTCCCGGTCGCGAGTTCGGGTCTAGGGCGTGCATGGCTGGGGGACCAGCGGGAAGCGCCAGAGACCCTAAGAACGGGAAGAGGGGCGCTTACACCTTTCGCTCGGCGCGCACTTAAAATCGGCGACCAAAAGGTTCAAGGTTTTACCAACTCCCAATTGTCACTCACTGGAGGTCACATATGACTCTCATCAAGAGCCTACTGCTCGGATCTTCGGCGACCCTTATCGCCGTTGCGAGCGCGCAGGCCGCGGATCTTCCCACCAAGAAGGGCGCGCCCGCCGCTGAATACGTCAAGGTCTGCAAAATCGGCGGTATTGCCGGTTTCATTCTTCCCGGTTCTGACACCTGCTTGAAGATCAGCGGCGCGGTTCTCGCGCAGGCGGCCGGTGGCAGCCTGAGCGGCCAGACCGTCATCACGGGCACCGGCACTCAGGCCGTCCGCACCTTCAACGGCACGGACGTTCGCGACGGCTACGGCGAGAGCGCCCGCGCCGATCTGCAGTTCGAGGCCGTGTCCAACACCGCCAACGGCCCGTTGATCAGCGTCGCCGACGTCCACTTCGACCAGGGCTACGGCTCGAACGTCGCTGGACCGAACTGGGCCTACATCAACGAAGCCTACATTCAGTGGGCTGGCATCACGGCTGGTATCAAGCCCTCGTTCTACGACTACCTGGGCGGCGGCGAGGCGTGGTTCAACTTCCTCTCGCCTGAGCACACCGGCACGGGTATCCCGCTGTTCGCCTACACCGCCACCTTCGGCGGCGGCTTCTCGGCGACGATCTCGCTCGAGCAGCCCGGCGCGGCGGCCAATAGCGGCTTCGCTCCGTTCAACTTCGGCCAGAACTCGTTCTTCACCGGCGCTGGCACCGGTCAGTCGCTCAACTCCGAGCTCGGCGCGCGCGTTCCCGACATCGTCGGATCCTTGGACCTGACGCAGGCTTGGGGTGGCGCTCACTTGGCTGGCGTCGCTCACCAGGCTCAGCTGGTCAGCAACTTCGGCAACAATGACACCAAGTGGGGCTACGGCTTCCTCGGCGGCATCACCTTCAACCTGCCTTCGCTCGGCGCCGGCGACGACGTCAAGTTCCAGGGCGCCTACTCGCATGCCGCGATCGCCTACTCTGGCTTCACGACTGCCGATTGGGGTGGTGGCGACAACGGCCTCAACATGAACGGCAACGGCCAGATCTACGACTTCGCCGATGGCGTCGACAACGGCTCCAACGTCTGGTCGACCCCGACGACCTGGGAAGCCGCCGCGGAACTCGAATTGCATCTCACGCCGCAATTCGAAATCGCGCCGGAAATCTCCTACGCCCAGATCCAGTGGTCGAACCGCGGCTCGTTCGTTGCTCTCGAAGGCAACGCGCAGAGCTGGCTCGGCGGCGCGGTGTTGACCTGGACTCCGGTCACCAACCTCAGCTTCGGCCTCGACCTGATCTATCAGGCCTCGCACTACGACGCCTACTCGGGCACGTTCGTGCAGCCGACCAACGGACCTCTCGCGTCCGGCAATGCGGATGGCTTCAACGGCCGCTTCCGCATCGAGCGCGATTTCTGATCGCTCTTTCGATCGGTATGAAAACAAGGCCCCGGAGCGAAAGCTCCGGGGTTTTTTATTGCCTGCGCTCCGCCTCCGCTTATCGGGATAAACGACCGACGAAATCGACCGGCTGAGCGCTCGTGCGGCGGTTCGCTCCCAGAACGCTCTGCTCTCAGGCCTAACCTGCCCCGTCTTTGCGAGCGCAAGCGAAGCAATCCACGCGTCGAAGTGTGGCGGCGTAGAATGGATGTCGAAGCTCGGCGCGCGCCGAGCATCACCTCAAGCGACGGGCGCGCTTTGGCGGGCGCCCTACCGCCCTTGCGATGACGCTTCCCAACCGACGGCGAACGACCCTAGTCGGGCTGAGCGCCTGAGCCGTCCGCGATCGGGGATCCGAGCGCGTCGCGCAAGGGCCCAAGAAACGCCTCGTAGGCGCGCGATCGTCCGACCGAAGTGGCGTAGAGCGGCTGGCGCACCTCGGCGATGCTGGCGGTTCGCACAGGCCGTTCGGCGTTTTGGAACTCGAGGCAGCGCGCGTCCCATTCAAGGCCGCAGTAGGCGACGAGCCGGCGCGCCTGTCCTTCGAGGTCGCCAACGACCTCTTCGTAGCGGACCTCGAGCATCGCGTCGGCCGGCAGAACGGCGCGCCAGTGCGCCATCAACGTCTCATAGGCGCGATAGAGCCGGCCAAGCTCTGCCAAATCGTAGGCGTAGGGCACGGCGCCGCGCGCGAAGTTCTGCGAGAAGCAGGAGAAGCAGGTGTCGAGCGGATCGCGCCGCGCGTGAATGATTCGCGCGTTGGGCAGTGCAAGGCGAATAAGGCCGAGATAGGCGAAATTCTCGGGCGTCTTGTTGGTGATTTGCTCGGCGGTCGGCGACAGCGCGCGAATGCGCCTGAGATAGCCGGCGCCCAGCCGGCGCAGTTGCTCGGGCGAGAGCACGGGGGCGAGGTCGGGATAGCCGGCGGCGATTTTCTCGCTCGCGCGCAGCTCCCCGACCGCCTTGTCGAATTCGGTGATTTCGCCGGCGGCGTAAACTTTCGGATGGCTGGCGAGGATCTGCTCGATCAGCGTCGTTCCTGAGCGTGGCATGCCGACGATGAACACCGGAATCGGCGACGGATCGCCCGCGCCCTCGCGAGCGCGCATCAGCTCGGCGGTGAAGGTCTTTTCGGCGCGTTGGAAACCATGCAGTGCGCGCGATTCGTCATAGGCGATCGTCCCGCGCTTCAATGCGGCGCCCGCTGCAAGGCGCGGAAACGAGCGGGCGGGATCGCCGACGTCGCGATAGCCCTTGGCCAGCGCGAAGTTCAGATCGATCTGCTCGTCGATCGAGAGCGACGCCATGTCCTTCGCCAGAGTCTCCATCGCCGCGAGGCGCGGATCGCCCGGCTTGATGCGCGCGTAGGCCGCCAGAAGAAAATGCGCGTGCGCCCGCTTGGGCGCGATCTCAATCGCCTTGGCGATCGCGCTCGTCGCCTCCGCCATGCGGCCCTGCTCGGCAAAGGCCGAAGCCTTGTTTTCATAGGCCTCGGCGTAGTCGGGGCGGATCGCCAGCGCGCGATCGAAGCTCGCTGCGGCCTCCTCGAAGCGCCCGAGTTCGGCGAGCGCGCCGCCGCGATGATTATGCGCCATCGCATAAGCGGGATGGATCGCCAGCGCGCGATCTAGGCTCGCCAGCGCCGCCGCCGGGTGGCCGAGTTCGACCAGCGCCCGGCCGCGATTGGTGAGCGCCTCGACATGATTCGGGGCGAGCGAAATCGCTCTTTCGAGACTCGCCAACGCCGCGTCGGCCCGCTTCAGCTCGAGCAAGACCACGCCGCGGTTGCTCAGCGCATCGGGATAGTTCGCACTGACGGCGAGCGCCTTGTCGAAGCTCGCCAGCGCCTCGCCCGCGCGCCCCGCCGCAAGCAGCGCGAGACCGCGATTGTTGAGCGCGGGCGCATGGTCGGGCTTGAGCGCGATCGCCTCGTCATAGGCCGACAGCGCTTCCTTCAGCCGCCCGGTCCGCTCGAGCGCCAGCCCGAGATTGGTCAGGGTCAGGGGCAGCTTGCGGTTCACCTTCAACGCCGCGCCGATCAGCCGAATCGCCTCGTCGTTGCGGTCCTGCTGCAGTCTCATGGCGCCCAGCAGATGGTTGGCGTCGACGTCGTTGGGGCGCTTGGCGAGCACCGCCGCGTAGAGGCGTTCGGCCTCGTCGAGCCGGCCCTGTCGATGGAGCTGTATGGCAAGTTGCAGCGTCTGCTGCGGGTCGTCGCGGCCGGCGGCGGACGGCGAGGGCGATTTCATGGCGAAGCTCCTATCACCTCGCCTCGATGACCACCAGCGCCTGCGCCAGCGGATGTTCGTCGGTGATGGTGAGGTGGATGAACGCCTCCTTGCCGGCCGGCGTAATGGCGGCGAGGCGCGCCGCGGCGCCGCCGGTCAGAAGCATCGTCGGCTGGCCGCTCGGCAAATTGACGACGCCCATGTCGCGCCAGAATACGCCGCGGCGTATTCCCGTGCCAAGCGCCTTGGCGCAGGCTTCCTTGGCGGCGAATCTCTTTGCGTATGAGGCCGCGCGTCCCGCGCGCGCCTCCGAGCGCGCGGCGCTCGATCATCGGTGAAACAGCGGGCGACGAAGCGTTCGCCAAAGCGCGCCAGCGTCTCCTCGACCCTGCGGATGTCGCACAGATCGCTGCCGATGCCGAGGATCATCGGCCCGCTCCGCGGCCCTCGTCCATCGCCGCGCGCATGCGGCGCACGGTCTCGGCGAGGCCGACAAAAATCGCCTCGCCGACCAGGAAATGGCCGATGTTGAGTTCGGCGATCTGCGGCAGCGCCGCGATCGTGCGCGCCGTGTCGTAGTCGAGGCCGTGGCCGGCGTGGCACTCGACGCCGAGCGCAGTCGCCTTCGCCGCGGCAGCGCGCAGCCGCTCGAATTCGTGGGTCGCGCGCTCGCGCTCATGGCGCTCCAGCGCGTTGCACCAGGCGCCGGTGTGCAGCTCGACCACCGGCGCGCGTAGCGAGGCGGACGCTTCGAGCGCCTCGATCGAGGGCTCGATGAACAGCGACACGCGCACGCCGGCGCGTCCCAGCTCGGCCACGAACGGTTTCAGCGCGTTGTGGCCGCCGATGACGTCGAGGCCACCCTCGGTGGTGCGCTCGGTGCGCTTCTCGGGCACCAGGCAGCAGGCGTGCGGGCGGATGTTCAGCGCGATGTCGAGCATCGGTTCGGTCGCCGCCATCTCGAAGTTGAGCGGCTTGCCGATCGCCTCCTTGAGCCGGCGCATGTCGTCGTCATGAATGTGGCGGCGATCTTCGCGCAAATGCGCGGTGATGCCGTCGGCGCCGGCCTCGATCGCGATCAGCGCCGCGCGCACGGGATCGGGCAGGGCGCCGCCGCGCGCGTTGCGCACCGTCGCGACGTGATCGACGTTCACTCCGAGGCGCAACCTGGCCAAGACGGTCTCCATTTCGTTTCGCCTCGCGCTTCAGTTGAAGCGGCGAAGGTCAGCCCGCGAGCGCGCGGCTGCCGGGCTTGATCGCCGGCGTCGCGGCGAGTTCGGGCGGCAACGCGTCGGCGGGGTAGGCGGGAATGTCGAGCGTGGCGAGAGCGACGCGCGGAACGCCGAGTTCGGCCTTGCCGCCCGATCGATCGATCAGGCAGGCCGCGCCAAGGATGCGGCCGGGATGCTCGGCGATCGCCGCCAGGCACTCGCGCGACGACAGGCCGGTGGTGATGATGTCCTCGACCATCAGCACCCGCGCGCCCGGCGCAATCGCAAAGCCGCGGCGCAATTTGAAGGCGCCGTTCTCGCGCTCGACGAAGATCGCCTTGGCCCCGAGCCAGCGCGCGGTCTCGTAGCCCGGCACGATGCCCCCCAGCGCCGGCGAGACGACAACGTCGATTTTGCCGAAGGCGGCCTCGGCCTTGCGCGCCAGCGCCCGGCACAGTTTTTCCGTGCGCGCCGGATCCTGGAAGACGAACATCTTCTGCAAAAAGACCGGCGAATGCAGCCCGGAGGAGAGGATGAAATGCCCCTCCAGCAGCGCGCCAGCCGCGCGAAATTCAGCGAGCGCCTCATCGGGCGAAAGGTCGATTGTCGCATCCATGGCGCCTACATAGCAGGCCCCGGCATGGGGGCAAAAGGGCTAGGCTAGAGCGCCGCCGATCGCCCTCATCGTGAGGAGCGCCGCGGGAGCGGCGCGTCTCGAACGACGGGGGGCTCGGCGCTTGACCCGCGGCCGCTTGGAGCGGCGGCCCGGCTTCCTCGTCGTTCGAGACGCCCGCTTCGCGAGCTCCTCACGATGAGGAAGCCCGCACTTGCGCACGCGGGAGCGCGCGCCCACCTTGGCGTGAATCCTCGTGGAGCCGGCGATGCGCGCCTTTGAAACCAAATCGCTCGCCGCCGCGCCCGACGCCCTCGCGCCCGACGGGACGGCGGTCCGGCTGCTGGCCTCGCTCGCGGGCGGCAGCTTCGCCCATTTCGAGCTGCCGGCGGGCGCGGTTTCGCAGGCCATCGCCCATCGCACGGTCGAGGAAATCTGGTGGTTCGTCGCCGGGCGCGGCGAGCTCTGGCGCGCCGCTGGCGATCACGAAGAGGTCGTGGCGATCGGCCCCGGCGTCTGTGCGACCATCCCGCTGGGAACCCGCTTCCAGTTCCGCGCCGCGCCCGACGCGCCGCTCGCCTTCGTCGCCGTCACCATGCCGCCCTGGCCGGGCGAGGGGGAGGGGGTGGTCGTCGCCGGGCATTGGGAGGCGACGGTCGGCTGAGCCAGACTTGCTTGCGCGCTGGACTTGCTTGAGCGGATGCACGCTGCTAGCCATCCGCGACGAAAGCTGCGGTCGGCGCGCCGGTTTAGCTCAGTTGGTAGAGCAGCGGTTTTGTAAACCGTTGGTCGTGGGTTCGATTCCTGCAACCGGCACCGTTCCGCCCACTTCCGAAAGCGTCCGCTGACGGCGCACGGCTTCCGGGCCCCGGCCTCGAACATACTCAACGAAAGCGGCAAGTGGGCGCCGCGCGCGAAGGCGACGCGTCAAACGGCGTCCAAAGTTGACCCTCGATCGGCGTCCAAAATTGACCCACCGGTTTCGTGGCGCTGACGGTAGCGCTCGCGTCGCAGATCCGGTGTCGGATCGCCTGCCCATTAGTGGTTTGGCTTCTCCTCGCGATATCATAGCTTGGATCGAGGAGTTCATTCGAACCTTCGTCTTATCTTGGGAGTGCCAAAAATCATGCGCGCGACATCCGTATTTCGTTCAAGTCTGATCGCATTGCTCGCGTTTTTCGGCGCAGCAATTGAAACCCCGGCATACGCGGACGGCGGCAACATCTCCCTAACGGTGGTCAAGGCAGGCTTTGTCCTTGGCGGCTCGGCGGGTTCTGGTTCGCTTTTTTTCCACGGCAGGCGATATCTGCTCGATATCGGCGGCATCAGCTACGGGTTCACGTTCGGCGCTTCCCAGACGCGCTTCCACGGCGTTGTGAGCAACATCCGCGGGCCGTCTGACGTCACAGGCGTCTATGCCGCCGGGAACGTCGGCGCGGCCGTCGGCCAGGGCGCGCAAGCGATCGTGCTGACCAACCAGAATGGCGCAGTGCTGAATCTTACCGGCGAATCAGTGGGCGCTATCGTCAGCGCGGACCTCAACGGTTTGGCGATCACGGTAAGGTAGGGCGGCAAGGGATACGATTGTTGGCGGGCCGCCCGGGAGAGGCTGAATTCTTGGGCGGCCCTAACCGAGACGAGAATACCGGACGCGGCTGCCGCTGAGCGGCGATTGCGCTTCCGTCAAGCAAGACCTTTGCGTCGACTTTCGTCTCGAGTTGGAGTTGCGCCTCAATGCCCCCGCGGCCGCGCGTAGGGCGACAGCTCGCGCTTGAGAAACCGCCCCGCCCCCTTCGCCCCAATGATCCTGCCGTCTTCCGCGACCACTTCGCCGCGCAGCAGCGTCACTGCGGGCCAGCCGGTGACGACCATGCCCTCGTAGGGCGTGTAGTCGGCGCCGTGGTGCATGATTTCCTGGCGGATCGTCTCGCGCCGATTCGGGTCCCACAGCACGATGTCGGCGTCGAAGCCGACGCCGATCGAGCCCTTGTGCGGATAGAGGCCATACATCTTGGCGTGGTTGGTCGAGGTGAGCGCGACGAATTCGTTGACGCGTGATGCGGCCCTCGTTGACGCCCTTCGAATAGAGGATCGGCATGCGCACTTCGACGCCGGGGATGCCGTTGGGCACCCACTTGAACGAGGTGCGCGCCTTCGGGTTCAGCTTGCCCTCCGAGCCCTCGTAGTAGAACGGGCAGTGGTCGGACGAGAAGGTCTGAAACACGCCGGTGCGAATGCCCTCCCAGATCGCCTCCCACGAGGCGTGGTCGCGCGGTGGCGGCGAGCAGACATATTTGCCGCCGCTCTCATCCATGTTGAGGCCCTTGAGATCGTCGGCGGTCAGCGAGACATATTGCGTGCAGGTCTCGCCATAGACCTTGAGGCCGCGCTGCTGCGCCCAGCGGATTTGCTCCATCGCCTCGCGGCCGGAGACGTGGACGACCATGATCGGCGTGTCGAGCAATTCGCCGTGGCTGATCGCGCGATGAGTCGCCTCGCGCTCGACCACCTCGGGTCGCGACACGGCGTGATAGTAAGGCGCCGTCTTGCCCGCCGCTTCGAGCCGCTGCGTCATGAACTTGATCGCGTCATAGCCCTCGCAATGGACCATC
Source organism: uncultured Alphaproteobacteria bacterium (assembly GCA_963835215.1). Classification (GTDB taxonomy): domain Bacteria; phylum Pseudomonadota; class Alphaproteobacteria; order Rhizobiales; family Beijerinckiaceae; genus Roseiarcus. The sequence goes on along the minus strand of CAWIES010000003.1, from coordinate 346,058 downwards.
ACCAGCGCGCCGCATGAGCGCGCGCATTCGAACACTTCGAGCATCTGCCGGTCGTTCAGCACCAGATCGTCGTAGGTCATGAACACCTTGAACGACGAGTAGCCGTCGGCGACCAGCGCCGGCAGCTCCTGTCCAAGCACGGAGGGCGACGGGTCGGTGACGATCAGGTGAAAGCCGTAGTCGCAGTACGAATTGCCGTCGGCCTCCTTGTGATAGGCCATCACGGAAGCGCGCAGCGAAGCGCCGCGCGGCTGCAGCGCGAACGGCAGCAGGGTGGTGTTGCCCCCTGCGATCGCCGAGCGCGTGCCGCTCTCGAAACCGTCAGCCATTTTCGGGCCGCCGAACGCCGGCTGGGCGAGATGGACGTGGCTGTCGATTCCGCCCGGCATGACCAGCAGGCCGGAGGCGTCGATCTCTTTCGCGCCATCTTCGAGGCTCTCGGCGACCGCGACGATTTTGCCGCCGCGCACGCCGACGTCGGCGCGGAATTGGTCAGCGGCGGTGACCACCTCGCCGCCGCGGATGATCAGTTCGAACTCGCTCATTGGCGCGTTGCCCTCGTTGTCATGGCGCATTCCAAGCATAAGGGGCGCCAAACGCGGCGCGCGCAGCCTGTCCTGCCCGCCCTAGGCGTCCTCAGTTGGCGCCGCCGCCCGACGATTGCGGACCCGCTTGCCTGCCGCCCGGTCCATTCACCTGCGGCTGCGGCGGCGCCTGCGCCGTCTTGCAACCCTTGGAGACGAGGTCGAGCAACGGATTGAATTCCGCGGCTGTGAGGTAGGCGGCGCCCTCGCCGCCGGGATAGTCGTCGAACGAGAACGAGGTGACGGCGATCAACTCGTTCTTGCCCGTTCCCTCGGTCGTATTGAACTTGGCGATCCAGGCCCCGCCGCTGGTGCCGCTGGTGAGCTCGGTCGTGGGCGCCCATTGCACGACGAGGGCGGGATAGGACTTGTCCAGTATCGGGATCGCGTCGGCGAAGAACACCGCGCCGCCAGACTTCTGGATGATCTGCCCGTTGAGAATGTCGCTGGCGTAGCCGACGCGCGTCGCGTAGCCGAACTTGCCTTTCCAGTCGAGCAGGTAAGGCATGACGCCGGTCGGGCTTTGCCCGTCGACCAGCAGCATGGCGAAATCGTGCTGGTAGGCGACGAGCTTGGCGTCGTCCTTTTGGTCGTCGGTCATGGTCGAGAAATTGCTCGGCAAGGTCCACAGCGGATTGACGGCGCCGCACAGGATCTTGAACGCCGTGCCCTGCTGGTTCTGGTATTGCAGCCAGAACGTGCCCTTGGTCACGTCGGGCCATGGCCCGCTCGGGTTCGTGGGCAGATCGCGCAGACAATGAGCGGCGGTCAGCACGACGTTGGGCTTGATGAATTGTCCGGTGCATTCGACGATCGAGTCCGGGTCCTTGTCGGTCGGGTCGGGAATTGCCAACAGGCCGACCCATTTGAGCGGCGCGAGGCTCGGATTGCCGGTCGTCGCCTCCGCCGGCGAAGTGTCTGGGATGATCTGCGCCAGGCGAATTGGCGTGTTCGGCGCAAGCGAAGAGATCGTCCCGGCGGCGCCGATCCCGGCCAGCGCGACGACGAAGACGACGAAGAGGCTCAGCCTACGCATCAATGTCCCCCGCCACCTTGCGCCCAGTATGTTCAAGCGAGCTTAGCTGCCGCAAGCGCTGGGCAAAAGGCCATTCCGCGCCGTTTCGCACGACTGGCGCGTTTGGCGCCTTGCGCTCTATGATGGGGGCCGGCGTCGGTCGGTCGGGGGTGGGGGCTTTAGCCATGAGGACAATCGCCCGCACGGGCGCGGCGCTGCTGGCGGGCCTGCTCCTCGCCGGCTCAGCTTTTGCCCAGACCCCGACGCTGGCGAGCCGACTCGTCGGCCACTGGAGCCTCGTTTCGGTCGCCATCGGCGGTCAGCAGCCTTATGGCGCGGCGCCGCAAGGTTCGATGTTCTTTGACCCCGCCGGCCATTACTCAGTCGTGATCGCCGGCGCCGGTCGCGCCGGAGCGCTCGCCTATTTCGGCGAATACAAGGTCGACGAGGCGGCGAGCGCCGTCACGCTGCATATCGACGCCGGCAGTCGCCCTTCCGCCACCGGGCGGGACGAGCGCCGGATCGCAGCGTTGGTCGGCGACCAACTCACACTGAGCAACGACGGATCGTCGCACGGCCTCGGAACGGTGGCGCTGGTGTGGAAGCGGGCGGACTAGGCGCCTCGTTCGATCACAGCCGCAGCGTCGCGCCCGTTCTCTTGCCGACTTCGGCGACGATCTTGGCGATGACCGCTTCGATCTCGGCGTCGGTCAGCGTGCGCTCGCGCGGCTGCAACGTCACAGCGATCGCCACCGACTTGCTCCCCTCCGGCACGCCGGGCCCGCGATAGACGTCGAACACGTCGGCGCTGGCGATCAGCGCGCGGTCAGCCGACAGCGCCGCCTTGAGAATGTCGCCGGCTGGCGCGCTCTCGGCGACGACGAAGGCGAGGTCGCGCTGCACCGGCATGAATTCGGAGCGCTCGAGTTGCGGCTTCGCCTTGGTCGGTCGCGCCTTGGCGGCGGGAATGGTGTCGAGCGTGATCTCGAAGGCGACCAGCGGCCCTTCGGCGTCGAGCGCCTCGAGCGCGCTCGGATGAATTTCGCCGAACCAGCCAGCGATATTCTTTGGTCCGAACTGCAACGTCGCCGAGCGACCGGGGTGGAGGAAGGCGGGGCCGCCGGGCACGATCTGCACCGCGCCCGCTGCGACGCCGAGCGAAGCGAGCAGCGCCAGCGCGTCGCTCTTGGCGTCATAGACGTCGACAGTTCCCCCGCCGCTCCAGTGGCGCCCTTCGCCGCGCGTCTTCGCGGCGCCGCGCCGCACCGCGGCGGCGGCGATGCGCTGGTCGTTCTCGCCCGAGCCGAGGAAAATCTGTCCAACTTCGAACAGCGCGACATCGGCGAGGCCGCGCCGGGCATTGCGCTCGGCTGCGGCGATCAGGCCTGGCGCGAGGCTTGGGCGCATGTCGGAGAGATCGGCGGCGATCGGGTTGGCGAGCGCCAGCTCCGGCTTGCCGCCGCCAAACAACTCGGCCGCCGGCTTGGCGATGAACGACCAAGTCACCGCTTCGCGCAAGCCGAGGGCGGCGAGCGTCCGCTTGGCGAGCCGGGTGCGCTTTTGCGGTAGCGTCAGCACCGGCGCCGGGACGCCTTCGCTCAGGGGCGGCAAGGGCGTCGTCGGCACGCGATCCAGTCCGGCGATGCGGATGATTTGCTCGACGATGTCAGCCTTGCCCTCGATGTCGGGGCGCCAACTGGGAACGATCGCCTTGCCCGCGCGCGTCTCGAATCCGAGCCGCGCCAGGATTGCCATCCCTTCGCTTTCGGGAATGTCGACGCCGATCAGCCGCTTCACCTCGCTATAGGGGAAGTCGATGACGCGCCTCGGCTTCGCCGGATCGCCCGCGACATAAAGGCGCGAGGGCTCGCCGCCGCAGATGTCGAGAACCATGCGCGTCGCCAGCTCCAAGCCGGGCACGCAGAATTCAGGATCGACGCCGCGCTCGAACCGATAGCGCGCGTCGGTGACGATGCCGAGCTTGCGGCCGGTCTGGGCGATGTTGACCGGGTCCCACAGCGCGCTCTCGATCAGCACGTCGCGGGTCGAGGCGTCGCAGCCGGAATGCTCGCCGCCCATCACGCCAGCGATCGATTCGACGCCATTGTCGTCGGCGATCACCACCATGCTGTCGTCGAGCGCGTAGGTCTTGCCGTCGAGCGCCAGCACGCTTTCGCCGGCGCGGGCGCGGCGCACCCTGAGCGCGCCCTTGACCTTGGCGAGATCGAAGACGTGTAGCGGCCGGCCGCGGTCGAAGGTGAGATAGTTGGTCACATCGACCAGCGCGTTGATCGGCCTGAGGCCGATCGCGCGCAGGCGCTTCTGCATCCATTCGGGCGAAGCGCCGTTGTCGACGCCGCGCACCAGGCGCAGCGCGAAGGCCGGGCAGAGCTTCGCGTCCTCGGCGGAGAAATCGAGCGCCACCGTGCGTCGGGCAATCGAAAGATCCCGCGATCGGCGTCGGCGCTTGTGTCTTCAGTTTGCCGAGGCCGGCGGCGGCGAGATCGCGGGCGATGCCGGCAACGCCAGTCGCGTCGGGCCGGTTGGGCGTCAGCGAGACGTCGATGACGGGATCGTCGAGGCCGGCATAGCTCGCGTAAGCGACGCCGACCGGCGCGTCGTCGGGCAAGTCGATGATGCCGTCGTGATCGTTGGAGAGTTCCAGCTCGGCCGCCGAGCACAGCATGCCGTTCGACTCGACGCCGCGGATGACGCCCTTGGCGAGCGTGATGTTCTTGCCCGGGAATGAAGGTGCCGACCGGCGAGAACACGCTCTTCATGCCGGTGCGGGCGTTGGGCGCGCCGCAGACGACCTGCACGGGCTCGCCGCCGGCGTCGACCATGCAGACGCGCAGACGGTCGGCGTTCGGGTGCTGCTTGGCCTCGATCACCCGCGCGACGACGAAGCCTTTGTACTTCGCGCTCGCGTCCTCGACGCCCTCGACCTCGAGCCCGACGCGCGTCAGCGCATCGACGATCTCGGCCAGCGAGGCGGTCGTGTCGAGATGATCTTTGAGCCAGGAGAGGGTGAATTTCATCGCTACGCTAGGCCTCTGGGGCGCTAGCCCCTCTTGCGTCATGGCCGGGCTTGACCCGGCCATCCATGTCCCTGGGTTGAAGCGTCCCGGTCGATCGCGCTTCCAAGACGAAGCGCCTGGATGGCCGGGTCAAGCCCGGCCATGACGACGTAGGGTGTGATCGCTTCGCGTTCATCGTCTCACCCGCTCAATCCGCCAGCCAGCGTCGGGATGTCGAGCGGCCTGAAGCCGTAGTGGTCGATCCAGCGCAAGTCTGCGTCGAAGAAATCGCGCAGGTCCGGCAGGCCGTATTTGAGCATCGCGATGCGGTCGATCCCCATGCCCCAGGCGAAGCCCTGGTAGACGTCGGGATCGAGGCCGCAATTGCGCAGCACATTGGCGTGGACCATGCCGCAGCCGAGAATCTCCAGCCAGTCCTCGCCCTCGCCGAAGCGAATCTCGCCGCCCGAGCGCCGGCACTGGATGTCGACTTCCATCGAGGGCGAGGTGAAGGGAAAGAAGCTCGGCCGGAAGCGCATGTCGACCTTGGGGACTTCGAAGAACGCCTTGCAGAATTCCTCCAGCACCCATTTGAGATTGGCGAGCGTCGCCGATGTGTCGATCACCAGCCCTTCGACCTGATGGAACATCGGCGTGTGGGTCTGGTCGGAGTCGCAGCGATAGGTGCGGCCCGGGCAGACGACGCGGATCGGCGGCTTTTGCGTGAGCATCGTGCGCACCTGCACCGGGCTGGTGTGGGTGCGCAGCAGCTTGCGCTCGCCGCTGGCGTCGGGCGCGAAGAAGAACGTGTCGTGCATCTCGCGCGCCGGATGGCCGGGCGGGAAGTTCAGCTTGGTGAAATTGTAGTCGTCGCTCTCGATGTCCGGGCCTTCGGCGATCGAGAAGCCCATCTCGGCGAAGATCGCGGTGATTTCGTCGAGCACCTGGCTGATCGGATGGATGCGGCCGGTCTCGACGCCGGCGCGCGCGCACCGGCAGCGAGACATCGAGCGCCTCGCGTTCGAGTCGCGCTTGCAGCGCCGCCGCCTTCAGCGCGCCGCGGCGCGCGTCGAGCGCCGCGCTCACTTCGTCTTTCAGCGCGTTGATCGCCGCGCCCGGCGCTGCGCCGCTCGTCCGGCGACATTTTGCCGAGCGTCGCAAGCAGGGCGGAGATCGTCCCCTTCTTGCCGAGCGCGGCGACGCGCGCATTCTCCAGCGCGGCTTCGTCGCGCGCCTCGGCGATCGCGGCGAGGGTTTGCTGCAGCAGGGCGGAATGGTCGGTCATCGCGGGCCTGTCCTGCGCGGCGCGCGTCCCTTCTCCCGCTTAGCGGGAGAAGGTGCGCAGCGCAGGCGCCGGATCCGAAGGCCCTCGGCCGACGAAGAGGGGTTGCGCCGAAAGCGCTTGCGCGCCGACCCCTCATCCGGCGCTTCGCGCCACCTTCCCCGCAAGGGGCGAAGGGGGTGCTCTAGGCGGCCTTGGGCAGGTGGCCCTTGGCTTTCTCGACGATCGCCGCGAACGCCGCCGGCTCGGTGATGGCGAGATCGGACAGCACCTTGCGATCGACCTCGACGCCAGCCGTGATCAGGCCGGAGATAAAGCGCGAGTATGTCAGGCCGTGCTCGCGAACCGCGGCGTTGATGCGCTGGATCCACAGCGCGCGGAACTCGCGCTTGCGGTTCTTGCGGTCGCGATACGAATATTGCATCGCCTTTTCGACCGCCTGCTTGGCGGCGCGAATGGTGTTTTTGCGCCGGCCGAAGTAGCCTTTGGCGGCCTTGATGACTTTCTTGTGCTTGGCGTGTGAGGTTACGCCGCGTTTGACGCGAGCCATGATCAATCTCCGGGTTTGTTAGGACGGCGCCTGTCAGCCGTTCGGCAGGAAGAATTTCTTCACGTTGTCGCCATCGGTCTTGAAGAGGACCGCGGTGCCGCGATGATTGCGAATCTGCTTGGTGGTTCGCTTGATCATGCCGTGGCGCTTGCCCGATTGGGCGTAGACAACCTTGCCGGTACCCGTGATCTTAAAGCGCTTTTTCGCGCCCGATTTGGTCTTCAGCTTGGGCATTTGGCTCTCCCGGGCTTGGCGCCCTGTTCGAGTTTTTCGGACCCTAAAGTCCGTTCGCATCGGAATGAGCGAAAAGAACCGCCACGGCAGCCCTTAACGGCCGGGCGGTTCGGTCAGAGGCGCGCTTTTAGGCGATAGGGGCCCAAGATGCAAGCGCCTCAAAGCGCGGAAACGCAGACCCCACGCCGCCGCTTGAACCTTTCGCTGCGGTGCAGCATAAACGGACATCTGGAGTCGCCCGATGGACCCGCTGCTCGAAGGTTACCGCCGTTTCCGCGCCGAGATCTGGCCGGCCGAGCGCGCGCGCTATGAGGCGCTGGCCCGCTGGGGCCAGAGCCCCGAGACGATGGTGATCGCCTGCTCGGACTCGCGGGTCGACCCGCAGACGGTGTTCGGCGCGGTGCCGGGCGAGATGTTCGTCATGCGCAATATTGGGGGCCTGGTTCCCCCCTACGAGCCCGACTCGCATTATCACGGCACCAGCGCGGCGATCGAGTTTGGCGTGCGCGTGCTCAAGGTCAAGCGGCTAGTGGTGCTCGGTCACGGCCAGTGCGGGGGCGTGCGCGCGATGGTGCTTGGCGTGCCGCCGCAGGCGCGCGATTTCGTCGCCAACTGGGTCGACGTCGCGAGGCCCGCGCTTGCCGCAGCCAGCGGCCTCGATGAAGCCTCGCAATTGCCGGCGATCGAGGCGGCGGTGGTGCGACTTTCGCTCGCCAATCTGATGACCTTTCCCTGGGTGAAGGCGCTGGTCGAGGCGGGCGAGCTGACGTTGAGCGGCTATCGCTTCGATATTCACACCGGCGAACTCCAAGAGGTCGACGCCAAGGGCGTTACGCCGGTTGAGTAGGGGCGAACTGGCGTCGTCCTGAGCGGCGGAGTAGTTTGCCCGCATGACCGAACCGCCGCGCCCCTCAACCGCGCCAACGCGCGTGACCGCGCGGGCGCTGATCGTTGGCGAACGCATCGACACTGTCGGCCTGGAGCGGCCCGACACGATCTCCTCGACCCCGCTCGCCTTCCGCGTCGGCGCCCAGGGCATGGTCGCGCTGTTTCGCTTCGGCGTCGCGGTGATGGTGGGCTTGAGCCCGCTCGAAGAGGAAGACACGCTGGCCCGGCTTGCCTCGCGCGTCACCGGCACGCGCGCGCGTGGCGACGATGAAACGGCGGTGTTCGAACTCGCGCCAGAACCCGGGCCCGGGGTCGAGATTAGTGGCCCGATGCGCATCACGGATCTTTCGCCCGCGCGCTTCCTCGTCATCGCCGACGCGCTCGCCAAGACGGTGGCGCTGGCGCGCGACGAGCGCGAAGTCAACACGGTCTTTGACGTCATCGAGCCCTTCGCCGCGAAGTTGGCGAAGACCGGCCGCTCGCCGTTCCGCCGGCGCTCGATGCTGCGCCTGGTCGGTCAGGCGCTGCTCGCCCAACACCGGGTCTCGGGCCGCGTCGCCGTGGAAGAGAAGCCCGACGTGCTGTGGGATCGCCCCGATCTCGAACGTCTCTACGCCCGCCTCGAAGACGAATACGAACTCAGGGAGCGGGGCGGCGCGCTCAAGCTCAAGGTCGACGTCATCGTCGAGACCGCGCATGCGCTGACCGACATCATCGACGCCGACCGCTCGACCCGGCTCGAAGTGGCGATCGTGGTGCTGATCGTTTTCGAACTCGTCGCCTCGATCCTGCAGATCCTGCTGGCGCTGCGCGGAAGGTAGTGGCGCGGGCCTCCGTGCCCGCAATGGCGCACGGCCGGCCGCGGGCGCGGAGGCCCGCGCCACTGCGTCCCGTCTCCCCGTTTGCGGCGAGAGGGCGCGCATCGCGCTGAGGCGCGCTAAGCTCGTCGCGTCCTGACTGATTCTCCTGGTCCTGCATGCGCCCTTCCCCTCTTCTCCAGCCAGTCGCGGCGGGCCTCGTCGCCGCCTTTGTCGGCTTTGCCAGCTCGTTCGCGGTCGTCCTCAAGGGGCTGGTCGCGGTCGGGGCCAATGACGCTCAGGCCGCCTCCGGCCTGATGGCGCTGTCGATCGCCATGGGCCTCGCGGGGGTCGTGCTGAGCGTCTGGACGCGCATGCCCGTTTCGTCGGCCTGGTCGACGCCGGGCGCGGCGCTGCTTGCGGCGACCGGCGCGACCGCGGGCGGTTTTCCCGCTGCGGCCGGCGCGTTCCTTGTCGTGGGCGCGCTGTTCGTCGCCGCCGGGCTGATCCGACCCTTCGGCCGGCTGGTGGCGGCGATCCCCTCGACGCTCGCCAACGCGATGCTCGCCGGCGTTCTGTTCGGCCTGTGCCTCGCGCCGATCCAGGCGCTGATCGAAACGCCCAAGGCGGCGGCGGCGATCATCGTCACCTGGCTCGTCGTCTCGCGCTGGAAGCGCCTCTACGCCACGCCCGCCGCCGCGATCGTCGCCCTGGTGTTGATCGGCTTTGCGGGGAGCGGCCTTGGTGTCGGCGACCTGACGCCGCGGCTGGTGTGGGCCTCGCCCGTCTTCACCTTCGAGGCGATGATCTCGCTGGCGCTGCCGCTGTTCATCGTCACCATGGCCTCGCAGAACCTGCCGGGCGTCGCGGTGCTCTCCGCCTTTGGCTACAAGCCGGCGCCCGGACCGCTGATCGCAACGACTGGCGTCTTCTCGCTGATCGCCGCGCCGTTCGGCGGCCATGCGATCAACCTCAGCGCCATCGTCGCCGCGCTCTGCGCCGGCGAAGACGCCTCGCCCGATCCCTCGCGGCGCTGGATCGCTTCGGCGAGCTGCGGCGCGGCCTATGTCGTGTTCGGCCCGCTGGCGGGCGGCATCGCGCATTTTGTCGCCGGCTCGCCGATCCTGGTCGAGGCGGTGGCCGGCCTGGCGCTGCTCGGCGCCTTCGGCGGCGCGTTGCACAATGCGCTCGCCAATCCTGCCGAGCGCGAAGCCGCGCTGGCGACCTTTCTCGTCGCCGCCTCCGGCGTTGGCTGGTACGGCGTCGGCGGCGCCTTCTGGGGGCTCGTCGCCGGCGGGGCGATCCTCGCGCTGACGGGGGCGGGGGCGAAGCGTAAACCGCCGCCCCCTCCGGCCGCCGCGCCGCCCGTTCAAGCCGCGTAGAGCCAGCCGAAGCGCTTGAGCACGCCCTCGGGGCCGAGCGCGAGCATGGTCAGGTCGCGCGCGAAGGCGAGCGGGCCGCTGAGATGGAGGACGCGCCCCTGGGCGAGCGCCTCGCGCTGGACGCGCGCCGCGCGCGCTACGCGATCGTCGGAATAGGCGGCGAGCCCGCTCGCCACGTCGGCGGTATCGGCGAGTGAGCGGGCCAACGCATCGGCGTCCTCGATGGCCTGCGCCGCCCCCTGGGCGAGGAACGGCGTCATCGGGTGCGCGGCGTCGCCCAGCAGCGCGACGCGCCCAAGCGCGAAACGGGGCAGCGGCGGGCGCGTGTAGAGCGGCCAGGCGCGCCAGGTCGTCGGCGCGGCGACCAGCGCGCGGGCGTCGCCCGACCAATCGGCGAAGGCGCGATCGAGCGCCGGCCGGTCGGCGAGCGCGTCCCAAGGATCGTCTTCCGGCGCGCCGCGCCAGTGCGATTCGATCACCGCCACCAGATTGACCAGCGCGGCTGCGCGTAGCGGATAATGGACGAGATGCGCGCTCGGGCCGATGCGCAGGGTCACTTCGCTCGCCCGTGCCCGCGGCGCGACCATTTCGGCCGCGACCGTGGCGCGGAACGCCACCTTGCCCGAAAAGCTCGGCGCTTCGGGCTCACCGAGACCGCTTTGCTCGCGCGCCAGCGAGCGCAGCCCATCGGCGCCGAGCAACAGGTCGCCGCTCTCACGAAGCGCGTCGTCGCCGCGTTTGAGGCCGAGTGAGACGCTCGCCGCGTCGGCCTCGAGGCTGACAACTTCCGTGCCGAAATGCAGAGCGATGCTCGCGGCCGACGCGGCATCGGCGAGCGCGCGCTGCAGATCGGCGCGATGGATCGCCAGATAAGGGGCACCCCAGCGCCGCTCGGCGTCCTCGACCGGCAAGTGCGCCAGCTCGGCGCCGTCCGACCCGCGCAGAACCCGCACGGCTCTGGGGGCCGTGGCAAGCGCGCTGACCGCCTCAAGCGCGCCTAACTCTCGCAGCGCGCGGGTCGCGTTGGGGGTGAGCTGCAGTCCAGCGCCCAGTTCCTGCAGGGCGGGCGCGCGCTCGAAGACGTCAACGCGGAACCCCCGGCGCGCCAGCGCGAGCGCGGCGGCTAGGCCGCCGATGCCCGCCCCGGCGACGAGCGCCCGGCGGGTCACCCGCTTCAGGCCGCGTAGCCGAGCTCGCACTCGGCGGGGAATGAGTGGGGGCCGAGGGCGCCGTCGAAGAGGTAGCGGGTCGAGCAATAGGGGCAGATCGCTTCCGCGTCGCCGCCCATGTCGATGAACACATGCGGATGGTCGAAGGGCGGCCGCGCCCCGGTGCACATGAATTCTCTGACGCCGACCCGCACCGTCGCTGCGCCCGGATCGTTGTGGAAATGCGGGATGTGGTGTTCCGCCATCGCGAGCCGTCCTCACCTGCCTTATGCAGCCGTTTTAAGCATGTCCGCCCGCGCGAGGATAGCCCGCGAGGCGATCGGGACGCCCCGAGTATTGGCCGCCGCAATTGCATTTCGCCGGGGTCCGGGGCACGATGGGTTAACCGAAAATTAATCGGCGCCGCGCCCCCGAGTTGGAGCGCTTCGTAACGATCGGTGCGCGGAAGAATTTCACCCTGTTGGGGGGCGTGAGATGGTGCGTCGTGTATCGAAGGTCGCCTTCGCGGCGACGCTGGGGTGTTGTGTCGCGGCTTGCGCGTACAACGATCATTTCGACAACCGGGTCGATCGCTACGACGTCGCCTCGGAGCGCGCTCGCGATCAGATGATCCTCACCAACATCGTGCGCGCCAGCAAGGCGGAGCCGCTGGCGTTCCAGTCGCTCGGGCAGATTTCCGGCTCCAACACGAGTTCGGCGACGATGGGGCTGCCGTCGCTCGTCCTCGGTCCCGCCGCCTCCAAGGTTGGGCCGGGGGCGAGCCTGGCGTCCACCGCAGGCGAAAACGCGCTCGGGCTGGACAAGCAGGCCGTCTTCGGCGCCAATCCCGGCGCGTCGGGCTTCACCGCCAACTCAATTTCGACCTCGGGCTCGACGAGCTTCAACGTCACCCCATCGGAAACGCAGGACTTCTACCAAGGCCTGCTCGAGCCGGTCGAGCCGCAGACGCTGGCGCTGTTCAGGGAGCAGGGCATTGCGGACGAGATCCTGTTTTACCTCTTCACCGAGAGAATCGTCGAAGAACGCGCCGGCACGGTCCATCAGAATATCTACGTGAACGATCGGCTCGACCCGACCTTCGACGCGTTTCATCATTACGTCGAACTGGCGATGCAATACGGACTGTCCTCCGAACCCACGCCCGGCGCGAAGATCGCGCCGGCGCCCAGTTCGAAGAAAGGCGACTCGAAGAACAGTGGCGACACGACGAGCGAATTGGCTACAGATTGGCGGCTCTGTTTCGATCGCAAGTCCTGGGCGCCTGGCACGCCCAACGCCGACAACCATCCGCTGTGCGGCAGCAAAGAGAAGATGTCGGACCCGCGCACCGTGACGTTCCGCGATCCCCACGGCGTGAAGGTGACTGCCCACGTCTTTCCGCGTTCGACCTTCTCGATCTTCCAGTATCTCGGACGGCTGGTCGCCGCCAGCGACTCTGGCAAGATCGCGCTGATTACCGACGAGGCCAAAGGGCATGCGCCGCTTGAGGACGACACGCTGTTTGACGTCAATTCAGGCGATAGCGGCGGTTGCTTCCTGACGGTCGACTACGGCGGCACCTACTGCGTACCCAACAGCGCGCTGAACACCAAACGCATTCTCGGGCTGCTGGTGCAGTTGCTGGCGCTGAACACCTCGATCCGCGACGTCGGCATTACGCAGCAGGTGCAAGTGTTGCCGCAGTGACGGCGCCCACCGGTCCCTAGTGGCGCGGGCCTCCGCGCCCGCGCGGCCACGGAGGGCCGCGCCACTATGACCAATCGCGGCGTGCTTAAAGCTTCAGCGCGCCCTTGAGTTCGCCGAGCCGGTCGAGCTTTTCTTGCCAGATGCGCTTCTGTTCGTCGGGCGCGTCGGCGAGGTCTTCTTCGGTGTCGCGGATCTCCTGGTCGAGCCGGGCCGCGTCTAACTCGCCCTCGGGGATCGCCGTTTCGGCGAGCACAATCGCGCCGTGGGCGCTGACGTCGGCAAAGCCGCCGCGCACGAAGAAGCGGATCAAGTTGCCCGCCGTGTCCGCGATGGCGACCATGCCGGGTCTGAGCGAGGCCATCACCGGCGCATGGTCCCTGAGCACGAGGAAGTCGCCCTCGCTGCCCGGCGCCAGCACCGACTCGGCCGCACCGCTGAACATCAGCTTGCCCGGCGCGACGAGTTCGAAGTGAAAGCTGCTGGCCATGGTCTTGTCCTTGCGATGGGGTCGGCGGCTTTAGGCCGCCTCCGCCGCCAGCTTCTGGGCCTTGTCGACCGCCTGCTCGATCGTGCCGACCATGTAGAAAGCGGCCTCGGGCAGGTGATCGTACTTGCCCTCAAGGATGCCCTTGAAGCCCTTGACCGTGTCCTCGATCTTCACCTGCACGCCGGGCGAGCCGGTGAACACCGCGGCGACGTCGAACGGCTGCGACAGGAAACGCTCGATCTTGCGGGCGCGGGCGACGATCTGCTTATCCTCTTCGGAAAGCTCGTCCATGCCGAGAATGGCGATGATGTCCTGCAGCGCCTTGTAGCGCTGCAACACCTGCTGCACCTGGCGGGCGACGTTGTAATGCTCCTCGCCGACGACGGCGGCGGTCAGCATGCGCGAGGTCGAGTTCGAGCGGATCGACCGCCGGATAGATGCCCTTTTCGGCGATCGAGCGCGACAGCACGGTGGTCGCGTCGAGATGGGCGAAGGAGGTCGCCGGCGCCGGGTCGGTCAAGTCGTCGGCCGGCACGTAGATCGCCTGTACCGAGGTGATCGAGCCCTTAGTCGTGGTGGTGATGCGCTCCTGCAAGGCGCCCATGTCGGTCGCCAGCGTCGGCTGATAGCCGACCGCCGAGGGTATGCGCCCGAGCAGCGCCGAGACTTCCGAGCCGGCTTGCGTGAAGCGGAAGATGTTGTCGATGAAGAACAGCACATCCTGGCCCTGATCGCGGAAATGCTCGGCGACGGTGAGGCCGGAGAGGGCGACGCGCATGCGCGCGCCGGGCGGCTCGTTCATCTGGCCGAACACCAGCGCGCATTTCGAATGCACGCTCGGATCGGGGTTCTTGGGGTCGGCGTTGACCTTCGAGTCGATGAACTCGTGATAGAGGTCGTTGCCCTCGCGGGTGCGCTCGCCGACGCCGGCGAACACCGAATTGCCGCCGTGGGTCTTGGCGACGTTGTTGATCAACTCCTGGATCAGCACCGTCTTGCCGACGCCCGCGCCGCCGAACAGACCAATTTTTCCGCCCTTGGCGTAGGGGGCGAGCAGATCGACCACCTTGATGCCGGTGACGAGGATCTGCGCTTCGGTCGATTGCTCGACATAGGAAGGGGTCGGCTGGTGGATGGCGCGGCGCGCCTCCATCGGAATCGGCCCCGCTTCATCGACCGGCTCGCCGATCACATTCATGATGCGCCCGAGCGTTCCCGCGCCAACCGGCACCGAGATCGGCGCGCCGGTGTCGGCGACTTCCTGGCCGCGCACCAGCCCTTCCGAAATGTCCATCGAGATGCAGCGCACGGTGTTTTCGCCGAGGTGCTGAGCAACCTCGAGAATCAGCCGCTGGCCGTTGTTCTGGGTCTCGAGCGCGTTGAGGATCGGCGGCAACTCGCCCTCGAACGCCACATCGACGACGGCGCCGATCACCTGGGTGACGCGGCCGGTGGAGTTCAGGGCGGTGGCCATGGCTTGACGTCCTCGCTTCAATTCGGTGGTCGTCGCTGACGCGACGAGGGTTTCAGGGTCAGAGCGCCTCGGCGCCCGAGATGATTTCGATCAGTTCCTTGGTGATCATCGCCTGCCGGGTGCGGTTGTAGCGAAGCGTGTACTTCTTCACCATCTCGCCGGCGTTGCGGGTCGCGTTGTCCATCGCGCTCATCTGCGCGCCGAAGAACGAGGCGACGTTCTCCAGCAGCGCGCGATAAATGCGTACCGCCACTGCACGCGGCAGGAGCTGGGCGAGAATCTCGTCTTCGTCGGGCTCGAAATCGTAGACCGGCGCATGCTCGTCGCGCGGCCCGATCTCGGGCGGGATCAGCTGCTGGGCGGTCGGGATTTGCGCGATCACCGAGCGGAAGCGGGAGTAAAACAGCGTGCAGACATCGAACTCGCCCGCGTCAAACATTTCAATCACCCGCTTGGCGATCGGCTGCGCCGTCGCAAAGCTGATCGCGCGAACGCTACGCAGGTCGATCTGATCGACGATCGACTTCTCATGGGTGCGGCGCAGCTGGTCGTAGCCTTTTTTGCCGATGCAAAGGATCTTGACCGTCTTGCCCGCGGCGATCAGCGCGTTGGCGCGATCGCGCGCCAGACGGACGATCGCGGTGTTGAAGGCGCCGCACAGCCCGCGCTCGCCGGTGCACACGACCAGCAGATGCGTTTGCGCCGCGCCATTGCCCGTGAGCAGCGCCGGCGCGGGCGAGCCTTGCGCGATGCCGCCGGCGAGATTGGCGAGCACGCTCTCCATCCGGTCGGCGTAAGGGCGCGCCGCTTCGACCGCGCCCTGGGCCCGCCTCAGCTTGGAGACGGCGACCATCTGCATCGCCTTGGTGATCTTCTGCGTCGACTTGACGGAGGCGATCCGGTTTCTCAGTTCCTTTAGCGACGGCATCGCGAGACTCGACTAGAGGATCACTAGGTCAGGCGAAATTGGCGGCGAAAGCGTCGACCGCGCTCTTCAGCTTGGCCTCGACGTCGCTCGTCAGATCGTTGGAGGCGCGAATGGCCTCGAGGATGTCGCCGTTTTTCGAGCGCAAGGTCGACAGCAGCCCTTCTTCGAAGGCGCGCACCTTGGCGAGCGGCAGCTTGTCGAGGTAGCCGTTGACGCCCGCGTAGACGACGCAGACTTGCTCTTCCATCTTCAGCGGCGAGAACTGCGGCTGCTTGAGCAGCTCGGTCAGGCGCGCGCCGCGGTTGAGCAGGCGCTGGGTGACCGCGTCGAGATCGGAGCCGAACTGGGCGAAGGCCGCCATTTCGCGGTACTGGGCGAGTTCGCCCTTGATCTTGCCGGCGACCTTCTTGGTCGCCTTGGTCTGCGCGGCGGAGCCGACGCGCGACACCGACAGGCCGACGTTCACCGCCGGGCGGATGCCCTGATAGAACAGGTCGGTCTCGAGGAAGATCTGGCCGTCGGTGATCGAAATCACGTTGGTCGGAATGTAGGCCGACACGTCGTTGGCCTGCGTCTCGATGATCGGCAGGGCGGTCAGCGAGCCCGAACCCTGGTCCTTGTTGAGCTTGGCGGCGCGCTCAAGCAGGCGGGAGTGGAGATAGAACACGTCGCCGGGATAGGCCTCGCGCCCCGGCGGGCGGCGCAGCAGCAGCGACATCTGACGATAGGCCACCGCCTGCTTGGAAAGATCGTCGTAGATGATGACCGCGTGCATGCCGTTGTCGCGGAAATACTCGCCCATCGCGCAGCCCGAGAACGGCGCGAGGAACTGCATCGGCGCCGGGTCGGAGGCGGTGGCGGCGACGATGATCGAATATTCGAGCGCGCCGTGCTCTTCGAGCACCTTGACGAATTGCGCGACGGTCGAACGCTTCTGGCCGATGGCGACATAGACGCAATAGAGCTTGCGGTTCTCGTCGCCGCTCTGGTTGAGCGGCTTCTGATTGAGGATGGTGTCGAGCGCGATCGCGGTCTTGCCGGTCTGGCGGTCGCCGATGATCAGCTCGCGCTGACCGCGGCCGATCGGGATCATCGAGTCGATCGCCTTGAGGCCGGTCGCCATCGGTTCATTCACCGACTTGCGCGGAATGATGCCCGGCGCCTTGACGTCGACGCGGGCGCGCTTGTCGGCGACGATCGGGCCCTTGCCGTCGATCGGATTGCCGAGCGCATCGACCACCCGGCCGAGCAGGCCCTTGCCGATCGGCACGTCGACGATCGCGCCGGTGCGCTTGACCGTCTGACCTTCCTTGATCTCACGGTCGCTGCCGAAAATGACGATGCCGACGTTGTCGGTCTCGAGATTGAGCGCCATGCCGCGCGTGCCGTTCTCGAATTCGACCATCTCGCCGGCCTGGACCTTGTCGAGGCCGTAGGCGCGAGCGATGCCGTCGCCGACGGATAGCACCTGGCCGACCTCGGTGACTTCCGCGTCGGCGCCAAAATTGGCGATCTGGGTCTTGAGAATCGAGGAAATCTCAGCGGCGCGGATATCCATCAGCCGACCTCTTTCATGCGTGTGCGAATTGCGTTGAGTTTGGTTTTCAGCGAGCCGTCGACCATGCGCGAGCCGAGCTTGACGATGAGGCCGCCGATGATCGCCGGATCGACCTTGGCGACGAGGTCGACGTCCTTGCCGCCCGAGGCGGCGCGCAGGGTTTCTTTAAGCGCGGCGATATTGGCTTCGCTGAGCGGCGCGGCGCTGGTCGCCTCGGCGTGGGTCACGCCGCGCAGCGCGTCATTGAGCTGGCCGTATTCGCGGATCATGTCGCGGACGGCGAAGAGGCGCCGCTTGGCGGCGGCGAGTTTGATGAAATTTGCGGCGATTCCGGTGACGCCGAGCTGTTCGAGGATCGGAACGAGCGCGCCGAGCTGCTCGCGCGCCGAGTAGACCGGGCTGCGCACCAGGCGTTGCAGGTCGTCGTTGCCGGCGATGGCGGCGTCAAAAACGGCGAGCGCGGCGGCGACCTCGTCAGTCTGGCGCTCGTCGCGGGCCAGCGCAAACAGCGCCGAAGCGTATCGGCCCGCCACACCCGTCACCACATCGCTGTGCTCAGCCAATTCGTCGCTCTTCTCAAAGGCTCGCTGCCGGAACCGGCGCCGCGCTTCGACGCGGCTTTGATCCCGCCTCGATAACCCATTGTCCGGTCGATCCCCACGGCGCGACGGTCGAGACCGCAACCCCAAGGCGCGGGTTGCCTAACATAGGCGATTTTGCGGCGCAACGGCGCGAAGGCGGCATTTTGTGGGGCGGAGCGGGGCAGGGGCCGACGGCGGCGACTTCGGCGCGAGCCGCTGCGACGGCCCGGCGATAAAAGCCAAGTTGACGCAGTTGAAAGCGGCGGCGGCGCGGCCAAAGCGCGCGTCCCTTGTTTCCTTCGCTCCGTGGCCCTGCTATCCCCCGCCCATGACCGCCCATCGAATAGAAAACATCCGCAATTTCTCGATCGTCGCCCATATCGACCACGGCAAGTCGACGCTTGCCGACCGGCTGATTCAGGAAACGGGGACGGTCGCGGCGCGCGACATGAGCGAGCAGATGCTCGATTCGATGGACATCGAGCGCGAGCGCGGCATCACCATCAAGGCGCAGACGGTGCGCCTCGAATACCGCGCCAAGGACGGAAAGACTTATATCCTCAACCTGATGGACACGCCCGGGCACGTCGACTTCGCCTACGAAGTGTCGCGCTCGCTGGCCGCCTGCGAGGGTTCGCTGCTGGTCGTTGACGCCAGCCAGGGGGTCGAGGCGCAGACGCTCGCCAATGTCTATCACGCGCTCGACGCCGGCCACGAGATCGTGCCGGTGCTCAACAAGATCGACCTGCCGGCCGCCGAGCCCGAGCGCATCAAGCAGCAGATCGAGGACGTCATCGGCCTCGACGCCTCGCAGGCGGTGGCGATTTCGGCCAAAACTGGCCTCAACATCGACGCCGTGCTGGAGGCGATCGTCGAGCGCCTGCCTCCCCCGAAGGGCGACGAGGCCGCGCCGCTGAAGGCGTTGCTGGTCGATAGCTGGTACGACGCCTATCTCGGCGTCGTCGTGCTGGTGCGGGTGATCGACGGAACCCTGCGCACGGGCACGCGCATCCGCATGATGGGCACGGACGCGCATTACGAGATCGACCGGGTCGGCGTGTTCCGCCCCAAGATGGTCGAGGTCGAAGCGCTCGGCCCCGGCGAGATCGGCTACATCACCGCCCAGATCAAGCAGGTCGCCGACACGCGCGTCGGCGACACGATCACCGACGACAAGCGCCCGACCGAGCACGCGCTGCCCGGCTTCAAGCCGGCGCAGCCGGTGGTGTTCTGCGGCCTGTTTCCGACCGACGCCGCCGATTTCGAGGCGCTGCGCGCGGCGATGGGCCGGCTGCGCCTCAATGACGCAAGCTTCTCCTATGAAATGGAGACCTCGGCCGCGCTCGGCTTCGGCTTCCGCTGCGGCTTTCTCGGGCTGCTGCACCTCGAGATCATTCAGGAACGGCTGGAGCGCGAGTTCAATCTCGACCTGATCGCCACCGCGCCGAGCGTCGTCTACGAGATCGCACTGACTGACGGCAGCGAGATCACGCTGCACAATCCGGTCGATCTGCCCGATGTCGTGCGCATCAAGGAGATCCGCGAGCCGTGGATCAAGGCGACCATCCTGACCCCCGACGACTATCTCGGCTCGATCCTCAAGCTCTGCCAGGACCGGCGCGGCCAGCAGACCGACCTCTCCTATGTCGGCAAGCGGGCGATGGTGGTCTACGAGCTGCCGCTCAACGAAGTGGTGTTCGACTTCTACGACCGGCTGAAATCGGTGTCGAAGGGCTACGCCGTCGTTCGACTACGTGATCACCGACTATCGCGCCGGCGATCTGGTCAAGATGTCGATCCTGGTCAACGCCGAGCCGGTCGACGCGCTCGCCATGCTGGTCCACCGCGACCGCGCCGAGATGCGCGGGCGCGGCATGGTCGAGAAGCTGCGCGAGCTGATCCCCCCGCACATGTTCCAGATCCCGATCCAGGCGGCGATCGGCGGCAAGATCATCGCCCGCGAAACGATCCGCGCCCTGCGCAAGGACGTGACCGCCAAATGCTACGGCGGCGACGCCACGCGCAAACGCAAGCTGCTCGACAAGCAGAAGGCCGGCAAGAAGCGCATGCGCCAGTTCGGCAAGGTCGACATCCCGCAGGAGGCGTTCATCGCGGCGCTGAAGATGGATAGCTGAGCGAGGCTATCTGTGCGACGGCCAACGCCGGGTGACCGCCAAGGCGAGCGCGACAAGCCCGCAGATGAAGACCGCCAAGAACAGGATGACGCCGAGGATCGGCCAGCCGAGAGCGGTGGCGCCGGCAAGACAGGCGCCTGAGAGGGCCACCAACGCTATCACCCCGCCCGCGGTGGCGAGGACGGCGGTCCAGTTGAACGGCACGCCGCGCCTGCGATTCTCGCGCAACCTCCCGACGAGCCGGGAGACAGCCGTGAAAAGAATGATGAGGTGCGCTAAAGTCCGCATGGCGCTTGACCTCCGTGTCCTGTGCGCCGATTGCATGCGCCAATGCCGGACTTGGCGAGACGACTTTTTAGCGGGGGATGACGATTATGGCCAATGACAAGATGATGGCGCAGATGGCGACCAAGCCCGGCTTTATCGCCGCGCTCGACCAGAGCGGCGGCTCGACGCCCGGCGCCTTGCGCCTCTATGGCATTCCCGAGAGCGCCTACAGCGGCGACGCCGAGATGTTCCAGCTCGTCCATGACATGCGCGTGCGCATCATGACCTCGCCCGCCTTCACCGGCGAAAAGGTGATCGCGGCGATCCTGTTCGAGCGCACGATGGATGGCGACGCCAAGGGCAAGCCGGTTCCCTCCTTCTCTGGGAAGATCGCGGCGTCGTGCCGTTCCTCAAGGTCGACAAGGGGCTCGAGGCCGAAAAAGACGGCGTCAGCCTGATGAAGCCGATCCCCGGCCTCGACGCGCTGCTGGCGCGCGCGGCCAAGCTCGGCGTCTTCGGCACCAAGATGCGCTCGGTCATCAATCTCGCCTCGCGAACCGGCGTCGCCGCCATCGCCAAGCAACAATTCGAGCTCGGCGCACAGATCGCCGGCGCACGGCCTCGTGCCGATCATCGAGCCCGAAGTCTCGATCAAGAGCCCGGACAAGGCCGGCGCCGAGGCGATCCTGCGCGACGAACTGACGAAAGGGCTCGACGCCTTGCCGAAGGACGGTAAGGTGATGCTCAAGCTCACGATCCCGGAAGTTCCGGACTTCTACGCGCCGCTGATCAGCGATAAGCGCGTGGTGCGGGTCGTCGCGCTTTCCGGCGGCTATACGCGCGCCGAGGCGTGCAAGCGGCTCGCCCAAAATCACGGCATGATCGCCAGCTTCTCGCGCGCGCTCGCGCAAGATCTCCGGCGCTCGATGAGCGACGCCGAGTTCAACGCGGCGCTGGCCAGCGCCATCGACGAAATCTACAAAGCCTCGACCGTGAAGGACTGATCGTTACATGGCTTGGGTCCGCGCGCGGCGCTTCATGTCTTCGAAGCGAGCGGACGGCCGCGCTGACGATCGTTAGCTGAGGAGGGCGGCATGCGCCCCTTTGCGCGTCCCGCTCCCGCTGGGGCGAAGCCGGGCTTTCGCGACGCGGTCTGCGTCGTCACCGGCGCCGCCTCGGGGCTCGGGCGTGCGCTGGCGATCGAACTCGCCGATCGCGGCGCGATCCTCGAGCTCTGGGACATCGATTCGGCGCGGCTTGAGGAAACGAGCGCGGCGTTGCCGGGTCAAACGCGCCGGACGCTGCGGGTCGTCGACGTCGGCGACTGGGATGCGGTCCGCGAGGCGGCGGAAGAAGTCGCGCGCCGCCAAGGCAGTGTCGACTTGGTCGTCAACAACGCGGCGATCGCGCTGTGCGCGAGCGTCGAGCACGCGACGATCGCCGAATACGAGCGGGTCTTTCGTACCGATCTGTTCGGCGTCGTCCACGGCTCGAAGGCCTTTCTGCCGATCCTCAATCGGCAGGGCTACGGCCATATCGTCAATGTTTCGAGCGTCTTGGCCGCGGCCGCGGTGCCGACGCTGTCGGCCTATTGCGCGGCCAAGAGCGCGGTGTCGGCCTTTACCGATTGTCTCGCCCGCGAAACGGCCGGCAGCGGCGTCCTCGTGTCGCTGGCGATCCCTGCCGGCCTGCGCACGCATCTGGCGAGCGAGGGCGTCGTCGGCGTGGGCGCCGGCGCCGCCGAACGCGAGGCGCTTGCGCAGATCGCGCGGCGCCTGCGCGGCGATCCTCGCAAGGCCGCGCAGCGCCTGCTGGCGGGCGTGCTCGCCCGCAAGCGCCACATAACGACCGGCCACGACGCTTTCCTTGTTGAGCTGCTATTGCGCCTTTTTCCGGCGTCCGCGCCGCGTTGGCTGGTACGGCTACTGGGCATGTGACCTCATTTCGCGCTTCGCCGCCGCGCTTGCGCGGCAACGGACCGCTTGCTAGCGTGAACGACGCAATTTCGGGTCGGCGGAAGAAGGCGCTTCGCGCCTCGCTCTTGTCAGCAATCAGACGTGCGTTGACCGCGTGGCGAATTCAGCCACTTAGATAAGATGCGCGAGCGGGGGCCCAACGTGCCTGCGAACGAGGCCGAATCGGCAGACGAACTCGGCGCTGCGGTCGCAGCGCGCGAACCCGTCCGGCTGCGCGCCTCAAACCTGCTCGCGCGGGTGATGGCCCCCAGCATTCTCCACATGCAAATCCTCCAGGGGATTTCCTTCGCCGTCGTGATCTATGCGCTGTTCTGGCTCCACGCCTCGCGGTGGTGGTGGCTGGTGAGTCTCGCCGCCTATTTTGTAACGGCGTGTCTCGGACTTTCGGTGACGCTGCATCGCGGATTGACGCATCGCGCGTTCCGGTTGCCCCGGCCCCTGGAGATTGTGGGCGCCCTGTTCGCGATTCTCGGGGGAACGGGGAGTTCGATCGGCTGGGTGGCGATGCATCGCGCCCATCACGCGCTCGGCGACAGCGCCAAGGACCCGCATGCGCTCGACGAGCATGGCTGGTGGGTGGTCGCCTCAGCCTACGACTATCATTTCGATCCGCGCTACGCGCGCGATCTGCTGCGCGATCCCGCTCATATGTTTCTTCACCGCTACTACGCGGTGATCTTGACGGTGTGGGCGCTGATTCTGGCGGCGATTAACGTCAAGCTCGCCATTTTCGCCTTCTTTGTCCCAGCCTTCGCGCAGATCACGATTTCGAATCTCGCCAATGTGCTCGGCCATGGCTACGGCTACCGAAACTTCGAGACCAGGGACAAAAGCACCAACAACGTCCTCATCTCGGTGCTTGCCTGGGGCGAGGGTTGGCACAACAACCATCACGCGGCGCCTGCGGAATGGAATTTCCGCCGCAAATGGTGGGAGCTCGATCCCGGCGCGCTGTGCGTGGCGGCGATCCGGCGGCTCGGACTAGCTTACGATTACGAGCCCTCCGTCACCAGCGCTGATGAAACCAAAACCATTGTTGCGGCGCCTCGATAATCCAGCGCGATAGAATATCGTTGATCCGCTGCGTCGTGGTCTCGACGTCCTTCTCCCAATCCTGCGTCTGGTCGACCGGCACGGCGAGGCATTCCAATTCGAAGTGGGCGCCGCGAAGGCGCCGCGCCCGGCCGAGGAAGATTGGCGCGCCTAGCCGGCGCGCCATCAGCGCGGGCGCATGGAGGGTCATCGCCGGTTGGCCGAGAAATGTCAGCGCCAGCCCCTTCTTCTCGCGCTGATCGACCATCATGCCGATGTATTTGTCGTCATCGAGCAGGCGCATGATGGCGCGCAGATTGCCCGGGCCCTTCGACAGCATCCCCCCCGTCACCGTCCCGACGCGCAGTTGCGCGATCAGCGCATCGACCAGCGGATTTTTCGCTTCGCGATAGATGTTGTGCTGGTCGAGGCCAAGACGGCGCCCCGCGAGCGTGGTGATCTCCCAGTTGCCATAGTGCGCGGTGAGCAGAAACCCGCCCTTTCCCTTGACCAGCGCGGCTCGGCATTGGTCGAGCCCGACGATGCTAACGCGAGAATTCGTCCGCCATGATGCGCGCGAGGTGCGGGTATTCGGCGACGATCCGGCCGACGTTTCCCCACATGCCGCGCGCGATCGCGCGCCGCTCGCGCACCGACAGATTGGGCAACGCCAGTTCGAGATTGGCGATCGCGCGCCGATTTCGTGGCGTCAGCGGACCGAACCAGCGGCCTATGAAGCCGCCGTACCCCGAGGCCCAATCGACGGGCAAAAGCGCAAGCAGCCTCAGCGTGGTCCAGACGGCGACATATTCGGCGACGTTCCAAAACGTGAATTTTGACGGCGAACCCGGACGCATGACGGCCTATCGCTTTGCCTCGGAGTTGCGAAAGCGGCGCTCCGCCGGTCGCAGCCTGCTTAAGCAACGCCGCTCATGATCGCAAGCGCCGGGCGGCGCTAACCCTCGGCGCGGCGACGCTCGATCCACCTCGCCGCGCCAAGCCCTGCGGCTCTGCCGGTGGCAAAACAGGCTTGCAGCAGATAGCCCCCGGTCGGCGCTTCCCAGTCGATCATCTCGCCGGCGAGGAAGACGCCCGGCAACTTGCGCAGCATGAAGCGCTCGTCGATCTCGCGCCACACTACGCCGCCCGCACTCGAGATCGCGCGCTCGATCGGCGCTGGCGCGGTGAGCCGCAGCGCGACGCCTTTGATGCGCGCGGCAAGCGCCTGCGGTTCGTCGGGCAGGGCGCCCGCCTCGCGCAGCAGCGCGATCGCTGCAGGGGCGAGCCCCGCCGCCTTGCGCAGGAAGGTCGAGGCCGACTGACCGGGCCGGCGGTGCAGCCGCCCCGCGAGCGCCTCGTGCGTCAGATCGGGCTTCAGGTCGATTGAGAGGGTCGCCTCGCCGTCGCGGGCGATTGCGTCGCGCAAGTTGGCCGAGAGCGCATAGACCGCGCCGCCTTCGATGCCCTCGGCGTCGATCATCGCCTCGCCGCGAACGCTTTTCCCCGCGTGCGAAAGGGCGATCGCCTTCAGCGGCTGGCCGGCGAAACGCTCGCGGAAATGGGCCGACCAATCGAGACGAAAGCCGCAATTGGCCGGCTTGAGCGGCGCGACCTCGACGCCGGCCTCGCGCAGCATGGCGACCCAGGCGCCGTCGCCGCCGAGCCGCGGCCACGAGGCGCCTCCAAGCGCCAGGACGATCGCCGCGGCGCTCGCCCGTTCCTCGCCTGCGGGCGAGCGAAAGTGCAAAACCCGCCCGCCGTCGGCGAGGCCAATCAGCCGGCGTCGGGAATTAAGCTTAACGCCGAGCCCGGCAAGGCGCGCCAGCCAGGCCCGGAGCAGCGGCGTCGTTTTGAAGCTCCTGGGAAACACACGCCCGGACGAGCCGACGAACGTCTCCTCGCCAAGCCCGGCCGCCCAAGCGCGTAAGCTCGTTGGCGGGAAGCGTTCGATCGCCTCGGTGAGTTGGCTAGCTGCGGACCCATAGCGGACCATAAAACCGGCTTCCAGCGGTTCGGAATGGGTGAGATTGAGCCCGCCGCGTCCCGCGAGCAGGAATTTACGCGCCGGCGAGGGGGCGGCGTCGTAAATCATGACGCTACGGCCGCTTTGGGCGAGCGCCTCGGCCGCCGCCAGCCCGGCCGGACCGGCGCCCACGACGATCGCCTCGGCCGAGGCCGTATTGGGGGGCTTGGTCATGCCGTTTTCCGGTGGGTTCGCACGCCGTTACAATGTCGCTGGCCGCCGGCGGCGCCTCGTCCCGCTTCACCCTCCATTAATAGCCAGACTTTATATTCCCGGAGCTTTCCTGGGGATGTCAGGCACGCTTGCCGCATCTGCTCGACGCAATGGAGGGATCCCACTTGCCCGCGAGACGTGAGCGTCAGAGCGACGTTGCGCCGGGGGATTCCGCCCTCTCGAATCTGTTGCGCGCCGCTACCGAGGCTCAGGCGGCCGTCGCCAGCGAACGAGACGCCGAGACCGACCGCCTGCGCGCCGAAGTGCTGTGCCATCAGTGGGCGATCGACGCGATGTCGCAGGGCGTCTGCGTTTTCAACGCCCAGTTGCGTGTGGTCCTCTTCAACCACCGCCTCGTCGAACTCTACCGCCTTCCCCCCGATCGCATGAAGCCTGGCGTGCATTGGCGCGAGGTCATCGAACTGCGCGCCGCCGCTGGTACGTCGCCCTTGACCGCCGCCGACTATCTCGCCACCCACCACCCGATGCGCGCCGGCGAGCAGGCGCACGAGTGGCGCGACACCCTGCCCGATGGCCGGACCATCCAGGTGCACCGTCGGGCAATGCCGGGCGGGGGCTGGATTTCGCTTCATGAGGACATCACCGAGTCGAAGGACCAGCGCGCGATCGCCGCCGAGCGAATTTCGTTGCAAACCCTGATCGACTGGGTACCCGACAATCTTTGGGTCAAGGACGCCGAGAGTCGCTTTGTCATCGCGAACATCGCTACGGCGACTCGGATGGGTTTCGCAACCACCGAAGCCTTGATCGGCAAGACCGACCTTGAACTTTGCCCTCCCGAGACCGCCCAACAATATTTCGCCGACGAGCAGCGGATTATCCGGTCGGGACAACCGATGATCGACAAGGAGGAAGTCGGCGCGCTGGGCGAGAAAGAGTGGATGCTGACGACCAAGGTGCCGCTCCGCGACGGCAACGATGAAATTTTCGGCGTGGTGGGGGTTTCCCGCGACATCACCGAGCGACGTCTCGCCAGCGCGCTGAGCGACGGCCAGACGCAGATCCTCGAAATGATCGCCATGAACGCGCCGCTCGAGGCGGTGCTCGACGCCCTCGCCAGGCTGGTCGAATCGCAGCTCAAGGGCATTCTCTGCTCCGTCCTGATGCTCGACGAGGACGGCCGCCACCTGCGCCATGGCGCCGCGCCGAGCCTGGCGGCGGAATACATCCAGGCGATCGACGGCGTCGAGATCGGGCCGAGCGTCGGCTCGTGCGGCACCGCGGCGTTCATGCGCCAGCCGGTCGTCGTCACCGACATTGCGACCGACCCGCTGTGGTGCGACTACTGCGAACTGGCTGACCGCTTCGGCTATCGCTCGTGCTGGTCGATGCCGATCCTTTCCGATCGCGGCGCGACGCTTGCCGTGTTCGCGATGTATTCGAGATCGGTGCGCTCGCCGACCTCGGTCGAGACGCATCTGCTCGAAATTGCGGCCCACATCGCCGGCATCGCCATCGCCCGCAAGCGGGCCGAAGAGCGCATCCAGTTCATGGCCAGCCACGACTCGGTGACTGGCCTGCCCAACCGCAATTTGCTCGGCGAGCGGCTCGCCGAAGCGCTCGCCTCGGCGCATCGGCGCGGCGAATGGCTTTGCGTCGCGTATGTCGATTTCGACAATTTCAAGTTCGTCAACGACAGCCTCGGCCATACCGCCGGCGACACGCTGCTGAAGATCATGGCCGAGCGCATGATCGCCGTACTTGGGCGCGACGACGTCGTGGCGCGGCTCGGCGGCGACGAGTTCGTCGTTCTGCTGATTGACCCGGCTAAGGATATGCAGCGGATAGGCGAGACGATGAATCGTCTGCGCGCGGCGATCGCCGAGGCGGTCGAACTCGATGGCCGCAGCTTCCGCACCACCGGCAGCTTCGGCGCCGCCGTTTATCCCAATGACGGCGAGACGGTGGAGACTTTGCTGGCCAACGCCGACGCGGCGATGTATCGGGCCAAGGAATCGGGGGGCGACGCCTTCGTCGTCTACGCGCCGGAGATTAGTGCGAAGCTGCATGAGCGTCTGACGCTGCTCAATGAGTTGCGCAAGTCCGAGCCGGCCCGTGATTTCGTGCTGCACTACCAGCCGCAGGTCGATCTGCGAACCGGCCGTGTGTTCGCGGTCGAGGCGCTGATTCGTTGGCGCCACGAACGGATCGGTCTGGTGCCGCCGGGCAAATTCATCCCGCTGGCCGAGGAATCGGGATTCATTGTGCAGATCGGCGCATGGGCGCTGCGCGAAGCTTGCAGCCAGACCAAAGCCTGGCACGACGCCAAGCTGCCGCTGATCTCGATGAGCGTTAACGTCTCGGCGCGCCAGTTTCGTGAAGATCGCATCGTCGGCGATGTCGCCGCTGCGCTGCGTGAGAGTGGGCTGGAGCCGAAATATCTCGAACTGGAGCTGACCGAGAGCCTCATCATGGAGGATGTCGAACGCGCGATCGAAACCATGAAGCGGCTCCGCGCGCTCGGCGTGCGACTGTCGATCGACGATTTCGGTACCGGCTATTCGAGCCTCAGCGCGCTCAAGCGCTTTCCGGTCGAGCGATTGAAGATCGACAAGTCATTCATCCAGGACCTGACCGAGGACGAAGACGACCGCGCCGTCACCGCGGCGATCATCTCGCTTGGCCAGAAGCTGAATCTGCGGGTTATCGCCGAGGGCGTCGAGAACGAGGCGCAGGTCGCCTTCCTGCGCAAGAATCACTGCGACGAGATGCAGGGCTTCCACTTCGGCCGGCCGGCGGCCGCCGAAGAGGCGGCGGCGCTCCTGGACAAGCGGCTGCTGACCCCGGCGCGCGCCAAGGCGCGCCAGTCCGCGCGTAAGCTGCGTCGGAATCGTCATTCGCCGACCCGGCCGAGCTAGGCAGGCGCGAGAGCGCTGACGGCCCCCTGGCGCCTTGGAGCGATTTCGATCACAAGAACTCCCGAACCGCGCGGGGGCTGACGATGGATTTGGGCATTGCCGGGCGCAAGGCGGTCGTCTGCGCTTCAAGCCGCGGCCTTGGCCGCGCCTGCGCGATGGCGCTGGCCAACGCCGGCTGCACGGTGGCGATCAACGGCCGCGATCCGGCTCGGCTCGAACAGACGGCTGACGAGATTCGCGCCGCGACCGGCGCCGAGGTGATCGTCGTCGCCGGCGATCTCGACGATCCCGCGGTGCGCGAAGCGCTGGTCGCCGCCTGTCCCGAGCCTGATATCCTCGTCAATAACAACGGCGGGCCGCCGCCCGCTCCCTTCGCCGATCTGACGCGCGAGGCCATTCTCGCCGGCCTCGAATCCAACATGCTGACGCCGATCGCGCTGATCCAGCGGCTTGCGCCGGGCATGGCGGAGCGCCGCTTCGGGCGCATCGTCAACATCACCTCGTCCTCGGTGCGCGCGCCGATCGCCGGGCTCGACGTCTCCTCGGGCGCGCGGGCCGGCCTGACCGCGTTCGTCGCCGCCAGCGCCCGCGCCTTCGCCAAGGACAACGTGACGATCAACTCGATCCAGCCCGGCTCGTTCGACACCGACCGCATTCGCGGGGCTCTCGCCAAGGCGGCGGCGGCCGGCGGCGACATGGCGGCCCTGCGCGCGCGGCGCGAGGCCAGTATCCCCGCCGGTCGGCTTCGGCGCCCCCGACGAGTTCGGCGCGCTCTGCGCGTTCCTCGCCAGCGCCTCGGCCGGCTACATCACCGGCCAGAACATCCTGATCGACGGCGGCGCCTTCCCCGGCGCGTTCTGAGACGAATCCGCCGAACAAGATCGTTCGATATTCCGGACGCCGCCCGTATATTGGCCACCGTTGAGCGGAGGGCTCGCATGGGCGTCGAAGGCAAGGACAAGGCGAAGGTGCTGGAGGCGGGGGCGCTGGCGCTCTCGGGCCAGCTCGGCCGCACCGTCGCTCAAGCTGCGCAAGGGATACGGGCCTGTCGCTCGCCGACCTTTCGGCCCAATCCGGCGTCGCCAAGTCGATCATTTCGCAGATCGAGCGCAACGAGACCAACCCGACCCTGACCACGATCTGGCGGCTCGCCCACGCGCTCGACGTATCGATCGAATCGGTCCTGCATGGCGGGGAGGACGGGCCTTTCATCGAGCACATCAGCCGCGGCGGCACGCCGATCCTGCTCTCCGATGACGGCCTGTGCAGGCTGGCGGTGATCGGCTGGCTGAAGACCGTCGACTGGCTGCAATGGTACGATTTCCAGGCCGAACCGGGCGGCGTGCTGGGTTCGCAGCCCGCATCCGCGCGGCTCGATCGAGTGCCTCTCGGTGCTCGAGGGCGAGCTGGAAGTCGAGGTCGGCGAAGTCGTCGAGTTCGCCCGCGCTGGCGAGACGCTGCGCTATCGCTGCGACCGGCCGCATCGCATCCGCAATCGCGGCGTGGCGACGGCGCAGGCGACGATGGTCTGCATTCTCAAAGCGGCGGCGATGGATTGACATTGCCAGTGTCTCGACGGGCGAATCGCCGGTCGCCGATTCGCGCCGCTTTTGTCCGCGCTTTGACCCTTTGTTCCCGCGCTGGGACCGACGCCGCCCGCCCCCTTTGACGGAAGCGAAACCATAACGAGGGCTTTGGCGCGCCCAAACTCGCAAACGGCTTGCGCGCGCGCCGGAGGCGAGGGCGATTCGCGCCATCCGCGATTCGTACAGGCTTTGTTTGCGCTTTCGTCGGCCCCGACCCGTTTCGGGTCATCGGCGAGCGAGCGCCCGCGCCGAAGTCTTAACCGCGTCGAGCCGACGGCGCGGCGTCTCGGCCTACTGACCAGATTCGACTCGCCTTTTCGGGAAATTGGGGATTCGAGTCCGCCGTCGCCAATTCGTACCGGTTTTGTATTCGCTCCCGTCGCCCCGCGAGGGGCGAAAGCGGCGTCGGCGTGGCGGCAATTTGCCCTTCAGCGTTCCGGCACGCCTCGACAGCGGCGACGGCGGAAGCTATGAGCCGAAGGGGCGCGACGCGGACGGGGAGCCTGGGTTGCGCCCCGCAGCCCGTTCATGCGTCTGAACAGAGGCCGGATGTCGATTGCCCCCGCCATCGATTTCGAAGAGACGCCCGGCGGGGTGCGAATGGTCTTGACCGGCGTCTGGACGATCGAGGCCGGGGCCAAGCTTGAGCGGCAGGCCGACGCCATTCTCGGCGCGGCCGGCCACGGCGGCGGCAAAGCGCTCATCGATCTCTCCGAACTCGACCACATGGACACCGCCGGCGCGTGGCTTATCGACCGTTCGCGTCAGGCGCTCGAAGCCCATGGCGTCGCTGCTGAGATCGTCGGCGCCCGGCTAGAACACACGATCCTGCTCCACGAGGCGCATTTTCGTCCGACCGACACGCCCGCGCGGGTGGTGCACCCGACCCTGACCTCGCTGCTGGCCGACGTTGGGTCGAGCGTCTATGGAGCGGGCGCCGACACCATCAACGGCGTTGCGTTTCTCGGCCGCCTCGTGTCGGACGGCCTTGTGGTGTTTGTCCACCCGCTGCGCTGGCGCTGGACCTCGACGGCCTATCACCTTGAATCCTTTGCACTGCGCGGCGCGCCGATCATCATGCTGATCAACTTCCTCGTTGGCGCGATCGTCGCCCAACAGGGCATCTTCCAGCTCGCGCGTTTCAGCGCGACGCCCTTCACGGTCGATCTGATCGGCATCCTGGTCCTGCGCGAGCTCGGCGTGTTGCTGACCTCGATCATGATCGCGGGGCGCTCGGGTTCGGCGATCACCGCCGAGATCGGCGCGATGAAGATGCGCGAGGAGATCGACGCGCTGACGGTCATGGCGCTTGATCCGATGGAAGTGCTGATCCTGCCGCGCATCGTGGCGTTGGTGCTGGCGTTGCCGCTGCTGACGTTCCTGGCCGACATCGCAGCGCTGGTTGGCGGCGCCTGCGTCGCCTGGGCTTACGGCGACATCTCGCCGCTCGTGTTCATCGAGCGTCTGCAAGCTGCGATCGGGATCAACACCTTCGCCGTCGGCCTGATCAAGGCGCCGTTCATGGGGCTCACCATCGGCCTGATCGCCGCGGTCGAAGGCTTTGCCGTCGCCGGCTCAGCGGAGTCGCTGGGCAGCCGGGTGACCGACTCCGTGGTCAAGTCGATCTTCATGGTGATCGTTCTCGATGGCCTGTTCGCGATGTTCTTCGCCGCGGTGCGCTATTGAGCGGGCCCGTCGATAACGCCTCGCCGCAGCCGGCGGGCCCGGCCAATGGCGCGCATCACGACGAGGTCGTGATCCGGGTGCGCGGGCTGAAGGTCGGCTTCGGCGACCGGCTGGTGATGGACGGCCTCGACATTGACGTCTACCGCGGCGAGGTGATCGGCTTCGTCGGGGCTTCGGGCGCCGGCAAGTCGGTGTTCACCCGCGCGGTGCTCGGTTTGTTGCCCAAGCGGGCCGGAACGATCGAGGTCTACGGCCTGGATGTCGATCGCCTGTCGTGGGCTGAACGCAGCGCCGTCGAACAGCGTTGGGGCGTGCTTTTTCAGCAAGGGGCGCTGTTTTCCGGGCTGACCGTGAAACAGAACATCCAGGCGCCGATGCGCGAGCATCTCAACTTATCGTCGCGGCTGCGCGACGAATTGGCGATGTTAAAGATCGCCCTCGTCGGCCTACCGCCCGACGCCGCCAACAAATATCCCGCCGAACTATCGGGCGGCATGATCAAGCGGGCGGCGCTGGCGCGGGCGCTTGCCCTCGATCCCGACCTGCTGTTCCTCGACGAGCCGACCTCGGGGCTCGATCCGATCGGGGCGGGCGATTTCGACGAGTTGATCGCCACCCTGCAGCGCACGCTGGGTCTCACCGTGTTCATGGTCACGCATGATCTCGACAGTCTCTATGCGATCTGCGACCGGGTCGCGGTGCTGGGGCAGGGGCGGGTGAGCGCAATTGGCCCGATCTCCGAGCTGCTGCAGTCACAGGACCCATGGATCCATTCCTACTTCCACGGCAAGCGCGGGGAGGGCCGCGAGCAGGTCTTTCGCTTGGCCGCGCGGGGGGCGGTGCGGTGAACTTCGGGGAGCGCGCGCGGCGCGCCAAAATCTGCTATGCGAGTTGCCGACTGGGCGCATGGGGCGGCCACGCAGGCCGCCTGGGCGCGCGCTCGCGTGGCGTATAGGCGGTAGTTGAAGATGGAGACGCGGGCGAATTTCGTGCTGATCGGCGCCTTCACCCTAGCGGTCATCGCGGGGGCGTTTTTGTTCGTCTTGTGGTTCTCCGGTCTCACCCGCATTGCGGATCGTCAGACCTACGCCCTCATGTTCGACTCTTCGGTCGCCGGCCTCTCGCAGGGCAGCCCGGTTCAGTTCAACGGCATTCGCGTCGGCGAGGTCTCCAAGATCGAATTCGTCGCCGGCGATCCCCGCCGCGTCGAAGTGCTGATCGAGATCGTCGGCAACGTGCCGATCAAGCAGGACACCAAGGCGGCGCTGGAAGTCCAGGGGCTCACCGGCGGGGCGGCGATCGCGCTGACCGGCGGCGCGCCCGACGCGCCGGCGCTGGTTGGGCAGAACGGCCAGCCGCCGACGCTCACTGCCGAATCCTCAGAG
This sequence comes from uncultured Alphaproteobacteria bacterium, assembly GCA_963835215.1. GTDB lineage: Bacteria > Pseudomonadota > Alphaproteobacteria > Rhizobiales > Beijerinckiaceae > Roseiarcus. Next base: position 313,244 of record CAWIES010000003.1, on the reverse strand, counting down.
ATGCAGAACGTTCTGCAGGCCGTCCAGACCCTCTCAGCCAAGGCCGACTCGGTGCTCAGCCGCGTCGATAAGCTCGTCGGCGACAACAGCGCGGCGGTCAGCGACACGGTCCACAACATCGACGCCTTCTCCAAGGCGCTCAGCGACAATTCCGCCGGCGTCAATTCCGCGCTCGCCGGCATCAGCGATCTCGGCAAGAAGATCGGGCCGTTGTCCGACCGGTTGCAGGGCCTCTCCGACGATCTCGACCATATTGTCAAAGCGGTCGATCCCGACAAGGTGCAGCGCATTGTCGGCGACGTGCAGACGATCACCGGCGAACTCGCCGACAACAAGGCTGCGATCGCCTCGACGCTGAATGACGCGGCGACGCTCGCCAAGCGGCTCAACGACACGGCGGGCAAGGTCGACTCAGCGCTCGGCGACTTCGATTCGCTGGTCAAGTCGGTCGACCCGGCCAAGGTCGCCAATTTCGTCGACGGCGCCAACACGCTCGGCACGACCCTGAAACAGAACCAGGCCCAGATTGACGCCGCGGTGAAAGACGCCGCCGAGCTCACCGCCAAGCTCAATCATTCGGCTGACAAGATCGACGGTCTGATGACGAGCCTGCAGGGCTTCGTCGGCTCGCCCGATCTGAAGGGACCGCTCACCGAAATCGGCGATGCGGCGCGCGCGGTGCATCAGCTCGCCGACGATCTTGACGTGCGCACCAAGGACATCGCTGCCGGCATCAGCCGCTTTACCTCGAGCGGCCTACGCGAATACGAGGCGCTGGCGGTCGACGGCCGGCGCACGATCGCCGATCTCGACCGCGCGATCCGCAACTTCGACCACAATCCCAACGAAGTGCTGTTCGGCGCCAAGTCGACCCTGCCCGAATATCAGGGCGCAAAATGATCAGGGGCGCTTCGCCGAGGCGCCGCGAGGCGCCGAGGTGGTTGCGCGGCGTCGCCGCGGGCGGGCTGCTTTTGCCGCTCGCCGCCTGCTCCGGCGGGGCGCTCACCACGTACGACCTCAGCGCCGCCCGCCCGCCGGCCCAGCACGCGCTGCGTGGCCAATTGCGCATCGCCGAACCCACTGCTGCGGTCGATCTCGACAGCGATCGCATTCTGGTGCGCGGCGGACCACAGCAATTGGCGCAGTTGGCGGGCGCCAAATGGCCTGACCGCCTGCCGGCGGTCGTCCGGGCGCGGCTGACGCAGAGCTTTCAGAACGCCGGCCTGCTTCAGGCCAGCTCAGACTCGTCGGCGCCCGACAGCTTCGAGCTTGATCTCGACGTCCGCAAATTCGAGCTGGTCGTCGCCCACTCGCGCGTCGAGATCGACATCGCGGCCAAGATCGTCACCAGCTCGGGTGGCGTCGCGGCGGCGCAAATCTTCACCATGGACACGCCGGTCGCCTCAACCGCGCCGGCCGATGTTTCGGCAGCGATGAACAGCGCGCTTTCGGCCGTGATGACCCGTATCGTCGCTTTCACCGCCGCCCGGATTTGACCGGTTAGCCCAGCCGCCCCGAGGCGTGCGCCAGCATGGTGTAAACCTTGCCCGCGTCCGAGAGCAGCGTCGCGCGCGATTGCGAGCCATCACGATCGTTCTGGCCGAGCTTGGCCAGCAGGCGTTCGAATTCCTGGCAATAGCGGGTGACGGCGCTCTGGAACTGCGGATCGTTGCGATAGCGCCGGCGGATCTCGTCGAAGGTCTGCTGGCCGGCCGCCGTGTACAGCCGGCGCGACGACGGCGCCGGCGTCGCCGCCGCGCCAACGGTCCCACATTTCCGCAGCGGCTTCCGTGTCTACATATTTGGCGATGTCGAGCGAGATGCCATCGGGCGCCTCCTGCGTCGAACGCTCGCTCGGCGCCGGCGCCTCGTCGCGTGAAGCGGCGGCGAGCAGGTTCGACAGCCACCCGGTCTGGCTGCGCTCGGCGACGGGGGGCGCAGCGGTCGGTGGCGCCGCGCGGGCGGCGCGGGCCACCGCTTGCGGCGCGGGGGGACGGACGACCGGCTCGGCGGCCGGGATTTCCTCGTCATCGGCCGCGATCGGCGCAGGGCGCACAAGCTCAGCGTTGCGGGGCGCCTCGGCGCGCGCCGCCGGCTTTGCCGGCGTCGGATCGGCGACGTCGAAATCGCCGCCCGAAGCCGCAACCGCGGCGGTGAGTTCCTTGAGCGCCTTGATCTGATCTGACACGACGCGGCGCATGGCGTTGGCCGCCTCGGTGGCTTCGTCAGGCAGTTCCAGCACGCCGCGACGCATTTCGCGCCGGGTTTCTTCGAGCTGGCGCTGTACCTCGGCGGCCATCTGTCGTACTTCGCCGACCGATTGCTTGAAGCGTTCGGACGACTTCGACAACAGATCGTCGAGCTGGCCGTTGGCCTGGTCATAGGCGGCCTGCAGCGCCTGCGGCGGTCTTCTCGCGCTCCTTGCCGGCGTTGTCGCGGATCATCTCGAACTGCCCGGTGACGCTCGCGGCGGTGTCCTTGGTCGCGACCGTCAGCGAGGCGCTGATCTCCTGCGCGCGGGTCTGCGCCTTGGCGAAGCTCTCCTCGAAGGAAGCCGCGAAATGCCGCGCCACCGCGTCGAACTCCTGGCTCTTCTCGGCGATCTCCGCGAACAGGCTCTGCAGGCTGTCGTGGCGGCTCTGCAAGGCGACGTCGATCGTCTGCTGATTGGCGGCGAGGTCGCGCGCCACATCGGCGAGCGCCGCGGTATGGCCGGACAGGCGATCGACCAGCGCGCCTGATTCGTTGCGTGTTTCGGTCGACAGACGGTCGAGCGAGGTGACCTGGTTCGCCATCGCCTGGAGCGCGGTCTGCATCTGATCGATCCGCTCGGCGAGGCCGCCCTCGATGGCGACAAGTTGCTCGCCCGCGGCGCCGACCATGCGGTCGAGCACGGAGCCGACCTGACCGAGGCGCTCGAGCACCTGGCCGAGTTCGACCCGCATGCGCTCGCCGGCCGCGTTGAGCGTCGTCACCGAGGCGCCGGCGTTGTTTTCCACCGCCTCGCGCAGCACCGTGCCGCTGCGGTCGATCTCGTTGGTCAGCGCGCCCACCAGCGCGCCGATCGTCTCGGCCGACTCCGACTTGGCGGCTTCGGCCGCCGCGTGCAGCGAGGCGACCGAGGCTTCGGTGACGACGTGCAGCGAAGCGACCGACGTCTGGGTGGCGGCGTTTAGCGATGCGGCCGAAGATTTCGCAGTGGCTTGTAGCGAAGCCCCCGAGGATTCCAGGACGGCTTGCAACGAAGCGCCTGAAGATTCCGCGACGGCTTGCAGCGAAGCGCTCGAGGATTCCGCAACAGCTTGCAGCGAATCGCTCGAAGCTTCTGCAGCGGCGCGCAGCGAAGCGGCCGAAGTTTCTGCGGCGGCGCGCAGCGAAGCGGCCGACGTTTCCACGACAACGCCGATGTGGCCGCTGAGCGCGCCGAGCTCGCGCGCCGACCCCGAGGCGCTGGCCCCGATCGCGGCGAGCAGATCGTCGCCGCGCCGCGTCAGCAAGGCCACGATATTGGTGATTTGCTGGTCGAAGTTCTGCGCCGCATGTTGGCTGATGCTGGCGATCTGGCTGGTGACCTCGTCGCCGCGCGCGCCGAGCCGCGCGACAAGATCGGTCGCCGGACCTTCGACGATACCGCGCAGTTCCTCGATCCGCGCCACCAGCTGGGCGTTGCTCTCGACGCCGATCCGCTGAACGTGCGTTTCGACCGTCTCGCTGAGGCTTGCCGCATGGCGGGAGAGGGCGGTGGCGATTTCAATGCCGCCCGCTTCGAGCTGTCCCGACAAGCTATGCAGCGGGCCGACGACTTCGTTGCGGAAGCGCTCGACGCTGCCGCCGAGCGCGCCCGACATGTCGTCGAGCCGGTCGGCGAGCTTGGCGTTGATGTCGCCGGCGAGCTCGGTCAAGGCGTGGGTCAGCGCCTGGGTGCGCGCCCGCAGGCCTTCTTCGAGTTCGGTCGACTTAGCGATAATGCCTTGGGTGACGTCGCGGCCGCCTTCGCTGAGCGTCTTGGCGGCTTCGAGCGTGCTGCGCGCGAGGCCCTCCTTGATCGTCTCGGAACGCGAGGTCAGCGCCGTGTCGATGCGCTGGAGGATGCCTTCCAGCGAATTCTTCACTTCGTCGAGCTTGGCGGTCGCGCGCTGCTCGGCAATTTCGATGCCCAGTTCGAAGTTGGTCGCCGACTCAAGGCTGCGCCGCGCCAGGCGCTCGTCGAGCTCGCCGCCGCGCACGATAACCGTCTGCTCGATCGTCGTCAGCGTCGACTCGAGCTGGCTGGTGAGCAGCTTCGACTCCGCTTCAATGCGCACGACGATGTCGCGGCCGCGCTCGATCAGCGTCGTCTCGACATTGGTCGCGCCGTCGCGCAGCGAGTCGTCGATCGTGCGCGTGTGGGTCGACAGCGCCAGCTCGATCATCGTCTGGTTGGCGGCGGCCGCGGTCTCGAACTCGGCCAACCGGGCTCCGCTCGCCTCTTCGAAGCGCGTGCGATGCTCGGTGAGGCTTTCGTCGAAGCGCGTGTGCTGCTCGTCCATACGCTGGTTGAGATGCGCGTGGTGTTCGTTCAGGCGGTCGTCGAGTTCCGACTTGCGGGCGTTGAGGAGCGAGTCGATCGATTCGATATGACCGCCCAGCGTCTCGCCGAAGCGCGCGGTGTGCGCGCTCATCCGCTCGATCACGCTTTCGGCGTTTTCGCCGATCATGCCGTTCAAAGCGCCGAGCTGTTCGTCGATGCGCCGCGTCTGGCCGTTGAGGTCGGCGACCAGAGAGCCGCCGCGGGCGTTCAGGGTGTCTTCGAGGTTGGCGATGGTCGAGGCCAGCGCGTCCTGCACGCTGTCGCCGCTGACCGAAATCGTGGCCACGGCCTCGCTGGCGATCGCGGAGAATTTCTCGCCGACCTCGCGCGCCTGATCGCCCCAACGCTCCAGCGCGCTGCGCGAGGCCGTCTCGAGACGTTCCTGCATGACCGCCGTCTCATTGGCGACTGTCTCGGCGGCGCGGCGGGCAAAATCCTCGACCTGCGCGCCGACCATGCCGGCCGAATCGTCGATCAGGCCGCGCAACTGGGCGTGGCGGGCGTCGAAGTGCTCGGACCACGCGGCGCCGACCGACTCGAACAGCGAGCGGGCGTCGTCGGTCTTGCCGCCGATCGTCGTTTCGAGGCGGATGTTGGCGGCGGTAAGCGCGTCCTCCAGCGTTTGCCCGCGCACCACGACGGACTCGTGCAAGCGATCGGCGACGCTGTCGAGGCGCGTGGCGAGGCCGTCGCCGTGCGCGACGACCGTGTCGGAGATGCCGCGGGCGCTGGATTCGACGCGTTCGACGAGTTCGTCGACGCGTTGGCCAAAGTCGCGCGCCAGCGACTCGCTGGCGACCGACAGGCGGGTGGCGACGGCGTCGCCGTGCAGACGGATCGCCTCGGCGGCCTCGGCGCTGCTTTCACCGATGCGGGCGACCAAAATGCCATCGTGCGCGTCGAGCGCATGGCCAGCGGTGGTGGTGGCGTCGTTCAGTTGGGTGACGATTGCGTTGGCGTGGCGACGCAGCGAGTCGATCGCCGACGAACCGCTGGCCTCGATGCGACTGACCAGATCCTCATTGCGGCCGGCGAAATCGGCCGCCAGGGCTTCGCCCGCGCCGCGGATACGCTGGTCGATGTCGGCGACGCGCCCGATGATCTCTTCGGCGCTGCGCCCGCTCGCGGCGGCAAGGCGCGCCGAAACTTCGGCGGCGACGGTGCTCAGCGAGTCGCGCAGTTGTCCGGCTTGGGCGCCGATGCGTTCGACGGTGTTGTCGCCGACGCGCTCGATCGTCTGGGTGAATTGGTCCGCCGAGGCCCCGATCGACGATGCGACGCCGCTCCCGACGCTGGCGACGCGATCGCTGAGGCGAACCGCGATGGTCTCGAGATCGGTGGCGATGCCGCGATGGGCGTCGTCGATTACGGCGCGCACGCGCCCGCCGCTGGTGAGGATCGCTTCGCGCTGGTCGGCCATTTCGGCGATCAGCGAGCGGATGCGCCGTTCATTGTCGGAATAGGCGCGCTCGAGCGTCGAGACTTCCGAGCGCACCAGCGTCTCCAGTTCGGCGGCGCGCGCGAGCGCGCGCTCGATGCCATCGCCCATGGTGGCGATCTCGCGGCGAATCGCCTGCGAGAGGGTGGCGACGTTCTCGCTGGCGACGGTCTCCGGCTCGGCCAGGCGCAAGGCGACCTGGGTGATCGAGCGCGCCGAGAGCCGGAGTTCGTGCAACCGGCGCGCGAGCGCGGCAAAGCCGAAGAACAGGATCATCGGTCCGAGCGCCGCCAGCGCCAGCAGAACCGTCTCCGGCCGGGTCAGGTAATCGAGCTTGGTCGAGGCGCTCGCGTCCCAGGGGAAGTGGGCGCTGGCGTAGAGGGCGCTGAGCGTCAGCCACAGCAGCGAGCCGAAGGCGGCGGCGACGACCGGCGCGCGGCTCGGCCGGCGAATCTGCAGCGCCTGGACGATCGGACCGATCGCCGGGCGATCGTCGTTGGCCGGCGGATCGTCCGCCAGCAAGGGTACATCGTCCTGGGGGGCCAGCCGGCGCGAGGGCGCCGGTTCGTTCGGCTCCTGCCCCCTGGCCGGGATCGCCTTGCCCATAGTCGGCTCAGCCTTCGAACTCGGGGCCTGGGCCCCGGCCGTCGCCCGACAGGTTCAGTGCGTTCTCGATCGCCGACATTGCCGCGGAAACCGCGTCCTTAGCCGGGTGCTTCTGCGCCATGATGCCGCCTCGTCCCTCTCCTCGCGGCGCCTCGACCAAGAGGATGCGCCGCGCAGGGCTCCCCGGCGCCCCGCCATTTGGCCTCGCGCCGCAGCGCCGGAGAGTATTAACCACGCAGTCTACAGGTCGCGCATTGAGATGGAAACCTCTGCGGAATCGTATCTTTCAAACGTCGTTAACGCTTCGGTGACCATGAAGGGGGAGGCTTTGATGCAAGCGTCGCGCGGTTACTGGTCGATCCTCTCGGGAATCGGCGAAAAACCGCTCGAATCCTCATCTTAGGAGACTACTATGCTCGCCATGTCGGCCGCCCCGCCCAAAACGTCGCGCGTTTCCCCCGCTCCGGGGTCTGGGGAGCCGGCGCTCGATCTCGTCCATCTCGAGCGTCAGACCGATGGCGATTTGGCGCTCCAGCAGGAGATGCTCGCCCTGTTCGACCGTCAGTCGGCGAGCCTTCTGGCGCGCTCGGCGAGCCGCTCGGCGGCCAAACGCGAGCGCGCCGAGGCGGCCCATAAGCTGCTCGGCTCGGCGCTGGCGGTCGGCGCCGGCGCGGTGGCGCGCGCGGCCGCGACCCTCGAGGCCGCGCTTGCCGATGGCGCCGAAGGCCCCGACGCGATCGAAGCGGCGATCGCCGCGCTCGCCGTCGCGGTCGAGGCGGCCCGGGCCGCTCTTGCCCGGCTACGCGACTAGCCTCCTCGCCCGCCCAAGGGGCGTCCCTCGTCGAGAGCGCCAATTCGCGCTTCCGTTGCGCCGCAGCACGCCTTATGAAGGCGCCCGCGAGCAAAGCCCCGCCGACCGGCCGCGGTCGGCGCGGGTGAAGGATTGGTCGGAGATTGGCTCAAGATCGAGCCAGGATCGACCAAAGCGAGGGAAGACACGGGTTCAATGGCCAAGATCACGTATATCGCCGCCTCCGGCGAGTCGCGCACCGTTGACGCCCAGATCGGCTCGACCGTCATGGAGGCGGCGCTGCGCAACAGCATTCCGGGCATTGAAGCCGAATGTGGGGGCGCCTGCGCCTGCGCCACCTGTCACGTCTATGTCGCCGACGAGTGGACGGCGATCGTCGGCAAACCCTCGCAAATGGAGGAGGACATGCTCGACTTCGCCGCCGACGTGCGGCCGACCTCGCGCCTCTCCTGCCAGATCAAAGTCACCTCGGCGCTCGACGGCCTGGTCGTGACGACCCCAGCCAAGCAAGGTTGATTCCATGAGTGACGTAATTCAGACGGACGCCGTCATCATCGGCGCCGGCCCGGTCGGCATGTTCGCGGTGTTCGAACTCGGCCTGCTCGATATCAAGGCCCACCTGATCGATATCCTGCCCAAGATTGGCGGGCAGTGCGCGGAGCTCTATCCGGAGAAGCCGATCTACGACATTCCGGGCTACCCGATCGTCACCGGCCAGGGGCTGGTCGACGCGCTGGAGAAGCAGATCCATCCGTTCGCGCCGACGTTTCATCTTGGCGAAATGGTCGAGAGCCTCGAGGTGCTCGGGACGCCCGAGCACCCGCTGTTCCGCGTCGCCACGGACGCGGGCAAGACCTTTGAAGCCAAGGTGGTGGTGATCGCCGCGGGCGGCGGCTCATTCCAGCCCAAGCGCCCCCCGACCCCCGGCGTCGAAGCCTACGAGGGCAAGAGCGTCTTCTATTCCGTGCGCAAGATGGAGCATTTCCGCGGCCGCCGGGTGCTGATCGCGGGCGGTGGCGACTCCGCGCTCGACTGGGCGCTCAACCTTCACCCGGTCGCCAGCCGCGTGACCCTCGTCCATCGCCGCGACGAATTCCGCGCCGCGCCCCATTCGGTCAATGCGATGCGCACGCTGGTGGCGGAGAACAAGATGGATCTCGCCGTCGCCCAACTGACCGGGCTCAAGGGGGAGGGCAGCCAGCTTTCGGCGGTGACGGTGCGCGGCGCCGACCAGGTGAATTTCGACATCGAGTGCGACGATCTGCTGGCGTTCTACGGCCTGACCATGAAGCTTGGCCCGATCGCCGACTGGGGTCTAAACCTGCACGAGAACCTGGTGCCGGTGGACACCGCGAAGTTCGAGACCAGCACGCCGGGCATTTTCGCCGTCGGCGACATCATCACCTATCCGGGCAAGCTGAAGCTGATCCTCTCCGGCTTCCACGAAGTGGCGCTGGCCTCGCAGAGGGCGTATCGCTACGTCTATCCCGACAAGAAGCTACTGTTCCAGTACACGACCTCCTCGACCAGCCTGCAGCGCAAGCTCGGGGTGAGCTGAGCGGGGCCGGAGCCTCAGCCCTTTTTGGCGCTGCTGAATAGGAACGGCGCGACATCGGCGACGCCCGGGGGCATGTCGATTGCGAACGGGGCGGGGCGGCAGACCGCCATCGCCGATAGCCCGACGCGAGCGGTCAGCAGCCCGTTGAGCACGCCTTCGCCCATCTTGGCCGAGATGCGTGAGGCGATCCCATGGCCGACCACCTGTTGCAGCAGGCTGTCGCCAACCGCCATGCCGCCGGTGATGGCGAGGTGCGCGCCGATCGAGCGGGCGAGCCGGATGAAGCCGAGGAGGCCAGGGCGGCCGCCGTAGAGTTCGGCGACCCGCCGCGTCAGGCGGACGATCTGCGCGGCGACGAAGATCAGATCGACGATGGCGCGCGGGCTGAGCGCGGTCACCATCGACACCCGCCGCGCCGCCGCCGCAATCTCCCCCTGGACCTTGCGGTCGAGCGGGAGCAACAGCGCGCGCTCGGCGACATCGATCAGATCGCGCCCATCGACGACGGCGCGCCGCGCCTCCTCGATTTCCGCGCGTGCGCGCGCAGTCTCCGGGCGCGCGGCGTAGAGCGCGATCAGCTTGCCGGTCAGCGTGCGCGCCGCGTCGCGGTCGTCGTCGGCGTGCGCGCGCGCCAGGGCGGCGTGCAATTCCGCGATGCGGCGCTGGCGCGCCAGTGCGAAGAACTCGCGCAAGAGGAGCCCGAGCGCGCCCGCGACCAGCAGCGCGGCGAAGGCGACGGCGACCATGCCGAGCGAAGCCGCTCGCGCGAACAGCGCCTCGATCAGCCCGTCGATCCACAGGCCGACCCCCAGCGAGACCAGCCCGCTGAGGCCGATCCAGGCGATCGAAGAGAGCGACAGCCGCCGTGGCGCCGCGACGCCAGCGCCCTGCGCCGCCTCGACTTCGCGCTCGGCGGGGTCGAGCGAAGAGATCGGCTCGCTTTGCGAGCGCACGAGGGCGGTCGGCGAAGAGGGGATGGGCGCGTCATCGACGGCGACGCGCTCGTCATCGAGGCGGAAGGCGCGGGGGCGGGGGCGTTGTTCGCTCATGTCAGTCGGTCGCCGATCAGGAATTGCAGGGCGCGGTCGAGGCGAATATGGGGCGCCGGCGCGCCCGCCAGAACCTCTGGCGGGCGGAAGCGCACAAAGCGCCAGTCGTTCTCGCTTTCGGGCAGCGCCAGCGCCGCGCCGGCCAAAGCCGCGGCGGGATCGTCGGGCAGCACGCCAGGAAACACCGCCGCCTCGGCGATTCCGTCGAACGTCTGGCCGCCGATGCGCTCGCCAGCTTCGGGTACGCCGACGATCGCTTGCAGCGTCTCGCGCCCGTGCCGGATCTCCGCTTCGCGCGTCGCGCGCACGGCGGCAAGCGCGATGACGTCGATCTCGGCGCCGACGCCTTCGGCGCGGACGATGGCGCGAGCGGTCAGCGTCCTGAGGATCGCCTCCAGCCGGTCGTGGTCGGTGTGGTGCAGATGGTCGGCCTTGGTCGCGGCGAACAGGATGCGGTCGACGCGCGGGCGCACGATTGCCGCCAGACGCGAAGGCCGGCCAGCCCGGAACGCCTGCATCACGCCGTCGAGCGCGGTCTCGAGATCGCTGAGCGCGGCGGGGCCGGAATTGAGCGCGCTCAGCATGTCGACAAGCACGATCTGGCGGTCGAGGCGGGCGAAATGATCGCGAAAGAAGGGCCGCGCGACATGGGTCTTATAGGCCTCGTAGCGCCGCTCCATCATCGCCGCCAGCGAGCCTGCCGGGGCGGCGAAGTCATCTTCAAGCGCCAATGGCGCGAAGGTCAGCGCGGGCGAGCCTTCGAGATCGCCCGGCATGAGAAAGCGGCCGGGCGAAAGGGTCGAGAGCGCATAGACCGCTTCGCGCGCCTGGCGCAGATAGGCGGTGAAGAGCTCGGCGCCCTGGCGCGCGCTCGCCTCGTCAGCCGCCGCCGCGGGGTCAAGGCCGGCGAGGAAGCCGAGCCAATGCGCGGCGAGCGGCGCGCGCGCCGGCGCCCGCGCGGCGGCGATCGTTTCGCGCGACCACTCGGCGTAGGATTTGGCGAGCAGCGGCAGATCGAGCAGCCATTCGCCGGGATAGTCAACGATGTCGAGATGCAATTGCTTGGCCTTGGCGCCGCCCCAGCGGCCAGAGCGTTCGAAGTCGATCGTCACGCGCAATTGCGAAACGCGCTGGGTCGAAACCGGCCAGCGCCGATCAGATCCAGCGAACGCCGCCGAATGTTCCTCGTAAGGGAAACGCGGCACCGCGTCGTCAGGCTGCGGCTCGAGATAGACGCGCGCGACGCGGCCCTCCGCCGTTGCACGCAGCACCGGTAGCTTGCCGCCCTCGATCAGATTATTGACGAGCGCGGTGATGAACACCGTCTTGCCCGAGCGCGACAGGCCGGTGACGCCGAGGCGCAGCGCGTCGCCAGAGAAATAATCGGCAAGCGATCGCGCAACGACGCCCGCTTCGAACGCCAGATTGGTGAAGACGGACAGGGCGCACCCGCGGAGCAGGGGAAAGGACGGCCTTATCTAGGGCAGGGAATGGGAAGAGGTAAGGGGCGCCGCCATCCCGTAACAACTCTCCGACGCCTCTGCGCAGCCGCGCGAGGGCGTGTCTGGTCATGACAACTCGGCCGTCGCAAAGCCGCAGCCTCGTTTCCCCCGGCGCTTTCCGAGGACGCCGCCTCCCAGGGAGCCTTGACGATGCGCGTTTCGCGCCCGACGAACTTGCTTGCCGCCTCGATTCTCCGAGCTGACGAACCGCGCGCCGACGCGCCGCGCCGGCATCGGCGAGCCGCCTTGGCGGCGTTCGCTTTCGCGCTGGCCTCGGCGACGGCTTTCCATTCGCCAGCCTCGGCGGCCCCGCTTGACGCCGGCGCGGCGCCGCCGGCCGCGAACGAGGCGGTCGAAACGCTCGCCGCGATGGAAGGGAATACGGCTTCGATTCCGGTGCCGGTCACCGCAGAGGAGGTCAAGTTCGACGGCGCCGAGGGCAAGCTCGCTTTCGAGACCGGCTCCAACCTCAAGAGCGTCGTCGCCTTCTATCGCGCCCAGATGAAAGCGCTCGGCTGGCAGGCGGAGCCTTCCGTGATCGACAAGTCGAACATGGCGGTGCTCGACTTCTCCAAGGACGGCAAAGAGATCGAGCTGACCGCGATGCGGCCGATCGACAAGACCGAAGTCGACGCCTCGGGCGAAGGCCTGGTCAACGAAGCGGAAAAAGCGGCCGCCGCGCCCGCGCCCTCCGCCGAGGATCTGGCGGTCGAGGAGACCGGCGGTTTTCCGATTCCAAGCAGCCACACGATGGCCGAGGCCGAGACGACGCCGCTGCGCCGCGCGCTCGATGTCGAGACGCAACTCGATCTGAAATCCGTGCTCAACTTCTATCGCCAGGAACTCGCCAAGCGCGGCTGGAAGGAGGAGGCGGACGGCGTTGTGGTCGGCGACGAAAGCGCGACGTTCAAATTCACTTCGCCCGACGGCCCGGCGGTTCTGAAGCTGGGGCGCAAGGACGACGCGACAACCGTGAGCCTGATCGTCAGCAATTCGGCCAAGGCCGCCGCGTCGGGCATGGCGGCCAAGCCCGGCAAGGTCAAGGCGATGTTCGGCAACCTGCTCTCAACGCCGGTGATCTTCACGGTCAACAAGCAGACAGTGAAGGTCGCGCCGGGAGTCGGCGCCAATGGGCCGGGCGGCCCGACGCTCGAACTGCCGCCGGGCAAATACAAAGTGTCGATGAAGGCGGGCGAGCTCTGGGTCAGCGATGATGTCGAGGTCGGGGCCGACGAAATCTGGGGCTTCATGGCCGGCCCCGGCGGCATGATGCCGATGCAGATACGCTGACTGCGCTAACGCCGCTTGGCCATTGGGCGCCGCCGGCCTGACGAGCCGTCGCGCGCCGCGCCCTCACCCCAACCCTCTCCCTCGCGCGGGAGAGGGAGAAGTCCCTACTTCGCCATCGCCGCTTTGAGGTTGTCGCTGACCTTGTCGAGGAAGCCGTCGGTCGTCAGCCATTTCTGCTCGGGGCCGACCAGCAAAGCGAGGTCCTTGGTCATGAAGCCGGCTTCGACCGTCGCGATGCAGACCCGCTCCAGCGTCTCGGCAAAGCGCGCGAGTTCGCCGTTGTCGTCGAGCTTGGCGCGATGGGCGAGGCCGCGCGTCCAGGCGAAGATCGAGGCGATCGAATTGGTCGAGGTCGCGCGGCCCTTCTGATGCTCGCGGTAATGGCGCGTCACCGTGCCGTGCGCGGCCTCCGCCTCGACGATTTTGCCGTCGGGCGTCGTCAGCACGCTGGTCATCAGGCCGAGCGAGCCGTAGCCCTGCGCGACCGTGTCGGACTGCACGTCGCCGTCGTAGTTCTTGCACGCCCAGACGTAGCCGCCCGACCACTTGAGCGCCGAGGCGACCATGTCGTCGATCAGGCGATGCTCGTAGGTGATGCCGGCGGCGGCGAACTTCGTCTTGAACTCGGCGTCGAACACTTCCTGGAACAGGTCCTTGAAGCGGCCGTCATAGGCCTTGAGGATGGTGTTCTTGGTCGACAGATAGACCGGATATTTGCGCGCGAGGCCGTAGTTGAGCGAGGCCCTGGCGAAGTCGCGGATCGAGTCGTCGAGATTGTACATGCTCATCGCGACGCCGGCGCCGGGGAACTTGAACACTTCCTTCTCGATCACCTTGCCGTCGTCGCCCTCGAAGCGAATGGTCAGGCGGCCCTTGCCGGGCACTTTGAAGTCGGTCGCGCGATACTGGTCGCCGTAGGCGTGGCGGCCGATGATGATCGGCAGCGTCCAGCTCGGCACCAAGCGCGGCACGTTCTTGCAGATGATCGGCTCGCGGAAGATGACGCCTCCGAGGATGTTGCGGATCGTGCCGTTCGGGCTCTTCCACATTTCCTTGAGATTGAATTCCTTCACCCGCGCTTCGTCGGGGGTGATGGTCGCGCATTTGACGCCGACGCCGCAGGCCTTGATCGCCTCGGCCGCATCGACCGTCACCTTGTCGTTGGTCGCGTCGCGATTCTCGACCGAGAGGTCGTAGTACTGCAGGTCGATGTCGAGGTAGGGGTGGATCAGCTTGTCGCGGATCAGCTGCCAGATGATGCGGGTCATTTCGTCGCCGTCGAGCTCGACGACCGGATTCTTCACTTTGATCTTGGACATCGGCGGCGGCCCCAGCATTCTCGGCGTTGCGGAGTTGGAAAGCGGCCCCTATAGCATTGCCTCAGCAAGGGGGCAAAGCGCCGCTTTGGGCGGGAGACATTGCTCGATGAGCGAACCTGCACACCATTTGGGCGAAGGTCACGATCATGTGTTCCTTGGCGCCGCGCATGCGCGCAGCGAGCGCAACGTCTGGGCGGTGATCGCCCTGACCAGCGCGATGATGGTCGCCGAGATCGCCGGCGGCGCGATGTTCGGTTCGATCGCGCTCATCGCCGACGGCTTTCACATGAGCACGCACGCCGGCGCGCTGCTGCTGGCGGCGCTCGCCTATACGCTGGCGCGCCGCAAGGCCGACGATCCGCGCTTCACCTTCGGCACGGGCAAGTTCGGCGATCTTGCCGGCTTCACCAGCGCCATCGTGCTTGGGCTAATCGCCGCGCTGATCGTTTTCGAGTCGATCGAACGGCTGCTCGCGCCCAAGCCGATCGCCTTCGCCCAGGCGATCCCGATCGCCATGCTCGGCCTCGTCGTCAACCTCGTCAGCGCCTGGCTGCTCGGCCGTGGTGGCCATGAACATGATCATTCGCACAGCCATTCCCATGGCCACGCTCACGATCACGCGGAGCACGAGCATGAAGATGAGCACGGCGACGCCCATGATTCCGTAAATCGCGACAACAATATGCGGGCGGCGGTGATCCATGTGATCGCCGACGCTGCTGTTTCCATCCTGGTGATCGTCGGCCTGCTGCTTGCGCGCGGCTTCGGCTGGGTGTGGATGGACCCGCTCGCTGGCCTTGTCGGGGCGGGCGTCATTGTCAGTTGGTCGGCCGGACTGATCCGTGACGCCGGCGCGGTGCTGCTCGACGTCAATCCTGACCAGCGCCTGTGCGCGGCGTTGCGCGCCATGATCGAGCAGGGCGGCGACGAACTCGCCGATCTGCATCTGTGGCGCCTCGGGCCGGGCCATCTTGGCGCAATCCTGTCGGTGGTCACCGACAGCGAGCGTGGCGTCACGCACTATCGCGATGCCGCGATGCGGGTGCGGCGATTTTCGCATCTGACGATCGAAATCGCCCGCCGCCCCGCCTCGCTCGGCGCCGCGTCCCGGCGCTCCGTCGCGTGAGACATTAACCAATTGCCGATACGTGATTTGAAAACGCCCCCTTTCGGCGCGAAGGGTAGGGTTGGCTGCGTCTGCGGGCGCTCGCCGTGGAGGCCCAGCGTGCCCGACTACAGAAGCAATTCATTCCTCGAAGACCGCAATCGGCGCAGCCATCGTCGGCGCGCAACGCGCGTGCGCGCATGGGCCGATCCCGGTGGCGTGGCGCCGGTGGTCGATTGCCTGATGGTCGACGTTTCCGAGGGCGGCGCCAGCATCGTCGCGGTTGGCGGGGGCGATCTCCCCGACGCGTTCCAACTCCAGCTCGACACCAAGCAGTCGCTCGGCCAAGCCGAAGTGAAGTGGCGCAATGGCGCCGCCGCTGGGGTCACGCTGGCCAAGCCAGAGAAGAAGAGCTGAGGCGCGGCCTCGCTCAGATTTCGATCGCCGCGTCCGACTCGAGAAACCCTTCCAGCCAGTGGATGTCGTACTGGCCGTTCTGGACGTCGACGTTGCGCACCAGCGCGCGGTAGAGCGGCAAGGTCGTCTCGATTCCATCGACCACGAATTCGTCGAGCGCGCGCCTGAGCCGCATCAGCGCCTCGGTGCGATTGCGCGCGTGCACGATCAGCTTGCCCACCAGCGAATCGTAGTTCGGAGGAATGACGTAACCCTGATAGGCGGCTGAATCGACGCGCACGCCGAGGCCGCCTGGGGGATGGAAATAGGTGATGCGCCCAGGCGACGGGGTGAAGCGGCGCGCGTGTTCGGCATTGACCCGGCATTCGATCGCGGCGCCGTCAAAGCGCACGTCTTCCTGGGCGATGGTCAAGGGCGAGCCGGCGGCGATCTTGATCTGCTCGTTGACGAGGTCGATGCCGGTGATCATCTCGGTGACGGGATGCTCGACCTGGATGCGCGTGTTCATCTCGATGAAATAGAAGGCGCCGTCCTCGTAGAGGAATTCGATCGTGCCGACGCCGACATAGCCGAGCTCGGCCATCGCCCGCGCGCACACGCCGCCCATCTCTTCGCGCTGCTTGGCGTTGAGCGCGGGCGAGGGGCCTTCTTCCCAGACTTTCTGGTGGCGACGCTGCAAGGAGCAGTCGCGCTCGCCGAGGTGAATGGCGCGCCCGCGGCCATCGCCGAGGATCTGGAATTCAATATGGCGCGGCTTGGCGAGATATTTCTCGAGATAGACCGCGTCGTCGCCGAAGGCCGCCTTCGCCTCGATCTTGGCGTTGGAAATGGCGTTGACGAGTTCGTCGGCGCTGTTGGCGACCTTCATGCCGCGCCCGCCCCCGCCCGCCGCCGCCTTGACGATGACGGGGTAACCGATGTCGGCGGCGATCTTCAGCGCCTCGCCCTCGTCGCCGATCGCGCCCGCCGAGCCCGGAACGCAGGGGATGCCGAGGCGCGTCGCCGTGCGCTTGGCTTCGATCTTGTCGCCCATCAGGCGAATGTGCTCGGGCTTGGGACCGATGAACGTGATGCCGTGCTCTTCGAGAATGTCGGCAAAACGCGCGTTCTCGGAGAGGAAGCCGTAGCCCGGATGCACCGCGTCGGCGCCGGTGATCTCGCAGGCGGCAAGCAGGGCGGGCACGTTGAGATAGGATTCGCGTGCGGGGGGCGGGCCGATGCACACGCTCTCGTCGGCGAGTCTGACGTGCATCGCCTCCCGGTCGGCGGTCGAATAGACCGCAACTGTCGCGATGCCGAGCTCCTTGGCGGCGCGCAGCACTCTGAGGGCGATTTCGCCCCGGTTGGCGATCAGGATTTTGTCGAACATGCCGGGCGGCTCCTGACGGCGGGCGAGGTTCGGGCGCGCGGGGCGACGGAGCGCGCCGACTGCTGCCTCATTCGATAACCATCAGCGTCTGACCGTATTCCACCGGGTCGCCGTCCTCGACAAGGATCTGCGCCACCTTGCCGGCGCGAGCGGCGACAATCTCGTTGAACGTCTTCATCGCCTCGACCAGCATCAGCTTGTCGCCGGCCTTGACCGAGGCGCCGACCTCGACAAACGCCTTGGCGTCCGGGCTGGCGCGCAAATAGGCGGTGCCGACCATCGGCGACTTCACCGCGCCGGGATGCTCGGAGGGGGCAAGGGCCGCCTCCGCGGGCGCGGGGGCGGCGTGAGCGGGAACGACGGCGGCGGCTGCGAAAGGCACAACCTGGGTCGCCACGACCGAGTGGCGCTCCCGCGCGACGCGGATACGCAGGCCGTCGCGCTCGACCTCGACCTCGCTCAGATCGTTGGCGGCGGCGATCTTCGCCAGCGCCGAGATCACCGAAAGATCAAATCCGCCCGCCTGAGGGTCTGCGACGGACTTTCCCGGCGGTTTCTTGGTTGGCACGTTCTTGGATGGCACGTGGTGACGCCTCGCAGCGGAACGCAATCGTTCAAATTTGACCGGCGGGACGTATAGCCCGCCCGATCAGGCAAATAAAGCCCGCCGCCCGGGGGGGTGGGGAAAACCATTCTACCTAACGGAATGAAGGGACGGGAGGATTTGGGAAATATGAAGACTTTGCTCGCTGGGAGCCAGACCCGAGCAACGCAAAAAGCCGCCCCGCCGGAGCGCGGCGGGACGCGGCTGACAACCGAGGCGGGCGCTGTTTGCGGTCCGCCTCGCCAATAGCGTTCAGTCGCCCGAGACCGGCGCGGCGGGGAGCGGTTGGCCTGCGCCTTCGTAGCGCTGGTATCGCTGATCGAAACCGCCGCCGAGCGAGGCTAGCGGAGACGGATCGACCCTCGTGCGCTGGGAGTCGAGGATTGAGCTGACCTGCCAGCGCCAAGTGGCGACATCGGCGGGTCGGAGCCCCTCGCTGACGTTCGAGGCGCCAGCGCCGAATACAACTAGGGACAACAGGAACGGTCGAAGCATAACGCCACCTCCCTGTTCGCTTTGCTCGCTGTGGCGGCGCGTGCTTCGCGTCGTCTTCGCTGAGTCGCGCAACAGAGCGCCGTCAATGTGACGGGTTCATGGCGCCGCGTCGTCGCTCGATAATTCATCGTCGCGTAACAACTGCGCCGCCATCGCTTTTGTAACACGGCCGCCGCGCGCCAACGCCTCGCGATCAAGCATCGCAACCACCGCGCGGGCCGCGTCGAGCGAGCGCTCGATGCGCAGCGCGATGTAGGCGACGACCGAAGGTTCGACGGCGAGCTGCCGGTCGCTGAAAAGTTTAAACAGCACGGCGCGGGTCAGCTCGAGGTCGGGCGCGCCGAGCGTGACGATCGGCGCCAGCCGCAGCCGCGACAGGAGATCGGCGGTCTTCAGCCCCCACGCGTCGGGCTGGTCGCGGGCGGTGATCAGCACATCGGCGCCGCGTTCGCGCGCGAGGTTGACGAGATGGAACAGCGCGGCTTCCGCCTCACCGATCCGGTCGGCGTCCTCGATCAACAGCGCCGGCGCTGCGCCGAGCGCGACGAGGGGCGCGGCGGCCAGCGTCGGGGCGGGGGCGGCGCTGGCGGCCGCCTCGCGCGACCAGATTGCCGCGAGGTGGCTCTTGCCCGAGCCGCTCGGACCCACCAGCATCAGCATGCGCGAGGGCCAGTCGGGCCAAGCGAGCACCGCTTTGAAGGCGCCCGCGTTGCCCGGCGCCTCGAGGAAATCTTCGCGGGCGTAGCTCGGCGCGTGCGGCCAGTCGAGAACGAGCTGTCGTGGCGGCTCGCTCACGAAAAACCCTGCGCGTCCGGGTCGCTGTGGGCTCCCGATGCGCCGCGATAGAGTGGGCTCTTGAGATAAAGGCCGATCAAGTGGCGGACGATGACGCCGATCGCCGCCGCCGTCGGCACCGCGATCAGCAGGCCGGTGAAGCCGAACAATTCGCCGAACGCGAACAAGGCGAACATCAGCCAGACCGGGTGCAGGCCGATCGAGCCGCCAACCAGCTTAGGCGAAATGACATTGCCCTCGAGGAACTGGCCGACCGCGACGACGCCGAAGGCGGAGAAGAACAGCGTCAGGCTCGGCCAACCCTGGACGAGGCCGACGCCGAGCGAGAGCACCAGCGCCGTCAGCGAGCCGACATAGGGAATGAAGCTCAGCACGCCGGCGATCACGCCAATGAGGAAGCCGAAGTCGAGCCCGATCAGCGTCAGGCCGATCCCGTACCATAGGCCGAGGAACAGGCAGACCAGCGACTGGCCGCGGATGAACCCGGCCAGCGCCGCGTTGATCTCGGTGGCGATCGCCCGCAGATTGTCGCGATAGTCGAGCGGCAACCAACCGTCGATCGTGGCGACCATCTTGTTCCAGTCGACGAGGATGTAAAACGCGACGACCGGCGTGACGATCAGCAGCGAGAAGAAGCTGAAGATCGCGGCGCCGCCCGAGACCAGCGAGCGCAGAGCGTTGAGCAGCCATTGCGCGCCCTGGCCGACGAAATCGCCGACCGATTTCTGGATCTGATCGGCCGAGATCGACGCACCGCCCGAGGCGCGCCATTCGCCGCCATATTTGTCTATCAGCGCGCCGCCTTGCTCGACCGCCAGCGCCTGCAGCCGCATCACGTAGCCCGGCAGTCTTTGGATGAAGTTCGCGAGCTGCGCGCCGAGCGCGGGCGCGACGAACAGCAGCGCGAGCGCGGCGACGACGACGAAAACCACAAGGATCACCAGCGAGGCGGCAAGCCGGCCGAGGCCCAGACGCTCGAGCCGCCGCACCACCGGATCGAGCAGGTAGCCGAGCGCCATGCCCGCGGCGAAGGGCGTCACCGCGCCGCCCAAAAGATAGAGGAGGTAGCCAAACGCCACGAGCGCGGCCGCCCAAATGAGAGTCTGTCGCTCGAGGCTCATGGCTCGCCCTTCGCTTGTCGCCGCGCTGGCTGCAATAGATCCCAGCGCCCGCCCCAGGGATCGGCGAACACCGCGACCATGCCATAGGACTTCGCGCCGGGGCGCTTCGAGAAAGCGCACGCCGCGCGCGCTGAGCGCGGCGTGATCACGAGCGAAGTCGTCGGTTTCGAGGAAGTAGGCGACCCGTCCGCCCGCAGCCGCGCCGATCGCCCGGCGCTGGCGCTCGTTGGCGCCCTCGGCGATCACCAGCCGCGCGCCGGCGCCGCCGGGCGGCGCGACGACGACCCAGCGCTTGCCGGGGCTCACGGTGGAATCTTCGACCAGCTCGAAACCGAGCGCGCCGCGAAACCAGGCGATCGCCGAGTCATAATCGGGAACGACGAACGCGACGGCGGCGAGACTCTGGGTCACGGGGGGAACTCAACGGCTCATATGATCGAGCCACTGGGCGATATAAACGCCTCCCGAGGCCAGCGTCGAGGCGGCGACGACGAGCGCCAGCCCGTCGCGCACGATCGACTCGTCATAGCCGAAGGCGCGCGTGCCGAGCGCCAGCGCGGCGAAGGAGATCTGGGCGACGGTGTTGACCTTCGATATCCACACCGGGCGGATCGCGACCGGCTTGCCGAGCAGCCACGAGACCAGCACCGCGATCAGGATCATCAGATCGCGCGAGACGACGAGAATCGCCAGCGCCGGCCACAGCGCGCCGATCGCCGCCAGCGAGATGTAGACCGAGTTGACCAGCGCCTTGTCAGCCAACGGGTCGAGATAGGAGCCGAGTTCCGAACGCAGATCGAAACGCTTGGCGATGAAACCGTCGACCGCGTCGGAGACGCCGGCGATGACGAAAACAAGGAAAGCGGCGGTGAAACGCTCGGAAACAATCATCGCCACCGCCAGCGGCGTGAGCAGCAGGCGTCCGAGCGTGATCAGGTTGGGCAGATTGGTCAGGAACCGCGAATTGTTCATGGAGAACTAGACGCCCCCTCCCTAGCGGACCCGCCCGGAAGAATGACGGCTGTCCTTTTTTGCGCGGCGCCGGCCACGATTCGCGCGCTGCGATGTTGCACTTTCGCCCAATTCGCGACGCGGCGCGAATCCGGGGCGGTACCTGAGACGGTAGCGATGCCGAAATTATGATCGCAGGTCCGTCGAAGCGCCACATTTCGGTTTGGGATATTGTATAGTCTGTGCGTGCCGCCTTTTGGGCGGCTCGCAACGCGGAGGCTCCACATGAGCAAATTTTTGGCCGCGCTTGGCCTATCGACGGCGCTGGTCGCCGCTGCATCCCTGCCGTTGGCGACTGTGGCGGACGCCGCAGTGGCCTATAGCGGGCAAGGGGCCGCCGATCTGCAACAGTCGCTGACGCCGGTTGAGAAGGCGCAGTTCTTCTTTGGCGGCAACAACTACTGCTGGTACGCGGGCGGCTGGCACGGCCCCGGCTGGTACTACTGCGGCTTCGCCTGGAACAACGGCCTCGGTTGGGGCGGTGGTTACGGCTGGCGCGGCTGGGGCGGTGGCCCTGGTTGGCGTGGCGGCTGGCACGGCGGCGGTGGCTGGCACGGCGGCGGCGGTTGGCATGGCGGCGGTGGCTGGCATGGCGGGGGCGGTTGGCACGGCGGCGGCGGCTACCGGCACCACTGATCTCGTCAGGCTTGCCTAGTTAGGCTTGCGCTGCATGGCTTTACTCGCGCCGCTGCGCTTCCCCGCGTTGCGGCGCGACTAGTTTTCGCTATAGGCCGCCAGCGCCTGGGCGAGGATCGACAGGCCGGCGGTCGAGGCCGCGCCCTCGTCGACGACTTGGAACCCATCCGGTCCGGCGTCCGCCTCGGCGTCCGGGTCGGCGCGTTTGCGCCGCAGCGGCGGGACCAGCCGCCTGAAGTCATTGTGGGTGTGCGCGATGTCCGCGTCGAAGCCGACGCGCGCGACGGTTGAAAGCGGCATGGGCTGCGCCTTCGCCTAAACGCTCGCCGACCTTGATGGCGGCGGGAGGCCTCGAAAGGCCGGTGTCGGCGCGTCGTACCGACTCCGAATCATCACGGTCCGTTCACTTTTTGTCAGCAGCCGTTAACAAGCCCTTAATTCGCCAGGCGGCCGACCCGGGAACCGGACGCGGCGGTTAACGCTGCGGCGCCAGGACAGGCGAAATTGTTTGTATCGGCGCCGTCGCCAAACATTGCGGGGCGCCTTGGCGGCCTCGGGGTCCTCCACACTTGCGCCGTCCCGGCCGAGCGGCTAACCCGGCCCCAACGGTTTCGCTAAGGCAATTATGACCTCGTCCGCGCCCCCTGGCCTCACCTACGCCGACGCCGGCGTCGACATCGACGCCGGCAACGCCATGGTCGAGCGGATCAAGCCGCTGGTGCGCGCGACGCGCCGGCCCGGCGCCGACGCGGAGATCGGCGGCTTCGGCGGCCTGTTCGATCTCAAGGCGGCGGGCTTCCGCGATCCGGTTCTGGTCGCCGCCAACGACGGCGTCGGCACCAAGGTCAAGATCGCCATCGAGAGCGGCATCTACGACACGATCGGCGTCGACCTCGTCGCCATGTGCGTCAACGACATCGTCGTCCAGGGCGCCGAGCCGCTGTTCTTTCTCGACTATTTCGCGACCGGCAAACTCGATCCGGCGATCGGGGCGGCGATCGTCGGCGGGATCGCCCGCGGCTGCGTCGAATCGGGCTGCGCGCTGATCGGCGGCGAGACGGCGGAGATGCCGGGCCTCTACGCGGGGGGCGACTTCGACCTCGCGGGCTTTGCGGTCGGCGCGGCCGAGCGCGGCACGCTGCTGCCGCGCGCCGGGCTGAAGGGGGGCGACGTCGCGATCGGCCTGCCGTCCTCCGGCCTCCATTCCAACGGCTTTTCGCTGGTGCGCCGTATCGTCGCGCTGAGCGGCCTTGCCTGGGACGCGCCGGCGCCGTTCGCGCCCGCCCGCTCGCTCGCGGCCGCGCTTCTCGATCCGACCCGTCTTTACGTCAAGCCGCTGCTGGAGGCGCTTAAAGTCGTCGAGGGCGTGCTGGCGCTCGCCCATGTCACCGGCGGCGGCTTTCCCGAAAATCTGCCGCGCGTGCTGCCCGAAGACTTGGCGGTCGAACTCGATCTCGACGCTTTCGCGCCGCCGCCGGTCTTCGCCTGGCTGGCGCGCACGGGCGCGGTCAGCGAAACGGAAATGCTGCGCACCTTCAACTGTGGCTTCGGGATGGTCGTCTTCGCCGCCGCGTCCGCGGCGGACGAGGTGATGGCGGCGCTTGCCGCGGAAAATCTCGCGCCGGTTCGCATCGGACGTCTTGGGGTGCGCGCAGGCGAACGCGTCGTCATGCGCGGACGGTTGAAGCTGTGAGCGGCCGTTTGCGGGTCGCCGCGCTCATTTCCGGTCGTGGCTCCAACATGGCGGCGCTGATCGATGCGGCGCGCGCGCCCGAATTCCCGGCCTAGATCGCGCTGGTTCTCTCCAACAAGCCCGGCGCGCCGGGCCTCGATTTCGCGCGCGAGGCGGGCGTCGCCGCCGAAGTGGTCGAATTCGAAGCTCTACGCCGACCGCGACGCTTTCGAGGCGGCTTTGCAGGCGCGGCTCGAAGCCCATCAGATCGAATTCATCTGTCTCGCCGGCTTCATGCGCATCCTCGGCGCGCCGTTTGTCGAGCGTTGGCGCGGGCGTATGCTCAACATCCATCCCTCGCTTGCTGCCCGAGTTGCGCGGCATGCACACGCATGAGCGGGCGCTCGCCGCCGGTCTCACGGAGCATGGCTGCACCGTCCACTTCGTTGTGCCGGAGCTCGACGCCGGGCCGATCCTTGCCCAGGCGCGCGTGCGGGTGCTCCCGGACGACGACGCCGAGCGCTTGGCCGCGCGGGTTCTCGCCGAGGAGCACCAGCTCTATCCGCGCGCCTTGGCCGCGGCGGCGGCCGACCTTCAACGCGCGGGCGCCCCCACTGAAGCAAAGTCGCGGGGGCGCGCCGTCGCGGCTCGGCGCAGCGCGCCGGTTGGCGAAGAAGCGGTTTTGTCACAAAACTATCCGAAGAAGAAGCGCGGGACCGTCGCTGGCTCGCCGTCGCCGAACCCCACGCCGGCGCCCGCCAAGGCGCCCGCCTCGAAAGGCGCCAGGAAGTCGAAGACGATGAAGACCCCGAAGGCCCCCAAGACCTCAACCCCAACCCCGACCCCAACCGTCGCGGACGCTGCGCCCGATCTGATGACCTCGCCGACGCGGTTCATCAACCGCGAGTTGTCCTGGCTCGAGTTCAATCGCCGCGTGCTTGAGGAATCGGACAACCGCAATCATCCGCTGCTCGAACGGCTGCGCTTCCTATCGATCTCGGCCAACAATCTCGACGAGTTCTTCATGGTCCGCGTCGCCGGCCTGGTCGGGCAGGTGCTGGCGGGCATGGCTGAAATCTCCGACGACGGGCTGACGCCGGCCGAACAGCTCGAGGGTATCGGCGCGCGGGTCGCCGAGCTGGTCGCCTCGCAGCAGGCGCGCTGGCGCGAGTTGCGCGCCGAGCTCGAAACCGAAGGCATCGTCATTTGCGAGGTCGCCAAACTGTCGCCGCGCGACCGGCAGTGGCTGGAGGACTATTTCCTCCTTTACGTCTTCCCCGTGCTGACGCCGCTCGCGGTCGATCCGGCCCATCCGTTTCCCTTCATCCCCAATCTCGGCTTCACGCTGGCGCTTGAGCTGAAGAGCCTCGGCGAACAGCGCACGATGAACGCGCTGGTGCGCTCGCCCAGCAAGATCGATCGCTTTGTCAAGTTGCCCGATACCGGCGTCGGTGGCCCGCTGCGCTTTGTCTTGCTCGAACAAATCATTCTCGCCTTCATCGGCCAGCTCTTCCCCGGCTACAAGGTGACCGGTCACGGCAGCTTCCGCGTCATCCGCGACAGCGACATCGAAGTCGAGGAAGAGGCGGAAGACCTCGTGCGCCTTTACGAAACGGCGCTTAAGCGGCGCCGGCGCGGTTCGGTCATTCGCCTTGAGATCGAAGCCAGCATGCCCGAGCCGCTGCGCGCCTTCGTCACCGGCGACGTTGATGTGGTTGCCTCCGGCGTCGTGCTGATCGAGGGCATGTTGGCGATCGAAGAATTGAGCCAGCTGGTCGGGGTCGAGCGGCCGGATTTGAAATTTGCCGCGGTGACGCCGCGCTTCCCCGAGCGGGTGCGCGACAACGGCGGCGACTGCTTCGCGGCGATCCGTCAGAAGGATCTCGTCGTCCATCACCCTTACGAGTCTTTCGACGTGGTGGTGCAGTTTCTGTTTCAGGCGGCGCGCGATCCCAATGTGGTGGCGATCAAGCAGACGCTCTATCGCACCTCGGCCGACAGCCCGATCGTTCGCGCGCTGATCGAAGCCGCGGAGGCGGGCAAGTCGGTCACCGCGCTGATCGAGCTGAAGGCTCGCTTCGACGAAGAGGCCAACATCCGCTGGGCGCGCGACCTCGAGCGGGCTGGCGCCCAGGTGGTCTTCGGTTTCATCGAATTGAAGACGCACGCCAAGTTGTCGATGGTGGTGCGACGCGAGGGCGGTTCGCTCGTAACTTACTGCCATGTCGGCACCGGCAATTATCATCCGGTGACTGCCCGCATTTACACCGACATCTCGCTGTTCACCGCCGATCCGGCGATCGGGCGCGACATTTCTCGGGTCTTCAACTTCATCACCGGCTACGCCGAACCCGACAGGCTCGAGCAGGTGGCGATCTCGCCCTTTACGCTCAAAAAGACGCTGCTGCGCCACATCACGGAAGAGATCGAGTTCGCGCGCGCGGGCAAGCCGGCGGCGATCTGGGCGAAGTGCAATGCGCTGGTCGACGCCGAAATCATCGACGCGTTCTACGCGGCGAGCGCCGCCGGGGTCGAGATCGATCTCGTCGTCCGCGGCATCTGCTGCCTGCGGCCGGGCGTGCCGGGGCTCTCCGACAACATTCGCGTCAAGTCGATCGTTGGCCGTTTCCTCGAACACGCGCGCATCTACGCCTTTGGCGGCGGCCACGGCCTGCCGAGCCGTCAGGCGCATGTCTACATTTCCTCGGCCGACTTGATGCAGCGCAATCTCGATCGCCGCGTCGAGGCCATGGCGCCCTTGCGCAATCCGACCGTCCACGAACACGTCCTCAACCAGATCATGGAAGCCAATCTGCTCGACAACGAGCAGAGCTTTCGCGTGCTGCCGGACGGCTCGAGCGTCAGGGTCTCGCCGGTCGAAGGCGAAGAGCCGTTCAACGCCCACAAATATTTTCTCACCCACCCGAGCCTCTCCGGACGCGGCCGCTCTTTGGCTGACTCGCGCCCCGGGTCGCTCGCGTTTCGCAAGTTGCAAGCATGAGCGCGATGCTCAACCGTCTGGCCGCGGCAGTCGGCGGCGGGCGGGACCGCCGGAAGGAATTGATGACGGGGCAGGAAGCAAGAGGACGATTGGCGGGCGAGCCCGTGGCGATCGTCGACATCGGGTCCAATTCGGTTCGTCTCGTCGCCTATGAATCGCTGAGCCGCGCGCTGACGCCGACCTTCAACGAAAAGGTTCTGTGCGGGCTCGGACGCGGCGTTGTGACGACCGGTTTCCTGCCCGACGATGCAGTGGCCAAGGCGCTCGCGGCGTTGCAGCGCTTCCGCGTGTTGTGCCGCACGATGGGCATTACCGACATCCGCGTGCTGGCGACGGCGGCGGTGCGCGATGCGGCCAATGGCCCGCAGTTTCTCGAACTGGCGGAAAAGGCGATCGGCTGCCAAATCGCTCTGCTGACCGGGCCGCGCGAAGCCCAGCTCGCCGGCCTCGGCGCGGTCTCCTCGATCTGGGCCGCCGACGGGATGGTCGGCGACCTCGGCGGCGGCTCGCTCGAACTCGCCGATCTCAAGGACGGCAAGGTCGGCCGCGGCGTCACCTTGCCGCTCGGCGGGCTATCGCTGCTCGAACTGTCCGACCGCTCGCCCAAGAAAGCGGCCAAAATCGCGCGCGACGCCCTGCAGAAGGTCAAAGCGCTCGAAGATCTCACGGGGCGCACGTTCTACGCGGTCGGGGGCACTTGGCGCGCGCTCGCGCGGCTGCACATGAGCCAGCGTCAATACCCGATGCGGGTGATGCACAATTACGTCATCCCGGCGCGCGATGCGTTGGAATTTGCGAAGCTGATCGAGCGGATCGAGAGCGAATCCTTGCCCGCGATGGAGACGGTGTCTTCCGCGCGCCGGCCATTGCTCGCCTACGGCGCCGCGGTGCTGGAAGAGGTCGTGCGCCGCGGCAATCCCAAGGAGATCGTCATTTCCGCGCTCGGCGTGCGCGAGGGGCTGTTGTTCGAGAGCCTCCCTCCCGAGGAGCAGGCGCAGGACCCGCTCATCTGCGCGGCGCGGCAGTTCAACGTCTTGCGCTCGCGCGCGCCCGATCATGCCGAGGAGCTCTTTCACTGGACAAGCCTGTTTTTCGGCGTCGGCCACCTCGAGGAGACCGAGGATGAGACCCGGCTGCGCCATGCCGCCTGCCTGCTCTCCGACATCGCCTGGCGCGCCCATCCCGACTATCGCGGCGAACAATCCTACGATCTGATCGCCAACGCCGCTTTTGTCGGCCTCGACCATCCTTCGCGGGCCTATCTCGCCCTGGCCGCCTCGTTTCGCCATGTTTCGAGCGACCAGGACGTCAGCCCGGTCGCCCGCTCGCTGGTCTCGCCGCGCCAGCTCGAGCGCGCCCGCTTGCTCGGCGCCTCGATGCGCGTCGCCTATATCGTCTCGGCGGCGATGCCGGGCGTGCTGCCGCGTACGCCGCTGGTGTTGCAGAAGGGCCGCGTCCTGCTCAGCCTGCCGAGCGACCTCGCCCCGCTCAATAGCGACCGCCTGCAGAGCCGGCTCAAGCAGTTTGCGCGGCTGCTCGGAGGCGATCCGGAGGTACGCGCCGTTACGTAGATGTAACGCAGCGTCACTTTGCGCCAGAAATCGCAAGTATTTGTTTAGAGAGTTCACCGTCTAATGCACTGGCGCGTGTTGAGCTTGGCTGGAACGCGCCAGCGGCTTTAGCAGGCGCGCCTCGCGTCGACGGACGGGACATGAGACTAGACCTTTCATCGACCCACGCCGGCCTGATGGCGTTTCAGGATCGTCGCGAGCCTGGCTCCGACCGCTCCATCGGTCGCCTGGTCACGCTGAACGGCACGCAGGGCGTGATCGCCTGTGAAATGACGTCGGAAGACGTCGGTCAGGATTGGTCGGTCGGACACCTGATCTCCATCGTCCACGACCAAGCGCGGCTCGTCGGCGTCGTCACCGAACTGACGACCGCGGATCGTCGCTGGAGCGACAGCGGCGGCAACGTCGCCTACGTGACGGTCGAACTGAACGGCGAAATCATGGACGACGAAGGCGGCGCGCCGCGCTTCTTCCGCGGCATCCGCTCGTATCCTGCGCTCGGCTCGCTCGCCCACCGCATCCGCGCCCAGGATCTCAGGGCGATTTACAGCTTCCGCGGCATCGAGGGTGTCGAGATCGGTCGTTTGAGCCAGAACAGCGACGTCCCGGCCACCGTCAGCGTCGATGAACTGGTCAGCCGCCACTTTGCCGTGATCGGCTCAACCGGCTCCGGCAAGACGACTGCGGTGTCGATGCTGATCAAGAAGTGCCTCGCCAACCGGCCCAAGCTGCGCGTGCTGATCATCGATCCGCACAACGAATACGCGCGTCATTTTCCCCGCAATTCGGTCCAGCTTACCTCCGACAACCTCGAGCTGCCGTACTGGATGTTCAAGTTCGAGGAGTTCTCGGACATCATCTATAGCGGCCGAAAGCCGAACTCCGACGAATCCGACGCGCTCTACGACGTCATCAGAACCGCCAAGGCCCAGTTCGTCGCCAGCTCCGCCGCGGCGATCGCCGCGAGCCCGGTGCGGCGCAGCACGCCCTCCGACTTCGCCTGGATCAGCGCCGACACACCGGTGCCCTACCGCGTCGCCGACATGGTCCACATCATCGACGAATGGCTCGGCAAGCTCGATCAGCGCTATCCGCGCTCGGATCTCAGGGCGCTCAAGCACCGGCTGGAGGCGCTCAGCCGCGATCCGCGTTTCCGCTTCATGTTCGGCCGCGTCGTTGTCGAAGACAACATGGCCAAGGTGATCTCGCGCATTTTCCGTCTGCCGAAGGCGGGCGCGCCGATTTGCATCGTCCAACTCGCCGGTCTGCCCAACGAAGTGGTCAACTCGCTGGTGTCGGTGCTGGCGCGCATGGCGTTCGAGATCGCGCTGTGGAGCGAGGGCGCCTACGAAATCGCCGTGATCTGCGAGGAGGCGCATCGCTACGTGCCGACCGACAAGTCGCTGGCCTTCGGCCCGACCCGCCAGGCGATCGGCCGCATCGCCAAGGAGGGCCGCAAATACGGCGTCTCGCTCGGCATCGTCACGCAGCGCCCCTCCGAACTCGATTCGACCGTGCTGTCGCAATGCTCGACCATGTTCGCCATGCGCCTCGCCAACGAAAGCGACAAGGCGATCGTGCGCTCGGCGGTCGGCGTCTCGTCAGCGAGCACCATCGCCTTCCTCTCCTCGATCGCCGACCGCGAGGCGATCGCCTTCGGCGAGGCCATCGCAACGCCGATGCGGATGAAATTCGCCGACTACCGCCAAGACGCGGCTCAGGCGCCCATGCCGGACAACGACAAACAGATGGCGCATCTCGACCTGCGCAAGATCGTCTGCCGGCTGCGCGGCGAATTTTCGCCCGAGGTGACCCAATAGGTCGCACGCCGCGCGAGCGCCGGATTTAGCATCGCGCCGCCGGCAATTCGCCAGTCGCCCGCCATGCGCCGCGCTCGCGGCTGGGCCAGCCGGGCTTGCGCCGGCGGCGTCATCCGACCTATTACGGGGCGTTTGCATTCGACCCCGACGATCCCAATATACAAGCCATCCGCCATCGGGCGGAGCCCTGCCGCGCCAAGAGATTGTTTGCGCAGCGTTTTTGACCCCCACCGACGGTCCTTGAAACCGTTTCTGGCGAGGAGAAGTCACCTATGGCGGCAGTCCAGGAGACCGTCGACCGCGTCCGTTCGATCGAGGTCGAAGCCTACAAATACGGTTTCGTCTCCGATATCGACTCGGAAAAGGCCCCCAAGGGCCTCAACGAGGACATCGTTCGCTACATTTCCGCGCGCAAGAGCGAGCCGCAATGGCTGCTCGACTGGCGCCTCGACGCCTATCGCCGCTGGCTGACCATGACGCCGCCGCGTTGGGCGCGCGTCGAGTTCCCCGAGATCGACTACCAGGACCTCTATTATTATGCGGCGCCCAAGTCGTCGAAGGCGGCGCCGAAATCGCTCGACGAGATCGATCCCGAGCTGCTGCGCACCTACGCCAAGCTCGGCATCCCGCTCATCGAGCAGGAGATCCTCGCCGGCGTGGAAAGGCCGAGGGTCGCGGTCGATGCGGTGTTCGACTCGGTCTCGGTCGCAACCACCTTCAAGGCCGAACTCGCCAAGGCCGGCGTGATCTTCTGCTCGTTCTCCGAGGCGGTGCGCGAGCATGGCGAGCTGGTGAAGCGCTATCTCGGCTCGGTCGTGCCGCCGACCGACAATTTCTACGCGACGCTCAACTCGGCGGTGTTCTCCGACGGCTCGTTCGTTTACGTGCCGCCTGGGCGTGCGCTGCCCGATGGAGCTCTCGACTTACTTTCGCATCAACGCGCAAGAACACCGGCCAGTTCGAGCGCACGCTGATCATCGCCGACAAGGGCGCCTATGTCAGCTATCTCGAAGGCTGCACGGCGCCCAAGCGCGACGAGAACCAGCTGCACGCGGCCGTGGTCGAGCTGATCGCGCACGAGGACGCCGAGATCAAATATTCGACGGTGCAGAACTGGTACCCCGGCGACGCCAATGGCAAGGGCGGCGTCTACAATTTCGTCACCAAGCGCGGCGACTGCCGCGGCGCGCGCTCGAAAATCTCCTGGACGCAGGTCGAGACCGGCTCGGCGATCACCTGGAAATATCCCTCGTGCATCTTGCGCGGCGATTCCTCGCGCGGCGAGTTCTACTCGATCGCCATCTCGAACGGGCGCCAGCAGGTCGACAGCGGCACCAAGATGATCCACCTCGGCAAGAACACCTCGAGCCGCATCATCTCCAAGGGCATCGCTGCGGGCAGATCGCAGAACACCTATCGCGGCCAGGTCTCGGCGCACGCCAAGGCGACGGGCGCGCGCAATTTCACCAATTGCGACTCGCTGTTGATCGGCGACCAATGCGGCGCGCACACCGTGCCCTATATCGAGGCGAAGAATTCCTCCGCCGTGTTCGAGCACGAGGCGACGACCTCGAAGATTTCCGAGGACCAGCTCTTCTACTGCCTGCAACGCGGTCTGTCGGGCGAGGAGGCGACGGCGCTGATCGTCAACGGCTTCGTGCGTGACGTGCTGCAGCAATTGCCGATGGAATTCATGGTCGAGGCGCAGAAGCTGATCGCGATCAGCCTCGAGGGCAGCGTTGGGTGACAACGGCCCGTGTTGGAATGTTGGGAATTTGGAATGCTTGAAGTTACGAACCTGAGCGCATCGATCAACGGCCAGCCGATCCTCGACAACCTCACGCTGTCGGTGCGGCCTGGCGAGGTCGCCGCGATCATGGGGCCGAATGGATCGGGCAAGTCGACGCTGTCCTATGTCATCGCCGGCAAGCCGGACTACGAGGTCACCTCGGGCGAGATCCGGCTCGACGGCGAGGACCTGCTTGCGCTCGCGCCGGAGGCGCGGGCCGCCAAGGGCGTGTTTCTCGCCTTCCAATATCCGATCGAGATCCCGGGCGTTGCGACCATGACCTTCCTCAAGGCGGCGCTCAACGCGCAGCGGCGCGCGCGCGGGGAAGCCGAGCTGACGACGCCCGACTTCCTGCGCGCGGTGCGCCGCGCCGCGCACGATCTCAAAATCGATCCGGAGATGCTCAAGCGCCCGGTCAATGTCGGCTTTTCCGGCGGCGAGAAGAAGCGCCTTGAGGTGTTGCAGATGTCGCTGCTCGCGCCGCGCTTCGCGGTGCTCGATGAGACCGATTCCGGGCTCGACATCGACGCGCTGCGGGTGGTCGCCGACGGCGTCAACGCGCTGCGCGATCCCAAGCGCGCCTTCGTCGTCATCACCCACTATCAGCGCCTGCTCGAATACATCCGGCCCGACGTCGTCCACGTCATGGCCAAGGGGCGCATCGTCAAGAGCGGCGGGCCGGAGCTCGCGCTCGAACTCGAACGCAACGGCTATCGCGATTACGCAACCGAAGCGGCGTGAGAGAGCCATGACTGCGCAACGCGCCATCGCCGCGAACGCCGCCGAGACCCGTCTCGGCGAGCAGTTCCGTGCGCTTGCCGGCGCGAGCGCCTCATCGCCGCGCGCCGCGGCGTTCCGCCGCTTCGAGGAAGTTGGCCTGCCGACCCGGCGGGTGGAGGCCTGGCACTACACCGACATGCGCGCGGCGCTGACGAGCCCTGCGGCGCCAGCGGGCGCGCCCAACGATGCGGCGATCGAGGCGGCGCGTCGCCAGCTCGCCGCGCTGCCGCGCCTCGCCGCGACGCGCTTGATTGTGCTCGATGGCCGTCTCGTCGCGGCGCTGTCCGATCGGCTGCCCGCCGGCGTCGTTCTTGCCGCGGCGCCGCCTTCCGCTCTCGCGGTCGACGATCCGCTGCTCGCGCTCAATGTCGCCCTTGCGCAAGAGGGCGCCGCGGTGAGCTTTGCGGCGGGCGCCGAGCCGAAGCCGATCGAGATCGTCCATTGCCTGAGCGCCGAAGGCGCGGGGGCCGTCTATTCGCGCTTGGACCTAACGCTCGGGGAGGGCGCGCGCGCGATCATCGTCGAGCGCTTCGTGGGCGCCGGCGCCGGCGCGCAGCGTCATGTCTCGACCTGGCTCAACCTCGCGCCCGGCGCTCACGCCGCCCACATCGCGCTGATCGAGGACGCGCCCGGCCTGCATGTCGAAAGTCAGGTCGTGCGGCTCGCCGAGCGCGCCGCCTTCGACGGTTTCGGCTTTGTCGCCGGCGGCGCGCTGGTGCGCCGGCAGATTTTTGCCTCGCTCGACGGGGTCAAGGCGCGCATCGGGCTTGCCGGCCTTGGCCTGATCGAGGGGCGCCGTCACGCCGACACCACGCTGGAGGTCGTTCACGCGGCGCCGCGCGGCGAGAGCCGCGAATTCTACCGCCACATCGTCGCCGACGAGGCGACCGGGGTTTTCCAGGGCAAGGTCGTCGTCAAGTCCGGAGCCCAGAAGACCGACGGCGGGATGAAGTCGCAGGCGATCCTGCTGTCGCCGCACGCGACGATGGACGCCAAGCCCGAACTTGAGATTTTTGCCGACGACGTGGTGTGCGGCCATGGCGCGACGGTCGGCGCGCTCGATCCCGAACAGCTTTTCTATCTCAGGGCGCGCGGCCTGGAGAAGGCTGAAGCCGAGGCGATGCTGCTCGAAGCCTTCGCCGCCGACGCAATTTCGCGCGTCGCCGATCCCGCGCTCGCCGAGGCGCTGCTGACGATGACGCGCGCCTGGCTCGCCCGGCGCGGGCAGGGGAGGCCGGCATGACGCTGCATGTCGCGAACGCCGCCCCTTACGACGTTGAGAAACTGCGCGCCGACTTCCCGATTTTGGCGGAGCGGCCTTACGGCAAGCCGCTGGTCTATCTCGACAACGCCGCTTCGGCGCAGAAGCCGAAGGCGGTGCTCGATCGGCTGACCCACGCCTACGAACACGAATACGCCAACGTCCATCGCGGGCTGCACTATCTCGCCAACGCCGCGACCGAAGCCTACGAGGGCGCGCGCGAGACGGTGCGGCGCTTCCTCAACGCCGCTTCGAGCGAGGAGATCGTCTTCACCCGCTCGGCGACCGAGGCGATCAACCTCGTCGCGGCGAGCTTCGGCCTTGGACATATCGGCGCGGGCGACGAGATCGTCCTCTCGGTGATGGAGCATCACTCCAACATCGTGCCCTGGCACTTCCATCGCGAGCGCAAGGGCGCGGTTCTCAAGTGGGTCGACGTCGATGATGACGGCGCCTTCTCGCTGGAGGCCTTCGAGCGCGCGCTCACGCCCCGCACCAAGATCGTCGCCATCACCCAGATGTCGAACGTGCTCGGCACGACAACGCCGATCAAGGAGATCGTTCGCATCGCTCATGCGCGCGGCGTGCCGGTGCTGGTCGATGGCTCGCAGGGCGCGGTGCATCTCGACGTTGACGTGCGCGACCTCGACGTCGACTTCTATGTGCTCACGGGCCACAAACTTTACGGCCCGACCGGAATCGGCGTGCTCTACGGCAAGCGCGCGCGGCTCGAAACACTGCCGCCCTTCAACGGCGGCGGCGAGATGATCGAGACGGTGGCGCGCGAGACGGTGACTTACAATCAGCCCCCGCATCGCTTCGAAGCCGGCACGCCGCCAATCGTCCAGGCGATCGGCCTCGCCGCTGCGCTCGACTATGTCGAGGGGATCGGCCGCGCACGGGTGCGGGCGCATGAGGCGAGCGTCAGCGCCTACGCCCACGAGCGGCTGAGCGCAATCAATTCGTTGCGCATCATCGGCACGGCGCCGGGCAAGGGGCCAATCCTCTCCTTCACTATGGATGGCGCGCACGCCCACGACGTCGCGACGCTGATCGACCATTCGGGCGTCGCGGTGCGCGCTGGAACGCATTGCGCGATGCCGCTGTTGCAGCGCTTTGGCGTCACCTCGACCTGCCGCGCCTCGTTCGCGCTCTACAACACGCACGCCGAAGTCGACGCGCTCGCCGACGCGCTGGTTCGCGCCCAGAAACTCTTTGTCTGAGGAGAAACGACAATGTCCGACCCTCAGATCGACGCGCCGCCCGAACCGCTGGGCTTCACGATGGGCAAGCCGCCCTCGGCGATGTCGCAGGAAGAACTCGACGCGCTGACTGGCGAGATCGTCAAGGCGCTGAAGACCGTCTTCGACCCGGAAATTCCCGCCGACATCTATGAGCTTGGGCTGATTTACAACGTCGAGATCGACGACGAGCGGGCGGTGAAGATCGACATGACGCTGACCGCGCCAGCCTGCCCGGTCGCCGGCGAAATGCCTGGCTGGGTCGAGAACGCAGTCAGTATGGTGCCCGGCGTCTCCGGGGCCAAGGTCAACATGGTGTTCGACCCGCCATGGGATCAAAGCCGCATGTCGGACGAAGCGCGCGTCGCCCTCGACATGTGGTGAGCGGGACTACGCTCCCAGCCTCAGCCTAAATCTTTGCGCGACCGCCGCGGCGGCTCCGGCTCGACCCGCACGGCCCCGCGCGCCAGCCTGACGCGCGCGCCCGCGACGTTGAGGCTACACGGCGCGCTGGCGGCAAGCGCGCTGGCGAGCGCCTTCGTCAAGGTCTCGATCTTTTCCAGGCCGATGCGGCTCGCCTCCCGCCCGCCAACGCGCGCAATCGCTGCCGTCAACAGCCGCTGGACGATCTCGATCGGCTCCGCGAACAGGGCGCGCGCCTCGCAGCCCCCGGTCTCGACTAGGCGCAGGCGCGCTTCGGCCGACGCGGTCTGCCGAGCGAGCGCCTCCTCGATCTGGCCGGCGCGGCGTGCGAGGCGCGCTAGCGCGGCGGCGTCGAGCCCCTCGGCCGCCAGGCGCTCGGCGAGCGGGCGCAGGCGGGTGCGCGCATAGCGCGGATCATCGTTCGAGGGGTCGCTCGCGTAGGCGAGACCGTTCGCGTCGCAATAGGCGACGAGATCGCGCTTGGCGATCCCAAGCAGCGGTCGCAAAAGCGCGAGGCCGTCGAGGTCGGCGCTCGCCGCCATCGCCTTGAGCCCGCTGAGGCCCGAACCGCGCAGCAGGCGAAACAGCGCCGTCGCCGCCTGGTCGTCGAGGTGATGAGCGGTGACGATCGCCTCGGCGACGATCTCGCGCGCCAATTGGGCGAGCAGCGTGTAGCGCGCCTCGCGCGCCAGCTCCTGCACGCGGGTCTTCGGCTTCGCGCCGCGCCAGAGGAGAATATGGTGGGGAATGCCGAGGCGATCGCACAGCGCGCCGACCGCTGCGGCCTCGGCGGCGCTTTCCGCGCGCAGCCCGTGATCGACCGTCGCCGCCGCGAGTTGCGGTCGCCCGGCGCCGCGCCGGGCCCAGTCAGCGGCCATCGCCAGCAGCGCGGTGGAATCGGGGCCGCCCGAAACGGCGATGAGAACTGTGCGTAGGCCCTGCAGCGGCGCGAGCAGGGCGTCGATCGAAGCGTCGGCGAGCGGCGGCTCGCGCCTCAACAATGATCTTTCTGCATTTCGCGTTCAGCCGACTTCTTCACCGCCGGCGCCGCGTTGGGATAGCGCTTGCCGACTTCGGCCAGCGTCGCGCAGGCCTGCTCGCTGCTGCCGAGCGCGGCGAGCGACTGGCCGAGGCGCAACATGCCCTCGGGCGCGCGCGGCGATTTTGCGTAGTCGGTCGAGAGTTTGAGATATTGCTCGGCCGCCTCGCGCGGACGAGAACGCTGGAAATACGTCTCGCCGAGATAGAAGATCGCGTCGGGAACAAGACGATGCGAGCCGTTGACGACGATGAACGCCTTGAGCTGATCTTCCGCCTGCGCGTATTGCCCGTTGCGGTAGGCGTCGACCGCGGCGGCGAACTGCGCGCGCGGCGCGTCGGCGAAGTCGATGCCGGCGCCCGTGGTCGTGGGCGGCGCGGGGCCGGCGGCCGGCGGGTTGTCGGCGACCAGCGGGCCGGCCGGGAGCGGCCCGGCTGGCGTTGGTCCGTCAGGAGTCGCGGGCGGCGCCGCGGCGGGCTTGACGCCGGAAAGATCGAGCGGCGGCCCGGCCGGCGACAGCGGCGCGCTGGGGGTCGTTGTCCCGAGCACACGCGGCGAGCCCGGCGCATTGGGGTCGGCGTTGGGATCGAAGGCGTCGCCGCGCTTGGGCGGCTTGCCGCCGGGCGACAGATCGGCGCCCGGCGCGACGCCCGCAACCATCGGCGGGGGAGCGCCGGGGACGGGCGGAGCGGCTCCGGCGTTCGACGGCGCGGCGCCGCCGAGGCGATATTCGACGTCCTGCTGGAAGCGCCTGAGCGCGTCCTCGAGTTGCTTCTGCCGGTTCTCCAACTCCTCGACGCGCCCGTTCGCCTGGCGCAGCTCGTTCTCGAGCCGGTCGAGCCTGACCACCATCGAAGCCGGGTCGTTGGGGTCGCCAGCGTCTGGACCGACCCCGGGAATCACCGCAGGTGGAAGCGCCTGCGCGATTTGGACCGGCGCAGTGCGATCGAAGGCGTGGGCGGCGCTCGCGCCGAGCACGCCGGCGCAGAGGAGAAGCGCGCTGGCGCGCAGGAGGCGGGAGTGCGGCGTCACGGCGTCAAACCTCTGTCGGGGCCAGGGGCGGCCGCCGCAACGGCGCCCGACCTTGCGATAGCATAGCGGGCGGGCGGCCCAAAGTGAGGCGAGGGTCGGGCCCTCGTGCGGCGCCGCCTGTCGCTCAGCTTATTTCGCTCAGCTTCCTGCAGCGCCGGCGAGCACCGTGACCGCGCGGCGATTCTGCGACCAGCAGGAAATGTCGTTGCAAACCGCCACCGGCCGCTCCTTGCCGTAGCTGATGGTCTTCATGCGGGCGGCGGCGACGCCCTTGGCGACGAGATATTCCTTCGTCGCCTCGGCGCGCCTGGCGCCCAGCGCGAAATTGTATTCGCGGGTGCCGCGCTCGTCGGCGTGGCCCTCGATGGTGAAAGTGTAGCGCCCGTACTGGTTCAGCCACGCCGCCTGTTTATCGAGGGTCGCCTGGCCGGCGGCGTTGATCTCGGTCGAGTCGCTATCGAAGAACACCCGGTCGCCGACGCTGGAGGCGAATTCCTGGACGCTGCCGGGGCCCGCGCCCGGCGCGGCGCCGCTGAGGAGGCCGTCGTCGGCGCTGTTCTTGGCGCAGCCGCCGAGGGCGAGGCCGAGGACGACAACCGCCGCCGTCAGGCAAACGCGCGAAAAGGACGCAGCAGACATCGAGGACTCCAATTCTGAGTGCGGTTGGACCGCCGCCTTCGCCGACCAATAGGTTTAAGCTTATTAAGAGAAGGCTAAATCAACCTTACCCATCTCTTGCTGCACGCCCGAAAACCCCGGAAACGTCGGCGAGGGTAAACCAACCCTTAATGGCGGGAATGGGGCGAATTGGCCTCGCCGCGCCGCGCGCAAAGCGCCGCGCCGCCAATTCTCTCCAATGATTCTTGGGGCTTGCGGTTTTCCACAGGGCAATCGGCGCCTCAGCCGCGCGATCCCCTGGCGCCTTTGCGGCGCGGCGCGCTCGCCCCCTCGCGCAGCCACGCCGGCGCTGCGGCGCGCACGCTCGCGGCAAAGCGCGCAATGGCGGCGCGGCGGCTGGTGTCGCGTCGGAACGCGAGCGCGACGCGCCGTCCCATCGCGCCGCCCGAGAGCGGCACTGCCGAGAGCCGCGCGTCGCCGCCGCGACCCTCGAGCGCGAGGCGCGGGGCGAGCGTCACGCCATAGCCAGCGGCGGCGAGATGCAGCAGGGTCTCCAGGCTGGTCGCGCTGATGTCGGAGCCGGCGGCGCGTCCGCCCGCGCCGCGCCCGCACAGCCCGATCGTTTGATCGCGCAGGCAATGACCGTCCGCCAGCAGCAGCACGGTTTCGGGATCGATCTCGCGCGGAGCGACGGAGGCGCGCCCGGCAAGCGGATGGCCAGGGGCGACGACCAGCAGGAACGGCTCGTCATAAAGCGGCAGGCTGTCGAGCTTGCGATCGGCGGGATCGGTGGCGATCAGCGCCGCGTCGATCTTGCGCTCCAGCACCAGCGACAGCAGGCGGTCGGTGAGATCCTCGACAATGGTGACCGGCGCCTGCGGCAGATCTCGAATGACCGCCGGCAAGGCGTAGGGCAGCAGGTAGGGGCCTATCGTTGGGATGACACCGATCCGCAACGGCCCGGCCATCGGGTCGCGCGCGCCGCGCGCCGCGGCCGAGACATCGGCGACCGCCGCCACCGCGCGCCGCGCCTGTTCGACGATCGGCGCGGCGCGCGCCGC
Organism: uncultured Alphaproteobacteria bacterium; assembly: GCA_963835215.1. Classification (GTDB taxonomy): domain Bacteria; phylum Pseudomonadota; class Alphaproteobacteria; order Rhizobiales; family Beijerinckiaceae; genus Roseiarcus. Next base: position 274,240 of record CAWIES010000003.1, on the reverse strand, counting down.
GACGGTGACCGCGCGGCCCTCGCGCTCGAAAATGCGCACGCCGAACTCCGCCTCGAGCTTGAGAATCTGGCCGCTGAGCGTTGGCTGACTGACGTTGCAGGCGAGCGCGGCGCGGCCGAAATGCCCGTGATCGGCGACGGCGACGACATAGGCGAGATCGCGCAGGTTCATGGCGTGGTTTTACAATAGGCAGAGCCAATTGCAACTCGCGGAACAATCGATTGGACCAATGGAGAGGCCGGCGCTATGCCGTCGCGCACGCGATCGCGATCCAAGCAGCGCGCTGCAATGGGAGAGACCATGACGAGCGAAGCCAAATGCCCGTTCCCGGGCAAGACCGGCAGGGCCGCAAACCCCGATTGGTGGCCGCACCAACTGAACCTTCAGTTTCTCCACCAGCGCTCGCCCGCTGCCGATCCGATGGGCGAGGCGTTCGACTACGCCGCCGAGTTCAAGAGCCTCGATCTCAACGCGGTGATCAAGGATCTGAATGCCTTGATGACCGACTCGCAGGAATGGTGGCCGGCCGACTTCGGCCACTATGGCGGCCTGTTCATCCGCATGGCCTGGCACAGCGCCGGCACCTATCGCATCACTGACGGTCGCGGCGGCGCCGGCGGGGGCCAGCAACGCTTTGCGCCTCTCAACTCCTGGCCCGACAACGCGAACCTCGACAAGGCGCGCCGTCTATTGTGGCCGATCAAGCAGAAATACGGTCGCAAAATCTCTTGGGCCGATCTGATGGTTCTCACCGGCAACGTCGCTCTCGAGTCGATGGGCTTCAAGACGTTCGGATTCGCGGGCGGTCGCGCCGACGTTTGGGAGCCGGAAGAACTCTTTTGGGGCCCCGAGGGGACGTGGCTCGGCGACGAACGGTACAGCGGCGAGCGCGAGCTCGCAGAACCGCTTGCCGCGGTGCAGATGGGCCTGATCTACGTCAATCCGGAAGGGCCGAACGGCAATCCGGACCCGATCGCATCGGCGCGGGACATCCGCGAAACCTTCTTCCGCATGGCGATGAACGACGAGGAGACCGTCGCCCTGATTGCGGGGGGCCATACCTTCGGCAAGACCCACGGCGCCGGCGATCCATCACTTGTCGGCCCGGAGCCGGAAGGCGGGGCCATCGAGGATCAGGGCCTCGGCTGGAAGAGCAAGCATGGCTCGGGCTTCGGCGCCGACGCCATCACCGCCGGCCTGGAAGTCACCTGGAGTCAGACGCCGACGAAATGGAGCAATCATTTCTTCGACAACCTGTTCAACAACGAATGGGAACTGACGAAGAGCCCGGGCGGCGCCAAGCAATGGACGGCGAAAGGCGCGCAAGCGACCGTCCCCGACGCTCATGACACGTCGAAAAAGCATGCGCCGACCATGCTGACCACCGACCTCGCGCTGCGGTTCGATCCGGCCTATGAAAAAATCTCCCGGCGGTTCTTCGAGCATCCGGATCAATTCGCCGACGCCTTCGCCCGCGCGTGGTTCAAGCTGACGCACCGCGACATGGGCCCGATCGTGCGCTATCTTGGCCCGCTCGTGCCGAAGGAGACGCTGATCTGGCAGGACCCGATCCCGGCGGCCAATCATCCCCCGATCGGCGAGCAGGACATCGCGGCGCTGAAGGCGAAGATTCTCGCTTCGGGCCTGTCGGTATCTGAATTGATTTCGACCGCTTGGGCGTCGGCGTCGACCTTCCGCGGTTCGGACAAGCGCGGCGGCGCCAACGGCGCGCGCATCCGCCTTGCGCCGCAGAAAGACTGGGACGTCAATCAGCCCGCTACGCTTGCGAAGGTTCTGCAAAAGCTAGAGGCGATCCAGAAGGACTCCGGCAAAAAGGTCTCGCTTGCCGACTTGATCGTTCTTGGCGGCTGCGCGGCAGTCGAAAAGGCCGCGAAGGACGCAGGCGTGGACGTGCGGGTCCCCTTCACGCCTGGACGCGGGGACGCCTCGCAGGCGCAGACCGACATCGCCTCCTTCGCGCCGCTCGAACCGCGCGCCGACGGCTTCCGCAACTATCATAGCGGCAGGCGGCAACACATGAGGCCCGAGGAGGCGTTGGTCGACCGGGCGCAATTGCTGACGCTGACGGCGCCTGAGTTGACGGTGCTGGTCGGCGGCCTGCGAGTGCTCGGCGCGAACGCCGGCAACTCCCCTCACGGCGTCTTCACAATGCGGCCGTGGACGTTGACCAACGACTTCTTCGTCAATCTGCTCGACATGAGCACGAGCTGGCAGCCTGTCGCCGGCGCGGACGGCGTGTTCGAGGGGCGCGACCGCAAGACCAACGCGGTCAAGTGGACCGCTTCCCGTGTCGATCTGATCTTCGGTTCGCACTCGCAACTGCGCGCGCTCGCCGAGGTCTATGGCAGCGCCGACGCGAAGGAGAAGTTCGTCAAAGACTTCGTGGCGGCCTGGGCGAAAGTGATGGACCTCGACCGCTTCGACCTCGCCTGAGAGTCTCCGCTTGAGGAATTGGGGCGGTGTTGCGCCGCACCAATTCCTCGAGGGCTTGATGTCGCCGCAAATCCCCGTCAAGTTCACGGTCGCGTGAATTTGCGGGACGGGCAAGTGGAACATCGACCGAAACTTCCGCGCGCGTTGGTTTTCGCGTTTGCGATCGCTTTTCTGTTCGAGACTTGGATCTGGGACAATATCGTCGCGGCGTTGAGCCGGGTCGCGCGGCTGATCCATTGGGCGAAGGTGAGGGCGGCGCTGACCCGGTTGGTCGAAAGCGCGCCGGTGTGGGTCGCGCTGCTATTGTTCGGCGTGCCGTTCCTGGTCAGCGAAGTCGGCAGTTTCTTTTGCGTGGCCCTGGTCGCGCTTGGCCATATCGAGGTCGGCGCCGTCGGCTACCTCGTCTCCAAGCTCCTCGGGCTCACCGTGCTGGCGGTGATCTTCGACATTACCCGCGCCAAGCTGATGACGCTCAAGTGGTTCGCCTATCTCTATCATTGGGCGATGGTGTTTCATCGCTTCGCCGAAGAGCTGGTCGCGCCCTATCGCGCCGCCGTCAGGGCGTATTTCGTCGATTGGCGCACCCGCATGCGGGCCTACGTGGGCCACCCTCCTGGCGACACCGAGAAGGAGGCGGGCTGAAGCGGCGCGTATAGCCTCGCCGCCGGTTCTGCCCTATAGGGTCCGGCGAAGACGAAGCTCGCCAATTCGGGTCCGCCTGTGACGCTGTCCCTGCCGCACGGCAAATCGCTGACGCTCGGCACGCACGTCCCGGTGATGGGCATCGTCAACGTCACCCCCAACTCTTTTTCCGACGGCGGCGCCTTCGCCGATGTCGAGGCGGCCGTCGTACACGGCGAGCGCCTGATCGCCGAAGGCGCGGCGATCCTCGACGTTGGCGGCGAGTCGACCCGGCCCGGCGCCGCTGCGGTCGGAGCGGACGAGGAAATCGCGCGCACGATTCCCGTCGTCGCCGGCCTCAGCCGCCGCGTGGCGACGCCGATCTCGATCGACACGTCCAAGGCGCGCGTCGCTGCGTCGGCGATCGAAGCGGGGGCCTCGATCGTCAACGACGTTTGGGGCTTTCAGCGCGATGCCGACATGGCGCGCGTCGTCGCGGCCAACGGAGCCGGGGCGGTGCTGATGCACAATCGCGCCAGCATCGACCCGGGCGCCGACATTCTCGCCGACATTCTCGCGTTTCTCTCGCGTTCGATCGACCTTGCGCTCGCCGCGGGCGTCGCCGAGGAAAGGCTGTGGGTCGATCCGGGCTTTGGCTTCGGCAAGACGCCGGCGCAGAACCTGCAGGCGATGCGGCGCCTTGGCGAGCTCAAGACGCTTGGTCGCCCGGTGCTGGTCGGCGTCTCGCGCAAGTCGACGATCGGTCTGATAACCGGTCAGACGATCGCCGCCGAGCGCATCCCCGGCTCGCTCGCGGCGGCGCTGATCGGCGTCGCCAATGGCGCGGCGATTGTGCGCGCGCACGACGTCGCCCAACATGTCCAGGCGCTGAAGGTGTGGCGCGCGATAGAGGAAAGTTGACCATGAGCGGGAGCGGCGCCGGCGCGATCCAGCGTGGCAAAATCTTCGTCGACAGCCTGCGGCTGCACGCCTTTCACGGCAATTTCGCCCATGAGCGCAAATACGGGCAGATGTTCGAGATCGATCTCGAACTCGTCGTCGACCTCGCCGAGGCGGCGGCGGGCGACGATCTCAGGGCGACGGTTGACTACGGCAAGGTGGCGGCGATCACGCGCGGCGCATTCTGTGGCGCGCCGCGAAAGCTGGTCGAGGCGGCGGCGCTCGATGTCGCGCAGGCCTTGCTGGCGGCGTTCCAGCGCATCGAGCGGGTCAAGGTGCGGGTCGCCAAGGTCGCGCCGCCGATCGCCGAGCAGCTCACGGCGGTCGGCGTCGAGATCGAGGTCGCGCGTGAGTGATCAGCAACCCGTGGTCGCGAGCCTCGGGTTAGGGGGCAATGTCGGCGACGTCGCCGCCGCGTTCATTGCAGCGATCCAACGCCTTGTCGCCGCCCCCGGCGTGAGACTGATCGCGCGCTCGTCGGTCTATCGCACGCCCCCCTGGGGCAAACGCGATCAGCCCGATTTCCTCAACATGGCCGTTCTGGTCGAGACGACGCTCCCCGCGCGCGCGCTGCTCGCTCTTTGCCTCGAAGCCGAACGCGCGCTCGGCCGGCGGCGTGTGGAACGCTGGGGGCCGCGCACGATCGACATCGACATTCTGACTTACGGTGAAGCGACGATCGACGAGCTCGATCTCAAGGTTCCCCATCCGCGCCTCAATGAGCGCGCTTTCGCGCTGGCGCCGCTGGCGGAGATCGCGCCGAGCCTTCGTTTCGGTGGGCGCTCGGTCGCCGATTGGCTCGCCGCGGTCGAGCGTGCGGGGATTGAAATCGACGAAACCGCGAGCGCCAGCGTGCGCGCCGCCTGCGCTCTCGGCAATCGGGCCGGTTGACTCCCGACGGACCTTGACCGCGCGCGCTCGGCAATGATTGGATAGGAATTGCCAGCGGTCGCCGACGGAGCGTTCGCGAGGCGACGAAGGGGGACGCAATGAAATCCTTGTCCACCGCAATCCTGATCGCAGCATTGGTCGCCCCCGGGTCCGCCTACGCTGCTGGCTGGGGCGCGATCGCCTACAATCCGAGCAGCGGCGCCTCCACGGAAGTCCACGGTCAGGCCAAGCTGTCGACCGCCTTGAACGGCGCGCTCAACGCCTGCGGCAACGGCTGCCTGCTGGTGACCTGGGAGCACAACACCTGCATTGCTTTCGCCACCAACGGCAGCGGCGGTTGGGGTGATGCGTTCAACTATTCCACCAGCGCCCTCGCCACCGCCGCCGCGATCAAGAGCTGCGGCGCCGGCTGCGCATGGAAGGTCTGGGCCTGTAGCTGAGCGACGTCGATCCGCGCCGGCCGCCATTCTTGCCTTGGGAGACGCCTAACTTCGACGAAGAGGGGGTAGACGCGATGAAAGCCATTTCCGCGATTGCTTTGTGCGCCGCTCTGGTCTTCCCGACCGCGGCTTTTGCCGGTTGGGGGGCGATCGCTTACAACGCGAGCACCGGCCGCAACGCCGAGTGGCACGGCGCCGCTAGTCTGGCGGCGGCCGAAAGCGGCGCGCTCAAACTGTGCGGCGGCGGCTGCAGGATCATCAACTACGAGGAGAACTCCTGCATCGCCTTCGCCACCAACTCAGCCGGCGTCTGGGGTGAGGGGCACGGCTACGCCAACAGCAACGCCGCGATAGTCGCCGCTCTTTCCTACTGCGGCGCAGGTTGCGCCTGGCGGGAATGGGCCTGCGACTAAACGGCGCCGATCCGCATCCTCAAGCGCGGGGCCGCCCGGCCAAGGCGTTCCCGCGCCTTGCCCGGCCGCATTGACAGCCCGTTCGCTTCGTCCCAAGTTCCCCGCTCAACTCGAGGGGCGCCCGTGATGGGCTGAGACGACGCGCAAGCGTCGAACCCTTAGAACCTGATCCGGGTCATGCCGGCGAAGGGACGAGGCTCGCCGATTCTCATCGTCGCGCCGCAGCCCCCGCCCGCGAGACTCGCGAAGCGGAGGCAAGCCGATGAACGAACACGCGAAGGTTGCGACCCCGGCGGCGCCCAGCAGCGTGACCACCGGCCCGATCGCGGGATCGCGCAAGGTCTATGCTTCGCCCATGGGACGCGACGACGTTCGCATCCCGTTCCGCGAGATCACGCTGAGCGACACGCTCGAGCCGCCGGTGCGCGTCTATGACGCCTCGGGCCCCTATACCGATCCGACTGCCAGCATCGAGCTGGGCGCCGGCCTCGCGCCGATGCGCGAAGGCTGGATCGCCAAGCGCGGCTACGCCGCGATCGAAGGGCGCGCCGATCAAGCCGGAAGACAATGGCGACGTTTCGGCCGACCGGCTCGCGCCCCACTGCCCGGCCAGGCGCATCTTGCGCGCCGGCGCCGACGGCCAGCTCGTCACCCAATTTGAATTCGCGCGCGCCGGGATCGTCACCGAGGAGATGATCTACGTCGCCCACCGCGAGAATCTTGGGCGCGAAGCCGCGCTGGCGGGCGCCAAGGAGCGGCTCGCCGATGGCGACAGCTTCTCGGCCGACATCCCCGAGTTCGTCACGCCAGAATTCGTGCGCTCCGAGATCGCGCGCGGGCGCGCCATCATTCCCGCCAACATCAATCACCTCGAACTTGAGCCGATGGCGATCGGTCGCAATTTCCTGGTCAAGGTCAACGCCAACATCGGCAACAGCGCCGTGAGTTCGGGCGTCGCCGAGGAAGTCGAGAAAATGGTGTGGGCGATCCGCTGGGGCGCCGACACGGTGATGGACCTCTCGACCGGGCGCAACATTCACAACATCCGCTCCTGGATCGTCCGCAACTCGCCGGTGCCGATCGGCACCGTGCCGATCTATCAGGCGCTCGAAAAGGTCGACGGCGATCCGCTCAAGCTCGACTGGGAAGTGTTCAAGGACACGCTGATCGAGCAGGCCGAGCAGGGCGTCGACTATTTCACCATCCACGCCGGCGTGCGCCTCGCCTATGTCCCGCTCACCGCCAAGCGCGTCACCGGCATCGTCTCGCGCGGCGGCTCGATCATGGCGCGCTGGTGCCTGGCCGGCCATCGCGAGAGCTTCCTCTACGAGCATTTCGGCGACATCTGCGACATCATGCGCAAATACGATGTTTCGTTCTCGCTCGGCGACGGCTTGCGCCCCGGCTCGATCGCCGACGCCAACGACGCGGCGCAATTTGCCGAGCTCGATACGCTCGGCGAGCTGACCAAGGTCGCCTGGGACAAGGGTTGCCAGGTGATGATCGAGGGCCCCGGCCACGTGCCGATGCACAAGATCAAAGCCAACATGGACAAGCAGCTCAAGGTCTGTGGCGAAGCCCCGTTCTATACGCTGGGGCCGCTGACGACCGACATCGCGCCCGGCTACGACCACATCACGTCTGGCATTGGCGCGGCGATGATCGGCTGGTTCGGCACGGCGATGCTCTGCTACGTGACGCCCAAGGAGCACCTCGGCCTGCCTGATCGCGACGACGTCAAGACCGGCGTCATCACCTATCGCATCGCCGCCCACGCCGCCGATCTCGCCAAGGGCCATCCCGCCGCGCAAATTCGCGATGACGCGGTGTCGCGCGCGCGCTTCGACTTCCGCTGGGAGGATCAGTTCAACCTGTCGCTTGATCCCGATACGGCGCGCAAGTACCACGACGAGACCTTGCCCAAGGATGCGCACAAGGTCGCGCATTTCTGCTCGATGTGCGGGCCGAAATTCTGCTCGATGAAGATCACGCAGGATTTGCGCAAGGAGGCCGAGGCGATGGCCGGCATGGAGGCGAAGTCGAAGGAGTTCGTTGAGCACGGCGCGGCGCTCTACGTGCCGGCGGCCGAATAGCGGCGCACTGGCGATGAAGATTCTCGTCAACGGCGTCGAGCAGGACATCGCTGCGCAAACGCTTGAAGGCGCGCTGGAGCGGCTCGACTACGGCGACGCCAAGGTTGCGACCGCACTCAATGGCGACTTTGTGCCCGCGCGCAAGCGTGCTGAGACGCCGTTGCGCGATGGCGATCGGATCGAGATCGTTTCGCCGCGCCAGGGCGGGTGAGCGCGGGCGGCGGGGGTTTGGGAGTTGCGAACCATGAAGGTCTATGGCGTCGAGTTGAAGTCGCGACTGCTGCTCGGGACGTCGAAATATCCTTCGCTCGACGTGATGGCGAAATCCGTCAAGGCGGCCGGCGCCGAGGTGGTCACGGTCTCGGTGCGGCGCGAGTTGGCGCAGTTTCGCGAAGGCCAGGAGTTCTGGCGCATCATCCGCGAACTCGGGGTGCGCGTGCTGCCCAACACCGCAGGCTGCTACACCGTCAAGGAGGCCGTGACGACGGCGCAAATGGCGCGCGAAATCTTCGATACGCCCTGGGTCAAGCTCGAGGTGATCGGCGACAAGGGCACGCTCGCGCCCGATGTCTTCGGCACGGTCGAGGCCGCGCGCATCCTCAGCCAGGACGGGTTCAAGGTCTTTCCCTACACGACCGAGGACCTGATCGTCTGCGACCGCCTTGTCGAAGCGGGCTGCGAGGTGTTGATGCCGTGGGGCTCGCCGATCGGCTCGGGCAGGGGGCTCAATAATCCCTTCGGTCTGCGCGTGTTGCGCGCGCGCTATCCCGACTTGCCGCTGATCGTCGATGCCGGCCTCGGCCTGCCCTCGCACGCCGCGGCGGCGCTCGAACTTGGCTATGACGCGGTGCTGCTCAACACGGCGGTCGGCACGGCGGGTGATCCGGTGGCGATGGCGGCCGCGTTCCGCCAAGCGATCGAAGCGGGCCTCGCCGCCCACAGCGCCGGCCCGATGCCAACCCGTGACTTCGCCGAACCCTCGACGCCGGTCGTTGGCAAGGCGGCGTTGTCGTGAGGGGGGCAAGACGCCCTTCTCCCGCCTGCGGGAGAAGGTGGCGCGAAGCGCCGGATGAGGGGCCGCGCCAACCCTCACCCCAACCCCTCTCCCGCAAGCGGGAGAGGGGCTTATGACCCTCGACCGCTTCTACCCCATCGTCGATTCCGCCGCCTGGGTGGAGCGGCTCGTTGGCGTCGGCGCGCGGCTGATTCAGTTGCGGGTCAAGGATCGCGAGCAAGCGAGCGTTGCGCGAGAAACGCGTACGGCGCTGGTGATTTGCCAAGCCGCTGGCGCGCAGCTTGTCGTCAACGACTATTGGCGCGTCGCGATTGGGGCGCACGCGGATTTCGTCCATCTCGGCCAGGGCGATCTCGACGAGGCCGACGTGCCGGCGATCCGCGCGCGCGGGATCAGGCTCGGCGTCTCGACCCACGACGAAGCCGAACTCGATCGCGCGCTGGCGCTTGCCCCCGACTATATCGCGCTCGGCCCGATCTATCCGACAATCCTCAAAGCGATGCCCTTCGCCCCGCAGGGTCTGGCGCGGATCGGCGAGTGGAAGCGGCGTATCGGCGCGATCCCGCTGGTGGCGATCGGCGGCCTCAACATCGAACGCGGCAAGCTGTGCCTCGCCGCCGGCGCCGACATTGTCTCGGTCGTCACCGACATCACGCTCAATCCCGATCCTGAAGCGCGCACGCGCGAATGGATCGCTGCGACGCGCGCGCCGTGACGACCCGCACGCCGATTGCGCTGACCGATCGCCGGCTCGGATTCGGGCGGCGGCGCCGGCATCCAGGCCGATCTCAAGACCTTCGCCGCGCTTGGCGTCCATGGCGCGAGCGCGATCACCGCCCTGACCGCACAGAACACGCGCGGCGTCAGCGGCATCCTCGCCGCGCCGCCCGATTTCGTCCGCGAGCAGATCGACGCCGTTCTCGACGATTTCGATGTCGCGGCGATCAAGATCGGCATGCTCGCGAGCGCAAGGATCGCGATTGCGGTGGCCGAGCGGCTCGGCGGCTCGCGCGTCGACGCGAGCGATGAAAGACCGCCGCGCAAGGCGCTAGCCTGGGGCAAGCGGCTAGAGGCCGACCGGCCGTCCGTCGCGCCTGCGGCGCGCCGCGATCGCTGGCGAAGGGAGAACGGGAAGGCGCCGTTCCTGGTCTACGACCCGGTCATGGTCGCTTCCTCGGGCGAGGCGCTCGCCGAGGCGGGGTTCGTTGCGGCGATCAAGGCGCGGCTGCTGCCTTTGGTCGATTGCCTGACCCCCAATCTCGCCGAGGCCGCCGTGCTGCTCGATGCGCCGCTCGCGACCAACGAAGCGGAAATGGCCGCTCAGGGCGCGGCGTTGCTCGCGTTCGGGCCGACCGCAGTGCTGATGAAGGGCGGCCATCTTGCCGGCGAGGAGGCGGTCGATCTGCTGGTGACCGAGGGCGCCATGCGCCGTTTCGCCGCGTCGCGCCTGGCTTCGCCCAATCTGCACGGCACTGGCTGCACGCTGTCGAGCGCCATCGCCGCGCATATCGTTCTTGGCGCCGATTTGCCTGAGGCAGTCGCGGCGGCGAAGGATTTTGTCCGCCAGGCGATCGAGCGCGGGCGCGACCTGACGCTCGGCGCCGGTCCTGGCCCGCTTGCGCCGCTGCCGCTGGCAGGCCGGCCGGTGGACAGGTCGTAGCGCGCCGGTGCGTCGCCAGCGCCGGCCTGCTAGGCTCGCCAGCGATGAACCAGGCGACCAAACCGGCGACGCCCGTGATGGGGCAGGGGGCGAGCGCGCTGGCGCGCGCGGCCGAGCCCTCGCCGATGATGGCGCAATATCTGGAGATCAAGGCCGCCTATCCCGATTGCCTGCTGTTCTATCGGATGGGCGATTTCTACGAATTGTTCTTCGACGACGCGGAAATCGCCAGCCGCGCGCTCGGCATCGTGCTGACCAAGCGCGGCAAGCACGAGGGCGACGACATTCCGATGTGCGGCGTGCCGATCGAGCGCGCCGACGACTATCTGCAGCGCCTGATCGCGCAAGGGCCATCGCGTCGCGGTCTGCGAGCAACTCGAAGACCCGGCCGAGGCGAAGAAGCGCGGCGGCAAATCGGTCGTCAGGCGCGACGTCGTGCGCCTCGTCACGCCGGGCACGATCACCGAGGAGCGCCTGCTCGAGCCTGGCCGCGCCAACCTGCTGCTCGCCGTCCAGCGCGCGAGGACGGGCGAGGGGCGTTCGGCCTTCGGCCTCGCCGCGCTCGACATCTCGACCGGCGCTTTCACGCTGAGCGAGACCGACGAAGCCGGCCTCGGCCGTCGAGATCGCGCGCCTCGAGCCGAGCGAGATCGTCGCGCCGCAGAGCCTTGTTCGACGATCCCGCCTTCGCGCGGCTCATCGCCGAGACGCGGATCGCGACGACGCCGCTGGCGCGCGAGGCGGCGACGCCGCTCGGCGGAGCGGCGGGTGCAGCGAGTTCTATGGCGTCGAGACGCTGGACGGCTTCGGCGCCTTTCAGCCGCGCCGAGATCGCCGCCGCCGCGCTGGCGCTCGGCTATCGTCAAGCGCACGCAGATCGACGCGACGCCGCGTCTCGCCCCGCCTGTCGCGCCGCGCGCGCGGCGCAAGCCTCGAGATCGACGCCGCGACGCGCGCCAATCTCGAACTGACGCGCACGCTGTCCGGCGAGCGCGCCGGCTCGCTGCTCGCGACGATCGACATGACCGCGACGCCCGCCGGCGCGCGGCTGCTCGCCGAGCGGCTCGCGAGCCCGCTGACCGACTTCGGCGGAGATCGACGAGCGGCTCGACGCGGTCGCTTCTCTCGTCGAGGCGCCGGCGCTGCGCGACGCGCTGCGCAAGGCGCTGGCGGCGACGCCCGATTTTCTGCGCGCGCTGTCGCGCCTCGCGCTCGATCGCGGCGGCCCGCGCGATCTCGCGGCCTTGCGCGACGGGCTCGCCGCCGCCGCGCGTATCGCGACGATCCTCGCGCGCGCCGAAAGCCTGCCGGCCGCGCTGGTGCGTTGCCTCGCCCGGCTCGGCGCGCGACGACGGCGCACTCGCGCGCGAGCTTGCGCGATGCGCTCGCCGACGAATTGCCGCTCGCCAAGCGCGACGGCGGCTTCGTGCGCGCCGGCGCCTCCGCGCCGCTCGACGAGGCGCGGGCCTTACGCGACGAGAGCCGGCGCGTCATCGCCGAAATGCAGGCGCGCTACGCCGATGAGGCGGGGACGCGCCAGCTCAAGATCAAGCACAACAATTTCCTCGGCTATCTACATCGAGACGCCGCAGGCCGCAGGGCGAGGCGCTGCTGAAGCCGCCGCATTCGGCGACCTTCATCCATCGCCAGACCATGGCCGGCGCGATGCGCTTCACCACCAACGCGCTGATCGATCTCGAGTCGCGCATCGCCTCGGCCGCCGATCGCGCGCTGGCGCTGGAACTCGACGTGTTCGAGCGGCTGCGCGGCGCGGCGACTCGCGCATGGCGAGACGTTGCGCGGTCTCGACGCGGCGCTCGCCGAGATCGACGTCTCCGCCGCGCTCGCCGAGCTCGCGGTCAAGCGCGACTGGTCGCGGCCGCGCGTCGATGGCTCGCTCGCCTTCGTCGATCGAGGACGGCCGTCATCCGGTGGTCGAGGCGGCGCTCGCCGCGCGCGGCGAACCCTTTGTCGCCAACGACTGCGATCTCAGCGGCGAAGCGGGCGAGGGCGGCCGCCTCGCGCTCGTCACCGGCCCCAACATGGCGGGCAAATCGACCTTCCTGCGCCAGAATGCGCTGATCGCTGCGCTGGCGCAGATGGGCGCCTTCGTGCCGGCGCGCAGCGCGCATATCGGCGTCGTCGACCGGCTGTTCTCGCGCGTCGGCGCCGCCGACGATCTCGCCCGCGGCCGCTCGACCTTCATGGTCGAGATGGTCGAGACGGCGGCGATCCTCAATCAGGCGACGGTCCGCTCGCTGGTTATTCTCGACGAAATCGGCCGCGGCACGGCGACCTTCGACGGCCTGTCGATCGCCTTCGCCTGCGTCGAACATCTCAACGCGGTCAATCGCTCGCGCACGCTGTTCGCCACCCATTTCCACGAGCTGACGCAACTCGCCCTGACGCTGCCGCGTCTCTTCAACCTGACGATGAAGGTCAGCGAATGGAAAGGCGCGCTGGTCTTTCTGCACGAAGTCGTCGCCGGCGCGGCCGATCGTTCCTACGGCATCCAGGTCGCCAAGCTCGCCGGGCTGCCCGCCTCGGTCACCAAGCGCGCGCGCGCGGTGCTCGCCGAACTGGAGGCGACCAAACACGCGGGCGCGGCGCTCTCTAGCCTCGACGCGCTACCGCTGTTCAACTACGAGCCCGCAGAGCCCGCCGGCCCCGACCCGCTGCGCGAGGCGCTGGAGCGGCTCGAGCTCGACGAGTTGACGCCGCGCGAAGCGCAGGCGGCGCTCTACGAGCTCAAGCGCCTGCTAAGCGAGGAGGGGTGATGATCGACTCAAAAATCCTGCTGGCGACCATGCTCGCCGCCTATCTCTATGTTGTCGCGCCGGGGCCAGCGTTCCTCGCATTGTTCACGTTGTCCGCTGCCAAGGGTCGTCGCTCGGGCGCCTGGTTCATCTGCGGCCATCTCGTCGGCGACGTCACTTGGGGTGCGCTCGCCGTCGCGGCGATCCTCGGGGCCAATCGTCTCGGCCCGGCGTTGTTCGAACTGCTCGGCGCGGGTTGCGGGCTCTATCTGATTTATCTCGGCGCGCGCGCGGTGATGACGCGCAAGGACGCGCCGCCGCGCGCGATCGGCGCCAATCGGCCGCTCGCCACCGGCATGGCCTTCGGCCTCACCAATCCCAAATCCTATCCGGTCGCGCTGGCGATGTTCTCGGCGATCGTTGCGCCCTACATCGGCCAAATCCACACGAGCGACGCTCCGCAATTGCTGCTGGCCGCGCTGCTCGGCTTTCTCGCCGCCGACGCGACGCTGATCTTCGCCGCCGGGCTACCCGCGGTGCGGCGATTCGTCCTCGCCCATGGCGTGGCGGTGACGCGGGTAGTCGGCGTGATCTTCATCGCTTTCGGCGCCAAGTCGCTTTGCGACGCTGCAAACGGTGCTTTGCGTCGGGCCTGATCGTCTTGCGTTTTCGCAAGGCGGAGCCATTTATGCGGCTCGGGCGGCGGTCTGCGGACGTCTTGACGCGCGCGGCCCTTGAGCGAGGCGCAGATGAGCGGCACCAAACAACCGGCGATCTTTGTCCCCCACGGCGGCGGCCCGTGCTTTTGGATCGAGTTCGCCGCCGCCCTTCGGGCCGCATGCGTGGGACGGCCTGCGCGACTATCTCGCCGGCCTCGTCAAGAGCTTGCCCGAGCGGCCCAAAGCCTTCGTTATCGTCACCGCCCATTGGGAGGAGGCGAAGCCGACCGTCAGCACCAGCGCGGCGCCGGGCATGCTCTACGACTACAACGGCTTTCCGCCCCATACCTATCAACTGAAGTACCCGGCCCCCGGCGCGCCGGCGATCGCCGCCGAGGTCGAGCGCCTGCTCGGCGCGGCCGGCCTGCCGGTTGGCGAGAACGCCGAGCGCGGCTATGACCATGGCGTGTTCGTGCCGTTCCTGATTGTCGATCCCAAGGCCGAGATCCCGGTGGTGATGATGTCGCTGCAGCGCGATCTCGATCCCGCGACCCATATCGCTATTGGCAAGGCGCTTGCGCCATTGCGCGATCAGGGCGTCGCGATTGTCGGCAGCGGCATGAGCTTCCACGACCTGCGCCATTTCCGCGACGGCGATGGGCGCGCTTCGGCGGAGTTCGACGCCTGGCTCGACGAGACCTTGACCAAATGCGCTCCCGCCGAGCGCGAGACGCGCCTCAACCATTGGAGCGAAGCGCCCTCGGCGCGCGCCTGCCATCCGCGTGAGGAACACCTGTTGCCCTTGATGGTGGTGGTCGGCGCGGCAGGCGGGGAGGCTGGCCAGCATAGCTTCCGCGACACCATCGGCGGCAAGGTGATTTCGGGCTTCCGCTTCGGCTAGGGGGCGGAATCGCGTTACAATCGCGGGGGAGTTTTGTTCACGCTGTCGCATTGCAACAGATTTTTTACCTGAAGCCCTTGCGCCGGGGACGCCTGAGCGGCTAAACAGCGCGTCGGGGTCGGCGGCGCGATGCGACCCCTTATGATCATTTTTGGCTTCCGCCTCGATTTTGCGTTGTCTTTCAATGGGCAACGCAGGCAGAGAGCGGTGGATAGGCCGGAGGACCCGGGGGCTTCCCTCGTGTCCCGTCCGGCCATGTCCTGTCCGAGACTGCCGGCGCGATCGTCTCCTGACAACCGGGGACGCCGCTTAATTCCCTCCCGCGACGCGGGAGATCTGGGGGCCTGCATAGACGGGGAAGACCGAATTTTCAGCCGTCCGGCCCTTTGCGGGCCGGCCGGCGCACTGCGGTTCGAACCATCTGTCCGGCGGCTGGGCTCTCGCCCAGCTCCGGGGACAGGCGCAAGTCGCCGCGATCGGCCGCCTCTCAGCGACGGCCGAGCGCGGCATGTGCAGGAGGCGGGAGTTTCCCCGCCAACCGGAGAAAGCACCGTGGATAGAGCGGAAAAGAAGGAGGCCGTCGCGTCCCTACACGAAGTCTTCTCGAAGACTTCGGTGGTCGTCGTGGCGCAATACTCCGGCCTGACCGTCGCCCAAATGCAGCGTCTGCGCAAGCAGATGCGGCAGGTCGGGCGCGCAGGTTCAGGTCGCCAAGAACCGCCTCGCCCAGATTGCTCTCAAAGGCACGGACGTCGCCTCGATCGGCCCCCTTCTCAAGGGGCCGACCCTGATCGCTCATTCGAGCGATCCGGTGGCGGCGGCCAAGGCAGCCGTGGCTTTCGCCAAGGATCACGAGAAATTCGTGCTCCTGGGCGGCGCCATGGGCAAGACGGCGCTCGACGTCGATGGGGTCAAGTCGCTTGCGACCTTGCCCTCGCTCGACGAACTGCGCGCCAAGTTGCTCGGGCTCCTCGACCGCCCCGGCGACCAAACTGGCTCAGCTGGCCAACGCGCCCGCCGCCAAGGTCGCCCGCGTGGTGGCGGCCTATGCCGCCAAAGACGCAGCCTGAAGCGAAGGCTCTTCACAAATCCCATGGTTCGAACCATATAGGAACTGATGACAATGGCTAATCTGGAAAAAATCGTCGACGAATTGTCGAGCCTGACCGTCCTCGAAGCGGCTGAACTCGCCAAACTGCTCGAAGCCAAGTGGGGCGTCTCGGCCGCCGCCGCCGTCGCCGTCGCCGCCGCTCCGGCTGGTGGCGCGGCCGCCGCCGCTCCGGTCGAGGAGAAGACCGAGTTCACGGTCGTTCTGACCGCCGACCGGCGACAAGAAGATCGAAGTCATCAAGGAAGTCCGCGCGATCACCGCGCTCGGCCTCAAGGAAGCCAAGGATCTGGTCGAGGGCGCGCCCAAGGCGGTCAAGGAAGGCGTCACGAAGGAAGAGGCCGAGAAGATCAAGGCCGCTCTGGAAAAGGCCGGCGCGAAAGTCGAGCTCAAGTAAGTCTCGTGCGGCCTGCGTTCAGGCCTGCGCGCAAGGGGAACGGTCCCGGCTTCGGCCTGGGGCCGTTCCGCCGTTTCAGCCGCGTGTAACGCGTAGGGTTTCGCCGCGGCCGGGTCTCTCTCCCGGTCGGCGAGCCAAAGTCGCGCTTCGGCGCGACGCCGTTCAAGGGCCCGCAATCGGGCCCGTCAAGTCCGCCGACTGGTTCGGCGTCGCGTCCCGCGAGGATGTGGCGCCCGGACCCGGCGGCAAGCACGGATTGAGGAGCCACATGGCGCAGACATTCACCGGCCGCAAACGTGTTCGCAAGGTCTTCGGCCACGTCAAGGAAGTCGGCGAGATGCCGAACCTGATCGAAGTGCAGAAGGCCTCCTACGACCAATTCCTCATCATGCAGCCGCCCAAGGGCGGCCGTCCGACGGAGGGCTTGCAGTCGGTGTTCAAGTCGGTGTTCCCGATTTCCGATTTCGCGCAGACCGCGCAGCTCGAGTTCGTCAAATACGAATACGAGCCGCCGAAATACGACGTCGACGAGTGCCGCCAGCGCGGCATGACCTTCGCTGCGCCGCTCAAGGTGACGCTGCGCCTGATCGTGTTCGACGTCGATCCCGAGACACAGGCAAAGTCGGTCAAGGACATCAAGGAGCAGGACGTCTACATGGGCGACATGCCGCTCATGACCGACAACGGCACCTTCATCGTCAACGGCACCGAGCGCGTCATCGTCTCGCAGATGCACCGCAGCCCCGGCGTGTTCTTCGATCATGACAAGGGCAAGAGCCATTCGTCGGGCAAGCTGCTGTTCGCCGCTCGCATCATTCCCTATCGCGGTTCGTGGCTCGACATCGAGTTCGACGCGAAGGACATCGTCTACGCGCGCATCGATCGTCGCCGCAAGATTCCGGTGTCCTCGCTGCTGTTCGCGCTCGGGCTCGATGGCGAAGAGATTCTGTCGACCTTCTATCAAGCAAGATCATCTACAGCGCGCGCCAAGGAAGGCTGGCGGGTGCCCTTCGACGCCGACCGGCATGAAGGGCGTCAAGACGACCATCGACCTGATCGACGCCGACACCGGCGAAGTCGTGGTCGAGGCCGGCCGCAAGCTCACCGCGCGCACGGCGCAAGCAGATCGCCGACAAGGGCGTCAAGGCGCTGCGCGCCGCCGATAGCGACCTGAACGGGCGCTACATCGCCGAGGATCTTTACGACGCCGCCACCGGCGAAATCTTCGCCGAGGCCGGCGACGAGATCACCGAGAAGCTGCTTGAATCGCTGGTCGAGCGTGGCTTCGACGAACTGCCGATGCTCGACATCGACCACATCAACGTCGGCCCCTACATCCGCAACACGCTGAAGGTCGACAAGAACAACACGCGCGAAGACGCGCTGTTCGACGTCTATCGCGTCATGCGCCCCGGCGAGCCGCCGACGGTGGACAGCGCCGAGGCGATGTTCAACTCGCTGTTCTTCGACAGCGAGCGCTACGACCTGTCCGCGGTCGGCCGCGTCAAGATGAACATGCGGCTCGATCTCGATGCGCCCGACACGATGCGCACGCTGCGCAGCGAGGACATCATCGCCGTCGTCAAGGCGTTGGTCGATCTGCGCGACGGTCGCGGCGAGATCGACGACATCGATCATCTGGGCAACCGGCGCGTGCGCTCGGTCGGCGAACTGATGGAAAATCAGTATCGCATCGGCCTGCTGCGCATGGAGCGGGCGATCAAGGAGCGCATGAGCTCGGTCGAAATCGACACGATCATGCCGCAGGATCTGATCAACGCCAAGCCGGCGGCAGCGGCAGTGCGCGAGTTCTTCGGCTCTTCGCAGCTTTCGCAGTTCATGGATCAGACCAACCCGCTCTCCGAGATCACCCACAAGCGCCGCCTGTCGGCGCTCGGGCCGGGCGGCTTGACCCGTGAGCGCGCCGGCTTCGAAGTGCGCGACGTGCACCCGACCCACTACGGCCGCATCTGCCCGATCGAGACGCCCGAAGGCCCGAACATCGGCCTGATCAACTCGCTCGCCACCTTCGCGCGCGTCAATAAATACGGCTTCATCGAGTCGCCTTATCGCAAGATTCGCGACGGCAAAGTCACCGAGGAGGTCAACTATCTCTCGGCGATGGAGGAGCAGAAATACTCGGTCGCGCAGGCCGACACGCCGATCGACGGCAAGGGGCGCCTGGTCGGCGACCTGATCGTCTGTCGCCACGCCGGCGACGTCGTGTTCCTGGCGGCCGACCGGGTCGACTACATGGACGTGTCGCCCAAGCAGCTCGTCTCGGTCGCCGCGGCGCTGATCCCGTTCCTCGAGAACGACGACGCCAACCGCGCGCTGATGGGCTCGAACATGCAGCGCCAGGCGGTGCCGCTGGTGCGCTCCGACGCGCCGCTGGTCGGCACCGGCATGGAAGCGATCGTCGCCCGCGACTCGGGCGCGGCGATCGCCGCGCGCCGTGGCGGCGTCGTCGATCAGGTCGATGCGACCCGCATGGTCATCCGCGCCACCGACGAAGTCGATCCGGCCAAGCCCGGCGTCGACATCTATCGCTTGATGAAGTTCCAGCGCTCCAACCAGTCGACCTGCATCAACCAGAAGCCGCTGGTGCGCGTCGGCGACCGGGTGGAGAAGGGCGACATCATCGCCGACGGTCCCTCGACCGATCTTGGCGATCTCGCGCTCGGCCGCAACGTGCTCGTCGCGTTCATGCCGTGGAATGGCTACAACTTCGAGGACTTCGATCCTGCTCTCCGAGCGCATCGTCAAGGACGACGTCTTCACCTCGATCCACATCGAGGAATTCGAGGCGATGGCCCGCGACACCAAGCTCGGGCCGGAGGAAATCACCCGCGACATTCCCAATGTCTCGGAGGAGGCGCTCAAGAACCTCGACGAAGCGGGCATTGTCTATATCGGCGCGGAAGTCGTCGCCGGCGACATTCTGGTCGGCAAGATCACGCCCAAGGGCGAAAGCCCGATGACGCCCGAAGAGAAGTTGCTGCGGGCGATCTTCGGCGAGAAGGCCTCCGACGTGCGCGACACCTCGCTCCGCGTGCCGCCGGGCGTGCAGGGCACGATCGTCGAAGTGCGCGTCTTCAACCGCCACGGCGTCGATAAGGACGAGCGCGCTCAGGCGATCGAGCGCGAGGAGATCGAACGCCTCGCCAAGGACCGCGACGACGAGCAGGCGATCCTCGATCGCAACGTCTACGCGCGTCTTTCCGAAATGCTGATTGGCAAGCGCGCCCTCTCGGGCCCCAAGGGCTTCAAGAAGGACCAGTTGCTGACCCGTCCGCTGCTCGACGAGCATCCGCGCTCGCAGTGGTGGACCTTCGCGCTCGAGAGCGACGCCGCGATGAGCGAAATCGAGGCGATGCGCAAGCAGTACGACGAGTCGAAGAAGTCGCTGGAAAGCCGCTTCCTCGACAAGGTCGAGAAGCTGCAGCGTGGCGACGAGCTGCCGCCCGGCGTGATGAAGATGGTCAAGGTCTTCATCGCGGTGAAGCGCAAGATCCAGCCCGGCGACAAGATGGCGGGACGCCACGGCAACAAGGGCGTCGTCTCGCGCATCGTGCCGCAGGAGGACATGCCGTTCCTGGCTGACGGGACGCCGGTCGACATCGTGCTCAATCCGCTGGGCGTGCCCAGCCGCATGAACGTCGGCCAGATTCTCGAAACGCATCTGGGTTGGGCGTGCGCGGGCCTCGGCAAGCAGGTCGGCGATGCGGTCAATACCTATCTGCGCAGCAAGGACGCCAAGCCCTTGCGCTCGAAGTTGAAGGAGATCTACGGCGAGAACGAGACGATCGGCTCGCTCGACGACGCCGGGCTCGCCGAACTCGGCGAGAACCTGCGCCGTGGCGTGCCAATCGCGACGCCAGTGTTCGACGGCGCGCGCGAGAAAGACATCGTCGAGATGCTCAAGCTCGCTCACTACGACTCGTCGGGCCAGGTGACGCTCTACGACGGGCGCACCGGCGACTCCTTTGATCGCAAAGTGACGGTCGGCTACATCTACATGCTGAAGCTCCACCACTTGGTCGACGACAAGATCCACGCGCGTTCGATCGGCCCCTACAGCCTCGTCACCCAGCAGCCGCTGGGCGGCAAGGCGCAGTTCGGCGGACAGCGGTTCGGCGAAATGGAAGTGTGGGCGCTCGAAGCATACGGCGCCGCTTACACCTTGCAGGAGATGCTCACCGTCAAATCGGATGACGTCGCCGGCCGCACCAAGGTTTACGAGGCGATCGTGCGCGGCGACGACACTTTCGAGTCGGGCATTCCCGAGAGCTTCAACGTTCTGGTCAAGGAGATGCGTTCGCTCGGCCTCAACGTCGAGCTCGCCGCGACCAAGAAGCTGCCGGGCGAAGCCACGCCCATCGAGGCCGCTGAATGAGAGTGAAGACCGCGTCCCGGAGCTTTCCGGGCGCGGCGTGATGTTTACGACGGAGCGGATCGCCGCTCCGCCCTTTCTTCAACGCGGGCCGCGAGCGCCGTAGCGCCGCTGAGGCCCGCAGGAGATGCAGGAATGAATCAGGAAGTCACCAATCCGTTCGCGCCCGTCGTCCAGCCGCAGGCGTTCGACCAGATTCAGATCGGCATCGCCAGCCCGGAGAAGATTCTCTCCTGGTCGTTCGGCGAGATCAAGAAGCCCGAGACAATCAACTACCGCACGTTCAAGCCGGAACGCGACGGGTTGTTCTGCGCGCGCATCTTCGGGCCGATCAAGGACTACGAGTGCCTGTGCGGCAAATATAAGCGCATGAAGTACAAGGGCGTCATCTGCGAGAAGTGTGGCGTCGAGGTGACGCTGTCGCGCGTGCGCCGCGAGCGCATGGGCCACATCTCGCTCGCCGCGCCCGTCGCTCATATCTGGTTCTTGAAGTCGTTGCCCTCGCGCATCGGCCTGCTGCTCGACATGACGCTCAAGGACCTCGAGCGCATTCTCTATTTCGAGTCCTACATCGTGCTCGACCCCGGCCTGACGCCGCTCAAGGACCGTCAGTTGCTGAGCGAGGACGAGTTCCTGCGCGCGATGGACGAGTACGGCCAGGACAGCTTCACGGCGATGATCGGCGCCGAGGCGATCCGCGAGATTCTCAAGGGCATGAACCTGCAGAAGATCGCCGACGACCTCAAGGTCGAGATCTCCGAGTCCAAGAGCGAGCTCAAGCCCAAGCGGCTCGCCAAGCGGCTGAAGATCATCGAGGCGTTCATGCACTCGGGCAACAAGCCCGAGTGGATGATCTTGACCGAAGTGCCGGTGATCCCGCCCGATCTGCGCCCGCTGGTGCCGCTCGACGGCGGCCGTTTCGCCACGTCCGATCTCAACGACCTCTACCGCCGCGTCATCAACCGCAACAACCGCCTCAAGCGGCTGATGGAGCTGCGCGCGCCCGACATCATCATCCGCAACGAGAAGCGGATGCTACAGGAATTGGTCGACGCGCTGTTCGACAACGGTCGTCGTGGCCGCGTCATCACCGGCGCCAACAAGCGGCCGCTGAAGTCGCTCGCCGACATGCTGAAGGGCAAGCAGGGCCGCTTCCGTCAGAACCTGCTCGGCAAGCGGGTCGACTATTCGGGCCGCTCGGTGATCGTCGTCGGTCCCGAACTCAAGCTGCATCAGTGCGGCCTGCCCAAGAAGATGGCGCTCGAATTGTTCAAGCCGTTCATCTACTCGCGGCTCGACGCCAAGGGTCTGTCGGCGACGGTCAAGCAGGCCAAGAAGCTGGTCGAAAAAGAGAAGCCGGAAGTTTGGGACATCCTCGACGAGGTGATCCGCGAACATCCGGTGATGCTGAACCGCGCCCCGACCTTGCATCGCCTCGGCATCCAGGCTTTCGAGCCGGTGCTGATCGAAGGCAAGGCGATCCAGCTTCATCCGCTGGTGTGCGCCGCCTTCAACGCCGACTTCGACGGCGACCAGATGGCGGTGCATGTCCCGCTGTCGCTCGAGGCGCAGCTCGAGGCGCGCGTGCTGATGATGTCGACCAACAACATCCTGCATCCCGCCAACGGCCAGCCGATCATCGTGCCCAGCCAGGACATGGTGCTTGGGCTCTATTACGCCACGCAGATGCGCGACGGCGAGCCCGGTCAGGGTATGGCGTTCGCCGAAATCGGCGAGATCGAGCACGCGATCGCCGCGCGCTCGGTGACGCTGCACACCAAGATCAAGGGTCGCGCCTGGACCTATGACGCGGACGGCAAGCGCGTCTCCAAGGTGTTCGACACCACGCCTGGCCGCCTGATCCTCGGGCAGCTCTTGCCCGATCACGTCAAGATTCCCTTCGACGTCGTCAACAAGCTGATGACCAAGAAAGAAATCTCAAACATGATCGACACCGTCTACCGCAACTGCGGTCAGAAGGAGACGGTGATCTTCTGCGACCGCAT
This sequence comes from uncultured Alphaproteobacteria bacterium, assembly GCA_963835215.1. Classification (GTDB taxonomy): domain Bacteria; phylum Pseudomonadota; class Alphaproteobacteria; order Rhizobiales; family Beijerinckiaceae; genus Roseiarcus. The sequence continues at coordinate 251,473 of CAWIES010000003.1, read as the reverse complement.
CATGGCGCTCGGCTTCCGCGAGGCGTTCAAGGCCGGCATCTCGTTCGGCAAGGACGACATGGTGGTCCCTGAGTCCAAGGCGCGGTTCATCGCCGAGACCTCGGCGCTCGCCAAGGAATACGAGCAGCAATACAACGACGGCCTGATCACGCAGGGCGAGAAGTACAACAAGGTGGTCGACGCCTGGGCGAAGTGCTCCGACAAGCTCGCCGAGGAGATGATGGCCGGCATTTCCGCCATCCATAAGGACAAGGACGGCCGCGACCTGCCGATGAACTCGATCTACATGATGTCGCATTCGGGCGCGCGCGGTTCTCCGACCCAGATGCGCCAGCTTGCGGCGATGCGCGGCCTGATGGCCAAGCCGTCGGGCGAGATCATCGAGAGCCCGATCATCTCCAACTTCAAAGAGGGCCTGTCGGTTCTCGAATATTTCAACTCGACCCACGGCGCCCGCAAGGGTCTCGCCGACACCGCGTTGAAGACGGCGAACTCGGGCTATCTGACGCGCCGTCTTGTCGACGTCGCGCAGGATTCGATCATCACCTCGCCCGATTGCGGTTCGACCAACGGCCTCAAGATGCGCGCGATCATCGACGCGGGCACGATCGTCGCTTCGCTCGGCTCGCGCATTCTCGGCCGCACCGCAGCCGAGCCGCTCGTCGATCCCGAGGGCAAGACGATCGTTCCGGCGGGCCGCATGATCGTCGAAGAAGACATGGCGGCGATCAACGCTTCCGGCATCCAGGAAGTGAAGATCCGCTCGGTGCTGACCTGCGAGGCGCCCAATGGCGTCTGCGCCGCCTGCTACGGGCGCGATCTTGCGCGTGGCACGCCGGTCAATATGGGCGAGGCGGTCGGCGTCATCGCCGCGCAGTCGATCGGCGAGCCGGGCACCCAGCTCACCATGCGCACCTTCCACATCGGCGGGGCGGCGCAGCTTGCCGATCAGTCGTTCATCGAGTCGAACTTCGAGGGCACGGTGCGCATACGCAACCGCAACGTTGCGCGCAACGCGAACGGCGATCTGATGGCGATGGCGCGCAACGTCGCGATCGTTGTCGTCGACAAGGGCGGCGCCGAGCGCGCGGTGCACCGCGTGCAGTACGGCGCCCGCCTCAAAGTCGACGAGGGCGATCAGATCAAGCGCGGCCAGCGGCTCGCCGAGTGGGACCCATTCACGCGGCCGATCCTCTCCGAAGTCGACGGCGTCGTCGGCTTCGAGGACCTCACCGAAGGCGCTTCGATGTCGGAGCAGATCGATGAGGCGACCGGCATCGCCAAGCGTATCGTCATCGACTGGCGCTCCAGCCCGCGCACGGCGAGCCTCAAGCCGTCGCTGGTCATCAAGGGCAAGGATGGCAAGATCATCAAGCTGCCGCGGGGTGGCGACGCGCGTTACGCGTTGCCGGTCGAGTCGATCATCTCGGTCGAGCCGGGCGCCAAGGTGCGGGCGGGCGACGTTATCGCTCGTATCTCGGTCACCAGCGCCAAGACGCGCGACATCACCGGCGGTCTGCCGCGGGTGGCGGAGCTGTTCGAGGCGCGCCGGCCGAAGGACCACGCGATCATCGCCGAAATCTCCGGCACGGTGCAGTTCGGCAAGGACTTCAAGAACAAGCAGCGCCTGTCGATCGTGCCGAGCGAAGAGGGCGCCGAACCGGTCGAGTACCTGATCCCGAAGTCGAAGCACATCCATCTCCAGGATGGCGACGTCATCGAGAAGGGCGAATACATCGTCGACGGCAACCCGGCGCCGCACGACATCCTGGCGATCAAGGGCGTCGAGGAACTCGCCGCCTATCTCGTCAACGAGATCCAGGAGGTCTACCGGCTGCAGGGCGTCGGCATCAACGACAAGCACATCGAAGTGATTGTTCGCCAGATGCTGCAGAAGGTCGACATCGTCGATCCGGGCGACACCGACTTCCTGTCGGGTGAGCAGGTCGACAAGACCGAACTCGAAGCCGCCAACGACATCATGCGCGCCGACGGCAAGAAGGAAGCTGTCGGCACGCCGGTCCTGCTCGGCATCACCAAGGCGAGCTTGCAGACCCGCTCGTTCATCTCGGCCGCCTCGTTCCAGGAGACCACCCGCGTCCTCACCGAGGCGGCGGTCAACGGCAAGGTCGATACGCTCGAGGGGCTGAAGGAGAACGTCATCGTCGGCCGATTGATCCCGGCGGGCACTGGCGCGGCGATGACCAAGCTGCGTTCGATCGCCACCATGCGCGACACCCTGATCCTCGCCCAGAAGGCCGAGGAAGCGGGCGCCGTGCCGGCGCTGCCGCTCGCCGCTCCGGTGACGGTCGCGCCCGCTCCCAAACCGGTGCGCGCGCCGGCCGAGTGAGGCCAAACCAGCGCTTCGCCTGCGACACAATGAAAGAGCCGCCCTCGGGCGGCTCTTTTTTTGTCGACATCTTTCCCCAGCCGAACCGCCGCGTTTCGATTGACACGTATAAGTTGTGTCAACTAGCTTAGACAACTACTAGGGGTGATGGGGCGATTCGCCCGCGAAGGGTCTGCCGAGCAGGCGCCTTGCGGCATGTGTTGCGGCTCACGCTATCGCGCGCGTCATGCGGCGTAATTCCGGGCGTCTTTCGGACTTCGGGCGAAGGAGGGGCGGGATGACGGCGCTATGGGCACGGGTCGTTCAAAAGCGGATGGGGACCGCGCGGCTCGACGATCGAGGGACGCCAGCCGCGGCAACCGGGATTGCGGCGCGAGACGAGGTCGAGGGCACGCTCGAGGCGATCGGCATGCGCGACGAGACGATGCGCGCCCAGCTCGATCAGATCGAACAGGGCCTCAGCCAGGTCGAGCGGGCGCGCGAGCAATTCCATGAGCTGCTGACCCCGCTCGTCGAGCTGTTCGCCGACTACGAAACCAGTCGCTCGCGGCTGCACGAGTTGAAGACCAAGCACGCGGTGCTTGAAGACACCCACGGCGCCCTCAACGCCCGCTACGGTTCGGCGCTGGCCGAGCGCGACACGATCGCCGAGGTCGCCGCGGCCGAGAAGCGCGAAAGCCGCGAGCTTCGCCAGCGTCTTCAACGCGCCGAAGCGGGGCTGGCGGCGGCCCAGGCGGAAAGCCGCGAGGGCGTGGCGGCGCGCGAGAAGCTCGAGCGGACGCTCGAGGCCGAGTTGCGGCGCATGGCGGCCCAGAGCGACGAGATTGGGCGGCTGCGCGCCGAACTCGCCGAGCGAGACCAGAGTCTGGCGCGGCTGGAGAGCGCGTTGAAGGAGGCCAACGACCAGGGCGCACTGATCGCTCAGGACAACGCCAGCCTGCGCGAGACGATGAAATCCCAGGGCGGGCGGCTCGAGGCCGCCTTGCGCCGCCTCGCCGAAAACGAGGCGACGAGCGAGCGTGACCAGAAGCGCCTCGTGACGCTCGAACAGGCGCTCGCCGGCGAGCAGGGTGCGCATGCGACACTGCGCGCCAAGCACATCGACCAAGTCGAGCGCAACCGCGCCGAGTCTTCGGCGCTCGCCAACAGCATCCACGCGGTGCGTGGCCGCGTCGATGTCACCAACAAGCTGCTCGAACAAACTCGCGGCCAGTTCCGCGAGAAGGTCGAGGAGCTGCGCGCGACCGATCGGCGCCTGATGGAAAGCGGCATCCAGATCGATGCGCTGGAAAAGACCCTGCGCGCGCTGAAGGAGGATCTCGCCGTCGCCAACGAACAGATCGCCGGCGCCGACCGCATGCGCGGCGCCCTGGTCGATCAGGTCAACTCGCTCACCGAGGCGGTGCGCAGCAAGGAGACCGCATTGCAAGCGGCGACGCGCAACTCCGAGGCGCTGGCCGCCCGGGTCGACGACACGATCGCGGCGACGCGCCGCGCCCGCGAGGAGTCCGAACGACGCGCCAGCGTGCAGCAGGAGGAAATCGTTCGCCTGCGCGCCGAGCGGCAATTGACCGACGGGGCGCTGGAAGCCTCGCGCAGCGAGCGTCAGCAGGCCCGCTTCGCCGCCGTCGCGGCCCTCGATGGCCCCAACCTGTTCGACGCGTCGAAGTTGTCCGAGGCGCCCAAGCCGCTAGAGGGGTCCAAGCCGCTAGAGGCCGCCAAATCTTACGAAGCGGTCAAGCCGTATGGGGCGTCCAGGTCGCTCGACGCGGCGATGTCGCTCGAAGCCGCCGCTTCGTTTGAAGCCGCGGCGGCGCTCGATGCTGCGGCCGGGTTCGATGCTGCCGAATCTTTCATCGCGCCCGCCCAGCGCCTGCGCCCGCCACGCGCTATCGCGGTCTAAGTCTCGCGTCGGTCATCGGTTTCGCCGCCGCCGGTTTTTCCGGCGCGCGGCGGCCGCCGAACAACGGACGCGGCGGGGCCGCGGACCTGCCTTAATCCCGTCTTCAATCAGCCGAGAACTCACGCTCTGTTGCGGACCGTAAGGTTCCGTGACCAGCGTTCGCCAAACCAGGCGGACGCGCCGCGAGACGAGGCCGCCATGAAGACGTCCGCCAATTCCGACCACGCCAATCGCCTGAGTTCCGCCATGCCCGGCGCTCCGCGAGGAGAGGTCGCGCCACTCGCTCCGTTGCTCGCTGGAGCGCGGGCGCGCGGCGTCGCCGATGGGCTCGAACTGATTGGCGCCGCCGCCGCCCTGCTGGGCGAGGAGGGTGAGGTTTTGCACGTCAACGCGCGCGGGCTTCGGCTGCTGGGCGGCGACCTGTTGCTGGCCGGCCGGCGCCTCAGGGCGCGCAATCGCGCCGCCGACCTGACCCTCTCGGCTGCAATCCACTCGACCCTGCGCGACCAGGTCGCCTCGGGCGTCTCGCTGAGCGAGGGCAAAGAAGTCGATGGCTTCAGAGTGCGAATCATGCCGGTGGCGGCCGAAACCTGCAATTCGTTTCAATTGCTGCGCGCGGTTGCGATCTTTGAACCGGGCGCTGCGACCTCGCGCGCCAGCCTTGCGGCGCTAAACTGATCGACTTACCCAAGGGCGCCGCGGCGCCCAGTCGATAAGCGGCATTTCTCCCCGCAAAAGGGGTTGACGCCCAAGACCGGCGCGAATATGTTCCGCGCGCTTTCGGCAGGCCGTAGAGCTAGGCTGTTTTGGGCGACTCGCCCGGAACCTTTCGGCTCTAAACGCTGACGATCTCACCGTTGAGCAGACCATACCGTCCGAGTTCGCTCGGCCGGGCTTGAAGAGCAAGACCGCGATTCGTCGTGGTCCTCTGCAAGGTTAGCGCCCAAAGCCCTTGATCGGGGTTTCGTGGCGCGTTTGCTTTCGCGTCTTCTGGCGCCGGCGAGAATGGAAATTCGATTGGTTCGGCCTCTCGGCCGCGCTGAATAGGAACGGGACGAAGGGTTTACGATGCCGACGATCAGCCAGTTGATCCGCAAACCGCGGCAACCCAAGACCTACCGCGAAAAGGCGCGCCATCTCCAGGCGAGCCCGCAGAAGCGCGGCGTATGCACGCGCGTCTACACGACGACGCCCAAGAAGCCGAACTCGGCGCTGCGCAAAGTCGCCAAGGTGCGTCTGACCAACGGCTTCGAAGTGATCGGCTACATCCCCGGCGAAGGCCACAACCTTCAGGAACATTCGGTGGTGATGATCCGTGGCGGTCGCGTCAAGGATCTGCCCGGCGTTCGCTACCACATCCTGCGCGGCGTGCTCGACACGCAGGGGGTCAAGGATCGCAAGCAGCGCCGTTCGAAGTACGGCGCCAAGCGGCCGAAGTGATCTGAGCAGATTTCACTAAACGGTCGGATCAAGTCCGGCCATGACGACCAAAGAGAGAGTTAGCCCATGTCGCGCCGCCATAGCGCCGAGAAACGCGAGATCATCCCTGACGCCAAGTACGGCGATATGGTGGTCGCGAAGTTCATGAACACGATCATGTACGAGGGCAAGAAGTCGACCGCCGAGCGGATCGTCTACGGCGCTCTCGACGGCATCGAGTCGAAAATCAAGGGCGACCCGATCGCCATCTTCCGCCAAGCGTTGGAAAATGTCGCGCCGGCAGTGGAAGTGCGCTCGCGTCGCGTCGGCGGCGCCACCTATCAGGTTCCCGTCGAAGTGCGCACCGAGCGCCGTCAGGCGCTGGCCATTCGCTGGATCATCATCGCGGCGCGCGAGCGCAACGACAAGACCATGGTCGATCGTCTTTCGGCCGAGCTGCTCGACGCCTCGAACAATCGCGGCGCCGCGGTCAAGAAGCGTGAGGATACGCACCGGATGGCCGAGGCCAACCGCGCCTTCGCTCATTACCGCTGGTAAAGCCGCTAACCTCCTTTCGGGACCGAGAATAATGGCGCGCAGCCACGCAATCGAAGATTATCGTAATTTCGGCATCATGGCTCACATTGATGCCGGGAAGACGACGACGACTGAGCGCATCCTCTACTACTCGGGCAAGTCGCATAAAATCGGCGAGGTGCATGATGGCGCCGCGACGATGGACTGGATGGAGCAGGAGCAAGAGCGCGGCATCACCATCACGTCGGCCGCGACGACCACCTATTGGCTGGGCAAGCGCCTCAACATCATCGACACGCCCGGTCACGTCGATTTTACGATCGAAGTCGAGCGTTCGCTGCGCGTACTCGACGGCGCGGTATGCGTTCTCGACGGCAACCAGGGCGTCGAGCCGCAGACCGAAACCGTATGGCGACAGGCCGACAAATATAACGTGCCGCGCGTCGTTTTCGTCAACAAGATGGACAAGATCGGCGCCGACTTCTCCCGCTGCGTCGAAGAGATTCACACCAAGGTCGGCGGTCGTCCGATCTGCCTGCAACTGCCGATCGGCTCCGAGTCGAACTTCCGCGGGATCATCGACCTTTTGCGCATGAAGGCGGTGGTCTGGGAAGACGAGGGCCTGGGCGCGAAATATCACGACGAAGAAATTCCCGCCGACCTGCTCAAGCCGGCGCAGGACGCCCGCCACATCCTCATCGAGGCCGCGGTCGAGCTCGACGATGACGTGATGAGCGCCTATCTCGACGGCAACGAGCCCGACATCGACACGCTCAAGCGTCTCGTTCGCAAAGCGGTCAAGAACATTACCTTCGTTCCGGTGTTCTGTGGTTCGGCCTTCAAGAACAAGGGCGTGCAGCCGTTGCTGGATGCGGTGGTCGATTATCTGCCGTCGCCGGTCGATCGCGGCGGCATCAAGGGCGTCGATGTCGACACCGGCGCCGAGATCATGCGCATGCCGAGCGATTCCGAGCCGTTCTCCATGCTCGCGTTCAAGATCATGGACGATCCGTTCGTCGGCACCATCACCTTCTGCCGCGTCTATTCCGGCAAGATCGAGACCGGTTCTTCGATCATCAATTCGACCAAAGACCGCCGCGAGCGCGTTGGGCGTATGTTGCTGATGCACGCCAACAACCGGGAAGACATCAAGGAAGCCTTTTCCGGCGACATCGTTGCGCTCGCCGGCCTCAAGGACACCCGCACTGGCGACACGCTGTGCGATCCGCAGAAGGCGGTGATCCTCGAAAAGATGGAGTTTCCCGACCCCGTCATCGAGATCGCGATCGAGCCGAAGTCGAAAGCCGACCAGGAAAAGCTCGGCGTCGCGCTGGCCAAGCTCGCCGCCGAAGACCCCTCGTTCCGCGTCTCGACCGATCAGGAATCGGGTCAGACCATCCTTAAGGGGATGGGCGAACTCCATCTCGACATCAAGGTCGACATTCTCCGCCGCACCTACAAGGTCGACGCCAACATCGGCGCCCCGCAGGTCGCCTATCGCGAGAAGCTGACCAAGAAGACCGAGATCACCTACGTCCACAAGAAGCAGACCGGCGGCACCGGCCAGTTCGCCAAGGTGACGATCGTCTTTGAACCGGCCGAGGCCGGCGCGGGCTCGTCGTTCGACGCCAAGGTGGTCGGTGGCTCGGTGCCCAAGGAATACATCCCGGGTGTCGAGAAGGGCATCAACAGCGTCATGGGTTCGGGCATCCTCGCCGGCTTCCCGGTGGTGGACGTCAAGGCGACCCTGATCGACGGCGCCTTCCACGACGTCGACTCCTCGGCGCTCGCGTTCGAAATCGCCTCGCGCGCCGCCTTCCGCGAAGGTTTGCAGAAGGGCGGCTCGGTGCTGCTCGAGCCGATCATGAAGGTCGAAGTGGTGACGCCGGAAGAACACACCGGCTTCGTCATGGGCGATCTTCTGTCGCGTCGCGGTCACGTCCAGGGACAGGACATGCGCGCCAATGCGGCGGTCATCAACGCAATGGTGCCGCTCGCCAACATGTTCGGCTACGTCAACCAGTTGCGCTCGGGCACGCAGGGGCGCGCCAACTTCACCATGCAGTTCGACCACTACGAACAGGTCCCGGGCGGCATCGCGACCGAGATCATCGAGAAATTCAAGTGAACGAAGCGCTCACGCGCTGACGATCAAACGATACGAAGAGGAGCCCGGCTATGGCCAAGGAAAAATTCACGCGTAACAAGCCGCATTGCAACATTGGCACGATTGGCCATGTTGACCATGGCAAGACGTCGCTGACTGCGGCGATCACCAAGGTCCTAGCCGAGACCGGCGGCGCGACGTTCACCGCGTACGATCAGATCGACAAGGCGCCCGAAGAAAAGGCCCGTGGCATCACGATCTCGACCGCACACGTCGAGTACCAGACCAAGAATCGCCACTACGCCCACGTCGATTGCCCTGGCCACGCCGACTATGTGAAGAACATGATCACCGGCGCCGCGCAGATGGACGGCGCGATCCTGGTCGTGTCGGCCGCCGACGGCCCGATGCCGCAGACCCGCGAGCACATCCTGCTCGCCCGCCAGGTCGGCGTTCCGGCGCTCGTCGTCTTCATGAACAAGGTCGATATGGTCGACGATCCCGAGCTGCTCGAGCTCGTCGAGCTCGAAGTTCGTGAATTGCTGTCGAAGTACGATTACCCCGGCGACGACATTCCGATCATCAAGGGCTCGGCGCTGATGGCGCTGGAAGGCAAGTCGCCTGAGATCGGCCACGACGCTGTTCTCAAGCTGATGGACGCGGTTGACGCCTACATCCCGCAGCCGGAGCGCCCGAAGGATCAACCCTTCCTGATGCCGGTCGAAGACGTGTTCTCGATCTCGGGCCGCGGCACCGTGGTGACCGGTCGTATCGAGCGCGGCATCGTCAAGGTCGGCGAGGAAGTCGAGATCGTCGGCCTCAAGGCGACGATCAAGACCATCGTCACCGGCGTCGAAATGTTCCGCAAGTTGCTCGATCAGGGCGAGGCTGGCGACAACGTCGGCTGCCTGCTGCGCGGCACCAAGCGCGAGGAAGTCGAGCGTGGCCAAGTGCTGTGCAAGCCCGGCACGGTCAAGCCGCACACCAAGTTCACCGCCGAGGCCTACATCCTCACCAAGGAGGAGGGCGGTCGCCACACCCCGTTCTTCACCAACTACCGCCCGCAGTTCTACTTCCGCACCACCGACGTGACCGGCATCGTCCAGCTTCCCGAAGGCACCGAGATGGTGATGCCGGGCGACAACGTGTCGATCTCGGTCGAGCTGATTGTGCCGATCGCCATGGAGGAGAAGCTGCGCTTCGCCATCCGTGAAGGCGGTCGCACCGTCGGATCGGGCGTCGTCGCCAAGATCGTGGAGTGAGGCAGGCGTCGCTGCGACCGGGCGAGGCCTAGCGCCTCGCCCGCTTGAGGCCAGGGATCTGAAACATGAACACGCAAAACATCCGCATTCGCCTCAAAGCGTTCGATCACCGCGTGCTCGACGCTTCGACGAAGGAGATCGTCTCGACGGCCAAGCGCACTGGCGCCCGGGTCCGAGGGCCGATCCCGCTGCCGACGCGGATTGAGAAGTTCACCGTGAACCGCTCGCCGCACGTCGACAAGAAGTCGCGCGAGCAGTTCGAAATTCGTACTCACAAGCGGGTTCTCGACATTGTCGACCCGACGCCGCAAACGGTTGACGCGCTGATGAAGCTCGATCTGGCTGCCGGCGTCGACGTCGAGATCAAGCTCTAAAGGGAAATATCGAGCGCCTCTTCGGCTAGAAAGCGCTTCTAAGGATCAACGCTATGCGTTCAGGCATCATCGCACAGAAGCTCGGCATGACCCGCATCTTCACGGAAGCGGGCGAGCACGTTCCGGTCACCGTCCTCAAGGTCGAGGGGTGTCAGGTCGTGGCGCACCGCACCCAGGAGAAGAACGGCTACACCGCGCTTCAGCTCGGCATCGGCCGCGCCAAGGTCAAGAACGTCTCCAAGGCGGAGCGCAACCGCTTCGCCGTGGCGCATGTCGAGCCCAAGCTCAAGCTCGCCGAGTTCCGCGTCGCCGAGGACAAGCTGATCCCGGTCGGGGCCGAGATCACCGCCGACCACTTCCTGGTCGGCCAGTTCGTCGACGTCACTGGCGTGACGCTCGGCAAGGGTTTTGCCGGGCCCATGAAGCGCTGGAACTTTCGCGGCTTGCGCGCCACCCACGGCGTCTCGGTCTCGCATCGTTCGCACGGTTCGACCGGCGGTCGTCAGGACCCGGGCAAGACCTGGAAGAACAAGAAAATGGCCGGCCACATGGGCGCCGATCAGGTGACCACGCAGAACCTGCGGGTCGTCCAGACCGACGTCGAGCGCGGGCTGATCCTGGTTGAAGGCGCGGTGCCGGGTTTCGCCGGCGGCTGGATCTCAGTGCGCGACGCCATCAAGAAGCCTTTGCCGAAGGATGCGCCAAATCCTGGCAAGTTCCGCGTTCACGCCGAGGCGTCGACCGCGCCCGCCGCCGCGCCGAAGGGAGAATGACGCCATGAAATTCGACATGACGTCGATTGACGGATCCGCGACTGGCTCGCTCGAGCTCAGCGACGAGATCTTCGGTCTCGAGCCGCGCGCCGACCTGATCGCCCGCATGGTGCGCTGGCAACTTGCCAAGCGCCAGTCGGGCGACCACAAGACGCTTGGGCGCGCCGACATCCATCGCACCGGCAAGAAGATGTACAAGCAGAAGGGCACCGGCGGCGCCCGTCACGGCTCGGCCCGCGTGCCGCAGTTCCGCGGCGGTGGTCGCGCCATGGGCCCGGTGGTGCGCAGCCACGCGCACGATCTGCCCAAGAAGGTGCGCGCGCTCGCGCTGCGCCACGCGCTTTCGGCCAAGCAGCGCGCCGGCGGACTGATCGTCTGGGAACTCGCGCAGCTCGACGAAGGCAAGACCAAGGCGCTGCGCGCGACCTTCGCCAAGGCGTCGCTGCACAATGTGCTGATCATCGATGGCGCGAGCGTCAACGCTCATTTCGCCGCGGCGGCGCGCAACCTGCCGCAGGTCGACGTGCTGCCGGCGCAGGGGATCAACGTTTACGACATCATGCGCCGCGAGAAGCTGGTTCTGACCCGGGCTGCGGTTGAAGCGCTGGAGGCGCGGTTCAAATGAGCAAGGACGCTCGCCACTACGACACGATCGTCGCGCCGATCATCACCGAAAAGGCGACCATCGCCTCGGAGGCCAACCAGTTCGTGTTCAAGGTGCGCCGCGACGCGACCAAGCCGCAAATCAAGGCGGCGATCGAGAAGTTGTTCGACGTTAAGGTGACGGCGGTCAACACGCTGCTGCGCAAGGGCAAGAACAAGGTGTTTCGCGGCGTGCGCGGCAAGCAACAGGACTTCAAGAAGGCCTTTGTGACGCTCGCCGATGGCCACCGCATCGACGTGACCAGCGGTCTGTAGAGGTAACGGAACCATGGCTCTCAAGACATTCAATCCGACGACCCCGGGCCTGCGCCAGCTCGCCCTGGTCGATCGCAGCGACCTCTACAAAGGCAAGCCGCTCAAGGCGCTGACCGAGGGCAAATCGGAGAAGGGCGGGCGCAACAACGCCGGTCGCATCACCGTGCGCTTTCGCGGCGGCGGCCATAAGCAGACCTACCGGATCATCGACTTCAAGCGCCGCAAGCTCGAAGTCGCCGGAACCGTCGAGCGTCTGGAGTACGATCCCAACCGCACGAGCTTCATCGCTCTGGTGCGCTACGCCGACGGCGAGCAGGCCTACATCATCGCCCCGCAGCGCCTCGCGGTCGGCGAGAGCGTGATCGCGGGCGTCCAGGTTGACGTCAAGCCAGGCAACGCGATGCCGCTCGCCAACATTCCGGTTGGCACGATTGTCCACAACGTCGAGATGAAGATCGGCAAGGGCGGCTCGCTCGCCAGAGCAGCCGGAGCCTATGCGCAGATCGTCGGGCGCGACCAGGGCTATGTCGCGCTGCGTCTCGGCTCAGGCGAGCAGCGTCTGGTGCACGGTCAGTGCTTCGCCACCATCGGCGCAGTGTCGAACCCCGACCACATGAACGCTTCGCTCGGCAAGGCTGGGCGCAACCGCTGGCTCGGCCGCCGTCCGCACAATCGCGGCGTGACCATGAACCCGGTCGACCATCCGCACGGCGGCGGCGAAGGCCGCACCTCGGGCGGTCGTCATCCGGTCTCCCCGTGGGGCAAGCCGACCAAGGGCAAGAAGACCCGTTCGAACAAGTCGACGGACAAGTTCATCGTTGCTTCGCGGCACGTCCGCAAGAAGAAGGGCTAAGCCATGTCCCGTTCCATCTGGAAGGGCCCGTTCGTCGACGGCTACTTGCTCAAGAAGGCCGACGTGGCGCGCGGCTCGGGCCGCTCCGACGTCATCAAGATCTGGAGCCGGCGCTCGACCATCTTGCCGCAGTTCGTCGGTCTCACTTTCGGCGTCTACAACGGCCACAAGCACGTACCGGTGATGGTGTCCGAAGAAATGATCGGTCACAAGTTCGGAGAGTTCGCGCCCACGCGCACCTTCCACGGCCATTCCGCCGACAAGAAGGCCAAGAGAGCTTAACGCCATGTCCCAGAAAGCCAATCCGCGGCGCCTCGGCGAAAACGAAGCCAAAGCGACCATCCGCATGCTGCGCATCAGCCCGCAGAAGCTCAATCTTCTCGCCCAGCTCATTCGCGGCAAGAAGGTCGCGACGGCGCTTGCCGACCTGGAATTCTCCAACAAGAGAATTTCGGTCGAGGTGAAGAAGGCGCTTGAGTCGGCGATCGCCAACGCCGAGAACAACCACGAGCTCGACGTCGACGATCTCGTCGTCGCGCAGGCCTATGTCGGCAAGGACATGGTGATGAAGCGCTTCTCGCCGCGTGCTCGCGGCCGGGCGGGTCGGATCGAAAAGCCGTTCTCCAACATCACGATCATTGTGCGCGAAGTCGCGGCGGCGCCCGCCGACGCCAAAGCGGCCTGAGGAGTTAGCGATGGGTCAGAAGATCAATCCGATCGGTCTGCGCCTCGGCGTCAACCGCACCTGGGATTCGCGCTGGTACTCCAGCAAGGGCGAATACGGCAAGCTGTTGCACGAGGACATGAAGATCCGCGAGTTGCTGATGGGCGCGCTCAAGCAGGCGGCGATCTCCAAGATCGTCATCGAGCGTCCGCACAAGAAGGCCCGCGTCAACATCCACTCGGCGCGTCCGGGCGTGGTGATTGGTAAAAAGGGCGCCGACATCGACAAGCTGCGCAAGCAGGTCGCCAAGATGACCCAGTCGGAAGTCGCCATCAACATCGTCGAAGTGCGCAAGCCCGAGATCGACGCGACGCTGGTCGCCGATTCGATCGCTCAGCAGCTCGAGCGCCGCGTCGCCTTCCGCCGCGCGATGAAGCGCGCGGTGCAGTCGGCAATGCGTCTTGGCGCCGAGGGTATCCGCATCAACTGCTCGGGACGCCTGGGCGGCGCGGAAATCGCTCGCCTCGAGTGGTACCGCGAAGGGCGCGTGCCGCTGCACACGCTGCGCGCCGACATCGACTATGGCGTCGCCACCGCGCACACCGCCTATGGCACCTGCGGCATCAAGGTCTGGATCTTCAAGGGCGAGATCCTCGAACACGATCCGATGGCGCAGGACAAGAAAGCGGCCGACGCCGATCATTCCTCGACCCATCGTCCCCGTCGCGAACCGCGCGATCGCGACCACGGCCGCGACGCCGCCTGAACAGTCTTGAAGGTCCACGACCATGATGCAGCCTAAGAAAACCAAGTTCCGGAAGGCGTTCAAAGGACGCATTTCTGGCGTGTCGAAGGGCGGCTTCGCGCTCAACTTCGGCGAGTTCGGCCTCAAGGCGTTGGAGCCCGAGCGCGTCACCGCGCGCCAGATCGAGGCCGCCCGCCGCGCCCTGACGCGTCACATGAAGCGCGCCGGCCGCGTCTGGATCCGCGTCTTCCCGGACGTGCCGGTATCGAAGAAGCCGATCGAGGTGCGCATGGGTAAAGGCAAGGGCGCGCCGGAGTTGTGGGTCGTGCGCGTCGCGCCGGGCCGCATCATGTTCGAGGTCGACGGCGTGCCGGCACAGGTCGCGCGCGAGGCGTTTGCCCTCGCCGCCGCCAAGCTGCCGATCAAGACGCGCTTCGTACAGCGCATCGCTGAGTAAGGAGAGAGAGATGAAAAAGACGAGCCGTCTCTCGGATCTGGGCGTGATGACCGAGGATCAATTGGACGATGAGGCCCTGAAGCTGAAGAAAGAGCAGTTCAATCTGCGCTTCCAGCGGGCCAGCGGCCAACTGCAGGACACCGCGCGCGTGCGCGTCGTGCGGCGCGACATCGCCCGCGTCAAAACCATCGCCGCGCGCAAGCGCGCCGTCAAAACCAAGAGCTGAGGACGGGAACATGCCGAAGCGAATTCTTCAGGGCGTCGTCGTCAGCGACAAGCAAGAGAAGACCCTGGTCATCAAAGTCGAGCGGCGCTTTACGCATCCGCTGTTGAAGAAGACCGTGCGCCGGACGAAAAACTACCACGCGCACGTCGAGAACAAGACGCAGAAGGTCGGCGACCAGGTGTCGATCGAGGAGACGCGTCCGATCTCGAAGTTGAAGCGCTGGCGCGTGATCGACGCGCCAACGGGCTAAAGGAGCGCTGCAAAGCGCGGGACAAGGATTTTCGGAGGCGCGAGCCTCCTTCAGGCGGTTTTCGGGCGACCGGATCCGTTCTGACTAGAAAGGCGTTGGGCTATGATTCAGATGCAAACCAACCTCGATGTCGCGGACAATTCCGGCGCGCGTCGCGTGATGTGCATCAAGGTGCTGGGCGGCTCGAAGCGGCGCTACGCCTCGATCGGCGACGTCATCGTCGTCTCGATCAAGGAGGCGATCCCGCGCGGTCGCGTCAAGAAGGGCGACGTGATGAAGGCGGTCGTGGTGCGCACCGCCAAGGACATCCGCCGCGCCGACGGGTCGGTGATCCGCTTCGACTCCAACGCCGCGGTGCTGATCAACAATCAGGCCGAGCCGATCGGCACCCGCATCTTTGGGCCGGTGCCGCGCGAGCTGCGCGCCAAGAATCACGTCAAGATCATCTCGCTCGCGCCGGAGGTGCTGTAATGGCCGCCAAAATCAGGAAGGGCGATAAGGTCATCGTCCTCGCTGGCCGCGACAAGGGTAAGACCGGCGAGGTGACCTCGGTCAATCCGACCGATCGGCGCGCCATTGTCGCCGGCGTCAACCTCGTCAAACGCCACACCCGCCAGAGCGCCAAGAGCGAAGGCGGCATCGTGTCGAAGGAAGCGACGATCGATCTCTCCAACCTCGCGATCGCCGATCCCAAGACCGGCAAGCCGACCCGCGTCGGCTTCAAGATTCTCGACGACGGCCGCAAGGTCCGCGTCGCCAAGCGTTCCGGAGACTTGATCGATGGCTGAGGCAAAGGACAAGGGCGGCAAGCCGGCGAAAGCCGACAAGCCCGCCGCCAAGGGTGGCAAGGCCGCTGGCGGCGCAGAGGCGAAGAGCCCGGCTGAGGCCAAGATCGCCGACGCCAAAGAGGCCAAGATCGCCAAGGCGAAGGCCAAGGCTGCGCCAACGGAGTCCGCTGGCCAGGCCAAGGCGCCGCCGAAGGATTACGTCGCGCGTCTCAAGGCTCTCTACGAGAAAGAGATCGTGCCCAAGCTCGTGAAGGAGTTTGGCTACAAGAACGCGCTGCAGGTGCCCAAGATCGACAAGATCGTGCTCAACATGGGCGTCGGCGAAGCGGTCAACGACACCAAGAAGGTGACCTCCGCCGCCGCCGATCTGGCGTTGATCGCCGGTCAGCGGCCGATCGTCACCAGGGCGCGCAAGGCGATCTCGACCTTCAAGGTGCGCGAGAACATGCCGATCGGCGCCAAGGTGACTTTGCGCAAGACCCGCATGTACGAGTTTCTCGACCGTCTGGTGACGGTCGCGCTGCCGCGCGTGCGCGACTTCCGCGGCCTCGACCCGAAGTCGTTCGACGGTCGCGGCAATTACGCGCTCGGGGTGAAAGAACACATCATTTTCCCCGAGATCGATTACGACAAGGCTGAGTCGATGCTCGGCCTCGACATCGTCGTGTGCACGACCGCTAAAACCGACGCCGAGGCGCACGCTTTGTTGCGTGCGTTCAACTTCCCGTTCCGGCAGTGAGCGCCCGGCGCTCAAACGCGGAAAATGGAGGCCTGTGAATGGCAAAGAAGAGTGCAATCGAGAACAACCTGCGCAAGCAGCGGATGGCCAAGAAGTTTCTGGCCCGTCGCAAGCGCCTGTTGGATGTCGCCAACAACGACAAGTTGGCGATGGAAGAGCGTTTCGAGGCGCGCATTCGGCTCGCCGCGCTGCCGCGCAATGGCGCTGCGGTGCGCATTCGCAACCGTTGCGAGGTGACGGGTCGCCCGCGCGGCTACTATCGCAAGATGAAGATGAGCCGTATCGCGCTGCGCGATCTGGGCAACAAGGGCCTCATTCCAGGCCTCGTGAAATCGAGCTGGTGAGGAGAGGATCATGGCTGTGAACGATCCGTTGGGCGATATGCTCACCCGCATCCGCAACGCTCAGATGCGCAAGCGTGGCAAAGTTTCGACGCCGGGTTCGTCCCTGCGCAAGAAGGTGCTCGACGTGCTCGAGGCCGAGGGCTACATCCGCGGCTACTCGACCACCGAGTTCGACAATGGTCGCACCGAGTTTGAGATCGAGCTCAAGTATTTCGACAACGAGCCGGTCATTCGCAAACTCGAGCGCGTCTCCAAGCCGGGCCGGCGCGTCTACGCCAACGTCGAAGCCGTGCCGCGGGTCGCCAATGGCCTCGGCGTGTCGATCCTGTCGACGCCCAAGGGCGTGATGGCCGATCATTCGGCGCGCGAACTCCACGTCGGAGGCGAAGTCCTCTGCACGGTCTTCTAAGGGCCGCATCTTGAGGGCCGACCCGGTCGGCGTCCGTTAATCTGGAAGCAATGCAATGTCTCGTATCGGCAAGAAGCCAGTCGCCATCCCCTCCGGGGTCACAGCCAAGCTCGACGGCAAGTCGATCGCGGTCAAGGGCGCCAAGGGCGAACTGAAGTTCACCGCCCCTGACGAGGTGTCGGTCACCATCGAAGGCGGCGTGATTCATGTCGCGCCGCAGGGCGAGGACAAGCGCTCGCGGGCGATGTGGGGCACCGCGCGCGCGCGCATCCAGAATCTGGTCGCGGGCGTCACCCAGGGCTTCGAGAAAAAGCTCGAGATCAACGGCGTCGGCTACAAGGCGGCGGTCGCGGGCAAGAACCTGCAGCTCTCGCTCGGCTACAGCCATGATGTGGTGTTCCCGATCCCGGTCGGCGTGACCATCGTCACGCCCAAGCCGACTGAAATCACCATTTCGGGCATCGACAAGCGGCAGGTCGGTCAGACCGCCGCCGAGATTCGCGCTCTTCGCGGCCCCGAGCCCTACAAGGGCAAGGGCGTCAAATACGCTGACGAGTTTATCTTCCGTAAGGAAGGCAAGAAGAAGTAAGGGGCGCCGTCATGGCCAAGTCCAACAAGTCCACCGAGCGCCGCAAGGCCCGCGTCCGTCGCGCGAT
Source organism: uncultured Alphaproteobacteria bacterium (assembly GCA_963835215.1). Lineage (GTDB taxonomy): Bacteria > Pseudomonadota > Alphaproteobacteria > Rhizobiales > Beijerinckiaceae > Roseiarcus. The sequence continues at coordinate 233,699 of CAWIES010000003.1, read as the reverse complement.
CATCGCCCGCAGCGGCGATCGTCCGCGCCTGAGCGTGTTCCGCTCGTCCAAGCAGATCTACGCGCAGATCATCGACGACGAGAAGGGTGTCACGCTCGCCGCCGCTTCGACGATCGAGAAAGAGATTCGCGAGAAGGTCAAGACCGGCGCCGACATCGCCGCCGCCAAGCACGTCGGCAAGGAGCTGGCGCAGCGGGCCAAAAAGGCTGGCGTCGGCAAGGTCGTGTTCGATCGTGGCAGTTACATGTATCACGGGCGCGTCAAGGCGCTCGCCGAGGGGGCCCGCGAGGGCGGCCTCGAGTTCTGAAGTTAGCCTTAAGCGAGCGGCGCCGATCCGGCAGCCGCGTTCAGTGACGGAAAGAGACAATGGCGCGTGAAGGAGAAGGCGGCCGCGGCCGCGACCATGGCCGAGACGACCGCGACAGCGAGTTCGTCGATCGTCTGGTTCACATCAACCGCGTGGCCAAGGTGGTCAAGGGCGGCCGGCGCTTCGGCTTCGCCGCGCTGGTCGTGGTTGGCGATCAAAAGGGCCGGGTTGGTTTCGGCCACGGCAAGGCGCGCGAAGTGCCCGAGGCGATCCGCAAGGCGACCGAGGCCGCCAAGCGCGGTCTGGTGCGCGTGCCTCTGCGCGAAGGGCGCACTCTGCATCACGACGTATTCGGGCGCCACGGCGCCGGGCGCGTCGTGCTGCGCGCCGCCTCGGCCGGCACGGGCATCATCGCCGGCGGCCCGATGCGCGCCGTGTTCGAGTCGCTCGGCGTCCACGACGTCGTCGCCAAGAGCCAGGGCTCGTCGAACCCCTACAACATGATCCGCGCCACGTTCAACGCGCTCTCGCGCGAGGATAGCCCGCGCTCGGTCGCGCAGCGGCGCAACATCAAGGTGTCGACGTTGCAGTCGCGCCGCCAAGGCGTCGAAGCCGACGCCGCCGATTCGTGATCGCGAGGCTCCGAACATGACCACGAAGAAGCAAGTCACGGTTGAGCAGACCGGCAGCGCCATTGGGCGTCCGCACGCCCAGCGTGAGACTCTCAGGGGCCTCGGCCTCAACAAGATCGGCCGCCGCTCCAGCCTCGAAGACACGCCGGCGGTGCGCGGAATGATCGCCAAGGTCGCGCACCTCGTGCGCGTCGTCGACGGCCATTGAGGACGCGACCATGAAACTCCACGAAATCAAGGACAATCCGGGCGCCAGGAAAGACCGTATCCGGGTCGGGCGTGGCATCGGCTCGGGCAAGGGCAAGCAGGCCGGGCGCGGCGGCAAGGGCCAGACTGCGCGTTCGGGCGTGCGCATCAAGGGCTTCGAGGGCGGCCAGATGCCGCTGCATCGCCGCCTGCCCAAGCGCGGCTTCAATCCGCCCTCGCCCCTCGATCTCAACGAGGTCAATCTCGGCCGGGTGCAGATCGCGCTCGACGCCGGCAAGCTCGACGCTGGCAAGCCAATCACCGTCGAGGCGCTGATCGCCGCCGGCGTGGTGGCGCGCGCCCGCGACGGGGTGAAGATCCTCGGCAAGGGCGAGCTGAAGGCCAAGGTCGCGTTCGAGGTCTACGGCGCGTCCAAGAGCGCCGTCGCCGCGATCGAGAAGGCGGGCGGCAGCGTCAAGACGCTGCGTCCCGAGGCCGCGCCCGCTACCGAGTGACGAAAAGTCGCCCCAAGGGGGGTGGCGTTTGGTTGCGGCCGGGCCATATGATTCAAGCGGCGCCGTCGGGGCCGCCTGCCGCGGGCCGCTGAGGCGCGCGGCGCAGATCGGAGCGCATGAGCGATGGCATCGGCCGCAGAACAGCTTGTCGCCAACATCAACTGGTCTGCCTTCTCCAAGGCGGAAGAGCTCAAGAAGCGCATCTGGTTCACGCTGGGCGCGCTGGTGATCTATCGCCTGGGCACCTACATCCCGCTGCCCGGCATCGACCCCAAGGCGTTCGAGGATTCGTTCACTGGCCACAGCCAGGGCGTCCTCGACATGTTCAACATGTTCTCGGGCGGCGCCGTGCAGCGCATGGCGGTGTTCGCGCTGAACATCATGCCCTACATCTCGGCGTCGATCATCATCCAGCTCCTGAGCTCGGTGCTGCCGTCGCTCGAGGCGATCAAGAAAGAGGGCGAGGCCGGCCGCAAGGTCCTCAACCAATACACGCGCTACCTCACCGTCATACTTGCGGTGTTCCAGGCCTACGGCATCGCCATCGGCCTTGAAGGGCGCGGGGGCGTGGTCGCCGATCCGGGGATGCTGTTTCGCATCTCGACCGTCATCACGCTTACCGGCGGGACGATGTTCCTTGTCTGGCTCGGCGAGCAGATCACCGCGCGCGGCGTCGGCAACGGCTCGTCGCTGATCATTTTTGCCGGCATCGTCGCCCGCCTGCCGGTGGCGGTGGTGCAATTGTTCGAGCTTGGCCGTCAGGGCTCGATCTCGACCGGGATGGTGCTGGCGGTGCTGGTGATGGTGTTCGTCGTCGTCGCCTTCATCGTCTTCATGGAGCGCGCGCAGCGGCGGGTGCCGATCACCTATCCGCGCCGTCAGGTCGGCAACAAGATGTATGAGGGGCAGAGTTCGTTCCTGCCGCTTAAGCTCAACACCGCCGGCGTCATCCCACCGATCTTCGCCTCCTCGTTGCTGCTGCTGCCAACGACCGTCGCCAACTTCGTGCAGGGGTCGGCGTCCAACAGCGTCCTATCGACCATCACGTCGCTGCTGGGCCGCGGCGGGCCGCTCTACCTCCTCCTCTATGTCGCGCTGATCGTCTTCTTCGCCTTCTTCTACACGGCGACGGTGTTTAATCCGGTCGACACCGCCGACAATCTCAAGAAGCACGGCGGCTTTGTTCCCGGCGTGCGGCCGGGCGAGCGCACGGCGCAATACATCGACCAGATCCTCACCCGCATCACCGTGATTGGCGCCGGCTATCTGGCGCTGGTGTGCATCTTCCCCGAGTTGCTGACTTCCTATTCCTCCGTTCAGCTTTACTTCGGCGGCACTTCGCTGCTGATCGTCGTCAGCGTCACGATGGACACGGTGGCTCAGATCCACGGCCATCTGCAGGCGCATCAGTACGAAGGCTTGATCCGTAAGGCCAAGCTGAGGGGGAGGAAGAGATGAGGTTGATCCTGCTCGGGCCGCCGGGGGCGGGCAAGGGCACGCAGGCAAATCGACTGGTGGCGAAATACGGCATTCCTCAGCTTTCAACCGGCGACATGCTGCGCGCCGCGGTGGCGGCCGGATCGCCGATCGGCCTCAAGGCCAAGTCGGTGATGGACGCGGGGGCGCTGGTCTCCGACGAAATCGTTGTCGGCATCATCGACGAGCGCCTCGACCAGCCCGACGCCAAGACGGGTTTCATCCTCGACGGCTTTCCCCGCACGCTCGCCCAGGCGGAGGCGCTCGACGCGATGTTGGCTCGCAAAGGGGCCAAGCTCGACGCGGCGATCGAACTCAAGACCGACGCGGACAAGCTCGTCTCGCGCATCGTCAATCGCGCCGCCGAGGCCAAGGCGGCCGGTCAGCCGGTGCGGAAGGACGACGATCCGGAAGTGTTCAAGAACCGCCTCGCCACATACTTTCGCGACACCGTCGCGGTGACCCCCTATTACGCCGCCAAGCGCAGGCATCATGAGGTCAACGGCATGGCGAGCATCGCCGAGGTGGCCGCGGCCATCGACGCGGTTCTCGCGCGGGTGAAATGATCGACGCCGCCCCGGCGCCTGGCGCTGCGGGCGCGAGCGCCGAGCGACGCGGCGCGGCGGGCGTCATTCTCCTCGATAGACCCCAGGCGCTGAATGCGCTGACGCTGCCAATGGTGCGGGTCATCGCCGCCGCGCTCGACGCGTTCGAGCATGACGCCGGCGTCGCGCGCGTCGTCATCGCCAGCGCGGGCGGGCGCGCATTCTGCGCCGGGGGCGACATCCGTTTGCTGTACGAGCAGGGGCGCGCGGGCGACCACGCCGCCCAGCTGCTCTTTTGGCGCGAGGAATATCAGCTCAACCGCCGCATCAAGCGTTATCCCAAACCAATCGTCGCGCTGATCGACGGCATCGTCATGGGCGGGGGCGTCGGCCTCAGCGCCCACGCCTCGCACCGGGTCGCCAGCGAGCGCACGCTGTTCGCCATGCCGGAGGTCGGCATTGGCTTCTTTCCCGACGTCGGCGCGAGCTACGTCCTGCCGCGCCTCGCGAGCGGAGTCGGCGCCTTCCTCGCCGCGACCGGCCTGCGAGCGCGAGCGGGCGACGTCGTCGCGCTTGGCCTCGCCCAAAGCTTCACACCGAGCGGATCCTTTGCCGATCTGACGGCGGCGCTGACCCAGCCGGGCGCGACCGAAACCATCCTCGCCCGCTTCGCCGCCCCCCCGCCGTCTGGCGAACTCGCTGCGGAGGCGACAGCGATCGCTGGTTGGTTTGCCCGGCTCGAGCGGCCGACGGTCCTCGGGGCCCTCGCTGCGGCCTCTCAGGGCGGCGCGCCGCTCGCCCTAGCGGCGCTGGAGGCGATGCGCAGGACTTCGCCGACCAGCCAGGCGATCGCGCTGCGCCAGGTGGCGCTTGGCGGCTCGCTGTCGTTCGAGGAGGCGATGCGCCTCGATTTCCGCATCGTCTCGCGCATCTGCCGCAGCGACGACTTCTACGAGGGCGTGCGGGCCGTGATCGTCGACAAGGACAATGCGCCGCGCTGGCGCCCGGGCGGTGACGAGCCAATCGACGAACGGGCGATTGAAGCCTATTTTGCGCCGCTGCCCGAGGCCGAAGAGCTGACCTTCTTGGAGACCGCCCCCTGAAGTCGGTGATGCGCCAGAGCGTCGATGGCGTGACGCAGATCGTCGACCGAGCGCCGCCTGGCGAGTTCGGCCGCGCCGGCTATTCGCTCAAGCTCTATTGGGGCGACGCGCTGGTTTGGTTCATGCGGGTCATCGCCTGGGTGTGGGTGGTCAAGGGGCTCTACAATTGGGGCCTGATCATCGGCGCCTTCCCCGGTTTGGCGATTTCGCCTCTCTCTCGCGCCCGTTGCAAGGTTCGATCGCCTTTTTCGCCGCGGTCGATCCGCTCGCCGCCATCGGCCTGTGGCTCGCCGCGCCCTGGGGCGGCGTGCTGTGGCTGCTGTGCGCCTCGATCGAGGTCGTTTCCCCGGCGCTCGGCGTGCGCGGCGCGATGAGCGGCCCGGTTGGCGTCGGCTTCGACATCGTGCTGGTCGCGGTCTATTTTTTCCTCAGCTGGCGGGCCGGCCAGGAACGTGGTTGACGCGTTCGAAACCGACAATTTTAACGGTCTGCAAAGGTCAACAAACCCTTTGATTTAGCTTAAGTTTACCCTCGTAAGTAAACTCTAGATTCATCCTGACTCTTAAACTCGTCTTCATGGGCCTAGGTTACTGTCGACCTCCTCAACGGACCGAACAATAATCTCGGCCAGGGACAGTCGAACAGGCGAGTGTGTCATGAAGAATCTTGCGAAGACAGAAGAAGGGGCCGCGCGCTCGGAGCGAATTGCTTCAATTCGCCCGGCGTATCTCGAGACCCTGACGATGGTCGAGCGGCTGCACCGCCGCCTTCTCGACGTCATCAAGGACGAATTCGACCGGCGTGGGCGTTCCGACGTCAACGCCGTGCAAGCGCTGCTGTTGTTCAACATCGGCGACAAGGAACTGACGGCCGGAGAACTGCGCACCCGCGGCTATTACCTCGGGTCGAACGTCTCCTATAACGTCAAGAAGCTGGTCGAGATGGGCTATCTCCATCACGCCCGCTCGCGCGTCGACCGCCGTTCGGTGCGCATCAGCCTCACCGAGAAGGGCGAGGAGGTGCATCGCATCATCACCGGCCTCTACGATAAGCATGCGACCACGGTCGAGCAGATCGGCGGCGTCGTCTCCGACGATTTCGCCCGCATGAACGTGTCCCTGGCGCGTCTCGAGCGCTTCTGGACCGACCAGATCAAGTATCGGCTCTGATCGTCAAAGCCTGGACTGAAACGACTGATCCTTGCGGAAAGGGCGTCCTTAACGGGGCGCTCTTTTCGTATTCGCGTTCACGCTTGCGTTCCCCCGACCCCCCGGCCATAAAATCGCCCGAAGCATCGTCTTGTTAACGAGAGGGTAGGGTCGTCGCGACCGAATCGCGCTGCCGGCCCCAAATCGCGAATGCAGCGGGGGGCGATGTCCAGAGACGTCATCATTCCGCGGACACTCCAGGGGCTTGGCCTTACATGACGGGATCGCGTTTCTCGCGCCTCGACCGGCGCGCTTTTCTTTCCGGCGTCGCTCTGTGCGCGCTCGCCGGCGCGGCCCCGATTGCTTTCGCCCAACAGGCTGACGACCAGGCCGAATGGCGACAGAGCTACGAGTTGTCCGATCGCGTCTCGATCGGCCGCGAGGGCACCCCGGTGCTGTCGCCAGCCACCGTGACGGCGACCGAAGCGGCGATCCAGCTTTATCAGGGCCTGGTTTCGCGTGGCGGCTGGACCATGGTTCCCGCCTCCGCCGAACTGCGGATCGGCGCCAAGTCGAAGGCGGTGCTGGCGCTTCGCCAGCGTCTCGTCGCCTCGGGCGACCTCGATCCGGTCGCCGGCATGGGGCCGATCTTCGATTCCTTCGTCGACGCGGCGGTCAAGCGGTTTCAGGTTCGGCACGGCCTGAGCCCGAGCGGCGACGTCAATGACGAGACGCTCGCCCAGCTCAACGTCTCCGCAGAGGCGCGTTTGGCCCAGCTCCAGACCAACATCGTGCGGCTGCGCGCCTATTCGGGCGATCTGGGCCAGCGCTTCGTGATGGTCAACATTCCCGCTGCGGCGGTCGAGACAGTCGAGGGCGGGACGGTCTTTTCCCACCACGCCGCCGGCGTTGGCAAGATCGACCGCCAGTCGCCGATCATGCAGACCAAGGCGACCGAGATCAATTTCAACCCGTTCTGGACCGTGCCGCCTTCGCTGATCAAGAAAGACCTGATCCCCAAGATGCAGGCCGACGCCGGCTATCTCACCGACGAGAAGATTCGCGTCTTCAACAAAGAGGGGCAGGAGGTCTCGCCGCAGTCGATCAACTGGAACAGCGACGAGGCGACCCACTATAAGTATCGCCAGGATCAGGGCGCCGATCTCAATTCGCTCGGCTTTGTGCGCATCAATATTCCCAACCCTTACGGCGTCTACATGCACGACACGCCCTCCAAGGGCGTCTTCGGCGACGATTTCCGCTTCGTCTCCTCGGGCTGCGTGCGCGTGCAGGATGTGCGCGACTACGTCGCCTGGCTACTGAAGGACAATCCCGGCTGGGGTCGCGACCAGATCGACGACGTGATCCGCACCGGTCAGCGTCTTGACGTCAAGCTGACGACGCCGGTGCCGGTCTATTGGGTCTACATCACCGCTTGGGCGACGCCCGATGGCATCGTGCAGTTCCGCCCCGACATCTATCAGCGCGACGGAGCAGGTCCAGGCCCGATCGCCTCCGACGTTCCCGCCCAGCCGCTGGCGATGCCGCAAGACTGAGGTTCTACCCGACGAGGCCGTGCGCCTTGGCGTAGTAGATGAGCGCGATGGTTTTGGCGTCGCGGATGGCGCCAGAGGCGATCATCGCTTCAGCTTCGGCGTAGCCGAGTTCGACGACCTCGATCCGTTCGTCGGCGTCGACGCCGCCGCCGGCGCCGATCCGGTCGGCGACGCGATAGGGCGCGACGAAGCAGGCGATCTTTTCGGTCACCGCGCCCGGGCTGGTGAAGGCGTCGAACGCGTGGCGCGCCGAGGCGAGCTTCACGCCGGTCTCCTCCCAGGCTTCGCGTAGGGCGCAGGCGAGCGGTTCATCGCCGTCGAGCATGCCGGCGCAGACTTCGAGCATCTCGAGCGCGCCTTCGGCGATGTAGGCGGCGAGCCGGAACTGCTTGACCAACATCATCACGCCGCGCTCGGCATCATAGAGCAGCACCGCCGCCGCCGCGCCGTGATGATAGATCTCATAGTTCAGCGTGCGGGCGCCGCCATCGGCCTCCTCGACCTCGGCGTGCGTGCGCGTCAGGGGGAAGCGCCCGTCCGACAGCAATTCCTCGGCGGTGATGCGCGCGCTCTTGGCCATGATCGGATGATCCTTGCTTAGCCTCGCCGGCGCCGCATCGGCTCCGCGTCAGGCCCCGAACTGCTCGCGCAAAATCCGCTCTTCCAGCGGTTGGCCGGGGTCGTGCAGCAGCGTCAGCGACGTCGCATGGTCGGTCTCGACATCGACTCGCGCCACGTCGCGGATTTCGAAATGGTCGGCGACCGCCGCCACCGGGCGCTTTTCGGCCTCTTTCACCTCGATGGTGACCCGCGCCCGGTCCGAGAGCAGCGCGCCGCGCCAACGACGCGGCCGGAAGGCGGAAATCGGCGTCAGGGCCATCAGCCGGACTCCGATCGGCACGATTGGGCCATTGACCGAAAGATTGTAGGCGGTCGATCCGGCCGGCGTCGCCACCAGCACGCCGTCGGCGACGAGCTCGGCCAGCCGCACCGCGCCATCGACGCTGACGCACAGCTTCGAGGCTTGATAGGCTTGGCGCCACAACGACACTTCATTGATTGCTCGCGCCGTCGTCTCGCGCCCGCGCACATCGCGCGCTCGCATCAGCAGCGGATGGATGATCGAGGGCAGCGCCGCGGCGAGCCGCGTCGGCAGGTCGTTCTCGGCGTATTCGTTCATCAGAAACCCGACCGAGCCGCGGTTCATGCCGTAGATTGGCTTGGGCGACTGCATCGTGCGGTGCAGGGTTTGCAGCATCAGGCCGTCGCCGCCAAGCGCGACAATCACGTCGGCCTGCTCTGGGTCGACATTGCCGTAGCGGGCGACCAGCTTGGCGCGCGCCGCCTCTGCTTCCGGCGCGCTCGACGCAAGGAAACAGATCGCAAGGTTCTTGTTCGCGGCTGACTTGCGCGCACCCATGCCGGCCCCTCGATTGCGGGAGCGAGCAATAAAGGAAGGGCGCGCGCGCGTAAACACGCCCCTTTCGCCGCCTGCCGGTAGGCCGCGCTCAGTGGGAGGCGGCGATCCGCCCGTTGCGCCGGCCAACGGCGTCGGGTGTCGGCAGGGTGATGAGAAACCGCGCGCCGCAGTAGAAGTCTTCGCTCTTGGCCTCGGCGAGGCTGATCGAGCCGCCGTTACGCGCGACGAGATCGGCGGCGATGGCGAGGCCAAGGCCGGTTCCGCCCTGGCGCGTGGTGAGATGAAACGGTTCGAAAATATGAGCCGTCTGCTCGGCCCCGAAACCCGGGCCGGTGTCGCTGATCTCGATCAGGGCGACGTTGTCGGTGCGGATCGCCGCCAGACGAATCGCGGTCGGGCGGCCGTCCTGGGCGCCGCGGCTGACCAGCACCTGGGCGGCGTTGCGGCACAGGTTCTCGATCACGCGCGAAACATGATCGGGATCGGCCAGCAGTTCGAATTTCGGCGGGATGTCGATCGCGTAGACGACCGCGCCGACGCGCTCGGCCTCGGCGGTCTCGACGACCTGGCGCACCAGTTCGCGTAAGTCGAACCCGCGCGGCGTCGCCTCCTGCTCGCGTCCCCCGCCATAGGTGAGGGTCGCCTGGCAGAACAGGATCGCGCGATCGAGCGTCGCCACCAGACGCGGGGCGAGCCGCTGAGCGAGCGGGTCGGGAATGGAGGCGAGACGATCGGAGATGAGCTGCGCCGCCGAGAGCATGTTGCGCAGATCGTGATTGATGCGCGCCACCGCCATGCCGAGCTCGGACAGGCGCTTGCGTTGCCTGAGTTCGTGAGCGAGCGAGCTCTGCATCGTCGACAGCGCCGCTTCGGCGCGGCCGATCTCGTCGCTGCGCCCGCTCGGCGCGATCACCCGCGCGTGCTCCTGAGGCCGCTCGCCGAAGGCGATGATGCTCGAAGTCAGCCGGCGCATCGGCCGGATCACCAGAAGCCACAATGCCGCCCACAACACGCATGTCACCACCGCCGAGATGATCAGCGCCAGAATGGAGAAGGTGCGCGAGATGCGCCACATCGCCGCGATCAACGGCGACTGGTCGAGGGTCACGTCGATCGTCGCGCCATCGATCGGCGACTTGCCGATCACCCGCGTCAGCGAACCGGGCTGAGCGAACAATGTGCGAAAAGCCGATTGGCTCGCCATCGCGAACGAGGGGTCGCCGAGCTCCACTGTCTCGGCGGCGGGGAGCGGAACTTGCGTCGTTGCGGTCAGCCGCCGGCCATCGGGCAGCGACACGGTGATCGATTTTGCTCCAACGGTGTCGAGGATCTTGTCGGCCAGTTCGCGCGGCACGTCTTCTGCGCCAGTCGCGCCAAACAGCATCATCGCGCTATGGGCGACCATGATGCGATCGCGCAGCCAGTTCTCGCGATAGGCGGTCAGGCGCGAAGCGTAAAAGAGTCCGATCGCCAGCAGCACGGAGCCGATCGTCAACATCAGGAGGCGCCCGGCGACGCCGACAGAGCGTCGTGTCGGAGCGGCGAGCGCAGGCGCGACGGCGCCGTCCGACGCGGCAACTAGCGTTGGCGCCGGGTCGGGCGTCGCCTGGTCAGGCGACAGCAGCGACATAGTCGTCCTCCTGATAGACGCGGATGATCTCGTCGAAACTCGCTTCCGCCACGAAGCCGAGCGCCGCAGCGCGGACGGTCTCGAAGCGCGTGGGCCAGCCCGCAACCATGCGTGCGATCGTTTGGTCGGGTTGGCGGCGGATCAGGCCGACCACCCCATCGCCCGCAACGCGACGCAGGGCCTCGATCTGCTCGCCAACCGTCGCCGATACGCCCGGCAAGGTCAAGTTTCGGCGCGCGCCCAGCCGCGACAGGTCGAGCGCGGCGGCGTGCAGAAAGAAGCCAACCGCCGCCCGCGGCGAGGCGTGCCAGTGGCGCACCGTGTCGGACACCGGCAGGATCGCTTCACGCCCGCTGAGCGGCTCGCGGATGATCGCCGAGAAGAACCCCGAGGCGGCGGCGTTGGCCGGCCCAGGCCGCACGCAGATCGTCGGCAGACGCAGGCCGATCCCGTCGAAAATTCCCCGCCGCGAATAGTCCGCGAGCAGCAGCTCGCTGATCGCCTTCTGCGCGCCGTAACTGGTTAGCGGCGTCGTTTGGAAATCGTCGCCGATCGCCTCGGGGAACGGCGCGCCGAAGACGGCGATCGAGGAGGCGAAGACCACGCGCGGAAAATAGGCCCCGCTGGACGCGCCCCGCTCGAGGCGGATCGACTCGAACAGGCGGCGCGTTGCGTCGAGGTTGACCGCGTAGCCCTTTTCGAAGTCGCGCTCCGCTTCGCCCGAAACAACCGCCGCCAGCAGGAAGACGACGTCAGGGCGCGCGGCGATCAGTCGCTCGGGCGCGCCGGCGACGGTCAGATCGAGCGCCTCGCACGTCGTTGGGAAGCGTGCGCCCGCGGGCGCGACAGGGGCGACGATATCGACAAGGTGAGCGGCTGAGACGCCGCGGCCGGCGAGCGCGCCCTCGCGCGCTAGCGCCGCCACGAGCTTGCGCCCGATCATCCCTGCGGCGCCGATGACGAGAACGCGCAACCTGTGTCCTTTCCCCTGAAACTTCAGTCGATTGTCGTGAATAAATTAAGTCAGAATTGCGACCGCCATGTTTATGTCGCATTAGCGGGCGAAGGGGCGGGTTGGGCCTGCACAAGGGGGGGATTTGCCAAACCATTGGAGGCGACCGTCATGAAGCTTGTTCTCGCGCTATTCGCCGCGGTGCTCGCAACCGCGAGCGCAAGCGCGGACGAATACGGATTGGCGACCTACTACTACAATCCTTACCATGGCGGCCTGATCGCCGCCCACCGCACATTGCCGTTTGGCACGCGCGTGCGCGTCAACAATCTCGATAACGGTCGCAGCACAATCGTCACCATCGTCGACCGCGGCCCGTGGGGCCCCGGCCGGATCATCGACGTCTCGACCGTCGCCGCCGATGTGCTGGGCATGCGCCGGGCAGGGGTCGCCCACGTGCGGCTGGAGCGATTTTAGAGCACGTCTCGCTGCGCCGACCCCCTCGCCAAAGAGCGGCCCGAGCATGATATATGGCCAACGATCCGCCGCCAGTCCGACGGCGGCGGCGTCGAAGGCGAGACGGGCATGCGCAAAACCTGGTCCATTCTCGTCGACGCGGTCAACACGTTCGCGGTTGAGGACGGCTGGGCGATCTCGAGCCATATCGCCCTGTCGACTCTGACCTCGCTGTTTCCCTTTCTGATCTTCGTCACCGCGCTGGCTGGGTTTCTCGGGACGCAGGACCTTGCCGACGAGGCGACGCGGCTGATCTTCTCCGCCTGGCCTGACGCCGTCGCGCGGCCGATCGCGGGCGAGGTGCGCGACGTGCTGACGGCGCCGCGTGGCGGGCTGCTGACGATCGGCGTGGTGCTGGCGCTCTATTTCTCCACCAGCGCGATCGAGGCGCTGCGCGTCGGCCTCAATCGCGCCTACGCCTCGCCCGAGACGCGGCCGTGGTGGCGGCTCAGGCTGCAATCGCTGGCCTTCGCGCTCGTCGCCTCGGCGGGGCTGCTGGCGCTGGCCTTCCTGGTCGTGCTAGGGCCGCTGATCTGGTCGACGATTCTGAGCTTCGTCCCTGCGCTGGCGCCGCTGCAGGTTATCGTCACCTTCACGCGCCTCGGCATTGCGACGCTGCTGCTCGCCATCACCCTGATCATCGCGCATCGCTGGCTGCCGGCGCGGCCGGTGCGCTTCGTCGACATTGCGCCCGGCGTCATCGTCACCTTCGCCAGCAGCATCGCGGTCGGCGGGCTGTTTGGCGTCTACCTCAACGAATTCGCGCGCAACTACGTCTCGACCTATGCCGGCCTCGCTTCGGTGATGATTGCGCTGGTCTTCCTATATGTGATGGCCTCGTTGTTCCTCTTCGGCGGCGCGCTTAACGCCGCGATCATGCGTGCGCGCGATGGCTCGCGCCGCGCCCCGGCGGCGGCGCGCTGAGGGCCGGACCGTAAGCCACGCGAGCGGAGGGGAACATGCCAGGGGGAGACGCGCCACCGACGCCTTCCAGCAGCGCCGTCGCCCTTGCTTACATCCTCGCCCTCGTTGCCGGGTTTGCATGGTTGATCCTGCTGCCGGGGCTCGCCAGCCTCGGCAGCAACGATCCTGCCGGCAACGGCCTCGCTCAGGCCTTCGCAGCTTTCGAGGCGATCATCCTCTGGGCGCTGCTAGCGGCGCTGACCTTCGTGTGCTGGTTGAACGGCCGTATGCCGGGGTGGGGGGCGATCGCGGCGACGGCGCTAATCCCAATCTCCGGCGTCGCGGCGGTCGGCGCGTTGGAATTGCTGGCGCGGCCACAACTGCCGCCCCACCTCTGGCCGCTGGCCATGCTGATCGCGCCGCCGGCGCTGACAATCGCCTATGATCTTTGGGCGATCACGCCCCCATTGCGCGATCGGCTACCGGCGGGCGCCGTCTCGCTCGTCGTCTGGGGCGTTGTGCTCGCCCTCAGCCTGTCGCTGGCGCCGATGAACGCAATGCGGGCGGTGGAGTTGCGGCGCGAGGCCGACGCGCTCGCGCAGTGGCGCGCCGAGGTCGCCGCCACGCCCGCCGATGCGCCGCTGTGGCAATGGACGCGCCTGCTCGACCGCGGTTTCTACGCTGAAGACGACGTGATCGGAGCGATCCGCAAACTCGATCGCCGCCAGCGGGACGCCGAGACAATGCTGGCGCGCGGCGACTTCCCGCTCGCCTATCTCAGCCGCTTCGATCTCGATGCGACGCCAGCCGTTTGCGAGACCGCGCGGGCCGAACTGCGCGGCCAGATCGCGCCGCTCGTCCCTGCGACAGCGCAAGCGCAGCCATATTCTGACATCGCAATCAAGGTCGATGGCGCGCTCGCGGCGATGAGCTGGCTCACCGGTTATGGTTGCGCGTGCGAGGCCGAGTCGCTCGCCTGGGAGACGATGGCGAACGCCTATCGCGATCCGGGCTTCTCCGTCGTCGAACTCGCCGAGCTGCGCGATCCCAAGGCGCTCGGGCGCACGCTGCGCGAAACGCCCGAGAGGTTCTCGCAGCTCTCGCCGCAATCGACCCTGGCGGCGTGGCTTAAATTTGCCGACGAGCCGGAGCATCGCGACGCCGCGCTCGCCGGTGCGCTCGCCGACGCCAATCGCACCGCAGAAGCGATTGCGATGCTAGAAGACAAGTCCGTTGGCCCCGGCATTTATGTCTTGATCGCGGCGATCCCCGCGCTCGATCTCGATCCGACGCCGCGTCTGTGCGCAGCCGCGCTGTCGCATGTGCGTGACGACCTCAGCCAAGTGTATCGCCCGACCGCCGGCAACCCGTTGCCCTATCGCGAGCTGCTCGAGCGTCTGGGCGCCGGCGCCCCGTTGTCTGCCCTGCAATGGCTGGCCGGGCGTGGCTGCGAGGCCGAGGAGGAACTCAGCGACGCTGAGACAGTCGTGGGCGCGTATCAGGACGCTCCCGAACGGCAAGCAATGCTGGCGAGCCTCGCGGCGCTGCATCGCAAGGCTCAATAGGCGCGCGTCAGCGTACGAACGCCGCCGCCAGCCCGGGAACGTCAACGCCGGCCTCGCGCCGCGTCGAGGCATCGCTGAGCGCGAGCGGGCGCAGCCCGACAGCCGCGGCTCGCGCTTCGACATAGGCTCGCGCGTGGGCGAAGCGCAGCGTCGCGCCGAGCCGGTAGCCCTCGCCGGCAAAGGTCTCGACGGTGAAAGCGAACAGCCCGCCCGGAACGAGCGCCGCAATCGCCGCGGCGAACAGCGCCGACAGATCCCCGAAATAGACCAGCGCGTCGGCGGCGACGATAAGATCGAACGCGGCCGCGCACCGGCCGAGGTGATCGACGATGTCGCCGGCTACGAGCGCGTCGTAGAGGCCGCGCTCGCGCGCCTTGACGAGCATGGCGGGCGAGAGATCGACGCCCTCCAGGCGGTCGACGCGCCCGCGCAACGCCTCGCCGGCAAGCCCGGTGCCGCAGCCAAGGTCGAGCGCGCGGGCGAACTGGCGCCCGGCGCCGCCGCCTCGATCGCCTGAGCAATCAGCGCCGGCCCGCGATAGGCGAGGCCTTCGACGAGGTGCCGGTCGAAGCGTGGCGCGTAGTCGTCGAACAGTCGCGCCACGTAGGCGCGCGGCAGATCGCGCGCCGAGTCGCCTTCGCCCAACAGCGCGAGCCGTGCCGCCGCGCCCTGCGCGTCGGCTGGATCGGCGGCGAGACAGGCGCGGAAAGCGGCGACGGCGCCCTCGCGCTCGGCGAGCTTCTCTTTTGCCTCGCCGAGCGCGAACAGCGCCGGCGGCCATGCGGGCGCGCGCTCCAACGCCTGTTCCAGCACCTCGGCGGCGGCGGCCCAGTCACCGTCTTTCGCCGCCGAGCGCGCGTAAGCGTAGCGGCGATCGGCGATCGGGTCGCCGCAGACGAGCGGGTCGGACCGGCCCGCGCTCAACGCTTCCTTTGCCGCAGCGTGTCGAAATAGACGACGAGGATGATCAGCAGCGCCGGTGATGATGCGCTGCCAGAACGGATTGAGGTTGAGCAGGTTGGCGCCGTTGTTGATCGTCGTCAGGATGAACGAGCCGATCAGCGGCCCGTGGATCGATGCCGACCGCGCCGAACAGGCTGGTGCCGCCGATCACCGACGAGGCGATCGCCTGCAATTCCCAGCCGTCGCCCTGGGTCGGATTGCCGATGCCGATGCGCATGGCGAGCAGAATGCCGACGAAGCGCGGCGCAGAATCGCCGAAACGATGTAGGCGAGGTAGGTCACCGCCTTGACGTTGACGCCGGAGAGGCGCGCCGCCTCCTTGTTCGAGCCGATGGCGAAGAGATAGCGGCCCCAGCGGCTCTGATTGAGGAGGATATAGAGCGGGACGGCGACGAGGATCACCATCCAGAACAGCATGGGATCGCGAACCACGTGCCGTCCGTCCAGGGAAAGCCGAGGAAGCTCGCGCGCGAGAAGCCGGTGAAGGCGTCGTTGGTGATCGAAATCGTCGCGCCGTTGGTGATCAGCAGGCCGATGCCGCGCAGCGCGTACATCGTCGCCAGCGTCATGATGAACGGCGGCAAGCCCATCTGCACGACGCCGAAGGCGTGAAAGAGGCCGATGAACACGCCGATGGCAAGCGAGATCGACGACCGCGCCGGCAATCGACGAGGCCAGCCCGAGATCGTGCTGCAGCAGCAAGGCGACCGCCATGACGACGAAGCCGGCGACCGCGCCGACCGAGAGGTCGATGCCGCCGGTGATGATGACGAAGGTCTCGCCGATGGCGAGAATCGCGATCATCGCGCCCTGACGCAGCAGATTGGCGATGTTGTTGGCGGTCCAGAAGGTCGTGGTCTCGAACGACAGCGCGAGCCACATCGACCAGCAGCAGCGCCAGCAGGGTCAGCCCCAGCAGCACATTGAGCCGCGCCCCGCTGCGGCTAGTCTTCGAGACGCTCTGTTCGCTCATGCCCCGGCCATCCCCACTTGCCCGCTCAAACGCCGATCGCTTCGGTCAGGATCGTTTCGTGCGAGGCGTCTTTGAATCGATGGCTGGCGACGATCGCGCCGCGACGAAAAACATGCAGCGTGTCGGCGAGCTCGTAAACCTCGGGCAGATAGGACGAGATCATGATGACGCCGGCGCCCTGCTTGAGCAGCGAGCCGAGCAGCCGATAAATTTCCGCCTTGGTGCCGACGTCGACGCCGACCGTCGGCTCGTCGAAGATGAAGAGCTTGGCGCCGTGATTGAGCCATTTGCCGATCACGACCTTCTGCTGATTGCCGCCGGACAGACTGGTCACCGGCGCCGCGCGCGAGGCGGCCTTGATCTGGACATCGCGGATCTGTTTGTCGGCCGACGGCGGATTCGCGGGCGCCGTTGATCAACGGACCGACGCTCAGCCGCTTGAAGATCGGCAGGTTGATGTTGAAGCCGACGCCGAGCGCTGAGGCACAGGCCCTGGTCTCGGCGGCTCTCAGGCGCGAGCGCGATGCCAAGGTCCATCGCCTGCCGCTCGCTGCGGATCGACACCTCTCGGCCCTGCCAGGATATTTGGCCGCTCGAAGCAGGACGGCGACCGAACACGCTTTGGACGAACTCGCTGCGGCCGGCGCCGATGAGGCCGTAGAGCCCGACGATCTCGCCTTCGCGCACCTTGATCGAAACGTCGTGGAAACCGGGGCCGGAAAGCTTCTCGGTCTCGAGAATCGTCGCCCCGACCGGAACAGTATCCTTGTGGTAGATCTGGTCGATCGTGCGGTTGATCATCAGCGCGATGAGGTCGGCCTCGTTGGTCTCGGCGACCCGGCGCGTGCCCACGAGCGCGCCGTCGCGCAGGACCGACACGCGATCGCATAGCTCGAACACCTCTTCCAGACGGTGGCTGATGTAGACGATCGTCACGCCGTTGGCTTTGAGCCGGCGGATCAGATCGAACAGCGCCGCGGCTTCCTGACGGGTGAGATAGGCCGTCGGCTCGTCGAAGATGAGGAATCTGGCGCCGCGCCGCTCGGCGCGCGCCGTTGCGACGAGCTGCTGCTGGCCGATGGTCAACGATGACAGGATCGCGCCGGCCGGCAGGGAGAACCCGAGGCCGTCGAGCAGCTTCTGGGCGTCGCGCACCATCCGCTTGTGATCGAGCAGGCCGCCGCGCATTTCTTCGTCGCCAAGAAAGATATTGGCCGCGACCGTGAGGTGCGGCGCACAGCACGACTTCTTGGTGAACCGCGTTGATGCCGAGGCCGATCGCCTCATGCGGCGTCGCCAGCGCGACCTTGGCGCCGCGCCAGAGAATCTCGCCCGATGTACGCGGAAAGACGCCGGTCAGCAGCTTTGATCAGCGTCGATTTGCCGGCGCCGTTCTCGCCGACGATGGCATGAATCTCGCCCTGCTCGAAAGCAAGATCGACCGTCTTCAGCGCATGGGTTGGGCCAAAGCGCTTGTCGAGCTTTTGCAAAACTAGGATGGGCTCGCCAACCGTCGCGGGATTGGAGGAGCCTTCGAGCGCCATCGACATCGAGCGTTTCACCCCGTGCAGTCTTCTTACGGTTGATCATCGGCCAGCTCGCGAACTTGCGCAAGCGCCGCCCTTACGGGGGGCTTCCTGTCGTCAGGCGGAGCCGGGCCGGGCGCGATTGCGCCCGGCCCGTCGCCGTTCGGCGGCGACCCGCATGCCCCCTTGAGGGAGGAGCGGGAAGCCGACGATCGCGTGCCTTACTTCTTCGGGAACAGCAGCGCCTGCTGCTTGTCGCCGCCCATGTTGGCCTTGGTGATGAGGTTCGCGCCGGTGTCGACGTTGGCGGGAACCTTCTCACCCTTAGAGACGGCGAGACCAGTCTTCACGCCGTCGTAGCCCATGCGATACGGATCCTGCAGCAAGAGCGCCGCGACGGTGCCGTCCTTGAGGAAGCCGATGGTCTTGTCGTCGGCGTCGAAGCAGACGAGCTTGATGGTGTCGCCCTTCTTGTTCTCGGCGATCGCCTGGCCAGCGCCTTCGCACTGAATCAGGTTGTCGGCGAACACACCGCGCAGGCTCGGAATGGCGGTAATCAGGTCGGTCATGATGTTGAGGCCGGTCGTCGCCTGACCGTCAGACACCTTGTCCGCAACCAGCTTCAGGCCGGGATACTTGGCGGCGAGTTCTTCCTTGAAGCCCTTGTTGCGGGCATCGAGCGAGCCGACGCCCGGCAGATGCGTGATCAGCGCAACGTCGCCCTCGGCCTTGCCGTATTTCTCGGCGATCGCAGCAGCCATGCCGTCGGCGGCGATGCGGCCGCCCTGCACGTTGTCGGTGGTCAAGAACGAAGTGAAGGCCTTCGAGTCGGCGGCGGAGTCGATGCCGATGATCGGCACCTTCTTGGCGGCTTCGTCGATCGGCTTGCCGAGCGCCTTGAACTCGGTCGGGGCGATGACGACCGCGGCGGGCTTCTCGGAAACGGCATTTTCGAGAATCGAGATTTCGCCGTTGATGTCCGACTCCGACTGGGCGCCGAGTTCGGGGACGTTCACGCCCAGGTCCTTGCCGGCCTGGCGGGCGCCCGCGAACACGATCTGCCAATAGGGTGACGTGGTGTCTTTGACGATGACCGGAATGGTCACCTTGTCGGCGGCGAAGCTATGGCCGCTGAGCGAAGCGACCGAGACCATGGCGCTTGCAATAAGCAACTTCTTCAACATTTGTTTCCTCCCGAGGTCGACGCGTTACGCGCGCAACTTCCGCACGCGGCGGCGTTGGCTGGTTGAGCCGCCAAGACGCTAACATGCCAGTAAAGGGGTGGCAACAGGGGTCGGAATCGGCTCGCGAGAGGCTGGACCCTCGCCCGGAGGCGGCAATTTCCAGGGTTGATTTTTCGCGGGCGCTCTGCTTGGTTGCCGGCCATGCGAAAGCGGCCCCAGATTCTGCTGTCGACCTTGCGACTTACTCGCCCGGCGCTTTGACTGCGCCGGGAGACAAGCAGACTCTCGCCTTTCCACTTCCTCATCGTTGCGCGCGCCGGCCCCATTTGGGCTGAGTGACCGCGCCGCCGTCGCAAGGCTCCGTCATGACCAACATGCCCGTACACAAATACCGCGCTTACGCGCCGATCATCCTGACCGACCGACAATGGCCCTCGCGCATCATCGACAAGGCGCCGATCTGGTGTTCCGTCGATCTGCGCGACGGCAACCAGGCGCTGGTCGAGCCGATGGGCGTCGACCGCAAACTGCGCATGTTCGATCTGCTCGTCCGCATGGGCTTCAAGGAAATCGAAGTCGCCTTTCCCGCCGCCTCGCAGACCGACTTCGATTTCGTCCGCTCGATCATTGAGAACGGCCGCGTTCCCGATGGCGTCGCCATCCAGGTGCTCACGCAATGCCGCGCGGAACTGATCGATCGCACCTTCGCCGCGGTCAAGGGCGCCAAGAAAGTCATCTTGCACTTCTACAACTCGGTCTCGCGTCTCCAGCGTGAGGTCGTGTTCCGCTCCGATCGCGCCGGCGTGCGCGAGATCGCGGTCGCCGCGGCGAGGCAGGTCAAGGCGCTCGCCGAGGCCGCGCCGGAGACCGAGTTCATCTACGAATATTCGCCCGAGAGTTTCACCGGCACGGAGCTCGACTTCTCGCTCGAGGTCTGCGAGGCGGTGATGGCCGTGCTGCGCCCGACGCCGCAAAAGCGCATGATCCTCAACTTGCCGGCGACCGTCGAAATGGCGACGCCCAACACCTACGCCGACCAGTTTGAATGGTTCGGCCGCAACATTTCGGACCGCGCCAGCGTCATTCTCTCGGTTCATCCCCACAACGACCGCGGCACCGCCGTGGCCGCGGCGGAGCTGGCGCTAATGGCCGGCGCCGACCGGGTCGAGGGCACGCTGTTTGGCAATGGCGAGCGCACCGGCAATGTCGACATCGTGACGATGGGGCTGAACCTGTTCACCCAGGGCGTTGATCCTCAGCTCGATCTTGCCGACGTCAACGCGATCCGCGAAGTGGCGGAATTCTGCACGCAGATGCCGGTCCACCAGCGTCACCCTTACGTCGGCGAGCTCGTCTACACCGCATTCTCCGGCTCGCACCAGGACGCGATCAAGAAGGGCTTCGACGCGCAGGAGAAGCGCAACGAGCCGCTGTTCCAGGTGCCCTACCTGCCGATCGACCCCAAGGACGTCGGACGTGACTACGAGGCGGTGATCCGCATCAACAGCCAGTCGGGCAAGGGCGGCATCGCCTATGTGCTGCGCGCCGACTATGGGCTCGATCTGCCGCGTTCGTTGCAGATCGAGTTCTCCAAGATCGCGCAAGGGGTGATGGATCGCGAAGGCAAGGAGCTGACTTCGCCCGAGCTGTGGGCGCTGTTCCGCCGCACCTATCTGCTCGCCGACGCGCCACTGACGTTGATCAAGCACCAGATGGTGCCGACCTCGCCCGACAATCGCGAATTGTCGGCGACGTTGCAGCGCGTGGACGGCTCGACGCTGACGATCGAAGGCGACGGCAACGGCCCGATCGACGCCTTCGTCGACGCACTAAAGCGCGCGTTTTCGCTCGACTTCACTTTCCTCGATTATCATGAGCACGCGGTCGGGCGCGGCGCCAACGCGACGGCCGCCTGCTACGTGGAGATCGAGGACTTGGAAGGCCGCGTGCTACACGGGGTCGGCGTCGATCCGAGCATCGTCATGGCGTCGCTGAAGGCGACGCTCAGCGCGGTCGAGCGGTTGCTGGCGAGTTTGGGCAGGCTCTAGGACGCGACGTTCTGTCGCGTTACGGCGCGGGGCTTGGCCGTGCGCCGCCGCCCCCGCCGACCGCCGCTTGCGCGCTGATCGAGCCGCTAATGAGAAGGCAGGCGCCCGAGCCGGGGAGCATGATCCCCGCTCGGCCGTCGATCTGGCATTTCTTCGCGGCCGGCGCCGATGCCGTCAACGCGCCCGGCGGCGAACGCGAAGGCAATTCGGCGCCCACGGCGGCGCTGGCGGCGAGCGCGGCGCAAAATGCAAGAGGGAGGGCGAGCTTAGGCATCGCGCAAACTACGACCGGACGCGCCGGGCGGCAATCCCCAAGAATTCGCCCCAAGAATTCGCCCCAGAATTCGCCCCAAGAATTCGCCCCAAGGAATTCGCCCCAAGGATTTGCCCCCTCGGATTCGTCGCCTCCGCAGCTCGCAACGAAAACGCGCCTCCAAGCGTTGCCACAAAACGTTGCCACAATACCCCCGATTGACGCTTGCGCGTTCGGCTGCGACTTTCCCGCGCAAGTTTGAATTCCGAGTCTGAACTGGAAGAAGAGGAGGCCGCGCCATTTCCGCCAGCACAGACACGATAGCGACGACACAGAGCGCGGGGCGCCCGCAGCAGAGTTGGCCGCTGGCGGAGGCGCTGGTCGGCGCGCTGCTGGTGATGGCCGCGATCTACGCCTCGCTGAGCGCGCAAAACTGGATCTTCGCCGGCCTTGCCGGCGCGGCTGGCGTTGCGCTGTGGCGGCGCGCATTCGCCGGTTCAACGCCGGCGACGCCGGTTCTGTTCGACGCCGCCGCCTTTGCGCTGTTCGCCTTTCAGCGCAATGACTCGCTCGGCTTTTGGCAATTGGCCGGTCCGTGGGCGGATGGGCTGCGCCTCGACGTCGCCGACGCTTCGATCGCCTATTGCGTCTTTCTGTCCGGTACGCTGGCGGCGCTGATCAGCGATCGCCGCGCGCTGCGGCCGATCGAGGCGATCGGCCTGATCGCCATTCCCTTCCTCTTCAAGCTGGTCATCCTGCTCGGCGCCGACTGGCACATGGCGCAGATCGGCGCTTTCTTCGGTCTGAGCGCGTTTCCGGCGCAGACCTTTGTCGGCCGCGCGCTCACGCTGTTCGTCATCTGCGAGGTCGGTCTGCAACTGCTGGCGCTGGTCGGCGTCGATCGCCCGGCGCGCCATCCGAAGGTGCACGGGCTGATCTTCGCTATGTCCGCCTACGCCGCGCTGACCCCGTTGATCGCCAACGCCGCGCAGGCGGTGGATTCGCCGATCGGCGGGATCGTCGTTGGCGCGCTCGCCGCCGCCCTGGCCGAAGCGGGATTGTGGGGCCTCGTCTATTTCGCCACCGGCTTGACGCTCGACGCGCTCGCCGGCCGGCCGCCTTCATTTGCCGCAGGCTGGGGCCATCTGCGCATGGGCGCGGTGCGGGGCGCGATCTATGGCGGCGTGTTCATGCTGCTGGTGCTCGGCGTCTCGGCGCCGCTGCGCCATCCGGGATTCGTCGCCTTCGTGCTCGCCAATGCGCCGCTCGTCGCGCCGCTCGCTGGCGCGCTCGCCTTTCCGCTCGCCCAGACGTTGATCGGCAGCGCCGATGGCGCGGCGCCGTTCTTCGGCCGCCTGCGCCGCGCCTATTCCGACACGCGGGCCTATGCACGCGGCATCGTTGTGGGCGCCGGCTGCTGGTGGGCCTACGCGATCGATCTTGCCCACATGTCGCCGAGCGCGCGCTTCGCCCTCGCCTTCCTGGTCGGCGCCGTCGCCTACGCCGGCGTCGACGCGCTGTTTGACGCCGGGCGCATCGTCGAGCGCAAGCGGCGCTACCTGCAGAGCGGGCGCGTCTATTGGCTCGGCGTGCTGCTCGGGGGCTTCGTCTCCGGGGCGCTCGGCTGGTATTTCGACGCGGCGCAGATCGCCGTCGTGTGGGCCAAGTTCTGGGCCTATTCCGACATCGACTATCGCGCCGCCGGCCGCGCGCTCGGCGATTTCGTCACCTATCCGATCTTCAACAAATACGGAATGATCAACCTCGGCGAGGTCGCCGGCGGCGTGCGGTTGTTTTACGCAGAGTCGGTTTCGGGCGTGATCAACTGGTCGTTCGCCGCGCCGCTGTTCGCGATCAACGCTGTCTTCCTTGCCGCGTTGTTCGAGCGCAGCCTGGCGCCGATCCGCGGCCTCGTCACCGGCGCCGGCGTGCAGGGCCTGTTCGCGCTCGCCGTCAGGGTGCTGCGTTGGGGCCTGTGGATGGCGCCGATCATCAACTCCTTCTTGCGCCAGTCGCCCGAGCCGGATTGGTTCAACCAGGATGGCGCGGTGCGTTCGCTGGTGGCGATCGGCGCCGATGTTGGCATGTCGCACGACCGCTTCGCCGATTTCAGCCTGACGATGTTCATGGGGCTGCTCGCCTATGACTGGCTGCGCATTCTCATCTGGTTCGATCACATGGGCCTGCGCGTCGCGACGCTGGTCAACCTCTCCTTCGTTGGCGGCGATCGTCTCGACGAGGCGGCGGGACGTTTCCTTGGCTACGGCGCGCGCACCCGCGCCATCCCGGAAGGCATCCGCCGTTTCGGCACCTGGGCGCCGCTGCTCATTCCCTTCTACATCCCGAGGGGCGCGAATTGGGACAAGGCCTGGACCGGCGCCGAAGCGTTGTCGCACGGCGGCGCGGCGCCTGGCGCGGTCGTGACGCTGGCGGTCGCCTATGGCGTCGCTGGCGTCGCGGCGGCCCTCGGCGCGCTTGTTCTCGCCGCCCGCTTGGGCGAACGACGCGCCAAGCCGACGCCAGAACTGGCGCTGCCGGACGCGCCGGCGGCGCTGAGCGTCTTCCCGCCGACGTTCACCGGCCACAATGGCGCGGTCGGGCTCGAACTGATGCGCGACGGGCGCGGCGCGGCCTTTGTCGCCGGCGAGGAGCGTGGCGGCCCGCCCATCGATCTCTTCCGCCGTCCGCTCGACCCGCTGCATGTGCGTGGACAGTTCTTCTATCTCTGCGAGGACGGCGAACCGCCGTGGTCGATCGGCTGGGAGCCGGCGCGGCGCGCCGGCGACTATCAGGTCGAAGAGGTGGGCTTCAATCGCTTCAGATTCGACAATGCGATCGGCGGCCTCAGAGCGACGATGGAGGTTGGCCCCGACCCGGAAGGGGCGGTGCTGAGCTGGCGCATTCGCATCGAAAACCAGACGGGAAGTCCGCGCGCGCTGCGCCTCGTCAGCTTCTGCGAGATCGCCGGCAACGAAACCAACGCCTATGCCAGCGACCTCGATTTCGCCGGCATGCACGTTGAAACAATGTTCGTCGCCGCGCTCAACGCGATTCTCGCCCGCAACCGCCTGTTGCGCTCCGCGCGCGCTGACCGCGGCGAGACCTCGTTCTTTGCGGTGAAGCCCGGCCAAAGCTGCCGCTTGATCGGCTATGAGGACTCGCGCACCCGCTTCCTCGGCGAAGGCGCGCTCGCCCGGCCGACCGGCTGCGAGCCATGGCGGGCGCGCAGGCTCGACGACGAGGGCAAGCTGTGGACCTTCGATCCCGCCGCGAGCTTCACACTGGCGGTCGATCTTGCGGCCCACGGCGCCGCCGAGGCCGAGTTCATCATCGGCCGCTCCGACAATGCGGTGTGGGCAGCCGAACTTGTCGCGCAGCGCCTTGCGCTGCCGCCGATCGCCGAAGCCGACCTTAAAGTCAGGCTGCACGAGACCCGCGCCGTCGAGCCGACGCCGGCGCTGGCCGACCGTTGGCCCTTCGCCTTCTCGCCCGACGGCAAGATGCTGAGCCTCACGCACCGCACGCCGCGCCCGTGGTCGCTGGTGATGGCCAACGAGCGCGGCGCCTCGATCGTCCTCGGCAATGACGGCGAAATCTATTCGGCGATGGGCAACTCGCGCCACAACGGCCTGACGCCGTTCCGCTTCGAGAGCGCGACGACCACGCTGCCCAGCCAGATCGTCTATGTCCGAGATCTCGACGCGGGCGAGACCGACGCGCCGGGCTACGCGCCGTTCCAGCGCGACGACGCCGACCATAAGGTGACCTACGAGCCCGGCGTCGCCCATTTCGCCAAGCGGCGCGGCGATCTGGCGATGGACTACGACGTGTTCGTTCCGCCCGATTTTCTAGGCGACATGCGCCTGTTGAAGCTGCGCAATCTCGGCTCGCGGCGCCTGCGGTTGCGTATCGCGCCGTTCTTCGACATCGCGCTCGACGAAGGCGCGAACCAGAGCCTCGGCAAGCTGACGACCGAGACCGTCGGCGCCACCTTGCTGTTCGAGAATCCGAAAAACGATTTCGTGCGCGGCATCGCCTTCGCCGCCACCAGCCTGCCCAATCCGATCACCGAAACGGTGCGGGCGCGTTTCTTCGACGGGGCAGGGCGCGACATCCACACGCCGGCGCTGGTCGAGGTCGGCCGCGCCGACGATTCGCAGCGCGACGACGGCCGTCGCATCGCCGCCTTCGTCGCCGACATCGAACTTGCGCCGGGCGAAGAGGCGAAGTTCGCCATCGTCTTCGGTCAGGCGGCGACCCGCGCGCAGGCGCTGGAAGCCGCGGAAGCCGCCGCAGTCGAGCGGGTCGAACGCGAGTTGACGGCGACGCGCGCGCACTGGGCGGCGCGGCTCGGCAAGGTCGAGGTCAAGACCAACCGGCCCGACTTCGACCGCCTGGTCAACACATGGCTACCCTACCAGCTTTACACGTCGCGCCTGTTCGGTCGCATCGGCCCCAACCAGCGCGGCGGCGCGGTCGGCTATCGCGACCAGTTGCAGGACGTGGTGCCGCTGATCGTCATCGAGCCGGCGCTGGCGCGCGCGCAGATCGTGCTGCACGCGAGCCAGCAGTTCCCCGAAGGCGACGTGCTCAAATGGTGGCACCGCGCGCCGGGTGGGGGCACTGGCGTCGCCCAGCGCACTCGCGCCAGCGATCCGCATCTGTGGCTGCCCTATGTGCTGGCGCGCTACGTGCGCCAATCGGGCGATGCGAGCGTGCTCGAGGAAGTGACCAATTATCTCGAAGGGCCGGCGGTGCCGCCGGGCGACGACACGGCGCTGGTGATGCCGCGCCCCTCGCGCGAGAAGGACGATGTCTACGGGCATGCTCAGCGCGCAATTCGCTACACGCTCGATCGTCTCGGCGCCAACGGCCTGCCGCTGCTTGAGGCCGGCGACTGGAACGACGGCATCGACGCGCTCGGCCGCAAGGGCATAGGCACCAGCGTCTGGATGGGCTTCTTCTTCTTCAACGTGCTCGACGGCTTCGTGTCTATCGCGCGGTTGCGACACGACGAGGCGTTCGCGGCGATCTGCGAAAATGAGCGCGAGGCGTTGCGCAAATCGCTCGAAGTCGCCTGGTGGGGCGATCACTACGCGTTCGATTTTGCCGACGACGGCCGCGTCGTCGACATGGCCAACGCGATGACCACCGGCTGGGCGGCCTATTCGGGCGCGGCCGATTTCGACCGCGCGCTGGTGGCGCTCGAGGGCGGCCTGCGCGCGATCGAACGGCCCGACCGGGTGCTGCTCACCGAACGGCCGTTCTTCGAGCACAGCCAGCCTTATCCCGGCCGCATCGCCGACTATCCGCCCGGCGTGCGCGAGAACGGAGGCCAGTACAGCCACGGCGCAACCTGGATCGTCGACGGCTTCCTTCGCCTTGCCGGCGAGGCGCGCGCGAGCGGCGACGCGCGGCGCGCCGACAGCCTTACCGCGCGCGCCTTCGAGATCTTCGAGAAGATTTCGCCGCTCAAGAAAACTGACCCGGAGACGATCGCCGCCTACGGGCTGATCCCGATCCAGCAGCCGGCCGACATCTATGACGGCTACGGCCACGGCGGGCGCGGCGGCTGGTCCTGGTACACCGGTTCGGCGGCGCGCATGGTGTCGGCGGCCTATGCGCTGCTGGGGATTTCGCTCGACGGCGGGACCTTAAGCGTCGCCGACGAACTGTTCGCGCCCAAGGGCGAGTTGCAAGTCGAGTCGCTGCGCGTCGGCGAGCGGGTGTGGCGGCGGGGCGAGGCGGCGCACTGACAAGAAGGCCGCCCGGCCTCCCGCTTCACACGAGCCCCTGCGCGACCACGCTTTGGGCGGTGGCGACGATCGCAGTCTCGGGCGGGATCAGCGCGCGCCCGAGCAGGGCGACGGCGTCGGCGGAATCGAGCCGGCGCGTCACGCCGAGTTCGCCGACGCTGCCGCGCACATCGCTGTCGAACAGCGCAAAGATCCGCACCGCCCAATCCGGCATGACGATGCGCGGGATCTTGCGAGCGTGTTCGGGGAAGCGCCGGCGCAAAATCTCGGCGATGTCGCGGAAAAACAGCGGTCCTTGACCCATCGGGAAGCGGTGTCCGCGGGCCGCCGGGCCGATCAGCGCCGCCACATGTGCGGCGGCGACGTCGCGCACGTCGATGATGGCGAAGCCGAGGCGCGGCAGGGCGGGAACGCTTCCGTTCATCAGCCGGATGACCAGCGAGGCCGAGGTGCCGGGGTCCTCGTCGAGCAGCGGCCCGAGAATGGCGCTCGGGTTGATCGAAGCAAGATCGGCTTCGCGCCCCGCCGCCTTCATCAGCTCCCAGGCGCGTCGCTCGGCGCGGGTCTTCGATTCGACATAGGCGCTGACGTCGCGGCCATCGAGGTTGGTCCAGTCGGCGGCGGTGAACGCCGTGGTGCGCGCGCGATCGTGGCCGTAGGCGATCGCCGCCATCGACGAGGTGAGAACGATGCGCTCGACGCCCGCCTTCAACCCCGCGTTCAGCGCCCGCTCGGTGCCTTCGACCGCCGGACGGATGAGATCCATCTTGTCGGCTGGCATGCGCAACACGAAGGGCGAGGCGGTGTGGACGAGAAAGCGGCAGCCTTGCGCCGCCCCCTCCCAGCCGTCGTCCTTCAGCAGGTCCAGCTTGACGAACTCGAGCCGTGTCGCGTCGGCGCCCGCCTTGGCGAGCGCCGCGCGTACGGCGTCGGCCTTCGCCAGATCGCGCACGCTGCCGCGAACCTGATAGCCCGCCGCCAGCAGCGCGCTGGCGACGTGGCCGCCAAGAAATCCGGAGACGCCAGTCAGCAGGACAGTGTCGGCCATGTTATGTTTCTCCTTGAATATTTGAACGATATATACGATAATCGTTCAATTCGTGCAAGAGGAATTTTCGGTGATGGAATTTCGATGAGTCAGGCGGTGGTCGACACGAGGGCCGTGGAAAAGCGTCGCCGCATCCTCCAGGCCGCCTGGCGCCTCGTGCTTAGGCAGGGCCTGCGCAGCGCGACGATGGAGGGCCTGGCGCGCGAGGCGGGCATCGCCAAGGGCACACTCTACGCGCAGTTTGCCGACAAGGAGGCGGTCCTTGGCGGCGTGGTCGACGACCTGCTGGTCGAACTCGAAGCCGCATTCAGCGAGGGCATGGCCGGGGCAGGGACCGCCGCCGAGCGCATCGGCGCCGCTTTGGCCGGCAAATACTGCTTTATCCTGCGCGCGGTGGAGGGCTCGCCCCACGCCAACGAGATCCTTGGCACGCACCACGACTTTGCCGCGCGCTTCGCGACGCTCGATCGGGCGATCGAGGCCGGCGTTGGCGCGGCGCTGGTGAAGGCGGGGGTCGCCGACCCGGTGTTTCTCGCCCGCCTCGTCATCGGCGCTTCGGACGGCGTCGCGCGCCGCCTCGCCGATTCCGCGGCCGCCGAGCGCGCGATCCGGCTTCTTTGTCGGCGGTTGATCGAGCCGGAAGCGCGGGCGGCCAAGACGCCGCTTCCGTCGCCGCGCAAAAGAATCCATGATGCGCCGACGAGGGATTGAGGCGGGAATGGCGGCAAGCGCAACCGGGGCGGGGCCCCGCAAGAGTCTGACTTTCCGCTTTCGCGGCAAAACTGTTGCGCTCGACCGTTTTGCGCCGCGTGCGACGCTCCTCGACTGGCTGCGCGAGGACATCGGCGCCAAGGGCGCCAAGGAGGGCTGCGGCGAGGGCGATTGCGGCGCCTGCACAATCGTCCTGTCGCGCCGCGGCGCCGATGGCGCGCCGACCTACGAGCCGGTCAACGCCTGCATCCTGCTGCTCGGCCAGGTCGACGGCGCCGAGGTGCTGACGGTCGAGGACCTCGCCGAGGGCGCGCGTCTGCATCCCGTCCAGCAGGCGATGGTCGACTTCCATGCTTCGCAATGCGGCTTCTGCACGCCCGGCATCGTGATGAGCCTGTTCGCGCTCTACCATCAGCGCGAAGCGGCGACCTACGCCGGCGCCTGCGACGCGCTCGCGGGCAATCTCTGCCGCTGCACCGGCTATCGTCCGATCCTCGACGCGGCGCTCGCGACCTGCGACGGGCGCCCCGCCGACCGCTTCGCAACGCCGTCCGGGGAGCGCGCGGCGGCCCTGAGCGCGCTCGCCGACGGGCGCGATCTCTTCGTCGGCGACGACAATTCCTTCTTCGCCGCGCCGGCGAGCGAGGCTTCGCTTGGCCGAGCTCTACGCCCGCCATCCCCGCGCCGTGCTGATCGCGGGGGCGACCGACGTCGGCCTGTGGATCACCAAGCGGATGCTCGATCTCAAGCAGATCATCTGGCTCGGCCGCGTCGCTGGCCTCGACGCGATCGAGGAGGGCGCCGACGCCCTGCGCATCGGCGCGCGCGCGACGCTGGTCAACGCCGCGCCCCATCTTGCCGCGCTCCATCCTGACCTTGGCGAGTTGATGCGGCGCTTCGGCTCGCGCCAGGTGCGCGAGAGCGGCACGGTCGGGGGCAATCTCGCCAATGGCTCGCCGATCGGCGATCTCGCTCCGGCGCTGATTGCGCTCGGCGCAAAGCTCGAACTCCGGCGCGGCGATGTTTCGCGCGTCCTGCCGCTGGAGGATTTCTTTCTCGGCTACGGCAAGCAGGATCGCGGCGAGGGCGAATACGTGCGCGCCGTGACCGCGCCGCGTCTTCGCGCCAGCGAGGCGTTCCGGGCATTCAAGGTCTCCAAGCGTTTCGACGAAGACATTTCCGCCGTCATGGGCGCCTTCCGCTTCACGCTTCGCGGGCGCACGATAGCCTCCGCGCGCGTCGCCTTCGGCGGCATGGCGGCGACGCCCAAGCGCGGCGCCAAGACCGAGGCCGCGCTCGCCGGCGTCTCGCTCGACGATCCGGCGAGCTGGGCAAAAGCGCGGGCCGCGCTCGCTGAGGATTTTGCGCCGATCTCCGACATGCGCGCTTCCTCGGCCTATCGCTCGGAGGTCGCCGCCAATCTACTCAAGAAAGCGCTGATCGAAGTCGCCGGCTCCGCGGCGCCGACCCGCATCGGAGAGACCCTTGGCGCGCTCTAGCCGAACAAGCGTTCCGGTTTACGAACCGCGCGACGAGACCTCCGTCGTCCACAAGCCGCATCCTCACGATTCGGCGCGCCTGCACGTCAGCGGCGCGGCGGCCTATGTCGACGACATTCGCGAGCCGCAGGGCACGCTGCACATCGCGGTCGGCATGGCCGACAAGGCGCGCGGAACCTTGCGCGCGCTCGACCTTTCCGCCGTGCGCGCCGCCGACGGCGTGATCGTGGTGCTGTCGGCCGCCGACATTCCCGGCAAGAACGACGTCGCGCCGGCCTTCAACGACGAGCCGCTGCTCGCCTTCAACGAGATCCTCTTCCATAGCCAGGCGCTGTTCATCGTCGCCGGCAAGACGCGCGACGCCGCGCGCCGGGCGGTGCGCCTCGCGAAAATCGAGATCGAGGAAGCGAAGCCGGCGATCTCGGTCGCCGACGCGCTTCTTACCGGCGAGCGGGTGCTGCCCGACTATGCCTATGGCCGCGGCGACGTCGCGCGCGCATTTGGCGCTGCGCCGCATCGCCTCGAGGGCGCGCTCGAAGTCGGCGGCCAGGAGCACTTTTATCTCGAAGGCCAAGTCTCGTTCGCCATGCCGGGGGAAGCGGGCGAAATGACGGTCCATTGCTCGACCCAGGACCCGACCGAGGTTCAGCACATCGTCGCGCGTGTACTCGGACTGCCCGACGCCTTCGTCACCGTCGAGACGCGGCGCATGGGTGGGGGCTTTGGCGGCAAGGAGAGCCAGGCCTGCGCCTGGGCCGCGCTCGCCGCGCTCGCCGCGCGCGCCACCGGCGCGCCGTGCAAGCTCAGGCTCGACCGCGACGACGATTTCGCCCTCACCGGCAAGCGCCATGATTTCCGCGACGACTGGCGGGTCGGCTACGACGATTCCGGCCGCATCCGCGCCTACGACGTCATGCTCAACGCGCGCTGCGGCTGTTCGGTCGATCTGTCGCTCGGCGTCGTCGACCGGGCGATGTTCCACGCCGGCAATTGCTACTGGCTGCCCGATGTCCACATCGCTTCGCGCCGCCTCAAGACCAACACCGTCTCCAACACCGCCTTCCGCGGTTTCGGCGGCCCGCAGGGCATGCTGGCGATCGAACGCGCGATGGACGCGATCGCGCGTGAGCGCGGCCTCGATCCGCTCGACGTGCGCAAGGCGAATTTCCTGCGCCCCGGCGGCGACAAGACGCCCTATGGCCAGACGCTGGAGGATTGCGACACGCTGCCGGCGCTGATCGACGAGCTTGAGGCGTCGTCCGACTATCGCGCGCGCCGCGCCGAGATCGCCGCCTTCAACGCCAAGAGCCCGATCCTCAAGCGCGGCATCGGACTGACGCCGGTGATGTTCGGCATCTCCTTCACGCTGATCCATCTCAATCAGGCCGGGGCGCTGGTGCACGTCTACACCGACGGCTCGATCCATCTCAATCACGGCGGCACCGAGATGGGGCAGGGCCTGTTCACCAAGGTCGCGCAGGTGGTGGCGGAAGAATTCGGCGTGCCGCTCGACTGGGTGCGCATCACCGCCACCAACACCGCCAAAGTGCCCAACGCTTCGCCGACCGCCGCTTCGGCCGGCTCGGACATCAACGGCATGGCGGCGCAGGCGGGCGCGCGTGAGCTCAAGCGCCGCATGGCCGAAGTCGCCGCCGCGCAATGGGATGTCGCGCCGGAATCGGTGGCGTTTCGCGACGGGCGCGTCTTCGGCGGCAACGCCTCGATGAGCTTTGGCGAACTCGCCAAGGCCTGCCGGCATTCGCGCGTGCAACTCTCGGCCGCCGGCTACTACAAAACGCCGCACATCAGTTGGGATCGCGACAAGGCGCAGGGAAAACCGTTCTTCTATTTCGCCTTCGGCGCCGCCTGCTGCGAGGTGGTGGTCGACACGCTGACCGGCGAGATGAAGACGCTGCGCGCCGATCTGCTCCACGACGTCGGCGCGTCGCTCAATCCGGCGCTCGACCTTGGCCAGGTCGAAGGCGCCTTCATTCAGGGCGCTCGGCTGGCTGACCACCGAGGAGCTGGTGTTCGACGCCAAGGGCAGATTGTCGACGCACGCGCCCTCGACCTACAAGATCCCGGTCGCCTCCGACGCGCCGCCCGACTTCCGCACCCGCCTGCACATGCGGCCCAATCCGGTCGAGAGCATCTATCGCTCGAAGGCGGTCGGCGAGCCGCCCTTCATGCTGGCGATCGCCGTCTATTCGGCGATCCTCGACGCGGTGCACGCGACCGCGCCGAAGGGCCAGCCCAAGCTCGAGGCGCCATGCACGCCGGAATCGATCTTGAACGCGATCAGGTCGCTCGGCGGGTAGGGCGCGCCTCTCCCGTTCGCGACGGGGCGCCCTTCCTCCCCCGCAACGCGGGGGAGGGGGACCGCGCGAAGCGCGGTGGAGGGGGTGAGCGACAAGCGACGAAAGAGATCGTCGAAATCGCCCCACGCCTTGCCTCGCCGCGTCTTGCCGCCGCCGATGCCGGCCGCGCCCCCTCCACCGCGCTCACGCGCGGTCCCCCTCCCCCGCGTTGCGGGGGAGGATGGCGCGCGCAGCCAAGCGAAGCGGGACGCAACCAAAGGAAGCGACGCGCAACGTCGCGCACGGCGCAAGTCATGGATTTGCGGCCTCGGCGAAATTGCTGGTTTCGTCGCTCTGCGTCTTTTCAGTCTCTTGCCCGCCGTTTCGTTTCGCCGCGGCCTTCGCGGCGGCGCCGGCGACGATCTCGCGCGCCGCATCGAGACGCTTGAGCCGCTCGGCGAGCGCCGCGACATCGCCTTCCCGACGATAGAGCGGGCTTTCGAGATGCAGCGGCCCGCGCGTGAGCTTGGCGAGCATTTCGATCGCGCGGACGAAGGCGAGCGCCGCCGTCGCCTTGCCCTCGTCGATCTGGCGGCCGAGCAATTCGACCGCCCGCTCTAACCGCGCGATCTGCGTGAGCAGATAATCCTCGGCGGGATTGGCCTCGCGACGCTTGAGTTCGGCGCGGATGATCTGCTGAACGCGCCGGGCGGTGAGCCCCTCGGCCTCGGCGATGGCCTGGGTCGACTGACCCTCCATCAGCCGCGCGAAGGCGCGCCGCGCGCGCTCACGGCTGGCGGCGACGTTGCGAAGGGGCGGTTTGGGTGAGGAGGGCAGGGCCGGACCATCGGTAAAACGGAAAGCGACTATATCCTAAATTCTATTAAACAGAAAGACATTGTCGCGGTCGGTTTGGAGCGAACGATCCTATTCATTTCCGACGACCTGCGGCGCCGTCGACCTCCGGGGAGCGCGAATGCGTTCAAGGACGCCGGCACAAAAGCGGCGCGGCAGCTCGGTGACATCACACTCGTTGTTAACCATCTATTAACTAATACCCAATCTGTGCTTAAGGACCTGTTAGTATTTGCCCCGTGCGCTTCTTGGGGAGGCCGGCGGCGTATAGCCGGTTGCGTTGTGAACAAGCTTTATTTCGGCGACAACCTCGACGTATTGCGCGAGCAGATAAAAGACGAATCTGCCGATCTCATCTATCTTGACCCTCCCTTCAATTCCAGCGCCACCTATAATGTCTTGTTCAAGGAATCCGCCGGCGTGCCGTCGGAGGCTCAAGCGGAAGCATTCAGGGACACATGGGGATGGGGGGATTCTGCCGCGATTGCATATGACGAGGTTGATAGATCGCAGACGAACGCGGCGATCTTGCTTCGATCATTGCGTTCATGGCTAGGGC
The DNA here is from genome assembly GCA_963835215.1 of uncultured Alphaproteobacteria bacterium. Lineage (GTDB taxonomy): Bacteria > Pseudomonadota > Alphaproteobacteria > Rhizobiales > Beijerinckiaceae > Roseiarcus. The sequence goes on along the minus strand of CAWIES010000003.1, from coordinate 199,573 downwards.
AGAATGCTATGATGGCCTATCTGGCCATGATGACTGTTCGACTGCTAGAATTAAAACGAGTATTGCGACCGAACGGCTCAATTTATCTTCATTGTGATCCGAACGCAAGCCATTATCTTAAATTGATAATGGATGGTATATTTGGCCCGCAAAACTTCCGTAGCGAAATAATCTGGAAGCGGGCCACCGCACATAGCGACGCAACTACGAAATTTGCAACTGTCAACGATTCAATTCTTTTCTACTCTGCATCGCCAGATTCCGCGTTTCATGTCGTGAGAGAGCCGCTGAGCGAAGAATACGTGAAGAAATTCTACAAACACATTGATTCAGGGGGCCGACGATTCCAATTAGATAATATCGCTGCCCCAGAAGGCGGCGGCATGTCGGCGATCAACAAGCAGACAGGGAAGCCGAACGGATGGTACGCCTGGAAGGGATACGAGCCACCTACTCGGGGTTGGCGATATAGCCCTGAAACGATGGCTCGCCTCGATTCGGAAGGGCGCCTATTCTATCCCGAAGATCGAAATCAGCGCATCCGTCTCAAACGATACTTGGATGAGAATAAGGGACAGGTCGTCAGCAACCTATGGACTGACATCGGCGCTTTGAATGCCGGAGCGCGTGAGGCCCTTGGGTACCCCACCCAAAAGCCCGTCTCGCTGCTGCGGAGGATTCTAAAGGCGTCGTCCGTCGAAGGAAGCACCGTTCTAGACCCGTTTTGCGGATGCGGTACGACAATCGAAGCCGCCGAAGAACTAAAGCGTCAATGGGTAGGGATCGACGTAACACATTATGCCGTAACCCTAATTGAGACTCGCTTGAAGAAACTCGGTGTTGGGTCTCAGTACGAGGTCGCTGGACGCCCAACAGACTTTGCGGGCGCTGTCGAACTGGCGCGGCGAGACAAATATCAATTCCAATGGTGGGCGGCTTGGCTTTTGGGATGCCAATCCTATCAGTCCAAAAAAGGCGGAGATCGGGGAATTGACGGGAATATCTATTTCGCCAATGGCCCGTATGGCCACGGGCGAATCATCGTCTCTGTGAAGGGCGGCGAGCATCTTAACCCGTCAATGGTTCGAGATTTGAGTGGCGTCGTGCAACGCGAGCCGGACGCTAATATGGGAATCCTCATCACACTTAACGAACCGAGCAAGGGGATGATCAGCGACGCTGCGGCGTACGGATTTGCGGAGAAATCGGCACATGGTTGGCTGCCGCGTATTCAGATTGTGACGGTCGCCGACCTACTGGACGGTCGCCTTCCTAAGATGCCGCGCCTTCCCGATCCCGTGCGCAGCGCGCCGCGGTCCCATGCCGCGCGGGACCGCGATCAGCTTGAGCTACTCCTACCCATTCCCGGAGATCGCCCAATCGCGCGAGAGGGGGAGATCGTGGATCCCCGCTTTTTAAGATTCGGCCCGACTAAGCAATAGTCCGCCCCGCGTCACGGCGTGGATGCCCGGCACAAGGCCGGGCATGACGAGCGGGGTCTGCTGGTCTCGCGGCGATGCTATATTGCCCCCGGCCGCGCCCCTGCGGCCCCGGACGCCTCATGGAACCCTTCCGCCGCCTGACCGAATCGATCGAAGCCGAAGGCGCGGCGGCGCTGGTTACGCTGGTCGAGACCAAGGGCTCGAGCCCGCGCGAAGCGGGGGCGCGGATGGTGGTGCGGCCGAGCGGGCGGCTTTCATGGCTCGATTGGCGGGGGCGAGCTTGAGCGCCAGGCGCTCGAAGCGGCCGGGGCGGCGCTCAGCGCCGGGCGCGGGCCGGCGAGCCGGCGCACCGTCGCGCTCGGACCAGAGCTCGGCCAATGCTGCGGCGGGCGCGTTGTCTGGCGAATCGAGACCTTCGACGCGCGCGACGCCGCCGCGCTGGCGATCCTGCGCGCCGCCGAGCGCGAAGGCCCGTTCGTCGCGCTGGCGCGTCTTGGCGATGACGGGCGCATCGAGCGCCGCCTCGGCGAGGGCGCGAGCGAAGCGGGCGGCTGGCGCGAAGCCTTCGGTGAACTCGTGACGCCGGTCTATCTCTTCGGCGCCGGCCATGTCGGGCGCGCGCTGGCGCTGGCGCTGGCGCCGCTGCCCTTCGCGGTGCGCTGGATCGACCCGCGCCCAGAGGAATTCCCCAAGCTCGTCCCCGCCAATGTCGCGATGATCGCCGCCGCCGATCCGCCCGCCGAACTCGGGCAAGCGCCCGACGGCGCGTTGGTCGTGGTGATGACCCATTCGCACGCGCTCGATCTCGCCATCGTCGCCGAGGCGCTGACCCAAGGCCGCTTTCCCTATGTCGGCCTGATCGGTTCGGCGACCAAGCGCGCGCGCTTCGTCAGCCAGCTCCGCGCCGCCGGCCTTCACGAGGGCAACGTCGCTCGCCTCATCTGCCCGATCGGCGTCGCCGGCGTCGAAGGCAAGGAACCGGCGGTGATCGCGGCGGCGACAGCGGCGCAATTGCTGATGGCGCGGGGGTAGGACACAAAAACCCCTTAGTAGCCCCGCAACGAAGGCTCGATTTTCGGTAGTCTTATCCAAATAGTTGAAACTGTGATTAGATGTCGAGTTCAGGACGGGGAGGGACGTGTGGTCGATTTTCGTCGCTATACCAACCTCGCGGCCTTAATTCATATGCTGAGCACCAAGACGATTACGCTATTAAATCCTGCAACATGGGAGGACAGGAACAATTCGTATTTTATGGCTGAGTACAAAAGAAGGATTAAAGCAAAAACTGTCCTGGCGGCGTGTTTTGCAGAAACGAAAGAGACGTTCCACCATTGGAAGGTCTTCTCAGGGGGCTCGGACGGCGTGTGTGTAGTGTTCCGAAAGACTGAATTGTTAGAAGAACTGGACAAAAATCCCAAAGTGTTAATGAGCGAAATCGATTATAAATCGATAGATCAATTGAAATTAGATCAAGTAATTATAACGTCCAAATTGCCTTTTACTAAGCGTCTTGCTTACGAGGATGAAAGGGAATACCGAGTCGTATATTCAGACAGCCTGAAAGAAATTCAGTATAAGAGCTTTGAGATAAAATTGAATTGGATCGATAGAGTTATATTTAGTCCTTGGTTCTCCGAGAAACTTCAGAAAACAGTGGGCCGTACATTGAGAACTATAGAGGGTTGCGGTAAAATCGAACTGAAGCGTTCGACCATTATCGATAATGAGACTTGGAAAAAGGCGGCCTCGGGAATCGGGAAATGACTGCGGTGGTCCCACATATCGAGCGCCGGTGCTGGGAATTTTTGATTAACTGGACCACAGACAAGCACTCCTGCTCGTGGCAAGTCTCACGGACTGGCGCCTACTGGGAGGAACGATCATTGAAAGAACCGGGTCTCGACCACCGCCATCGCGACAAGAATGGCGAGATCGCCCGCAGGTACGGCAACACGCTTGTCGGAGCCTTGCGCAGGTATTACGGCCCTGGCTTTGCCGCCGACTTCAAAGACACCGACACCTTGGCGCACGTGCTCGCTAGAACTCGACGAGCCTTCGTTGGCCAAGCTGGTCAAGGACCACCAGACCGAAAACCTCGGGCGGCATATCAGCAAGCATTCCTGAGCCCCGCGGATGGCGTCGTGGTAGCGCGATTGCTGATGGCGCGGGGGTAGGGGAGGCGTCAAGGCGGGCTCCCAATCGCCCCTTTCCACCCGCCCCAAAACGCCATAGCCTCGGTCCGCTACGGGAGGAACAACTCATGAAAGAGCCAGCCCTCGACCACCGCCATCGCGACAAGAACGGCGAAATCGCCAAGAAGCACGGCAACACCCATGTCGGGACGTTGCGCAAGCATTACGGCGCCAGCTTCGCCAAGGGGTTCAAGGACACCGACACTTTGGCGCATGTCCTCGCCGAGATGGATGAGCCCTCGCTCTCCAAGCTGGTGAAGGACCACCACGCGGGACACTTGGCCGGGCATATCGCCAAGCATTCCTGAGCAGCGTCTCGCGAGCCTCGGCAACGACAAACGCGCTGTCGCTCTGGCGACCGCGCGCTATATTGCCGAGGCGGACGATTGCGCTCCGCCGTGAAGGCGAGCCCACGATGTTCTCTCTGCCCTGGTACATCTACGTCCTGCAATTCGTCGCCGGCCTGTTTCTCGCCAATGGCGCGCCCCATTTCTTCGAGGGGATCAGCGGCCGAGGATTTCCAACGCCATTCGCTTCGCCGCCGGGCGCCGGCGACTCCTCGCCGGTCTTCAACGTCGTCTGGGGCTTCTTGAATATCGCTGTCGGCTTCGCGCTTCTGTGGAGCTTCGCGCCCAAGGGGAGCGACGTCGTCGCCGAATGGGCGATCGTCGGCCTCGGCGTGCTGCTGATGGCGATTTTGCTCGCGAGACATTTCGGCGGCGTGCGGGCGAAGCGAAGGTAGAGCGCGTCCCCTTCTCCAGCTTCGCTGGGGAAGGTGGCATGCGAAGCATGACGGATGGGGTGTGGGCCGCTCGCGGGCTGCGGGGTGGCTTGCACGATCTTCGCGCGGCGCTTGGCGAAATCGCGCCTTGCTTTCCACACCCCATCCGGCCGGCTCCGCCGGCCACCTTCCCCGCTGCGCGGAGAAGGGGGCGGGCTACTTGCGAGCCCGTGAGCGCGTCGATTTCTTGCGCGTCGCCTTCTTATGCGTCGTCTTTTTCTTGGCGCCGCGCTTGGTCGCGGCCGCCTTGGCCTTGCCGCGGGCGCGCTTCTTGGGCGGCGCGAGCGCCTTCTGCGCTTCTGCGCCCCCGCCATAGCCCTTGAAGCGCTCGATGATGCGGGCGATCTCTTCGTCGGCGAGGATCGCCGGCCGGCCGACGCAGATCGCCATGTAGTAGAGGCGCGCCAGTTGCTCGAGCTGCAGCGCGCGCTGCATCGCGGTCGCCAGATCGGGGCCGACGACGATCGCGCCGTGATTGCCGAGCAGCACCGCGTGGCGCGGGCCGAGCCCGGCGAGCGCGAGGTCGGAGAGTTCCTTGGTGCCGTAGGGCGCGTAGCGCGTGCACTCGATCACCGGTCCGCCGAACACCGCGATCATGTAATGCGCGGCGAGGATCGGCCGGTTGCAGCGCCGCCAGCGTCGTGCAATAGGGCGGATGGCTGTGGACAATCGCGCCGACGTCGGGACGCGCGCGCATGATGTCGAGATGGAAGCGCCATTCGCTCGACGGTTTCAGCCGCCCCGACCAGGCGCCATATTCGCCATTGAGCGGCATCGTCGCCAGCAGCTCGGGCCTCAGCGCATCATAGGGAATGGCGCTCGGCGTGATCAGCATCGACGCCTCGATGCGCGCGGAAATGTTGCCGGAGGTTCCGTCGCTCAAGCCCGCTGCGGTCATCGCCCGGCATTGCGCGACGATCGCCGCGCGCAAGCTTTTCTCTCTCGTCCCCAACTTCGCGTCTCCCGGCGCTTTGGCCCCGCGCCCTGGCGTCGCGCCGCGCCGCCGCTATACTCGCCCCTAGCGCGCGCCTCCCGCCCCGCCCGGGGATCGGCGGGCTCATCAGGGGCTCCCGTCCCTGATTCGTCAACGCCCAACCGCCGAAGCTCCAGCGCGATGTCCACGAACCTCTATGACCTGTTTCTGTCTCGCGCGCCGGGGCGCGACAAGCTTGCGCTCGAAGCGGAGGGCGGCCTGTCGCTGAGCTATGGCGAGCTCTTTGCTCGCGCTGGCCGCGCGGCGCGCGCGCTGATCGAACTGCGGCGTCGAGCCCGGCGATCGCGTCGCGGTGCAGATCGACAAGTCGCCCGATGCGATCGTGCTGACGCTCGCCTGCCTGAAGGCGGGCGCGGCGCTGCTGCCGCTCAACCCCGCCTATACGCTCGCCGAGCTCGAATATTTCCTCGACGATTCGGCGCCCGCGCTCACCATCTGCCGCCCTGCTGCGCTCGCGCCGGTGCGCGAACTGGCGGCAAAGCTTGGCCTCAAGGCGGTCGAGAGCCTAGGCGTCGCGCGCGAGGGCACGTTCGCCGAACGCATTGACGCGGCGGGCGCGGAGGCGCCGACGGTGGCGCGCGCCAGCGACGATCTCGCCGCGATCCTCTACACCTCGGGCACCACCGGCCGCTCGAAGGGCGCGATGCTGACCCACGACAACCTCGCCTCGAACGCGCTGGCGCTGGTCGATCTCTGGCGCTTCACCCAAAGCGACGTGCTGATCCACGCGCTGCCGGTCTTCCATACCCACGGCCTGTTCGTCGCCAGCAATGTCGCGCTGCTGTCCGGCGCGACGATGATCTTTCAGCCGCGCTTCGACGCCGACGCCATCATTGCGGCGTTGCCGCGCGCGAGCGCGCTGATGGGCGTGCCGACCTTCTACACGCGCCTCGTCGAGCACCCCGGCCTCACGCGCGAGGCCATCGCGGGCATCCGCGTCTTCGTCAGCGGCTCGGCGCCGCTGCTCGCCGAGACGCATCGGCTGTGGCGCGAGCGGACCGGCCACGCGATCCTTGAGCGCTATGGCATGACCGAGACCAACATGATCGCCTCCAACCCCTATGACGGCGAGCGGCGGCCCGGAGCGGTCGGCTTCGCGCTGCCGGGCGTGTCGCTGCGCGTCGCCGACCCCGAGAGCGGCGCGCAATTGGCTGAGGGTGAGGTCGGCGTCGTCGAGGTCAAGGGTCCCAACGTGTTCAAAGGCTATTGGCGAATGCCGGAGAAGACGGCGGCTGAGTTCCGGCGCGACGGCTTTTTCATCACCGGCGATCTCGGCCGCTTCGACGCCGAGGGCTATCTCAACATCGTCGGGCGCGCCAAGGACCTCGTCATCTCCGGCGGCTTTAACGTCTATCCCAAAGAGATCGAGAGCGAGATCGACGCGATCGAAGGCGTCTTTGAAAGCGCGGTGATCGGCGTTTCTCATCGCGACTTCGGCGAGGGCGTCACGGCGGTCGTCGTCGCGCGCGCGGGCGCGAGCCTCGACGAAGCGGCGATCCTCGCCGTGCTCGAAGGCCGCCTCGCCAAATACAAACTGCCCAAGCGGGTCGTCTTCGTCGACGATCTGCCGCGCAACGCGATGGGCAAGGTGCAGAAGGCGACGCTGCGCGAGGCGTACAAGGCGCTCTACGCCTGACGCTGCGGCGCCCGCTCGATCTCCTGGTCGTGTGACGATCGCGGCGGCGCAGTCACAGAGAATTCATCGCTTCGCGCGTGACGGCGGTGGATAACCGGGCCGCGCCGGGGAGTCCACGCGCCGCCTCGATGTAGCATCGCCCGGACGGGAGTGTGTGGCTGCGAGATCCGCGCCGCGATCGATATGAGGTCCGCAAACGAAAATGCGCACCGGGGAAGTTGGGGCTTTGCAATGAAAACAATGGCGGCGATTTCGGCGTTGATCCTCGGCCTTTCCAGCGCGGCGTTCGCCGCCGATCTGCCAACCGCGAAACCGGCGGCTCCCGCGCCGATCATGGCGACGACTTGGACCGGGTTCTATATCGGCGGCTTCGGCGGCTATGGCGCTGGTACGGCCGCCGTTACGCCCGACGCCTTCCTGACCAGTCTTGGCTCCTATCCGGTGACGCTCGATCCGCGCGGCGGCTTTGCCGGCGCCGACATCGGCTACAATTATCAGACGGCGAGCGGTTTCGTTTATGGCGCCGTCGCCGACTTCGCCTGGGCCGATCTGACCGGCACGACCTGCGTTGACGTTCATTTTTGCAGCGGCTCGCCCACCAATTCCTACGCGCGTGGAACCGTGCAGTGGCTCTCCACCTTGCGCGCCAAGGCGGGCTTCGCAGTGACGAACGACGCGCTGCTCTACGCGACTGGCGGCCTCGCTGTCGCCGGCACGCGCGGCTACGACAGCTATGTCGATTCCGTCAACGGCATGACCGCCAATGCGACGCATGTCGGTTGGACGATCGGCGCCGGACTCGACTACAGACTGACTTCGTCGCTGTTCCTTGAGGCCGAGTATCTCTACGCCGATCTCGGCACGCAAAACTACAACTACTCGATCTCTCCGAGCTCGCCGCTGTTCGGCACGGATCTGGCGACCAACGTCGATCTCAAGGTCAACCTCTTCAAGGCCGGAATCGGCTACAAGTTCTGAGTGCGGCAAGAGTCCGCTCAATCAGCACTCGATTTTCGTGAGTGCTAATCGATTGAAATTACTAATATTTCACCTATTTTGGCTTGCCCTCCGCCGACGCTTTGGCATGATCGGTCATGTCGATTCTCCGCCTAGCGAGGACGCCATGGCCCAATCCGACTTCCGCCGCCGGCTCGAAGGCTTCGGGCTGACCACCGCCAATATTTTCTATCATCGGCCCGACTATCCTGGCCTGCTGCAGAGTTTTCTCTGGCAAACCCACGATCTGCACCCCCACTATCCGGAACTGCGCAAGTTCCTCGATTTCTGGACGCGCGAACTCGACGGCGTTCTGCATTCGGTGGTCGTCGCCCATGCCGGCCTCATTCGGCCGGCCGAGTTCCGGGCGGTGAACGGGGAGTTTCATCTCCACTAAGCGCGTGAGGGAGAAACGCGACCATGTGCCGCAGCATTCGGACGCTGTTCAATTTCGACCCGCCCGCGAGCGAGGACGAGATCCGCGACGCGGCGCGCCAGTTCGTGCGCAAGCTGAGCGGCTTTGCCCGCCCATCGCGCGCCAATGCGCCGGCGTTCGAAGCGGCGGTCGACGATGTGAGCGAGGCCGCGCGCCGCCTCCTTGCTTCGCTCGCGACCAACAGCCCGCCGCGCGACCGCGAAACGGAAGCGCTGCGCGCGCACGAGCGGGCGCGTCAGCGCTTCGCTTGAGGGGGCCCGTCCGGAACCCAAACCCGAGCCGTTTGGCCGGCGGCGCGGCGGCCCCTTCTTTTCCACATTCCGGCCGCGCCCTTTCCCCGTCGGCGAATCTCGTCTACTAGGGCCGGCGGTCGCTGAGCGGCCGTTCGCGGGGGGCCAAGACCCTCGCTGAGGACGCCTCGCGGCCGGCGCCGCGGCGCGGCCTTTTTTTGCGCGCTGCGACCGCCAGAAAGTTGGCCGGGCGCGCGCTGGGCCCAGAGGAACTCGATGCCGAAGCGGACCGACATTTCGACGATCCTGATCATCGGCGCCGGGCCGATCATCATCGGTCAGGCTTGCGAATTCGACTATTCGGGCACCCAGGCCTGCAAGACCTTGCGCGCCGAGGGCTACCGCATCGTGCTGGTCAACTCTAATCCGGCGACGATCATGACCGATCCGGACATGGCCGATCGCACCTATATCGAGCCGATCACCCCCGAGATCGTCGCCAAGATCATCGCCAAGGAGCGTTACGCGATCCCCGGCGGCTTCGCGCTGCTGCCCACCATGGGCGGCCAGACGGCGCTCAATTGCGCGCTGTCGCTCAAGAAGATGGGCGTGCTCGAAAAATACGATGTCGAGATGATCGGAGCCACCGCGCACGCAATCGACAAGGCCGAGGACCGCCAGCTGTTTCGCGAGGCGATGACCAAGATCGGGCTCGCGACGCCGCGCTCGCATCAGATCAAGACGCTATCTCAAGCGTTGGTTGCGCTCGACGACATTGGCCTGCCGGCTATCATCCGCCCGAGCTTCACCATGGGCGGCACGGGCGGGGGTGTCGCCTACAACAAGAGCGAATTTATCGAGATCGTCGAGCGCGGCATCGACGCCTCGCCAACCGACGAGGTGCTGATCGAAGAGAGCGTGCTCGGCTGGAAGGAATTCGAGATGGAGGTCGTCCGCGACAAGGCGGACAATTGCATCATCATCTGTTCGATCGAGAATATCGATCCGATGGGCGTCCACACCGGCGATTCGATCACCATCGCCCCCGCTGTGACGCTCACCGACAAGGAATACCAGGTGATGCGCGACGCCTCGATCGCGGTGCTGCGCGAGATCGGCGTCGAGACCGGCGGGTCCAACGTGCAGTTCGCGATCAATCCCGAAGACGGGCGCATGATCGTCATCGAGATGAACCCGCGCGTGTCGCGCTCCTCCGCGCTCGCCTCCAAGGCGACCGGCTTTCCGATCGCCAAGGTCGCCGCCAAGCTCGCGGTCGGCTATTTGCTCGACGAGATCGCCAACGACATCACCGGCGGGGCGACGCCGGCCGCCTTCGAGCCGACGATCGACTACATCGTCACCAAGATCCCACGCTTCGCCTTCGAGAAGTTCCCCGGCGCCGAGCCGGTGCTGACGACGGCGATGAAGTCGGTCGGCGAGGCGATGGCGATCGGGCGCACCTTCAACGAATCGCTGCAGAAGGCGCTGCGCTCGATGGAGACAGGCCTCACCGGTCTCGACGAAGTCGAGATCGAGGGGCTCGGCAAGGGCGACGACCGCAATGCGTTGCGCGCGGCGATCGGCAAGCCGACGCCCGATCGGCTGCTGAAAGTCGCGCAGGCGCTGCGCCTGGGCATGGGTGTCGCCGAGCTGCACGAAGTGACGCGTATCGATCCGTGGTTCCTCGAGCGCGTGGCGGAGATCGTCGCGCTGGAGACTCGGGTGCGCCGCCTCGGCCTGCCGACCGACGCCGACAATCTGCGCATGTTGAAAGCCAACGGTTTCTCGGACGCACGCCTCGCCGCGCTCGCCGGATCGAGCGAGGCCGAGGTCGCCAAGGCGCGCGCGGCGCTCGGCGTCGTGCCGGCGTTCAAGCGCATCGACACTTGCGCCGCGGAGTTCGCTTCACCCACCGCCTACATGTATTCGACCTATGAGACGCCGTTCGCCGGCGCGCTCGCCTGCGAGGCGCGGCCCTCGATGCGCGAGAAAGTGGTGATCCTGGGCGGCGGCCCCAACCGCATCGGCCAGGGAATCGAGTTCGACTATTGCTGCTGCCACGCTTCGTTCGCGCTGCGCGAGGCGGGGTTCGAGACGATCATGATCAACTGCAATCCCGAGACGGTGTCGACGGATTACGACACGTCCGATCGCCTCTATTTCGAGCCGCTGACCGCCGAGGACGTGCTCGCCATCCTGCACAAGGAACGCGAGGCGGGCACGCTCAAGGGCGTCATCGTCCAGTTCGGCGGCCAGACGCCGCTGAAACTCGCGCACGCGATTGAGCAGTCGGGCGCGCCGATCCTCGGCACCTCGGTCGATTCGATCGACCTTGCCGAGGACCGCGATCGCTTCAAGCGGCTGCTCGACAAGCTCGGCCTCAAGCAGCCCAAGAACGGCATCGCCTATTCGGTCGAGCAGGCGCGCCTCGTCGCCAGCGAGCTCGGCCTGCCGCTGGTCGTGCGTCCCTCCTACGTGCTGGGCGGCCGGGCGATGGCGATCATCCGCGACGAGGGCGACTTCGACGACTATCTGCTCGGCGTGCTGCCGAGCCTGGTGCCGGCTGACGTCAAGGCTCGCTATCCCAACGACAAGACCGGCCAGATCAACACGGTGCTGGGCAAGAATGCGCTGCTGTTCGATCGCTATCTTTCGGACGCGATCGAAATCGACGTGGATGCGCTATGCGACGGCAAGGATGTCATCGTCGCCGGGATCATGGAGCATATCGAGGAAGCGGGCATTCATTCGGGCGACAGCGCCTGTTCGCTGCCCCCGCGCTCGCTCTCGCCCGAGACCATCGCCAGGCTCGAAGACGAGACGCGCCGGCTCGCGCTGGCGCTCCACGTCGGCGGCCTGATGAACGTGCAATACGCGCTCAAAGACGGGGAGATTTACGTCCTCGAAGTCAATCCGCGCGCTTCGCGCACCGTGCCCTTCGTCGCCAAGGTGATCGGCCAGCCGCTCGCCAAGATCGCCAGCCGGGTGATGGCCGGCGAGCCGCTCGCCAAGTTCGCCTTCAAGACCGGCGCGCTCGGGCATGTCGGCGTCAAAGAAGCAGTGTTTCCGTTCGCCCGCTTCCCGGGGGTCGACACGGTGCTCGGCCCGGAGATGCGCTCGACCGGCGAGGTGATGGGCATCGACCGCAATTTCGCCATCGCCTTCGCCAAGAGTCAGCTCGGCGCCGGCTCGCTCCTGCCGCGCGGCGGCACGATTTTCGTTTCGCTGCGCGAGGCCGACAAGCCTGGCATCGTCGCGCCGTTGAAACTGCTGATGGCGCTCGGCTTCAGGGTCACCGCGACCGGGGGCACGCAGCGCTTTCTCGAGCAGCATGGCGTGGCGGCGGTCAAGATCAACAAAGTCTCCGAAGGGCGCCCTCACGCCGCGGATGCGGTGCGCAACGGGCAAGTGCAACTGATGTTCAACACCACCGAGGGGGCGACCTCGCTGATCAATTCCAAGCCGCTGCGCCGCGCCGCCCTCTTGCAAAAGACGCCCTACTACACCACACTTTCGGGTGCGATCGCCGCTGCGGAAGGCATCAAGGCCTATCTCGCCGGCGATCTCGAAGTCCGAGCGTTGCAGGACTATTTTACGTGACTTGGCTCTCCGCGGGCCGATGGTCGCGGAGCGATGGAATTGAGCAATTCGAGATAGGGTGACCGATGGAAAGGCTTCCAATCACTACTGGCGGGCTTGTCGCGCTTGAGGCGGAGTTCCAGCGTCGTCAACAGGTCGAACGGCCGCGCATCGTTCAGGCGATCGCCGAGGCGCGCTCGCATGGCGATCTGTCGGAGAACGCCGAATATCACTCGGCCAAAGAGGCGCAGTCTCACAACGAGGGCCGCATCGTCGAGATCGAGGACATGCTGCAACGCGCCGAGGTGATCGACGTCTCCAAGCTTTCCGGCACGACGATCAAGTTCGGCGCGACAGTGACGATGATCGACGAGGACACCGAAGCGGAAAAGAAGTTCCAGATCGTCGGTGAGGTCGAAGCCGACGTGAAGTCCGGCAAGGTGTCGGTCACTTCGCCGACGGCGCGCGCGCTGATCGGCAAGAGCGTCGGCGATACCGTAGAAGTGAACACGCCAGGTGGCGGCAAGAGCTACGAAATCGTCAAGGTGGCCTATAAATAGGGGCCTCCAGCGGTTCATGACGGACCGCGAACCCAAGGAGGATGCAGTGGGCGAGTTGCACATGACGCGGCGCGCCATTCTGGCGGTCTTGGCCTCGACAGCGACCCTCGGGAGCGCGACGACGGTTCTGGCGGCGGCGTGGCCGGACGGCCAACGATTTCGCGAGATCCGGGTCGACGTCTCGCCGCTGCGCGCCAGGGGCGAAGGCGAATCCGCGGCCTGGGTCGCCGCCGTGTTGCAGGCCGATCTTCAGAAGAGCTTCGCCAAGTATCTCGCGCCGGGCGACCGCAGCGCCGGCGTCCTGGTGGCGCGGATCGACAATGTCGTCCTCGGCGATCCCCATCCGGGTATGGGGTCTGGGATGCTGGGTTCGGACTCGATCGACGGCATCGAGGGCAACGGCGTGGCGCTCGACGCGCGCGGCCGGGTGGTCGGAACCTATCCGCTTTACAGCACGGTTAGCGCCGACAGTTTCCAGGGCCTACCCTATCAGGACGACATCCGTCGTCGCCGGGTCGAGACGCTGGCGCTCAGCTTCGCGCAGTGGTTGCCGGGCCAGATGGGATTGTGAGACGCGATGCAGGATGCGCGGATTGGCGAAGGCGTGCGCGTCCTGGTCCTGGGCTCGGGCAAGGCTGGACATGAGGTCAACGCGATCGGCGTCGCCGAGGCGCTCGGCGGGCGCTACGAGCAGCGCCGCGTCGATCCGCGCAAGCCGTTCCTGTGGATGTCGCCGTTCGGGCCGGTCGACCCGCACGACGCCGCGCTGTTCAGCGCGCCGCACCCCGACATTGTCATCGCCAGCGGCCGCGTGACCGTGCCCTACCTGCGCGCGTTCAAGCGCAGGGCCGGGGCGCGTGTGTTCGCGGTCTTCCTCCAGGATCCGCGCTTCGCGCGCGCCGCGATGGATCTGATCTGGGTTCCCGAGCACGATCGCCATCGCGGACCCAACGTCATCGCCACGCTGACCTCGCCCCATCCCTTTTCGGCGCGCCGGCTCGCCGCCGTGCGCGCCGCGCCCGACCCGCGCCTCGCGGCGTTGCCAGGCCCGCGCTGCGCCGTTGTGCTTGGCGGGCCAAGCGGCGCCCAGCACTTCACCCCCGCCGACGTATCCCGGCTCGGCGAGGCGATGCGCACGATCGCCGCCCAAGGCTTCTCGATCATGGCGACGCCGTCGCGTCGCACGCCGCCCGAGCTTGTCGCCGCGGTGCGCGAAGGGATCGGCGCCGCGCCGGGCTTCGTCTGGGACGGCGAGGGCGACAATCCCTATCCCTCGATCCTCGCGCTCGCCGACGCGCTGCTGGTGACCGGCGACAGCGCCAACATGGTTGGCGAGGCCACGGCGACCGGCGCGCCGGTGCATGTGTTCGAGCCGAGCGGCGGGGGCTCGGCAAAGCTCGCCAGCGCGATCGACGCGCTGGAGCGGCGGGGCGCGGTCAAGCGATTTACTGGGCGGATTGAGCGCTTCACCTACGCGCCGATCGATTCGAGCGCCGAGATCGCCGCCGAGATCGCCCGTCGCTTCATGCGCGCCCGCGCCGCAGCGGCTTGAGGCGGGCATGGTCGGGGCAGGGACCGATCGCAGCCGCACGGCCATAGGCGGAGGTCCGGCAATCATTCTGGTGCGCCCGCAGCTCGCGGTGAACATCGGCATGTGCGCGCGGGCGATGGCCAACTTCGGTCTCGAAGACTTGCGCCTGGTCGCGCCGCGCGAAGGTTGGCCGCGCGTCGATCAATATCGCGAGGTCGCCTACGCCGCCGCGGCCGGGGCGGCGCATCTGCTCGACGCGGCGCAAGTCTTCGCAACCGTCGAGGAGGCGATCGCCGACCTCAACTTCCTCTATGCGACGACGGCGCGCGAGCGCGACCAGGTCAAACCGGTTGCGGCGCCCGGCGCGGCGATGGCGGCCAGCGTCGCCGCGGGGGAAAAGCGCGGCGTGTTGTTCGGCCCCGAGCGCACCGGCCTCGACAATGACGAGGTGGCGCTCGCCGACGCGATCGTCACGTTCCCCGCCAATCCGACCTACGCTTCGCTCAACCTCGCCCAGGCGGTGCTGCTCGTTGGCTACGAGTGGTTCAAGGCGGCCCATGGCGACGGTCCGCCGGCGCCGGCGATCGCGCGCGCGATTTCGCCGCCGGCGACGCGCGAGATGACGCTCGCCTTCTTTGAATTCTTCGAGGGCAAGCTCGAGGACGCCGGCTTCTTTCGTCCCGCTCCCAAGAAACCCGGCATGCGCCGCAACCTGCGCAACATGTTCCACCGCATGGCGATGACCCAGCAGGACGTTCGCACGCTGTGGGGGGCGGTGGTGCGCCTGGTCGATGGGCCGCGCGTCGAGGTGCAGACGCGCAAGCGCAACCGGTTGAAGAAGCAAGGCGATTGACTCGCGCTATTTGACCCGCATGGCGCGCTGGGCGCCGCTCCCATGCCGCTGGGTGAACCAACCATCCGGATTTTATGTGCGTTTGACGCCCAAAACGCCTCCGGTGGGATGGCGCGAATCTTCATTTGCGCTTAGCGTTACAGAAATCGATAGGGGGATCGCATGATAGCGGGCGCGAAATTTATCGCTGCTGGCGCGCTTGGGCGGACAAGACTGGCTTTACTGTCCGCTGTTGCGCTGCTTGCGTTTGGAACCTTTGCCGTTGCGGCGGATCTCGCGCCGACCAAGAAGGCGCCGTCGCCGCCGCCCCCGCCAGTGGTTGCGCCCTCGCCGTTCTTCGTCAGGCTCGGCTTCCTCTACGCGGTGAATTCGAGTTCGTCGAAACTCTATACGCAACCGGCCCCCGGCGTTAACCCGCAAGTGCTGATTCCTGGCGTCGGCGCGAATATCGCCAATGTCGCGACGCTCGGATTCGAAGCGGGATATTTCGTAACGCCGAACGTCTCGGTCGATGTTTCGGCCGGCGTGCCGATGTGGTCGAAGGTGACGACCAAGGGCACGATCGTATTGCCGGGTCCGATCGTCGTGCCGAGCGGAACGCCGTTGGCGACGACCATGCCGTCGTTCATCCCGGTCACCTTGCTCTACCACTTCAACCAATTCGGCGCGTTCCAGCCCTACCTCGGCGCGGGCGTGGCGCCGGTCTTCTCGTTCGCGCAGAAGAGCGGCTTCAATACTGGCGTCACCGTCGATCCGACGATCGGTCTGGTGCTGCAGGCGGGCGCCGACATCATGGTGGACCAGCATTGGGGTTGGTCGGTCGACGTCAAGAAGCTCTTCGCCAGCGGCGAGTTGCATGGGACGGGGGACAATTTCGCCTATAGCAGCTTTCCTCTGGCTGGCGACCAACCCATCGCCGGGACCTTGAAGACCACCTTCGAGCCTTGGATCGTGTCGACCGGCGTGACCTACCGCTTCTGATCGGCGCCCCGACGCGCCCCGAATCGAAATGGGCGCCGTCGCTGGCGAGCGGCGGTCGCGAGCGCGTGTCCGGCCGGGTCCGTCATACAATTTGGCGCCTGCGGAACGGGCGTTCGGCGGCCCAATTAAATCGCGATTAAGGTTTATCGTTATCTAATCCCCCCACGGCAAGCGAGCGGTTCGGCGAGGGACCCTTGCAGGCGTGTAGCCGTTTGCCTGTGCCGGTCTCGATCCGGAATCGTTGTGACAACCACCGTCTCGGGGCCGCGCCGTTTTTCGGCTGCGCTGCGAAATGGCAGGGAGGCCGCGTCGCGGGGATTGTGGCGATGAGCATCGACAATTTCAAACTGCGCATCAAAGTTCTGATTCCCTTGGCGCTCATGGCGGCCGTCGTGCTGGCGATGGTGGCCTTTGGCGCGACCCGGCTGGTCGGCGTCGCCCGCACGGCAAGCGACATCATCGAGAAGCGTGACTTGGCGGCCGTGGAGCTCACCCGCGCCGCCGGCGCAATGAGCGGCGTGCCGCACGCCGTCTTCGCCGTTCTGCTCTACGACCAGGACGATCCCGCCCGCAAAGCGTCGAAGAAGGATTTCGAGACCTTCGTGCCCGAGGCCAGCCAATTGCTGAGCCAGGCGGCGGGGCATTTGCCCGACAAGGCCGCGCAGATCGACCAGTTCAAGGACCGCTTCGCCAAGATCGCTGAAGAGGCCAAGGAGCCGATGGAGATCAGTCTCCAGACGCCGGGTTTGATTCACGGCATCGGCATCCAGCAGATCGACCTCATCCAGATGGGACACGGCGCCAGCCTCGCGACCGACATCGATACACGTTTGCGCTCACTGATCGCCGACATGGACGCGTTCAACAACGAGCTGCTGTCGGCCAACGCCGCCGCCAGCCAGGGCTTGAGCGTGAAGGCGAGCGCGGCGGTCGTCAGCATGGCGGTGCTCGGCGTTGTTTCGACGCTGCTCGCCGGCGCCTTCGCGCTGTGGATGAGCGCGAGCAAGATTACGAGGCCGCTCGCCCGGATGATCGAGCGCATGCGGGCGCTTGCCCAAGGCCACCTCGACGTCGAGATCGACGGCGTCGGCCGACGCGACGAATTTGGCGAAATGGCCGACGCAGTGCAGGTATTCAAGACCAATGCGATTGAGCGGGTGCGGGTGGAGAAGGAAGCCGCCGAGCATCGCGCCGAAGTCGAGGATGAGCGCCGCCGCGTCGAAATCGAGAAGTCCAACTCCGCTTCGACCCAGAGCCAGGCGATGCAATTGCTAGGCGACGGCCTGCGGCGGCTCGCGGGAGGCGATCTGACCTCGCGGCTCGACCAACAGTTCCCCACGGAATTTGGCATGATCCGCGACGACTTCAACGCCGCCGCGCGCAAGCTGATGGAGACGGTGCGCGCGGTGCTCGCGAGCACGGGCGCCATCCATGCCGGTTCGCACGAGATCTCCAGGTCCTCCGACGATCTTTCCCAGCGCACCGAACAGCAGGCGGCGCGGCTCGAGGAGGCGGCGGCGGCGCTCAACGAAATTACCGCCACGCTGAAGAAGTCGGCCGAAGGCGCCAAGCAGGCCGCTGCGGTTGTCACTGGCGCTGACGACGACGCCAAGAGGGGCGCCGTGGTCGTCAAGCAGGCGGTTCAGGCGATGGACGCGATCGCCAAGTCTTCCGCGCAGATCGGTCAGATCATCAGCGTGATCGACGAGATCGCCTTCCAGACCAATCTGCTGGCGCTCAACGCCGGCGTCGAGGCCGCGCGGGCGGGCGATGCTGGACGGGGCTTTGCCGTCGTCGCCTCCGAAGTGCGCGCGCTGGCGCAGCGTTCGGCGGAGGCCGCCAAAGAGATCAAGAGCCTGATCTCGACCTCGTCGGGACAGGTCGATTCCGGCGTCAAGCTCGTCGCCGAGTCGGGCAAGGCGCTCGACCGCATCATCGACCAGGTCACCAAGATCAACCACATCGTCAAAGAGATTGCGGCCAGCGCGGAGCAGCAGGCGACCGGCCTGCAGCAGGTCAACGTCGCGATCAGCCAGATGGATGAGACGACGCAGCAGAATGCGACGATGGTCGAAGAATCGAACGCCGCCAGCCATTCGCTGTCGCAGGAGACTTCGCAGCTCGCCGATCTCGTCGAGCAGTTCCAGGTCGAAGGGCTCGACAATTCGTCGCTGCGGCGCGAGCTGCGCAAGGCCGCGCCGCACGCCTTCGTCAAGCAAAGCCAGGCGGGCAGGGCAGGTCAGAGCGGCCCCGAGCCGGCAAAACCCGCCTCGCTTGCTTCCGCCAAGCCCGCCGCGACGCCGGCCCCGAGGCCCGATGTCGCGGCGCCCGCCCCGCCCGCGCGGCGCGTCGTCGCCGCAGGATCGGCAGCGGCCGAAGAGACGGACTGGAAGGAATTCTAAAGCCGCGTCGGATTGGCCAGCGCCGACAGCCCGGCGCGGCTTGACGCATGTATAAAAGGTGCATATACACCTAAATCATGGTTGCGCATTCCGACATAGCCGCTTGCATGGACTGCCTGTGCGACGCCACGCGCCGCGCGGCGCGGGCGGTCACGGCGATCTACGATCACGCGCTGGCCGTCCACGGCATTCGCATCTCGCAGTTCACAATTCTGGCGAACCTCGAGCTGCGCGGCGCGACGTCGCTGGGCGAACTCGCCAAGGTCTTGGAGCTCGACCGCACCACGCTCACCCGAAACCTGGCGCTGCTCGAAGACAACAACTGGGTGCAGAGCCGCCCCGCCGCCAAGGACAGTCGCTCGCGCATTCTCAGCGCGACGAAAGAGGGGCGCGCCGTGCTCTTCGCAGCGTTTCCCGCCTGGCGCGAGGCGCAAGAGCGGGTCGCCCGCGCGGTGCGCGGCAATGACCTCGCGCTCTTGAGTCACTTGGCGAAAATTCCGCATTTGCAGTAACCGCGGCGCGGGCGGGACGCCGCGCGATCATTTAAGTGCAGATACACATAATGGAGATTTCCATGCTCAATCTGATTGGCTCCGTCGCCGGCCTTACCGCCGTCGCTGTGAACCTGGTGGCGGTGTCCGCCTTCCTCGAGATCAGCCTCGCCAAGCGCCTTGTGCTCGCGGCGATCGTCGGCGCGTGGGTCGGCGTGGCCTCGGACCTTGGCGCCTCGGGGGCGCTCGCCTTCTCGCCAGCCTCGCCGACGCCGTTGATCGGCGTGGTGGCCGCGACGCCGATGCTGGTCGTCGGCGCGCTCGCGCTTGCCAGCCGCGGCTTTCGCTCGGCCCTCTTGGCCATTCCGACCTCGCTGCTGATCGGCCTCAACAGCATGAGGGTCCTCGGCGCGTTGTTCCTGTTGCTGACCCTCGATGGCCGCCTGAGCGGCCCGTTTCCGTTCTCCGCCGGCCTTGGCGACATCATCACCGGCGCGTTCGCGATCCCGCTCGCCTTGACGGTTGCGAACTCGCGGTCCTTGCCGACGGCGGCGATCGCGCGCTGGAATTGGTTTGGCGCCCTCGACCTCGTCGCGGCGATCTTCTTTGGCCTGACTTCGGCCAACGGCAGCCCGCTGCAACTCATTCACTGGGGCGTCGGATCGCAGGCGATGCAGGAATTGCCCTTCTGCCTCGTCCCGACCGTCCTGGTGCCGTTCTATCTGATCACCCACGCCATCGTGGCGGCGCAATTGGCGGCGCGGCGTCCGGCGGCGGCGCTCTCTCACGCCTGATTTGGCGATCGCCTTGCCCGGGCCCGAAGCGGCACGCCCGGGCAAGTCGAAGCAGTTAGCGTTTCACTAAAGTTAATTCTGCGCCCCCTGCGCGGCGCTGAGGCCCCGCCAAACCCCCTGCTATAAGGGCGCGGCGGGGCCCGATTCGCGCGGGGGCCCCGCGGCGTTGAGCGTCGGGGGGCTTCGATCCATGTCGCTGACCAGCATGACCGGCTTTGCCCGCGCCGCTGGCGCGCTGGGGCCCTGGCGGTGGACGGTCGAGATCAAATGCGTCAACGCCAAAGGGCTCGACCTCAGGCTGCGCCTGCCGCCCGGTTTCGACCGCATCGAGAGCGAAGCGCGGGCGCGGCTGGCGAAAGGCGCTGGCGCGCGGCTCCTGTTTCGCCACGATCGCCGCCCAGCGCGAAGGCGCGGGGGCGAAGGCGCGCCTGGACGCGAACGCGCTCGAAGAGATCATCGTCGCGGCGCGCGACGCGGCCGCCAAAGCGGGCCTCGCGCCCCCGACCATGGACGGCGTGCTGGCGGTGCGTGGCGTCGTCGAAGTCGTCGAGGCCGCCGACGACGAAGCGAGCGATGGCGGCGGTCTGCGCCGGCGCGCTGGCGAGCCTCGACGAGGCGATCGCCGCGCTCGTCGTCTCGCCGCCGCGCCGAGGGCGCGGCGCTGGCGGCGATCCTCAGCGAGCGGCTCGAGGCGATCGCGGCGCTGACCCAGGCCGCCGACGACAATCCCGCGCGCAAGCCCGAGGCGGTGCGCGCGCGGCTCGCCGCCTCGGTCGCCGCGCTGCTCCAGTCGGGCCGCGGCTTCGACGAGAACCGGCTGCACCAGGAGGCGATCCTGCTCGCCGCCAAGGCCGACATCCGCGAGGAGCTCGACCGGCTGAAGACCCATGTCGCGGCGGCGCGCGCCCTGATCGGCGAGGGCGGACCGGTCGGGCGCCGGCTCGATTTCCTCGCCCAGGAGCTCGCTCGCGAGGCCAATACCCTGTGCGCGAAGGCGAATGACGTCTCGCTGACCGCCCAGGGACTTGAACTGCGCGTGCAAATCGAGCAATTGCGCGAGCAGGTGCAGAACATCGAATGAGCGAGCTAGCGATGCGCCGACGCGGCATGATCCTGATCCTTTCCTCGCCCTCGGGCGCGGGCAAGACGACGCTGACCCGCATGCTGCTGCAGGACAAAGCGTTCGACCTGACGCTATCGATTTCGGTGACGACCCGGCCGCGCCGCTCCTCGGAGGTCGACGGGATCCACTATCACTTCATCGACCGCCCGCGCTTCGACCAGATGAAAGGGGCGGGCGAGCTGCTCGAATTCGGCCGAGGTGCACGGCTCCTGCTACGGCACGCCGCGCGCGCCGGTGATGCAGGTGCTCGCCGAGGGACGCGACATGCTGTTCGACATCGATTGGCAGGGCGCGCTGCAGGTGCGCGAGACGCTGGGGGCCGACGTCGTCAGCATCTTCATCCTGCCGCCCTCGATGAGCGGAACTGCGCGCCCGGCTTGAGCGCCGCGCCGAGGATTCGGGAGCGACGATCGAGAAGCGCCTCGCCAATTCGCGGCGCGAGATCGAGCGCTGGCGACAATACGACTACGTCATCATCAACGACGACCTCCAGCGCGCCTACGCCCAAGTCTCCGCCATCGTTGGCGCCGAACGCGCGAAAGGGCAGCGCGTGGCGACGGGTGTGGCGGGGTTCGTCGAGACGCTGCTGAAGGGGTAGGGGGCGAGGGCTGCAAGGGCGGCGACCCTCCTTGCCTCCCTTTCGCGCGTCATGGCCGGGCTTGACCCGGCCATCCAGGCGCCACTGTCGCCCAGAAGAACGCCCCGCTCCGCCGAGCGCGTGTAATCCCGCTCATCCATCCTGGATGGCCGGGTCAAGCCCGGCCATGACGGGGAAGGGAGTGGAAGGGCTCGCGGGCGCGGAGGCCCGCGCCACTTTGGCCGTCAGCTCTTCGCCGCCGCCGCTTTGGCCATCACATAGCGCAGCTTGCTCGCCGCAAGGTGCTGGATCGAGGCGCGGGTCGCCGAGGCGGGGGCCTGGAACACGACTTCGGTTCCGCTCGCAACGTCGATAGCGGCGACGCGCAGGCTCGCGCCGATGCGTTGCGTTTCGATGATGATTTCGCCGGGCGGCATGTCGGATCGTGATCCGAGTCGGCCATGGCGGGCAAGGGGCGGTGCGGACGCCGCTAGCGCCTTGAACGCATTGTGAAGGGTCCCCATGTCGGGTTGGCGAGGGGATAAACGAGGTCGCCATGAACAAGCTTCAGAAGTTCCTACGCCAAATGCGGGAAGCGGCGGCGAACGCGGAGGCCGGAGACGAGAGCGGGGCCTTGTCGAAGGCGAAGACGGCCTACGAGACCTACCGAGCCACTATGCTGGCCGCCGTTTCTGCTGAAGTCGATCGGGCGGGCCAAGTGCAGGCGGTCTTGTATGACCTTGAGGGCGCGTTGAGGGAGCAGACCGAGACTTTCGGCGCTCGCGGACGGCGCCTCGCGCAAGCGATCGGCGATCGCGTGCGCGGCGATGCGGAGAGCCCGCACACGCTGTTGCACGGTGAGGCCGAGACGATCGCCACCGAGGATTTGAACGCCAGCAACGACGAGTGAGCAGGGCCGCTGGCCGTCATTCGCCGCGGCGAGCCATGAGATCTCCTGAGTCGGCCGTGTAAACCGAACAAAGCAAACGAGACGAAGCCGCCGCTCGCAAGCTCCCGCAGTCTGCGTATAGTCGGCGACCGTCGCCAAGTGCGGCGGCCTGCGGCTGGGGAGCGGGAGAATGGCGGGGGCAAAGAGCGGGCCTGAGGCTTCTTCGTTCGGGCTTGCGATCGCGGCGGACCTGATCGCGGTCCCGGTCGCGGTGACCGACGAACAACCGCGCGTGATGACGCTTCAGGGCGGCTCCGCGCTTCCTTCCGGGCCGTTCGAGCAGGGGCATCGCTCGTTGCAGACGGGCTTGCGCGCCTGGGTCGAGCAACAGACCCATCATCCGCTCGGCTACGTCGAACAGCTCTACACCTTTGCCGATCGCGACCGGGCGGAGGGCGCAACGGCGCAACACACGATCTCGATCAGCTATCTCGGCCTCACCCGCGAGGGCAAAGCGCGAGATCGGCAAGAGACCGGCGGGCAAGAGACCGGCCAGCAAGAGACCGGCTGGCGCAATTGGTACGACTATTTTCCCTGGGAGGACCATCGCGCCGGCGTCCCCGAGGCAATCGAACGCGCGATTGCGCCCGAGCTCGACAATTGGGCGCGCGCCGCCGGCAAGCCGGCGGAGCGAAGCGAGCGGCGCCGGCGCATCGCGATCACATTCGGCCTCGACGGCGGCGATTGGAACGAGGAGCTGGTGCTGCAACGTTACGAGCTGCTCTATGAGGCCGCGCTCGTTCCCGAAGCCGTGCGCGCCGTTACGGCAAAGAAGAAGGCGGCGCTTGCGGGACCCTTCGGGCGCGCCATGACCGGCGATCATCGCCGCATTCTTGCAACCGGAATTGCGCGCCTGCGGGCGAAGATCAAATATCGGCCAGTGGTGTTCGAACTGATGCCGTCCACCTTCACGTTGCTCCAGTTGCAGCGCAGCGTGGAGGCGCTGGCGGGTCAACGGCTGCACAAACCGAACTTCCGCCGCCTGATCGAACAGCAAGATCTGGTTGAGGAAACCGGCGCGGCGACCGCCGACGCCGTGGGGCGTCCCGCCAAGCTGTTTCGCTTCCGCCACGCCGTGCTGGCGGAGCGCGCAATCGTTGGAACCAAGTTGCCGCTCGCCAGGACTTGACATTTGATAATCTCAGGATGAGTATATGTCCAAGTTATACTCAAAGTGAGTATTATCAATGACCGCAGTCGATCTCGCTTTAGCCCGTACAGCGTCGCTCTATGAGCGCGTGCGAAGAGTCATCCCGCCGCAGGAGTGGGGCGTCTTCGCCGAAGACGTCGACGCCATTCTCAGATTGAAGCGCGAGAAAAACGCCGTGATTCTCGCGCACAACTATCAAACCCCGGAGATCTTTCACTGCGTCGCCGACATCGTCGGCGACAGCCTGGCGCTGGCGCGCGAGGCGATGACGGTTAAAGCCGATACGATCGTGCTTGCCGGCGTGCATTTCATGGCCGAGACGGCCAAGCTGTTGAACCCGGAAAAGACGGTGTTGATCCCCGACGCGGCGGCGGGCTGCTCGCTGGCGGAATCGATCACGCCCGAGGATGTCCGGCTGCTTCGTCAGACCCACCCTGGCGTTCCGATCGTCACTTACGTCAACACATCAGCCGCCGTGAAGGCGGAATCGGACATTTGCTGCACCTCCGGCAATGCGCGCGCGGTCGTCGAGTCGCTTGGCGTCAAGCGGGTCATCATGCTTCCCGACGAGTACCTCGCGCAAAACATCGCCGCCGAAACCGACGTCGAGATCATCGCGTGGGCGGGGCACTGCGAGGTGCATGAACTCTTCAGCGCGGCGGATGTTCGCGAGTTGCGCGAGAGCCATCCCGGCGTGATCGTCCTCGCCCATCCGGAATGTCCGCCCGAAGTGTTGGCGGCCGCCGATTTCGCCGGCTCCACCGCCGCGATGTCGGACTATGTGACGCGCCGCAAGCCGCCGCGCGTCGTGCTTTTGACCGAGTGCTCGATGAGCGACAACGTCTCGTTGCAGCATCCCGAGCTCGAGTTCATCCGCCCCTGCAATCTCTGTCCGCATATGAAGCGGATCACGTTGAAGAACATCCGGCGCGCGCTCGAAGACAATCGGCAGATCGTGACGATCGATCCGGCGATTGCCGGCCGCGGCGCGTTTGGCGGTCGAGCGGATGTTGGCGATCTGATGGGCGCGCCCGTTCGTCTCGATGGGCGCCCGGTCATCATCGGCGCCGGGATCGCTGGACTGATGACCGCGCTGCGCCTTGCCCCGCAACCGGTGACGCTGCTGTCGCGAACGCCGCTCGGGCTTGGGACCGCGAGCACGCTCGCGCAGGGCGGCGTCGCGGCCAGCATCGGGCAAGACGACGATCCGTCGCTGCATCTTGCCGACACGTTGGCCGCTGGCGACGGCCTGGTCGAGGCCGATGTCGCACGCCGGATTGTGCAAGCGGGCGCTGAGACGATCGAGGCGCTGGCCAAGCGTGGCGTTCGCTTCGACCGGGAACCGGACGGAACGCTGTCGCGTGGTCTCGAAGCCGCCCACAGCCGCCGCCGCATCATCCACGCCGCGGGCGATGCGACGGGCGCCGAGCTGATGCGGGCGCTGGTCGCGACGGTGCGATCGACGCCCTCGATCGGCGTGCTCGAGGGCGCCGAGGCGCGCCGGCTGATCGTCGAGAACAATGCGATCGTCGGCGTGTTGTGCGAGGGCCCCGCTGGTCCCCTCGCGCTCGCAACTGGCCAGGTCGTCATCGCGACGGGCGGCGTCGGTGGGTTGTTTCTGGAGACGACCAACCCCGCGGGCAATTTCGGACACGGGTTGGCGCTCGCAGCCGACGCCGGAGCGGAACTCGCGGATCTGGAATTCATCCAGTTCCACCCGACCGCACTCGACGTCGCCGCCTATCCGATGGCGCTCGTCAGCGAGGCGGTGCGGGGCGAGGGCGCGGTGCTGGTCGACGAGGTCGGCCGCCGCTTCATGGCGGACGTCCCGGGCGCGGAGCTCGCGCCGCGCGATGTCGTCGCCCGTGCGGTATGGAGCCATCTCGCTCGCAAGCATCGCGTGTTTCTCGACGCCCGCCGCGCCTTGGGGCGCGCGTTCGCGGCGCGCTTTCCCGCCATTGACGCGATCTGCCGAAACGCTGGCCTCGATCCGGCGACCGATCTCATTCCGGTGCGCCCCGCCGCGCATTACCACATGGGCGGCATCGCCGTGGACGGCGCGGGGCGCAGCTCGGTTGAGGGACTGTGGGCGTGCGGCGAAGTCGCTTGCACCGGGCTGCATGGCGCCAATCGGCTCGCCAGCAATTCGCTGCTGGAAGCGGCCGCCAGCGCCGCCTGGGTCGCGCAGGATGTCGCCGGTTCGAGTGCGGGAACGCGCGCCATCGGGCGCTCGGCGGCGATCGCCAAGACAATGCCGCCAGCGCCTGACCCGTCGCGGGTGCGCGCCATTTTATCGCGCGCCGCCGGGGTGGTGCGCAGCGGCGAAGGGTTGAGCGAGGCCGTGGCCGCGCTATTGCCGCTCGCTTCAAGCCAATGCGCGGCGAGCGACCCCGCGACCATCGCCTTGATGATCGCCGTCGCCGCATGGCGCCGGGAAGAAAGCCGCGGCGCGCATTTTCGCACCGATTTTCCTCAGCGCGCGACGCTCGCGCGTCATTCGACCTTGCGCCGCGACGGCGCGTTCGCCGCAGCGCGCGAAATCGCCGCGACTGCAATTCCTTTGGCTCGGAGGGCCTGAGACATGAACATTTCCCCGCTTCCCGCGATCATGCTCGAACCCCTCGCGCGCGCCGCCCTCTTGGAGGATCTGGGTCGAGCAGGAGACATAACCACCGACGCGATCGTGCCGGCGGGCGCGCGCGCGACAACGGTCCTGGCGGCGCGCCAATCGGGCGTCGTGGCGGGGCTCGATCTCGCCGCGCTGGTGTTTCGCCTGATCGATCCGGCAATCGAAGTGTCCTGCCAAAAGCGCGACGGCGACGAGGTCGCGCCGGGGGACGTTATCGCCTCGATCCGCGGGCCGGCGCGCGGCATTTTGACGGCCGAGCGCACCGCGCTCAATTTCCTAAGCCGGCTGAGCGGCGTCGCCACCGCGACGGCTTCGCTGGTCGCCTCGGTGCGAGGCCACAAGGCGCACATCTGTTGCACGCGCAAAACGACGCCCGGCCTGCGCGCAATCGAGAAATACGCGGTGCGTGCGGGCGGGGGAGCCAATCATCGCTTCGGCCTCGACGACGCCGTGCTGATTAAGGACAACCATGTGGCGATCGCGGGGGGCGTCAGGGCGGCCGTCAAGCGCGCTCAGGCCGCTGTCGGCCATCTCGTCAAGATCGAGCTCGAAGTCGACACGCTCGCCCAGCTCGAGGAAGCACTGAGCCTTGGCGTCGACGCGGTCCTGCTCGACAACATGACGATCGATGAATTGACCCGCGCGGTGGCGATGACCGCGGGCAGGGCGATCACCGAGGCGTCGGGCCGCGTCACGCCCGCGAGCGCGCCGGCGATCGCCGCAACCGGCGTCGATCTCATCTCCGTCGGCTGGCTGACCCACAGCGCGCCGATCCTCGATATCGGGCTCGACCATTGCAACGAGGCGATGCTGGCGGGGGTTTGAGGCGGCAGGAGCCCTCGATTGTCACGGATCAACGATTGAGCGGACCGAGGATTGATAGATTGAACGCGCGCATTTTCGGTCGTGCGCTTCGGGAACCGCGACGAGTTTCGCGGGTTGGCTATGCGCCGGCCGCTGGCGAAAGCGGCAGACGAAGGAGTTCGCGATGACGCCATCCACGACCCCAACTCCCGCGAAGGAATTCGAAAAAACCGAGGCGGAGCTGCGTAAGGCGTCCGAAGACCTGAAAGCGCGCATTGAGGAAGCGAAAAAGCGTAACGACATGCCACTCGACTCGACGCTTGGAAATCCAAAGTGGGACCAAGACGCTTCCGACGGACACCTCGACCGAAGCGATGACGACGAGGAATAGCATCTTGGCGTAGGGAATCGGCGGTCGCGCCGTGGCGCTATGCGCGTCGGCCTCAACAAGATGGCGACGATCGAAACTCAGCCGCAGAAGGCCGCCGATCAGTATTTCTGCGCGCCGGTCAGCGCGCCAAAAAGATCGAACCTGTAGTTCAGGCCGACGCGGACAATGTTGTCGCTCGTCGTCACCTTGTTGTCGCTTAGGAAATTTGTGCCGCCCGAGGGGTGCGCCGGATTCAAGAATGATTGTTCGGCGAGGCCGACGTACATGTATTCCGCTTTCAACGACAGGCTCGGGGTGAATTTCCATTCGACGCCGGCGCCCAAGGCGTAACCCCACGCGTACTTTGTTTGAGCCTCAGTCACTCCATTGCCGGCGGTCTGTTCGAACTTCTCGTCTGCGAGTGCGACGCCGCCGGTCGCGTAGAGCAATGCATTGGGCTGAACCAAATAGCCAAATCGACCTCGCTCTGTCGAAAGGCTCAACAAGCCAACTTTGTCGGAATAGCGCGAGTTGAATAAGGGGCCGATGAGGGAGTGCCGGTCATACGCCGCCGCAAAAGAGGTGTCGCTTTCCAACCCATAGACGACGCTGCCGGCTTGCCAATTGTATCCGTCGGTCACGCCAAACAACCCGCTGCCGATGCTGAACGGATTGACCTCCGGTCCGACCACCGCGCCATATAGCGGGTCGTTCGAACCATGATCGATCGTCGTGCGCCCGCCACCGATCCAGCCGCCCTGGACGCCGAAATAGGAGCCAGTCCAATCGTAGATCGCTGCTGGCGGCGGCTGTGGGGCTGTCTTTTGGGTCGGCAAATCCGCCGCCACGGCTGCTCCCGCCAAGGCGATCAAACTTGTCGCCGCTAGAGCCAATCGTCGAATCATGGCGGTTCGCCTCGGAAAATGCGCGAATCTGACAAGATCACGAGTCCGCGACGAGGACAACCGAGCGCCCCGCTTTCTGCGGGCGTGTGGCGGGTGGGCCACAGCGCCGAGAACGTGGCCGGAGCGTCCGTGCACGAAATGCGATGCGCGCGCATGCCGAAGCGCGAGATCGTCGGGCCGGCGAGTTGAATCCCGCCTCCGCCCGGTCTATTTGAGCGGCAGCGGCCTTAGGCCGCCTTTTTTCGCTTAAAGGCCATGACCGAGACTGACGCCTTGCCTGGCTGGCGCTTTAGCGTCGCGCCGATGATGGACTGGACGGATCGGCATTGCCGCGCCTTCCATCGGCTGCTGACGCGCCGGGCGCGGCTCTACACCGAGATGGTCACCGCCGACGCTGTGGTGTTCGGCCCGCGCGAGCGGCTGATCGGCTTTGACGCCGGCGAGCATCCGGTGGCGCTGCAGCTTGGCGGCGCGGAGCCGGCGCGGCTGGCCGAGGCGGCGCGGATCGGCGCGGATTTTGGCTATGACGAGATCAACCTCAATTGCGGCTGCCCGTCCGACCGGGTGCAGAATGGCCGCTTCGGCGCCTGCCTGATGCGCGAGCCGGCGCTGGTCGCCGATTGCGTGGCGGCGATGACTGCGGCGGTCAACGTGCCGATCACCGTCAAGTGCCGCATCGGCGTCGACGAGCAGGAGCCGCGCGAGGCGTTGTTCGCGCTGGTCGAAGGCGTCGCAGCGGCGGGCGCAGCGGGCGTTATCGTTCACGCGCGCAAGGCCTGGCTCGATGGCCTCAGCCCGAAGGACAACCGCACCGTGCCGCCGCTCGACTATGCGCTGGTCGCCGAGCTGAAAGCGGCGCATCCCGAGCTGCCCATCGCGATCAACGGCGGGATCGTCGATCTTGCCGCCGCGCGCGAGTTTCTCACGCATCTCGACGGCGTGATGGTCGGGCGCGCCGCCTATCAGAACCCCGAGCTGCTGCTCGGCGTCGACCCTGAGATCTTTGGCGAGGCCGGGCCGCTGCCGGACGCCTTCGCCGCCCTCGAAGCTTACGAGCCCTACGTCGCGCGCCAGCTCGAAGCGGGCGTGCGCCTGCACGACATGACCCGCCACCTTCTCGGCCTCTTCCCCGGCCGCCCCGGCGCGCGACTCTATCGCCAGCGCCTATCGACGCTGGCGACCCGACGGGGCGCCGGGCTCGCGGTGCTGCGCGAGGCGATCGCCCAGGTCGACAAAAGCGCTGGCCGCGAGACGCTCATCGCAGCGGAGTGAGAAGCCGCCCGGTCTCCCGGTAAACGGGGAGAGGGGGTTCACCCCCTCACTTCCCCTTCAGCACCAGCCTGCCGCGCTCGACGCTGTAGCTTTGCAGCCGCTCGAGGAAGCTCATGCCGAGCAGGCTCTGGGTGAGCGCGCCTTTGCGGGTGACCATCGCGGTGACGTTGCGCGCGACGATCGGCCCGATCGCAATGCTGTCGAGGCTGGTTTCGGCGGCCTCGGCCGCGCCGTTGGCGGTGGTGACCTGGACGTTGTAATTCAGCGCGCTTGGGTCGATGCCGACCTTGGCCGCGTCTTCCGCGCGCAGCACCACCGTCGTAGCCCCGGTGTCGAACAGGAAGGCGATGCGCGTCGTCCCAACCGTCGCCGGCACAATAAACTCGCCGCCGAGCCTTTGGTTGACGGTCACCTCGCCGCCGTTGCCGATCTGCAGCGCGCCGGGCATCAGCTCGCCCATCACGCGATCGGCGAAATCGGCGGCCTCGAAGCGATATGAATAGGCGCCGACCAAGCCGAAAACGATCGCCGTCCAGGCGAGCGCGCCACGGACGAGGCGCGCGACCCCGCCCGGCCCGGAGCGCCGCGCGGCGCCAAGCAGCTTCCAGACCACGAAGGCGAACGCGAAGGCCGCGCCGCCGAAACTGCCGTGGTCGAGCCCAAGCAGCGGCGTCGCCGCCGGGGTGGCGAACAGCGCGATCAGCGCCGCGGCGATCAGCGCAAGCGGAACAGCGAGGACCATCTCTCAACGACGCTTTTGTCAGAGCGCGGGGCAGGGCCCCCGCACTTTTGCAAGGCCCTCGATTTAGTAGGGCGCCACGGCGGCGTTGAGAAGGGCGGCGCGGCGCGCGCTCTTCCTCACAGCGCCCAAAGAAAGACGGCGGTGGCGACGAGGCCGATCGCCGTCTGGCCGTATTCGAGCAGGCCCCATTGGCGCACCAGCACCCGCGCCGCGCCGATGTCGCGCGGGGCGAGCGACAGGATCTGGTTGTTGAGCGGCGACATGGCGAACAGCGTGTAGGGCCAGGCGAGCAGGATGATCAGCGCGCCGATCGCCCAGCGCACGTCCTGGCTGGCGAAATAGGTGACGAGGCCCAGCGCCGCCGACAGCAACGAAAGCGTCGCCAGCAGCGCGACGCCCCGCCGGTCGCTCGGGCCCCATTCGTTGAGCATCGCCTGGTCGTCAAGGGCGAGACGCGCCGGCTGTTCGACCAGGTTGACGTAGAGCGCCGCGCCGGAGAAGGCGGCGGCGAGCGTCAAGGCGAGCAATCCGGGCGACATGGCGGTTCCTTTCGCGAATAAAGCTGGGCGGACGCGACCACGAATGGAGGGCGATTGCAACTGGCGGGAGAGCGCGCGCAAACCTTCCCTCGTCCTTCGAGACGCGCCGCCTTGCGGCGCTCCTCAGGATGAGGGAAGGGGGCGAGCTCTGTCGCGGCGCCGGCAAGACGTCCTCATCCTGAGGAGCCTGCGAAGCAGGCGTCTCGAAGGACGAGGACCGCTCGCGATCGCTCCCGATTGCTTGACCCGCGCGCTGCGCCTTTACCGGGGCTTCACCAGCGGCGCGCTAGCCTCCTGCGAGCGCCTGTTTGCGGACATTCCTCGATGACCCTCGACGCACTCTCGCCGGTCGCCGGCCCGGCCGCGGCCTCGCCGCCGCGCCGTGCGTTGGCGCCGGCGCTGGTCTGGCTCGCGCTCTGCCTCGCCGCGCTCGCCTGGTCGGGGCTGGTTCGCCTGCCGCTGTGGCGGATGGACGGGCTCGATGACGCCTTCTACGTCGAGGTGGCGCATCTGTGGACGCGCGGGCTGCCGCCCTACCTCAACGCCTACGACGTCAAGCCGCCGGGCTTCTTCGCCCTGCTGGCGCTCTCCGAGGCGGCGCTCGGGCCGACGCTCGATGCGCTACGCGCACTGGCGGTCGTCTGCGACGCGGCGAGCGCGCTCGGGCTGCTCATGCTCGGCCGGCGCTTCGCCCAGCCGATGGTGGGTCTGTTCGCCGCACTCAGCTTCCCCGTGCTCAATGAGCTGGTCACCGCCAATGACGCCTATTCGCCGCTCGCGGCGCTCACCATCTTCGCCTTCCTCGCGGCGCTGTCGCGGCGCGGCCTGTTCGAGCGGGCGCTGGTCTCGGGCCTGCTGATCGGCGCCGCCGGGGCGGTCAAGCAGACGGCCGGCTTCGAAGCCGTGGCGCTGCTCGTCATCCTCGTCGGGGCGCCCGAGGGCGCCGGGCGGCGGGCGCGGGTCGGCGCGCTGTTCCTCGCCGGCGCCGCCATCGCGCCGCTGGCGTTTCTGGTCTATTTCGCCGCGATGGGCGGCGCGGGGGCGTTGATCGCCGATGCGCTGGTCGGCGCGCTGGCGCGCCCCGCCAGCGCCAGCGAGGGCCTGACCTTCCTCGAGGGCCTCGGGCGCTTTTTTGTGTTGCAGAAGAGCGACATGGCGCTGTTTGCTTGCGCTCTTGTTGCGCTGCTGCGCCGCCGCGCGCTGGTCGCCGCGTTGCCGGACGCGCCGGTCCAGGCGCTGGTCCTATGGTTTCTCGCCGCGGCGGCGGGGGCGATCGTCCAGCGCGCCATCGCGGTCACCTATGTCGGGCCGATGCTGGCCCCGAGCCTGCTGCTCGCCGGGCTCGCCCTGACGTGCGCCGCCCCCGAGCTGACCCTGCTGCCGGCACCCGTGCGTCTTGGGGCGTTCGCCGTCCTCTGCTTCGTCATCGCCGTGCTCAACCCCGGCAACGATCTTTCCGCCCGCCTCGAGAGCGGCGCGCTGACGCAAGCGGCGGCGGCGATCCGCGCCAGCGGGCCGGCGCCCGGCGACCGGCTCTATGTCGTCAACCGCGGCCTCTGGCTCTACCCGGCGCTCGACTGGGCGCCGCCGACGCTGGTTTTCTATCCCGGCCACACCTTGTGTGACTTCAAGCAGCGCGGGCCTGAACTGATCGAGGCGATCCTTGCCAGCCAGCCGCGTTATCTCGTCGTCGCCGACCGGCGCATCCACTACGTCTGCGAGCAGGCCGACCGTTGGCGGGCGGTCGAGGCGGCGCTCGCCGCCAACTACCGCCAAATCGCCCACGCCAGCGGCGCGGTCGATTCATTCGACGTTTACCAAGCAATCACACCGCCGCCGTTGCGATAACGTTTACGCCCCGTCGGACGGACGCCTCGCGCCGTTTTGACAGGAATTTCAAGCCGGAGAGGGGTATTCCCCGCTCCAGTTTTGAGCAATCTTTAACTTGTTTTTGCGCATTGAGTTGGGTGATGCAGGCGCTCCAGCAGATCCAAGCGGTCAAGCGCGCAATACCCCTGGGGGACCACGGCTTCGCCGTGAGTTTCATGGAGCATCTCATTGTTCCGACCTTCGTTATCGGCGCCGACGGCAATGTGCTGATCTGGAACAAAGCCTGCGAGCGGCTGACCGGCGTGCCGGCCAAGGACGTGATCGGCACCAACGAGCATTGGCGCGCCTTCTACGACCACCCGCGCCCTTGCCTTTCCGACCTGCTTTTGCAGCGCCGTTTCAATGACATCCGCGCGATCTACGAGGCCAGCGGCGGCTACGGCCTGAGCGATTTCGGCGTCTCGGCGGAAGACTGGTGCGTGATGCCGCGGGTCGGCCAGCGCCTGTGCCTGGCGATCGACGCCGGCCCGATCTACGACGACGCGGGCGAGTTGATCGCCGTTGTGGAGACCTTGCGCGACGTGACCGCGCAGAAGCGGGCGCAGATCAACCTCGAGGCGCTGGCGATTCGCGACGGACTGACCGGGCTCGTCAACAGACGTTATTTCGACGTGAAATTTGGCGAAGAGACCCGCCGGGCCTGCCGCGATCAGTTGCCGCTGTCGCTGCTGATGATCGACGTCGATTATTTCAAGCTTTACAACGACACCCAGGGCCACCAGCGGGGCGACGAGTGCCTGCGCGCGATCGCCGATCGGATCGGCGAGACCCTGTGGCGCGAGACCGACTTTGCCGCCCGCTATGGCGGCGAGGAATTCACGGTGGTCATGCCCAACACGCCGCTGTCAGGGGCGATGTTGATCGCCGAGCGGCTGCGCGTCGCGGTCGAGGATCTCCACATCGAGCACGCGGCCTCGCTCGCCGGCGGCTTCGTGACCTTATCGATCGGCGGGGTGGTCGGGCGCAGCCGCGAACTCGAGCCCGAGCGGCTGATCGCCTCGGCCGACGCCGCGCTCTATTGCGCCAAACGGGCCGGGCGCAACCGCGCCGTCGTCTCCAAGTTCGACGACTCACGGATGGTCGCCGCCCCCGGCCCGTGAGCCGCCTGGCGCGCCGCTCGCCGTGTTGGCGGGACGGTGGAAGATGGCGCCCTAAGAAATTGAGAACGCACGTCGAATTTGCGGGCGCAGGGCTGTCGTGCAGGCGCGCTGCGGACGCCACGGGGCCATAGCTCGCCAAGTTCGACGCCGCCCGGGCCTTCGCCGCTGCTGGCCCGTGTTCTGGCCCGTGAAAGTCTCGGCGCCTTGTGCGCCGCGTTGGCGCGGCGCTGGAAGACGGCGTCACAAGATTTTGAGACATAACGCAGAATCGGCTGGCGGCGCGCGCTATTTTCGCCAAGCGCGGCGGGCGCGAGCGGGCCGTGATCTCCAAGTTCGCCGCCCCCGAACCTTCGCCGCCCCTGAGCCGCGAGCGCCCCGGCGGCTTCCGCGCGCCGTTCGCAACGCGATGGAAGATGAAGCCGCAAACAATTGAAAAATAATGCAGTTTCCCCCATCGTCGCGCCCCGTTAGACGAAACCCGAGCGCTCGTTGTGGCGCGCCGATGCTCCATCCTTCGATCTTTGCCAATCCACGGCTAGAGACGAGGGTCGAAATTGGCGTGGGGACGCAGGTAAACGGATGAGTTGGATGGCGAGCCGGCCGAAGGACGAAACGTCACTTCGCGACCAATTCACCGACCGAATACGGCTGCACGACCGAAATGATCGGTGTTTTTTTGGAAATACCGCCGTCGTTGCGGGCCGGAGCGGCATTTTTCGGAAGATCACGGCGCCCCAAACAAGAACAAAAAAGGGTATTATGCACTTGACAAACCGGCTGCGTTCTGGCATTGTTCGGGCATAGGAGCTTCACAATGTCCGTCGATCTGACCAACCCGATCTTCTCACAACGAAGACGCCGCCCGCAGCTATTTCGAGGCGCTTCGCTGGCCGGACGGCCCGGTCTGCCCGCATTGCGGCGTCGTCGAACGAAGCGACCGCACTTAAGGGCGAAGCGCACCGCCCCGGCCTCTACAAGTGCAACGCCTGCCGCGAGCCGTTCACGGTCACTGTCGGCACCGTCATGGAGTTCAGCCATGTCCCGCTGCACAAGTGGGCGCTGGCGTTTCGTTTGATGGCGGCGAGCAAGAAAGGCGTTTCGGCCCACCAGCTCATGCGCGATGCTTGGCCTCGGCTCTTACCGCACCGCTTGGTTCATGGCGCATCGCGTTCGCGAGGCGATGGCCGAGCGCGACCCGGAGCCGTTGGGCGGCAAGGGCAAGACGGTCGAGATTGACGAGACCTTCATCGGCAAGCCCGAGCAGACGTTCGTCATCGGCAAGGGCTGGCAGGGCAAGCGCGGCACGGCGACCAAGCGCAAGGTTCTGACGATGGTCGAGCGCGGCGGCCGCGCCGTTTCCGTCAAGGTCGACGATTTGACCGTCCAGACGCTTAAGACCGTCATCGGCAAGCATGTCGTTCTGGACTAGCACGCTCAACACGGACGAAGCGCAGCACTACAAGCCGATTGGCAAGAAGTTCGCCGACCATGAGGCCGTCAATCACGGCGCGAGGAATATGCGCGCGGCGAAGACGACGACGAACACGGTCGAGGGCTTCTTTGGCATCTTCAAGCGCGGCATGAAGGGCGTTTACCAGCATTGCGGCGAGGACCATTTGCAGGCGTATCTGAACGAGTTCGATTTCCGCTATTCGAACCGGTCGGCGCTTGGCGTTGACGACACGGAACGCGCCGACCGCGCCGTCAAGGGCGCCGCTGGCAAGCGCCTGACCTATAAACAACCTCGTTCTGCGTAACCGGATCGCGCGGTTCAAACGGAATCGCGCGCAAGATCAGGGAGCTTTTGGCTTTGATCGAGTCGCTTTTCTGACTCGACTCTCGCGCTGCGCTATCGCACGCTCGCTCTTGCCGACGAATTCTTTAGCGGCTTGGCGGCGTGCTGAGAGCGCGGCGAATTGCGTCATCGCGTCGGCGCGCAATTTCTTCATCGGAAAGCTCATCGCGCTCTGCTAGGGGCCTTGGCCATGGTTGTCATCGTCCCACTGTTTCGCCGACCCGGAAATCATCTACTACGCAGAAGGCTGGAAAACGAATTTCTTCTGCGCCGTCGGCAGAATGTGTAACTCACTGGGCATATGCTGACCGCAATATCTTTCGCGTTTTCGAAGAAATGCTCCGGCATCTAACACGTTGCAAGCGGCATATTTATGATTACAATGTCAAAAGCAATATCGCAAAGAATAGTACTCTGCGGAAGGGTTGCTGAAGACTATCAATTGGCGAAGTCGAATTTACGTAAAAGATGGTACGCGCAATAAGAAATAGGATAAATCAAACTAATCCTGAGTTAGAAGTATCAGTAGTCACACCAGCCTGTCGCCGAAGAAGCCACGGCGTTCGGATGGCATACAAGCCGATATTTATAGTACGATATCTACATAGAACACATACGAGACAACTATTGGATAACACGCGGCATAGGCCACTAAAGCCTCCTTCTCAAGACTTGCCGACCTTTAACAGCAGCTACACGGAAAATGGAAACTCGTAATTTCCGATGCTCGAGACTTTTGTGAATGACGCTCTTTAATGTTCGGTAGGGCTGTCTTCCAAAGACAGCCTCGCGATATCGCCTCGTCGACTGGCGCCGTCCCGCCGATATCGAATTCGCACAACAGGTCGCGCACCGCCTCAGTCGCGGATGCCTTCGATCGGCATCGATCGGCGCGTGGGTTTGCATTTTCTCAGTGTGATCTTGCGCCGGCCTGTCCATTGATTTGCTAGCTTTTTTGTCCGGTTTGTCAAGTGCATAATCGGCACAAAAAAAGAACTTGCGCGTGAGAACAAACCATGCACATAGTCCGTTACAGAGGGGGTCGCCGGGGTCGTTAGTTGCCTCGACAGCGTCGACCGTGAGAGAAGGAGCAGCGCTGTGAGCCAACCCAATCTTCGCGTCGTAGAAGGGCCAATCGTGGACAAGACCAAGGCGCTGGACGCCGCGCTGTCGCAGATCGAACGCGCCTTCGGCAAAGGCTCGATCATGCGCCTGGGCAAGAACGTCAAGGCGCAGGAAGTCGAGACGATCCCGACCGGCTCGCTCGGCCTCGACATCGCGCTCGGCGTCGGCGGATTGCCGCGCGGCCGGGTGATCGAGATCTACGGGCCCGAATCCTCCGGCAAGACCACGCTGACCCTGCACGTCATCGCCGAGGCGCAGAAGAAGGGCGGCGTATGCGCCTTCGTCGACGCCGAGCACGCGCTCGATCCGATCTACGCCCGCAAACTGGGGGTTAATCTCGAGGACCTGCTGATTTCCCAGCCCGACACCGGCGAGCAGGCGTTGGAGATCACCGACACGCTGGTGCGCTCGGGCGCGATCGACGTGCTGGTGATCGACTCGGTGGCGGCGCTGACGCCGCGGGCCGAAATCGAGGGCGAGATGGGCGATTCGATGCCCGGCCTGCAGGCGCGGCTGATGAGCCAGGCGCTGCGCAAGCTGACCGCCTCGATCTCGCGCTCCAACACCATGGTCATCTTCATCAACCAGATTCGCATGAAGATCGGCGTCATGTACGGCTCGCCCGAGACCACGACGGGGGGCAACGCGCTGAAGTTCTACGCCTCCGTCCGCCTCGACATCCGTCGCATCGGCGCGATCAAGGACCGCGAAGAGGTGGTGGGCAACCAGACCCGGGTCAAGGTGGTCAAGAACAAGGTCGCCCCGCCCTTCAAGCAGGTCGAATTCGACATCATGTACGGTGAGGGCGTCTCCAAGGTGGGCGAGCTCGTCGATCTCGGCGTCAAGGCCGGCGTGGTCGAGAAGTCGGGCGCGTGGTTCTCCTTCGACAGCCAGCGCCTCGGCCAGGGCCGCGAGAACGCCAAGGCCTATCTGAAAGCCAATCCCGCGACCGCCGACCGCATCGAGGCGGCGATCCGCGAAAACGCCGGCATGCTCGCCGAGCGCATCCTCGACACCGCAGAACCCACGGAAGCCGAAGCCGACGACGCCTGACCCGCCCTGTGGGAAGCGCGCGTCCCCCCACGAAAGCGCTTCCCCCGCCGCAGGGCGCTCAAGGTTAGTCGCCGCGTAGGCGAAGCGCGCGGCCGCGTCGATCCCGTCCGATCGGCGCGGCCGCGTCGCGTATTTGCGTAACGTCGCGGCCGCCTCGCGTATCGCCTCGCGATCGTGAATTGGCGCGCGCACGAGAGCGCCAAATGCGCGCCCGCATCGGGTTTGCCTTTGTCGCGCCATGCTCTAGAAGGCTGAGGGACCGACTGAAAAGCCCCGAGGCTCCTGCATTATGAGCGGCGTCAACGAGATTCGATCGAGCTTCCTGGATTTCTTCGCCAGGAATGGCCACCAGCCCGTCGCCTCGAGTTCGCTGGTGCCGCGCAACGATCCGACGTTGATGTTCACCAACGCCGGCATGGTCCAGTTCAAGAATGTCTTCACCGGCGTCGAGAAGCGCGCCTACAACCGCGCCGCCACCGCGCAGAAATGCGTGCGCGCCGGGGGCAAGCACAACGACCTCGACAACGTTGGCTACACCGCGCGCCACCACACGTTTTTCGAGATGCTCGGCAATTTCTCGTTCGGCGATTATTTCAAGCCGCTGGCGATCGAACTCGCCTGGACGCTGCTCACCAAGGAATTTGGCCTCGCCAAAGACCGCCTGTGGGTGACGGTCTATCACGACGACGACGACGCCTATGATCTGTGGAAGCGCATCGCCGGCCTGCCCGAGTTGCGCATCGTGCGCATCGCGACCTCCGACAACTTCTGGGCGATGGGCGACACCGGCCCGTGCGGGCCGTGCTCGGAAATTTTCTTCGATCACGGCGACAAGATCCCCGGCGGCCCGCCCGGCTCGCCGGACGCAGACGGCGACCGCTACGTCGAAATCTGGAACCTCGTCTTCATGCAATTCGAGGCGCTGGTCGGTGGCGAGCGGGTTGCGCTGCCGCGCCCCTCGATCGACACCGGCATGGGCCTCGAGCGCATCGCGGCGGTGCTGCAGGGCAAGCACGACAATTACGACATCGACCTGATGCGCGCGCTGATCCGCGCCAGCGCGGAGGCGACCGGCGTCGACGCCGACGGGCCGCACAAGATTTCGCACCGCGTCATTGCCGACCATCTGCGCGCCTCCGCTTTTCTCGTCGCTGACGGCGTGCTGCCCTCCAACGAGGGGCGCGGCTACGTGCTGCGCCGGATCATGCGCCGCGCGATGCGCCACGCCCAACTGATCGGCGCGCGCGAGCCGCTGATGTGGCGCCTCGTGCCGGCGCTCACGCGCGAGATGGGCGTCGCCTATCCCGAGCTGACCCGCGCCGAGGCGCTGATCTCCGAGACCTTGCTGCTCGAGGAGACGCGCTTTCGCGTCACGCTGGCGCGCGGCCTGACGATCCTCGAAGACGAGACGCGCGCGCTCAACCCCGGCGCCAAGCTTGCCGGCGACGTCGCCTTCAAGCTCTACGACACCTTCGGCTTTCCGCTCGATCTGACCCAGGACGCGCTGCGCGCGCGCGGCATGAGTGTCGATACCGACGGCTTTTCCGCGGCGATGGAGCGCCAGCGCGCCGAGGCGCGCAAGGCGTGGGCGGGGTCGGGGGAAGCTGCGACCGAAACCGTCTGGTTCGCCTTACGCGAGCGGCTCGGCGCGACCGAGTTTCTCGGCTATGCGACCGAGACCGCCGAGGGCGTCGCCGGCGCGATCGTGCGCGGCGGCGTCGAGGTCGCCTCGCTCGCGCAAGGCGAGCGCGGCTGGCTGATCCTCAATCAGACGCCATTTTATGGCGAGTCGGGTGGGCAGGTCGGCGACGTTGGCCTGATCCTCGGCCCGGGCCTCAGAGCGCGCGTGCTGGACACCAAGAAGAAGCTCGGCGATCTCATCGTCCATGACGTCGAGGTCGAGGAGGGGACGCTGAACGTCAGCGCGGCGCTCGAACTCAAGGTCGATCACGCGGCGCGCTCGGCGACCAGAGCCAATCATTCGGCGACCCACCTGCTGCACGAGGCGCTACGCCAGGTGCTCGGCGATCACGTCGCCCAGAAGGGCTCGCTGGTCTCGCCCGATCGCCTGCGCTTCGACATCGCCCATCACAAGCCGATCACCGCGGAAGAACTCGCCGCGGTCGAAGACATCGCCAACCGCGTCGTGCTGGAAAACGTGCCCGTCGTCACGCGGCTGATGGGCTTAGAGGAAGCGCGCGAGTCGGGCGCCCGCGCGCTGTTTGGCGAGAAATACGGCGACGAAGTGCGCGTCGTCTCGATGGGCGTGATCGAAGGGGGCGACAATGGCCCCAGGCCATTCTCGGTCGAACTCTGCGGCGGCGTTCACGTCGCGCGCACCGGCGACATTGGCCTTGTCTCGATCGTCGGCGAGAGCGCGGTCGCCGCCGGCGTGCGCCGCATCGAGGCCAAGACGCGCGACGACGCGCGCCATCGCCTGACCGAGGATTCGCGTAACCTCGCCGATCTCGCGGCGCTTCTGCGCGCGCCCCCCGCTGAGGCGGCCGCGCGGCTCGAGGCGCTGATCGAAGAGCGCAAGAAGCTTGAGCGCGAACTCGCCGACGCGCGCCGCAAGCTGGCGATGGGCGGCGGGACGGGCGCAGCCGAGGCGCCGCGCGACGTCGCCGGCGTCAAGTTCTACGCGCGCCAGGTTTCCGGCGTCGACATGAAGGATTTAAAATCGCTCGCCGACGAAGCCAAGCAGAGTCTTGGCTCGGGCGTGGCGGCGATCGTCGCGGCGAGCGAGGACGGCAAGGCGAGCCTGGTCGTCGCAGTGACTGGCGATCTCACCGCCCGCTTCAACGCGGTCGAGTTGGTGCGCCGCGGCGCGGCGGCGTTAGGGGGCAAGGGCGGGGGCGGGCGCCCCGACATGGCGCAGGCGGGAGGACCCGAAGGCGCCAAGGGCGCCGAAGCCCTCGCCGCGGTCGAAGCCGCGATGCGCGACGCGGCGGCGTAAAGTTCCAACGCCTCGAGGAGAGCGAGCGACGGTCATGCGCGGGCTTGACCCGCGTATCCAGGCTGAGGCGGCGGCGGGTCAATCGCTGACGTCGTCGCCTGGGCGCCCGGATCAAGTCCGGGCGTGACAACGGCGCCGATGCGCGCGCCGCGTTTCACCCCGCCTTCAGCCGTGGGTCGCCAGGCGTCACAAAGCGCACCAGCGCGCCCTTACCCGGGGCGACGTCGCGCCAGCGGTTGGCGTCGAACGCGATCACCGCGAGGCTGGCGGTTGGAAAATCCGCCGCCATCAGCGCGATTTCGCTCTTGTCGCCGCTGCCCGCGAGCGCATTGGCGAGATCGGCGATGCTCGGGTTGTGGCCGACCAGCATCACGCTTGGCGCAGCGTCGGGCAGGGCGGCGACGATCGCCTGCAGCGTGGCGCGGCTGGCTTCATAGAGGCCCGGTTCGACATGGGTCTCGATCTCGCGCGGCCAAGCGGCGAGCACGATCTCGGCAGTCTGGCGCGTGCGCGCGGCGCCTGAATGCAACACGAGCGCGGGGATCAGCCCGGCGGTCGCGATGAAGGCGCCAATGCGCGCCGCGTCGCGCCGGCCGCGCTCCATCAGCTCCCGCTCGAAGTCGTAGCGGTCGCTCGCGGGAACCGCCTTGGCGTGGCGCAGCAGCAGCAGTCGTCGCATGTTCGAAACCTTCGCGCCGGCGCCCGAGCGGGCAGGGGCCGCCTTCAACCCGAGGCCGACTTCAACCAGAATCCGCCTTCAACTCATCGCGTTCTTCACCGTCTCGACCAACTGCTTGAGCGTGAACGGCTTGGGCAGGAAGAGGAACTCCTGGCCCTCGGGCAGATTGCGGGCGAAGGCGTCGTCGGCGTAGCCGGAGACGAAGATGATCTTGGCGGCGAGGCCGCGCCTGCGCAGCTCGGTGAACATGGTCGGGCCGTCCATCTCCGGCATGATGACGTCGGAGACGATGAGGTCGATCTTGCCCCCCGCCTCCTCGACCACGCGCAGCGCGTCGGCGCCGTTTTCCGCTTCGAGCACCGTGTAGCCGCGCGAGGCCAGCGCGCGCGAAGCGAAGGCGCGCACCGCCTCCTCGTCCTCGACCAGCAGGATCGCGCCGCGCCCGGTGAGATCGGCGGTCGGCTTGGCGACCTCCTTCTTGACCGGCTCGGGCGCGCTCTCGGAGATGTAGCGCGGCAGCAGGATGCGGAAGGTCGCCCCGGCCCCGGCCTCGCTCTCGCAGAACACGTAGCCGCCGGTCTGCTTGACGATGCCATAGACCATCGACAGGCCGAGCCCGGTGCCCTTGCCGACCTCCTTGGTGGTGAAGAACGGCTCGAAGATCTTGTCGCGCACGTCGGCGGGAATGCCGTGGCCTGTCGTCCTGCACCTCGACCAGCACGTATTCGGCCGCGACCAGCGACTTCTCGTTGAAGGCGGCGCATTCGGCGGCCGGCACGTTGCGGGTGCGCAGGATGATGCTTGCCCCCGTCCGGCATCGCGTCGCGCGCGTTGACGACGAGATTGACGATCACCTGCTCGAACTGGTTGAGGTCGGCCTTGACCAGCCACAAGATCGCGCGCCATGCACGACTTCGAGTTCGATCGTTTCGCCGACCAGCCGGCGCAGCAGCATCTGCAATTCGGAGAGCACGTCGCCGAGCTGCAGCGTCTGCGGCCGCAGCGTCTGCCGGCGCGAGAAGGCGAGCAATTGCCGCACCAGCCCCGCCGCGCGATTGGCGTTCTGCTTGATCTGCATGATGTCCTGGAAGGACGGATCGGTCGGCCGGTGGTTGGCGAGCAGCAGGTCGGAATAGCCGATGATCGCGGTCAGCACGTTGTTGAAGTCGTGGGCGATGCCGCCGGCGAGCTGGCCGATCGCCTGCATCTTCTGGCTCTGGGCGAAACTCTCCTGCAGCGTGCGCTGCTCGGTGGTGTCGAGCGCGAACACGATCGCGCTCGCGCCCTTCGTCGCCCTGCGGATCGGCGGCGGAGAGGAAGAAGCGCGCCGAGCGCGGCGGCTCGCCCTCAAGCGCAACGTCGATCGGGGCGATGTCGCCCTTGCCTTCGCTGGCCGCGGCGATCGCGTCGGCGCAAGGCGTCGTGGTCGCGCTCGATCGACGCCTGCGATAGATCGAGGGCCGGGCCTGTTCGGCGCCCGGCTTCAGCGCCGAGGGGGCGAGGCGCGCGAAGGCGCCGTTGGAGCGCAGCACGGCGCCGTCGGCGTCGATCGAGGCGATCGCCATCGGCGTCGAATTGAAGAAGCGCGCGAAACGCACTTCGGCGGCGCGCAAGTCC
Source organism: uncultured Alphaproteobacteria bacterium (assembly GCA_963835215.1). Taxonomy (GTDB): domain Bacteria; phylum Pseudomonadota; class Alphaproteobacteria; order Rhizobiales; family Beijerinckiaceae; genus Roseiarcus. Next base: position 156,397 of record CAWIES010000003.1, on the reverse strand, counting down.
TCGCCGGCGTCCTCGCCCGGCGCGCGGTTCATCACCAGCGTGCGCGAGGGGCCGGGCAGGCCCTCGCTGGAAAAGGCGACGCGATGGAGCAGTCGGACCGGCAGAGTTCGGCCCTGGCGGCGCTTCAGGTCGACGTCGAAGCGCTCGGTCGTCACCTCGCCGGGGCGGCCGGAGACGAGCTGAGCAGCGACGCGCCGTCGGCCGCGACGATGTCGGCGAGCTTGAGCTGGCCGGCGGCGAATTGGGCGAGGTCGTAGTCGAGCCAGCCGGCGAGCGTCGCGTTCATATAGACGATCGAGCCGTCCGGCTCGGCGGAGAAGAAGCCGGCGGGCGCGTGGTCGAGATAGTCGATCGCGTGCTGGAGGTCCTGGAAGAAGCTTTCGTGGCGTTCGCGCTCGCGGGTGATGTCGGAGACCGTCCACAGCGTCGCGTTCTTGCGCGCAATCGCCCTCGAGCGGGCGGACGCGGATGCGATACCAGGCGGCGTCGCCCTCGCCGGCCAGAGGCGGCGCCATACGCAGCTCCTCGACGGCGCGATTGCCGGCGCGGGCGGCCTGAGCGAGCCGGTAGACCGCCTCGGAGACTTCCGGCGCGCCGGTGAACAGCCGCTCGACCAGCTTGAGATCGGCGGCGCCCTTGGCCCCGGAGAACAGGCGATAGGCGTCATTGGCGTAAACGATGCGCGAATTTGCGTCGGTGACGATCAGCCCGTCGCTGTTGCTGTCGGCGATCGCCTTGGTGACGTCGAAACGGCCGGCGCGGCCGGCGAACTGCAACTGGCCGAAAGCATAGAGCAGGATCGAGAAGACGCCGAAGATCGCCAGGAGCGCGATTGTGACCGAGATCGCCTTGACGCCGAGTTCGGCTGGCAACAGCAGGAACGCCGCCACCGCGCCGCACAAGATCAGGGCGAGCGTCAGCAGCAGGGCGGGGTTGGCGGCGTGATCGACGCGGTCGACCGCCGGCGGGGGCGAATTGGCGTTCATAACGATTCGGTTCCCCGCGCGCCCACACGGCCGGCGGCCTCCCATCCGCCCGGCAGACCGGGCGCTTCACCAACTGATAATGTTTTTATGATTGGCATGATCGGATACGAGCGCCATTCCCGGTGCGAGTCGCATAATTGCGCTCAGTCTGATAGTGACACTTTTTCATCGTCCTTGGCGACAAGGAACGGACCCGGGGAAGGCGCGCCGTCGCCGAAGTCTGGATATCGCATGCAGTCGATTAGCAATTTGTTGTCGCCCGACAACCGAGCCTTGCAGATCGTCGTCGTCGCCGTCCTGGTTGTCGCTGTCGCGCTGGTCCTGACCGTTGTTTACCGCCTCATCTTCGGTCATCGCCTGCGCGTGCCCCACGCGAGCCGAGCCCGCCAGCCGCGGCTCGGCCTGGTCGACGCCTTCTCGCTCGACGGCCAGCGGCAATTGGTCCTGGTGCGGCGCGACAACGTCGAGCACCTGATTATGATCGGCGGCCCCAACGACGTGGTGGTGGAATCGCAGATCGTGCGCGCCGCCGCCGCTGCGCCCCGCGAACCGGGGCTGAAGGCGCCGATGGGTTCCAGCTTCGTCGTCGAACCCCAGCTTCTCGGGCAGGGCGACGCCCCGCCGCCGCGCGTCGATCCGCCGGCGCTGCGCCCCGCGCCCGTCCAGCCGCTACGCCCCGCTCCCCGCCAGGCGCCCGCCCCGGTTCGCGAGCCCCCGGCGCGCGTCGAGCCCGTCATTGCCAGGGCCCAGCCCGTCCCGGTGCGCCCCGATCCGCGCCCGGAGCCACGCGCCGACGCGCCGCCGAAACGCGCCCCGACGCCCGCCCCGGCGCCCCCCGCGCGGCCTGACGTGAAAGCCGCTCCGCCGCCGGTAGGCGGTCCGCCGCCGCGCCCGAGCGCCGGCCCCAGCCTGCCGCCGCCGATCGGCCCCGCGCCGGCGACCCCGCCGCGCAGCCGGGCGACGCCGCTTCCCCCCCCGCTCGGCGCTGCGGGGCCGGGCGCTCTGCCCGCCAGCGGTCCGGCCGGCCCGGACAGCGCGCCTTCGACGCCGCCCTCCGGCCAGACCAGCACGGCTGGCAAGCCCAAGGGCGACGATCCGTTCGCCGATCTTGAATCGCTGGAAGCGGAGATGGCCCGGCTTCTGGGGCGCAGCAGCTAAAAAGCGCCGCTACTCGTCGCGATAGATTTTCTCGCGGCGCTCGTGGCGCTCCTGCGCCTCGACCGACAATGTGGCGATTGGCCGTGCGTCGAGGCGGCGCAGCGAAATCGGATCGCCGGTCTCGATGCAGAACCCGTAGGTGCCGTCGTCGAGCCGCGAAAGCGCCGCTTCAATCTTGGCGATCAGCTTGCGCTGCCGATCGCGCGCCCTGAGTTCGATGGCGCGATCGGTCTCCGAAGAGGCGCGATCGGCGATGTCGGGGTGGTTTTCGCTCTCGTTCTGCAATGCGACGAGCGTCTCTTTGCTCTCCGCAAGGATCGCCTCGCGCCAAGCGATCAGCTTGCGCCGGAAATATTCCTTCTGCCGCTCGCCCATGAATGGCTCGTCGTCGGAAGGCCTGTAACCGTCTTCGATAACGCCGACAATGCCCATGATTCTCGGTTCCGCAGGTGAGCTCGGCGCCCTTATAGCGATGTCGTCGCCGGGGAACAACGCCTAGTCTCAGCCCTCTTTGGCGCGCTCGCGCGCCGAGGGGCCGCATTGCCGAGGCGTATGAGGCGGGGCTAGTCTTTCTCGCGCAGACGGGGCCGCCCAGGGAGAAAGCCATGTTTCACCGGATCGTTCTCGCCGTCGATCTCGCCGATCCCGCTTTGGGCCCCAAAGGGCTCGCTCAGGCGCTCGAACTGGCCGGCGAGAGCGGCGGGGAACTGCGCCTGGTCAATGTGCAGCCGCTGCTGCCCGCGACCTTCATGGAATATGTCCCCGCCGATTTCGACGAGGAGCAGGAGAAGCGCGCCAGCGAGGCGCTCGAGGCGATCGCCGCCAAGCTGCCGCTGCCCAAGGAGCGGGTGACCAGCGTGGTGCTGAGCGGGGGCGTCTACCACGAGCTGCTGCGCGACGCCGAGACGTGGCGCGCCGACCTGATCGTGGTCGGGTCGCACCGGCCGGTGATGTCCGACTATCTCCTCGGCTCCAACGCCAAGACGATCGTGCGCCACGCGCAATGTTCGGTGCTGGTGGTGCGCGACTAGTCGGCGCGCCAGGCGGCCGCTCGGAGACCCTGTTTTGTCCATCGTTCTCGAGCGCCAAGCGTTCACTCTGCCGCGCGCCGGCGCGGACGGGGTCGAGATCGTCGCCATCGGCGACGTCCACGGCCGCAGCGATCTCCTCGCCGCGCTGCTCGATGCGGCGGCGGTGGAGCCGCGCCGCGCCAAACGGCGCGTCATCGTCCTGCTCGGCGATCTCATCGACCGCGGCCCCGATTCGCTCGGCGCGATCGATCTCGCGATCGACGCGGCGCGGCGCGCCGGCGCCGATGAGGTGATCGGCTTGATGGGCAACCACGAGATGATGATGCGCCTCGCCATCGACCCGGCGACGCCTCAGCGCGATGCGATCAAGGCGCTGGAGATCTGGTTGCTCAATGGCGGGGCCTTCACGATCGCGGAAATCGTGCGCGGCGCCGAACCGCCCGCCGACATGGCGGCGTTGCTGCAACGGCTGCGCGGCGCGCTGCCGGAGCGGGTCGAGGCGTGGCTGACGGGGCTGAGGCCCCATTGGCGCTCGGGCGATCTGCTGTTCGTCCACGCTGGCGTCAATCCGGGCATCGAACTCGAGACGTTTCTCGCCGCGCCGTGGAACACGCCGCTTGACGCGCTCGAGGGGAGCAAGCATTGGGCCTGGGTGCGCTGGCCGTTCATCGACGCCGAGCCGGGGCCGGAGGGTTTTGGCGGCGCTTTCGTCGTTCATGGTCACACGCCGGGCGATCTGACGCCGGGCGCGACGCACGACGACCAGGTCCGTCGCTTCCGCCTCAACCTCGACGCCGGCTCGGTGAAGACCGGCGTCGTCGAAATGGCGATCCTGCGTGGCGCCAGCGCCGAAGTCGTGCGCGCTGAGGGGCCGGCGGGGCACGGGCCGCTGCACGCGTGAACGCGCCGCGCCCTCGCGTTGCTTAACCCGGCCATTCAGCCATTATGACGGGGCGGGGGATCGACGAGACATGCGAATCTGGCTCAAGGATCCGTTGGCGATCTTCGCTCAAGGCGCCGAGCGCGGCGTGGTGGTCGAGGACGCCCGCATCGGCGAGACCATCGCGCACGGGCGCGAGCCGGCGAGCCCGGTCGATGCGATCTTCGATGCTTCGCGCCACGTCATTCTGCCCGGGCTGGTCAACGCGCACCATCACTTCTACCAGACGCTGACGCGCGCTCACCCGGCGGCGATCAATCGCGAGCTGTTCGATTGGCTGAGCGCGCTCTATCCGATCTGGGCGCGATTGACGCCGCGCCAATTGCGTCTCGCGACGCGGCTCGCGCTCACCGAATTGCTGCTCTCGGGCTGCACCACCGCGGCGGACCATCACTATCTCTATCCCGCCGGCCTCGAGAACGCCGTCGACATCGAGGTGGAGGAGGCGCGGGCGCTCGGCATGCGCATGACGGTCAGCCGCGGTTCGATGAACCGTTCGCAAAAGGATGGCGGCCTGCCACCCGACGCGGTGGCGCAAAAGACCGATACGATCCTCGCCGACAGCGAGCGCGTGCTGAAGCTGTTCCACGACCCCAAGCCCGGCGCGCAAATTCGCGTTGCGCTCGCGCCGTGCTCGCCGTTCTCGATCGACCGCGAGCTCATGCGCGAGACGGCGCGCCTCGCTGAGACCTATGACTGCCAGTTGCACACCCACCTGTGCGAGACGCAGGACGAGGAACGCTTCTGTCTGGAGATGTATGGGGTGCGGCCGGTCGAACTGCTGGAGGAAACCGGCTGGATGACCAGCCGCACCTGGCTCGCGCACGGCATCCATTTCAATGCGCAGGAGATCGCGCGGCTCGGCGCGGCGGGGGTCGGCGTCTGTCATTGCGCCACGTCCAACATGGTGCTCGCTTCTGGCGTCTGTCCGACCTGCGATCTCGAAGCGGCCGGCGCGCCGGTCGGGCTCGGCGTCGACGGCTCGGCCTCCAACGATTCGTCCAACATGATGGAGGCGGTGCGTCACGCGCTGATGATCGGCCGGCTGCGCTATGGAGCCGCGCGGGTCACCCATCTTGATGTGCTGCGCTGGGCGAGCGAGGGTTCGGCGCGCTGCTTGGGGCGCGACGATATCGGCCGCATCGCGCCGGGCTTTCAAGCCGACTTGGCGCTCTTTACTCTCGATGCGCCGCGCTTCTCTGGCGCCCACGATCCCCTGGCGGCGCTGGTGTTGTGCGGCGCTCACCACGCCGACCGGGTGATGATCGCCGGCCAATGGCGGGTGGTCGACGGCGCGCCGGTCGGCCTCGACCTCGCGGCGCTGGTCGCCGAACACCGCGAGGCGGCGCGCGCCTTTGCCTGACCCTCTCGCGACCATGATGGAGCCGAAATGGCGACGCTGATTGTGCTGTTCTTTGCTTCGCTGTGGGCCGGCGCGCAGAATGCGCTCGCTGGCGGGGGATCGTTCATCACCCTGCCGGCGCTGATGCTCACTGGCATGGACGCGCGCGCCGCTAACATCACTTCGACCGTGGCGCTGTTCCCGGCCCAGATCGTCACCGGCTACACCGGGCGCGCCAATGCGCGCGGGGCGGAGGGCCTGTCGCTGAGCGTGCTGTTCGTCATCAGCCTCGCGGGCGGGGCGATCGGCGGCGCGATCCTCTTGTTGACGCCGCCGAGCTTCTTTGCCCGCCTCGTGCCGTGGCTGGTGCTGTTCGCGACCGCGCTGTTCGCCTGGAGCAGCTTTCTGCGCAAGGCGCCGGCGTCCGGCGAGACGACATTGCCGCCGTGGGCGGCGGGGCTGGTCCAGTTCGGCATCGCGATCTATGGCGGCTATTTCGGCGGTGGCATCGGCCTCCTGATGATGGCGGCGCTGACCATGGCCGGCCTCGCGGTGCGCGCCGCCGGCGCAACCAAGAACGTGCTCGCCGGGGTGATGAACGCCTCAGCCGTGGCGGTGTTCGTCTTCTCGCGCGACGTGCATTGGACGCAGGTCGCGATCACCGCGGTCGGCGGTTCGCTCGGCGGCTGGTTCGGCGCCCTGATGCTGCTCCGGGTGAACGAGAAGGCGCTGCGCATCGGCGTGACGGCGATCGGCGTCGCGTTGACGATCGGGCTGTTTATCAGGGCGCCGTGAGGGAGGGGGGCGGAGCGAGGTCTGGCCTCGCCCTTGACTTGAGGTGCGAGAATACCAACGAGAGCGCCGCGCGAGGATCAGCGCGGACATTCAGGAAAAGAGCCGGGACGGAATGGCGTCGTATCTCGATCCACTATGGGTTGTGACTTCTTATTACAACCCGGCGGGATACAAGCGTCGCTTGCAAAACTTCCGCGCCTTCCGCCGGCTGATCAACGCGCCCCTCATGGTCGTGGAATTGGCGCGGCCGGGTCGGCACCAATTGACCACGGACGATGGAGACAGGGTCCTGAGCCTCACCGGCGAGGACCGCATCTGGCAGAAGGAACGTCTGCTCAACATCGGCATCTCGGAGCTGCCGCGTCACGTCAGATATGTCGCTTGGGTCGACTGCGACGTCGTTTTTGGCGACGAGGAATGGGCGAGCGCCGCGACCGCGCGCCTGGAAAAGAACGGCGGCTTGCTGCAGCTCTTCGAAGCGGTGGATCATCTGCCCAGCGATGTTGAGCTCAATGGGCTCACAGCTCGCACGTGCGGCGAATACGTGCCGCTTCTATCGTGCATGTCGGTCGCAAGCGCGATTCGCGCCGCAGCGTTCGACGCCAACGATCTGAAGTTGACGCGGGCGCGGACGGTCGCCGATTCAGCCGCCTACTACAAAGAGGTCGATGGGCACAACAGCTACGGAATGGCGTGGTCGGCGCTTCGCGAGACGATTGGAAAATGCGGTCAATACGATCGCAACATAATCGGCGCGGGCGACTCGGTGCTTGTCTTCGCCGCGCTATCGAGGCTGGACGATCACTGGACGCTCAGAGCGCACACCGAAGAACAAAAGCGCGACGCCGCTGCCTGGGCGAAAAGCGCCGAGCTGGCCGGACTATTCTCCAACGTCGATTCCCTGCGGCACAAATTATATCACCTATGGCATGGCGACATCGCGTTTCGCGACTATCGCGGTCGTTTCGAGATTCTTGCGCGCAACGGCTTCGATCCCGCCAAGGACATCGAGGTCTCAGCAAACGGCACGTGGCGTTGGACCAACCCGGAAGGCGATCTGGCGCGAGAGGTCGGGGCTTATTTCTTCGCCCGGCGCGAAGACGGGGTGGGTTGAGCAGTCTGGTTTTGGCGCTCCGGGTCGACTAAAGTGCCTTCGCCCCTTCGGATGCTGCCAACGGCATAGAAAAGGCGTCATGTCCCTGCGTTCGATGATTGAGCCCATAGCCTGGCCGGCGATGTTTGGGGGGCGCGCCGCCGAGTTGCTCGCATTGCAGCGTCAATTCGACGAAACGCAATTCTGGCCCGCCGAGCGGTTGCTGGAGGCGCAATATGCGCAACTGGCCAAGCTCGTCGAACACGCAGCCAAGACCGTGCCGTTCTATGCCGAGCGTCTCAAGCGAGCTGGCTTGAAACCGGGTGCTCGGGTGAGTGAAGCCGCTTGGCGGCGGTTGCCTATCCTTACGCGTAAGGAGGCGCAGGCGCAGGGCGACAAGCTCGGGTCGCGGGCGCTGCCGCCAGAGTTCGGGCCAACCGAAATGATCGCGTCGGGCGGTTCGAGCGGCGTTCCGGTGCGCGTGCGCAAATCGGCGCTCGACGGCGTATTATGGGAAGCCGTGACCGTTCGCGCGGAGATTTGGCATCGCGATTCGTTCGACGGAGTGGTGGCGCGCCTGCGCGGCATACCCAGCGGCTTGACGCCCGAGCAGCAGGCCGCCGTGAACTCGAAGCAGGGCCTCTTGCTGTCCGATTGGGGCCGCCCGATCAACCTGATCTGGCGCACAGGCAAGATCGCACTCATCGACCAGAGGCAGCAGCCGGTACAAGTCGTCGCGGATTTCCTGCTGCGCCAGCAGCCGGCCTACCTCTTCACATTCCCCTCCTACCTCAGACTGCTGGCGGCGCATTTTCGCGAGGCGCCGCACAAGCTGACGTCGCTCAGAGCGGCGTGGGTTTCCAGCGAGACGGTCGACGCGGGCCTGCGCGAAGCCTGCCAGGAGGTGTTCGGCTGTCGCATCGTCGAAGACTACACGTCGGGCGAGACCGGCTATATCGCGCTGCAATGCCCGCAGTGCGTCAAGCTGCATGTCCAATCCGAGGTGGCGCTGGTCGAAGTTCTCGACGCCGAAGGCGCGCCCTGCAAGCCGGGCGAGATCGGCCGGGTCGTTGTCACGCCGCTGCATAACTTCGCCACGCCGCTGCTGCGCTACCAGATCGGCGACGAGGCCGAGGTTGGCTCGCCCTGCCAGTGCGGCCGCGGTCTGCCGGTGCTCAATCGCGTGATCGGTCGCACCCACGACTATTTCGTGCTTCGATCGGGCGAAAGGCGCCGGGTCGACGTCAATCACTACGGTGTGTCAGCGATCGCCCCGGTAATGGAGTTCCAGTTCGAACAAAGCGACTACGACAATCTCGAACTTAAACTCGTCGTCTCGCGGCCACTGACGGCCGAGGAACGCGAGCGACTCGACAGCATTGTCGCTGCGATTGCGCAGCGCGGGCCCTTCCAGACCAAAGTAACGTTCCACGACGCGCTTGAGCGCACCGAAGTCGGCAAGCTGCGCCCCTTCGTCAGCCGCATCGGCGAAGTCAGATAGACTCGCGTCAGCGGCGCGGCCGTCTTAAACGGGGCGCCAAAAAAAACTGCGGCGCGGGGTTGTCCCGTGCCGCGGCCAGACAGTCCAGCGAGCGCTTTGCTACCAGCGGTAGTTCGCGCCGACCTTGAAGATATTCTCGCTGTTCGAGATGCTCGACGTGAAGTCGTAGACACCGCTGCTTTCGTACATGTGGATGCTCTTCGAGCCATAATTTATGTAGTCGTACTCGCCCTTGATGCTCCAGTGGGCGTCAAGCGCGTATTCGATGCCGACGCCCAGCAGCAAGCCGGCGTAAGTGCCCTTGCCCGTGTCCGGACTGTCGGGACTCTCGTAGGTCGCGGTGAACTTGTAGTCAGCCCAAGCGGCGCCGATCTTGCCGAAGAATAGAGTGCGGTCCATCGCAAAACCGAAACGCGCCGCGATGTCGCCCGCCAAATTGCTCTGCGTCTTGAAGCCGAAAGTGCCGCCGCCCTCGCCGCCGATAAATCTCGATGTCGAGCCAGTTAGGCCCGACGCCCAAAGTTCGCCTTCGGCGCCGATCACGAAGTTCTGGATCTGATAGTTGCAGCCGACCTGACCGCCGCCGATTGCGCCGGCGGTGTCATAGCTCACCGACCCAATGGGGGAGGGGATGTTGCCCCAACTCGAATTGCCGCTATCGCCGCCGACATGGGCGCCAACGTAACAGCCAGTCCAGGTAAACATCGGCATCGGAACCGGAGGCGGGGCCGGCGCAGAAAGCGCGCCGCCTGCCGACAGCGCCAAAGCGGCGGTCGAGATCAGGAAAGTGTTGCGCATCTTAGTGGCCCCCAGGCTCTTCTCGCCAATTGTTAAGGGTGGGAGCGGACCGCGTCAAGGCGTGCTGGCGGTGCTGTCCCATTCCGATTGCGGCGCTGCATTACGCCGCAAGGACGCGACGCCGAGGTGCGCCGCAGCGCTACGTTTGACATGGAAATGTCACGGGAATGCGTCCGAATCCTGATGATTCGAGCGACGCGAAGCGGCAAAGCGACGCTTGCATATCGCCATCGAGCCGCCGGCGCAACCAAGAACGTGCTCGCCGGGGTGATGAACGCCTCAGCCGTGGCGGTGTTCGTCTTCTCGCGCGACGTGCATTGGACGCAGGTCGCGATCACCGCGGTCGGCGGTTCGCTCGGCGGCTGGTTCGGCGCCCTGATGCTGCTCCGGGTGAACGAGAAGGCGCTGCGCATCGGCGTGACGGCGATCGGCGTCGCGTTGACGATCGGGCTGTTTATCAGGGCGCCGTGAGGGAGGGGGGCGCTGACGGCGCCGCGGGCCGGGCGGAGACTCCAAGACATCGTCACCTCAACGAAAGATGCGGACTTGGTGGGGAAATCAGTCTAGAACGCCCGCCGGAACGAGGCCAGGAAATCCAATAAAGAGTCGATGCTTCATGTCCCGCATTTCTGACCCGCTTTGGGTAGTGACTCCCTACTACAATCCGGCCGGCTACAAGCGTCGTCTGCAGAACTTCAAAACCTTTCGCCGGCACTTGAATGCGCCGCTGATGGTCGTGGAGCTTGCCAGGGACGGGCGCCATCAGTTGAGCAAGGACGATGCGGACATCGTCGTGAGCCTGACGGGAGAGGACCGCATCTGGCAAAAGGAGCGTTTGATCGGCCTCGGGGCGGCGGCATTGCCCGATCATGTCCGCTATGTCGCGTGGGCCGATTGCGATCTGATTTTTTCCGACCCCGCTTGGCCCGCCAAGGCGCGCGCGAGACTAGACGCCAACGGCGGCATGACCCAATTGTTCAACCGCGCCTTTCACGTGCCCCAGGAGGTCGATCCGCAAACGGCCGATCTTTCCGTTTGTGCGGGCGCGAAACCCATTCTTTCGGCATTGTCCATCGCGGACGCGATAGAAAGCGGGCGCTTCGACAAGAATGAAGAACACTGGCGCCGGAACAGAAGACAGGCGCCAGGCTCCGCGGTTTTTCAGGATTTTTACAATTGCTATGGCTTCGCGTGGGCCGCCAAGCGCGAAACGTTGACGCGTTGCGGCCTCTACGAATGCAACATCGTAGGCGGCGGCGACTCGTTCAAGGTCTTCGCCGCTGTGGGAAAACTTGACGAATATTGGACGACGCGAAACTGCACAGACGCGCACAAGGCGCATGCCCGAGCCTGGGTGCAGAAGGCGCGCGAGATCGGTCTTTTCGAAGCGATCAGCGACATCGAACAAAATGCCTATCACCTTTGGCACGGCGCGATCTCCAACAGGCAATATGGCGCCAGACACGACATTCTGACGCGCAATGATTTTGACCCGGCGCGAGATGTGTTGATCGGCGAGGGAGAGGTTCTGCGCTGGGCCAAACCTGACAGCAGCTTGGCCAGGGAAGTCGGCGAGTTTTTCGCTTCGCGCCGCGAGGACGGCTGAGCGACCGGCAAAACCTGCCGCGGCGAACCCGCGCCGAAATGCGTCTCTTTCCAGACGTTGAAATTGGCCCATAATAGGCATCTCAACTCGGATGTTGTTGTTGGGGCTCCGTGGGTTCGGGGGACAAGGTGACCGAGAAGGACGCCAGTAAAGCGCATCTGCGGATTCGCAGTTGGCTCTGCGGGTCGGCGCTAAGAAGCGATCTTGCGCTTAAAGCTTTGCAGGTCTCGGCCGATGTCGCGCATCTGGACCTCGAGGATGCGGTTCCCGATGCGCTGAAAGACGAAGCCCGTCGCTCGCTTCCGGACTTTTTCGCAACGCCGCGCGGCGTTCCCGTCGCCTTGCGAATCAATCCGCTGCACACGCTCGATGGACTCCGCGACCTGCTGTTCGTGGTCGAGCGTCGCCTGAGCCCCGACATCTTGATCCTTCCGAAATTCGCGGCGCCGGGGGACATCAGCCAAGCGAGAGCGGTGTTGGATCAAGCGGGCCTGTTCACGGTCCAGCTCTTTGGGATCGTCGAATCCGTGCAAACGCTCTGGGATTTGCGCGGTGCGCAGTACGTGGCTGGGCTCGATGGTCTGATCTTCGGCGCGGCGGATTTTGCCGCCGATGTCGGCGTTTCGCTCGAAGACAATGACTTTGCGGCGATCCGACAGGAGATCGTGTTGATCGCCCGCAGGCTTGGCGTTGCGGCGATCGATAGCCCTTGTTTTCGTCTCGACTCTGAAACAGCGCTCGACGACGAACTGCGGTTTGCCCGACGCGTCGGATTTGACGGGAAGATTGCAATTCACCCGGCGCAAATCGCGCCGATCAACGCCGGCCTCGAGCCGACGGAGAAAGATCTCGATAAGGCCCGCGATATTCTACGAATGTACGACGAAGATCCACAAAACGTCGCCTTTCGTTTCGACGGCGACATGATTGGGCCGCCCTTCATTCGTCAGGCGCGGCGCCTGCTTAAGGCTTCCAGGCAACCGCCTTCGCAATCGTCCGGCCGGGGCAGGAAATAACCTCGCGCAGCGAGGCGATGGACCGATCGCGAGCGCGAACGAGCGCGCGGAGTTCGGCGCCCATTTCTGAGCGCGGCAAGAGGACGGGAGCGATTGAAGCGCGGGCCCGGCGGCGCGCCGCGAAGGCGGGTTGCTTGTCAGCGGCGAGCCCGTCCTATAGGGGGAGTTGCCGGCCCCGCAGGCGAGGGCGAGAACCGCATTTCCAATGGCCGCTCTACCCGCCGGGCTTATCTTGCAGCAGTTGACGCAGGCTTTCGCGGCAAGCCAGGACTTTGCTCGCGAAGAAGTCCTGCGCCGCCAGACCGGCTTGCTCGAACATCTCGCGCGCCACGCCGATGCGCACGTGCCCTTCTACCGCGACAGCCGGCGATTGAAGCCGCTGTTTCGCGCCGACGGCGCTTTCGATCTCGCCGGCTGGAACGATGTTCCGATCCTTACCCGCAACGAAGCGAAGGCGAACGAGGAGGCGCTGCGCGCGCGATTCGTTCCGTCCGAAATGGGCAACCTCGAAACCCGCTCCACCTCCGGCTCGACCGGCACGCCGCTGAGCTTCACCCAAACGCTCGTGCAGCGGATCGCAACCGAAGCGCTGGTCAACCGACTCCTGCGTTGGCACAATCTGTGGCCGATCCAAAGGTTCGCCATCCACGGCGCCGGAACGAAGCCTCTGGTTCCCGAACCCGGCATGTTGCGGGTTCCCGGAAGTCTCGATTTTGCCGCGCAGGTCGATGTATTGCGCGCGCATCGAACGACCCACGTCGTCATTGCGCCGAGCATCGCAGCGGCATGGGCCGACGCTGCGGCCGGACGCGATCTACCTGATCTCATCGCGGTGATTGCGACCGGCGAAATGCTACGACCCGAAGTGCGAGCGAAAATCGAGCGTAATCTCAAGGCGAAAGTCGTCAATCTCTACTCGGGAAGCGAACCCGGCCCGATGGCTGCAGAGGGACCGGACGGAATTTTACGGGTCCATGAGGAGGCGGTGTTTCTCGAAGGGCCGACAGCCGGCCTCGCGCCAAACGCGCCGGTGCGTGTCGTCGTGACGCCGCTCTACGCCTATGGCACACCGTTGATTCGCTACGCGCCCGGCGATTATGTTCGCTTCTCCAACGCCAGCGCCAAGCGCGCGCCGGGGCTGAGGCGGCTCGCGGAGGTGATCGGCCGTCAGCGCAATCTGCTACGTCGGCCCAACGGCGCTCTGTTTCTGCCCGGTGGGCTCAACGCCCGCGTCATGACGGCCATTCTCGACTATCGCGAATGGCAACTCGTTCAGACCAGCCTTTCGGACATGGTGCTGCGGATCGTCGCGCCCAATCCGCCGAGCGCGGAGCAATTGCGGGCGCTGGATGACTTGGTCAAACGCGTATTGCCCCAACATCGAACCAGCGTCGCTTTCGTCGATCGAATCGAAAACAATTCGCAAAGCGGCAAGGCCTACGAAATGTTTCTCTCGCTCATCGACGACAATCGATGATCACGTCGAGGGCCCCGATGCGGCGTTGCTGAGGCGGTCGATCGGCAAAAAAAACGCCCTCTCCCCAGTGGGGAAAGGGCGTCGGCTTGTCGAAGCTAAAGACTGGCGACTAGAACTTGTAGCCGAGAATGATCTGCGCCAGCGTTTCGTCGAACCCGGCTTTGAAGCTCGTCTGCGTACCGCTCTCGCTCAGGCTCGCGGGAATCCCAAAGGTCCCCTTGCCGAAATCCGCATAGCGCAATTCGACGCCGCCGAACCAGTGCGCGTCGAACGCATAGTCGGCGCCGATGCCAAGGGTCCAGCCGACCAACGTTTGCGAGGGCGACCCCGCCCAGGGTGACGCAGTATACCCAGGTGCGTTGACGTAGTATTTTTCCGTGTCGTTGGCGAATGCGATACCGCCCGTTGCGTAGATCAGAAGGCGATCGAACGCCATGCCGATGTTGCCGCGAATCGAGCTCTGCCAGTTATTGTGCAAGGACAGCGAACTGACGCCCGTCCCTTCCCCCGACAGGAAGCTCGTACCCTTGCTGCCGTGGATGTCGCTGAATTCGAAGTCGCCGACGACGCCGAGAACGAAGTTGTTGTTGAATTGCTGATTGTAACCGATCTGGGCGCCGCCCTTCGCGCCCGAAACGCCGAAATGGTCGAGGGGGAAACCGGTGACGGAGTTGAAATTGTCGCTTTCTCCGCCCCAGCCGAAGCCGCCCTCAAGGCTGCCGTAAAATCCCGTCCAATTGTAGGGCGCGACAACCGGGGCCGGTGGCGGCCCCTTGTGGGTGGGAAGGTCGGCCGCAAACGCGGCGCCCGTCGAAAGCGCCAAGGCGGCGCTCGAGATCAGAAATTTGCTTCGCAACGGCGTGGCCCCCAGGCTCTTCGTCGTTGCAGGGTTAGATGCGGCTGCGGACCGCGTCAAGGCGCGGCGGGCGGGCGCGCCGCATCCTCAACTCGCCCCACTTGCTCTCGCTGCGCGCCTATCGAACTCTCGCTGCGCGCCCATCGAGCGCGTCGTAGCGCCGCGACTGGCGGCGAGCTTTCCGACATGTCTCGGAATTGATGAGGCTTTTTCCGGCGAGCCAATTTCGGAGCGTCCGAACGATCGCTGCACGCGCGCGCCCTCCGACACTGCCGGTCCGCCGATTCTTATCGCGGCCCTTGTCGCGCCGCGGACCCAGATTCTTCGCCGGTGCGGCGCCGTTATCACCTTATGTTTTCGGCGAATTATCCCGGTCGCCGCACTGGTCGAATCAGGGTTAACCCGGTCAGATTTCAACCCGCGCGCCCGATATGGTAGATTGCGCGCCTGTTTAAGCGTGCGGCGCACGGAGATTGGCGATGGCGCATGGTTCCACGGCCCGGGTGGTCAGCCTCAATGGCGGCGACCCTCTGTTCGCGCGCATCCGCATCGAGGCGGAGGACGCCGCGCGGGTCGATCCGGTGATGGCGGCGTTCCTGTCTCGGGCTGTGCTCAACCACGACACGCTCGAGAGCGCGGTCATCCACCGCGTCGCCGACCGGCTCGATCATCCCGATGCCCCCAGCGCACTCGTCCGTCAGGTCTACGAGGACATCGCGGCGCGCAATTCGGCGATCGGCGTGAGTTTCCGCGCCGACATCATCGCGGTGGCCGATCGCGATCCCGCCTGCCTGCGGATGATGGAGCCGCTGCTCTATTTCAAGGGCTTTCACGCCCTGCAGACCTATCGCCTTGCGCACGCCATGCTGCACGCCGGGCGGCGCGACTTCGCGCTCTATCTGCAGAGCCGCGCCTCGGCGGTTTTCGATGTCGACATCAACCCCGCCGCGCGCATTGGCAAGGGCGTCTTCCTCGATCACGCGACCGGCCTCGTCGTCGGCGAGACGACGGAGATCGACGACGACGTCTCGATCCTCCAGGGCGTCACCCTCGGGGGGACCGGCAAGGAGACCGGCGACCGCCACCCCAAGATTCGCCACGGCGTGTTGATCGGCGCGGGCGCGAAAATTCTCGGCAACATCGAGATTGGCCATTGCGCGCGGGTCGCCGCCGGATCGGTGGTGCTGGCGCCGGTGCCGCACAACAAGACGGTCGCCGGCGTGCCGGCCCGCATCGTCGGCGAGGCCGGCTGCGCCGAGCCGGCGCGCGACATGAACCAGATTCTCGCCGAGAAGACGCTAGAGAATTGAAGGGATCGCCAGCGCTTGCCCGCCGCGGCCTTTCATGGCAAATCCTCGCCGCGATCGCCAAAGCCCAGGGGCGAGAATGACCAAAGATGAAATCCTCAAGCTGCGCGCGCATCTGCGCCGTTCGTTTGGTTCGCCCGGCTTGACGGTGACGCCGAGCGGACGCGAAAGCGAATCGGCCGACGTGTCGCTCGGCGAGCGCAAGCTCGGCGTCATCGCGGTTGACGACGAGGACGGCGACCGTTCGTTTTCGTTTTCGATGAAGATCCCGGTCGATCGGGCGACGCTTCAGGAATATCTGCAGCGCCTGTTCGAGAACGACAAGTTGCGGATCGTCGGCCGGCTGAAGAAGATCGATTCGGTCGAGCTTAACAATGGCGACGACTTCCTCGGCGTCGTTTCGTCCGACGATCCGGCCGGCCGCAGCTTCACGCTGCAAATGGCGATCCTCGATTTCGATCTCGAAGATCTCTGAAGGCTCGCGCCTGTCAGCGTTTGGCCGCCTCGATCAGTCCGCGCGCGCCGTCCTTGAGCGCGCTCCATTGCGACAGCAGCGCGGCCGAAAAGCGCAGCGACACATCGATGTCGCCCTCGCGGAACTCGCTAAAGCAGGTGTCGGGCGTCTTGCGCTGGGGATCCGGGCGCGGGCAGCGCGCGGCGAATTCGCGCCCGTCCGGTGCGACATAGAACAACTCGTCGCCGACGAACGGGCTGCCCTCGACGAAGGCGCGCGCGATCAGGCCGCCCGGGTGGCTCCAGGAATTCTCCTCGAGGAAACGCTGATAGAGGCGCTCCGTTCGCTCGGTCGGATCGAAGCTCGGATCGGCCGGCTTCAGCGTGACGAAGACGGTGCGCTCGAAGCGATCGGCAAGATCGGTCTTGGCGGTGACGTCGCCAAGGCCCGCCGCCGGCGCGAACCCGGGAAAGAAGGCGACCAGTTCGACCGCGCCCTCCGCGCCCTCGCGCAGATAGGCTCCCGGCAGCCGCAACCGCTCGGCGCCGACGGAAATGGTGACAGAGGCTGGGGCCGGGCTCGCGAGCCGGCGCGCGAGCAGCGCGCCCACGCCGAGCAGGACAAGGACGATCAGCACGGCGATCGACACGAGGACGCGCGAGCGCATGGGGCCTCCGCCGGTGCGGGCGGCTCACGAATCTCCGCCCCGGGCCGGGATAGGCCGCGCGCGGGCGCTGCGCTATAGGCAAGTTGGTCCAGCGGAGCGCAACCCACGATGCCCCTCTACGCCCTCAATGACCGCCGCCCGCTGCTGCCCGTCGCGGGACGCTACTGGATCGCGCCCAACGCCAGCGTGATCGGCGATGTCGCGCTCGGCGAGGATTGCAGCGTGTGGTTCGGGGCTGTGCTGCGCGGCGACAACGAACGAATCACGGTCGGCGCGCGCTCCAACATCCAGGAGGGATCGACGCTGCACACCGACCTCGGCTTTCCGCTGGTCATCGGCGAAGACTGCACCATCGGCCACAACGCGATTCTGCACGGCTGCACGATCGGTGAGGGTTCGCTGATCGGCATGGGCGCCGTGGTGCTCAATGGGGCGAAGATCGGCCGCGGCTGCCTCGTCGGGGCAGGGGCTCTGGTCACCGAAGGCAAGTCGTTCCCCGACCATTCACTGATCGTCGGCGCGCCGGCGCAGGCAAAGCGCACGCTCGATGAAGCGGCGGTCGCCAGCCTCCTGCGCTCGGCGGCGCACTATGTCGAAAACGGGCGGCGTTTTGCCGCCGGGCTGAAGCCGATCGGATAAAAAATGGGCCGGCCCTGAGGGCCGGCCCAAGCGCGAAGCGGAACTGGGGGACAAGTTCGGCTTCGAATAGGAGGTCAATGCCGAACGCTAGCGGTTCGGATTTGCCGGACCGGTAAAGAAATCCCAACAATTCTAGGCAAAGGCGTCTTTGAGCCAAGGCTTGCGACCAAGCCGCGGCGGCGCCTGGTCAGATGCGCAGGTTCTCGTCGAACATCTCTTCGGGGACGAGACGGTTGAACTCGACCGCAATGCCGCCCTGGAACAGCCGCACCACTTGCGCCGGCCGCGCGCCGACCGTGATCGGAGCGCCGATCGGCGGCTCCGCGTCGACGGTGAGCGCGACGCCGGAGCGCGAAATGTCGATGATGCGCGCCAGATGCTGGCGCCCGCCCGCCATCGTCAGCGTCGTCGAGCGGTTGCGCGGCTCGATGCGTTCGTGGCGGCGATCCTCGGGCATCCCGAGGATTTGACGGTTGGCGAGCCAGGTGAGCTGGTCGGCGAGCTTCTCGCGCTTGAGCGGGGGCAGTTTCATCTGAATGGCGAAACCGCCGTAGAAGTGGCGCGCCACCGTGCCTTCGACCCGGCCGACCTGGTTGAGATAGGCGATGATGCGTTCGCCGATTTCGCCGCTCGCTTCCGATTCGAAAGCGATGCCGCCGGGGGAAATGTCGATCGTCGCGCAGGGAAACTCGTGCCGATCCTGGCGCATGAACTGCCCGGTGAGGCGCACTTTTACGCGCTGATGCCGCCGGAGCTCGTGGCGTCCGGCGTCAATCGCGAATGCTGTGGCCGCTCTCACCTCGGCGTACTCCTGGATCGGCCAGACCGCCCCCGTCGGGACTTTGCGCGCATGGGTTGCAGATCACACCGCTGCGCAACTGGCAAATCCTAGTCCAAATGCAGTTAACGGAGGATTACGGAGCGAGGCCGAGATGTGTAACGCGCGCCTCAGCGGCCGGGGGCGAGAAGATAGAGGTGGCCGCGCCGCACCGGCCTTGGCGTGCGGGCGAATCCCTCGCTGGGGCGCGGGGTCGCGTTTCCTGAATCCGCGTCGAACTCGCCAGCGCTAAGCGCGCGCAGGGTGAGCAGGGTCAGCCCCTCGACGGCGGCGAGGCCGAGCCAGGCGGGGGCGCCGCGCGGGGCGCAGCAGCCCAGCGCGCGCGCATGCGTATGACCGTGATGGCGCAGCGGCAACAACATGATCTCGACGTCGACCGGGGGAAAGCCGAGCGGCGCCGCGCTGGCGCCCAGCAGGAACGGCTGCGCTTCGCCGGCGAGGGCGGCGAGAATCGTTCCGACTTCGGCGCGGTCCTCCTCGCGCCACAGGCCGAGAAATGGCCGACCGCGCAGCTCACTGAGGAAGAGGGCGTTGGTGCGGGTGCCGACCACACGCAGCGGAAAACCGCGCGCGGGATCGAATTCGAGAATGAACGTGTCGGCCAGCACGCCGCGAATCGCGCCGGGATCGACATCGTTGCGCTCGGGCGCGCTGCGCCCTGCGCGCAGGCCTTCCCAATAGGCGTAGAGTTCGCGGCTGGCGGCCAGCTTCATGGCGGTCTCCGGCCATCGAGCGTCCCAATTCGGGACGCCGGCGATGGCGCGCTGCAAAAGCTGCAGGAGGCGTGCCGCAAGCGACTTGCCGCGTGTCCGCGCAAATCCGGTCTGCCGCGTTAAAAACCGGTCCGCTGCGTTAAGAATAAGTGAAGGATGCGATTGCGTCGCTGTGGCGCGGCGCGCATAGTTTCAGCGTTGACGAACAGGCCGACCCGCCGCGCCTTGCTCCGGCGCTGGGTTGGCAGGGATAGGCAAATCGCTTCGGCCCGGCGGGCGCTCCACCCCCGCGACGCGATTTGAGACTGCTGGCGCCGACCCCCTGATCGAGGGCAGGCGCAGGAAGACACAAGGGAGAGCCCGCTTGGGCTCTCCCTTTTCATTTGTGCCGCCGTCTTGGTTGATGCGGCCACTCTCATTTGCGCCGCCATTTTGTCTTCGCGGTCACGCGTCGTGTCGCCACGGCGGCGGATCGGTGTTACCCCACCCACTTCCAGAGGCGAGCGTCGTCGATGTCCGAATCTCCGCCGCCCGAAGGACCCTCGCTCGATGCGCCTCCGCTCGATGCGCCTGCGCTCGAGGCGCGGCGCGAGCCGATTTTCAACATACCCACGGTCATTATCGCGCTGCTCGCTGTCCTGATTGGGGCCTACGCGGCGTTCAGCGCCGTTTCGCCGGACACCCAGGACGCGGTGTTGCGCCTCTTCGCCTTCCAGCCTCTCCGGCTCACGCTGGCGATCTCGCCCGATCGCTTCGCCGCGTTGCTGGCGAAGGTCAACACCGACTCGGAGGCTTACACGGAGGCGACGCTGATTCGACAGCACGGCGTCGCGCTGTGGACGATCCTCACCTACGCGTTTTTGCACGGATCGTGGACGCATGTGATTCTCAACTCGGTCTGGCTCCTCGCCTTCGGGCCGCCGGTCGCGCGCCGTTTTGGCGCGAGCCGCTTTCTCGTCTTCTTCGCCTTCACCGCGGCGGCGGGCGCGCTGACCCATTGGGCCTTCTATGCGTCGGATTTCACGCCGCTGGTCGGCGCGTCGGCCGCCGATTCCGGCATGATGGGGGCCGCGACGCGCTTCGTTTTCCAGTCTGGAGCGGCGCTTGGCTCGCTCGATGGCCATTCGCTCTCAGAGCGCCAGTCGCTCGACAATGTGCCGGCGCCGGGCCTGCTTCAGCTCTTGCGACAGCGGCGTCCCCTCATCTTCATCGCGATCTGGATGGCGACCAACTTCCTCTTCGGCGCCAGCGCGCAGACGCTTGGCGCGTCCGAGGCGCCGGTCGCCTGGCTGGCGCATATCGGCGGCTTTCTCGCCGGGCTGATCGCTTTTCCCCTGTTCGACCGCAAGCGCCCTCAGAGCGCGTGATCGTCCGGGCGCTGCGCCTGCGCGCCGGCTTCGCCCTGCGCCTCGCTGCGCTCGGGCAGGCGCGCCAGCATGGCGATCAGCGCGCGATCGCTGAGCACCGCCAGCCGCTCCTTGCGCTTCAGCCAGGCGCAGGCGTCTTCGAGCGATTGGGCGTCATTGAGCTTGGCGGTCGCCACCGCTTCCTCGACGTCGATCTCGCCGCGCCGTCGCCGGCCGCTCTCGGGCAGGAACGATTCGTGCGTGCGGCGGAAGTCGGCGTCGAGTGCGACCGCCTTGAGGCCGTCATCGTCGTCGCGGCCGCTGAGCTCGAGTTCGGCCGCGAGCGCGTTGGCGCGCGCGATGATCGGCGGAACGCTCGTCTCCTCCGGCGTCGACAAGAGGCCGAGGCGGCGCAGCGCGACGCCGATCGACAGTTGGCCGCTCGCCCAGGACAGCGGGATCGAGAGGATCAGGCCGGCGATGGTCGGCGACATCCAGATCACCAGCGAGGGCGACAGCACGCCGGCGGCGAACAGCGTGACGAAACCGAGCACGGTGTGCGAGCGGTGGCGGCGCACGATGCTGGCGAACGGGATCGAGCCGTCGTCGCGCCGCTGCGGGTTCCAGCCGGTGTCGCGGCCGGACAGGATCTGCAGCACCGAGCCGGACTGGATCAGCATCATGATCGGCGCGATCGCGGCGGAGATGAGGATCTCGATGAACAGTCGAGAGGATGAGGCGGATCGCGCCGCCGCAGCCGCGCCGCGTTGGCCCGTCGAACAGCGCGGCGATCAGGCCGAGGATTTTCGGCGCGAGCAGGATCGCGATCGTCAGTTCGAACAGTTGCAGGGCGCGCTCGTAGTCGAACCGCGGCCAGGTCGGGAACAGCGAGAAATCGGCGGTGAAATATTCCGGGCGGATGTATTTCGACTGCAGCACCAGCACGATGCCGATGATCAGTTGCGCCATCCAGAACGGCGAGGCGAGATAGCCCATGATGCCGGTGATGAAATGCTGGCGCGTGGCGAGCACGAAGCCCGCTTGCTCGGCAGCACGCGGATGTGCTGCAAATTGCCCTGGCACCAGCGCCGGTCGCGCGCGGCGAGGTCGATCAGCGAGGGCGGGCTTTCCTCGAACGAGCCGCCCAGCGTCGGCAGCATGTAGACCGCCCAGCCGGCGCGCCGGATCAGCGCCGCCTCGACGAAATCGTGGCTGAGGATATGGCCGCCGAACGGCGGCGTGCCGGGCAGGTCGGGCATGCCGCAATGGTCGGCGAAGGCGCGGGTGCGGATGATCGCGTTGTGGCCCCAGTAATTGCCGTCGCGCCCCATCCAGGCGCGTCAGGCCGCAGGCCAGCACCGGCCCGGCGATGCGCGCGGCGAACTGCTGCAGGCGGGCGAAGAACGTGTTGCGATTGACGATCAGCGGCAGGCTCTGGATGATGCCGGCGTCGGGATCGGCCTCCATCGTCGCGGCGAGGCGCACGATCGCGTCGCCCGTCATCAGGCTGTCGGCGTCGAGCACCAGCATCTGCGGATAGGCCGCGCCCCAGCGCGTGACGAAATCGGCGATGTTGCCGGCCTTGCGCGCGACGTTCTTGCGCCGGCGGCGATAATAGATGCGCGCCTTGCGGCAGGCGCTCGCGCATCGCGAGCAACGCGCGCTCCTCGGCGATCCAGACGTCGGGATTGGTCGTGTCGGAGAGGAAGAAATAGTCGAAGGCGTCGCCGAGGCCGGTCGCCGCGCACATCCTCGTCGATCGCCTGCAGCGCCGGCGAACACGCGCGCCGGCGCCTCGTTGTAGATCGGCATCACGACCGCGGTCTTGCGTCGTCAGCGCGTCTCGGGCAGCGGGCCGAAGCGCGGCGCGCGCGACAGCAGCCAGACGAAGCCGAGCACGCTCGAGGTGAAGGCGAGCGCGATCCAGGAGAAGTTGACGACGAACAGGCCGACCAGCGCCCATTCGAGCGGGGTGATCACGCCGACCTCGACGACGCCGTACATTTCGCGCGCGCCGTAGAGCGGTCAGCGCCGCCGCGCCGCCGAAAACGCACAGCACGCGCGAGCCAGGGCGCGCCGCTATGCGCCGGGTCGAAGTCCAGCGACGGCGCGTGCGGCGCGTCGAACCGTGCGCAGCGATTGCACCGGCATCGCCAGCGGCGCCTCGCGCGGCATCGCCGGCGCAGCGGCGCTGCGGCGACGCCGCGGCCGCCTCGGCGTCGAGTCAGGCTGTCCATCGGTAGAGCCATGTCTCGCTGACGGGCTTGTTGGCCGACTTGAGCACCAAGCGCAGTTCGGAGAAGGATTCCGACCCGGGATCGACGTCGAACACGACGCGGATCGAGCGCCGGTCCTTGTAGGGGTAGAGCCGCGGACGCCACGATCTTGCCCCGGCGCGGCGTCGACTGCAGCGCGTCGCCTGCGCGGCCTTCTGCGGATCGGCGAACAGGTCGGAAACGAATTCGACGACAAAGCGCTGGCGCTTGCCGATCTTGCCGCCGCGCGAGCTGACGACGGTGGCGAGCGGGGGCTTGGCCGGCGGCGACCAGCACCAGAACTGGCGATAGGCGAAGGAAACCGATCGCGCCGGCGGCGAGGCTCGCTTTGGGCCGCCACTGCGCGATGACATTGTCGTTGGTCTCGGAATCCGAGGGGATTTCGAGCAGCAGCACCTCGCCTTCGCCCCAGTCGCCGATCGGCTCGATCCACAGCGAGGGCCGCATTTCCCAGTGCGCATCGTCGTCGTAGAAGACGTCGAACGTGCGCGTCGCGCTGCAGCAGGCCGAAGCCGCGCGGGTTCTCATCGGCGAAGGCGGAGATCTGCAGCGTGTCGCGGTTGGCGATCGGGCGCCAGATCCATTCGCCGGCGCCGGTGAGGATCTGCAAGCCGCCGATGTCGTAGACGGCGGCGCGCACGTCGTCGGTGTGGCGATGGTCGAGCGGCCCGAAGACGATAGGTCGCGGTCATCGGGCCGAGGCCGAGATGATCGACGGCGACGCGCGCGAACAGCGTCAGTTCGGTGTCGATGATCGTCGCCTCGCCCGGATGCAAGGTGAAATGGAACGCGCCGGTCAAGCTCGCCGAATCGAGCAGAGCGTGGATGACCAGCGCGTCGGCCGCCGGGCTCGGCTTCTCGATCCACAGCGCGCGAAACAGCGGAAACTCCTCGCCTTGCGCTTCGCCGGTGCGGATCGACAGGCCGCGCGCGTTGAGGCCATAGGTCTGGCCGCGGGCGAGGCTGCGAAAAAACGTCGCGCCCTGAAAAATCGCGAACGTCGCGTCCAGCCCTGGTCGCCGTCGGCGCGCAGCACGCGCACGCCGGAAAAGCCGATGTCGGGCAGGTCGGCGGGCGGCTGCAACTTGCCGAAGTCGAAGGCGTTGGCGTCGTAGATGAGGCGGCGCGCCTCGCCGTTCTCGACGATGAAAATATCGACCGGCGCGGCGAAGATAAAACCGCGGTGCAGCGGCTCGAGGGTGAAGCCGATCTTCTCGTCGCTCCACACCGCGGTGTTGGGGTTGTGGCGAATCGCCAGATACTGCTCGGCGGTGAGTTTGGCGAACGGGTCGGGCAGGGCGGCGTTGGGCGCCTTGAACGGCGACTTGGCGAGTTCGCGCGCCGCATCGAGGAGAGCGTCGGCCGAAAAGGGCGTGGCGGGCGCCTCTGGCGCCGCCCATGCGGCGGTCTCCAGCGCCGCGCTGGCGGCGGCGAACGCCCCGCCGAGGGCCAGTTTCAGAAAGTCCCGACGCGGGGTCTCAGGCATGACGCTCTTCGTTCGCGGTTCGGGAGCCCCCTGGCGCGGACGGCGGGGCCGCCGCCGCGCGGGACGCCCGCTCCTCGGCTTCAACAATACTTACAGTCGCCAAGCGTTATTCACAAGCTGGTCAGCGGGGAACGGGCATCGCACGGCGATCTTTCTATAGCCGATTCCAGCGCGTTCGCGACCGGCTTTTTCGACTGTTTGGCCAAACCCTGATAAGCGCTCGTCGGCGCCTCGGCGACTGACGCGCCGGCGCGGGCGAGCGAGGGAGAACGACCACGATGAATTCGCCGCTTCCCACCGGTCGAACCTGCCTCGGCGTCGTCCTGGCCGCCGGCGAGGGGGTGCGGATGCGCTCGGCAATCCCCAAGGCGTTGCATGAGGTCGCCGGCCGGCCGATGATCGCCCATGCGCTCGCGGCGTTGAGCGGGGCGGGGGCGAGCGCGCTCGCCGTCGTCGTCGGCCCCGAACGCGAGGACGTCGCGGCGGCGGCGCGCGCTTTTTCGCCTCAAGCCGAGATCTTCGTCCAGCGCGAGCGGCGCGGCACGGCGCACGCGACGCTCGCGGCCCGTGCGGCGATCGCGCGCGGCTTCGACGACGTGCTGGTGGTCTACGCCGATGCGCCGTTGCTGACCGCGCAAAGTCTAACCTCGTTGCGCCAGGCGTTGGCGGAGGGCGCGGGTCTGGCCGCGCTTGCATTCGAAGCGGGCGACCCGACCGGCTACGGGCGAATGATCGAGCGCGACGGCGCCTTGCTCGCGATCCGCGAGCAGAAGGATGCGTCCCCCGCCGAGCGGGCGATTCATCGCTGCAACGCGGGCCCGATGGCGATCCTCGGCGCTCAGGCGCTTGGCCTGCTGGATGCTGTCGGCAGCGACAACGCCCAGAAGGAATTCTACCTCACCGATCTCGTCGAGATCGCCGCGCGCCGGGACTTGCGCGCCGAGGCGCGCCTCGCGCCCGAGGAGGAGGCGATGGGGGTCAACGATCGCCGTCCAACTGGCCGCCGCCGAATCCGCGATGCAGCAGCGGCTGCGGCGTCAAGCGATGCTCGCGGGCGCGACGCTGATTGCGCCCGAGACCGTTTTTCTGGCGATGGATGCGCAGATCGGCCGCGACGTGACGATCGAGCCGCATGTCGTGATCGGCAAGGGCGTGCGGATCGACGATGGCGCGCTGATCCACGCGTTTTCGCATCTCGAAGGCGCGCATGTCGCAAGCGGCGCCTCGATCGGCCCTTACGCCCGATTGCGGCCGGGCGCCGACATCGCCGCCAAGGCCAAGATCGGCAATTTCGTCGAGATCAAAGCCTCGACCATCGAGGCGGGGGCCAAGGTCAATCATCTCAGCTACATCGGCGACGCGCGGGTCGGCGCCGGGGCGAACATCGGCGCCGGGACGATCACCTGCAATTACGACGGCTTCGACAAGCACCGCACCGACATCGGCGCGGGCGCCTTCATCGGCTCCAACTCGGCGCTGGTCGCGCCGATCACAATCGGCGATGGCGCCTATGTCGGCTCCGGCTCGGTGGTGACCGAAGACGTCGCCCCCGACGCGCTCGCCCTCGCACGCGGCCGGCAAGCCAACAAGCCGGGCTGGGCGAAGGCGTTCCGCGAGCGCAAGAAGAGGCGATGATCTCGCGGCGGCGCTCTTTCATATTCCGTCACCCAACGTGATTTGAGGGACGAGCTTCGGTTGGCCTAACCCTTGCTCGCGTTGAGTCTTCGGCGTCGCGACGTTTCGGGCGTCTCAAAAACGGACAGGCTGATGTGCGGGATCGTCGGCATTCTTGGAGTGAGGCCGGTCGCGCCGGACGTGCTGGCGGCGTTGAAGCGGCTCGAGTACCGCGGCTATGATTCGGCCGGCGTGGCGACGCTGGACAACGGCCGCCTGACCCGCGTGCGGGCCGAGGGCAAGCTCAAGAACCTCGAGGCCAAGCTCGACAAGGCGCCTCTTTCCGGGACGATCGGCATTGGCCATACCCGCTGGGCGACCCATGGCAAGCCGAGCGAGGCCAACGCCCATCCTCACGCCAGCCCGCGTCTGGCGGTGGTCCATAACGGCATCATCGAGAACTTCCGCGCGCTGCGCGAGGAGCTGATCGCCAAGGGTCATCGTCTTTCCACCGAGACCGATTCTGAGGTCGCCGCCTTTCTGGTCGAGGATGAACTGGCGGCGGGCAAGAAGCCGGTCGAGGCGGTTGGCGCGGCGCTGAAGCGGCTGCGCGGCGCCTTCGCGCTGGTCTTTCTCTTCGCGGGCGAAGAGAACCTCTTGATTGGCGCGCGTCAGGGCGCGCCGCTCGCCATCGGCTACGGCGAGGGGTCGATGTATCTCGGCTCCGACGCGCTGGCGCTTGCCCCCTTCACCAATCGCGTCGCCTATCTCGAAGAGGGCGACTGGGCGGTCGTGACGCGCGAAGGCGCCGTGTTCCGCGACGCCGCCGATAAAATCGTCAAGCGCCGCATCGTTCACAGCGCGGCGGGCGGCTTGCTGGCTGAGAAGGGCAATTATCGCCACTTCATGGCCAAGGAAATTCACGAGCAGCCGGAGGTCGTCGGCCACACGCTCGCCCACTACATCGACTTGAGCGCGCAGCGCCTGCGGCCCTTCGCCTGGCCGATCGACCCGACGGCGATTTCGCGTGTGTCGATCATCGCCTGCGGCACCGCGTATATGGCCGGGCTGATCGGCAAGTACTGGATCGAGCGCTTCGCGCGTCTGCCGGTTGAGATCGACGTCGCTTCCGAATATCGCTATCGCGAGCCGCCGGTCGAGAAGAACGGGCTGGCGATCGTCATTTCGCAATCGGGCGAGACCGCCGACACGCTCGCTTCGCTGCGTTACGCCAAGGCGCAAGGGGCGAAAGCGATTGGCGTCGTCAACGTGCCGACGTCCTCGATCGCCCGCCTCGCCGACGCCGCCGCGCCGACGCTGGCGGGACCCGAGATCGGCGTCGCCTCGACCAAGGCCTTCACCTGCCAGCTCGCCGCCATGGCTTGTTTGGCGATCGGGCTGGCGCGCGCGCGCGGCGCGATGAGCGAAGCGCAAGAAAAAGCGCTGATCGACGAACTCGTCGCCGCGCCCGGCCTGCTCGCCGAAGTGCTCAAGCTCGAACCGCAAATCGAACACATCGCCCACAAGTTGGCGCGCGCGCGCGACGTGCTCTATCTCGGGCGCGGCCCGGCCTATCCGCTGGCGCTCGAAGGCGCGCTCAAGCTCAAAGAGCTCAGCTACATTCACGCCGAGGGCTATGCCGCGGGCGAACTCAAGCACGGACCGATCGCGCTGATCGACGAGGACATGCCGGTCATCGTCATCGCGCCGCGCGACGCGTTATTGGAAAAGACCGTCTCCAACATGCAGGAGGTCGCCGCGCGCGGCGGCCGCATCATCCTGATTGGCGAACGGCACGCGGCCGAGGAGGCGTCGCTGGAGCTCGAGAGCTTCTTGCCGATGCCCGAGATGGGCGCCGCTTTCGCGCCGATCGTCTACGCCGCGCCCGTGCAACTGCTCGCCTATCACACCGCCGTGATCATGGGCAAAGACGCGGATCAGCCGAGAAATCTGGCGAAATCGGTGACGGTAGAGTAGGCTCGCGCCAGGCGTGGCGCAGCCGCCGGTCCCCGGGACCGCCTGCGCATTTCCGGTTCGAGAGCGACGATGAACCCTGTGCCCAAGCCCGCTGGCGCGTTTCGCCGCTCGCTCATCGCGCGGCTGCGCTCGTGGTTCTTCACCGGGCTGGTGATTTTCGGTCCGGTCGCGGTGACCGTCTACATCGCCTGGTGGGTCGTCGACACGATCGACAATTGGGTCAAGCCGCTCGCGCCCGCGAGCCTGTGGCCCGACACCTATCTGCCATTTCACGTGCCTGGCATCGGCGTCGTCACGGTCGCCGTCGGCTTGACGCTGCTCGGATTCCTCGCCGCCAACATCGCTGGCCGAACGCTGGTGCGGATCGGCGAGGCGATTGTCGACCGCACGCCGCTGGTGCGCGGCGTCTACAAGGGCGTGAAGCAGATTTTCGAGACCCTCTTCAACCAGGACGGCGGCCAGTTTCGCAAGGTCGGCTTGGTCGAGTTCCCGATGAAGGGGGCGTGGTCGATTGTGTTCATTTCCGCTGAGCCGGCCGAGGTCGTCGCCGACGCGTTGCCGCCGGGCGCGATGACGTCCGTGTTCCTACCGTGCACACCCAATCCGACGACCGGCTTCTACTTCTTCGTGCCGACCGCCGACATCATCGAACTGCAGATGTCGCCCGAGGACGCCGCCAAGCTGATCATGTCGGCCGGCCTGATTCAGCCCGAGGGGCAGGCGGCCTTGGCGGCTATGGCCAAGGCGGCGCGGTCCGACCCGGCGGCGAGCATCGACATCGCTCCCGCCGCCTGACCGCTAAGTCACGGGGGATGGCGGGCGCCGCTTGCTGGCAGACGGCTCAACCTATGCTATTTGTGACGCGCCGCAGGCGCAGAGGCGATTGCCGCGGCGCGAGCGCAACTGAGACAAGTTCCCTTCAAGCGAGCAATAGGTTCCGCGATGGCGACCCCGCCGAAATTCGATCTCGACGATCTCAAACGCCGCATGCAGAGCGCGCAGGCGACGCTCAAGCACGAACTCAACGGTCTGCGCACGGGACGCGCCAGCGCCAGCCTGCTCGAGCCGGTCAATGTCGAAGCCTACGGCAATCGCATGCCGCTTAGCCAATTGGCTTCGATCAGCGTGCCCGAACCGCGCGCGCTGTCGGTTTCGGTCTGGGACAAGACGATGGTGCAGGCCGTCGACAAGGCGATCCGCGACGCCAATCTCGGTCTCAGCCCGACCGTTGAGGGCACGACGCTGCGCATCCGCATTCCCGAGCTCAACGAGCAGCGGCGCAAAGAGATGGTGAAGGTCGCTCACAAATACGCCGAAGATGCGCGCATTGCGGTGCGTCATGTGCGCCGCGACGGGATCGACGTGCTCAAGCGGCTGCTGAAAGACCATGGCATGGCCGAGGACGACGAAAAGCATCAGGAGACCGCGGTGCAGAAGGCGACCGATCAGGCGATCGGCGAAATCGACGGCTTGCTCGCGGGCAAGGAAAAGGAAATCATGCAGGTCTAGCCGCCCCGGATCGGCGGAGGCCGCCCCATGCCGACATCCTCGATCGAATCTCCGCGCTACGCCGATGGCGGTCGTACGCCCGAGCATGTCGCCATCATCATGGACGGCAATGGGCGCTGGGCGCAGGCGCGCGGCCTGCCTCGTTTCGAAGGCCATCGGCGCGGGGTTGAAGCGGTGCGCGTCGCGGTGCGCTCGGCGATCGATTTCGCCATTCCCTATCTGACGATCTACAGCTTCTCCTCCGAGAACTGGGGCCGGCCGGCCGAAGAAGTCGCCATGCTGATGGGATTGCTCAAGCGCTACATCCGCAACGATCTCGCCGATCTTCACCACAACGACGTGCGCGTACGGGTCATCGGCGAGCGCGCCGGCCTTGCTCCCGACATCGTTGCGCTGCTCGATGAGGCCGAGGCGCTGACGCGCGCCAATCGCGGTCTCGGCCTGACCGTCGCCTTCAATTACGGCGCGAGGCAAGAAATCGTCGAGGCGGCGCGCAGCCTGGCGCGCGAGGCGGCGGCGGGCCGGCTCGACCCGGCGGCGATCGACGCCGAGGCGCTCGCCGGGCGCCTCGGCGCCCCCGACATTCCCGACCCCGATCTCATCATCCGCACGTCGGGCGAACAGCGCCTGTCGAACTTCCTGCTCTGGCAGGCCGCCTACGCCGAACTGCTGTTCCTGTCGATCCACTGGCCCGACTTCGATCGGGCCGCCTTCGAGGGGGCGCTTGCGCAGTTCGCGGCGCGCGAGCGTCGCTTCGGCGGGACTGGCGCGCCCGCGTCCGTCAAGTCGGCCTCGTGAGCGGCGCGATGACAGATCACGTGGGCCAAGGGGCGCCTCAAGCGGCGCCTGAAGCGGCCCCTGCGGCCAAGTCCAATTTCGATCTCGCGGTGCGCGCCGCCGCCGCGATCGTGATGGGCGGTTTCGCGCTGACCGCCGCCTGGATTGGCGGCTTCTGGTTCATGGCGTTCTGGCTCCTCGCCGCTGCGGCGGCGCAATGGGAATGGCAAAGGTTGATCGGCGGCGAACGCTTCGTCGCGCGCCTCGCTTTGGGCGCCGCGACCGAAGTTGTCGTCGCGCCGCTCGCTCTGAACGGCTACGCCGCGTGGACGCTTGTCGCGCTGATCGTCGGCGCGCTGGCGACCGGCGCTGTCGCGGGCCCGCAGCGAGCCGCCCGCGTCTGGGCGGGCGCTGGCGTCCTTTACGCCGGCGCGATTCTGGCCGCCCCGACGCTGCTGCGCGCGAGCCCCGCCTATGGGCTGGCGGCAATCCTGTGGCTGTTCGCCGTCGTCTGGGGCACCGACACGCTCGCCTTCTTTGGCGGACGGTTGATCGGCGGCCCGAAACTGTGGCGACGCGTCTCGCCGGGCAAGACCTGGTCGGGGGCGGTGGTCGGCGCGCTCGCAGGGGCGGCGGCAGGCGCACTGGTTGGCTGGCTCTTCTCGCCCAAGGGCGCGTCTCCTGTATCGATGTTCGAGCTCGGCCTCGCCGCTTCGGTGATCGGACAACTCGGCGACCTCGCCGAGTCGGGGCTAAAGCGGTGGTTCGAGGTCAAGGATTTCGAGCAGCCTCATTCCCGGTCACGGCGGCGTGCTCGATCGTCTCGACGCTTTTGTCGCCGCGGCGACCTTCGCCGTGTTCGTTGGCTGGGCCCATAGCGGGGGCGACTGGATCGCCGCTGGACTGTTCCAGTGGTGACAGCATGACCCGCCCCTTCGCGCCGCCAATCGTCGCGCGCGCGGCGTCGCAGCCGGGCGAACCCAAGCGGCTGGTCATCCTTGGCGCGACCGGTTCGATCGGCCGTTCCTGCGCGCAGGTGGTTGGCGAATCGCCCGGCCGCTTCGCCGTCGTCGCGGTGGCGGGCGGACGCGACGGCGCCGCGCTCGCGCGCGCCGCGCTGACCCTCGGCGCCGATTTCGCCGCGCTCGCCGATCCCGCTGGCTATGCCGATCTCAAAGCCGGACTCGGCGGCAGCGGGGTCGAAGCGGCGGCTGGCGCGGAAGCGGTGATCGAGGCGGCGCTACGGCCGGCCGATCTGGTCGTCTCGGCGATCGTCGGCGCCGCCGGCCTCGCCCCCACCTATGCGGCGGTCTCGGCCGGACGCGCCGTCGCGCTCGCCAACAAGGAGACGCTGGTGTGCGCGGGCGAAGCGGTGATGGCCGCGGCGCGCCACGCCGGCGCGCATCTGTTGCCGATGGATTCCGAGCACAATGCGATTTTCCAGGCGCTGGGCGGGCGCGATCCCGCTTCGATCGTGCGCATGACGATCACCGCCTCGGGTGGGCCGTTCCGCCAATGGAGCGCCGAGCGCATCGCCGGCGCCACCCGCGCCGAGGCGCTCGCTCATCCCAATTGGACGATGGGCCCCAAGGTGACGATCGATTCGGCGACCCTGATGAACAAGGGCCTCGAACTGATCGAAGCGCATCATCTCTTTGGCGTGCCCGCCGAGCGGCTCGCGGTCGTCGTCCACCCGCAGTCGATCGTCCACGGGTTCGTCGCCTTCGCCGACGGCTCGCTGATCGCCGGTCTCGCGTCGCCCGACATGCGCACGCCGATCGCCCACTGCCTCGCCTATCCCGAGCGCATCCCCTCCGGCGTCGCCGCGCCCGATCTCGCCGCGCTGTCGGCGCTGACCTTCGAAGCGGCGGATCTTGCCCGTTTTCCCGCCCTCGGTCTGGCGATTGCGGCGCTTGCAGAGGGGGGCGGGGCGCCGACCGCGCTCAACGCCGCCAATGAGGTCGCGGTGGCGGCTTTCCTCGAGGCGCGGATCGATTTCGGGGCGATCGCGCGCCTGGTCGAGCGGACGCTCGAGGCGATGGGCCGGGCGGGCGAGATCGTCGCCCCGGCTACGGTTGTGCAGGCGCTGGCGATTCACCATATCGCGCGAGATAGGGCGAGCGCCCTCTTGGCCTGAGCCAACCTTTGGGTCATCGTATACCAATTGGTAACCACGACGGACGGGCGTCTCCCGCCGGCGACCCGTCATCGGAGAGTTCGGAATGGCGATTCTGCAAGACTTGCACGCCGCCATCGTTTGGATGGGGTGGTATATCCTGCCCTTCGTCTTCGTAATCAGCCTGATCGTCTTCATTCACGAGCTTGGCCATTACCTCGTCGGACGCTGGTGCGGGGTCAAGATCGACGCCTTTTCTCTGGGTTTTGGCCCTGAAATCTTCGCCTGGGTCGATGGCCACGGCACCCGCTGGCGGCTCGCCGCCTTTCCGATTGGCGGTTACGTCAAGTTCCACGGCGACGCCCATGCGGCGAGCGCGCCCGACTTCGAGGGCGTGGCGGCGATGACGCAGGAGGAGCGGAGACTCGACGCTTGCCGGCCAGCCGCTGCGCAATCGCGCCGCCATTGTCGCGGCGGGTCCAATCGCCAATTTCATCCTTGCCCTGGCGATCTTCACGCTTCTGTTTTCGGTCTTCGGTCGCTCCGAGCAGGTCGCGCGAATCGGCGGGGTCGAAACGGGTTCGCCCGCCGCTCAGGCTGGTTTCGTGGCCGGCGATCTCGTCACCGCGGTCAACGGTCGGCCGATCACCACGTTCGAGGAGTTGCAGCAGGCGACGATCCTGAGCACCGGCCTGCCGATGACCTTCGTCGTCACGCGCAACGGCGCCGATGTGAATTTGTCCGCCACGCCGCAGATCGCCGTCGTCGATCAGGGGGTGCTTGGCAAGCGTCGGATGGGACGTCTTGGCCTCGCCTCATCGCGCGATCCCGCTGACGTTCGTCAAGAGCGCTGCGCGCCGACGACGTGCGCCGTTTGGGGCGCGCGGGAGGTCGGCTTTATCGTCGAGGCGACCGGCGCCTATGTCGGCGGCCTGCTCGCGGGCCGCGAGACGGTCGACAATCTGTCGGGGCCGATCGGCGTCAGTCAGATCGCTGGCGAAATGGCGAAGGTCAGCTTGTGGCAGCTGCTCAGCTTGGCCGGCCTGTTTTCGGTCTCGGTCGGGCTGATGAATCTGCTGCCGGTGCCGCTGCTCGATGGCGGCCACTTGATGTATTTCGCCCTCGAAGGGCTGCGTGGGCGCCCCTTGAGCGAACGCGTGCAGCAGATCGGTTTGCGAATCGGCGTCGCCTTCGTCGCGCTGCTGGTGATTTTCACCACCTCGCACGACATTTTGCGCCTCATCGGCGGCGCCAATTAACCTTTGATCGACCATGATTCGTGGCCGTTGCGCCACGGTCGCGGGAATTGGCGCCGGACGGGCCGAATTCGGGTTTGCACCTTCAGCCAAAACAGGTAAAAGCGGATTAAGAACTCGCCCGTTTGGCAGCTGGCGAGCGCGCCAGCCTCTAAGCGTGGCGTGGACCGGTTGGCGCGCGTCGCTCCGCGAGGGGAAGGCGCTGGAGACCTGGGCCAATGGGCCTGGGTTGGGAAACGGGGACGACGAGCCAAATGCATTTTTTTCGTAGGTATTTGAGCGCGGTCCTGTTTGCGGCGGTCTTGGTTGTGGGCGCGGCGGGGGCGGTCTCCCCGGCTTTCGCGCAAGTGACGCCGAACAATATCATCGTCGAGGGCGCGACCCACAGCGACGCGGCGACGATTCGTTCCTATTTCAGCGGCATCGACCAGGCCAGCGTCAATCGCGGCGTCGCCGATCTGTCGGCGACCGGCATGTTCAGCAAGGTCAGCGCCAAGATCGTTGACGGTAAGGTGATCGTCACGCTCGTCGAGAGCGGCCAGGTCATCAACCGCGTCGCCTTCGAAGGCAACAACGTCCTCAAGGGCGACCAGCTCGCCGTCGAAGTCGAGTCGAAGGGACACTCCGCCTTCGACGCCGCCAAGGCGGACGCCGACGTCGGGCGCGTCAAGGACGCCTACAAGAAGATTGGCCGTGGCGACACGAAGGTGGCCTACCGGCTGGTGCAATTGCCCAACGGACGCGTCGATCTCGTCTTCAAGATCGATGAAGGCGGCAAGACCGGCGTGCGCGAGATCAAGTTCGTCGGCAACAAGGCCGTCTCGAATTATCGCCTGAATTCGCTGATGCAGACGACCACGATGAACTTCATGTCGTGGTTCAAGACCAGCGATGTTTACGATCCCGACCGGCTCGCTCAGGACGAAGAAGCGATCCGCAAATACTACATGAAGAACGGCTATGCCGACTTCCGCATCACCAACACCGACGTCGTCTATCAGAGCGGCGACAGTCCCGGTTACGTGGTGACCATCACCGTGGATGAAGGGGCGCAGTATCACGTCTCTGGCGTGAGCGTGACGTCCAACATCCCCAAGATCGACAGCGCTTCGCTTCAACGCTTTGTCACGCTGCGTGGCGGCGACGTTTACAACGCCAGCGCGGTCGATGCGACGGTGACCGCGCTCACTCGCGAATTGGCGCGCCAGGGCTACGCCTTCTCCGACGTGCGCCCGCACGGCCAGCGCGACGAAGCGGCGCATACGATCGCGGTCGCCTTCACCGCTGACGACGGCCCCAAAGTCTATATCGAGCGCATCGACGTCTCCGGCAACACGCGCACCCGCGACTACGTGATTCGCCGCGAGTTCGACATCGGCGAAGGCGACCCCTACAACCACGTGATGGTTGAGCAGGGCGAGCGTCGCCTCAATCGGCTCGGCTACTTCAAGAAGGTGCACATTTCGACCCGGCCGGGCTCATCGCCTGATCGCGTCATCGTGACCATCGAGGTCGAGGACCAACCGACGGGCGCGGTCAGCCTCAGCGGCGGCTATTCGACCACGGCGGGCTTCCTCGCCGAAGTCGCCTTCACCGAGACCAACTTCCTCGGCCGCGGCCAATACATCAAGCTCAGCGCTTCGGAGGGACAGTACTCTCACGGGTGGGGCGCCTCGTTCACCGAGCCCTATTTCCTCGACCAGCGCCTCGCCGCCGGCGTCGACATCTACCAGAAGGTGCAGAACCCCAACACCTGGGCGACCTATTACACCTGGACGACCGGCGCGAACCTGCGCCTCGGCATTCCGGTCACCGACGAGTTCACGATCCAGCCGGTGTATTCGATCTACGGATCGAAAATCGAAGTCCCGAACACGGTCGACCAGCCGTACGACGACTGCTCGACGTTGGAGCCCCAACGCCTTCGGCGCCGGCATGCCGGGATGGACGCCGACGGGTGGCGTGCTGACGCCAGCCACGACCGCGAACAACTGCTTGACCAACGGCGAGGCGTCAGTCGCGCTCAAGGCGGCGGCGCAGGAAGGCGTGGTTCTCACCTCGCTGGTCGGCTATTCGCTGGTGTGGGACAGCATCGACGATCACAAGAATCCGACCAGCGGCATCTACGCCAATTTCCATCAGAGCGTCGCCGGGCTCGGCGGCCAGTCGCACTTCGTGAGCGAGACCTTCGACGGCAAGTACTACTACCCGTTGACCGATGATCTGACCGGGCTCATCCACTTGCAGGGCGGCCAGATCAACCAGATCGGCGGCGGCAATCTGCCGCTGGTCGACAATTTCAATCTCGGGCCGACCCTGGTGCGCGGCTTCGCGCCGGGAGGCATGGGCCCGCGCGACATCGGCGACCCCTTCAACCTCGCCGGCAACGGGCTCGGCGGCACGACCTATGCCGGCGCGTCGGCGGAAATCCAGTTTCCGATCTTCGGCCTGCCGAAGGAAATTGGGCTCAAGGGCGCGATCTTCGCCGACGCGGGCACGCTGTTCGGTTACCAGGGCCAGACAGACTTCTCGTCGGTGCTCGGTTACACGTCTTGCCTGAGCCCTGCGGCGGTGGCGGCTCAGGGCGGTCTTTTGACCCAGCAGAGCTGCCTGGATGTCGACGACGAGCGCGTCATCCGCTCCTCGGTCGGCGCCAGTCTGATCTGGGCTTCGCCGCTCGGGCCGATCCGCGTCGACTACGCCTACGCGGTCACCAAGGGCAAATACGACCAGTTGCAGGCGTTCAACTTCAGCGGCGGCGCGCAATTCTGATTGTGCGGCGCTGCGAGCGGTCAGAGGCGCGCCAGGAACTCCTGGCGCGCCTTTTTATCAATCGGATCGGCGCCGTTTCGCTCCGTCATCGCGAGCAGCGTCAGCGACGACGCAATTCAGTCGGCGGCGGGTGGCTCGGGATTGCTTCGCTTCACTCGCAATGACGGCGCCCCTCGGTCCGACCCCGCGGGCTCCAGGCAGGCATAGACACAACCTTGGCTAAGATCAGCTTTTTCCCGCCCGCCGCAGCGCCCGCCTTGCGCGAGATCGCGCAATGGACCGGCGCGACGCTTGGCGCGGGGGCCGATCCCGACCGCTGGGTGCGCGACGTCGCGCCGCTTGACCAGGCCGGCCCCGACGAACTCACCTTCCTCGACAATCCGCGCTACCTCGACCTCTTCCGCGTTACCCGCGCCGGCGCCGCCTTTGTCGCTCCGCGCCAGGCGGGCGAGGCGCCCGCAGGCTGCGCCGTCCTCATCACGCCGCAACCCTATCGCGCCATGGCGTTGACGATGGCGCGGCTCTATCCCGGTGCGCTCAAGCCGCACTCGAGCTTCGGCGAGTCCGGCGTCTCGCCGGCCGCCTTCGTCCATTCGGCTGCGCGCTTAGAGCCGGGCGTCGTCGTCGATCCGGGCGCTGTGATCGGTCCGGGCGCCGAAATCGGCGCCGGCACGCTGATCGGCGCCAACGCGGTCATCGGTCCCGAGGTGCGGATCGGTCGCGACTCAGTCGTGGGCGCCCAGGCGACGATCGCCTGCGCCCTGATCGGCGACCGTGTCATCATCCATCCCGGCGTCCACATTGGCCAGGACGGGTTCGGTTTCGCGCTCGGCGGTCGCGGCCACCTCAAGGTGCCGCAGGTCGGCCGGGTCATCGTCCAGGACGACGTCGAGATCGGCGCCGGAACCACCGTCGACCGCGGCGCCAACCGCGACACGGTCATCGGCGAGGGAACCAAGATCGACAATCTGGTGCAGATCGCCCACAACGTCGTCATCGGCCGCCATTGCGTGCTGGCGGCGCAGTCGGGCGTCTCGGGCTCGACGGTGATTGGCGATTTCGCTGCGCTTGGCGGCCAGGCCGGTCTGACCGGTCATCTGACCATCGGCCCGGGCGCCCAGATCGCCGCTCAGTCGGGCGTGATGAACGACGTGCCGGCGGGGGCCAAATGGGGCGGCGCGCCGGCCCGGCCGATGCGCGACTACTTTCGCGAAGTGACGGCGCTGCGCAAGCTGGCGGGCGGTGGCCGCGAACCCAGCGCCGAGTGATCGATTGGGGCGGCCAGGACCGCCTCAGCCGGTCCGAAACCTAGGGCAGTCTTGACGGCGAGCCGGGGACCGGGCATGGCCCCTGCCCAGCGCGCGCGGAGGGCGACATGGAAGAGGCTGTGGAGCGCACGATTGAGACCTACGACATCCGGCGGCTCCTCGCCTGCCTGCCGCATCGCTATCCGATGATGCTGGTCGACCGCATCGTCGAGGCGCGCGGCGACGAATATTGCGTCGGCATCAAGAACGTCACCTTCAACGAGCCGCAGTTCCAGGGACATTTTCCCGAGCGCCCGGTGATGCCCGGCGTGCTGCTGATCGAGGGCATGGCGCAGACGGCGGGAGCGTTGTGCGTGGCGAGCCAGGCCGCTGGCCCGCGCCCCAGCCTCGTCTATCTGATGACGATCGACGGGGTGAAGTTTCGCAAGCCCGTGACGCCCGGCGACCAATTGCGTTATCACATGACCCGCACAGCTCGCCGTCGCAACATGTGGTGGTATCGCGGCGAAGCGATGGTCGATGGCGTTCTCGTCTGCGAGGCGAGCCTCTCGGCGATGCTGGTGAACGAATGAACGCGCTGACCGACGTCGAGCCCTCGGTGACGTTCGTCCATCCCAGCGCCTGCATCGAAGCGGGCGCGCAGCTCGGGGCGGGCGTCCACGTCGGCCCATTCTGCCATGTCGGCCCCGAGGCGACGCTCGGCGACGGCGCGCGACTGGTCTCGCATGTGGTCGTCGCGGGCGTCACCGAGATCGGCGCGCGCACCCGCATCTTTCCCTTCGCCTCAATCGGCCATCAGCCGCAGGACCTCAAGTACCGCGGCGAACGTTCGACCCTGACGATCGGCGAGGATTGCCTGATCCGCGAAGGGGTGACGATGAACCCCGGCACCGCCGGCGGAGGGGGACGAACGAGCGTCGGGCGACGCTGCGCCTTTCTCGCCAACGCGCATGTCGGCCACGATTGCCGCATCGGCGACGAAGTCATCCTGTCCAACAACGTCATGCTCGCCGGCCATTGCCAGATCGGCGACTTCGCCATTTTGAGCGGCGGATCGGCGACCCACCAGTTCACCCGCATCGGCGCCCACGCCTTCGTCGGCGGCCTCTGCGGCGTCGAGAACGACATCATCCCCTTCGGCATCGCCATCGGCAATCGCGCCTCGCTCGCCGGCCTCAACTTCGTCGGCCTCAAGCGGCGCGGCTTCTCGCATGAGGCCGTGCATGAGCTGCGCCGCGCCTACAAGATGCTGTTCTCCGCCGAGGGCACGCTGAAGGAGCGCACCGAAGCCGTCGCGGCGGGTTTCCCCGACCAACCGGCGGTGCAGCAGATCGTCGCCTTCTTGCGCGAAGGCGGCGAGCGGGCGATCTGCACGCCGCGCGCCGGGCGGGACGACGAGGCTTGAGCGAACCGGGCGCAACCCGCCCGCTCGCCATCGTCTGCGGCGGGGGCGACTTTCCACTCGAAGTGGCGCGCGCCGCCGCCGCCGCCGGCCGTCCGCCATTCCTGATCGGCATCGTCGGCGCTTCCGATAAGGGCGTCGAGGCCTTCGACCACGTCTGGCTGCACATCGGTCAGCTCGGCAAGCTGTTCGCCACGCTCGAAGCGCGCAGCATCGTTGATGTCGCGCTGATTGGCGCGCTGGCGCGACCGGAATTTTCTGATCTGCGCCTCGATTGGGGCGCGCTGAAGCGGGCCCCCGAACTGGCGCGGGCCTTTCTCGGGGGTGACAATCACCTGCTCGCCGGCGTCGCCACGCTTTTTGAACACGAGGGGCTGAGGATGGTGGGCGCGCACGAAATTGCGCCGCAGCTGCTTGCCCCGCACGGCGCCATTGGCAAGAAAACCGCCTCGGCGCAGGCAGAGGAGGACATCCGCACCGGCGCCGCGCTGCTCGCCGCGCTGTCGCCCTTCGACGTCGGCCAGGGCGTGGTGGTCGCGCACGGGCGCGTCGTTGCTGTCGAGGCGGCCGAGGGCACCGACGCGATGCTGGCGCGCGTTGCGGAGCTGCGTGCAGCGCGCCGCGCGCGCGCTTCAGCGCCCACTGGCGTCTTCGTCAAATTGCCCAAGCGCGGCCAGGATCTCCGCTTCGACATGCCAGCAATCGGGCCGCAGACGATCGCCGCCGCGGCGAACGCGCAATTGCAGGGGATTGCGGTCGCCGCCGGCGCCGTGTTGATCGCCGAGCGCGACGCGGCCGCGCGCGCCGCCGACGCCGCTGGGCTGTTCGTCGTCGGCTTTACGCCTTGAGTGCGCTCGGTCGGCCGCTGCGCATCGCGCTGGTCGCCGGCGAGCCTTCCGGCGATCAGCTCGGCTTCAAGCTGATGCGGGCGCTGCGCGCCGCGCGCGATGGCGACGTCGAATTCCTCGGCGTCGGCGGCGAAGCGATGACGGCCGAAGGGCTGACCAGCCTGTTTCCGCTCGCCGACATCGCGGTGATGGGCCTCCTGCCGGTGCTGGCGCGCTTGCCGACTCTGATCGAGCGCATCCGTCGCACCGCGTCGGCGATTGTCGTCGCGCGTCCCGATGCGCTGGTCATCATCGACAGCCCCGACTTCACCCATCGCGTCGCCCGCCGCGTGCGCCGCGCGCTTCCCGATCTGCCGGTGATTGACTACGTCAGCCCGTCGGTTTGGGCGTGGCGGCCGGGCCGGGCGCGAGCGATGCGCGCCTATGTCGATTGCGTGCTGGCGCTGCTGCCGTTCGAGCCGGCCGCGCATGAGCGGCTGGGCGGTCCGCGCTGCGTCTACGTCGGCCATCCGCTGGTCGAGCGCATCGACGAGTTCAGGCCGAACGAGGCGGAGGCGCGTCGGCGCGCCGCCGATCCGCCGCTTGTTTTGGTGCTGCCCGGATCGCGCCGGTCGGTCGTGGCGCGGCTGATGGCCGATTTTGGCGGCGCGATCGCCGCCGCCGAGCGCGCTGCCGGCCCGCTCGAAATCGTCCTGCCGACCTTGCCCCATGTCGAGGACGAAGTGCGCGCGCAGGCGGCGAAGTGGGCGCGCCCGCCGCGCGTCGTCGTCGGCGAAGCCGAGAAGCTCGCCGCCTTCCGCAGCGCGCGCTCGGCGCTCGCAGCCTCGGGGACCGTGACTTTGGAGCTGGCGCTCGCTGGCGTGCCGTTGGTCGGCGCCTACAAGGTCTCGCCGTTGGAGGGGCAACTGCGCCACTTCGTCACGCTGCCGTTCTCGATTCTGCTGCCCAATCTCGTGCTCGGCGAAGCGGCGATCCCAGAATTCTTGCAGCGCGACTGCAATCCGCCGCGGCTTGCTGCGGCGCTAGCGAAGCTGATCCAAGAAGGCCCGGCGCGCGCGACGCAGCTCGCCGCACTCGAAGCGCTCGAAACACGCATGCGCCTTGCTGACGGGCGGGCGCCCAGCGCGCACGCGGCTGAAGCGGTGCTTGAGACGATTGGGGCGGCGAGGCCGCGATAGGCGCTGGCGCCGACCGCGCTCAGAGCGCTGCTACAAGAACGGGCTTCAGCGACTGCCGATCGGCTTGTAATCGCGGCGCGGCGAGCCGGTGTAGAGCTGGCGCGGGCGGCCGATCTTCTGCGCCGGATCGACGATCATTTCTTTCCACTGGGCGATCCAGCCGACGGTGCGCGCCACCGCGAACAGGACGGTGAACATGTCGGTCGGGAAGCCCATCGCCTTGAGCGTGATGCCCGAATAGAAATCGATGTTGGGGTAGAGCTTCTTCTCGATGAAATACTCGTCGTGCAGCGCGATGCGCTCGAGCTCCATCGCCACTTCGAGCAGCGGATCGTCCTTGTGGCCGAGTTCGTTGAGCACGTCATGCGCGGTCTTCTGCATGATCTTGGCGCGCGGATCATAGTTCTTGTAGACGCGATGGCCAAAGCCCATCAGGCGGAACGGATCGTTCTTGTCCTTGGCTTTGGCGATGAATTTGGGAATGTTGGCGACCGAGCCGATCTCGCCGAGCATTTTGAGCGCCGCCTCGTTGGCGCCGCCATGCGCGGGGCCCCACAGGCAGGCGATGCCGGCGGCGATGCAGGCGAAGGGATTGGCGCCCGACGAACCGGCAAGGCGCACGGTCGAGGTCGAAGCGTTCTGCTCGTGGTCGGCGTGAAGGATGAAAATGGTGTCGAGCGCCTGCGCCAGCACCGGGTTGACCTTGAACTCCTCACACGGGACGCCAAAACACATGCGCAGGAAATTGGCGCTATAGGCGAGGTCGTTCTTGGGATAGATGAACGGCTGGCCGACCGTGTATTTGTAAGCCATCGCGGCCAGGGTCGGCATCTTGGCGATCATGCGGATCGAGGCGATCTCGCGCTGCTGCGGATCGTTGATGTCGATCGAGTCGTGATAGAAGGCCGCCAGCGCGCCGACGCAGGCCACCATGACCGACATCGGGTGAGCGTCGCGGCGAAAGCCATTGAAGAAGCGCGACATCTGCTCGTGCACCATCGTGTGCCGGCTGACGCGATAGTCGAAATCGGCCTTCTGCGCGGCGGTCGGCAGTTCGGCGTAGAGCAGGAGATAGCAGCTCTCGAGGAAGTCGCCGCGCTCCGCGAGCTGCTCGATCGGATAGCCGCGATAAAGCAGCACGCCCTCGTCGCCGTCGATGTAGGTGATCTTCGACTCGGTGCTCGCCGTCGAGGTGAAGCCGGGGTCGTATGTGAACATGCCCGTCTGGGCGTACAGCTTGCCGATGTCGATCACCGAGGGCCCGATGGTGCCCGTCTTGATCGGCAGGTCCACACTCTTATCGCCCAGCTTCAGGCTTGCGGTGGTGGCGGACATCGACTTCTCCCGTGGGCGCGCGGCGCTCCGCACGCGATTGTGCAGTGCAACAACGGTAGAAGAACGGATGTCGCCCGGCAAGTCAATATTCAGTTAGAACCCCGGCGAGCCCGGCTATTGCGGGTTCTCGTAGCTGAAGGCCTGCGCGTTTTCGTCATAGGCGAACAGCTCGCCGTAGCGGGCGAGGTTGATGATCGCCCTGAGGGTCCGCTCGGCGTAATCCTCGGACATGTGGTCCTCGAGCTCCTCGCGGAAGCGGACCGCGGGCGCCCGGTGGCTTGGGCGCTCGTCGAGCACCCGTTTGATGTGCGCGATGATCGGGATGTTGGCGAGCAATTGCTCGCCGAACAACCGCTTTCGCTGGTCGACGTCCATGTCGACGAAGCGTTTGCCCACGGGCGTCAGTTTGATGTCGCCTTCGGCGAACTCGGCGAGGCGCAGCAGTTGCAGCGTTTCGCCGAGCGGGAAGAGGTCGTCGACTTCGAGTTGCAGCGAGTCGGCAAGGTGCGGCAGGTCGGCCTGGCCGTTGTAGGGCGGGGCGGCGATCTCTTCGAGCATGCCGGCGAGCGAGTTGGTGGAGACCAGCGGCAGGGAGAGGTCGAGGCCGATGGCGACCGCGATCGCCCCGCGCTCGGTCCGCTTGGGTTCGGGCCGCTGCGTCATCAGCGCGTAGATGCGATCGACGAGCTCGCGGAACTCTGGATCGAGGCGGTTGCGCGGATGGGGCAGCGGGATTGCGATCTCGGCTGCGATCCGACCGGGGTTGGAGGACAGTACGAGGATGCGGTCGCTCATCAGCACCGCCTCTTCGATGTTGTGGGTGACCATCAGGATCGACTTGGTCGGGATGCGCTTCTCCTGCCAGAGATCGAGCAGGTCGGTGCGCAACGTCTCGGCGGTCAGCACGTCGAGGGCGGAGAACGGTTCGTCCATCAGCAGGATCTTCGGCTGCACGACCAGAGCGCGGGCGAAGCCGACGCGCTGGCGCATGCCGCCCGAGAGCTCCTTGGGATAGGCGGATTCGAACCCGTCGAGGCCGATGACGTCGATCGCCTGCAAGGCGCGCTTGCGGGTTTCGTCGAGCGCCACGCCCTGCGCGCGCGGGCCGATCTCGACGTTGTCGAGCACGCTGAGCCAGGGGAAGAGCGCGAAGCTCTGGAACACCATGGCGACGTCTTCGGCCGGCCCGTCGACCGGCTCGCCGCCGATGCTGACGCGGCCCGAAGTCGGCCGCGCCAAGCCGGAGATGATGCGCAGCAAGGTCGACTTGCCGGAGCCCGAGCGGCCGAGCAGCGAGACGATCTCGCCTTCGCGCAGGCTCATCGACACATCCTGCAGCACCGGGTCGCCGGCCTCGCCCGAGCCCTTGGCGTAGGTCTGGCAGACACCGCTGACGTCGAGCAGGATCG
The DNA here is from genome assembly GCA_963835215.1 of uncultured Alphaproteobacteria bacterium. GTDB lineage: Bacteria > Pseudomonadota > Alphaproteobacteria > Rhizobiales > Beijerinckiaceae > Roseiarcus. The sequence goes on along the minus strand of CAWIES010000003.1, from coordinate 112,611 downwards.
AGTGAGAGACGTCGAGCACTGGCTATCTCCTCAAGTTCACGATCACAGACGCAGACGGCGTTCGGCGTGGGCGTAGAGCCGGCGCCAGAACAGGCGATTGAACAGCGTGACGAAGATCGACATCATCGCGACCCCAAGCACGATCTTGGGAAAGTCGCCCTTGTCGGTCGCCTCGGCGATATACGCGCCGACGCCGTGGGCGGTGACGAGCTGATCCTTCCACTTGACGTATTCGGCGACGATCGAGGCGTTCCACGAGCCGCCCGAGGCGGTGATCGCGCCGGTCAGATAGTAGGGCATGACGCCCGGCAGGATGACCTTGCGCCACCAGTCCCAGCCGCGGATGCGGAAACTTGCCGCCGCTTCGCGCAGGTCATTGGGAAACGCCGCCGCGCCGCCGATCGTGTTGAACACGATGTACCATTGCGTGCCGAAGACAATCAGAACGCTCAACCAGATGTCGGGATTGAGGTGGAAGACCAGCACCAGACTGACCGCGGCGCCGAACAGCAGGTTGACCGGGAAGGCGGCGAGAAACTGCGCGATCGGCTGAACCGCCTCCGCCCAGCGCGGCCTGAGGCCGATCCAAACGCTGACCGGCACCCAGAACGCGGTGGCGATCGCCATCAGCACGATGACGCGCAGCAGCGTGTAGAAGGTTAGTAGCGTCACCTCGCCGACATCGGGCCAGGACAATTCGGTCGCGACAAAGGCGACGACCGACCACAGCGCCCAAACCGACAGGGCGGCGATGACGACGATCCAGACGACATCGACGGCGCGGGAGAAATGCTTGGGGGCGCGCACGCCGGCCGACACGAGTCGCGGCAGGCTGAGACGCCACAGGCCGGCAGTGCGCAGTGCGGCGAAGACCGGCCGCGCGCCCAGACGAATCCAGTATGTGCGCTGCAGGAGCTCAAGCACCCACGAGCGCTCAACCTGCTGGCCGACCGAAAGCTCGACCCGGAACTTGCCCGCCCAGGCGATGATCGGCCGGAACAGCAATTGGTCGTAAAGCAGGATGACGACGCCCATCGTCACGACCGCGGCGAGAATCGCGTCCCAGCGGCCCGCGTTATTGGCGGCGGCGATGTAGGAGCCGACGCCCGGCAGCGTGATGGTGGTGTCGCCAACGGTGATCGCTTCGGAGGCGACGACGAAAAACCAGCCGCCCGACATCGACATCATCGTGTTCCAGATGAGGCCGGGCACGGCGAAGGGCGCCTCGAGCTGCCAGAATTTCTGCCAGCCCGTCAGACGAAAGCCGCGCGCCACCTCGTCAAGGTCGCGCGGCACCGTGCGCAGCGATTGGTAGAAGGAGAACGCCATGTTCCAGGCCTGGCTGGTGAAGATGGCGAAGATCGCCGCGCATTCGGCGCCCATCACATTGCCGGGGAACAGACCGAGGAAGAACGTCACGGTGAACGATAGGAAGCCGAGAATTGGCACCGACTGCAGAATGTCGAGGATCGGAATCAGCACCGTCTCGGCGCGCCGGCTCTTGGCCGCCAGCGTCGCGTAGGTGAAGGTAAAAACGAACGAGCAGGCGAGCGCTGCGAACATGCGCAGCGCTGTGCGCAGCGCGTAATAGGGCAGCAATCCGTAGTCGAGCGAGACCGCCGGCAAATTGCCGACCGGCAAGGGCGCGGAGAGGCCATGATAGGCGCGGGCGACCGCTGTCAGCGCCGCCATGATCGCCGCGAACGCGATCAGGTCCCAATGATTGGGCAAAATCCGGCGGCCTGCCGCGGTGGCGGCGTTCATCATCGACATCAGATCGTTCCGGCGGGATCGAGGGTCGGGTCGGCGCGGCGGGTCGGTGAAGCGGGCGTGCGCATTGGAGAACCACAGGCGCGGCGGCGTTGGCAAGGGAAAATCGTCGGCTGCAGGCAGGCTCGCGGCGACGCCTGGAGGGGCCATCGCTCAAAGACATGACGGGATGACGACGCTCCGCCGCGGCGAAGCGGTTAGCCCGCCTCAGCCTGATCTCTGATGCGCGCCAGACTCTCCTCGCGCCCGAGCACGGCCAGCACGTCGAAGATGCCGGGCGAAGTCGAGCGCCCGGTCGCCGCCGCCCTTAGCGGCTGGGCGACTGCGCCGAGCTTGGCGCCCTCCGCCTCGGCGTAGACCCGCACTGCCGCCTCGGTCGCGGCGGCGCTCCACTCTGAGAGCGCTGTGAGGGGCGTCAGCAGCGCCTGCAGATGCCGTCGGCCGCCGTTGGCGAGAATATCCGCCGCCTTCGCGTCCATCGCCAGCGGCCGCTCGGCGAACAGAAAGCCGGCGCCCTCGACGAGCTCGACCAGCGTTTTGGCGCGCTCCTTGAGGCCGGGCAGGGCGGCGGCGAGCTGGGCCAGTGCGCGCGGATCGAGCTTGGCGGCGAGCGCCGGGCCGCCGGGCAGATAGGGCAGGGCGTCGAGAAGAATCGCCATCAATTCGCCGTCGGGCGTGGCGCGCATGAAGTGGCCGTTCATGTTCTCGAGCTTGGCGTAGTCGAAGCGCGAGGGCGAACGGCCAATCGCCGGCAGGTCGAAGGCGGCGATCAGCTCCTCGGTTGAGAAGAACTCGCGGTCGCCCTGGCTCCAGCCGAGCCGCGCGAGATAATTGCGCAGCGCCGCGGGCAGGTAGCCCATCGCGCGATAGGCGTCGACGCCGAGCGCGCCGTGGCGCTTGGAGAGCTTGGCGCCATCCGGCCCGTGGATGAGCGGGATATGCGCCATGATCGGCACGTCCCAGCCGAGCGCGCCATAGATCTGCATCTGCCGCGCGGCGTTGGTCAGGTGGTCGTCGCCGCGAATGATGTGGGTGACGCCCATGTCGTGGTCATCGACGACGACGGCGAGCATGTAGGTCGGATTGCCGTCCGAGCGCAGCAGCACGAGATCGTCGAGATCCTTGTTGGCGAAGGTGACCTTGCCCTGCACCTTGTCGTCGACGATCGTCTCGCCCTCTTGTTGCGCTTTGAGGCGGATGACCGGCTTGACGCCGGAGGGCGCCTCGAAGGATCGCGGTCGCGCCAGCGCCCGTCGTAACGCATCGGCTTGGCTTCGGCGCGCGCCTTGGCGCGCATCTCCTCGAGCTCCTCCTGCGAGGCGTAGCAGCGATAGGCGCGGCCATTGGCGATGAGTTGGTCGGCGATCTCCCGATGGCGCGCCGCGCGCTCGAACTGGCTGATCGCCTCGCCGTCCCAGGCGAGCCCGAGCCAGGCAAGACCGTCGAGGATCGCTGCGACCGCTTCTTTGGTTGAGCGCTCGCGGTCGGTGTCCTCGATCCGCAGCAGAAACTTGCCGCCGAAACGCTTGGCGTAGAGCCAATTGAACAACGCCGTGCGCGCCCCCCCGATATGCAGGAAGCCGGTCGGCGAAGGCGCGAAACGGGTGACGACCTGGGTCATGGGTTTAGGAGCAATCCTCGGCAGGGGCTGGCCGAGGCGCTGTATCAGAAACAGGCGGCGGCGACAAAGGCCGCCTATGCCGACGGGCAGTCCACGCTCCTCTGCGAAGCGCCCCCGCCAATATTGCGAGCGCGCCGGTTGTCAGATTATGCGTTTTCGTGTATATTCTCGCGACGACGCCGCGCCCGAAGCCGTTGCAGTTCGTCGGCGACGCGCGGAAGTGTCTGCAAGAATTTCCCGGGGGGGGGTCCAGGACGACGCCGGCTATGCTCTCTACCGCGTGCAATTGGGCGGAGAGCCGAACGATTGGAAGCCGATGCCGACGATCGGCGCGGGCGTCGTCGAAATCGGGCTCCGCGACGAAGCTGGCATATTCCGCGTCTTCTACGTCGCGAAGTTCGTCGAGGCTGTGTACGTCTTGCATTGCTTTCAGAAGAAGACGCAGAAGACCGACCCGCGCGACGTCGAACTTGGACGTCGGCGCTTCGAGCAACTCTTGGAGGAACGCGATTCATGAGCGCCGACGCGAAAGGATTTGACACCGCGTGGGATGCGCTCGGCCGGCCGTCGGAAGACATTGCACATCTGAGGGCGCGCGCGGAGCTGATGATCGCCCTGACCGATCACATCGCGAAGCAGGGTTGGACACAATCCGAGGCCGCTGCGCGCCTCGGCGTCACGCAGCCACGAATCTCGGATCTGACGCGCGGCAAATTCAATGCGTTCGGACTCGACCACCTGGTGACCATGCTGACGCGGGCAGGGATGACGGTCGATATTCGTGTCAGGAAGCGAGCGGGGAAACGGGCGGCGTAGCGGCCTAGGCACGCCGTTACCAATATCCCGCCCCCAGCCGCCGCGGCGTTACACGCCGTCTCCGCCGCACTTTCCCACACCCACACGCGGTGCTTGGCTCGCCGCCATGACGGCTCAGGCGCGCGCGGGCGTTCTCGCCGCCGCTCTGGCGCGGCGGGCGGGGGCATTCGCGCCCGATTGGCCGGCGCTCTTTGCCGGCGCGCTGGCGCGCGAGGTCGAGGAGCGGCGCTTCTTCCTGTGGATTCCGGTCGCCGCGATGGGCGGCGTCGCGCTCAACCTCGCCGCCGACCGCGAGCCGGTGCTGTGGCTGCCGGCGCTGCTGGCGGCGCTGTTTGCGGCGCTCGCCTGGGTCTCGCGCGCGCGGCCGTTCGCGCGGGGCCTGCTGGTCGGCGCGGCCGCGCTCGCGGCTGGCTTCCTGTCGATGGGCCTGCGCACCGCGCGGGTCGCGACGCCGATGCTCGACCATGTGCGGATCGTCAAGCTGCAGGGCTTCGTTGCGGAACTCGACATCCGCCCGGTCGGCGCGCGGCTGGTGCTCGAGGTCGTCGATGCCGGCGACATGCCGGCCGATCTCGCGCCGCGCCGCGTGCGGGTGACGACGCGCAAGGCGCCCGACGTCGCGGCCGGCGATTACGTCGCGCTGCAGGCGCGCCTGCTGCCGCCTTCGCCCGCGGTGCTGCCCGGCGGCTACGATTTCGCCCGCGACGCCTATTTCGAGGGCGTCGGCGCGGTCGGCTCGACGCTCGGCGCCATCAGCGTCCTGCCGCCGCCGCGCGAGGCGAGTTGGGGCCAGCGCCTCGACGCGGCGATCGACCAGGCGCGCAACCGGCTCGCGCTGCGGGTCGACGCGATCATCGGCGGCGACGAGGGCGCGATCGCCGCGGCGATGGTGACGGGCAAGCGCGACTTCCTTTCCAACGACGCCAAGGACCTCATCCGCGAGGCCGGCATCTTCCACATCATCACGATCTCCGGCGTGCAGATGACGCTGGTCGCCGGCATCTTCTTCTTCGTCGCGCGCCGCCTGCTCGCGCTGTCGCCGACGCTGGCGCTCAGCTATCCGATCAAGAAATGGGCGGCGGGCGTCGCGATGATCGGCTCGTCGCCTACGACGTCGCGACCGGCTCGCGCGTCGGCACCGAGCGCGCGCTGATCATGACGCTGATCGTGCTCGGCGCGGTGATCCTCGACCGGCGCGCGCTGACGATGCGCAATCTCGCGCTTGCCGTGCTCGCGATCGTCGCGCTCGAGCCGGAGGCGATGATCGGCGTCAGCTTCCAGCTCTCGTTCGCCGCGGTCGGCGCGCTGGTCGCGGTGATGGAGGCGCGGCTCGCCGAGGCCGAGATCGGGCCCGATCCCTTCGTGCCGCAGCGCGGCAAGCCGCCGCGGCGCGGCGCGCTGGTGGCGCATTTGGTCGAGCAAGCCGCTCGGCCTGCTGCTCGCCACCCTCTGCGCGACCAGCGCGACCGCCTCGTTCATGGCCTATCACTTCCACGACCTCAGCCCCTATGTGCTGATCGGCAATCCGCTGACGCTGACGATCATCGAATTCTTCGCCGTGCCCGGCGCGCTGCTCGGCGCCGCGCTCTATCCGCTCGGCCTCGACGCGCCGGGTCTGGCTCTATGTCGGCGCCGGCATCAAGTTCATCCTGTGGGTCGCCGCGCTTCATCGCCGAGGCGCCTGGCTCGACGCTGCATGTGCGCGCCTTTGCGCCCTATGCGCTGCCGTTCCTCAGCCTCGCGGTGATGAGCGCGATCCTGTGGCGAAGCTGGACCTTTCGCGCGATGGCGATTCCCTTCGCCGCGATCGGCCTTCTCGGCGCGTTGAACGGCCCGCGCTACGACGTGATCTTCGCGCCTTCGGGCGATCTGGCCGCGGTGCGCGACGCCGACGGGCGGCTGCATCGTCGTCGGCAAGCGCTTCAACGCCTTCGCCGCCGAGCAATGGCTCGCCGCCGACGGCGACGATCGCGATCCTGCGAGCGCGCGCGATCCCGATGCGCCCTGCGACCGCGTCGGCTGCGTCGGCGATCTGCCCGAGGGGCAGTCGCTCAGCCGTCGTCATCGATCGCGCCGCCTTCGAGGAGGATTGCGAACGCGCCGCGATCGTCGTCAGCCCGCTGACCGCGCCGGCCGATTGCGCGGCGACGACGTTCGACGAGCGCCGGCTCGCCGACGACCGGCGCGGTCGGGCTGAACTGGGACGGCGCGCGTTTCGTTGCGACGACCGACCGCGCGCCGCTGGAGGATCGCCCGTGGTCGCCGGCGCCCAAGCGTCCGCGCTCCGACCGCGTCGTGCGGCCGGGCCAAAGCGCGAGCCGTGGCGCCGATCCCGCCGACCCGGCGGAGGAGCCGGCCGATCCGGCGCCGGTCGCGCAATAGGGGCGCCTGAAACGAGAAAGGGCGTCCCGAGGGACGCCCTTTTCCACACCAAGTCCGAGCGGCAGGGCCGCTTACTTGATCTTGGTTTCCTTGAACTCAACGTGCTTGCGCGCCACCGGATCGTATTTCTTGAAGGTGAACTTCTCGGTCTTGGTGCGCGCGTTCTTCTTGGTGACGTAGAAATAACCGGTGTCGGCGGTCGACAGCAGCTTGATCTTGAGCGAGGCGGCCTTGGCCATGGTCCAGCGTCCGATTCAGCGGCGCGCGAAGCGCCGGGTAAAATGAAAACAGCGCCACCGGGAGAGCCGGTCAGCGCCAGTCGGCCGGCAACATAGTCGGGGAGCGCGGGAAGTCAAGCCAACCCGAGAATCCGGGCTCATTTCCCGCGGCTTACCCCTTGAACGCGCCTACCGCCGCGCCTCGGTCGCCATCCGCACCGCGAGACCGGCAAGCACCGTCGCCATCAGCCAGCGCTGCACACTCATCCACACCGGCCGCCGGGCAAGGAAAACGGCGATCGAACCGGCCATCAGGGCGATCGCCGCGTTGACCGTGACGCTGATAACGATCTGGGTGAAGCCGAGGGCGATCGACTGGCCGAGCACGTCGCCAATCTTCGGGTCGATGAACTGCGGCAGCAGCGAGAGATAGAGCACCGCGACCTTCGGGATTGAGCAGGCTGGTGACGAAGCCCATCGCGAAGAGCCGGCGCGTACCGTCGCGCGGCAGATCGCGCACCTGGAACGGCGAGCGGCCGCCCGGCCGCACCGCCTGCCAGGCGAGCGCCAGCAGATAGAGCGCGCCGGCGATGCGCAGCGCGTCATAGGCGAAGGGCACGGCGATCAGCAGCGCCGTGATCCCAAGCGCCGCGCTCAGCATATAGACGAGGAACCCGAGCGCGACGCCGCCGAGCGACACCAGCCCGGCCATTGGCCCCTGGCAGATCGAGCGCGAAACGAGGTAAATCATATTCGGACCGGGCGTCAGCACCATGCCGAGCGCGATCAGGGCGAAAGCAAGCCAGCTCGCGAAATGAGGCATCGGCGGATCTCCGGTTCGGCGCGCAAATGAGTGCGCGGGCGGCGCAACTTAGGGCGGCGCGGCGCGCGAGGCGAGCCCCCTCGCCGAGTCGAGGAACAAAAGTCGTGTCGAACACACCCGCCGGCGACGTTCGCCCGATCGTTCGCGACGCCACGGAGGCCGATATGCCGGCCATCGCCCGCATCTACGCTCATTATGTCGAGACCGCGCTCGTCACCTTCGAGGAGACGGCGCCGAGCCTTGCGGAGATGCTGGCGCGGCGGCAAAAGGTGCTGAACGTCGGCGCGCCCTATCTGGTCGCCGAGCTTGACGGCGAAATCGTCGGCTATTGCTACGCCGGCCCCTATCACGCCCGCCCCGCCTATCGCCACACGCTCGAAGATTTGGTCTATGTCGCTGACGGAATGGGCGGGCGCGGCCTCGGCGGGGCGTTGCTGGGCGAATTGATCGCGCGTTGTGAACGCGGCCCCTGGCGGCAGTTGCTCGCGCTCATCGGCAATAGCGACAACGCCGGCTCGATCGCGCTCCATCGTCGCTTCGGCTTTGTCTCGGTCGGCGTCTTGCGCTCGGTCGGCTTCAAATTCGGCCGCTGGGTCGACGTGCCGCTGATGCAGCGCGCGCTTGGCCCCGGCGACGAACAGCCGCCCGCCGACTTCAATGCGGCGAAGCCGGAGCGCTGACGCCGATCATCGGCCCGAGCGGCGTCAGCTCGTCGTCGCGGCCGAGTTCGGGCGCATAGAGCGAGGACACCGAACCGTCGAGGAACAGCGCGTTGGCGCAGCCGAGCCCATCACGAAACAGCCGGGCGAAGGCGTGGAACGTCACCGGGGCGTCGGAGATGACGAACAGCGTGGTGACGCCGTCGCGCACGCAAACGCCATTGCGCACCTTCTCCGAGGCGCCGGTCGGCAGGATTTTCGGGTGGATGTGGCCGTCGATCACCAGCATCGGCCCCGACTGGGTGGCGAATTTCGCGGCTGGGGCGTCGGCGAGAAAGTGCGAAGTTTCTTCCACGCCCGCGACGCCATCGCCCACCCAGAACACGCCGTTGGGCAACAGATGGAAGTTGGTGGGTCCGGGGCGCGTGTCGGCGCGGCGCAACTGCTTGCCGTCCTCGACATAGAGACCGACGGGCGCGAAGTCGGCGCCGAACATGCCCGCGTTCATGGCGAAGCGCAGCGTGCGCCCGCGCGCATTCACCGCCGCCGCGAGCGCGGCGAAGCTCGAGTAGGGCTTGTCGTCGGCATCGCTCCAATAGAGGTGGATGTCGTCGCGGCGGACGTCAAACGTGCAGACCGTGTATTGCGCCGTATCGAATGCGCGCGGCGCGCAGCCGGGCGCGCTCGCCACCGGCGTTGCGGCGGCCGGCCGGCACAGCAACGTCAGGGCGCCGGCGAGGGCGCAGAGTCCGATGCGTGTCGTGTGTCGCTTGGGGCGGCTGGCGCGCGTGTCGGCCTCCTCGGGCAGGCGAATCGACCAAATTGTAGCGCGTCCTGGGCGCTCACAGAACCTTGCCCGGATTGAGCAGCCCCTGCGGGTCCAGCGCGCCCTTGAGCGTGCGCATCAGATCGAGCGCAACCGGGTCCTTGACCTGCTTGAGCAGCTCGCGCTTGAGCACGCCAATGCCATGCTCGGCCGAGATCGAACCGGAATATCGCGCGACGACGCCATGAACGACCGCGTTCATCGCGTACCATTTTTCGAGGAACGCTTGCTTGTCGGCGCCGACCGGCTGGCTCACGTTGAAGTGAATATTGCCGTCGCCAAGATGGCCGAAGGCGACGACCCGCGCGCCCGGCATGAAAGCCGGGACCGCCGCGCTCGCTTCGCGCAAGAAAGCGGGAACCGAGCCGAGGGGGACCGAGACATCGTGCTTGATCGAGCCGCCCTGGGGTTTTTGCGCGTCCGACATGTCCTCGCGCAGCCGCCAGACGGCGTCGCGCTGCTCAAGCGTCGCGGCGAGCGCCGCGTCGGCGATCGTCCCGTGCTCCAACGCCTCGCCGAGCAGCTCGGTCAGAGGCCCATCCAGCCCATTTTCGTCGTGCGACGAGAGTTCCATCAGCACGTACCAGGGGTGGGGCTTGGCGAGCGGGTCGCGCGCGCCCTGCGCGTAGGCCAAGACGAATTCGAGGCCGATGCGCGGCATCAGTTCGAAGCTGGTCACCGCCTGGCCGAAGCGGCCGTGCGCCATCTTTAGCAGCGCGAGCGCGGCTTCAGGATCGGCGAGGCCGATGAAGGCGGTCGAGCGCGCGCGCGGCGCCGGCAGGAGCTTGAGCGAAGCCGCGGTGATGATGCCGAGCGTGCCTTCCGCTCCGATGAACAGGTCTTTCAAATCGTAGCCGGTGTTGTCCTTGCGCAGCTTGGAGAGGAGATTGGCGATGCGGCCATCGGCGAGCACCACTTCGACCCCGAGCGCCAGTTCGCGCGCATTGCCATAGGCGAGCACGGCGACGCCGCCCGCGTTGGTCGAGAGATTGCCGCCGATCGTGCAGCTCCCTTCCGAGGCGAGCGACAGCGGGAACAGCCGGTCGACCGCCGTCGCCGCCGCTTGCGCCTCGGCGAGCGTCACGCCCGCTTCGACGATCATCGCTTCGGCGCCGACGTCGACCTCGCGGATGCGATTGAGGCGGCGCAGCGAGAGGATCAACTGGTCCGCGCCGCCATCGGGAATCTGCCCGCCGACGAGGCCGGTATTGCCGCCCTGCGGCACGATCGCGACGCCGGCCTTGGCGCAGGCCGCGACCACCGCCGCCACTTCCGCGGTCGAGCCGGGGCGCGCCACGGCGAGCGCGCGCGCGTGAAAGAGGCCGCGCGGCTCGACGAGATAGCCCTCGACCAGCGCGGGATCGGTCAGCACGTTCGCCGCGCCGACGAGGCTTGCGAGGTCGCTAAGAAAGGCTGAGCGGTCGGTCACCCCAGCATGCTCCTGCGGCGCTTGACGGGCCTGCGCGCGAACGCGGCCAGGATTTCGACATGGGGCGAATAGCGGAACTGGTCAAGCGGCGAAACCGTCCCGATCGTATAGCCGCCCTCGATCAGAATACGCGCGTCGCGGGCGAAACTGTCGGCGTTGCACGAGATCGCGACCACCATCGCCGGCCCGTGGGCGGCAAGCGCGCGCGCCTGCGCTTCGGCGCCGGCGCGTGGGGGATCGAACAGCACGGCGTCGAAAGCGGCGAGTTCTTCGCCCATCAGCGGCCGGCTGAAGAGATCGCGCACCTCGGCGCTGAGCCCCTTGAGGCCAGTCGCGCCGCCGGCGGCGCGCTTGAGCGCGGTCACTGCGGCGGCGTCGGAATCGATTCCGGTGACCTCGTGGTCGCGCGCGAGGCGCAGCGCGAAGGCGCCGGCGCCGCAGAAGAGATCGGCGACCCGCCGCGCGCCCTTGAGCGCCGTCGCGGCGCCCGCGGCGAGCGCCTGCTCGCCCGCCTCGGTCGCCTGCAGGAAGCCGCCGGGCGGGGGGACCGCCATCACTGCGCCGAAGGCGATCTGCGGCGGGCGCCGCTCGACCACCGACCTCGCCGTGGCTGGCGACGCGCGCAAGATCGAGCCGCTCGGCGGTGGCGATCAGTTTGCGCCGCATCGCCGCCTCGAGCTTGCCGGCGCCGCGCAGATCGAAATCGAGGCCGCCGAGCGTCGCCGTCGCCTGAATGTCGAGCGGCTTGCCGGCGCCGCGCAGATCCGCGGCGAGCGCGCGCGCGGCGGCGATCGCGCCGGCAAGGCCAGGGGCAAACAGCGGGCAAGCCTCGATGTCGATGATCTCGTGGGCGCGCGCGCGCATGAAGCCGACGCTCTCGCGCTCCGCGACGAAGCGGGAATGGAACGTTGCGCGGCGGCGCCCTTCGCCATGGACGTCGACCAGCGGGCCGACCTTGGCCTCCACGCGCGCCCGCGCCAGAGCACGCACGAGGCTTTCGCGTTTCCAGTCGGCATAGAGGCTTGGGCTCATATGCTGCGCGGCGCAGCCGCCGCAGCGGCCGAAGTAGGGACAGAAAGGCTGCACGCGCTCGGGGCTGGCGACACGGATTTCGAGGACGCTTTGCCGTCCGCCCTCGGCCTCGACCTGCACGACTTCGCCCGGCAGGGCGTAGGGCGCAACCGTCCCGTCGCTCGCCACGCCCTCGCCGCGCGCATTGAGGGAGAGGATCGTCACATCGCGCAGCGGCTCAATCATGCCGCGCGGCATACAGGAATTCGCGCGCCCCGTCGCCGCCCGGCACGGGGGAGGGGATCAGGCCGAGGCTCGCCCAGCCGAGACCCTCGACGCATTCGCGCACCATTGCGCAGGCGGCTTCGAGCGCAGCCGGGTCCTTGACCGCGCCTTTGACCAGGTTCTCGCGGCCAACCTCGAACTGCGGCTTGACGAGGGTGACCAGCCAGGCGCCCGGCGCGGCCAGCGGCAAGACGGCAGGCAGCACAAGGCGCTGCGAGATGAAGCTGACGTCGCAGACGAGCGCCTGCGGCGCGCCGGCGATTCCCGGAGTCAGCGCGCGCGCGTCGAGGCCCTCGTGCAAACTGACGCGCGGGTCCGCCGCGAGGCGCGGGTCGAACTGGCCGTGGCCGACATCGACCGCGACCACCGCGCGCGCGCCGCGCGTCAGCAGCACGTCGGTGAAGCCGCCCGTCGAGGCGCCAAGGTCGAGACAGGCAAGCCCCGCCGGATCGAGGCCGAAGGCGTCGAGCGCCGCCGCGAGCTTGATCCCGCCGCGCGAAGCCCAGGGATGCGCCGGCGTCGCTTCGATCGCCGCATCGATCGCGATCGGGTCCGAACTCTTGCGCACCGGCGCGCCGTCCGCGCTGACCAGCCCAGCTTCGATCGCCGCTTGCGCGCGCGCCCGGCTGGCGAAAAAGCCGCGTTCGACGAGCAGGAGATCGGCGCGCTTGCGCATGGGGGCCAGGGAGGGGGGACTACGGGAACGGCCCGTTTCTCGCGCTGAGAGCATGGTTTTGGCAAGTGTCGCGGGAACACCCTCACCCCAGCCCTCTCCCGCGAGCGGGAGAGGGGGCTCGCTCGCCCTTCTCCCGCTCCGCGGGAGAAGGTGGCGCCATAGCCCGTCGAAAGACGGGCGTTCTTTCGAACGCCCTATGGCGCCGGATGAGGGCGAGGGCTCGCAGCGATTGCGCTCGCCCCCGCTCTCGCCTAAGCGAGGGGCTCATCCCCGACGAGTCGCCGCCATGGCCGAAGCCGCGCCCCCGAATGCTCCCGCTTTTTCACACGACAAGCTGTTGATCGTCGATTTCGGCTGGCAGGTGACGCAGCTGATCGCCCGGCGGGTGCGCGAAGCGGGCGTCTATTGCGAGATCGCGCCGTTCCAGAACGCAGAGCGCGCCTTCGCCGCGTTGAAGCCCAAGGCGGTGATCCTGTCGGGCGGCCCCGCCTCGGTGCCCGACGCGGGCAGCCCGCGCGCGCCCCAGGCGATCTTCGAGGCGGGCGTGCCGGTGCTCGGCATCTGCTACGGCCAGATGACCATGGCCGAGCAGCTCGGCGGCGTGGTCGAGAGCGGCCATCACCGCGAGTTCGGCCGCGCCGAAGTCGCGGTCGGCGCGACGAGCCCGCTGCTCGAGGGCGTCTGGAAGCCGGGCGAGCGCCATATCGTCTGGATGAGCCACGGCGACCGCATCACCAAGCTGCCGCCCGGCTTCGCGCGCCTCGCGACCTCGGAGAACGCGCCCTTCGCGCTGATCGCCGACGAGGCGCGCCGCTACTACGGCCTGATGTTCCACCCCGAGGTCGTCCACACGCCCGACGGCGCGCGGCTCATCCGCAACTTCGTCCACAATGTCGCCGGGCTGAAGAGCGACTGGACGATGGCCGCCTTCCGCGCCGAGGCGCGCGACGCGATCCGCGCCAAGGTCGGCAAGGGCAGGGTGATCTGCGGCCTGTCGGGCGGCGTCGATTCGGCGGTGGCGGCGGTGCTGATCCACGAGGCGATCGGCGACCAGCTCACCTGCGTCTTCGTCGACCACGGCCTGATGCGCGCGGGCGAGGGCGAGGAGGTGGTCAGGCTGTTCCGCGACCACTTCAACATTCCGCTCGTCCATGTCGCCGCCGAGCGCACGTTCCTGACCGCGCTCGAGGGCGTCGCCGACCCCGAGACCAAGCGCAAGACGATCGGCCGCCTGTTCGTCGAGACCTTCGAGCGCGAGGCGAAAACGATCGCCGCCGACGGCGCGGCCCGGTCGAGTTCCTCGCCCAGGGCACGCTCTACCCGGACGTGATCGAATCGGTCTCGTTCACCGGCGGCCCGTCGGTGACGATCAAGTCGCACCACAATGTCGGCGGCCTGCCCGAGCGGATGAACATGAAGCTGGTCGAGCCGTTGCGCGAGCTCTTCAAGGACGAGGTGCGCGCGCTCGGGCGCGAGCTCGGCCTGCCCGAGCCCTTCGTCGGCCGCCACCCGTTCCCCGGCCCCGGCCTCGCCATCCGCATCCCCGGCGCGATCAGCGCCGGAGAAGCTCGACATCCTGCGCCAGGCCGACGCCATCTATCTCGAAGAAATCCGCGCCGCCGGCCTCTACGACCAGATCTGGCAGGCCTTCGCCGTGCTGCTGCCGGTGCAGCACCGTCGGCGTGATGGGCGACGGGCGCACCTACGACCACGTCTGCGCGCTGCGCGCGGTGACCTCCACCGACGGCATGACGGCGGACTTCTTCCCCTTCGACATGGGCTTTTTGGGCCGCGCGGCGACGCGGATCATCAACGAGGTGCAGGGGATCAACCGGGTGGTCTACGACGTGACGAGCAAGCCGCCGGGGACGATTGAGTGGGAGTGAGGGGGAGATGCCGTGCATGAACTCGGAAGGGAGATAGCGTCGGGAAAATGGAAGATCACGAGGCAATTTGGAGCAACACGGCTTCGGCGCATGCTCACTGTTATTTGCTTACTACTTCTTGCCGAGGGCTACCTTGCCCAGCGACGCGCCACGCATCCTGGCGGCCCGCAGCGCTTTCCGTTGGTCGTCAGTAAGCGCGTTGGCAGCCACGCGCGTGGCGGGGTCACCAGCGAGCGAAGCGGGGTCTAGTATCCATCCCATTTGATCGGCGAGGCATCGCGCAAAGGCTCGCGCCATAGGAGGAGGTACGGCGTTCCCAACTTGGCGATATTGTTGCAAGCGCGGGATGCGGTCGGGCCACAGGAAATCATCCGAGAAGCCCTGCAAGCGTGCGCTTTCCCGTACTGTAATGACTCGATGATGTTGATAGTGGACCGGTCGGAGCGGACTGAAGTTGCCAGAGCCCGCACGCAGTGTAAACGACGGGCGTTCAGAGTGCAGGCGATCGTGGAATGATCCGCGTTCACGTTTGCCTGGTTCCAGCACCCTTAGGCGCGCAACCATATCGGTGGAATGCGCCGTCGGTTCGTGATTGTAGATGCCAGTTTCGCCGAATTCGCCAGCATCGGGCAAATCGCCTATCGCGCTCCCCGCTGATGCGTGAGGCTGTTCGTTCGTGCCGTGCGTAGCCGCCGGGAAATAAATCGGTTTTCTGCCTTTCATGCCGAGTATGACAAGTCGCCGCCGATTCTGCGGCACGCCAAAGTCGGCAGCCGACACGATCGCAGAGTCAACAACATAGCCCAACGCTCGCAGCTCCGATTGCACGTCGTCCAGGAATTCGCCGTTGTCAATTGACACAAGATTGGGAACGTTCTCGAGCATAAATGCGGATGGCTCCAGTTCATCCACAATGCGGATGAACTGCCCGATTAAATCGGAGCGAACGTCGCGCTTGCCTTGTCGCTTACCCGCTATCGAAAAAGGCTGGCACGGCGGCCCGCCGACTACGAAATCGGCCCGCTTGATCCCAGCGCGCTCTAGCAAGGCAGCCCCGGATGCGATGTTTAGATCCGTTACAAAGCCCTGACTGCCGCGATATTGATGGTTGTAATTGTATGCATCAACGGCTCGGGCATCGAGTTCGAATCCCGCAACGACGTTGAGACCTGCGTCGAGAAATCCGGTCGATAGTCCGCCGCAACCGGCGAACAGTTCGATGCCTCTTGCAATCCTGCGTTTCATTGCTTGGGAACATTCGTTGCGCGGATCATGGCGATTTGCGCCTCCGACGTATTGATCGCATAGCTGGCGGAACGGATGATGCGGAGTTCGCCAGGTCGGCTCGCTACGTTGAATTCCATGATATGAATTGCCGACTGATAGTCGACCTTCAAAGCGAGTGGACGGACCGTCAATCCAGGGAAATAGTGCGCGGCGTACCGAATCATGTTGTAAATTTGGACGCGGTTGAGCTCGTCCGACACAGCCTTGGCTTCGATCGGAAATACGACCGGCACGTCATTGTCGCCAGACGCAATGCCTACATCGATAGCATCGAGTTCGGCTTGCCCGATCCCTGGCACGCTCTTGCGCACATGCGACCGCAGTCGGTAGATTTTCATACCAGTGAAATGGTCGAGAAGTTGGCAATATCCGACGACAGATAGCAACGCCTGTTCGTCCATTTCGGCCATCGTTTCCGGCAGCAGTCGTCGCACTGGCATTGGCGTTTGATCGATCGCCGGCGTGAGGTCATGTACCGGCACCTCCATGATGCCGCTCGATGCTTTTTCGAATTGATAGAGACCGCGTCCGATCGCACGCAGAACGTGAAACCCCTTCGATAGGATTTCGTCGGGCAGCAGAGTGCGTGATCGCATACGGTAGACGACATCGGCGGGGTTGCGGGCCGATATGGCCCCGGGGCTTTCGGAAACTGCACGGACGGATTCAACTGCAGTTCGGACATCGTCGAGCGAAAAGACGACAGTTGCCGCGCCAGGACGCCAGCGATCTTGGAATAGTTTCAGAATGACAGGAACATATACCTTCGAGTTTTTGCCATGGCTTTGGAGGCTTTTGCCTTTCGGCGCCGCGACGGCCGGCGTAACAGCATCGGCCTTCGTTGCCCGACGACGTTTTCGCTCTGGAGCTTCAAAGTCCGTTTTGTCCGTCATTCGGCCCTATTACCATGTTTAGAACAAAAAGGGAACATGAGGCGCCGTTCAGTTTTCGGTCGAATCAGATTGGCGTGCCGCCCCAAAGTTTAGGAATTCGGCTTGATGGTAAAGGAGCAATCCGTTGGGAATACGGTTTCAGAACGCGAGCCGCTGAGCGCCCGCCCTTGCGAGGCGCATAGGGCGCGCTGCGGCGCGCCCCGGCTTGTTCGACGCCTGCCCGAAGGCGAGGCTTTGGCGGCGAAGCAATCCGTCGCGGCGTGACTGGATGGCTTCGCTTTCGCTCGCAATGACGATCCCGGACGCCTAAGCCCCCAGAACCCTCCGCAGCGAAGCCTCGATTTGGCCGCCGCAATAGGCGTCGCCATAGTCTTTTCGCGCCTTGGCGGCGAGTTTGTCGATCATCGCAACCCGCGATAGCGTAGCGCGCAATGCGCGGCGGTTGGGTCTACATCATGACGAACCGGCCCGGCGGCACGCTCACGGGCGTGACGAGCGACATTGCTCGTCGTGCGTTTGAGCACCGCGAGGGTCTAATCGACGGCTTCACGCGTCGGCATGGCCTCAAGCGACTCGTGCTGACCGAGTTCTACGAAGACATCCGCGACGCCACTTAGCGCGAGCGCAACATCAAACGCCTGCCGTCGGCCCGGCAATGGCGTGAGGATCTTCTTGTTGATCCAGTTTGGCCAAGCCGCTGAGCGCGCTATCGACAATCGCATCCAACGGCTGATCAATGTTCACGGTCACCACAAATGGCTCAGCGCTCGGATTTTCCAGTGCGGCGAGTTGGCTATCCAGCAATTCTGGCGGAAAGAAATGGCTGCGACGCCGCGACAAGCGGTCTTGCAGCGCGGCGCGCGATCCCTCCAGAAATATGAAAATCAATCGCCCGGCCGCCGCGTCACGAAGCCGGTCGCGATAGGATTTCTTCAGTGCGGAGCAGGAGATGACCATTCCCTCGCTCGCATCGTAAGCGTTGCGAAGCTTCTGCCCGATGAGATCGAGCCATGGCCAACGGTCTTCGTCGGTCAAAGGAATGCGCGCCCACATCTTCTGGATGTTGCCAATCGGATGCAGCGCATCGCCTTCGAAGAAGTCGAGGTTTAGTCGCCCCGCGATCTCCAAGCCGATGCTGGTCTTGCCGCATCCGCTGACGCCCATCACAACGATCAAATTGGGGCCAGGAACAGATTGCAATTTTCGCCTCGACTGTTTGGAGCGGATGGACAAACGCGTGAAGACTTGTGGTTAGACGACCATGCTAAGGAGCAGCACGCCCGCCAGGCCGCACAGCGAGATGATGCTTTCCATCAGCGTCCAGGTCTTCAGGGTCTGGACGATATCCATGCCGAGGTAACCCTTGACGAGCCAGAAGCCCGCGTCATTGAGGTGCGAGAGGAATAGCGAGCCCGAGCCGATGGCGAGGACCATCAGTGCGCCGTGTGTCGGCGATAGGGTCGCCGCCACCGGCGCGAGGATGCCAGCGGCGGTGACGGTCGCGACCGTCGCCGAACCCGTGGCGACACGCACCAGCACGGCGACCAACCAAGCCAGGAACAGCACTGGAAGCGGGCTGCCGACGATTGTGTGGGCGATCACGGCGCCAATGCCGGTATCGACGAGGACCTGCTTGAAGCCGCCGCCCGCGCCCACGATGAGCAGAATACCTGCGATCGGGCCGAGGGCGCCGTCCAGACTGTGAGAGATCTCTTGCCTCGACATGCCGAGCAGCCACGCGCTGAAGAGCACTGCGATGCCGAGCGCGATCAGCGGATCGCCCAAAACGTGCAGGGCGGAGGGAACGAAGGCGGTCGATCCAGGCGCCGCGACTTCAGCAATCGCGCGGGCGAGCATCAACCCGACAGGTAAGAGAATGGCGACGATCGCCGTTTGGAAACTCGGCCTTGGCCGCGAGGGCGTCTCTCTCGTCTCACCCGATCCGAAGATCTCCGGAGTTGGAACCTTGACCCAGCGGTCGATGAGCGTGGCGAGGAGCGGGCCGGCGATGATGACGCTGGGAATCGCGACCGCAATGCCGAAGGCGAGGGTGAAGCCAAGATTGGCGCCCAGCGTCGTCACGGCAATCAACGGTCCAGGGTGAGGGGGCACCAGGCCGTGCATGGCCGAGAGGCCCGCCAGCGTCGGAATGGCGATCCTGATGACCGACAGGCCTGATCGCCGGCTGACCAATAGGACGACCGGGATCAACAGCACGAGGCCGATTTCGAAGAACATCGGCAGGCCGATGATCGCGCCGACCAAGCCCATCGTCCATGGCAGGGCCGCTGGCCTGGAGCGACGGACCAAAGTGTCGACGATCTGGTCGGCGCCGCCCGAATCGGCCAGGAGCTTGCCGAACATGGCGCCAAGCCCCATCAAAATGCCGACGCCGGCCATGGTGGCGCCGAAGCCGCTCGAAAACGAGCCCATGGACTTGGCAAGGCCCAGATTGGCCGCGACTCCGACGATCAGCGCTCCGATCGCCAAGGAAATGAAGGGGTGAAGCTTGAGCCAGCTGATGAGAACAACGATGGCGGCAATACCCAACAGCGCAGCCGCAATCAGCTGCGTGTCGCCAGCACTCGCGGCGTTTTGCATGTCCCCTCCCTGATTTTTACTGTTAGTGTTTTAAGGCTAGAGCTACCGAAAAGGCCAGACGATTATTGATTCCAGATCGACTTGTTACAAGAAATCATACCGGCACGGCCACGGTACGCACATTATTGGCTGAAAACGTCCTTTACTATATTGACTCTAATAAAAGATGTACTCATATATATCTCTGGTGACCTGTAACGGTCCTCACAAACCGTCACATGGTGGGTAAAGTTATCGTTGCAGGTAATGACATGAGTGTCTAATCGTAATTCCGCTTCTATGCATCCGGAATCATTCATGTTGCGTTGCGGGATGATTTTGCAAAAGGGCGGCCAACGTCCAGGCGGAGAGGGAGACAATGCTTGAGCGCTTGACGTTGCGACAGTTGCGCCTGCTCGTCGCGCTCGACGATCAGAGGAAATTGCAGCAGGCCGCAAACGAGCTGCACATGTCGCAGTCCGCGGCGTCGAAAATGCTGGCCGACATCGAAAGAATTGCGGGCGTGCGCCTCCTCGAACGCCTCCCGCGGGGCGTCGAGCCGACCGCCTATGGCGAGATTCTCATCCGTCGCGGCCGAAGCATGCTCGCCGACCTGCGCCATGCCGGGCGCGAGCTCACGGGACGGAAAGCCGGCGATATCGGCGCCGTGTCAATCGGCTGTGTGGCGACACCGAGCGTCGTTCTTTTGGCTCGGGCAATCCGCGCGCTTGGCGCCAGGCTTGATACGATCGAACTCTCACTCCACGTCGGCACCAGTCCCGACATCGTTGACCGTCTGGCGGCCCTCGAGTTTGATTTCGCCGTGGCTCGAATCCCCGACGAAGTCGATCCGCGGATTTTCGACTATCACGGTCTCGACGACGAGGAGGGATGCTTCGTCGTGCGCGTCGGGCATCCCTTGGCGAATTCCGACGTCCTCGGACTTCGCGATCTGGTTGGCCTTCAATGGGTTCTCGAGCCGCGCGGATCTATCATACGCCAAAGCGTCGAGCATCTCTTTCGCGCGAGCAGAATTGTCCCGCCTCGCCGCGTGATCAACTCCACTTCACATCTCGCCTCTTTGGCGATCGCGGCGGAGACGGATGCCGTCTTGCCAATCGCTGTGGCCATTGTCGAGCATGTCGGCGATAGCAAGCGGCTGAAGAGGCTTCACGTCCGCGAAAACTTGGTGCTCGAAAGCTATGGTTTGATCCAAGTCAAAGATCGCCCGCTGTCTCCGGCGGCCGAAATCGTTTTTGAGACCATCAAACGCGTTCACGATCGTCGGCCAGGCTAGGGCCGGCCTAACGCCCCACCATCATCCCCACCCGCGACGCCAGCAGCCTGAACATCAGCCGCGCCGGATAGCGCGGAGAACTCGGCGCGTCGTCCGGCAGCGTCACGCCCTCCGCCTTGAATCTTGTGCAAATGCGGAATTGCACCGGCGGGAGTTCGCCGCGAAAGCGGGCGCGATAGGCGGAGACCCAGTGGGGGCCGCGGTCAAAGTTCACGAACATCGCCGAATTGCAGCATGTCGCGACGACGCGGTTGGTCGGCGAGCTGTCCTTGAGCTTGTAGCTCTTCAACAGATCGGCGCCTTTACGGGGCGCGAAGCGGTCCTTGCGAAAGAGGATATAGGCCGAGCCGCCATCGGCATCGCGCACCGCGCCGGCGCCGGGCAGGGCTTCGATCAGATCGGCGCCCTTGCGGCAATCGTCGCAATAGCAGACGGCGCAGGCGATCGGCGCGCCGGCGGCTTCGACTTCGACACGCCCGCAGGCGCAGGTTGCGGTCATCATGGGCAAGTCGGTCATCCGCCGCCAATCCTCACGCGATTGCCCCCGCTGCAAGACATTGAAACCATCCCCGATCTTGCCGGCGTTGTCGATTTCCACGAAGAGGCGAATGCCTGAAGCGCAGGTGGCGTATGACGTGACGAGCAAGCCACGGACGGAATTGTTCCATGACCAAAGTGCCCGTTGGCGGAATCGACCGAAGCCGCCACGCACGTTATTCTGAGCCAATAGCAAAGACGGGTCACGGCGGCGACAGTCGAAGGGGTTGACCGCCTGACGAGTGCGAAGGAGCCGGTGCATGCGCGCACAGGATTTCTATCTGGAAAATGGCCCCATGAACGGAGCCGGGGCTGCGTCGCCCGTCTTGCGGGACCTCCCCCGCGACATCGGCGCCTTGTGCGAGGTCGTTCAGGGCTTGCTGGTTCATCGCGACATTGCGCCGTGGCTGTACGCGCTTAAGCTGTCGGACGAGAAGCGCGACCTTGCGAACATCCGTCCCGTCGCCCGGATGATCGAAGAGATCGAGGCTTGCAACGCGAAACCGCTGCGCGAGACTCGTCCGCCGGCTGAGCGCATGCCGGGTGTGTGCTGGCACTTTTCGAGTCTTATCGCCGCTATTTTGCGCGAGCAGGGCGTGCCGGCCCGTATGCGCTGCGGCTTCGGCGCCTATTTCGTCCCCGGCCGCTTCGAGGACCACTGGGTCGCGGAATACTGGAACAAGGCCGAGCGACGCTGGATGCTCGTCGACGCGCAGCTCGACAATGTGCAGCGAAGCGCCTTCCGGATCGACTTCGATCCGACCGACGTGCCGCATGATCGGTTCATTCTCGCGGGCGATGCGTGGCGCCAATGCCGCGCGGGGCGCGCCGATCCCGACCTCTTCGGCCTCTCGTTCCTGAAGGAGCAAGGCCTGTGGTGGATCGCGCAGAACCTGATTCGCGATCTCGCTTCGCTCAACCGCGTAGAGATGCTGCCTTGGGACGTTTGGGGAATCATGCCGAAGCCGACGGCGACGATATCGGACGACGACGGCGCGCTCCTGGATCGCGTCGCCACGCTCACACTGGGCGACGAGGGTGCGGTTGGGGCGCTTAGGGAAATTTATGACGATCCGCGCCTGAAAGTTCCGAGCAAGGTCTTCAATGCCGATCGCAGGATCGAGGAAGACGTGTCGCCTCCCCGCTTCAGCTAGGTGTTGAGCGATTTCGGCCCGCTGACGAACGGCGAACCGCGAAGATAGAAGCGCAGCAGGCGGTGCGCGTCCTTTGAAATGCCGAGTCAACACATGCCAAGTCCAACCTCCGCAGCGAAGACCCTTCGCCTTCGACGGATATACGATCCTCCCGGCGCCGATGATGGCCTCAGAGTGCTCGTCGATCGGGTGTGGCCGCGAGGCGTCGCCAAGGCGCGGGCGTCGATCGATGTTTGGCTGAAGGACATCGCGCCGAGCGCCGCGCTCCGCAAACGATTTGGCCATGATCCTCAGCGCTGGCCGGCGTTCGTGGCCGACTATCGCGCCGAACTCGACGCCAACGAGGTTTGCGTCGCGCGGCTGATCGCGATGATGAAGGCGGGCAAGGTGACGCTGCTCTTTGGCGCGCGCGATAGCGAACACAATCAGGCGGTGGCGCTGAGGGACTATCTCATGTCAGGGCGCCGTTCGAAAGGAAGTTGAGACGCCAGGCGCCGTCCCGCCGCGAGTGCCCTTGGCGAGGAAAGCGAGCGTTTCGCTCTCAAGCGCCCAGAACCTTGCGCAGCGACGCTTCGATCTGGCCGCCGCAATAGGCGTCGCCATAGTCTTTTCGCGCCTTGGCCGCGAGCTTGGCGAGCGGCGGCAGACTGGCGACCCGCTGCGTCAGCGCGGCGGTCATCGGCGCGGTCTTTCCAAGCATTGTCGCGATCTTGGGGAAACGGTCGCAAACGGTCGACCACAGCGTCGCGGTCACCACGTCGGCGACGCCCGGCGCCTTGCCGCCGAGCAGGAAGCCGGAGTCCGTCTTCAATCCGTGGCGGCGGCCGGTCTCCTCCCACAGCGACATCCACTTCTTGAGGCGGGGGACGAACTCGCGCCAGCGTTTTTCCGTCCACATCTGGCGTCCGCCGTCGAGCGTGATCTCGTCGATCACGTCGTTGGCGTCGTTGACGATCTTCATCGTCATGGCGCGCAGGGCGGGGGTCGCGGGCATCAGGTTCAGGGTCTCGCCGAGGTAAAGGATCACAGCCGGCATTTGGGCGACGGCGAAGTCCGCCTTTTTGTCGATGAGGATGGGCGGCCCGATGAAAGGGACCGGCATCTGCTTGACCGGCCCATCCATCAGCTTTGCGATCGCGCCGTCGCCGCCTTCGCTCCAGCCCTTCCCAGCAAAGGCGAGGACCGCGCGCACGAACTGACCGCGGAACGGCACGGACCAATAATAGAGCTCATAGTCGGACATCTCGCGGAACTCCAGGTGATAAAGTCGATGCTCGCCAATCGCGCCCTCAACGCTGCGCGGTCTCCCCGAGCCTATCAGGGGATGACGGGGATGACTTGGACAGGATATGAAAGTCCCATCTCGCCAGCGCCCGCCGATCCCGGCGTCGAACGGCAAGGCGCGGCGCGAACCGATGGGCCCCTGACGAATGATCGCGCGCAACCCCGATACGTTCCCGGTCCTCACCGAGGCGGAGATCGCGCTGTTCAGGGCCGCCGCGCGCGAGCGCGCCGTCCATGCCGGCGAGATCCTGTTCGACCAGGGCGAGCGGACGACGCTGATGTTCGTCGTCCTCGAAGGCTCGCTGGAGATCATCCAGCCAATGCGCGCCGACGACCCGATCGTCGTCTACGAGCACGGCGATTTCACCGGCGAGATGAGCATGCTCACCGGCGGGCACGCGCTGGCGCGATGCCGCGCGCGCACCGACGGCCTCGTGCTTGAGGTCGACCGTCACGCGATGCGCGGGGTGGTCGCCGGGCACTCGCGGCTCAGCGACAAGGTGATGCGCGCTTACATCCTGCGTCATTCCGAGTTGCTGACGCGCAGCAGCGATAGCGTCGTGCTGGTCGGCTCGCGACATTCCGCCGACACGCTGCGTGTTCAGCAATTCCTCACCCGCAACTCGCGTCCGCATCAGACGATCGATGTCGAGAGCGATCCGGCCGCGCAGAGCTTGCTCGAACAGTTTGGCGTCTCGGTCGCCGATGTCCCGGTCGTGATCGCGCTCGGTCGTCAGCTCCTCAAGAATCCAAGCAACGAAGAACTCGCCGAGCGCCTCGGTTACGCGGCGGCGCTCGACCTGGCGCAGGTCCGCGATGTCGTCGTGATCGGCGCCGGGCCGGCTGGTCTGGCCGCTGCGATCTATGGCGCTTCGGAAGGGCTCGATATGCTCGTGCTCGAATCGACTGCGCCCGGGGGCCAAGCCGGTTCGAGCTCGAAGATCGAGAACTACCTCGGGTTCCCGATGGGAATCTCGGGTCAGCAACTCGCCGACCGCGCCTATACGCAGGCCGAGAAGTTCGGCGCCGAGATCGCGATCGCGCGCACCGCGGCGAGGCTCGACTGCGACCGGCGTCCGTACCGGATCGAACTCGGCGATGGCGCGTCGGTGCTCGCGCGCACGGTCGTCATCGCGACGGGCGCGCGCTATCACAAGCCGCCGCTGGCGGCGCTCGCGCGCTTCGAGGGTGTCGGCGTCTACTACAGCGCGACGGCGGTCGAGGCGAAGTTGTGTGGCGCCGAAGAGGTGATCATCGTTGGCGGCGCCAACTCGGCGGGGCAGGCCGCCGTGTTCCTCTCCAACACGGCGCGCAAGGTCTTCGTGCTGGTGCGCGGCGCCGCCCTGTCAGCGACGATGTCGCGTTACCTCACGCGCCGGATCGAGGATACGCCGACGATCGAAGTGCTCGTCGACACCGAGATCGTCGCGCTCGAGGGGGCGAGCGATCTCGAGCGCGTGACATGGTCGAACACGCTGAGCGGCGAGCGCGTCACGCGCGACATCGGCCACGCGTTCATGATGACGGGCGCGTCGCCGAACACCGAATGGCTGAACAACTGCGTCGCGATCGACGACAAGGGCTTCATCAAGGTCGGCGCCGATATCACGCGCGATGAGTTGACGACTGCGAGATGGCCGTTGGCTCGCCAACCCTATTTGTTCGAGACCAGCCTGCCGGGCGTGTTCGCGGTCGGCGACGTCCGTTCGAATAGCGTCAAGCGCGTGGCGGCGGCGGTCGGCGAGGGCTCGATCTGCATCCAGCTCGTGCACAAGGCGCTCGCCGAATGAATCGCGACAACAAATCGCGACGACGATTTGTCTGCGCGGGATCGTCAGTCCGGCCTGGCCACACGCTCACGCCGCTTCTGTCGCGGGTTGCGAGCGAACGCCGACCAGGATGATCAGCGTGGCGGCAAGCAGGACGAGGCCGCCTGCGCTGAACACGCCTCTGGCGCCGCTCGCGTCGAAGAACAGGCCGCCGGTCGCAGCGCCTGTGGCAATCGCAAGCTGAATCGCCGCAACGAGCAGGCCGCCGGCGCTTTCGGCTTCATCGGGAGCCGCGCGGGTGGTCCAGGTCGACCAGGCGACCGGCACGGCGCCGAAGGCGAGGCCCCAGAGCGCGATCAAGATTGCGTCCGCGAGCGGCGCGCTTCCCCAACCGGCAAGCGCGAGCCCGATCGCGCCCATCGCCAGCGGCATGACCGTCAACGTCAGGCGAAGGCTTCGCTCCAGCATGACGCCGCCGAGCAAGGTGCCGAGGAAATTGGCGAGGCCAAAACCGAGCAGAATGGCCGATACCCCGGTCACGCCGACGCCGGCGACCGTCTCGAGAAAGGGACGCACGTAGGTGAAGAGCGCAAAGTGTCCGGTGAACACCAGAATGATGGCGAGCACGCCGAGGCCGATCTGCGGCCGCCTCACGATGTCGATCAATGTGCGCAGACGCGTGTGCCCGTGGGGCGCCATCTTCGGCAGCGTCGCGAATTGCGCGGCCAGCGCCAGCGCGCCCAATCCCGCGGCCATCAGGAAGACGGCGCGCCACCCCGCCACGTCGCCGACGTAGCTGCCGAACGGCGCCGCGAAGATCGTCGCCGCGGAGACGCCGCTGAAGATGACGGACAGGGCGCGCGGGATGTGCGCCGCCGGCGCAAGCCGCATCGTCGTCGCGGCGGCCAGCGTCCAGAAGCCGCCAAGCGCCACGCCGAGCAGCACGCGTCCGAGCACCAGGAGAGGCAGGCTGGGCGCGGCGGCAACCAGCAGGTTCGAGGCGATCAATAAGGCCGAGAAGGCGAGGAGCACGACCCGCCGGTCGAGGCTGCGGGTGACGGTCGCGACCAGCAGGCTGGTCACCAGCGCGACCCCAGCCGTCGCCGTGACGGCTTGCCCCGCCAAGCCCTCGGTCACGCGCAGGTCGCGCGCGATCGGGGTCAAAAGGCTCGCCGGCAGGAATTCCGCCGTCACCAGTCCGAAGACGCCGAGCATCATCGATATGATCGCGCCCCAGGCGGGCGTCTCGGTCGTCGAGGCCGCCGTCGCGCTCGGCAGGTCGCGTGCGTCGGGCATGGCTTGGTCAGGCAGGGCGTCGTCAGGCAGGGCTTGGTCGGGCAGGGCTTGGTCGGGCAGGGCTTCGTCGCGCAGATTTTCGTCGTCCAAGTCTTCCTCGTTCAAGGCTTGGCTCATTCGTCGTCCCCATCGAAAGCATATTGCGTTGCAGCACGATAGAATAGACAGTGCGGACGATCTATGCCATGAAATCCGTAATGATTGATCGTTCGTCCAGCGCTGCCGATATGCGGCCCGCCGAGTCGCCTCCCTTCGATCTGGTGAGCGAGCTGTTGCTGGGCATGCGGCTCACGGGCGTCTCCTACCGCCGTCTGGATCTCGTCCCGCCCTTCGGCGTGCGTTTCGGCACGGAGCCGGGGCGGGCTCAATTCCATTTCGTCGCCGCCGGCACGGTCTTCCTGCGCGGCCTCGGGGAATCGGCGCAAGTCTCGTCGGCGCATGTCCCGTCGGCGCAAATTCTGCGCGCGGGCGACGCGGTCCTGCTGCCACGGGGCGGCGAGCATGATCTTGTTTCCGCGCCCGATCTGCCGAGCCAGGATGTCGCCGGCTTCGAGACCACCGAACTCTGCAAAAGCGTCAGTGCAATCTCGGTCTGCTCGGACGCGAGTTGCCGGGCGAAGGATGCGGTGGTCTTCAGCGGCTGCATGGAGTTCGATCTTGGCGGCATGCATCCACTCATCGGCTTGATGCCAGAGGTGATGCTGGTCGGCACGCTGCTCGACCGGCAGCCGGAGATCGCGCCGATGCTGCAGGCGATGGAGCGCGAGGTGCGCACGGAACGCGCCGGCTCCGCGGGCATCCTCGCTCGGCTTGCCGATGTTGTCTCCGCCTCGATCGTGCGCGGCTGGGTGGAATGTGGCTGCAACGATGTCCACGGCTGGCTCGAGGCTCTGCGCGATCCTCGC
The DNA here is from genome assembly GCA_963835215.1 of uncultured Alphaproteobacteria bacterium. Taxonomy (GTDB): domain Bacteria; phylum Pseudomonadota; class Alphaproteobacteria; order Rhizobiales; family Beijerinckiaceae; genus Roseiarcus. The sequence goes on along the minus strand of CAWIES010000003.1, from coordinate 85,207 downwards.
TTGAGCCGCGCCGTCAGCGCCTTGCACCGGGAGCCGGGCCGCAACTGGACGGTCTCGGAACTTGCCAGCGAAACGGGCGCCTCGCGCTCGGCTTTCGCCGAACGCTTCCTGGCGGTGACCGGCCAAACCCCACTGCGCTACGCGAGGGAACTGCGCATGCGCCTGGCGGCCGAATGGATTGGCCGCGACCGCGTGCCGATCGACACCGCCGCCGAACGTCTCGGCTACGGCTCTCAGGCCGCCTTCAGCCGGGCCTTCAAACGCGTCACCGGTCATCCGCCCGGCGCAGCGCGAAGCCGAGGGTTGTAGGGGGCGGGGCGTTCGCCGTCTGACCGGCGCATTTCGCCTTGACGTGTAGATAGTCATTTGGCTATATAGCCAAATGGAAATTGAAAACCGACCCACGAACCGTCTCGACAGCGTCTTCCACGCGCTGAGCGACCCGACGCGACGGGCAATTCTGGCGCGTCTGGCGTCGGGCGAGGCGAGCGTTTCGCAGCTGATGGCGCCCTTTGCGCTCAGTCAGCCGACCATCTCCAAGCACCTGAAGGTTTTACAGGGAGCAGGGCTGATCGAGGGCGGGCGCGACGCCCAGCGCCGCCCGCGCCGGCTTGCGCCGCTTGCCATGAAAGACATCGCCGATTGGATCGAACCGTTCCGCGCCCAGTGGGAGAGCCGGTTCAACAATCTCGAGGCTCATCTCGCCAACATCAAAAAGCAGGAGAAATGACATGCCGGTTCACGCGCAAGCCATCGCCACCACCAATCTCGAAATCGATCGCAGCGCCCACACGATCCGGCTAACGCGCGTCTTCGACGCGCCGCGGATCGAGATCTTCGAGGCCTGGACGAGGCCGGAGCAGGTGACGAACTGGTGGGACGCGGCCGGCGAGCCGTTGGCGGTCTGCGAGATCGATTTGCGACCGGGCGGCGCCTTCAAGTTCGTCACCAAGAGCCATCCCGAAATGGCGTTCGCCGGCGTCTATCGCGAGATCGCCTCGCCCGATCGGCTCGTTTTCGAGGCGATGGGCGCCACCGGGCGAGTTCTGCTTGGCGATGTCGCCGGCAAGACCCACATGGCGGTCGAGATCGAATGCAGTTCCGCTGAACATCTCGAGCAATACCTCAAGATGGGCGTCGATGTCGGCACATCGCAGACGCTCGACAATCTCGTCGCCTATTTCCGGCGCCGGTCGGGTGCCGGCGTCTGAGGCGCGTCACGTGATCATCGACAAGGTCGGACCAGCGTTCCTCGCCTACGCCGTCGCCTGCGTCGTGCTGGTCGGCGATCTGCTCTTCCTCTGGGTTAGCTTGCACTAGCTCGCGGGGGCGAGTTTGTCCTGGGTTTTGGTCTCGAAGTCGGCGGCGTCGTGACGCTCGCGCAACTGGCTGGCGGGCTCGCCCGACGTCCGGTTGACCATGCGGCCACGGCGCACCGCTGGGCGGTCGAGAAGCCTGTCGGTCCAGCGCTGGACATGGGTGTAGTCCTGCACGCCGAGGAACTCGGCCGCGCCGTACTGCCAGCCCTTCGCCAAGGCGCCGTACCAGGAGAAGATGGCCATGTCGGCGATCGTATAGGCCTCGCCGGCGATGTACGGGGTCTCCGCCAGGCGGCGATCGAGCACGTCGAGCTGGCGCTTGACCTCCATCGCGAAGCGGTCGATCGCGTATTCGATCTTGGTCGGCGCATAGGCGTAGAAATGGCCGAACCCGCCGCCGAGATAGGGCGCGCTGCCCATCTGCCAGAACAGCCACGACAGGCACTCGGCGCGCGCCGCGATCTCGGTCGGCAGGAACGCGCCGAACTTCTCGGCGAGATAGAGGAGGATGGCGCCCGACTCGAAGACGCGGATCGGGGTCGGGCCGCTGCGATCCATCAGCGCGGGGATTTTGGAATTCGGATTGACCGCGACGAAGCCGTCGCCGAACTGATCGCCCTTGCCGATGTCGATCAGCCACGCGTCATACTCGGCGCCGCTGCGCCCAAGCGCCAGCAGTTCCTCGAGCATGATCGTCACCTTCACGCCGTTGGGCGTGCCGAGCGAATAGAGTTGCAGCGGATGGCGCCCGATCGGCAGCGTCTTGTCGTGGGTGGGCCCGGCGATCGGTCGATTGGTGGCGGCGAACCGGCCGCCGTTCGCCTTGTTCCAGACCCAGACTTTCGGCGGGACGTATTCGGACGTTTCGGTCATCGTCGTCTCCGGAAATTGTCGCTTGCGATCGGCGCTCAGGCCGCCGGGGGGTAGTTGGAGGGGAAGAGCGCGCGCTTGGCCTCCTCGTCCCTGATATTTTTGAAGACGTGATCCTTGCCGACGGTGCGCGCCCGGACGGCCGCGGGCCGCGCATCGACCGATTGAAAGAGCCGCTTCAATTTCGGGTAGGGCGCGAGCGGGTCAACTTCGCCTTTGCGCACCCGCGAGGCGCGGTCGAGCCAGCCCCAGGCCGACATGTCGGCGATCGTATAGCCATCGCCGACGATGAAATCTCGCCCGTGCAAGTGATCTTCGAGCACCTGGTAGTGACGCTCGGCCTCGCGGCGGTAGCGATTGACCGCATAGTCGAGGCCTTCGGGCGCGGCGAACTGGAAATGGACGGCCTGGCCAGAGAAGGGACCGAGGCCGGAGGCGATGAACAGCAGCCACGACAGGAGCTCCGGCCGGTCCTGCGGCGCGCCGAGGAACTTGCCGGTCTTCTCGGCGAGATAGAGCAGGATCGCGGTGGAATCGAAGACGCGCGCCGCCCTCCCGCCCGGTCCGTCGGTGTCGACGATGGCCGGGACCTTGCCGTTCGGATTGGTGGCGCGGAAGGCGGGCGCGTGCTGCTCGCCCTTGCCGGTGTCCACGGGAACCACTTCGTAGGGCAGGCCCGCTTCCTCCAGGAACAGCGCGACCTTGGCGGGATTTGGCGTCGGATGGAAATAGAAGCGGATCATGGAGTCTCTCGATCACAGGTGGCGGGTTTGCGTTTTAGATCGCTCGTTCTAGAATGCGGCGTGGCCGCGAAGATGGCAAGTCGGCGGCCGGTCACGATCCGGATAGCGCAATGGCGAGGCCGCGGGAATTTGACGAGGAGGCCGCCCTCGACGCCGCCGTGCGCTGCTTCTGGTCGCGCGGTTACCAGGCGACCTCGGTCCGCGCGCTGAGCGCTGAGACCGGCGTATCCGGCGCCAGTCTTTACAACGCGTTTGGCGACAAGCGGGCGCTCTATCGCAAGGCGCTCGACCGCTACGTCGAGGGCAGCGTCGCCAACCGGATTTGTCGCTGCGAGGCGATGGCGCCGCGCGAGGCGATCCGGGCGTTCCTTGCCGAGATCGTTGCGCGTTCGCTGGAGGATCGCCAGCGGAAGGGCTGCATGCTGGTGAATGCGTCGCTCGATGTTGCGCCCCACGATCGCGACTTCCAAACCGTCGTCGCCGGCGTTCTCGTCGGCATTGAAGCGTTTTTTGTCGAGCGCGTGATCGCCGGTCAGCGGGACGGTGCGATCACCCGCCGGCTCACGGCCGAGACGCTCGCCCGGCACCTGCTTGGCGCACTCATGGGCATTCGCGTGCTGGCGCGGGTCCGGCCGGAGCGGCCCCTGCTTGAGGGGATCGTCACCGCGGCTCTGGCGCTGCTCGATGGCGCCGAGACAGCGACGGGGGTGACCTGAGGCGGCTTGGGCCATCGCCGTTCGACACGTGAGCTCTCGCGCCTTCAGGAAAATAATGTCCCGCCATTCACCGCCAGCGTCTGCCCGGTGGTGAACGCGTTGGCGACCAGGAACAGGACGGCCTCGGCAATCTCGTCGCCGGCGCCGACGCGTCCGACCGGAATGCGGGCGCCGACGCCCGCCGCGATCAGCGGCGCGGCCATCTCGGTGTCGATGAGGCCCGGCGCGATCGCATTGACCGTCACGCCTTCGGGAGCAAGCCGCAGCGCATAGGCGCGCGTCAGGCCTTCGACGCCGGCTTTCGCCGCGCCATAAGCGACGCTGACCGAGCCGGCGCCGATGCGCGCGCCGATCGAGGAGATGTTGACGATCCGGCCCCAGCGCCGCGCCCGCATACCCGCCAGAACCGCCTGAGTGCAGAGGAAAACCGATTTCAGATTGATCGCCAGCGAGAGGTCGAAATCCGCCTCGCTGATGTCGTCGAGGCTGCGGATCGCCCCCATGCCGGCGTTGTTGACGAGAATGTCGATCGCGCCGAGCCGGGCCTCGACCGCATGAATCATGGCTTGAACGACGTTGGCGTTCGAAACGTCGGCGGCGACCGCGAAGGCTTGCCCGCCGCGCTCGCCGATCGCCGCGACGACGCTGGCCGCCTCGTCGCCGCGCTCGCGATAATTGACCGCGACCTTGGCGCCCGCCTTGGCGAGCGCCAGCGCGATCGCCCTGCCGATGCCGCGCGAGCCGCCGGTGACCAGTGCGACGCGGCCCTGCAATTCAGCCATGGCGAAGATCCTCGTGGGGCCGCGGGCGGTCTTGCGTCCTTCCTTGACGCCGGACCGCCATTCCAGTGTCGCCGCGAGAGCCGGCCGACGCAACTGCGGCGCGTCGAGACGGATTTTCGTGTCGCCAAGCCGTCACGCCGCGAGGCTATCGAAAGAGGTTTAGAAGCGCGGGTTCAAAATTCCGGGGCGAGCCGGCAAGGGGGCGCACATGGACAACATTCACGAGGATCGCGACGCGACAGAGCACGATGCGCCCAGCGCCGAGGAGACCTTGCAGTCATATGGCCTCGGATCGACCGCGTTTGCCGGATCGCCGGACGCGCTCTACGAGAGGCATCTGAAATTCGACAACGTCGTCGAAGTCGAATCCTCGGACGCTCGCGAACGCTATGAAGCGGCCTCCCGGGCGGTCAGAGATATTCTTTCGGCTCGATGGCTCAAGACGGATGAGACCTACGCGCGCGAAAATCCCAAGCGTGTCTATTACATCTCGATCGAATTCCTCATTGGCCGATCGCTCGCCAACAACGTCATGAACCTCATGCTCGATCCCGTGATCGGCCGAGCCTTCGACGAACACGGTCGCCAGTGGATGGAGATTCTCGACCAGGAGCCCGACGCGGGCCTCGGCAATGGCGGACTCGGCCGTCTCGCCGCTTGCTTCCTCGATTCCATGGCGACTTTGCAGCTTCCCGCCGATGGGCTACGGTCTGCGCTACGAGCACGGCATTTTCCGGCAGACGAATTCGCGAGGGATGGCAAGTGGAGCGGCCCGACAACTGGCTGAGCCATCCCGATCCGTGGGAGGTGGTGCGTCCGCTCGAAAAGATCGAGGTGAAGTTCGGCTGTTCGTTCGATTTGCGCGGCGGGACGCTGCGCATGATCCCCAATCAACCCTCGACATTGATCGGCGTGCCCTATGACCGGCCGGTGGTCGGCTACGGCGGCAAGACGATCAACACGCTGCGCCTCTGGGGCGCGACGGCCGCGCATGCTTTCGACTTTCAGCAGTTCAGCGGCGGCGATTTCGTCGCTTCGATCGCCGAAGCGCTCAACGCGGAATCGCTGACGCGCGTTCTCTATCCCGACGACCACACGCTGCAGGGACGCGAGTTGCGCCTGATGCAGGAATATTTCCTCGTCGCTTGCTCGTTGGGCGACGCCGTGCGCAGGTTTCGCGAGACGAACAAGGATTGGTCGACGCTGCCCGACAAGGCGGCGATCCAGCTCAACGATACGCATCCGACGCTGGCCGTGCCGGAGCTTATGCGCATTCTGCTCGACGAGGCGCATCTTGGCTGGGACGAGGCGTTCGACATCACGCGCAGGACGCTCGCCTACACCAACCATACCCTGCTTCCCGAGGCGCTGGAGCGCTGGCCGGTCGAATGGATGGAGCTGCTCATTCCCCGCCAGCTCGAGATCATCTACGAGATCAATCGTCGCTTCTTGCAGGATGTATCCGCCCGCTTCCCCGGCGACGCCGGGCGCTTCGGGCCGCGTGAGCCTGATCGAGGAAGGACAGACGAAGCATGTTCGCATGGCGAACGTCGCGATCGTCGGCTCCCACAGCACAAACGGCGTCGCCGCCATCCATTCCGAATTGCTGCGCAAGACGACGGTGCGCGACCTCGCGGAGGTCTTCCCCGAACGGTTCAACAACAAGACGAACGGCGTCACGCCGAGGCGCTGGCTTCGTCTGGCCAATCCCTCGCTGGCGCAGACGATCTCCGCCGCGATCGGCGACTCCTGGATCGGCGATCTCGACCAATTGCAAAAGCTTCGCCCGCTGGTCGATGACGCGGCGTTCCGCTCGGACGTCCTGAAAGCCAAGCGGGCGGCCAAGGTTCGCTTCGCCGATTGGGTCAAGACGGAGTTGGGCGCGAGCATCGATCCCGACACGATCTTCGACTGCCAGGTCAAACGCATTCACGAGTACAAGCGCCAGCTCCTCAACGCGCTCAGGATCGTTGTTCTCTATCAACGTCTGCGCGCAAATCCTGGCCTCCCCGTTCCGCCCCGAACCTTCTTCTTCGCCGGCAAGGCGGCGCCGGCGTACGAATTGGCCAAGGTCATCATCAAGTTCATCAACAATCTGGCGCGCACGCTCGACGCCGACCCGGCGGTTCGCGACAAGCTCAAGGTGGTGTTCCTGCCCGAGTACAATGTGTCGCTTGCCGAGCGCATCATTCCCGCCGCCGATGTCTCCAACCAGATCTCGACGGCCGGATTTGAGGCGAGCGGCACCAGCAATATGAAGTTCATGATGAATGGCGCGCTGACGCTGGGAACGCGCGACGGCGCCACGATCGAAATGGCGGAAGAGGGCGGCGAAGAGAATTTCTTCCTGTTCGGTCTGACGGTCGACGAGGTCGCCGCCAGCCGCCACTGGTACAATCCCTACTGGCACTATGAAAACGATCCGGAGACTCGGGCGGCGCTCGACCTGATCTTTTCGGACCACTTCAGCCAGGACCAGCCGGGAATCTTTGAGCCGCTGCGTGGCGCGCTGCTGACGCACGGCGACCAATTCATGCATCTGGCGGACTTGAAGTCCTACCTTCTCGCCGACGAACGACTTTGCCAAGCCTATCGCAATCAGGACGATTGGGCGCGTCTGGCCATTCACAATATTGCCGGGTCGGGAAAATTCTCCAGCGACCGCACGATCCGGCAATATTCACGCGAAATCTGGAACGCTAAACCGTGCCCGGTGGGATAAACGGTTTGCCGGAATTTTCAGGCTCGCTCGCCGATCCTTCGCTTGGGCCGCCGCACAGCGCGCACCTTGCCTGTCCTGCCGCCGCCGCAGAAGAACTGATCGGCGCCATCGGACTCGAGCCCCGACACGCCCGCTCCGGGCGGCATTTCCAAACTCTCCAACACTTCGCCGGTGCGCGGGTCGATGCGCCGCAGTTCGCTATCGTCGCCCTCCCAAGTCGCGTGCCAGAGCTCCCCGTCGACCCAAGTGACGCCGGTGACGAAGCGGTTTGATTCGATGGTGCGAAGCACGGCGCCGGTCTCGGGATCGATCTGATGGATCTTCCGGTCCCGATGCTGCCCGACCCAGAGCGTCCCTTCCGCCCACGCGAGCCCGGAGTCGCCGCCCTCTCCAGGCGCGGGGATCGTAGAGAGCACGCGGCCGGTTTTCGGATCGATCTTCTGGATGCGCAACTCGGCGATCTGGTACAAATGCTTGCCGTCGAAGGCGGTTCCCGCGTGCGCGGCGACATCGATCGAGCGCACGATCTTGCCGGTCTTGGGATCGAAGGCCTTCAGCGCGTCGCCGGCGGCGATCCAGACGCGCTCGCCGTCGAAGCTGACGCCGCCCACGCGGTCAGCGTCCGGAAAGGGGCCGTACTCACGGATGATTTCGGCGGCGGCTTGTTTCATGTCCCCATCCTAATCGCCCGGCAGCGGGCCGGGGAGTAACAAGATTGTCGGGAAACCCGGCAAGGGCGGGGTCACCCAACGCCGCGCGCGCCCGAGGCCGAACGACTGCGCCTTGCCCGCCGCGCCGAGCTGTTCAAGCGCCCGCTGCACGGTGCGCGGACTGGCGCCGAGTGCGAGCGCCAGGGCCGAGCTCGACCAGGACTCGCCATCGGCGAGGAAGGCGAGCACCGCGGCATGGGGCTCATCGCGCGGCGGCGCCAGCACGACGACCTCGCGCGCGCGGCGGGGCGCCAGCGCAAAGCCTTGCTTGGTGGCGTTGACGTCGGCGAGCCCGCGAAGCTCGACGCGAAGCCGCGCGACTTCGACCCGCAATCGCGCGCGATGCGATTCATCGGCGTGCTTTGCGCGGAAGGCGCTGGCGAGCAGCGCGCTTCTCGTCGCGTCCCCCGGCCACGCTTCGCCGAGCGCGCGCGCCAGCGCGAACAGGACCGGGCGCGTCGCGAGCGAGGCCACCTGCGCGATCGTTCCGCACGACATGGCGGCAGGCGTCCACCACCAGCGTCCTTGACGCGAGGAGCGCCTCGACCTCGTCGAGTAGCAGTGCGCGTTCCTCGCCACGCGCGATCAGGCGCGCCGCCGGCGCGTTCATCATGAGGGACGCACTTTCGACTTCCGCCGTTAGCGCGGGGATATTCGCTTCGCGCGCCGCCTGCCCAGCGCGAGCGAGCGCGGCGCGCGCGTTCTCTGTCCTCAGGCGGCGAATCGCGATTCCGGCGAGCGCCAGCTCGTGGGCGACCCGCAAGGCGGGCGGGAGCGGCGTCGGGTCGAACCCGGCGAGGGCGCGCTCGGCTTCGTCGAGGCGCCCGATCAGCAGCAGGCGCCTGACTCCGAGATTGCGCGCATGCGCGGCATTGACGCGGTCGCCGTGCGCTTCGAGCGTCGCCCGCGCGGCCTCGAGCGCCTTTGTCGGCCATTTCAGATCGCGCGAGACCAGCGCGATCTCGGCCTCGGCGATGACGCACCTCGCGCGCGCCACGGGCTCTTTCGGCGCCGAAGGCGCGCGCCGCGCTGCGCAAGAGAATTTTCGCGCGCGGGAAATCGCCAAGCTGCGCCATCGCGATGCCGCGCAGCGCCAGCGCCGGCGCGTCGCTACGCAAGGCGACCCGCTTCAACGCGCCGAGGGGATCGCCCGCCGCCAGCGCGCGCCCAGCGGCGGTGATCAGCGAATCCATCGAAATCCCGTCACACTTGTCACTCCCACCCTGCGACGTCTGGCGCCAAGACTATCTCACGACCGACGCTGAGCGATGCGCGCGGAGAGAAACGCGGCTTCCGCTTCGTGTTGCGGGAATTCACCCTAATCAGGAGGTAGCAAAGCCATGACTACATCAGCCCAGAACGGAGGCAAGAGCGGCGAGGCCGCGATGCAGACGCCGCCGATCGTGTCGGCGAAGGCTTGGGAAGCGGCGCGCGAGCAATTGCTGGTGAAGGAAAAGGCGCAAAGGCGCGCCCGCGACGCGCTGGCCGCCGAACGCCGGCGCATGCCGTGGATGGAAGTGAGGAGCGACTACGCGTTCGAAGGTCCGGCGGGCAAGGTCAGCCTGCTCGATCTCTTTGAGGGCCGCCGCCAACTCATCGTCTATCGCGCCTTCTTCGAGCCGGGCGTGTACGGTTGGCCCGAGCACGCCTGCCGCGGCTGCTCGCTCGGGGCTGACCAGGTCGCCCACCTCGCCCATTTGAACGCCCGCGACACGACCCTCGCATACGCCTCGCGCGCGCCCCAGGCCGATATCGCGCGGCTGAAGACGCGGATGGGCTGGGAGATGCCCTGGTACACCATCACCGACAGTTTCGACGCCGACTTCGGCGTCAGCGAGTATCACGGCCACAACGTGTTCTTCCGCAACGGCGACCGCGTGTTCCGCACTTACTTCATCAACAATCGCGGCGACGAGGCGATGGGAACGACCTGGAGCTACCTCGACCTCACGCCACTTGGTCGCCAGGAAGTGTGGGAGGATTCGCCCGCGGGCTATCCCCAGACCCAAACCTACAAATGGTGGAACTGGCACGACAGCTACGTCGCCGACGCGGCGCCCGACCAGAGATGGATCGAGGTGTCGGACGCCGGAGAGAAGGCGTTCCGCGACCAGTCGGCGAGCGCCAAGTCGAGCGCCAGGTCGTGAACCAAGTCGTGAGCCACGCCTGTTGCGGCGGCGCCGACAGCGAGGAGGCGATTCCCCCGGAACCCGCCGCGCTCGGCGTCGCCGACGGGCTGGCGCTCGTCGCCTCGCCGGCCTTCGCCATCATGGCGCTGATCAGCGCGCCGCCGGGCGAACAGCCCGGCGGCCACGCTGTGCGGGGGCGCGCAGGCTTCGCCGCTTGGCGGAATGGTCGTCATGTATCTGCTGATGAGCGCCTTCCATTTGGCGCCGTGGCTGAGGTTGTTCTCGGTTCGGCGATCCGCAATTCGGCCGCCCGGCTCTCGACATTGAGTGCGAGGACCGTAAACCATCGAAGGAGAGCGAAGGGTCGAGCCCCAACCGAAGGAGCCTCTCTTGTCCAAGTCGACGCGCGCGACCAAGGCGCTGGAGCAGGCGGGCGTCGCCTTCACGGTTCACGCCTATGACTATGATCCTGACGCCGACAAGATCGGCCTTCAGGCCGCCGCCGCGCTCGGCGAGGCGCCGCAGCGCGTGCTGAAGACGCTTGTAGCGCTGGTCGACGGCAAGCCGGTGTGCGTCATCCTGCCATCCGACCGTGAGGTCTCGATGAAGAAGCTCGCGGCGGCGATGGGCGGCAAGTCGGCCGAGATGATGAAGCCGGCCGAGGCGGAGCGCGTGTCGGGCTACAAGATCGGCGGCGTCAGCCCGTTTGGGCAGACGCGGCGGCTGAGAACCGCGATTGAAGAGCGGGCGCTCGCCGAGCCCCATGTCTTCATCAACGCCGGCCAGCGCGGGCTGCAGGCGCGGCTCGCCCCGCGCGATGCGGCGGCGCTGCTCGAAGCCGTGGTCGCGCCGCTCACGGCGTAAGCCGAGCGCGGCTCACGCCAGTTCGACCCCGGAGATTTCGCGGCAGATCGCGAGCAGCCGGTCCTGCAACGCGACGTCACGCGCCTGCGGGTTCGGCTCGCGAGCGGCGAGGTGGAAGAAATAGCCGCCACTCGCCCGCGCAGCGGCGTCCTCGCTCGTCGCCAGCCAGGCCTGGGTGCGATGTCCTTGATCGAGATCGTCGGGCGCGCCGGCGCCGCCCATTTTGGTCGGCACCCAGCCGGGCTCCAGCGCGTTCGACAACACCTCTGGCCACAGACGGGCGACGGCGAAGGCCAGCATGACATCGTGCAGCTTGCTTTCGGCGTAGGCCGACGCGCCGTTCCACGACCGCTTGCGCCAGAGAATGTCGTCGAGATTGGCCTCGGTGCGACGGTGCATGCCCGAGCTCAGATAGACCAGCCGCTTCGGCCTTTCGATCAAGGCGGTGAGCAGATAGGGCGCGAGGGTGTTGATCGCGAAGAGGTGCGGCAGCCCGTCGGCGCTCGTGCGCGCCGGCTCGCGATAGCCAACGGCGGCGTTGTGGATCACCGCGTCGAAACGGCCGAGCGCGTTAACCTGCGCGGCGACGTCCTTGGCGCCGGCGGTCGTCTCGAGATCGCCGACGACCACGGCTTCGGCGCCCGGCAGCGCGCGTTTCGCGTCGTCGGCGCGGGCGCGACTGCGGGCGTGGAGGACCGCGCGATGGCCCTCAGCGACCAGCAGTTCGCCAGCCATCAGACCGAGCCCCGCCGATGAACCGGTGATGAAAATGCGCGCCATGCATTTCGCTCCGATGTGTTGCCGTCGGCGCCCTAGCGCCCGATGTCGGCCGGGGGAATCGGCGCGTCGTCGCTTGGCGCGGTGCGCAGGGCCGGCGGGTTGCGCGCAGCGGCGGGCGGGGCGGGCAGGGGAGCCGTGACGACCGCAGGTCCCGGCGCTGCGATCGGCGGCAGGCCGAAATCGAGCGTATTGGGCGAAGCGGGCGCCGCCGCCGCATTGGTCTTGCGTTTCTTGGGGGTCGCAGCCGGCGTCGGCAGGACCCCAGGCGCCACAGCCGGCGGCTTGCCTTTGGCGTCGGGCGAGGCGGCTGTCGGATCGCTGTCGGGCGAATCGGGCGCGGGCGCCTCCGCGACCGCGGGGGCTTCGTGGATCGTCTCGCCGTCGCCTTTGCAGTCGGTCAGCCAGATATCGTAGACCGGGTGCTCGACGCCGTGCATGCCCGGGCTGTCGGCGAACATCCAGCCGCCGAAGATGCGGTGGGTGCTTTTGTTTTCCAGCACCTCGTCGACCTCGGCGAAGGCGTCAGTCTGCGGCGCCTCGGTCGGGGGACGCGAATAGCAAACGCGCGGCGTGATCTGCAGCGTGCCGAACTGCACCGTCTCGCCCATCGCCGCTTCAAACGAGATGATTCGCCCGGTGATCTTGTCGAGCCCGGCAAAGACCGCGGTCGGGTGCTTGATCTTGTCGGCGAGCGCGGGCGCGCTCATTGCGAGCAGCGTCGCCCCCGCCGCGGCGGCGAGCAGCCAGGTTGGATGTTTCATCGTGTTGGCTGGGCCCGCTCATTGGATTGGCGCGCGCGTCGCATCGGGCTCCCCTGGCGGCAAAGCCGGGCGAAATGAAGGCGGGCTGGTCAGCCCTCCGGGCTCCAGGCCTCGTAGTCGCCGCCCGCCGCCTGGCGCCGGCCGCGCCGCAGCGTCGAACCCTTGGGGCGAATCGCCGCTGGCGTCCCGGTCGGGTTGGCCATGTGCGGCGCCTCCCAGACGCGCGGCTCGTAGTCTTCCTGGCTTGGCGGCGTGTCGACGGTGTGGTGCAGCCAGCCGTTCCAGCCCGGCGGCGTGCGCGAGGCTTCGCTGAGCCCGTTATAGATCACCCAGCGCCGATCGAAGCCCAGGGCAGGATCGAGCTTGCCGCCAATCGAGCGGTAGTAGCGATTGCCTTGCTCGTCCGCGCCGACGAATTCGCCGTGGCGGCGTGTGTACCAGAGCGTGTTGAGCGTCGCTCCGTTCCACCAGGTGAAAAATCTGAGGAAAAAGTCTTTCATCGCGTTTTCGCCGCCGCCCCAGGAGCTTGCAGGCGCGGACTATGGCGAGGCGAGGTGAGCCTGTCCAGCGACATAAGGCGCGCGCCGCGAGGCCTGTGCACACGAGCCAAATTTTCCGCTTGCGGAGCTGGCGCGACTCGGCTGATGCTGCCGAGGCGGGCGGGCGTTAACCCAACGTTAAGAATTGTTCGCCACAATATGTTGTGGCCACGCTGGGTCATCCACACAAGCTGTTGACGTAGTCGTCATAGAGTTGTAATAGTCGGGGGTTCCCGGCGCGCGCCGATTTCGGGGCCCTGCGAGGGGCTGTGATCTTAGCGGCGCGCTTGCGTGGGAGCGCTTTTGGGAATGGGGCGGAGCGCTTGCGGCGCGGTGCGCCGGAGCGTTGCGGCGTCTTCACGAGTTGACAAACGGACATCGCAAATTGGGGGGCCGCTTCGGCGGTCGAGGGCGGAGTTTTGTCCGCCGAGCATTGGGGCACGAGGTCATGCATATCGAACGCCGGTACACCAAATCGTCTCAGTCGCCTTACGCGGGAATCGCGTTCGAGATGACCAAGAGCGAGATCCGCAATCCCGACGGATCGGTGGTGTTCCTGCTCGAGCAGCTTGAGGCGCCGGCGCTGTGGAGCCAGGTCGCCGCCGACGTGCTGGCGCAGAAGTATTTCCGCAAGGCCGGCGTCCCGGCGCGCCTGAAGCGCGTCGAGGAAAACGGCGTGCCCTCGTTCCTGTGGCGCTCGGTCGCCGACCTCGAGGAGCTGGAGGCGCTGCCCAAGGCCGAGCGCTACGGTTCCGAGACCTCGGCCAAGCAGGTGTTCGACCGGCTTGCCGGCGCCTGGACCTATTGGGGCTGGAAGGGCGGCTATTTCGACTCTGAGGACGACGCCAGCGCCTATTTCGACGAGTCGCGCTTCATGCTGGCGCGCCAGATGGCGGCGCCCAATTCGCCGCAATGGTTCAACACTGGCCTGCATTGGGCCTATGGCGTCGATGGCCCGGGGCAGGGTCACTATTACGTCGACTACGAGAGCGGCAAGCTGACGAAGTCGAAGTCGGCTTACGAACATCCGCAGCCGCACGCCTGTTTCATCCAGTCGGTCGCCGACGACCTCGTCAACGAGGGCGGCATTATGGATCTGTGGGTGCGCGAAGCGCGCCTGTTCAAATATGGCTCGGGCACCGGCGCCAATTTCTCTAGGCTACGCGGCGAGAGCGAGAAGCTGTCGGGCGGGGGCCGCTCATCGGGCCTGATGAGCTTCCTCAAGATCGGCGATCGCGCGGCGGGCGCCATCAAGTCGGGCGGCACCACGCGCCGCGCCGCCAAGATGGTGGTGGTCGATGTCGACCATCCCGACATCGAGGCCTTCATCGACTGGAAGGTGAAGGAGGAGCAGAAGGTCGCAGCGTTGGTCGCCGGCTCCAAGCTGGTTAAGCGCCACCTCAAGGCGATCCTGCGCGCCTGCGTCAATTGCGAAGGCTCGGGCGACGACTGCTTCGTCATCGAGAAGAACCCCGCGCTCAAGCGCGAGGTGAAGCTCGCCCGCCGCGAAGACGTGCCCGACGGCATGATCAAGCGCATCATCCAATTCGCGCGCCAGGGCTATCGCGATCTCGAATTCGACACCTACGACACCGATTGGCAGTCGGAAGCCTACCTCACCGTCTCGGGCCAGAATTCCAACAATTCGGTGCGCGTCACCGACGCCTTCTTGCAGGCGGTCGAAAAAGACGGCGACTGGAATCTGACGCGCCGGCTCGACGGCAAGACGCACAAGACCATGAAGGCCGCCGAGCTATGGGAGCGGATCGGCTATGCCGCCTGGGCCTCGGCCGATCCCGGCCTGCAGTACCACACGACCATCAACGACTGGCACACCTGCCCGGAATCGGGGCCGATCCGCGCCAGTAATCCGTGCTCGGAATACATGTTCCTCGACGACACGGCGTGCAATCTCGCTTCGCTCAACCTGCTGCCGTTCCGCGACCCCGAGACCCGCCGCTTCGACGTCGCCTCTTACGAACACGCGGTCCGGCTGTGGACGCTGACGCTCGAAATCTCGGTGATGATGGCGCAGTTCCCCTCCAAGGAGATCGCGCGCCTGTCTTACGACTACCGCACGCTGGGCCTCGGCTACGCCAACATCGGCGGGCTCCTGATGTCCTGCGGCATCGCCTATGACAGCGACGAGGGCCGCGCGATCTGCGGCGCGCTGACCGCGATCATGACCGGGCGCGCCTATGCGACCTCGGCCGAAATCGCCGCCAAGCTCGGCCCCTTCGCCGGCCACGCCGACAATGCCGAGCCGATGCTGCGCGTCATCCGCAACCACAAGCGCGCCGCCGATGGCGAGGTCGGCGGCTACGAGCGCCTGTCGGTCGCCCCGACGCCGCTCGACCATGCTTCGCTCGCCAAGGCCGGCCTCGCCTGGGCCGATCTCGCCGGGGCGGCGCGCGCCGCCTGGGCCGATGCGCTGGCGCTCGGGGCCAAAAGCGGTTTCCGCAACGCGCAGGTCTCGGTCATCGCCCCGACCGGCACGATCGGTCTGGTGATGGATTGCGACACGACCGGCATCGAGCCCGACTTCGCGCTGGTCAAATTCAAGAAGCTCGCCGGCGGCGGCTATTTCAAGATCATCAACCGCGCCGTGCCCGAGGCGCTGCGCGCGCTCGGCTACAACGAGGCGCGCAGCGCCGAGATCGTCGCTTACGCGGTCGGCCATGCTTCGCTCGGCCAGTCGCCGGGGGTCAATGTCGCGACGCTGCGCGCCAAGGGCTTCACCGACGCGGTGCTCGCAAAGGTCGAGGGCGCGCTCGCCGGCGCCTTCGACATCCGCTTCGTCTTCAACAAGTGGACGCTTGGGCGCCGACTTCCTCACCGGGGCGCTCAAGATCCCGGCTGAAGCGCTTGAAATTCCTGGCTTCGACCTGCTCGCCCATCTCGGCTTCAGCAGAGAGCGAGATCGACGCCGCCAACGTCCATATCTGCGGCGCGATGACGCTTGAGGGCGCGCCGCACCTCAAGCTCGAGCACCTTGCAGTGTTCGATTGCGCCAACCCGTGCGGGCGCACGGGAAAACGCTATCTCTCGGTCAACAGCCACATCCAAATGATGGCGGCGGCGCAGCCCTTCGTCTCGGGCGCGATCTCCAAGACGATCAACATGCCCAACGACGCGACGGTCGAGGAATGCAAGGACGCCTACATGCTGTCCTGGCGCCTCGGCCTCAAGGCCAACGCGCTCTATCGCGACGGCTCGAAACTGTCGCAGCCGCTCAACGCGCAACTGATCGAGAGCGACGACGACGAGGACATGGACGCCGTCGAGACGCTGATCGCCCAGAACGTCCCGGCGCGCACGGCGGCGGTCGCCGAGCGCATTGTCGAGCGGGTGGTCGAGCGCATCGAGCGCATGCGCGAGCGCGAAAAGCTGCCCAACCGCCGCAAGGGCTATATCCAGAAGGCGGTGGTCGGCGGCCACAAGGTCTATCTGCACACCGGCGAATACGACGACGGGCGCCTGGGCGAAATCTTCATCGACATGCACAAGGAAGGCGCCGCCTTCCGCTCGCTGATGAACAATTTCGCCATCGCCATCTCGATCGGCCTGCAATACGGCGTGCCGCTCGAGGAATTCGTCGAGGCCTTCATCTTCACCCGCTTCGAGCCGGCCGGCCTGGTCCAGGGCAACGACGCGATCAAGAACGCGACCTCGATCCTCGACTACGTCTTCCGCGAGCTGGCGATCTCCTATCTCGGCCGCACCGACCTCGCCCATGTCTCGCCCGACGACATCGGCCACACCGCGCTCGGCGGCGGCGTCGCCCAGGGCAGGGCGCAGGCGGAGCGGCGGATCGTCCGCGCCCTCGTCAGTCGTCTCCAAAGGGCTGGTGCGCTCCAAGACCGACAAGCTGATGCTGGTGCACGGAGGCGCGCGGCGACGCGTTCGTCCAGTCGAGCGGGGGCTATGTGCACGGCGCCACCGCGCTGAAGGGCGACTTTGCCGAGCTGCCCGAGACAATCGGCGGCGTCGCCTTCGCGGCCCCCGCCGAAGAGATTGCCGCCGCCGACCGCCGCGCCGAAGCGCGCATGAAAGGCTATGTCGGCGAATCCTGCCCCGAGTGCGGCAACTTCACGATGGTGCGCAATGGCACGTGCTTGAAGTGCGACACGTGCGGGGGGACGACGGGGTGTAGCTGAGGGGCGCCCCTTCTCCGGCTTTGCCGGGGAAGGTGTCTCGCGAAGCGAGACGGATGGGGTGTGGAAAGCAGGAGTGCGGACCTCCTCGAGTTCGATGCAATAGATGTGCAAGCGCCCCGGCATCCCGGAGCGTCCCACACCCCATCCGTCCGGCTTCGCCGGCCACCTTCCCCAGCTGCGCTGGAGAAGGGGGTGCGCTATCTTGGGCTGTGGATGAGCCGCCGCCTTTTCGTCAGTCGTCGCGCAAGTTTGCGCGCGCGCGGCGGCGTGAGATGACGCGGGCGGAGGCGACGCTGTGGCGGGCGTTGCGCAATCATCAGATCGACGGGCACGGCTTTCGTCGTCAGACGCCGATCGGACCCTATTTTGCGGACTTCGTTTGTCTCCAGCGCAAGATTGTGATCGAGGCGGACGGGCGCACGCACGAGACCGAAGATGCGGCGGCCAAGGACGCGGCGCGAGACGCCTGGTTCCGGCGCGAGGGCTATCGTGTCTTGCGATTTTCCGACGATTTGATCATCGGCGGCTTGCCGATCGCGATCGAACGTATTCGCGCCGCGTTTGCGCGCTGATCCCCACCCATCACTTCAGACGATGGATGCGATCATGAGAGAGAGGCTATCGCGCAGCTAGAAATTAGCCTCCTATCCCGCCTCCCACAGGCGGAGACACCAAATGGCCAAGCTTAAGATTGCAGTGATTATCGGCAGCGTTCGGCCGACGAGGCAGGGCGACAAGCCGGCGCGCTGGATCGCCGAACTGGCGAAGCAGGTCGCGGACTTCGAGGTCGAGATCGTCGATCTCAAGGATTATCCGCTGCCGCTGTTCGACGCGCCCGCATCCGATCTCTGGATGCCGACGCCGAACGAGATCGCGGGCAAGTGGCAGGCGAAGCTGAGCGAATTCGACGGCTACATCGTCGTGACGCCGGAGTACAACCATTCGCTCCCCGGCGCGCTGAAGAACGCTATCGACTGGGCCTATAAGCCTTTCATCAAGAAGCCCATCGCTTACGTGAGCTACGGCTCGGTCGGCGGCGTGCGGGCGGTCGAGCACCTGCGTGATATCTTCGTCGAGTTGCAAGCGGTCTCGGTGCGCCACGCGATCCATATTGGCGGTCCCGAGTTCGTAGGGATCATGTTCGGCAAGAAGACCTGGGACGAAGTCCTGCCCGCCTATGTCGCGACGACCAAGGACCTGTTCGAAAATCTCCGCTGGTGGGCCGCCGCCACCAAGGCCGGGCGCGCCGCCGATAAAGCGACGGCCTGATCGAAGAGTTCGCGCGCCCTTCTCCGGCGAAGCCGGAGAAGGGCGTCGCCGTCCGGCTCGCGTTTTCTTGGGCGTGACCGCGGAAAGTCGCGATTTCGTTTCGCCTCATCCCTAGCGCGAGCCTAGAAGGACATCGCATTCATCGGGAACGGTTCGTCGATCCGCGCGTTGAATATGTGGATGGCGCAGCGTCGGATGCGCTACGTTCCCGGACGCGAGGGCCTTGCCATGACGACGGTTGCTTCTCGACGCGTCAAGCAGCCGGAGCATCCGAAGCTTCTTCAGATTTTAGGCCCAGGCCTAATCACTGGCGCCTCGGACGACGATCCCAGCGGCATCGCGACCTATTCGCAGGTCGGCGCTCAATTCGGCTACGGCCTGACTTGGACCTTGCTCTTCAGCTATCCGCTGATGTGCGCGATTCAGGAAATCAGCGCGCGCATCGGCCGCGTGACCGGCGCGGGCATCGCCGGCAACCTGCGCAAGCATTATCCCGCCTGGCTGCTGAACAGCATCGTCGCGCTACTGATCGTCGCCAACACGATCAACCTCGGCGCCGATCTCGGCGCGATGGGCGCGGCGCTCAAACTGCTGATCGGCGGCCCGCAACTGCTCTATGTCGCGCTGTTCGCTGTCGTCTCCGCTTTGCTCGAAATCTTTTTGCGCTATTCCCGCTACGTGTCGGTCGCTCAAATGGCTGACGCTGTCCTTGTTCGCCTATGTGGCGACGGTCTTTGTCGTCCATGTGCCGTGGGGCGAAGTCGGCCGCTCGCTCGTTGCGCCGGCGCTGTCGGTCAAAACCGATTACATCGTCGCAGTCGTCGCGGTGCTCGGCACGACGATCAGCCCTTACCTGTTCTTCTGGCAAGCGGGCGAAGAGGTCGAGGACGAGCAGGAGCGCCCAGAGGCCAAGCCGCTCAAACGAGCGCCGCAACAGGCGCCCGCTGAGTTCTCGCGCATCCGCATCGACACCTATCTCGGCATGGCGCTGTCCAATCTGGTCGCGCTGTTCATCATCATCACGACGGCGGCGACGCTCAACGCGCACGGCGTCACCGACATTCAGACCTCGAGCCAAGCCGCGCGAAGCCCTGCGGCCGATCGCGGGAGAGTTCGCCTTCGCGGTGTTCGCCGCCGGCATCATCGGCACCGGACTGCTGACCTTGCCGGTTCTGGCCGGCTCCGCCGCCTACGCGCTTGGCGAAGCGCGGCGCTGGCCGGTCGGCCTTGCGCGCGAGGCCCATCAAGCCAAGGCGTTTTATGGCGCGATCGCCGCCGCAACGATCATCGGCGCCATTTTGAATTTCACCCCGATCGATCCGATCAAGGCGCTGTTCTGGAGCGCCGTGATCAATGGCGTCGCGGCTGCCCCGGTCATGGCGATGATGATGATCATGACGATGCGAAAAGACATCATGGGCGCATTCACCCTGCCGCGCGCGCTGCAGGCGATCGGTTGGCTTGCGACCGCGGTCATGGCCATGACAATCGTCGCGATGGTCGTGACGCCGTTTCTGTAAGCGCCGGCCTCAGCCGCCGCGGCCGAGCCAGCGCGCTTCTTCCGACGTCAGTGGCGCGACGCGCGCGCTTGGCGTGTCGGGGGGCAGGTTGGCGGGGCTGTAGCGCGGGTCTTCGCTCAGCGCGGCGGCCCGCTCCAGAACGCTCCAATGCACGCGTTCATTGACGTTTTCGCGCTCGGGATGCTCCCGGTCGCGGAAGAAGTCGGCGTCGAAGGCGTCGGGCGACAGCATCGTGCGCAGGCGCGGCCAGCGATGGTCGATCGGCCAGCCGATCGTGGAATCGACGATGTCGCCCTGCCAGCTCGCTCCGGCGCCGATCGCCGCCATCGCCTCGTCGTCGAAGGCAAGGCCGCTCAGCGCCTGGAGCCGCGCCGCCATCCACACCAGCGCGAGATTGGCGAGCCGGCGGTCGGGGTTTCCGCCGCCGACATTGCCGTGCGACCCGGCGAACCAGGTCTGTTCGACGAGGCGCGACGGCGCCGATTTGAGGCTGGTCCAGAAAGTTGGCGAGAACGGGCGGCGATGTTCGTCAACGCCGATTGCGTGCAACCCGACCCGCACGCTCGCGCCCAGCTCGGTGTCGTGGAAGCCTAGCTTCCACCAGGCCCACCAGCGGGCGAGCGCGGCGAGGCCGAAGCCGGCGGGAATGCCATAGGAGCCGACCGTGTCGAACACCGCGACCGCTTCGATTTGCGGCGCGGGGATGACGCGCCCGGCGTCGACCAGCCGCTGATGAGCGACCATCGCCAAGCGGTCGGTCTCGCCCGCCGATTGGGGCGCCTCGCGCGCCGCCGGCGCCACGCGGTAGTGGTTCCAGGCGATTTGCGCCTCGGCGAGGCTGGGCGCCGCGATGATGCCGGCGGCCGCGACCACTCCGGCGAGCGCCCGCGCCGCGTAAGCGCCGCGCGAAAAGCCGACGAGGATCAGCGCGTCGCCTTCGGCATAAGCGCGGCAGAGTTCGAGATAGGCGTCTTCGACGATTCCCGGCAAGCCGACGCCGATCGCGCCGCCGAGCCAGTGCTTGAGGAATGCGTCGTCGGCGCCGACGCCGGCGCGGTAGATGACGCGTTGCTCGACGCCATTCGAGTCACGCGCTGCGATCAGGCGCGCGCCGACGCTCGGATCGTTGGCGTCGAGTCGCGCGATATTGGTCGGCGTCCCGGAGTCGCTTTCGCTGCACCAGGTGCCGTCGATCAGCACGACAATGCGCTTCATGATCGCCTCCGCTCGCGCGATCGCCGGCGCATCTTAGCCGAATTTGTTGGTGACGACGATGGTGCGCGGCCGATTGCGGTGACAGAGAGGCTGCGTTCAGAGGCCGCGCGTGCGCCGGCTGAGCGCCGGGGCGGCGGCGGCGAGGGCGAGGCGTTGCTGGAGGGCGCGTGCGTCGGCGCGCGGCGGCTCCCGGCCCGCTTGCGCGCTGGCGTAAGTTGTGGCCTGCGCCTCCTCGCGCAGCTTGCGGTAGAGCGCGCCATAGGCCGACGCGGCCTCTCCCCAGCCGAAGTCCTTGGCCATCGCCGCGCCGCGCATAGCGTGGAACTCGCGTGGCGAAGCGTAAAGCGCGAAGGCGGCGTTGATCGCCTGGCCGAAGGAATGCGCGTCGGGGCGATCGAACAGGAAGCCGGTGCGCCCGTCCTCGATCGTCTCGGCGAGGCCGCCGGTGCGATGGGCGATCGGCAGCGCGCCAAATCGCTGCGCGTACATCTGGCTCAGGCCGCAGGGCTCGAAACGCGAGGGCATCAGCAGGAAGTCGGCCGCCGCGAAGACGGCGCGCGCTTCGCTGGGGTCGAAGCCGATGCGCACGCCGACGGCGCCGGGACGACGCGCCGCCAGCGCGGCTGCGGCGCGCTCGGCCTCGGGTTCGCCGCGCCCGACGATCACCACCTGTCCGCCGCGCTCGGCGATCGTCTCGCTTGCCTCGAGCACGAGATCGACGCCCTTCTGATGCGCGAGCCGAGCGACAAACACGAACAATGGCGAGCCCGCGAGGCTGAGGCGGAACACGCCGCGCACGAAGTCGGCGTAGCGCGCCTTCCAGCGTTGCGGGTCGAAGCGATAGGGGCAGCGCTCGTCGGTGCGCGGATTCCAGCTTTCGTCGACGCCGTTGCGGATCGCGCTTAAGCGCCCCTCACGCGCACGCTCGGCTATGACCCCGTTGAGCCCGCACCCGAACTCGGGCGTGACGATCTCTTCGGCATAGGTCTGGCTGACGGTCGTTGTGTGGCTCGCGTAGACGAGGCCCGCCTTGAGGAACGAGATGCGCCCATAAAATTCGACGCCATCGAGACAGAAGGAGGAAGTGGGGATGGCGAGCGCGTCGAGCTGGCCCGCGTCGAACTGGCCCTGGTGGGCGAGGTTGTGGATCGACAACAGGGTCGGGGTGCTCGCGCCGCGCCAGTGCAGATAGCCGGCGGCGAGCGCGGTTGGCCAATCGTTGAGATGGAGCACATCGGGCCGCCAGCCATCGACGCCGCGCTCGGCGAGTTCGGCTGCGGCGAGGCTCAGGCGGGCGAAGCGGATCGCGTTGTCGGCGAACGGGTAGCTGTTCGCGTCCGCGTAGGGCGAGCCGTCGCGATCGTAGAGCTCGGAACACAGGACGAGATAGACGATCAGCCCGCCGGGCAGCGTCTGTCTGCCGATCGAACAGGGCGGGATCGCGCCCGCGCCGGGGAGATGGGCGACGATGTCGATCGCCGCGACGTGTTTGAGCGCGGCGCGATAGGCGGGCAGCAGCACGCGCGCGTCGCACTCACGGGCGAGCGCGCGCGGCAAAGCCGCCGAAACGTCGCCGAGCCCCCCCGCTTGCAGGAAGTCGCCAGATTCGGCCGTGACGAACAACGCCTTCGGCCGAGCGGCCAGGCCAGTCGCCGGGGCGGTCGTCAAAGCCGCAGGCGTCGGCGTCACGGACTTGCGCTCGTGCGGAACCAGTGACGCAACAATTGGATTCGGCATGAGCCCTCAGGCGAGTTAGCGACTCCCACCCTATTTGCCGATGCGTAACAGCGCGGTTAACGCGTGATTCACCAAACCGCAATGATTTGGCCCCGGCGCGTCAGGCGGGACGCCTCACAAAACGCAAAGCAGCCGGTCGCGCAGGCGGCGCACCCGCCCGCGCGCCGAGCGCAGGAGGTTGTAGCCGGGCGGCAGGGCAGGGAAGTCGCGCCGGCCGGGCGCGAGGAAGACTTCGGCGAAGGTTTTCATGATCGCCGGCGGCGCGAAGGGGGCGACCCGCGCCTGCCAGACGCCGCCCCAGTCGCGCCGCTCCAAAGCGCACAGCTTTTGCGTCAAATCGGCGCGCGTGCGGTAAATGAATGCCGGGTCGTCGACCAGCGCCAGATGGTTGCGGTCGCGCCCACCCTCCCAGACCAGCACCGGCCTGTCCTGGGCGAGAAATTCGGCCAGCGCCAAGCCGAAATTCTCGCCGACCCGCCGCCCGTTGAGGCCAACGTCGCAGGCGGCGATGAAATCGACGACGCCCTGCCGGTCCGGCGTCGTCGGCAGATGGACGATGCGTTGGTGATCGCTGAAACGGGCGGTGTTGAGCAGCAGAATCCAAAGATCCTTGCGCCGCTCCAGCGCCGCCTCGATCGCCCTTGGCAAAAAGGGAATGTTGAACTGGTCGGGCGCGCCGTGCCGGCCGACGACCAGGGCGTCGGCTGGAACGCCGAGACTTTCCCGCAGGCTCAATTCCGCGCGAAGGCCCGATCTTGGCTGCGCGGGATCGACAATCAGCGGCACGGCTGGATAGCGCCCGCCCGTCATCACCTCGGCGACCGATTGCGAAATATAGGCGTAGGCGTCGCCGTGCGGATTGAAGAAATTGAACACCTCATGGACCGCGGTCCGACAGGCGCGCGCGGTGCGCGAATCGTGGCGGCGGGTTTTGAGAAAGTAAGCGACGTCGATCCGCTCGCGCTCAATCAGGCGCTGCATCTCATCTTCGGACTGATAGGGGAGGGTCGGGAAGGCGTCAGAGAAGCGCTTGACGTGCTCGGCCTCGGGGGCGACGCGCACGTCATGCAGGATGACCGGCTCGAGGCCGAGCAAGGCGCGCCCGTGCCAGGCGTAGTCGTACATCGCGACGGCGACCCCGCGCTCGTTGATCCGCCCGCCGTCGAAACTCACCCGCATCGCAAAACTTCCCTTCGCCGCTGCGGCGCGACGGACTTAGCCGATATGCCCACGGTTTCCCAGTCGAGGAGAACTTCCACTTGGCGCCGCACTTGACCCGGGCCGCCGCGGCGGTCTTCATGCCGGCAAAAGCCGGGTGGTCCCGGTTGCTGCGCTGAGGATGGCGCCCGTGTCGGTTTCGTCGCTGCTGCTGTTCGCCGCGGTCTATTTCGCCGCGGTGGCGACCCCCGGACCGGGGATCGCGGCGCTGGTCGCGCGCGTCGTCGGCCACGGGCTCGCCGGCGTCGGCCCGTTCATCCTCGGCTATGTCGTTGGCGACCTTATCTGGCTCGCTCTCGCGGCGACCGGCCTCTCGGCGCTCGCGCATGTCTTCGCCGGCGCCTTCGTCGTGCTGAAATTCGCCGGGGCCGCCTATCTGCTGTTCATCGCCTGGGGCATGGCGCGCGCCTCCTTCGCTCGCGATGCCGAGACCGCCGCGCCGCCGCCCGCCTCGCGCGGCTGGCGCGCCTTTTCCGGCTCGCTGTCGCTGACGCTCGGCAATCCCAAGGTGATCGTCTTCTTTCTGTCGATCATGCCGCTGGTCGTCGATCTCAACGCGATCACCCCGGCCTCTTTCCTCGTCATCGCAGCGGTCGCGATCCCGGTGCTGACCCTGACGCTCGGCGCCTATGCGCTGGCCGCCGACCGCGCCCGCCTGCTGCTGCGCTCCAGCCGGGCGGCGCGCCTCGCCCAGCGCGCTGGCGCCGGCGTCATGGCTGGGGTCGCGCTGGCGATCGCGGCGCGGTGAGGCGCCGATGGACGAGGTTCGCGCGATCGGCTAAGCGTCCATCCGGCGCTGACATGCCAGTAGAGAGAAGGAAGAAGCGATGACTGTCGACCGCATGAGCGTGCTCGCCGCGATGATCGATCAGGGCGTGATCCCGGTCTTCTACCACCCCGACGCCGAGATCTGTAAGCAGGTCATCCAGGCCTGCGCCAATGGCGGCGCGAAATGCATCGAGTTCACCAATCGCGGCGAGTTCGCCGCTCACGTTTTCTATGACGTGACGCGGCATTTCGCCAAAGCCGACCCGAGCGTGATCATGGGCGTTGGCTCGATCGTCGATGCGCCGACCGCCGGCCTGTTCATCGCCAACGGCGCCAAGTTCGTCGTCGGGCCGCTGCTCAACGCCGACGTCGCCAAGCTCTGCAACCGTCGCAAGATCGCCTACAGCCCGGGCTGCGGCTCGGCGACCGAGATCGGCTACGCCGAAGAGCTCGGCTGCGAGATCGTCAAGGTGTTCCCGGGCGGCTCGGTCGGCGGCCCGGACTTCGTCAAGTCGATGCTGGGGCCGTGTCCGTGGACCAAGATCATGCCGACCGGCGGGGTCGATGCGACCGAGGCGTCGCTGACCCAATGGTTCAAGGCCGGCGTCGCCTGCGTCGGCATTGGCTCGAACCTGGTCACCAAGGAACTGCTCGCCGCCAAGGATTACGCCGGCGTCGAAAAGAAGGTGCGCGACACCATCGCTCTGATCCGCAAGATCCGGGGCAAGTGAGATGGCCGACATCCTAAACATCCGCTCCGCCGCCGAAACCAAATGGGATTGCGTCTCCTTCGGCGAAGTGATGCTGCGCTTCGATCCCGGCTTCGGCCGCGTGCGCAATGCGCGCTCGTTTCAAGTCTGGGAGGGTGGGGGCGAATACAATGTCGCGCGCGCCATGCGCAAATGCTGGGGCAAGCGCGCCGCGGTGGTGACCGCGCTGCCGGAGAACGATCTCGGCTGGCTGGTGCAGGACTTCATCTGGCAGGGCGGCGTCGACACTTCGCATGTCGTTTGGCGCGACTTCGATGGCATCGGCCGCAACACCCGCGTCGGCCTGAACTTCACCGAGAAGGGCTTTGGCGCTAGAGCCGCGCTTGGCTGTTCGGATCGCGGCTATTCGGCCGCCTCGCAGATTCGCCCCGGCGAAGTGAACTGGCGGAAGCTGTTTGGCGAAGAGGGCGTGCGCTGGTTCCACACCGGCGGCATTTTCGCGGCGCTCGCGAGCAACACCGCCGAAGCGGTGATCGAAGCGGTGGAGGCGGCGCATAAGCACGGCGTCGTCGTCTCTTACGATCTCAACTATCGCGCTTCGCTTTGGAAGAGTCAGGGCGGCAAGCCGGGCGCGCAGAAGGTCAATCGCACCATCGCGCCCCATGTCGACGTGATGATCGGCAATGAGGAGGATTTCACCGCCTGCCTCGGCTTCGAGGTCGAGGGGATGGACGAGCACATCTCGAACATCGATCCGGCGAATTTCAAAACCATGATCGCCGCGGCGGTCAAGGCGTTCCCCAACTTCAAGGTCGCCGCGACCACGCTGCGCAACGCCAAGACCGCGTCTTTCAACGACTGGGGCGCGGTGATCTATGCTGGCGGCGCGTTCTATGAAGCGCCTTTACGCGAAAATCTCGAGATCTACGACCGCGTCGGCGGCGGCGACGGATTCGCTTCGGGCCTCGCCTATGGATTCCTCGAAGGCAAGGGCCCGCAGGCGGCGGTCGAATATGGCGCGGCCCACGGCGCGCTGGCGATGACGACACCTGGCGACACCTCTATGGTCAACGCCAAGGAGGTCGAGGCGATCATGAAGGGCAAGGGCGCGCGGGTCATTCGCTGACGGCGACGCCTGGCGAGATCGGATCGGACATGCACGCGCTGCCATCGATTCCTTTGCTGATTGGTTTCGTCGCCGCCAGCGCCTTGCTCGCGGTGACGCCCGGCCCCGACATGGCGCTGTTTCTGTCGCGCACGCTCGCGGGCGGCAGGCCGCATGGCTACGCCGCGCTCGCCGGCGCGATGAGCGGTCTCCTCGTCCATACCTTCGCCGCCGCGCTCGGTCTTTCCGCGCTGCTCGCCGCCTCGGCGCGCGCCTATGACGCGGTGAAGATCGCCGGCGCGCTCTATCTGCTCTATCTCGCCTGGGGCGCCTTGCGACACGGCGCGGCGTTGCGGCTCGACGCGCGTGGCGGCGTCAGCGGCGGACTTACGGGCAGCTATCTCAAAGGGCTGCTGATCAATCTCACCAATCCGAAGATCATCCTGTTCTTCGTCACCTTCCTGCCGCAGTTCATCGACGTTGGCGATCCGCGCGCCGGGGGCGAGTTCTTTATTCTCGGCTTCAGCTTCATTGTCATCGGTGCGATCCTCAACGCCGCGATCATCGCGGTCGCTTCGCGCTTCGTCGCCGCCGCCAAGGCCAATCCGCGCGCCATCCGCTGGTTCGACTATGGCTTCGCCGGCCTGATGGGCGCTTTCGCCGCGCGACTGATCGCCAGCGGCGCGCGCTAGCGGCGCGCGGCGCTTTTTGCCACCGCTTTGGCCGCGTCGATGAAGGCCCTGAGCTTCGGCGCCGCCGATGCGCGCCGGGGGTAGTAGAGAAAGAGGCCGTCTTCCTCGATCGCCGCCTGCGGCAGCAACTGCTTCAGCTCTCCGCTGCGCAGCGCCTCGCGCGCCAGCGGCTCGAACAGATAGGCGACGCCGACTCCCGCCAACGCGAGGTCGCGCGCGTAGGAAGAGTCGGTGACAAGCACAGTGCCGCGCGTCTTCACCGCGACCGTCTTGCCGAGCTCGTTCAATTCCCAGTCGTAGACGCCGCCCGAGCCGAGCAGGCGGAAGCCGACGCAATTGTGCTGATGGAGATCGGCGAGCGTCTGCGGCGCGCCGCGCCGTGCGAGATAGGCGGGCGAAGCGACCAGGATCGCCCGGAACGGCGGCGTCAGGCGCAGCGCCACCATGTCCTGCTGCAAAGATGCGCCGAGCCGCACGCCAGCGTCGAAGCCCTCGGCGACGATGTCGACGAAGCCATCGTCGGCGCGCGCCTCCACCGTCAGGAGCGGGTGATCGATCGCGAGGCGCGCCAGGATCGGCGTCAAGGCCATCTCCAGCGCGACCCGCGAGGCGCTGATCCGCAGCGCGCCGACGATCTCGCCGCGCTCGGCGCGCAAAGTCTCCGCCGCCTTGTCGATGTCGGCGAGCGCCGGGCCGACGGCGGCGAGAAAGCGCGCGCCCGCCTCGGTCAGCGACACGCTGCGTGTGGTGCGCGCAAACAGCGGTTCGCCGAGCCGATCCTCGACCGCCCGCACCGCGTGGCTCACCGCCGACGGGCTCATGGCGAGTTCGGCCGCCGCGGCGGCAAAGCCGCGATGGCGTGCGACGGCTGCGACAGCCGGCAGATGGGCGAGAAGGTCGCGATCCATTGCTGCATGATATCGCATAATACATGCGATTTAAACCGCATTATCGCCGAGCGGCATCGCGTGCAGAGTGACCTCCGTCGGCGGCGTCTTGCCGCCCAAGTCGAACCGAGGAGATCGTCATGACCGACAAGGCCAATCCGACCTGGTTCATCACCGGCGCTTCGTCCGGCTTTGGCGCGGCCTTCGCCCGCGTGGCGCTCGAGCGCGGCGCCAATATCGTGGCGACCGCCCGCTCGGCTGCCCCGCTCGCCGAACTCGCAGCGAGCGCGCCTGGCCGGGTGCTGGCGCTCGCCTTCGACGTGACCGAGAGCGGAGCGCCGGACAGGGCGGTGAGCGCGGCGCTCGCCCGCTTCGGCCGCATCGACGTCCTCGTCAACAACGCCGGTTACGGCATCGTCGGCGCCGTCGAAGAAACGCCCGAAGCGGAACTGCGCGCGCAGATGGAGACCAATTTCTTTGGCGCCATCGCGCTGACCAAGGCGGTTCTTGCCCCACATGCGCGCCCGGCGCTCTGGCGCGATCGTCAATCTCTCCAGCCTCGGCGGCCAGCTCTCTTTTGCCGGCTTCAGCGCCTATTCCGCCTCGAAATTCGCGCTGGAGGGCTTTTCCGAGGCGCTGGCGCAGGAGGTCGCGCCGTTCGGGATCAAGACGCTGATCGTCGAACCCGGCGCTTTCCGCACCCGGTTCGCCGGCGGCGCGCTCAAGCACATGCCGGCGCTCGACGCCTATCGCGAAATCGTCGGCGGCACGCGCGAGTTCGCCAAGGGCATGGACGGAACCCAGGAGGGCGATCCCGACAAGGCCGCGCGGGCGGTTGCGTTGGCGCTCGCCGCCGAGACGCCGCCGCTGCGGTTGCAACTCGGCGCCGACGCGGTCGCGGCGGTGCGTGGCCATGCCGAGCGGCTGCTCGCCGATCTCGCACACTGGGAGCCGGTCGCGCTCGACACGCGGTTCGACGCGGCGGCGCCCTGAAGGCGGCTACAGCGGAAAATGGCAGGCGACGGCGCGCCCTTCGCCAAGCACGCGCAACGCGGGCGCCTCTTCGAGGCAGCGCGCTTGGGCAAAGCGGCAGCGCGCGGCATAGGCGCAGCCGGAGGCGGCCTCGGGGTGGGGCGGCGGCGCGGGCGCGACGATCGGCGCCTCCTCCAGCTTGGGCGCCGCGTCGATCAGTTCGCGCGTGTAAGGATGCGCGGGCGCGCCGAGCAGCGCGGCGGCGGCCCCGGTCTCGACGAAGCGACCGCGAAACATCACGGCGAGATCGTCGCAGATATGGCCGACGACGGCGAGATCGTGGCTGATGATCAGGAACGTGACGCCCGCCTCGCGTTGCAGATCGCTCATCAGGTTGAGCACCTGCGCCTGGATCGAAACGTCGAGCGCCGAAACCGGCTCGTCGGCGACGACCAGCTTCGGCCGTGTGACCAGCGCGCGGGCGATGGCGATGCGCTGACGTTGGCCGCCGGAAAACTCGTGCGGATATTTGTCGCGCGTCGGCCGCCGCCAGCCCGACCGCGCTCAGGGCTTCAAGAACGCGCGCGGCGCGTTGCGGCGGCGTGACGTCGGCGAGATTGATCAGCGGCTCGGCGACGATGCGCGAGACGCGCTGGCGCGGATCGAGCGAGCCGTAAGGGTCCTGGAAGATCATCTGCATGTCGGCGCGCGCCGCGCGCAGCTCGCGGCGGGAAAGATCGAACAGCGATCGCCCCTCGAGCCGCACCGTTCCCGCGGTCGGCGGTTCGAGCGCCATGACCGCGCGCGCCAGCGTCGATTTGCCCGAGCCGGATTTGCCGACGACGCCGAACGAGCGGCCCGCCGTGACGAGAAGGCTGACGCCATCGACCGCGCGCCGCACGGGCTGGGGCGCGAACCAGCCCGGCCTGGCGAGCTTGTAGAGCTTGACGAGATCCGCGACCTCCAGCAGCGGCGCGCTCATGTCAGCCGCCCGTCGGCGCCGACGCGCAGACAGCGCACGCGCCGCCCGCCTGCGAGTTCGATCGTCGGCAGCGGCGTCGTGCGGCATGCTTCGAGCGCGAGGGGGCAGCGGTCGGCGAAGGGACAGCCCTGCGGCTGCGCGCCGGCCGGCGAAGCCTGGCCCGCGATCGCGCGCAGTCGCTCGCCGCGCGGCGCGCCGAGGCGCGGGCGCGCTTCGAGCAGCGCCTGCGTATAGGGGTGGAGCGCGCGCCGCAGCACCGCGTCGACGGGGCCGCTCTCCATCAAAGTGCCGCCGTACATCACCAGCACGCGCCGGCAATGGCGGGCGATCGACCGCGAGATCGTGGCTGACCAGCAGCATCGCCATATTGGCCTCGGCGCCGAGCCTCGCCAGCAGATCGAGGATCTGCGCCTGCACGGTGACGTCGAGCGCGGTGGTTGGCTCGTCGGCGATGATGAGTTGTGGCGAGCAGCTCAGCGCCATCGCGATCATCGCCCGCTGGCGCTCGCCGCCCGACAGCGCGAAGGGATAGGCGCGGGCGATGCGCGCGGGCTCGCGCAAGCGGACGCGATCGAGCAACCTGACCGCCTCCGCCCGCGCCGCCGCCTTGGTCATGCCGCGATGCAGGATCAGCGGCTCGGCGACCTGGGCGCCGATCCGCTGCAGCGGATTGAGCGCGCTCATCGGCTCCTGGAAGATCATCGCGATACGGTCGCCGCGAATTTTGCGCATCTGGGCCTCAGGCAGCCGCGCGAGGTCGAGACCGGCGAAGCGCAAGGCGCCAGAGACCGTGGCGCCCTCGGGCAGCAGCGCCATCAGCGCCAGCGCGGTCATCGTCTTGCCGGAACCGGACTCGCCGACCACGCCGAGGCTTTCGCCCGCATTGAGCGAGAACGAGACGTCGTTGACAACGCGGCGCGGGCCCGCCGGCGTCGGCAGATCGATGGCGAGATCGGCGACTTCGAGCAGCATGTTAGCGCCGCGCCCTGAGTTTGGGATCGAGCGCGTCGCGCAGGCCATCGCCGAGCAGATTGAGGCCGAACACGCTGAGCGCGACGGCGATGCCCGGAAACACCGCAAGGCGCGGCGCGAGGTACATCCAGTTCTGCGCCTCGGCGAGCATCCGTCCCCACGAGGCCTGCGGCGGCTGTGCGCCGAGGCCGAGATAGGACAGTGCCGCCTCGGCGAGAATGGCGATGGCGAACTGGATCGTCGCCTGGACGATCAGCGCCGGCGCGATATTTGGGAGGACGTGATGAAACGCGATGGCGAATGGCCCGCGACCGGCGGCGCGCGCGGCGAGCACGTATTCGCTCGCCAGCGCGCCATTGGCGGCGGCGCGCGTCAGCCGAGCGAAGATCGGCACGTTGGAAATGCCGATGGCGACGATCGCGTTGACGACGCCCGGGCCATAGGTCGAGGTGAGCAGGATCGCCGAGAGCAGGGCGGGAAAGGCGAAGGCGAAGTCGCTCGTCTTCATGATCGCGCTTTCGGCAAGCCCTTTGGTCGTGGCGGCGACCAGGCCGAGCGCGACGCCGAAGACAAGGCCGACGCCAACCGCGATGACGCCGACCAGGATCGACACCCGCGCTCCCGCGAGGATCAGCGAGAGCACGTCGCGCCCGAGCGGATCGGAGCCGAGCCAATGCGCCGCCGAAGGTTCCGCGAGCTTGTGCGGAATGTCGATCGCGCCGGTCGGGTAGGGCGTCCAGACCAGCGAGAGCGCCGCGGCGCCGATCAGCAGCGCAACCAGCGCGGCGCCGAGCAGCAGGCTCATGCCGCCGCGGCGCGTCGATCTGAGGCTTGCGCCGCTCACGCTGTGCGCGACCTCAGGCGCGGATCGATCGCCGCGCAGGCAAGATCGACCAGAAAGTTGAGCGCGATGACGAAGGCGGCGAGCAGCATCACGCAATCTTCGACCACCAGCGCGTCGCGATTGCCGATCGACTGCACGATCAGCCGGCCAAGGCCCGGCAACACGAACACATTCTCGACCACGATCGCGCCGGCGAGCAGATTGGCGAATTGCAGGCCCATGATGGTCAGGATCGGCGTCATCGCATTGGGCAGCGCGTGGCGCCACAGCGTCGCCGAGCGCGACAGGCCTTTGGCGCGCGCGGTGCGGATGAAGTCTTCGTTCAACGCTTCGAGCAGCGCCGAGCGCGTGACGCGGGTGAGGACCGCCGCTTGCACCAGACCGAGCGCAATCGCCGGCAAGGCGAGCGCGGCGAGCGCGCGCCCGATCCCCGCGTCCCAGCCGGGAAAGCCGCCCGACGGCGCGATGCGCCAATGGACCGCGAACACCAACACCAGCAGGATCGCCAGCCAAAAATTGGGAATGGCGAGCCCGATCTGGCTCGCCGCCATCACCGCCGCGTCGCCGATTTTGCCGCGCCGCCCCGCCGCATAGACGCCGCCGATCAGCGCCAGCGCGGCGGCGATCGCCATCGCCATCAACGCCAGCGGCGCGCTAACGGCGAGGCGCTCGGCGATCAGCGGCGCGATCGGCGAATTGTAGGCGTAGGATAGGCCGAGATCGCCTCGTAGCGCGCCGGTCGCCCAGGCCCAGTATCTCGCCGCGAAGGGCT
This sequence comes from uncultured Alphaproteobacteria bacterium, assembly GCA_963835215.1. GTDB lineage: Bacteria > Pseudomonadota > Alphaproteobacteria > Rhizobiales > Beijerinckiaceae > Roseiarcus. The sequence goes on along the minus strand of CAWIES010000003.1, from coordinate 52,452 downwards.
GGTCGAGGCCGAGCTTGTGGGCGAGCGCGGCGACCGTCTCGGGCGTCGCCGAGGTTCCCAAGATCGTCTCGGCCGCGTTCCCAGGCAGAATCTCGATGACGCCGAACACGACGAACGAGGCGATCGCGAGCGTCGCGACGAGAACGAGGAGACGCTGGAGCGCGTAACCGACCACGAAACATCCCGGAGGGATCGGGGGCGGGAGGCCGCCGACAAGCGCGGGAGACTATGTCGCGATGGAACGGGCTGGCAAGCGGTACCAGTGGCGCGGGCCTCCGCGCCCGCGCGCGGTTGAGAGACGCCCGCGCGGCCGCGGAGGGCCGCGCCACTACTCACCGTGCGGCCGCCCGACGCTCGCACGCATCGCATAGCCGCCAAACAGCGGGGCCGTGCGGCAGCGCAGGCCGCGATCCGCCGCCAGCGCGGCCAGCGCATCGCCGAGCGCGTCGCGTGGGCTTACCTCGAAGGCGGCGAGCCAGCGCCGCAGTCCAGCGCGAAACAGCGGCGGCAGACCGGCCTGGTCGCCGAAGTCGACAATCTCCAGCGCGCCGCCGGCGCTGAGCGCGTCGAGCGCGCGGGCCAGCGCCTCGCGCCACGGGGGGATCATCGACAGCGCGTAGGAGATCAGCACCCGGTCGAACGCAGCCCGGCCAAACAACCCCTCGGCGTCGAAATCGGTCGCGTCAGCCTGCGCCACGATGATGCGGCCCTCAAGCCCGGCGCGCCCGATTGCGGCGCGCGCGCTCGCCAGCATGGCGCTCGAAACGTCGAGGCCGAAGACTTGCGCCTCAGGGAAACGACGCGCGACGGCAATCAGATTGCGTCCCGTGCCGCAGCCGATCTCCAGCACCGCGTCGCCCGGCTTTGGCGCCAGCGCGGCGATCGTCCCGTCGCGCCCGAGCAGGTAGAACTTGCGCGTCGCGTCATAGATGTGGCGCTGACGCCGATACATCCGGTCCATCAGCAGTGCGGCGTCGCTCACGAGTTGCGCTCTGCAAGTGTGTAGAGATGGAAGGCGCCGTAGATCGACGAACGATCGCGCCGCCCAAGGTCACGGCTCTGCGCCTCCTGGTAGTCCCAGGCGCCGAGCACGTCGGCGGGCACGCGGCCAGGCAGCAGGCGCTCGTCCGCGGCGGTGCGGAAGATGACGCGTGCGCCGGGTCGCGCGGTGCGGGTGATCTGCGTCCACAGCGCCGTCAGCTCGGCGTCGTTCATCCAGTCCTGCGCGTCGAGCAGCACATAGGCGTCGAAGCTCGACGCCGGCGCGTCGCTCAGGCGCTGGGTCAGCGAACCGTGGACGAAGCTCAGGCGATCGGCGCGTTCGCGCAGCGCGTCGAAGTGTGCGCGTTGCAGATAGGGCGGCAGCGAAGCGTCGGGACCGCGCGCATACCTGCGGCCAAACGCCTGGGCGGCGAAATAATTGTCGCGAATGTCGAAGTCGCAGGCGAGCCGCTCCAGCCGCTGGCGCAGCACCACGCCGATGCCATGCTCAGAATCGCCGGCCAGCGCGCGATACTGCGCCGGCGGAATCCCGAGGCCATAGAGCGAAGCGGGCTGGCGGATCAGCCAACGCACGGTCGGCTTGTCGAACACTGGCGCGAGATGCCGGTCGAACAAGACGCGCTGCTCCTCGAGCGAACGCGCGCCGAGCATCGCCCGCGGATTGCCGCCGTGCAGGCGCGCCAACACATGGCCGGCGGTGAGAAAATGGCCGAGCAGCCCGTAGCGGTAGACGTTGCGCGCGAACACGCCGATGCGGCGGCGGAGGCGATAGGGCCTTGCATCCCAATAGGCGCGGCTGACGGAATCGATGCGCTCGCGCAGCAGATTGTCGTAAGCGGCGACATTGGCGCGCGAGTCGGCGTCGCCGAAGAAGCGGCGGAACGATTCGTAGTCGGGCAGATGTTGCAGCGCGCACAGTTTGAGGCGACCGAGCGCGACATGCGCGCCGTTGAGATCGATGGCGACGATTTCGGCGGGATCGGCCGTGAGGTAGGAGAGCGCGTTGCAGCCGCCCGAGGCGATGGTCAGCACGCGGTCGTTCGGACCGAGGCGCAGCGCCTCGAGGTCGACGACCGGGTCTTCCCAGATCTGCGGATAGACGAGGCCGCGAAAGGCGGCGGTGAACAGGCGTTCGAGCACGCCGGCGCGGCTGAGCGCCTTGCTGCGATGAACGGCGGCGCGCAAGCCCTCGCCGGTGGCGCGCTGCGCTGCGCGGACTGAGTGCTGCACGCATCCTCCATGGAGAGAAGAGCCGAGTTCGGCAGCGGTTAATCGAGTCGCGTGACGCGCGCGTGACGGGAGGGGATGGGGAGGCGCCGCGCCCCTTCCCCCGCAACGGGGGGAAGGAGAGCGCGCCGCGCTATCTCCCCAGCGCAAATCGCTCGTCGACGACAAACTCGCCGTCAGGCCGCTGGGCGAACAGCGCCAGGGCGTCGATGACCAGCGCCGGATCGGCGACGCGATGGGCGAATTCATGCGCTAGCGCGGCGGCGATCCGCTCCGCCTCGACAAGCGCGTTGGTCAGCGTGAAGTGCAGGCGGAAGTCGGAGAGCGCGTGGGGGTAACCCCAGCGCTCGAAGGTCTCGCGCTGGCGCGGCGTGAGCTGCGCGGGATCGCGACGCCCGCGCTCGGCGTCGCTGAGCGGGGCGCGGAAGCCATCGAGTTCGCGCACCGCCTGTTCTTCGAGCCGCGTCAGTTCGCTTGAGGGCGCGCCCAGCGTCAGCGCGACGAAAGCGCGGCTGTCGTCGAGGGCGAGCGTGGACACGCCGAGCGATCCGGCGGCGAACGGCTGAAACTGGCGCGCCAGGGCGCCAATGGCCTCGCCGAGCGCGGTGCGGCTTGCCCCTTCGGCGAGGCGAAAGGGCGCCTTGAGCGTCGCATGGAAGCCATAGCGACGCGGTTCGGAGGTCGACGCGCGCCATTCGGTGGCGTCGAACCCGTCGACGGCGAAGCCTGTGCGGCGCTCGCCGCTTACCGCGTCGCGGCCGATCACGTCGCAGCCGAAGCGCCACAAGGCGCTCTCGGGCGGGGGCGCGAGATAGACGGCCCAACGGATTGGCGCGCTCATGGCCGGGGATTTCGATGGGCGAGGATCAGCGCCCGGAAGCGCGCGATGGCGTCGTCGAGCGCGCCGTCGTTCTGGATTGTCGCGTCGGGCGCGAAGGCGTCTTTGAGCGCCGTAGCGCGATCGAGCCGCTTGCGGCGGCTGTCGCCATCGTCGCGCCCGCGCGCGGCGAGGCGCGTCGCCAGCGTGTCGGGCCGCGCCGTGACCAGCACGATCAGGCTGTGGGGATAGCGCCGGCGCACCTCGTCGACGACGCCGCGCGAGACATTGCACACCACCACGCCGCCTTCCGCCAGATGCGTCTCGATCTCGCGCGGCACACCGTAGTGGAGATCGTGGGCGGCCCAGGAGAGCGCGAAGCGGCCGCCCGCGCGCGCCGCCATAAACTCGCGCTCCCCCAGCGTGTCGTGATCCTCATGGGCGTCGGCGCTACGGGTGACGACGCGCCGCGCATAGCTCACACCCTCGGCCTCGCCGAGCTGCGTGGCGAGACCGCGGATTAGCGCATCCTTCCCGGCGCCGCTCGGGCCGACGACGGCGACGAACAGACCCATCCCCGGATTTGGTTGCGGCGCGGCGCCCATCGTCTCACGCCACCTGCCGGCCCTGACGCCACACGGCGCGCACTACCGGCTCGCTGTCGTGGATGCGCACCCGCACCAGATCGGCGCGCCGTCCAACCGCGATCTCGCCGCGGTCGGTGAGGCCGACCGCTTCGGCCGGGTTCTTGGTCACCATGCGCACCGCGCCGGCAAGCCCGCCGACCTTGGGCGCATCGGCGAGATGGAAGGCGCTCATCAGCAGCGCCGCCGGCACGTAGTCCGACGACAGGATATCGAGCAGCCCGGTCTCGGCGAGTTCGCGCGCCGAGGCGTTGCCCGAATGCGAGCCGCCCCGCACGACGTTGGGCGCGCCCATCACCGTCGCCATGCCGAGATCGCGTGAGGCGGCGGCGGCCTCGACCGTCGTTGGAAATTCGGCGATCGAAACGCCCTCGCGATGCGACTGTGCGACGTCATCCAGGGTCGTGTCGTCGTGGCTCGCCATCGTCAGGCCGCGAGCTCGGGCGATCTCGACCACGCGCGGCCGGTTCGCTTCGGCGCGTTCGCGCCCAAGCCTCTGACGCGAGGCGATCACCGCCTCCAACTGCGACTTCGACTTGCCGGTCTTGCCCCCGTAATAAAGGAAATACTTGTCGAGATCGCGGAACTGCCGCTGGCCCGGCGTGTGGTCCATCAGCGAGACGAGGCTTGCAGGATGCGCCGCGAGAAACGCTTCGAGGGTAGCGGCCACGTTTGGCGAGGGAACCTCGCAGCGCAGATGGGTTTTGTGTTCGGCGCGCAACAGATGCGCCGCGCCGGCGCTGGCGACCGCGTCGGCGAGCGCCACGCCCTGTTCGCCGAGACCTCCACGCTCTTCGTCGGCATTTTCCGAGCCAACGCGAAAGGAATCGAAGACGGTGGTGATGCCGGCGGCGGCGATCTGGGCGTCATAGGCGAGGACGGCGCTGCCAGCGAGCCAGTAGACGTGCGGGCGCGGCATGAAATGGGCTTCGAGATGATCGGTGTGCAACTCGACGAGGCCGGGCAGCAGATAGTCGCCGTGCAAGTCGATGCCGCCGCGCGGGCCGCTCCCCTCGCCGATCTCGGCGATGCGTCCCTTCTCGACCGCGACCCAGCCGGTAAAGACCCGGTCGGCGGCGACCACGTTGGCGTTGACGAACAAAGCCTCGTCGGCGGCGCCAAATTCCATTGCGTCAGGCTCCATGCTTGTCGAGGAACGCCTCGGCGGAGAGGGTGCGAAAGTCGTCGAGCGCCGCGCGCAACGTGGCGTGCGGCCAGTCCCACCAGGCGAGCGCGTCCATGCGTGCGCCGATCCCTTCGGCAAAGCGCGGCTTGATCAGCCGGGCGGGCACGCCGGCGACGATCGTATAGGGCGCCACATCGTGCGTGACCACCGCGCCGGCGCCGATCACCGCGCCATTGCCGATGGTCGCGCCTGGCGTCACGGTCGCGCCATGGCCGATCCAGACGTCGTGGCCGATCGTCACCCCGTTCTCGCGCCGCCAGGCAAAGAAGCTCTCTTCGCGCGTCGCGTCGGTCCAATAGTCGTCGGCGCGATAGGTGAAATGGTGCAGCGTCGCGCGCGAGGTCGGATGGTTGGTGGCGTTGATCCGCACATGCGAGGCGATGTTGACGAACTTGCCGATCCGCGTCGCCCAGGTCTCGCAGTCCTGCATCAGATAGGAATAGTCGCCGACATGGGTCTCGGCGATGACGCAGCGCTCGCCGATCTCGACGAAGCGGCCAAGCGCGCTGTCCCTGAGGACCGCGCTCGGGTGGACGAGCGGCGTCTCGGAGAGGCGCGTTGCGCGCGGGCGATGGGCGGGGGAAGCGCTCATGCGGCCTCGCGGTCAGCAAAGCTTGCGATGTCGACGATGCGGTCGGCGACGCGCGCGCGCACGTCTTCGTCGTGGAAGATCGCGAGAAAGCCGGTCCCGCGCGCCTTGCGCTCTTCGATCAAGGCGACCACCGCATCGCGATTGGCGGCGTCGAGCGAGGCGGTCGGCTCGTCGAGCACCAGCAGCCGATGCTCGCCGGCAAAGCCGCGGGCGATGTTGACGCGCTGCTGCTCGCCGCCCGAGAAGGTCGCCGGCGGCAACGTCCACAGCGCGGCGGGCAGGCGCAGCCGCGGCGAGCAGCGAGACGGCGCGCTCGCGCGCGGCGGCGTGGTCGAGCCCTGCTTCCTGCGCCGCTGCGATGACGATATCGAGCGCCGAGACGCGTGGAATGACGCGCAGGAACTGGCTGACATAGCCGACGATGCGCCGCCGCGCGTCGAGAATCTCACGTGGGCTGGCTTGGGCGATGTCGATCGTGCGCTCGCCCTCAGTGAGGAGGATACGGCCTTCGCCGGCAAGATAATTGCCGGTGACCATCTTGAGGATCGACGACTTGCCGACACCGGAAGGGCCGCCGAGCACCACGCATTCGCCCGCCGCGACGGTGAATGAGACGCCGCGCACGACCGGAAGCCGCGCCCCGCCATGCAGGTGCAAGGTGAAGGTCTTGGCGAGACCCTCGACGCGAAGGAGCGGAGTGGGGGAAGCCACGCTCATGCCGCCAGCACCGAGGAGACGAGGAGCTGCGTGTAGGGCGCCTGCGGGTCGTCGAGCACCCGGTCGGTGAGGCCGCTCTCGATCACCTCTCCCTGGCGCATGACCAGAATGCGATGCGACAGCAGCCGCGCCACGGCAAGATCGTGGGTGACCAGCACCACCGCGAGGCCCATGTCAGCGATCAGGCCGCGCAAGAGATCGAGCAGTCGCGCCTGAACCGAGACGTCGAGGCCGCCGGTCGGCTCATCCATGAAGATCAGGCGCGGGCGGGTGACCAGGTTGCGGGCAATCTGCAGGCGCTGGCGCATGCCCCCCGAATAGGTCGAGGGCGAATCGTCGATGCGCGTCGCCGCGATTTCGACCCGCGCCAGCCAGTCGAGTGCGGCGGCGCGAATGTCGCCGTAGTGGCGATCGCCGATGGCCATCAGCCGCTCGCCGATGTTGCCGCCGGCCGAGACGTTCATGCGCAGCCCGCGCGACGCGTCCTGGTGGACGAAGCCCCAATCGGTGCGCATCAGCGCCCGCCGCTCGGCTTCGCTCAGGGACGAGAGCGCGCGCGCGGAACCGTCGCGCAGGCGATAGGTCACTTCGCCCGAGTCTGGCGCGAGCGCGCCGCCGACCAGATTGAGCAGCGTCGTCTTGCCCGAGCCCGATTCGCCGACGATCGCCAGCGCCTCGCCCTCTTCGAGCTCGAAGGAGATGTCGCGGCAGGCTGAGATCGCGCCAAAGCGTTTGTTGAGCCGTTGGACGGAAAGCAGCGGGGCAGTCATGTCCGCCGTGCTCCCGCGATCGGCCATCATTCTGCAGCGTCCTTCTGGCTGACCGCTCGCCGCTTCTCGCAATAGTCGGTGTCGGAGCAGACGAACATCCGGCCGCCCTTGTCGTCGATGACCACCTCGTCGAGGAACGAGTTCCGTCGCGCCGCAAAATTCGCAAGCCCCCGCGAATTTGGTGCGCTCGAACGGATGGTCCTCGAAGTCGAGCGAGACGACCTTGGTATAGGGCGGAATGGCGTAGATACGCTTCTCGCGGCCGGCGCCGAACAGTTGCAACGCCGGGCAATTGTCGAGCTTGGGATTGTCGAACTTGGGGATCGGCGAGGGGTCCATGATGTAACGGTCGGCGACCTTGGCCGGGTAGGCGTAGGTCGTCGCGATATGGCCGTGGCGCGCGATGTCCTCGTAGAGCTTGACGTGCATGACGCCATATTCGGCGAGCGCGTGCATGGTGCGGGTCTCGGTTTCGCGCGGCTCGAGGAAACGCAGCGGCTCTGGGATCGGCACCTGGTAGACGAGAATCTGCTCTCCCGTCAGCGGCGTCTCGGGCACGCGGTGGCGGGTCTGGATGATCGTCGCCTCGGTGGTGTTGGTGGTCGTCGCGACATTCGCCGTCTTGGCGAAGAAGGCGCGGATCGACACCGCGTTGGTGGTGTCGTCGGCGCCCTGGTCGATCACCTTCAGCACGTCGTCGGGGCCGATGATCGCGGCGGTCACCTGCACGCCGCCGGTGCCCCAGCCGTAGGGCATCGGCATTTCGCGCGAAGCGAAGGGAACCTGATAGCCGGGAATCGCGACCGCCTTGAGGATGGCGCGGCGGATCATCCGCTTCGTCTGTTCGTCGAGATAGGCGAAGTTGTAGGGCTGGGCGCTCATTCGGCGGCCTCCGCGCGCGGGGCCGCGCTCTTGGCGGCGCTCTCGGCCGCTTCACGCCGCATCTGGCGCAGCAGCGCCAGCTCGGCCTGGAAGTCGACGTAGTGGGGCAGCTTGAGGTGCTCGACGAAGCCGGTCGCCTGCACGTTGTCGGCGTGCGAGAGCACGAATTCCTCGTCCTGCGCCGGACCCTTGCGCTCTTCGCCCAGCTCCTCGGCGCGCAGCGCGCGGTCAACCAGCGCCATCGACATCGCCTTGCGCTCGCTCTGGCCGAAGACGAGGCCATAGCCGCGGGTGAAGCGCGCCGGCTCGCCGTCGCCACCCTTGAACTGGTTGACCATCTGGCATTCGGTGAGTGCGATCGTGCCCAGCGGCGCGGCGAAACCGAGTTCGGGCACGACCATCTCGACCTCGACCTCGCCAAAGCGGATTTCGCCGACGAACGGATGATTGCGGCCATAACCGCGCTGGGTCGAATAGCCGAGCCCGAGCAGAAAGCCTTCGTCGCCGCGCGCCAGCGTCTGCAGCCGCGCGTCGCGGGAAGCGGGGAATTCGGTTGGATCGCGGGTGATGTCGGCGACCGGCGTCGCTGGGTCGGCGACTGGATTGCGCTCGATCAGATCGTCGCCCGCGATGATGTCGACGACGCGCGTCATCGGCGCCGCCGCTTCCGCCGGCGCGGAGGCGGGCAGGGGCGGATCGCCAGGCTCTTCAAGCGAAAAGTCGATTAGCCGGTGGGTGTAGTCGAAGGTCGGGCCGAGCACCTGGCCGCCGGGAAGGTCCTTGTAGGTCGCCGAGACGCGCCGGCGCGTCGCCATCGCGCCGGTGTCGAGCGGCTCGGCGAAGCCGAAGCGGGCAAGCGTGGTGCGATAGGCGCGGGCGAGGAAGATCGCCTCGATCAGATCGCCGCGCGCCTGCTTGATCGCCAGCGCGGCGATCTGACGATCGTAGAGCGAGCTCTCGCTCATCACCCGGTCGACGGCGAGCGAAAGCTGTTCGTCGATCTGCGCCGTCTCGATTTCGGCGACGGCCCGATCGCCGCGTCGCACATCGGCGAGCAGCGCATGGGCGTTGGCGATTGCGCGCTCGCCGCCTTTGACCGCGACATACATCAGCGCGCTCCTTTGGCGATGATCGTCGAGCGCGGCAGCGCGGCGATGCGCGTTCCGGCGGCGAGGATCAGATCGGCGCCGAGCGGGAAGCGGGCGCGGTTGGCCGCCCATTGTTCGACGAAGCCTGCGGGCAGGGGCATGGGCGCGAGCGTGGCCGCCTCGCGAATGCCCGGCCCGGACAAGACGAGGGGCGGACCGTTTTCGAGCGTCGCCGCCTGCGCGACGATCGTGGTCGAGCGGTCGGGATACTCTGCGCTTCCCAAAGCAAAGCTGTCGAGGACGAGCCCGTCGGCGGCAAGATCGACCAACGCGAACGCGGCCTCGCTCGCCGTCGGCGCGCGCGGCGCGCCGGTGTGGAACAGGAGATAGGCTGCGACTTCGTCGGAAAACGACGGGGCGATCCACAGCGGCGTCTCGAAGTCGGCGAGCGTCAGCAGCGCCGCCGCGGCGGCGGGCCGAAGTGAAGCTGGCGGGGCCAGCGCTTCGCCGCACGCGAGGATCGTTCCGGGCGCGCTGATCGCCTGCAGGATGCGGCGGAACGCGACCTGCGAATCGAACACCGGATCGGCGAAGGCGAGCGCGCTCATGCCGCGTCCTCGCCGCGCACCAGGGTGAAGAAGTCGACCCGCGTCGCGGCGGTCTCGGCCCGAGTCTTGGCCGCTTCTGCGGCGAGCCGCGCCGCCACCGGCGATAGGATCGCCGTTTCGATCGCCGTGTGCGTTTCCGCGCGCTGCCACAGCGCGTCGGCGAGCGCCGCCAGCCGGGCGCGTTTCTCATCGCGCCCGAGGATATGGGCAAAGCCGCGCTCGCCAGTTGCGAGTTCGACGATCGCCCGCGTCACCGTCGCCTCGCCGAGGTTGAACGGCGCGCCGTCGCCGCCGATGCGCCCACGCAGCATGACGAGGCCGGTCTCGACCGGCTTGAGGTCGCGCTCGCCGCCCTTGGGCAAGAGCTCGGCGACCGGCGCCGCGAGCTCGTCGAGACGCGCCCGCGCGAACAACGCCATCGCGCGCCGTCGCGCCTCGATATGCGAGTCTTTCGCCGCCGGATCGCCGATCGCTGCGCTGCTAACCATGGCGCCCTTCTGATCTTGTTCCATGACACTCGTGCGTCGATGACGTTTGTGCGTCGATCGCCCGGCGGCTTCATCATCGGCGGCGCGACGACAAATGAAGCCAGACGCCGCCAAAAAAGCAAATCCGCTGTCGTTTCCGCGTCCTGCGCAGGGGGGCGCCGCAGGCATGAGCGGTCGTCGTCCGTCTCCGCGCCGCGCGTCTTGCGCGAGTTAACAAACCGTCACGCCGCGCAACTATACCTTCCAGCTTGAGTTGGAAATCTTTTCGCCAACATCGGGGCAGGAACATGATGCGATCGTCGCTGTATCTCGTCGTCGTCTCTGGCGCCCTCATCGTGGCTGGGTCCGCGCGCGCGGCCGATTGCCCCGCGGACGGGGTCCGCTTTGGCGTCGAACCCTACGAGTCGGCGCAGCGGATGCTGCCGGTCTACGGCGACCTCTCCAAATTGATCGGCGACAAGCTGGGCTGCCCGGTGCAGCTTTTCGTCGCCACCAGCTACACCGCCGAGATCGAGGCGATGCGCAACGGCAAGCTCGAGATCGGCGAGTTCGGTCCGCTCGGGTATGTTCTGGCTCATCAGGTCGCCAAGGCCGAAGCGGTCGCGACCTTCGGCAACGCGGACGGCAAACCGTCGAGCTACTACGCTTCGATCGTCACTTGGCCGGGCTCGGGCATCGACAAGCTGGCGGACGTCGCGGGCAAGTCCTTCGCCTATTCCGACCCGGCGTCGACCTCTGGGCATCTCTTTCCCGCCTTTGGTTTGAGTAAGAACGGCATCGATCCCGACAGCGGCATCGTGGCGATCTACGCCGGCAGCCACACCGCTTCGTTTGAAGCGCTGCGCAATCACAAGGTGCTATCTGGCGAGCTGAACAGCGAAGAAATCGCCAGCGCCAAGCTGCACGACGAGTATGACGACAAAGCCTATGTCACGCTGTGGAAGTCAGGCCCGATCCCGATCGATCCGATCTGCATCCGTGGCGACATGGACGCGGCGTTCAAGGACCGTCTCGCCAAGGTTCTCTCTTCGCTCGATCTGCACGATCTTCCTGACGCCGACCAGAAATTCCTCGCCGCCAACGAGGACCCCGCGCTGCGCACGGTGCCGCAGGTCGACAGCGCCTTCGACCAGATCCGCGATCTGGTCTCGACCCTGAAAGTCGATATCAGCAAACTGTGAGCGCGGCGGTGAGCCCCGCGGCGCTAGAAGCCGAGACGCGGCTCGCGGTCAGCGGCCTGCGCATGCGCTATCCAAACGGCAAACTGGCGCTCAACGGCGTCGATCTCACCGTGCGCGCCGGCGAGTTGGTGACGATCCTCGGCGGCAACGGCGGCGGTAAAACGACGCTGCTGCGTTGCATCGCGCGGCTTCAGGACCCGAGCGAGGGATCGGTGATCGTCGACGGGCGCGATCTCGCCCGGTTGAGCGGGCGCAGGTTGCACGATGCGCGTCTGGCGCTGGCGATGGTGTTCCAACGCGCCAATCTGGTGAAACGGCGTAGCGTGCTGGCCAACGTCGCCAGCGGCGCGCTCGGTCGTCGCCGCACACTCTGGACGACCCTCGGCGGTCTGCCGGCCGAGGAACTGCCGCTGGCGCAGGAACTCCTGCGCAAGGTCGGCGTTGAGCGGCTCGGCGCCCAGCGCGCCGATACGCTGTCGGGCGGACAGGCGCAGCGCGCAGCGATCGCGCGCGCGCTCGCCCAGCGCCCCAAGCTGATCCTCGCCGATGAGCCGGTGGCGAGCCTCGATCCGGAAGCGGCCGAAGAGATCATGCGCCTCTTACGCCAGCTCGCCGACGAGGAGGGCCTGGCGGTGCTTTGCGTGCTGCATCAGCCGGCGCTGGCGCTGCGCTATTCGCACCGTGTCGTCGGCCTGCGCAATGGCGCCGTCGCCTTCGATCTTCCAGCGGAACTTTGCGCCGAGCAGGCGATCGCACTCCTTTATCGGGATCTCGCGGCATGAGCGTCGACGGCGCCGCGATCGGCGCGGCCCATGCCGGCGCCTCTTCCTTTTCCGCCGCGCGGTTCGGCCGGCGGCTGATTGGCGTCGCTATCGCGCTGCTCGCGCTCGCCATCGTCGGCCAGGCGCTGTGGGTCGTGCAGGCGCGCCCGGGAGACCTCATCACCGGCGCTCACGGCATGGCGGACATCATCAGCCGTGCGATGCCCCCTGCCTGGAGTGAGCTCGGCGACACGGCGTGGCCCGCGCTCGAGACCATCGATCTGGCGATCTTCGGCACGGTGTTCGGCGTCATCCTCGCCGTGCCGCTGTCGTTGCTGGCGGCCTCCAACGTGACGCCGGCGCGCCCGCTCTACTATCTTGCCCGCGGCGTGATCGCTTTAACGCGCGCCGTGCCCGATCTCGTGTGGGCATTGCTGTTCGTCACCGCCGTCGGCCTCGGCCCGTTCCCCGGCGCGCTGGCGTTGGCGGTGCACTCGGTCGGCATGCTCGGCCGGCTGTTCGCCGAAGTGATCGAGGACATGGATTTCGGTCCGGTCGAGGCGCTCACGCTGACCGGCGCAAGCCGGCTGCAGGTCTTCACCCACGCGGTCGCGCCCGGCGTGCTGCCCTCGCTACTCGGCATCAGCCTCTATCGCTTCGACGAAAACCTGCGCTCTTCGCTGGTGCTCGGCTTCGTCGGCGCGGGAGGCATCGGCTTCCGCTTGCTCACCGCGATGAACCTCTTCCAATACCAGACCGTGTCGCTGCTGCTGATCGCGACCTTCATCCTGGTGATGCTCGCCGAGCGCGGTTCCGCGCTGCTGCGGCGGCTGGTGGCCTGAAGCGTTCTCCGTCCCCTCTCCCCGTGTACGAGGAGAGGGGGTCGCCGCTGTCCGTTGGCGGCGTCGCGCGATCGGCGCTATGACCGTGTCCGGCCAAAGGGCGGAGGCGCGGGATATGCGGATCAAGGCGGCGATGCTGCGGGCGATTGGCGCTGCGCCCCCTTACGCGACCTCGCGCCCGCTGGAGATCGTCGAGGTCGACCTTGCCGGCCCCGGCCGCGGCGAAGTGCTCGTGCGCATGGCGGCCGCCGGTCTCTGCCATTCCGATCTGTCGGTAATCGATGGCTCCCGGCCGCGGCCGACGCCGATGGTGCTCGGCCACGAGGCTGCGGGCGTCGTCGCCGAACTCGGCGAAGGCGTCGCCGATCTCGCGGTGGGCGATCACGTCGTGATGGTGTTCATGCCGAGCTGCGGCCATTGCCTGCCTTGCGCTGGCGGTCGGCCGGCGTTGTGCGAGCCGGGCTTGCGCGCCAATGTCGCCGGCTCGCTACTGTCGGGCGCGCGGCGGCTCGTCTGCGACGGCGCGCCGGTCAACCACCATCTCGGCGTCTCCGCCTTCGCCGAATATGCGGTGGTCGCTGAGGAGTTCCTGCATCAAGGTCGATCCCGCACTGGCGCTCGATCATGCGGCGCTGTTTGGCTGCGCGGTGCTGACCGGTGTCGGCGCGGTGGTCAACACGGCGAAGGTTCCCCCTGGCGCCAGTGTCGCGGTGGTCGGGCTTGGCGGCGTCGGCCTCGCCGCCGTGCTCGGCGCGGTGGTCAGCGGCGCGCGGCAAGTCGTCGCCGTCGATCTCTCCGACGACAAGCTCGCCTATGCGCTGAAGCTCGGCGCGACCGACGCGGTCAACGCCGGCGCGCCCGACGCTGTCGCTCGCATCAAAGAGCTGTCGCGTGGCGGGGTCGATTTCTTTTTCGAGATGGCGGGCGCCGTGCCGGCGCTCGAACTCGCCTATGCCGCGACCGCGCGCGGCGGCGTCACCATCACCGCTGGATTGCCGCATCCCGATCGCAAGCTGTCGATCCAGGCGATGAGCCTGGTCGTCGACGAGCGCACGCTCAAGGGCTCGTACGTCGGCTCCTGCGTGCCGCGCCGCGATCTGCCCAATTTCGTCGCCCTCTTCCAATCGGGTCGCCTGGCGGTCGACAAGTTGCTGACCCACCATCTGCGGCTCGAGGACATCAACGAGGGCTTCGACCGCCTGCGCAACGCTGAGGCGGTGCGGCAGGTGGTGATGTTTGGGTGAGTGCGGGCCCCTCTCCAGCGAAGCTGGGGAAGGTGGCCGAAGGCCGGATGGGGTGTGGGCCGCATGCGTGGCGCTCACCTAGTTTACTTGCAGGAGGTCCTCGGCCGCCTCCCGGCTCCGGGCGGGACGCTCCTCGCTCCGCTCAGTCGGCGGGAGCGGGCTGGGCGTCGGGGCGCATTTTCAGGCCGCCCTTGCTCTTGCCGCTCTTCTTGCCGTTCTTGCCGGCGCCGGTCTTGCCCGCGTGAGCCTTGCCCGCGTGAGCCTTGCTCACGTCAGTTTTGCCCGCGCCAGTTTTGCCCGCGTCAGTCTTGCCCGCTTCATTCTTGGCGGCGGCGACCTTGGCGGCGGCGACCTTGGCGGCGGCGAGCGCCGGCTTGCCGTGCGGCGCGCACCAGCCGGGCAGATAGTTTGCCGCCTCCGACTTGGCGAAGGCGACGGCGCGCGTCAGCGAGGCGTCGAAGTTCTTGCGCAGGTCCTTCGCCTTGATCCGCGGGCGCAGGAAATCGGCCCAGATGAATTCCGAGAACGGGGTCGTATCCTTGGCAAAGCCGCCCCAGTTGCGCAGTTCGCCCGCCAGCGAGCGGTAGGGATCGTCCTCCATGTCCCTGACGGTCTTGGGCAGATCGGCGAAGTCGCGCCGTCGCCCCTTGCCGTCGAAAGGATGCGTCCAGCCATGGAAATCCATGATGTTCCAGAACGTCGGCCCGTCGAGCTGGTGGAAATCGGCGACGATGGCGACGAACACGTTGCCGACCCCCTCGTCGTAAAGGGCGCGGGCAAGATGGTGATGGTCGATGAGATAGCGATGACCGCCCGGGCCGATGACCACCGGCGCCATGTGGTGGGCGAGAAAGCCGTCGAGCTTCTTTAGACCTTGCGCCTTCCAGGCTTTGCGCTTCAGCGCGACTTCGCGCATGCCAAGCGTCATCTGGGTTGGCCGAAGCTCAAGCACCGACGTCGCGTGCAGGCTGGGTTCGTGAATACTGTAACTCATGACGCTTCACTCTTGCGGCCGGGAGCCCGGCCACGGCGACCATGTCGCAACCTCAAGATGTGGTCAAATCGGCCAAATTCGCCAATTTCGCTTCGCAGGCGGCGGCCCTCGGGCGTGGCCGGGGCGTTTAGGGCGCCGAACCGGCGCGCCGCGCGGCAAGGCGCTGCAATGCTAGGGTCGGCGGGCGCGTCTGGGCAAAGGATTTGACCCCCTTGGCCAAATCATGTTTTGTCGCGCCGCTTCCTCGAACAGAACCGAAACGGCTCCCAGAGACCATGCGGCCTGAGCGCTATAACGTCCGCGAATCCGAACAGAAATGGCAGAAGGCTTGGGCCGCCAAGGCCGTCTTCGCCACAAGCAACGAGGACCCGCGACCCAAGTATTATGTGCTGGAGATGTTCCCCTATCCCTCGGGGCGCATTCACATGGGGCACGTGCGCAACTATGCGATGGGCGACGTCGTGGCGCGCTACAAACGGGCGCGCGGCCTCAACGTGCTGCATCCGATGGGCTGGGATGCGTTCGGCCTGCCGGCGGAGAACGCCGCGGCGCAGAACGCCACCCATCCGGCCAAATGGACCTACGCCAACATCGACACGATGCGCGGCCAGCTCAAGTCGATGGGCCTGTCGCTCGATTGGTCGCGCGAGGTCGCGACTTGCGATCCGACGTACTATCGGCATCAGCAAAAGCTGTTCCTCGATTTCCTCGCCAATGGGCTGGTGACGCGCAAGAAATCGAAGGTCAACTGGGACCCGGTCGACAACACCGTGCTGGCCAACGAGCAGGTGGTCGAGGGGCGCGGCTGGCGCTCGGGCGCGATCGTTGAGCAGCGCGAGCTGACGCAATGGTTCCTCAAGATCAGCGAGTATTCCGACGACTTGCTCGCCGCCCTCGATGGGCTCGACCGCTGGCCGGAAAAAGTGCGCCTGATGCAGCGCAACTGGATCGGCCGCTCCGAGGGCATGCTGGTGCGCTTCGTCATCGATCCGGCTTCGCGCGGCGCGCTGGCCGAGGCGCCAGAGGCGCGCGAACTTGAAATCTACACCACTCGCCCCGACACGCTGTTTGGCGCGAAATTCATGGCGATTGCGCCCGACCATCCGCTGGCGAGCGCGGTGGCGCGCAACGATCCGGCGCTCGTCGCCTTCATCGAGGAATGCCGCAGCATCGGCACCTCGGTGGCGGCGATCGAGACGGCCGAGAAGAAGGGCTACGACACCGGCCTACGTGTGGTTCATCCCTTTGACCCGGGCTGGCGGCTGCCGATCTATGTCGCGAATTTCATCCTGATGGATTACGGGACCGGCGCGATTTTCGGCTGCCCGGCGCATGACCAGCGCGATCTCGACTTCGTCAACGTCTATGGCCTGGGCGCAACGCCGGTCGTCTGCCCGCCGGGCGTCGATCCGGCGAGTTTCACGGTCGACAAGGTCGCCTATGACGGCGAGGGCGTGATGATCAATTCGCGCTTCCTCGACGGGATGACGATCGAAAAGGCGAAGGCGGAAGTCGCCAGACGCCTGGAGAGCGCAGACGCTCGGCAACCAGCCGCAGGGTCGCCGGCAGGTCAACTACAAGCTGCGCGACTGGGGAATTTCGCGCCAGCGCTACTGGGGCTGCCCGATTCCGGTCATCCATTGCGAAGTCGACGGCGTCGTGCCCGTACCGGAAAAAGATTTGCCGGTCAGGCTGCCCGACGACGTGACCTTCGATGCGCCCGGCAACCCGCTCGACCGTCATCCGACCTGGAAGCATGTCGCTTGTCCCAAGTGCGGCCGGCCGGCGCGGCGCGAGACCGACACGATGGACACGTTCGTTGATTCCTCGTGGTATTTCGCCCGCTTTACCGACCCCTGGAACGAGACGGCGCCGACCACGCCGGCGGTTGCCGACCGCTGGCTGCCGGTCGACCAGTATATCGGCGGCATCGAGCACGCGATCCTGCATCTGCTCTATTCGCGCTTCTTCACGCAGAGCGATGCGCAAAAGCGGCCATCTCGACTTCGACGAGCCGTTCTCGGGCCTGTTCACCCAGGGGATGGTCGTCCACGAGACCTATCGCGACGGCGAGGGGCGCTGGGTCGCGCCGGCCGAGGTGCGCATCGAGGCGGAAGGGGGCGATCGGCGCGCTTTCACGCTGACGGGCGACGCGCCGGTCGAAATCGGCCCGATCGAGAAGATGTCGAAGTCGAAACGCAACACGGTCGACCCCGACGAAATCATCGGCAGCTACGGCGCCGACACCGCGCGCTGGTTCATGCTGTCCGATTCGCCGCCCGAGCGCGACGTGATCTGGACCGAGGCCGGCGTCCAAGGGTCTTATAAGCAAGTCCAGCGGCTGTGGCGGCTCGCCTGCGAGATCGAGCGCGTGGTCGGCCCTGTGCGCCCCGCCGATCCGGCCGTCTTCTCCGAGGCCGCGGCGGCCGTACGCCGCGCCGCCCATGGCGCGCTCGCCAAGATCGAGGATGAGATCGAGCGGCTGCGCTTCAATGTCTGCATCGCGACGATCTACGAGTTCGCCAATGTCCTGGCGAGCGCTGTAGGGGCGATCGAGACCGAGACCGTCGCCGACGATCTGCGCTGGGCCTTCGCCGAGGCGGGCGACATCCTGGTTCACGCTTTTGCGCCGATGATGCCGCATCTTGCCGAAGAGTGCTGGCAGGTTCTCGGCCACGAGACCTTGGTCGCCTCAAGCCCTTGGCCGGTCGCCGACCGTAGCCTGACCGTCTCCGACAGCGCGACTTACGTCGTCCAGGTCAATGGCAAGAAGCGCGGCGAGCTGACGATCGGGCGCGACGCCGACGCGAGGGCGAAATCGAGGCGGCCGCCTTGGCCCTCGACGCCGTGGGCCGGGCGATGGATAATAAGCCGGCCAAGAAGGTGATCATCGTCCCCCTGAGGATCGTCAATGTCGTGGTCTGATCAAGCGCGCGGACCGGCCGCGCTGGCGTTGACGCTGTTCCTTGGCGGCTGTTTCCAGCCGCTTTACAGCGAATCCGCGCATCCGGGGCTGGTCGCGGATTTGCAGGCGGTGGAGGTTGTCCCGATCAAGGACCGCATCGGCCACTATCTCGGCGACGATCTGATCACCAACCTCAATGGCACCGGTTCGACGCCGGCGGCCAAGTATCGGCTGACCGTCACACTGACCGAGAAGACCCAGACGCCGACCATCGAATCCCAGACCAACACCGCCGACTCGGCGACGGTCGTCAGCTTGGCGAAGTTCTCGCTGATGAAGATCGAGGACGAGAAGGTCGTCTTTCAGGGCGAGGCGACCGCAGCCGCCGTCTACGACCGCACGTTGCAGGGTTTCGCCGATTTGCGCGCCGAGCGTGACGCCGAAATCCGCATCGCGCGCGCCCTGGCCGACGAGATCGCCTTGCGCGTCGCGGGGGCTCTCGGCGCCAAAAGCTGATCGACTCACAAAGTCCGATCGATCCCAAATCTGATCGCCACAGAACGCCGCGCCGCCGCGGAGCCTGCGATGCCCCGTCTCTTCGCCGCTTTGTCGCTTCCCCCCGCCGTCGTGGCGAGGCTCGCCAGCGCGCGCGGCGGCCTGTACGGCGCCCACTGGATCGATCCGAGCGCCTATCACCTTACGTTACGCTTTATCGGCGACGTCGATGCGCACGCCGCTCACGAAGTCGCCGACGCGCTGGCGAGCGTGCGTCGCTCGCCGGTCGAGGTCGACTTCGAGGGCCTCGGGTGGTTCGGCGGCGCCAGGCCGCGCGCCATCGTCGCCAAGATCAAGCGATCGTCGGCGCTGGTCGAATTGCAGGGCGAGCTTGAGCACCGGCTGCGTCGTGTCGGGCTGGCGCCCGAAACACGCAATTTTTCTCCCCATGTCACGCTGGCCCGCCTACGCGCGGTCTCGCCAATGGCGGTCGCCGAGTATCTGGGCGCACGCGGGGGATTCGCCGCGCCAGCCTTTGAGGCGGCGGGATTCGCCCTCTATTCGTCGCGCGACTCGGTCGGCGGCGGCCCCTACGTCGTTGAAGTCGACTATCCGCTGCATTGACGCCGGCTGCAGATTCGATGCGATCGCGCATTGCGGCGCGGCGCGCTGCTGGCGTATCCTGTCCGGCGGCCGGGGCGAGTTTGGCGCGGCGCCAGGAGGAGGCCATGGGAGCGATGAGCGATATGGACAGCGACGCGCCGCGGACGATCGGTGGAGGAACGATGCCGAACCTACCCCAGGCGGGCGGCTTGGCGCCTTCGACCGAAGCCGTCGGCGACGCCGAGCGCAATCCGATCTTCGATGCGTTGGTTGCGCCCAACGAGGAAGATGTCGCCGGGCTGATCGCCTATTCGATCTACAAGCAGAACAAGCGCGCGTGGCTCGACGATTTCGTCAAGGTGACCTCGCGCGCGCCCAGCGAAGCCGAGACGCGGTCCTACATCATCGGCGAGAGCACCGAGCGGCGCCTGACGACCTATCGCCGTCTCGCCGACATGACGCTGTCGGGCGAAATTCCCGGGCGAATGGGAGCGCGCCGGCCCGCGACGTCGATCGGCTCGGCGACCGGCGCATTGTGGGCGGTGGCGATCGTCGTCGCTCTTGCGGTGCTCGGCCTCGCGATCCACTCCGGCTATTTCAACGGCACGAAATAGTCAGCGCACCAGCGTCAGCCGACGCGCCGCGCGCGTCAGCCCGGTGTAGAGCCAGCGCGCGCGGTGCTCGCGGAAAGCGCGGCTCTCGTCGAACAGAACGACGTCGTCCCACTGCGATCCTTGCGCCTTGTGGACGGTGAGGGCGTAGCCGTAGTCGAACTCGTCGGATTCGCGCCGCAGCGGGATAGGGCAGGTCGGCTTCGCCGCCCTCGAAGAACTGCCTCAGCGTCGCGACCTTGACCGAAGCGCGGCTGGGATCGTCCTCGGAGCGCACCGTCATGCGCACGAAATCCTTGCGCATCGCCGCCGAGCGTCCTCGACCCGCCAGAGGCCGCCGTTGATCAGGCCCTTGACGCGATCGTTGCGCAGACAGACCAGCTTGTCGCCGGCAACCGGCAGCGGCTCGTTCATGCCCTTGAGTTGGCGAATGCGCTGGTTGTAGAGCCGGCGGGTGCGGTTGATCCCGACCAGCACCTGATCGGCCTCGAGCACGTCGGCGGTCGTCGATATCGGCGCGGCGGATGACGCGGCTTCGCCGTATTCGCCGTAGGCGATCTCGCCCGCCGTCGCGGACGATCTCCGACAGGCGGATGATCGGATCGTCCTCCGCCTGGCGATGAATTTGCGGTCAGCATCACGTCGGGCTCGGCCTCGGTGAAGAAGCCGCCGCCCTTGACCGGGCGGCAGTTGCGCGGGATCGCCCAGGACCAGGATTGGCTTGCCGAACGAGAGCAGATCGCGGCCGAGCTCGGCGTCGACCATCGAGCATTCGTCGATGACGATCAGCGCCGCGCGCGAAGCGGGCCCGTCGTGGTTGAGCGTGAAGCTCGGCGCGCCATTCTCGCCCTCGCTCGCGCGGTAGATCAAGCGCGTGGATGGTCGTCGCGCCGACGCAGCCCTTGGAGCGCATCACCAGGGCCGCCTTGCCGGTGAAGGCGGCGAACGCGGTCTCGCCGTGCGCGCCTTCGGCGAGATGGCGGGCGAGCGTCGTCTTGCCGACGCCGGCATAGCCGAACAGGCGAAACACCTGCGGCTCGCCCGCTTTGCAGCCAGCGTCCGACCTTGTCGAGCGCCGCTGCCTGTTCGCTCGACCATTCCGGGGCGGGCCGCGGCGCGGCGCGCTCTTGTTTGCGTTCGGCGGATGGGGCGCCCGCTTGTTTGCGCTCGACGGGCGAGGCGCCCGCTTGGGGCGGCGGCGTCTCGTCGGGCGCGGCGGATTTGGGCGCGCGCGTGCGTTTCAGCCGCTCGAGAGCAACTTCGGCGCCGCAGCGCGGGCAGACGACCGGACGCTTGCCGAGATCATAGAAGCGCGCGCCGCAGGCCTGGCACAGGCGTTTGACGCCGAATTTGGTCTTGAGCATGGGCCTACTTAAGCGCGGGAGCGGCTTGTTGATAGCCGATCTGCTCGCGCCCTGTCGCCTGCGCGGGTGGGGCGCCTGCCGCCGATCCGTAGAGAATTCCTTCAAGTTTTCGTTTCATCATCAAGGTTCGGGCCCCGTTCGCCCAACGTCGCCCCTCGCCACAGGTCTTGAATGACCGGCCGGCGAGGCCATATTTGACCTGTTCGGAGCGCCCCAAGCGGTCCGGACCGGTTGCGACGGTAGCCGAACGGGTCGTTCGCTTAAGAAGGCCAGTTCGGCGGAGCGCCTGAAAGGGGCTTCGATCATGGTGCGTGTGACGGCGCTGAGTTCTCCGTTTCTGCTTGGCTTCGATGGCATCGAGCGTGCGCTCGACAAGGCTTCGAAGTCCGCCGCGGACGGCTATCCTCCTTATAATATTGAGCGAATCGCGGCGAGCGACGGCGCGCCGGAGGTTCTACGGATCACCCTTGCGGTTGCGGGATTTTCCCAAGACCAGATCGAGGTGACCCAGGAGGAAAACCAACTGTCGATCCGCGGGCGCCAACAAGACGACAAGTCGCGCGACTATCTCCACCGCGGCATCGCCGCGCGACAGTTTCAGCGCAGCTTCCTGCTTGCCGAAGGCATGCAGGTGCGCGGCGCCGAACTTGCGAATGGATTGTTGTCGATCGACGTGGCCCGGCCGCAACCGGAGAGAATCGTGAAGAAGATCAATATTGCGGCGCGCGACTGAACTGATGGTGTGCGCCTGGGCGCGTCGCGAGACGGCCCGGAAGGAGTGAGAGATGATGAATGCGAACGCAAGAAACGGCGCTTTGACGCCCCAGGAATTCGCTCACCTCGGCGGCGGCTCGATCGCCTATGTCAAGACGATCAAGTCCGAGGACGCTCAGCGGCTGTTCCCCCAAGCTCCGGCGATCCGCCCCGGTCTGCAACTGTTTGCGCTGCTCGGCGCCGACGGCTCGCCGATCATGCTGACCGACTCCAAGGACGCGGCGATCGCCAACGCCTGGCAGAATGAGCTCGAAACGGTCAGCGTCCACTAAGGACGCTGCCCCGGCGCCCCGAATCGTCTAAGAACAACCCACCATTCGATGGCGGGGCGCAATGCGGGCCTATCTCGAACTTTTGCGCGAAGCGTTGGAACGCGGCGCGGTCAAGGGCGACCGCACCGGGACCGGCGTGCGGTCGCTGTTCGGCCGTCAGATCCGCTTCGACCTCGCCGAAGGTTTCCCGCTGGTCACAACCAAGCGGCTGCACCTCAAGGCGATCGTTCACGAGCTGATCTGGTTTCTCAATGGCGAAACCAACATCGCCTATCTCAAAGCCAACGGCGTTTCGATCTGGGATGAGTGGGCGGACGCGGAGGGCGAACTCGGCCCGGTCTACGGGCGCGCAATGGCGCGCCTGGGAGGGCCGGGACGGGCGGGTCTACGACCAGATCGCCTGGCTGATCGGCGAAATCCGCCGCAATCCCAATTCGCGGCGCCTGATCGTGTCGGCGTGGAACGTGCCCGACATCGAGCGCATGAAGCTGCCGCCCTGCCACTGCCTGTTCCAGTTCTACGTCGCCGATGGGCGGCTCTCGTGCCAGCTCTACCAGCGTTCGGCCGACCTGTTCCTCGGCGTGCCGTTCAACATCGCCAGCTACGCGCTGCTGACCCATCTTGTCGCGCGTGAATGCGGTCTCGAGGTCGGCGATTTCGTCCACACCTTCGGCGACGCGCATCTCTATTCCAATCACGAGGAGCAGGCGCGCGAGCAATTGTCGCGCGAGCCGCGCCCGCTGCCGCGCCTCGTCCTCGCCCCCGCCAAGCCCTCGCCGCGCGGGGCGCTGTTCGACCTCGACGCCGCGGCGATCGCGCTTCGAAGGCTACGATCCCTGGCCGGCGATCAAGGCGCCGGTGGCGGTGTGAGCGCGCCAGCGCTTGCGCTGATCGCGGCGGTGGCGCGCAACGGCGTCGATCGGCGCGCAGCAACGCGCTGCCCTGGCGCCTTTCGAGCGATCTCAAGCGCTTCAAGGCGCTGACGATGGGCAAGCCGCTGATCATGGGCCGCAAGACCTTCCAGTCGATCGGCGCGCCGCTGCCGGGGCGCGACGACCATCGTCGTCACGCGCGATGCGAGTTTCGCTCCAGCGGGCGTGTCGGTCGCGCACGATGTCGATGAGGCGCTGCGGGTCGCTGAAGCCGCGGCGCGCGCCAGCGGATCAAGCGAGATCGTCATCGCGGGCGGCGGCGAAATCTACGCGCAGACGATCTTGCGCGCCTCGCGGCTGCTGATCACCGAAGTCGACCTCGCCCCGGCCGGCGACGCACGTTTTCCCGCGATCGATCCCTCGCTCTGGCGCGAAGCGCGCCGCGAGCCCGGCGTCCGCGGCCCGCGCGACGAAGCGGAGTTTGCGTTTGTCGAGTACGAGCGGGTCGCCCGCTAGCGCGGCCCGTTCTCCATGCTGCGCTACCGGCCCCCACACCAACCCCCATCCCGTGCACCGGACGAGGGTTGGTCGCGCCATCACTCGCGAAAAATCTTCCCCGGGTTGAACAGGTTCTGCGGGTCGAAGGCGAGCTTGATGCGGCGCATCAGGTCGATCGCGTCCGGCCCATGCTCGACTTCGACGTAAGGGATCTTCTTCTGGCCGACGCCGTGTTCGCCGGTGCAGGTGCCGTCCATGGCGATGGCGCGGCGGGCGAGCCGGCCGGCGAAGCGCTCGGCGCGCTCGACGTCGGCCGGATCGTTCATGTCGACGAGCGGGCTGACGTATGAAAGTTGCCGTCGCCGACGTGGCCGACGATCGGCGCGATCAGGCCGTGCTCGGCGATGTCGCGCTGCGTCTCCTCGACGCAATCGGCGAGGCGCGAGATCGGCACGCAGACATCGGTGGCGAAGGGGCGCGCGCCCGGCCGCAGCGCCGCGACCGCCCAATAGGCGTCGTGGCGCGCCTGCCACAGCCGGCTGCGCTCTTCAGGCTTGCTCGTCCACACGAACGGTCCGCCCCCGTTCTCGAGGGCGATCTCGCCGAAGCGGCGCGCCTGTTCGGCGACGCTCTCGGGGCTGCCGTGGAACTCGACGAACAGCGTCGGCGATTTCGGGCAGCGTCAGCTTGGAATAGGCGTTGCACGCCTTGACCTGCAGCGCGTCGAGCAGCTCGATGCGCGCGACCGGCAGGCCCGATTGGATGGTCGCGATCGTCACGTCGCAAGCGGCGCGCACGCTGGGGAACGGGCAATGGCCGCCGGCGATCGCCTCGGGGACGCCGGCGAGCCGCAGCGTGACCTCGACGATCATCGCCGAGCGTGCCCTCCGAGCCGACGAACAGCCGCGTCAGGTCGTAGCCCGCCGAGGATCTTCTTCGCTCGGCGGCGGTGCGCAGGAAGGCGCCCTCGGCGGTCACGACGCCGAGCGACAGCACGTTGTCCTTCATCGTGCCGTAGCGCACCGCATTGGTGCCGGAAGCGCGCGTCGCCGCCATGCCGCCGATCGAAGCGTCGGCGCCCGGGTCGATCGGGAAGAACAGACCGGTGTCGCGCAGCGTGTCGTTGAGCGCCTTGCGCGTCACGCCGGGCTCGACGACGCAATCGAGGTCTTCGGCGTGCACCGCGAGCACGCGGTTCATTCGCGAGCAGTCGATCGACACGCCCCCGTGCAGCGCGTTGACATGGCCCTCGAGCGAGGTGCCGGCCCCGAACGGCACGATCGGCGCGTCGTGCGCGGCGCAAATTCGCACCGCGTCGATCACATCTTCGCGCGTTTCGGCGAAGACCACGGCGTCGGGCGGTGCGGTCTCGATCCAAGTCAAGGTGTGGCCGTGCTGGCGGCGCACCGCTTCGGAGGTCGCGAGGGCGTTCCCGAATCGCGCGGCGAGCGCGTCCGTCAAGTCCGCGACGACGCGGGCGGTGAGGCGACCCTCGCGGTGGCGCAGGAAAAGGCGGGTTTCAGCGGACATCGGCGGCGTATCTCTCACGCGTTCGGGCGAAGGGCGGACGTATTGTGCCTCGGCGCGACCCAGATCGGCAATCCTCGGGCGGCGCGCGCCGCAACGAATGCTGGACAAGACCAGTGAGTTCGTCGAATTTGTGCGCCGCGGCGCGGAGCCGAGGGACGCAGTGGCGGCGCCCGACCTCGCCGGGGAAGAGGCTATGACGAAGTTCTCCGCCAACCTGACGATGCTGTTCACTGAGCGCCCGTTTCTCGATCGCTTCGCGGCGGCGGCGCGGGCGGGCTTTCGCGGCGTCGAATATGTCGGCCCCTATGACTATGCGCCGGCGGAAATTGCTGTCCGATTGCGCGACAACGGCCTGACGCAGGCGCTGTTCAATCTGCCGGTCGGTGACTGGGCGAGCGGCGATCGCGGCATTGCCTGCCATCCCGATCGCGTCGGCGAGTTCCGCGAAGGCGTGGAGCGGGCGGTCGAATACGCTCACGCGCTCGGCTGTCCGACGATCAATTGCCTTGCCGGCATCCCGTCGCCGCGCGCGACAATCGCCGACTCCCACCGCACGCTGATCGACAACCTGCGCTACGCCGCCGACCGGCTCGCCCAAGCGCAGGTGCTGTTGGTCATCGAGGCGATCAACCGCTTCGATATGCCTGGCTTCCTCATCACCCATAGCGGGCGGGCGCTCGACATCATCGACGAGACGGGCTCGAGCAACATCAAGCTGCAATACGATATGTACCATATGCAGCGGATGGAGGGCGACCTGGCGGTGACGATCGAACGGCGTCTGCCGCGCATCGGCCACATCCAGATCGCCGGAAATCCCGGCCGCAACGAGCCGAGCGTTGGCGAGATCAACTATCGCTTCCTGATCGAGCGGCTCGACGCGCTCGGCTATGAGGGCTGGGTCGGCGCCGAGTATCACCCGCGCGGCCGCACCGAAGACGGCTTGGCGTGGTTTTCCGCCTATCGCACAAAGGGCGAGGGCTGATGCAAGGCGCGCTCGGGCGGGAGGCGCCCGATCCGCGCGCGTTGTTGCGCGCCCTGTTCGACGCGGCGGTCGACGCCGCTTCGCCGGCCAAAACGCTTGCGCGGTTCCTGCCGCCCCCGCCCAAGGGCCGCACGATCGTAGTGGGCGCCGGCAAGGCGGCCGCTGCGATGGCCGCTGCGGTCGAGGCGGCCTGGCGCGGACCGCTCGAAGGCCTTGTCGTCACCCGCTACGGCCATGGCGCGCCGACCCGTTTCATCGAAGTGGTCGAGGCCGCGCATCCGACGCCCGACGCCGCGGGCCAAGCCGCCGCGGCGCGCATTCTCGATCGTGTCAAGGGTCTGACCGCGGACGATCTCGTTCTGTGCCTGATTTCGGGCGGCGCCTCGGCGCTGCTGACCCTGCCGGCGCCGGGCCTGACCCTCGACGACAAGCGGGCGATCAACCGCGCACTGCTCAGGAGCGGCGCCGACATCGCCGCGATCAACTGCGTGCGCAAACATCTCTCCGCGATCAAGGGCGGCCGGCTGGCGCTCGCCGCGGCGCCAGCGAAGGTCGTCGGGCTGATCGTGTCCGACGTGCCGGGCGACGACATCGCCATCATCGGCTCGGGGCCAACCGTCGCCGATCCGACGACTTCGGCCGAGGCGTTGGCGATCCTGCGCCGCTTCTCGATCGATGCGCACCCGCGCGTCATCGCCCATCTCGAGAGCGCGGCCTCGGAGACGCCCAAGCCCGGCGATCCGCGCTTCGCCAAGGTGACGAACACGATCGTCGCGACGCCGTTCGCCGCGCTGCAAGCTGCGGCCGAGGCGGCTCGCGGCCTGGGCGTCGCGCCCATCGTGCTCGGCGATGCAATCGAGGGCGAGGCGCGCGAAGTCGGCCAAGCCTTGGCCGGCGTCGCTCTTTCCGCCGCGCGCCACGGCGCGCCGGCGCGCTCGCCCTGCGTGTTGCTGTCAGGGGGCGAAACGACGGTGACGGTGCGCGGCAAAGGCAAGGGCGGGCGCAACGCCGAATTTCAGCTCGGGCTGGCCATCGCGCTCGCCGGCGCGCCGGGCGTCTTTGCGCTCGCCGGCGACACCGACGGCATCGACGGCAGCGAGGACAACGCCGGCGCCTTCGTCGCCCCCGACACGCTGGCGCGCGCTCTCGCGCTCGGGCTCAAGCCGCAAGACTTCCTTGCCGATAACGACGCCTATTCGCTGTTCGCCGCGCTCGGCGACCTCGTCGTCACCGGCCCGACGCGCACCAACGTCAACGACTTTCGCGCCATCCTGATTGCGTGAGGCAAGAGCGAACATGGCGCAGCCGTCGACTGGTGCAAACAATCCGCTGCTCGGACCCTGGGACGCCCCCTTTGGCGCGCCGCCATTCGCAAGCATTCGCCCCGAGCACTTTGGCGCCGCCTTCGAGGCGGCGCTGGCCGAGCGGCGCGGCGAGATCTCGGCCATTTCTCAGAGCCACGCCGCGCCGAGTTTCGACAACACGATTGTCGCGCTCGAGCGCGCCGGCGCGCTGCTGCACCGCGTCAGCGCAACGTTCTTCCATCTCGCCAGCGCGGACGCCAATGACGAGTTGGAGCGCATCGAGCGCGAGATCGCGCCGGCGCTCGCGCGCGAACGCGACGCCCTGCTGCTCGACGACGTGTTGTTCAACCGGGTCGAGGCGCTCTATCGTGCGCGCGACAGTCTCGGCCTCGACGCCGAGGCGGCGCGCACCCTCCTACGCTGGCGAACCGCCTTCGTGCGCGCCGGCGCCGGCCTCGCGCCCGAAAAGAAGGAGCGCCTGGCGGCGATCGGCGAGCGGTTAGCGAGCCTCGGCGCCGCCTTCGGCCAGAATGTGCTCGCCGACGAGAAGGCTTTCGCGCTGGTGCTTGAGCGCCCGGAGGATCTCGCTGGACTGCCGGAGGGCGTCGTCGCTGCGGCGGGAGCGGCCGCCGCCGCGCGCGGCCATGCGGGCAAATATGCGGTGACGCTGTCGCGCTCGTCCTATGAGCCGTTCATGCAATCGTCGGCGCGGCGCGACCTGCGCGAAGCGATGTTTCGTGCTTTCGTCGCGCGCGGGGCAGGGGGCGGCGCGCACGACAATGGCGCGATCATGCGCGAGACGGTCGAACTGCGCGCCGAGCGCGCCCGCCTACTCGGCTATGCGAGCTTCGCCGATTATCGCCTCGCCGACACAATGGCCAAGACGCCCGAGGCGGCGCTGGCGCTGCTCAACCGGGTGTGGGCCCCGGCGCGCGCGCAAGCGCTGCGCGAGGCGGAGGCGCTGCAGGCGATGATCGCGGCTGAGGGCGGCAACTTCGATCTGCGTCCCTGGGACTGGCGCTACTATGCCGAGAAGCGGCGCAAGGCGCTGTTCGACATCGACGCCAGCGAGCTCGCGCCCTATCTGTTGCTGGAATCAATGATCGCGGCCGCCTTCGATGTCGCGCATCGCCTGTTCGGAATCTCGTTCGTCGCCCGCGACGACATCGAGCTTCCCCACCCCGACGCGCGCGCCTGGACGGCGATCGGACCCGACGGCGCGCCGATCGCGCTGTTCATCGGCGACTATTTCGCTCGCCCCTCGAAACACAGCGGCGCCTGGATGAGCGCGCTGCGCGATCAGCAGACGCTCGACGGGCGCGTCCTGCCGATCATCGTCAATGTCATGAGTTTCGCGCGCGCCGGCGAAGGCGAAGCGTGCCTGCTCAGCCTCGATGAGGCCCATACGCTGTTCCACGAGTTCGGCCACGCGCTGCATGGCATGCTGTCGGACGTGACCTATCCGCTGCTGGCGGGAACGCACGTATCGAACGACTTCGTCGAATTTCCCTCGCAGCTCTACGAGCATTGGCTGGAGCGCCCCGAGACGTTGCGCCGCTTCGCGCGCCACTATCGCACCGGCGCGCCGATGCCCGAGGCGTTGATCGCTCGGCTCGAGGCGGCGCGTCGCTATAATCAGGGTTTCGCGACGGTGGAGTTTGTCGCCTCCGCCCTGGTCGACATGGAGTTGCACAGGATCGCCGACCCGAGTGCGATCGACGTCGCCGCGTTCGAAGCGCGTACGCTCGCAGCAATTGGGATGCCGGCGGCGATGGCGGCGCGCCACGCGACGCCGCACTTCCAGCACATCTTTTCCGGCGGCGGCTATTCGGCTGGCTACTACAGCTATCTGTGGTCGGAGATCCTGGACGCTGACGGCTTCGAGGCGTTCGAAGAGAGCGGCGACGATTTCAATCCCGCTTTGGCGGCGCGGCTGAAGCAGTTCGTCTACTCGGCCGGCAATTTGCGCGAGCCGGACGAAGCCTACCGCGCCTTTCGCGGCCGCGATCCCGCGCCTGACGCGCTGCTGCGCAAGCGCGGGTTGGCGGACCGCTAAACGGCGCCCCGCCGGACTGTCTGCCACCACACACGAGTTGGTGGGGCCACGGAATGCGCTGGGAAGCAAGGATCGGGGGCTGGCCCTACTGCAGCGTTAGCTCGGCAGTCGCGTTGTTGTTCCCGCTTTTCAGCGTTGCATGCGCGGTCTTCTCGCCCGTCTTCGTGACCGTAACGCTGTTGCCCTGATCTTCATACGTGATTTTTGTGGGGGTCACGATGCCGGCCGCCACCGGATGAGACACACCCTGATATGAATAGCTGACGATCCGGTTGCCGGAGACCGTGATCGAGGTGGCCTGTTGCGCATTCCCTCCCCAGGCGCCGCCCCACGTCCCATCCCATCCCGACGCCGCTAGGGCGGATGAAGACAATGTCGCGAACATCGCGGCTGCTAATATCCAACGGAAAGGGCGCGTCATAGGGCGGACTCCATGGCTATGACACTAATGCCGAAGCTGCTGGAAAGTTCCCGATTTTGCGGCCTGCCGCTCGGCAAGCGCCGCGACCTCGCCGCTCTGCCGACATTGTGGCTCGCCTTTACCTCCAGTCGCCGCGCGCCTGAGCTTAGGTGTCGCCCCCGCCGAGCAGCCCGCCCAGCAACCCGCCCGCCACGCCGAGCGCGCCGCCGACGGCGAGCCCGCTGGCGGCTGAGCCGGCGCCGCTGTCGGCGCCCCTATTCGGCAGGTAGCGGCCGATCTCCTCGGCGAGGTTGAGGATCGGCATGCTTTGGAGCCAGATATGGCCGGGGCCGGTCAGCGTGGCGAGGAACAGGCCTTCTCCGCCAAACAAGACATTCTTGAAACCCCTGACCATCTGAATGTCGAAGCCAACGCTCGGCTCGAACACGCCGACATGGCCGGCGTGGACCAGCAGCCGCTCGCCGGCTGCAAGGTCGCGCTCGACCAGTTCGCCTGAAAGATCGAGCCAGACGACACCCGGTCCCGTCACCTTTTGCAGAATGAATCCGTCGCCGCCGAAGAAGCCGACGCCCATGGTCTTCTGCCAGGCGAGTTCGAGCGTCACCGACTTCTGGGCGACGAGGAATGTCTCCTTGCGGCAGATCAGTGATTGGCCCGGCTGCAGCAGGGCAGGGATGATCGTCCCGGGAAAGCGCGGCGCAAAGGCGACGTGGCCGGCGCCGCTTGCGGTGAAGTCCGTGATGAAGAACGATCCGCCGCCGAAGGAGCGCTTTAGCCCGGCCAGGAACCCGCCCCCGGTGTGGGTGTCCATCGTCACCTTATCGTTCATCCACGCCATGGTGTTGGTCTGGCTGTAGACTGTCTCGCCGGGCGTCAGGTCGATCGCCACCGTCTGCATGACGGTTCCCGAGATTTGGTATTGCACGGCGCGTCCCTCCGCTTTGGCGGCGTTATTTGGTCGCCTGGATACTGTCGGAGATGGTCTTCAGCGCGGCAAGGTTGGCCTTCTCGCCATCGGGCGAGCCCCAATAGTAGAGGAGCAGAAACTTCGCTTTGGCGTTGGTCTCGACCAGCGTCAGGCTGACGTCGGCCGCGCCGTCCTTGTCCTTGCCGGAGAAGGCGATGTCGTAGGCGGCCAGGCCATTGATCTTGATGTCCTGCATCTTCTGCGTCGCGGGGTCGATCACGACGCCGCTCTTGAGAAAGAACTTGATCCCTTCTTCGACCGCGCTCTTCACGTCCTCGGCGGCGACCTGTTCGACCGCGATATAGACCGTGCCGTCGGGGGAAGTTGCTTCCACGCCGCCGTCATAGGCGTTGGGGCCCCACTCGTCGGGCACGCTGACGGTGGCGATCGGGTTGTCGTCAGTGATCGGGAAGGTCTTGGCGTTGGCGTTGGCGGCGAGGCACATCAGGGCCAGGGCGGCCAAAGCGGGCACAAGTTTCATGAGTGGCGGCTCCAGTTCGATGAGAGGCGAGTTGGCGGCCGGCGGCCTCAACGGTTGGCGGCGGCCGAGATGTCGAGCTTGCCGGTGAATTCGCCAAGGTCGCCGATCGCCATGAAGTCGCCGGCCTTCAGCGCGCCGCTCTTAGCCTTGACGTCGACCGTCAGCGACTTCGGCTCGGCGATGAACGCCTGCGTCTCTGTGCCCAGCGCCAAGCCGCCGGGATCGCCGCCGAGCATGACCGGCGCGACCGTTCCCGCCATGGTCGACCATTGCTTGCGCAAATCGTCGACCGAGACGTTCTGCTGCTTGGCGGTGTAGGCGAGCGCCTTTTCGAACAGGCCGGCGTTGACCAGCTTCAATTCGACCGAAGCGACGCCCGCCTCCAGCAAAGCCTGCACGCGGGCGCCGCTGTCGGAGCCGAACAATTGCGGCCCGACATCGGTGAAAGCCGCCCTGAAGCCGATCGAGCCCATTTGCGCGCCGTCGATGGTGAAGTCGTCGAGCGACAAGGTTTTGGCGTCGGCTTGGTAGCTGACGCCGATCGTCATTGTCAGTTCGAGCTTGGTGTAGCCGAGGCTGGCGAGGCTTTTGCCCGCGTCCGAGTCCGGCGAGGGTTCGATGACGAGGCCCGTAACCTTGGACGCGCTCTTGGCCAGCGTGTCGCCGGAATAGTCGTTGTGCATGTCGATCGAGCCGAAGGCGATGTGGATCGATTGGCCCGGCGCGCCTTCCGGGTCGGGCGCGACGATGTCGAGCCCGGCGAGGCTCAGGCCGCCGAGGCGGCTCGGCGGCGCGCTCGGGTCGGGCGAATCGGTCTGCGCCAGCAACAGGGCGACGTCGAGCCCATCGACATGCAGCGCCCCGGACTTGAGCGAAATCGGGCCCTTGTCGGCTCCCGTCGCCTCGACAGAAGCAAGATCCAGTGTCTCGATCTTGCCGCCGTCGACATGATTGGCGGTGAAGCCGGCCAGATGGATCTTCGAGCCGTCCTTGCCGACGATGTCGATCGAAGGAATCGCGATCTTCTCGGCCTTCAGTTTCTGCGCCAGCGCGCGTTCGTCGTCCGATGGCGTGTCGGGCGTCAGCAGCTTGATCACTTCGTCTTTGCTGAGATTGGTGTCGGTGAATTCGACATGGGCAATGGTGAAAGCATCGCCGTCCAACGATTTGACCGCCAGATTGTCGATCGTCACGTCGCCCCCGCCGTCGACCGGCCAGCCGAGCGCGGACGTCGCCGCGAGCAGATAGGTCGTGAGCAGCGCCGCCCCGGCCGATGGCGCCAAGAGCCTGCCGGCTCGCGCGGGCGCCCGACGATTTCGCTTCAGCGCCATTTCACTCACCCTTGTCACCTTGGTCGTCGGTCCTGTCTGACGCTGCGGAAGGATCGCTCAGGCCGGGCGGTTTGGCAACGCGGACCCGGTGGGCGCGCCAAAATGGCTGGGGAGCGAAAAAGGCGACGAGCCCGCCTACGCTCGCGATGACGATCGTCCGAAGCGAACGCAGTGTGCTTCAGCCCTCCGCGGCCGCGCCGGTGGCGGCGATCGCTGTCATGTTGACGATGCCGCGCGCCGTGACCGAGGGGGTCAACACATGGGCGGGCTTGGCCGGACCGACCAGGATCGGCCCAACCGGCAATGCATCGGCGATCACCCGCGTCAGTTGCAGCGCCGTGCTGCCGGCGTCGAGATTGGGGAAGATCAGCACATTGGCTTCGCCGTTTAGCTTGCAATCGGTCGTCACGCGCGCGCGGGCGACGAGCGACAGCGCGGTGTCGGCCTGCATCTCGCCGTCGACCTCGAAATCGGGATGGCGCGCTTCGATCAACGCCAGCGCCTCGCGCATCTTGCGCGCCGAGGGCGTGTCGGCCGAACCGAAGTCGGAATGCGAGACCAGCGCGATCTTCGGCACCATGCCGAAGCGGCGCACGTGATCGGCGCAAGCGAACGCTAAGTCCGAGATTTCAACGGCCGTCGGGTCGTAGCGCACATGGGTGTCGGCGAGGAAAAAGACCCCGCTTGATGCGATCACCAGCGACAACGCCGCGAAGTCGGTGGCGCCCGGCGCGAGGCCGATGATGTCCTTGATGTGCTTGAGGCGCTGCGCGAAGCGTCCGTCGAGACCGCAGATCAGCGCATCAGCGTCGCCGCGGTGGAGCGCCAGCGCGCCGATGACGGTGGTGTTCGTGCGCACCAGCGTGCGCGCCGCGTCGGGCGTCACGCCCTTGCGCCCGGCGATCTTGAGGTAGCTTGCGACATAGTCACGATAGCGCGGGTCGCTCTCGGGATCGATGACCTCGAAGTCCTTGCCCAGAGTCATGCGCAGATCATAGCGACGGATGCGTTCGCGGATCACGTCGGGGCGGCCGATGAGGATCGGTTGGGCGAGGCGCTCTTCGAGCACCACCTGAGCGGCGCGCAACACACGCTCGTCCTCGCCCTCGCTGTAGATCACCCGCTTCTGCGCGGCGCGCGCCTTGGCGAACAGCGGCTTCATCATCAGCCCGGAGCGGAAGACGAAGCGCGACAGGCTCTCGGCGTAGGCATTCAAGTCGGCGATCGGCCGGCGCGCCACGCCGCTCTCCATCGCAGCGCCCGCCACCGCCGGTGCGATGCGCATGATCAGGCGCGGATCGAAGGGGCTGGGGATCAGCGAGGCGCGGCCGAACGGCGCCGCCTCGCCGCCATAGGCGCGCGCGACGA
The DNA here is from genome assembly GCA_963835215.1 of uncultured Alphaproteobacteria bacterium. Lineage (GTDB taxonomy): Bacteria > Pseudomonadota > Alphaproteobacteria > Rhizobiales > Beijerinckiaceae > Roseiarcus. The sequence goes on along the minus strand of CAWIES010000003.1, from coordinate 18,572 downwards.
TCTCCGAGGGCGCTTCGCGGGCAAGCGCCGCGATCGCCTTGACCGCCGCGTGCTTCATCGTCTCGTTGATCTCGCTCGCGCCGACGTCGAGCGCGCCGCGGAAGATGTAGGGGAAGCACAGAACGTTGTTGACCTGGTTGGGATAGTCGGAGCGCCCGGTGCAGATCATCGCGTCGGGCCGCGTCTCGTGCGCGAGTTCGGGCATGATCTCGGGGTTGGGATTGGCGAGCGCCATGATCAGCGGATCTTTAGCCATTTTCTTGACGTGCTCCGGCTTGAGCACGCCGGCGGCCGACAGACCGAGAAAGATATCGGCGTCGTCGATCACTTCCATCAGGGAGCGGGCGCTCGTGTCCTGCGCATAGACCGACTTCCAGCGATCCATCAGCGCCTCGCGCCCTCGATAAACGACGCCGGCGATGTCGCAGACGAAAATGTTCTCGCGCTTGGCGCCCAGCGAGACCAGCAGATTGAGCGAAGCAAGCGCCGCCGCGCCCGCGCCCGAGCAGACGATCTTGACGTCTTCGATGCGCTTGCCGGTCAGTTCGAGCGCGTTGGTCACCGCCGCCGAAACGATGATCGCGGTGCCGTGCTGGTCGTCATGGAAGACGGGAATGCCCATGCGGGCCTTCGCCTTTTCTTCGACCTCGAAACACTCGGGGCCCTTGATGTCTTCGAGATTGATCCCACCGAAGGTTGGCTCCAGCGCGACGATGATGTCGACCAGCTTGTCGACGTCGAGTTCGTTGATCTCGATGTCGAACACATCGACGCCGGCGAACTTCTTGAACAGCACCGCCTTGCCTTCCATTACCGGCTTGCCGGCGAGCGGGCCGATGGGGCCGAGGCCCAGCACCGCGGTGCCGTTGGTGAGCACGGCGACGAGGTTCTGGCGCGCCGTCAGATTGGCGGCCTCCTCGGGATCGGCGACAATCGCCTGGCAGGCGAAGGCGACGCCGGGCGAATAGGCGAGCGCGAGGTCGCGCTGGTTGCCCAGCGGCTTGGTGGCGGCGATCTCCAGCTTTCCCGGTCGCGGCAGGCGATGATAGAGCAACGCCTCGGACTGGAGTTCGGCCGAGCCTTCGCTGGTCATGTGCTGTCTCTCCGCCTGAATTCCGGCGCGACTGTTGCCGCAAGCGCGACTGGTGGCAAGTGCGCGATGGCGAAGGCTTCAGCGCGGGCGTTATTTCCCCGCGCGAGGTCCGTCAGTTGTCGCCATTGGTTCAGTTGTCGCCGTTGGTTCTTGGCGGTCCGAGCATCAGCGGCGGCGCGAAGGCCTGCCGCGATTGGGGGGGCGGCGCAGCTGGCGAGGGCGGCGCGGTCAGCGCAGGGGGCGAAGGCGGCGCGCTCTGCTGCGCAACTGCCGTCGTCGGCTGCGCGTTGAGGAACGCCTGCCACTGCGTCTGGTCGCCGGCGAAGGCGTTGCGGTCGACGTAGCCGTCGATGCCCGGCACCGTCCCGTCGGCGCGGTATTGCCAGAACTTCCAGTCGCGATCGCCATAGGGCACCGCCGGATTGTGCTTGGTCGAGCGCACCCAGATCGGATAGTCGGCGAAGGCGCCGCCGGCGAGGATCGCGCGATAAAAATCGACCGAAGTGTAGATGATCGGCCGCTTGCCGAAGTGGCGCTCCATCTCGTCGAGCATCACCTTCATGTCGGCGATGGTCGCGTCGCGTTCGAGATGGCGCCGGCAGGTGCGCGAATCGGGCGTCGGTTCGACATCGAGCACTGGCGGCAGCGCGTCGTCCTCGACCGGCACGTTTTGTTCGAACCAGATCGCTTCGTCCATCGGCGCCCGGCACCAATAGGCGAACAGATAGGCGCCGTGCGGGATGCCGGCGAGCTTGGCGCCCTGCCAATTGGCCTGGAAGCGCTCGTCGAGATGGTCGCCGCCCTCGGTCGCCTTGATCCAAGCGAACTTGACGCCGGAGCCGGCGACCGCATTCCAGTCGATCTCGCCCTGGTACTTGGAGACGTCGATGCCGTGGATCGGATAGTCGGTCGGCTTGGGAAGATTGTCGTCGAACTCGAGAAGGCCCGGGCTGCCGCCTCCGCACGCCGACAGCGCAAGGCAGAGCCCGGCGAGCCAGCCGAAGCGGAAGCGGGACTGGAATTGTGCGTAGGCGGAATGGGTCATCGGCTCGGGCGTAAGGCGCAAGGAAGCTGACGAAAACGCCATCCTAGCGTTCTCGCGGTGATAGCCCAAGTTAGGGCGATCGGGGTAACGATTCGTTAAAGTCCGCCCCTTGACCCGTGGGGGCGCGGCGCGGCAAGCACGAGAGGATGGGTCCTTTTCGCCGCCGCCGCGCCGCACTTTGCGCCGCTTTCGCCATTTCGCTCGCCGCCAGCGCCGCCGCCGCGGCGGATGAGGCTTGCGGACCAGATAAACTTGGCACCGAGCGGGTCGCCGAGGTCGGCACACAGGGCGGCCTGACGGTCGGGTTGAAGACCTATCCGAGCGCCATCCCGCTAGCCGATCACGAAGTGATCCTGACCTTCGACGACGGGCCGGACCAGCGTACGACGCCTGAAGTTCTGCGCGCGCTCGCCGACCAATGCGTCCGGGCGACCTTCTTCGACATCGGCCGCAAGGTCGATGAACTGCCGGCGCTCGCCCGCCGCGAGGTCGAGGAGGGCCACACGGTCGCGCATCACACCTACACCCATCCGCAGCCGACCTTGACCTTCATGAGCGAATCTGCCGCGCGCGCCGACATTCTCAAGGGGATGATCGCGGTGGAGCGCGCCGCTTATGGCGTCGATTTCTCGGCCGGCGAGCCGACCGACCTCAGCGGGCTGAAGTTGCACGCGCCGTTCTTTCGTTTTCCCGGCTTTGCCGACACCGCCGATCTCCGTAGCTGGTTCGCCGACAACAATGTCGGGATTTTCGGCACGGATCTGTGGGCCTCCGACTGGGTGCCGATGACGCCCGAGCAGGAGCTGAAGCTGATCATGGGCCGGCTGGAAAAGGCCGGGCGCGGTATGCTGCTGTTCCACGACAACCGCCAGTGGACGGCCGACATGATGCCGGCCTTCCTCGCCGAGCTGAAGAAGCGCGGCTACCGGGTCGTCCACATCGTCGCCGGGCCTGGGACGGGTCCAACGACCCCGGCGCCGGCCGGCTGGATCTCCGAGACCGGCCGCGTGACGGGCGCGCTCAAGCCGCGCCTCGACAAAACCGCCCCGGCCCGCCCGGCGGGGCCGTTTCCGGTGCTGCCTGCGCCGGTGGAGTAGGGCGGTCCGCCTGAATCCGAAATCCAGACTCAGGCGCCAATCCCGTGCAGCGCGACCTCGCGGACATGGGGCGCGCGGCGGTGCTCGAAGAGACAGACGCCCTGCCAGGTGCCGAGCGCGAGCCGGCCGCCGATGATCGGGATCGATAGGCTGACATTGGTCAGAGCGGCGCGGATATGGGCCGGCATGTCGTCGGGCCCCTCGTCGTCGTGGACGTAGCGCCCTTCCTCCTCGGGCGCGAGGCGGGCGAAGAAGGCTTCGAGGTCGACATGCACCTCATGCGCGGCGTTTTCCTGGATCAGCAGCGAGGCCGAGGTGTGGCGGCAGAACAGGGTGACGAGCCCCGCTTCGAGCTTCTGCGCGCCGACGTGAGCGACCAGCTCCTCGGTGAATTCATAAAGGCCGCGGCCGCTGGTTTTGATCCGGAAGATGGTGGTGAACTGGGCCATGGATTGCCTATTGCAACGAGGCGTCGGCCGGGGAAGGCGCCGTCTCGCCGCGCCCGTTCGCAGGGCGAGCCTGTGATTATGCGCCTAACGAATGGAGATCGAGATCACCCAATGCGCCGTTCCATTTGGGAAAATCGCATCGAGCTTCACGCGATCCTTTCCAGGCGCCTTGGCGGTGTAGTCCACGGCGGTGCCTTGGAACGACATTCCCTCGCAGGTGTGGCTCAAGGAGTTTTGGGCGACGTAAGGGGCGTTCGCTCGCAGGGCGACGACGCCTTTCTGCGGAGCCTCGACGATGACCACCTTGCCGAGCTCGCTCTTCTGGCAATCGGCGGAATGGCCGCCAAAAACTACGATCTGCGACGTTTGTCCCACCGTCAGCGTGGCGGAGCTCGTGAAGCTTCCATCGTTCGCGGAGGCCGCAGACAGCGAGGCGAGAATCGCGAAAGATAGAAAGACCGCTCTCGTCGGGATTCCCATCGATATTCACCTCCTCGGATGTGACGGATCAGGTTGGCGTCCTTCGTGTCGCCAATGACGCGTCCGTCCGATGCGAACTCGCCATCCGCCTATCCCTTAGGGGCGACGTGGCAGGGCCACAAGGCGGAACGGACCTCACGCCCGCGCCGACCGACGAACTCGAGCGAAAAAGCAAACGGCGGCCGCAACGGCCGCCGTCTGAAATTCCGTCGTTTGAAGACTGGTGCGGTCAAGAGGACTCGAACCTCCACCCCGGTTAAAGGACTAGCACCTCAAGCTAGCGCGTCTACCAGTTCCGCCATGACCGCTCCGCCTCGCGCCAAGCCCGCGAAGCGAGGCGGTCGTCTAACAAATCGCCTTGGCGAAGACAAGCGCGCCGGGCCGCGGCTTAGCGGAACAGTGGCGCGGGCCTCCGCGCCCGCGGGCGCGCAAGCGCGAGTCTGGGGTCGCGGGCGCGGAGGCCCGCGCCACTGACTGAGCCACTCATTCCCGCCGCAGCCGCCAGCTTCTGACCTCGAACGGGCTGAGCGCCCCTTCCGCCTTGGGGGCGCTGGGGCGCTCAAGCAGATCGAGGGCGCCGGCTTCGCGCCAGCCGGTCGGCAGTTTGAGCGCGAGCGGGCCGCGCGCTCCGGCTGGCTCGTAGACGCGCAGGATCAGGCCGTCGCCGTCCTCCGCGCCCTTCAGCGCGCCGAGCCCGGCGGCGACGCCCTCGCAGCCGAGCGGCGCCAGGGTCGTCGGCGCGAGGCCGCGCGCGGTGGCGACCAGCAGCGGCTGGTTGAGGTCTTCCGCCTCCTCGCGCACGCCGCCCTCATGCCAAGTCCCCGCGTGCGGGGCCAGCGCATAGGCGAAGCGCTGCTCGCCCTCGTCGGCGAGCGGGTCGGGGTAAACCGGCGAGCGCACGAGGCTGAGGCCCAGCACATTGTCGCGCACGCTATGGCCGTATTTGGCGTCGTTGAGCAGCGCGAGGCCGAAGCCCGGCTCGGCGAGATCGGCGAAGCGATGACCGGGAACCTCGAACTGCGCCTCGTCCCACGACGTGTTGACGTGGGTCGGCCGTTCGATGACGCCGAAAGCGCATTCGAAAGTCGCGTGGCTGGCGCGCGCCGCGACCGTCGTCAGGCTACGAAGCAGAACGCGCCGATCGCGCCAATCGAGCCAAGTGTCGATGTCGAGCCGGCGGCCATTGGCCGAAAGCGAATAGGTCTGGATGATCTTTGAGGCGCGCCAGCGCCGCTCGACGCGCAAGGCGACGCGGTGGGGCGAACGCTCGGCGATGGCGAGCGTGTCGAGTGCGCGCCATTCTTCGCCGCGCTCGGCGTAATCCTCCTCGACGTCCCATGCGTCCCAGGCGCGCGGCTTGTCCTGCGGGTAGAGCCAGAGCTGATTCCCGCGCCCGGCAAGCGCCTCGCGCCCGGTCGGCTTATGGACGAGACTGGCGATCGAGCCGTCCTCGGCGATCTCGGCGCGCAGAAACGCGTTCTCAAGGCGCCGTTCCTCGATTTCGAGCCTGCCAGGCGGGCGAAGCGCGGCGCGGCTGACGACCCTCACGCCAAGCGGCGGGATGGTCTCCTCGCCGGTCAAGAACGCGCCATCGTCGAGCGTCAAGCGCAGCGGGCGCGGCGAGAGCGACGGGTTGACGACAACCAACGCATCGGCAAGCGCGCCCTTCGGAAGTTGCGCGGTCATGGCGGCAAGCGCGCGCGCCTGCTCAGCCCGCCCAGCGGCGATGACCTCGTCGAGCTCGGCTTCGGCGTCCTCGTAGACCTCGCGGATGCTGGAGCCGGGCAGGATGTCGTGAAACTCATTCTTCAACAGCCGCCGCCAGTGCGGCTCGAGGCTCTCGGGCTTCGCGGCGCCGATCAGATGGGCGAGCGAGCCGGCGGTCTCGGCCGCGATCAACGCCGCTTCGGCGCGGCGATGGCGACGCTTGACGCCGCTCTGCGTTGTCAGCGTTGCGCGGTGCAATTCGAGATAGATCTCGCCGCGCCACACCGGCGTTGTTTTGGCCGCGGCGCTCTCGTGCGCGCCGGCGAAGAACTCGTCGACGCGCGCCCAGCGCGCACGGGGCAGGGCGGGCAATTCGCGCATCAGCCGCTCGTTGTCGAGCCATTGCGGCGTCGGGCCGCCGCCCCCGTCGCCGTAGCCGACGGCGAGCAGGGTCTCGGGATGGCGCGTCTTGGCGCGGAAATTCGTCCAGGTCGGCGCGACGCAGCCCGGTCGCGCTTCGCCATTGTAGCCTTCGACCGGGTTGTCGAACGTGTGGGTGAGCACCCGGCTGCCGTCGAGGCCTTCCCACCAGAAGAGATCGTGCGGGAAGCGGTTGGTCTCCGACCAGGTGACCTTGATGGTGAGGAACGAGTCGATCCCGCCCTGGCGCAGAAGTTGCGGCAGCGCCGGCGAGAAGCCGAAGCAGTCCGGCAGCCAGCAGACGCGATGGCGCGCGCCGAAGACGCGCTCGAAATAGCGTTGGCCGTAGAGAATTTGCCGCGCCAGGCTTTCGCCGCACGGCATGTTGGTGTCGGGCTCGACCCACATGCCTCCGGTAGGCTCCCATTGCCCAGCGGCGACGCGCTCGGCGATCGCGGCGAACAATTCGGGATCGTCGGCCTCGGTCTGCGCGTAGAACTGCGCGCTCGACTGGTTGAAGCGGAACTCCGGCGCTTGGCGCATCAACCCCAACGCGGTGTGGAAGCTGCGCCTGAGCTTGCGGCGCGTCTCCTCGTAAGGCCACAGCCAGGCAAGATCGATATGGGCGTGGCCGGTCATCGCGACTTCGCCTTGGGGAGGAAAGCGTCGCTGCAACGCGCCGAGCCGCTCGCTGAGCGCGACGTCGGCGGCGACGACGCTCGCGCGTTCGGCCTCGGTCAGCGGCGCCGGGTCGGCTATCGTCGGCGGGCGGCGCCAGATCGCCTGCTGGCCCGGCGCAAGCGCGATGCGCGCGATGTAATCCTGCGTCGTCGAGGGCCAATCGATCGCACGCAACGCCGCTTCCGCCGCCTCGACGAGATGGGGCGCGGCTTCGTGAGCGGCGAGGGTCTCCGCCGCCTCGACGACCATCGCGAGCCGATCGGCGAAGCTGACGAGCGCGGAATCGAGGCGGATGAGCGCGGCGCGTTGCAGGCGCGGCTCGGCGACTGGCTGGCCGAAGGGACGGCGCGCGACGCTCTCCGCGCGAATGGCGAAGCGTCGGCCGGCGAGCGGAAATTCCTGGTGGTTAACGTCGAGACCGAAGGCGACGCGTTGGCCGCCCTCGTAGTCCAGCATCAAGAGGCTCTCGCCGCCAAGATCGAGCGACAGGCGCGTTTCCTCGAGCAGCCATTCGCTCGGCGCCGCCGCTTGTGCGGCAAAGTTAACCACGCCCTCGGCGCTCGGCCAGCCCGCGTGAAGTGCGATCGGCGCGCCGCTGCAACGCCAGCCTTCGATATCGCGGCTCTCTCGCACCCGCCAGAACGCGAGTTCGCGCTGGCGCGTTTTCAGGCGATCGAGACGTTGATCGAATCGCAGCGACATGGCGACGTCCTCCCGGCTTAAGGAGAGTTGTAACGGCGCGGAGCGGGGTTCGTCATGCGGGAATCTGTGATAGGCAGCGCTGGCGCGCAGGTCCGGGTTCTGAAATAGTCGCCCGCGAACCGGTTGGGCAAAGCCGATATTCATATGACGAAAGGCGACGGATGAGGCAGACGACTTTGGTTCTGGCGATTCTGCTGGTCGCGGCGGCGGCGCTGATCGCGGCGACGGCGCTCGGCCTGGCGCATACGCCCGTTCCGATCGCCGTACCCGTGCTGGTGGCGGCCGTTTGCGGGCCATGGCTAATCTTGCGCGCCGTCCCCCCCGGTGGGAGCCGCCCGACAGCGTTCGCGATCGTTTTTATCTATCTCGCCCTGCTGATCGGCGGCTTCTCCTATTTTCAATTCGTCCTGAAGCCGCAGTTCATCAAGAGCTTCATCAGCACGGCTTTCGCGCCCAAGCCGACGACAGTCGCGGCGGAGGAGGCGAAGGTCGAGCAATGGCCGCCGCTGCTCGACGCCATCGGCACGTTGCGCGCCTATCAGGGCGTGGTCGTCGCGCCGCAAGTCGCCGGCGTGGTGTCGGCCATCCACTTCGAATTGGGCGACGACGTCGCCGCCGGAGCGCCGCTGGTCGACCTCGACACGTCGGTCGAGGAGGCCGATCTCGCCAATGGGCTCGCCCAGCTCAAGAACGCCAACGTGACGTTGGACCGCGCCAAGTCTCTGATCGCCAGCGGCAACACGCCGCAATCGACGGTCGACGCGGCGATAGCGACGCGCGATTCGGCCGCCGCATCGGTGGAGCGGACCAAGGCGCTCATAGCCCAGAAAAAGATCGTCGCCCCCTTCGCCGGGCGGCTCGGCCTGCGCACGGTCGATATCGGGCAATATGTCGCCGCCGGCGCCAGTCTGACGACCTTGCAGCGGCTCGATCCAATCTACGTCGATTTCTCCGCGCCGGAGGGAGCGCTGGCGACGCTCGCCACTGGCCAGCAGACGGATGTCGGGGTCGACTCCCAGCCGGGCCGAACGTTTACCGGCAAGGTCGTCGCAATCGACGCCCGCGTCAGCGCTGACTTCGCGCAATGTTTCGGTGCGAGCCGAACTCGCGAATCCCGACCGCAAGCTGCTTCCCGGAATGTTCGCTCAAGTCACGGTAACCACCGGCGCGCCAGTCGATGTCCTGACGCTGCCGCGCACCGCGATCGTCTCCAGCCTCTATGGCGACAATATCTTCGCGGTCGCGCCCGGGCCCGACGACAAGGGGCTGATCGTTCAGCGTCGCTTCGTCCATGTCGGCGCAGTGCGCGGCGAACGCATCGCCATCGTCGACGGCGTGAAGGCGGGGGACAAGGTGGTGACCGCCGGCCAGATCAAGCTGCAGCCCAATTCCCAGGTCGTGATCGACCCCGCCGGCGCTTTGCCGCCGCCGGCCGAAACGCCCAGACCGTGACGGCCCGCGCATGAACGCCTTCACGGATCTCTTCATCCGCCGCCCCGTGTTGGCGAGCGTCGTCAGCTTGTTGATCCTGCTGATCGGCGCCGTCGCGGGGTTGAAGCTGCAAGTTCGGCAATTTCCCGAAACGCCGAACACGACAATCACAATCACCACCACCTATCCTGGGGCCGACGCCGACGTCATCAAAGGTTTCATAACGACGCCGATCGAGCAGGCGGTCGCGAGCAGCGACGGCATCGACACGCTGGTGTCGACCTCGCAGCAGAACGTTTCGACGATCACGCTCAACCTGCGGCTCGACGCCAATCCCGATCGGGCGATGGCGGACACGCTCTCCAAGGTCAATCAGGTGCGCGGCCTGCTGCCGCGCGAGGCCAACGACCCGACCATCGTCAAGCAGACGGGGCAGGGCTACGCGTTGATGTATCTGTCCTTCAATTCGACGGTGATGTCGGCCTCGCAGATCACCGACTATCTCACGCGCGTCGTGCAGCCGCGCCTGCAGACGGTCGATGGCGTCGCCAATGCGCAGATTCTCGGCGGCGAGGTCTTCGCCATGCGCATCTGGCTCGATCCGACGCGAATGGCGGCGCTTGGCGTCACGGCCAATGACGTGCGAACGGCGCTTGCCGCCAATAATTTCACGACCGCCGCCGGCGAGGTGAAAAGCGACTATACTCAGATCAGCGTCAATGCGCTGACCTCGCTCGACAGCGCGGAGGCTTTCGGGCGCTTGGTGGTCGCGACCCATGGCGACGCTCTGGTGCGGCTCGGCCAAGTCGCGAAAATCGAACTCGGGCCGCAAAGCTCTGACGTCTCGTCGGTGTTCGACGGCCTCAAGGCGGTGTTCATTGGCGTCTATGGCACGCCGGAAGCCAATCCGCTGACCGTGATCGACGGCGTGCGAGCGATCACGCCGAGCATCGTCAATCAATTGCCCGCCGGGCTTAATGGGACCATCGCTTACGACTCGACCGCGTTCATCCGCTCCTCGATCGCCGAGGTCGCCAAAACGCTAGCCGAGGCGGCGGGGATCGTCATCGTCGTCATCTTCTTGTTTCTCGGCAATCTACGCTCGACCTTCATTCCGATCGTGACGATCCCGCTGTCGCTGGTTGGCGTGATGATCGCGCTGCTCGCGCTCGGCTATTCGATCAACCTGCTCACACTGCTGGCTTTGGTGCTTGGCATTGGCCTTGTCGTCGACGACGCAATCGTCGTGGTGGAGAATATCTACCGCCATATCGAAGACGGGATGACCCCGTTCGACGCTGCAATTCGCGGCGCCCACGAGATCGCGCTGCCGATCGTGGCGATGACGATCACGCTCGCCGCGGTCTATGCGCCTATTGGCTTCGTCGCGGGCGTCACCGGCGTGCTGTTTCGTGAATTTGCTTTCACGCTGGCCGGCGCGGTGGTCGTCTCGGGCTTCATCGCGCTGACGCTATCGCCGATGATGTGCTCAAGACTGCTGCGTCACGAGACGACCAAAGGGCGGTTTGCCACTTTCGTCGATCGCAGTTTCGATTGGTTGCGGCGAGCCTACCACCGCCGACTGCATAGCACACTCAATTTTCGCGCGCTGACCGTGCTGATCCTGGTGGGCGTCCTCGCCCTCGCCGGCGTCATGTATATTTCGACGCCGCGCGAGCTGGCGCCCGAGGAGGATCAAGGCATCCTGTTTTCGTTGATCAAGACGCCGCAGATCGGCAATCTCGATTACACCGAGCAGGCGACGCAGAAACTCTTCGACGAAGCGAGCACGATCCCCGAAATCCAACACACTTTTATCATCAACGGATTTCAGGGCGTTCGGTCCGCTTTCGCCGGCCTGCTGCTCAAGCCTTGGGACCAGCGCACGCGCACGCAGAAAGAGGTGCTGGGGGCGCTGGGGCCAAAATTTCTCGCCGTGTCGGAGGGGCAAGTGCAGGCCTTCTCGCCGCCGGCGCTGCCCGGCTCGACCGGCGGCCCGCCAATGCAGTTCGTCATCCGCACCACCGGCGATTACGCCACGCTCGCCGATGTCGCGCTCAAGATGCAGCAGGCGGCGCGCGAAAGCGGACTGTTCCTGTTCACTGACGTCGATCTCAAATTCGACACGCCGCAATATGTGTTCAAGATCGACGCTGACAAGGCCAATCGCATCGGCGTCAACATGCAGGACATCGGAACGGCGCTTTCGACGATGCTGGGCGGCAATTACGTCAACCTATTCAGCTTGCAGGGCCGCAGCTATCAGGTGATCCCGCAGGCCCCGCGCGTTTTCCGCCTGACGCCGGACTGGCTGACCCGCTATCAACTTCGCGCCGCCAACGGCGAGCTCGTGCCGCTGTCGGCGGTTGCGAGCATTTCGCAGGAGATTCAGCCGAACGGGCTGACCAGTTTTCAGCAGCTCAACGCAGCGACGTTGTCGGGCGTGCCGTTTCCCGGCCACACGCTGGGCGAGGCGCTCGATTTCCTCAAGGCGAAATCGGCGGCGATTTTCCCCGAGGGCTACAGCTATGATTTCCAGGGCGACTCGCGCCAATACGAGCAGGAAGGCAACTCGCTCGTCTATGTGTTCGTCTTCGCGCTGATCCTCATCTATCTCGTGCTGGCCGCCCAGTACGAGAGCTTCCGCGATCCGTTCATCATCCTGATCGCGCTGCCGACCGCGCTGTTTGGCGCGCTGCTGCCGCTCAGCCTCGGCGGTTTCAGCATCAATATCTATTCGCAGATCGGCCTCGTCACGCTGATTGGCCTGATTTCCAAGCACGGCATTCTGATGGTCGATTTCGCCAATCGGCTGCAGGAGACCCAGGGGTTGGGGCGGCGCGAGGCGATCGAAGAGGCGGCCGCGGTGCGGCTGCGCCCGATCCTGATGACAACCGCGGCGATGGTGGTCGGCATGATCCCGCTCATTCTGGCGACCGGCGCCGGCGCGGCGTCGCGCCGCAACATTGGCGTCACGATCTTTTCCGGCATGGCGATCGGCACGATGTTCACGCTGTTCGTGACCCCGATGGTCTACACGTTCCTCGCCCACGACCATTCGAAGGCGAGGGAGCGCGAGGCGGCCGGCGGGCATGTCGCAGCGGCCGGTGAGGCGCCCATCGAGGGTTCGCAGGCTTAAGGGGAGCCGGCCCGACGCCCCCGCCATTGCCTCCCCCGCCCATCCCTGCTATTGCCCCCGCCTTCACCCGTGGGAGAACGCCCGGTTAGCCAGCCGGGGGACCCGTTCGCACCACGAACTGCAACCTGGCGTGAGCCGCCTCGCGTAAGCGAAGCGGCAAGCGTCGCATTCGGAGCAGCCACATGGCAAAGAAGATTGCCGGCTATATCAAACTGCAAGTGCCGGCGGGCGCGGCCAATCCGTCGCCCCCGATCGGTCCCGCGCTCGGACAGCGCGGCCTCAACATCATGGAGTTCTGCAAGGCCTTCAATGCGCGCACCGCGCAATTGGAGAAGGGCGCGCCGATCCCGGTCGTCATCACCGCCTACCAGGACCGTTCGTTCACCTTCGAGATGCGCCAGCCGCCGGTCACCTTCTTTCTCAAGAAGGCGGCGGGGCTCAAGATCGGCAAGAAGCCTGCTTCCGGCGCCAAGACGCCGGGCCGCGGCTTTGTCGGCAAGGTGACGACGGCGCAGGTGCGCGAAATCGCCGAGAAGAAGATCGTCGACCTCAATTGCGAGACGATCGAATTGGCGATGAAGATGATTGAAGGCTCCGCCCGTTCGATGGGCCTCGAGGTGGTGGGGTAAGCCATGACTCAGCACGGCAAGAAAATCCGTAACGCCCGCGAAGCGATCGAGCGCACCAAGCTCTACAAGCTCGATGACGCGGTGAAGCTGGTGAAGACCAACGCCAGCGCCAAGTTCGACGAGACGGTCGAGATCGCCATCAACCTCGGCGTCGACCCCAAGCACGCCGACCAGATGGTGCGCGGCGTCGTCAACCTGCCAAACGGCACCGGGCGCGTCCTGCGCGTTGCAGTGTTCGCGCGTGGGGCCAAGGCCGACGAAGCGCGCGCCGCCGGCGCCGACATCGTTGGCGCGGAAGAGCTGGTGGCGACGGTGCAGGGCGGCGCGATCGACTTCGATCGTTGCATCGCTACGCCCGACATGATGCCGCTGGTCGGGCGCCTCGGCAAAGTGCTCGGGCCGCGCGGCCTGATGCCCAATCCGAAGGTCGGCACGGTGACGATGGACATCACCGCGGCGGTCAAGGCCTCGAAGGGCGGCGCGGTCGAGTTCCGCGCTGAGAAGGCCGGCATCGTGCAGGGTTCGGTCGGCAAGGCTTCGTTCGAAGAGGCCAAGCTCGCCGAAAACATTCGCGCCTTCGTCGAAGCGGTCAACCGGGCGCGCCCGGCCGGCGCCAAGGGCTCCTACCTGCAGCGGGCCGCGATCTCCTCGACCATGGGGCCGGGCGTCAAGCTCGACCTTTCGACGCTCACGACCGCGGCGCAAGTCGGCGCGTAAGCGCTCGGCCGAAGCTCCCTCACCCCGGCCCTCTCCCGCAAGCGGGAGAGGGGGCGCTGCCCTTCTCCCGCTTGCGGGAGAAGGTGGCGCGAAGCGCCGGATCGAGGGCCCGGACAACGCATCCCCGCCTACAGCCCCGCGATCGCCACGATCTCCTCGATCATCCGCGGCCAGTGCGCGATCGCGAGCGAGTGACCCGAGCGCTCGAGCACCACGAGCTTGGCGCCGGGGATGGTCGCCGCGGTGTCCTCACCGTGGGCGAGCGGCAGCAGGGGATCGTCGGCGCCGTGGATCACCAGCGTCGGCGCCGTGATGCTCGGCAGCGTCTTTTTGCGACTACCTGACGCATAGACCGCCAGGAATTGGCGCTGTCCGCCTTCCGGTGAGAGGCCGCGAGCGGCGGCGCGCGCGGCGCGGATGCGGTCGCGCCGCTCGTCCTCGGGTGAGGCGAAGCCGCGCAAGACCCGCCAATCGCCAGGATTGACCTCGGCATATTCCGCCGGGGTCTTGGGCGAGGGCTTGCTGAAAACCGCCAGCGCCGCGGGGATGGGCGGCGGCAGGCGCGGATCGCCGGTGGTCGACATGATCGAGCTCAGCGAGCGCACCCGCTCAGGCCAATGGATCGCCATCTCCTGCGCGATCATGCCGCCCATCGACATGCCGGCGACATGGGCGCGCGCGATCCCGAGCGCGTCCATCAGCCCGATCGTGTCGCCCGCCATGTCTTTCAGAAGATAGGGCGCGGGAATTCTCTCGCCCGGCTTGAGCGCGGCGATCGCCTGGCCGAGGTTGGCGGGAAGCGTCCAGGCGATCTTGGTCGATCTTCCCATGTCGCGATTGTCGAAGCGGATCACCCAGAAGCCGCGCTTGGCCAGGGCGCGGCAAAAGTCGTCCTCCCACAGCAGCATCTGCGCGCCGAGGCCCGCGATCAGCAGCAGCGCCGGGTCGCTGGGCCGCCCGAAGGTCTGGTAGCAGAGTTCGATCTCGCCGATCACGGCGAATTGCTCGCCCGAGTTTGGCTCGCTCACGTTCGGCTCACGACCCAACAAGACCCAACCCCTCCAACGCCGCCGCCCCAAGTGTAGGGAATTGGCAAGGCGCGGCAAGGGGATGCGACGAGGGCGCAGCCCATCTCGCGCCCGCCCGCGTCATGCCGTATAGAGGCGAGGCCGATGGGCCGAGGCCCGCCGGCGCGGGAGGGCGCGCCTCGTGAGCCGTATCGTCTTTGTCCTGAACGGACCGAACCTCAACCTGCTGGGCAAGCGCCAGCCGGAAATCTACGGCAGCGAGTTGCTCGCCGACGTCGAGGCCGCATGCCGTCAGGCCGGCAAGGAGCTCGGCCTGACGATCGAGTTCCGCCAGAGCAACCGCGAATACGAACTCATCGAATGGATCCACGAGGCGCGCGAGCGCGCGGCGGCGATCGTCATCAACCCCGCCGCCTACACCCACACCTCGATCGCCATCGCCGATGCGCTCAGCGCCTTCGAAGGGCCGGTCATCGAAGTGCACATCTCCAACGTCCACAAGCGCGAGCCATTCCGGCACCACTCGTTCGTCTCGGGCGTCGCCTCGGGGGTCCTCGCCGGCTTTGGCGTCCAAGGCTATGGCCTCGCCCTGCAGCGGGTCGCGCGGCTGTTAGCCGCCAAGCCGGCCTGACCGGGCGCGCTTCGCGCGGCCGCTGCAACCCAGTTCCCAAGCAAAAAATCGGCGACCCCAGTTTGGCGCAAGCTTTCTGATTGAAGCATGTCGCCTACGGCGGACCCTATGGCCTCGCGACACGCGAAGGCCCAGCGATCCGCGCGCAAGCGGTGCGGGTGCAAGGGGCGCGCGCGCCCATGAGGAGCGTTCGAGCGCGCACGTGGCGCGAAACTCAGCGGTGTCCCAATCATGAACCAAGATTTGCTCGAGCAACGACTGCGCAGCAGCCTATGGGAATTTGGCCACGCCGACGGCGTCGTCATCGCCCCCACAGTCCAATTCGAAGCGCGCGGAAAGCTCGCCGGTCACGTTCACCATAACGAAGCGGGATGGCGGGTTCAGGACGATTGCCTGGAATTCGTTGGATCGTCGGGCGCGGTCACCAGTCAATTCCGCGACGCGGAGGTTGCCGAGGACGGCCAATTGACCTTGCGAGGGCGCTTCCTCGGCGATCCCGACGGCGACATCGCCTTCACCTTACGCGAATCGAACGCAAAGCCGGCGGCGGTCGGCGCGAAGTCTCACGCCGCGCCGCAATCTCGTCGTGATGCGAGCGGGAAACAAAGCTCTGTTCCCCGACTGGAAGCCAACCGCCAACCGCAGTTGGGATCTCGCGATCTCGTTCTACGGCGAAGGACAGCCGGAGTGGGGACAGGAATATTTCCAGCCGGCCAAGGGGCCCAAATGGGAGCCGGTCTATCACTGGCTCACCGCCAACCGCGAGATTCTCGCGCGCTACGACTACGTCTGGTTCCCCGACGACGACATCATGACGACGTGGGAGAACGTCAACGACTTCTTCCAGATTTGCCACGACTACGATCTGCAATTGGCGCAGCCGGCGCTGACCCCCGACTCGTTCATTTGCCACACGGTCACCGAGCAGGACCCGAGTTGCCTGCTCAGGTTCACCCGTTTCGTCGAAGGCATGGCGCCGGTGTTTCGCGCCGACGCGCTGCGGCTTTGTCTGCCCGTCATGCAGGAAGAGAGCCGCTTCGGTTGGGGGCACGATTGGGTGTTCCCGATGCTGCTTGGCTATCCACCAAGCAAGATCGCGATCGTCGACGCCTGTCCCGTCAAGCATACGCGTCCCGCTGGCATCAACACGGATCTCGGCGTCGCGAATTTCCAGATGGCGCAGGTCATCTTCAAGTACGGCGCGAAATTCATGGACCATCGCGTTCGCGGCCGAATTTTGCGCGAGCCTGAACCTGGGGTGTTCGTTCCATGACGCGCATTGATAAAGCCGGACCGAACAACGTCGAGCTGGACAACGCCGATCTGATCATTGTCGGCGCGGGATTTTACGGCATGACGGTCGCCGAGCGCGCCGCCGCCGAAGGGTTCAATGTCGTGGTGCTCGACAAGCGCGACCACATCGGTGGCAACGCCTATAGCTACGAGGATTCGGCGACCGGCATCGAGATCCATAAGTATGGACCCCATGTCTTCCACACCAACAGCGAACAGATTTTCGCCTATCTCTCAAAGTTCACGGAATGGAGCCCTTACGAGCAGCGGACGTGGTCGCTGTCGAAAGGGCGCATCTATCCGCTGCCGATTAATCTGGCGACCATTTCCTTGTTCAATGGTCGCGTCATGTCGCCGAGCGAAGCGCGCGCCTGGGTCGCCGAAACGGCGAGCGAGATCACCGAGCCGCGCAATCTCGAGGAGAAGGCGATCTCGCTGATCGGTCGTCCGCTCTACGAGACGTTCGTCAAGGGATACACCGCCAAGCAATGGCAGACGGACCCCACTGAGCTGCCCGCCGACATCATCTCGCGCCTGCCGGTGCGCTTCAACTACGACAACCGCTATTTCAACGACACGTACCAATGCCTGCCGCGCGACGGCTACACCCCGATCTTTGACAAGATGGCCGGCACGCGCCGGATCGCGGTGCATCTGGGCGTCGATTGGTTCGATCTTGCCGCCCATCGGCGCCCGCCCGCGCCGGTCGTCTACACCGGTCCGATCGACCGCTACTTCGACTATCGCTTCGGCATTCTCGGCTGGCGCACGATCGACCTGGAGCTCGAAACCATCGAGACCGAGGACTTTCAGGGTTGTCCGGTGATGAACTACGCCGACGCCGATATTCCCTGGACCCGGATCAGCGAGTTCAAGCACTTTCACCCAAGCCGCACCTACGGGCCGCGTACCGTCATTGCGCGCGAATTCAGCCGCTCGGCCGGCCAGAAGGACGATCCCTACTACCCGATCAATCTGGTCGAGGACAAAGCGCGTTACAATTCCTATCGCGAGCTCGCCCGGGCCGAAAAGGACGTCTTCTTCGGCGGGCGCCTCGGGACCTACCGCTACCTCGACATGCATCAGGCGATCGGCGCGGCGTTGAGCGCCTGGGAAAAGCACCTGCGTCCCCATCTCGCCAGCGGCGCGCCGCTGGATCTGCGCGAGGTCGGCTAATGGGGCGCGGGCGGTCGAAACGCCCGTTTGGGGCCCGCGCCGGCGCCCGTTTGGTGATGACGCGCGGACCCTTTCTCGTTCTGGCGCACGCTGTCGGCGAAAAATTAATCCAGATTTAACCTGGCGAAGCTAAAAAGCGATCAGGTGGTGAACTGTGTCTACGGCGCAGCGCAGGGTTCGTGAGTCGAACCAGCGCGTCGCCGCAAGATGAACCGCTCGGACGCCAGAATCGGTTGCGAACGCTCGTTTGCCGCCGATTGCATGAAGCACTTCTGGCGTGATGGCCCGCTCGAGCCATGTGCAAGCACATGTTTTTCTGACCGACCTGAACGATGGGAACGCGGCGTGTTCGTAGCCCGCGAAGCCCAGTGTCAGGGGGACTGCGTATCCGCCAAAGCCTGGCGACGCGCTCGTTTCCCAGCGTTCCGGACGCGAATGAAAGGGCTCGAGCGCCAATGTCGATCATTTCGTCTCTCACGGCTTCCCAGGTCTCCGCCCTTTCCACCTCGGTCGTAGCGTCGCTGACGACGACCGACATCGCGGCGTTGAGCTCGACCCAGGCCGCCGCGTTGACCTCCAGCCAAATCGCGGTGCTGTCGACGACGGATCTCGCGGCGTTCACCGGACCCCAGATCAGCGCGCTTACGCTCAACGCCCTGCTTGGCATTACGACCTCGCAGGTCGCGAACCTGACGACCGCGGAAGTCAACGAGTTGACCAGCAAGCAGGTGGCTGGGCTGACGACGCTGCAAATCGCGACGCTGGACACCGCTCAGGTGGTGGCGCTCACGAGCGCCGACATCGCCTCTTTGACGACGGCGCAGGCTGCGGTCCTCTCGGCAGGCGACACGGCC